>NZ_VFEV01000003.1 GCF_007858275.1 Pseudomonas proteolytica
TCCTTATCGGCGCTTAGGGTAGAAAGGGCGGGACGAGAAGTCTCCCACGGTCCGTACTGGCTAGAGTCGGAATCGGGCTTTTAGTCGCCGCCCACCCCTTCAAGTCTAAACATACAAGCGGGCTTGCTCGCGAATGCGGTGTGTCAGCCAGCAAGTTCGGTGACTGGCACGCCGCATTCGCGGGCAAGCCCGCTCCCACAGGGGTTCTGCGTGTACTTAGGCCTTGAGGGTTTTCACGCCTTCACTGGTCCCCAGCAGCAGCACATCCGCAGGGCGCGCGGCGAACAACCCGTTGGTGACCACGCCGACGATCGCATTGATCTGGGTCTCCAGCTCCACCGGGTTGGTGATCTGCATGTTGAACACATCGAGGATGATGTTGCCGTTGTCGGTCAGCACGCCTTCGCGGTACACCGGGTCGCCGCCCAGTTTTACCAGCTCGCGGGCCACGTGGCTGCGGGCCATGGGGATCACTTCTACCGGCAGCGGGAAGTTGCCCAGTACCGGCACCAGTTTGCTGGCGTCGGCGATGCAGATAAAGGTCTTGGCCACGGCCGCGACGATTTTCTCGCGGGTCAGGGCTGCGCCGCCGCCCTTGATCAGGTTCAGGTGCTCGTCGCTTTCATCGGCGCCGTCGATGTAGAACTCCAGGTCGCTCACGGTATTGAGCTCGTACACCGGAATGCCATGGCCCTTGAGGCGCGCGGCGGTGGCTTCGGAACTGGCCACGGCGCCGTCGAACGCGCCCTTGTGCAGGGCCAGCGCGTCGATAAAGCAATTGGCGGTGGAGCCGGTGCCAACACCGACGATGCTTTTATCGTCGAGTTTAGGAAGGATTAAATCGACGGCGGCCTGGGCTACTGCCTGTTTGAGTTGATCCTGGGTCATGCGGGCTCCGGAACGGGCGGGGAGTAAAGAGGGGCGCGAGTATAACCCAACAAAACCTCTGGATTCGTGTGGTCGTCCGGCCAAAAGGCGGGTTAGACTCCTCGGCCCTGCCCAACCCGCCCAGTGATGCTTTCCGATGCTCGAACAGTACGTCAAAAAGATCCTCACCTCGCGCGTTTACGACGTTGCCGTGGAAACCCCGTTGCAGACCGCCCGCCAGCTCTCCGAGCGCCTGGGCAACAAGGTCTGGCTCAAGCGCGAAGACTTGCAGCCGGTGTTTTCCTTCAAGATTCGCGGTGCCTACAACAAGCTGACCCAACTGACCGCTGAAGAACGCGCGCGTGGCGTGGTCACCGCCTCGGCCGGTAACCATGCCCAGGGCCTGGCCCTGGCGGCCAAGGTGCTGGGGGTCAAGGCCACGATCGTGATGCCCAAGACCACCCCGGAAATCAAGGTTGAAGGCGTGCGTTCCCGTGGCGGCAAAGTGGTGCTGCATGGCGACTCCTTCCCGGAAGCGCTGGCGTATTCGCTGAAGTTGGTCGACGAAAAAGGCTACGTCTACATTCACCCCTACGATGATCCGCACACCATTGCCGGGCAGGGCACCGTGGCGATGGAGATTCTGCGCCAGCATCCGGGGCCGCTGGACGCGATTTTCGTCCCGGTCGGTGGCGGCGGCCTGATCGCCGGTATCGCCGCGTACGTGAAGTACCTGCGCCCGGAGATCAAGATCATCGGCGTCGAGCCGGACGACTCCAACTGCCTGCAAGCCGCCATGGCCGCGGGCGAGCGCGTGGTACTGCCAGCTGTGGGGATCTTTGCCGATGGCGTAGCGGTGGCGCAGATCGGCCAGCACACCTTCGATATCTGCAAAGACTATGTCGATGAAGTCATCACCGTCAGCACCGATGAAATCTGCGCGGCAATCAAGGATATCTACGACGACACCCGCTCCATCACCGAGCCGGCAGGGGCCTTGGGCGTGGCCGGGATCAAGAAGTACGTGGAGACCCGTGGCGTCAGCGGCCAGACCTTTGTTGCCATTGATTCCGGGGCCAACGTCAACTTCGACCGCCTGCGCCATGTGGCCGAGCGCGCCGAGTTGGGCGAAGGCCGTGAAGCGATCATCGCCGTGACCATCCCCGAGCGCCCAGGCAGCTTCAAGGCCTTCTGCGAGGCCGTGGGCAAGCGCCAGATCACAGAATTCAACTACCGCTACCACTCCGGCAGCGAGGCGCATATTTTTGTCGGGGTGCAGACCCACCCGGAAAACGACCCGCGCAGCGCACTGATTGCGAGCCTGACCGAGCAGGGTTTCCCGGTGCTGGACCTGACCGAGAACGAGCTGGCCAAGCTGCATATCCGCCATATGGTCGGTGGGCATGCGGCGCATGTCAGCAATGAAGTGGTGTTCCGTTTCGAATTCCCGGAACGTCCGGGAGCCTTGTTCAACTTTCTTAACAAATTGGGCGGTCGCTGGAACATCTCGATGTTCCACTATCGCAACCACGGCGCGGCTGACGGTCGGGTGGTCGCGGGGCTGCAAGTGCCAGCCAACGAGCGGCACCTGGTGCCGGCGGCGCTGGAAGCCATTGGCTACCCGTATTGGGATGAAAGTGACAACCCGGCCTATCAACTGTTCCTCGGTTGAGCGACTACGCTGATTGGGCGGCCTTTAAGGAATCGAGAGCATGGAATATCTGACAACCCTCAAGACCATCCATATGGTGGCAACGGTGCTGCTATTGGCCAGCGGCCTGGCCCTGGCGGTGCTGAGCTGGCGCAAGCGCGCAGCCGGGCCGGCGATTACATTGCAACGGCCATGGCTGTTTGTGTGGTTGTTGATGGGCGTAAGCCTGGTGAGCATGCCATTCACCGGCTGGTGGCTGGTGCACCTGATCGGCTGGCCATTGGGGCAGACATGGATCCTGGGCTCCAGCGTGATCTATAGCGTGGCGGCGCTGGCCTGGTTCTGGCTGGTGGTGCGCCTCAATCGCCTGCGCCTGGGGGGTACGGGCAGCGCGAAATTCACCCTGGCCCTGGCGGTTGTCAGCCTGGTGGGGTTTGTGGCGATTGCCGGGTTGATGGGGGCTAAGCCTGTTTAACACTTGAGACCGAGTTGGCCTCATTCGCGAGCAAGTCGAATCGTCGCACCGCCGCTCCCACACTCGACCGCATTCCAAAGGTGGAACTCGGTTGAGTGTGGGAGCGGGCTTGCTCGCGAAGGCGTTGTCAGCTGCGCAGGCTGATTACCGGCCATCCACGCTTCTGGGCCTCTGCCCGCAAATTCGCATCCGGATCCACCGCCACCGGGTGAGTCACCTGCTCCAGTAACGGCAGGTCGTTCATCGAATCGCTGTAGAAATAGCTGTCCTCCAGGCTATACCCGGTCTCTTCCAGCCATCGATTCAAGCGCGTCACCTTGCCCTCGCGAAAGCACGGAACATCCGTGCTGCGCCCAGTGTAGCGGCCATCGGCCATCTCACACTCGGTGGCGATCAGGGTTTCAACCCCCAAACGTGCGGCAATCGGCGCGGTGACAAAGCGGTTGGTGGCGGTGATGATGACCAGCGTGTCACCGGCGGCGCGGTGCTTGGCCAGCAGTTCAGCCGCCTTGGGCAGCATCAGCGGTTCGATGCAGTCGCGCATGAAGTCGCGGTGCCATTCGTCGAGTTGGGCCATCTCGGTGTTGCCGAGGATTTCCAGGCTGAAGTTCAGGTACGCGGCGTTGTCCAGCTTGCCGGCCAGGTAATCCTGGTAGAACTCGTCGTTGCGGGTTTTGTAGGCAACGGCATCGAGGATGCCGCGCTCACACAGGTAATCACCCCAGGCGTGGTCACTGTCGCCGCCCAAAAGCGTGTTGTCCAAGTCGAATAAAGCCAGGCGCATTGCGGTTACTCGCTGAAAAGTCTGTAAAAAGGCGTCCAGAATACGGTCTTTTCACAAGAGTGCACATAAGGTAAGCAGCCTCGTTGCCGCTGCAACAAGCTTTGTGGAACAATGCGGCGACATGCGTTTGCGAGGTTGTTGCCGTGATCGACCCCGATGGTTTCCGTCCAAATGTCGGGATTATTCTTACGAATGATGCCGGACAGGTGCTATGGGCTCGCCGTATCAACCAAGATGCCTGGCAGTTTCCCCAGGGCGGGATCAACCCCGACGAAACCCCTGAAGACGCCTTGTACCGCGAGTTGAACGAAGAAGTAGGCCTGGAACGCGAAGATGTGCAAATTCTCGCCTGTACCCGAGGCTGGTTGCGCTATCGTTTGCCGCAACGCCTGGTGCGTACCCACAGCCAACCACTGTGCATCGGCCAGAAGCAAAAGTGGTTTCTCCTGCGCCTGATCTCCAATGAGCAGCGGGTGCGGATGGATTTGACCGGTAAACCGGAGTTCGATGGCTGGCGCTGGGTCAGTTATTGGTATCCGTTGGGCCAGGTGGTGACATTCAAGCGCGAGGTTTATCGTCGCGCTCTCAAAGAGCTTGCCCCGCGCCTTTTAGCGCGCGACTGACGACGGAGTTCGACCCCGAGCCATGCTCAATACGCTGCGCAAGATCGTCCAGGAAGTTAACTCCGCCAAGGATCTCAAGGCGGCGTTGGGGATTATTGTGTTGCGCGTCAAGGAAGCCATGGGCAGCCAGGTCTGCTCGGTTTACCTGCTGGACCCCGAGACCAACCGTTTTGTGCTGATGGCCACGGAGGGCTTGAACAAGCGCTCCATCGGCAAGGTCAGCATGGCGCCCAATGAAGGTCTGGTGGGCCTGGTGGGGACGCGTGAAGAACCCCTGAACCTTGAGAACGCGGCCGATCACCCGCGTTATCGCTACTTTGCCGAAACCGGCGAAGAACGCTACGCCTCCTTCCTCGGCGCCCCGATCATCCACCACCGCCGCGTTGTCGGCGTATTGGTCATCCAACAGAAAGAACGCCGCCAGTTCGATGAAGGTGAAGAAGCCTTCCTCGTGACCATGAGCGCGCAGCTGGCCGGGGTTATCGCCCATGCCGAGGCCACCGGCTCGATTCGCGGCCTGGGTCGCCAGGGCAAGGGCATCCAGGAGGCCAAGTTCGTTGGCGTGCCGGGTTCACCGGGCGCTGCGGTCGGTACTGCGGTGGTCATGCTGCCGCCGGCAGACCTGGATGTGGTGCCGGACAAGTCCATCGACGACATCGATGCGGAAATCAAACTGTTCAAGACCGCCCTGGAAGGGGTGCGCGCCGACATGCGCAACCTGTCGACCAAACTGGCCACCCAGTTGCGCCCCGAAGAACGGGCGCTGTTCGACGTGTACCAGATGATGCTCGACGACGCGTCCCTGGGCAACGAAGTCAAGACCGTGATCAAGACCGGCCAATGGGCCCAGGGCGCGCTGCGCCAGGTGGTCACCGATCACGTCAACCGCTTCGAGCTGATGGACGACGCCTACCTGCGCGAGCGCGCCTCGGATGTGCGCGACCTGGGCCGGCGCCTGCTGGCCTACCTGCAGGAAGACCGCACCACCAACCTGGTGTACCCCGACAACACCATCCTGATCAGTGAAGAACTGACCGCCACCATGCTCGGCGAAGTGCCGGAAGGCAAACTGGTGGGCCTGGTCTCGGTATTGGGTTCGGGCAACTCCCACGTGGCGATCCTGGCCCGGGCCATGGGTATCCCGACGGTAATGGGCCTGGTGGACCTGCCGTATTCCAAGGTCGACGGCATCTCGATGATCGTCGACGGGCATCGGGGCGAGGTTTTCACCAACCCCAGCGAGTTGCTGCGCAAGCAGTACGCCGAAGTCGTAGAGGAGGAGCGCCAGCTGTCCCAGGGTCTCGATGCCCTGCGCGAACTGCCCTGCGTGACCCTCGACGGCCACCGTGTACCGCTGCTGGTCAACACTGGCCTGCTGGCGGACGTGGCGCGTGCTCAACAACGTGGCGCTGAAGGGGTGGGCCTGTACCGCACCGAAGTGCCGTTCATGATCAACCAACGTTTCCCGAGCGAGAAGGAGCAGCTGGCGATCTATCGCGAGCAACTGTCCGCCTTCCATCCGTTACCGGTGACGATGCGCAGCCTGGACATCGGCGGCGACAAGTCACTGTCTTATTTCCCCATCAAGGAAGACAACCCCTTCCTTGGCTGGCGCGGCATCCGCGTTACCCTCGACCACCCCGAAATATTCCTCGTCCAGACCCGCGCCATGCTCAAGGCCAGCGAAGGCCTGAACAACCTGCGTATCCTCCTGCCGATGATCTCCGGCACCCACGAACTGGAAGAGGCCCTGCACCTGATCCACCGGGCCTGGGGCGAAGTGCGCGACGAGGGCGCCGATGTGCCGATGCCTCCGATTGGCGTAATGATCGAAATTCCGGCAGCCGTGTACCAGGCCAAGGAACTGGCGCGGCAGGTGGACTTCCTGTCGGTGGGCTCCAACGACCTGACCCAGTACCTGCTGGCCGTGGACCGTAACAACCCACGGGTGGCCGACCTCTACGACTACCTGCACCCGGCAGTGCTGCAAGCCCTGCAACACGTGGTGCGCGACGCCCATGCTGAAGGCAAGCCGGTGAGTATCTGTGGGGAAATGGCCGGTGATCCGGCAGCGGCGGTGCTGTTGATGGCCATGGGCTTTGACAGCCTGTCGATGAACGCCACCAACCTGCCGAAGGTCAAGTGGATGCTGCGCCAGATCAACCTGAGCAAGGCCAAGGAGCTGTTGGCGGAGTTGATGACCATCGACAACCCGCAAGTTATCCACAGCTCGCTGCAGTTGGCCCTGAAAAGCCTGGGGTTGGCGCGGATGATCAATCCGACGGCGACGAAAACCCTGTAGGAGCGAGCTTGCTCGCGAAAAACGTCAACGATGACGCGTACCCGCTGATTAAACGTGTCGCGCTCAGGTTTTTCGCGAGCAAGCTCGCTCCTACAGGTTGATGTCTACCTCGCCGAGTCGCCCACCATGGGGCCCGAAGCTACGTTCCACCATCCGCCGCGTCCCATCGGCATGCACAATCAGTGCGGTACTCGCCCGTGTTCCATAACTGGGGCTGGCGATAAACACACTCGACAACAAACTCTCGGTGGCGAGCCCGACCCCGGTATCCGGCAGCTCGGCAAACGGTGCGGTCTGCGGGTCGCTCAAAATCCCCAGCAGGGCTTCAGGATGGGGATCGTCCAGCACTTCGGCCAGCGCGGCCTTGGCCTTGAGCAGTTTGGGCCACGGCGTGTCCAGCCCGGCATTGGATAACCCATAGATCCCGTTCATCAGTTGCGTGGGCGTCGACTCATTGGCGTTGTAATGCCATAACTCATCCCGCGTGCCGATTAACAGGTTGAACCCGGCATATTCAATCGATCTGCCGTTAACATCGGCTAAATAGTCATCAACCGGTAGGGAACCATTGAGAAAGCGCGCCACCAGCTCGCCCCGGGACTTGCGCGCCGGTGGCTGGTGCGGGTCGCGGATATTGGTCAGCGCGGCAAACCGCCCATCGGCACCGATCCCCAGCCAGGTGCCACCCGCTTCCTGGTCGCGGCCGGCATAAACCTGCGGTGCATCCGGCCACTGGGCCAGGGGCAGGCTGGGCCGGGCGTAGAATTCGTCACGGTTGGCCGCGACGATCAGCGGCTGGGCGTGGCCCGGCCGCCAGGCGAAAACAATCAGGCACATAAGGCGATCCTTTTGTGTTTTGTTCACTCTACCCATAGAACCGCCGGCTATCCATCGTATCGAAGTTGGGCCAGATGCCTCCCATCCGTTAACATGCCAGGCTGCTTGGCGTGGGGGCGAACTTCTTCATTTGATCGAACTGCTGTAACGCAGGCTTAATCGCCCACCGGCATGGTCCGTGCGCAATAACGAATGATTTAACGAGGAGTCGCAATGCTGCCTTACCCGCAGATCGACCCGGTGGCCCTGGCCATCGGTCCGCTGAAAATCCACTGGTACGGGTTGATGTACCTGATCGGCATCGGCGGTGCCTGGCTGCTGGCTTCTCGGCGCCTGAACCGCTTCGACCCGACCTGGACCAAGGAGAAGCTCTCCGACATGGTGTTCTGGATGTCGATGGGGGTGATCGTCGGTGGTCGCCTGGGCTATGTGCTGTTCTACGACTTGAGCGCGTACCTGGCCAACCCGACCCTGATCTTCGAGGTGTGGAAGGGCGGTATGGCGTTCCACGGCGGCTTTATCGGCGTGATGCTCGCGGCCTGGTGGTTTGGCCGGCGCAACGGCAAGTCATTCTTCCAGTTGATGGACTTCGTCGCGCCGATGGTGCCGATTGGCCTGGGTGCCGGGCGGATCGGTAACTTTATCAACGCCGAATTGTGGGGCAAGCCGACCGACGTGCCGTGGGCCATGGTGTTCCCGCCGTTCAGCGACCCGGCGCAACTGCCGCGCCACCCATCGCAGCTGTACCAGTTCGCCCTGGAAGGCGTGGCGCTGTTCCTGATCCTCTATATCTTCTCGCGCAAGCCGCGCCCGACCATGGCGGTTTCCGGGATGTTCGCCCTGTTCTACGGGATCTTCCGCTTTATCGTCGAGTTCGTGCGGGTGCCGGATGCGCAACTGGGCTACCTGGCGTTCGGCTGGCTGACCATGGGCCAGGTGCTGAGCATCCCAATGATCCTCGCAGGCCTGGGCATGCTCTGGTGGGCTTACAATCGCCCGCAGGCGATCAAGAGCACCGCGCTATAAATTCGAACGTCGAGGCCTATGGGCCTCGGCTTCACCGATACAGGTAATGTCATGAAGCAATATCTCGAGCTGGTTTCCCACGTCATCAACAACGGCACCAAGCAGGCCAACCGCACGGGCGTGAACACCATCAGCTTCCCTGGTGCGATGTTGCGCTTTGACCTGCAGGAAGGTTTCCCGGCCATCACCACCCGCAAAATGGCCTTCAAGTCGGCGATTGGCGAGATGTGCGGCTTTTTGCGCGGGGTGAACAACGCCGCCGAATTCCGCGCCCTGGGCTGCAAGGTCTGGGACCAGAACGCTAACGAAAACGCGCAGTGGCTGGCCAACCCGTTCCGCCAGGGCGAGGACGACCTGGGCGAGATCTACGGCGTGCAATGGCGCAAGTGGCCGGCGTACAAGCAGATCCCGTTGAGCAACCATGCCGCTATCGAGCAGACCCTGGCCCAGGGCTATCGCCAGATCGCCGAAGGCGAGGAAGATGGCCAGGCCTACGTGGTGCTGTACAAGGCCATCGACCAGATCCGCCAGTGTGTCGACACCATCATCAAGGACCCGGGCAGCCGGCGCATCCTGTTCCACGGCTGGAACTGCGCCCAGCTCGATGAAATGGCCTTGCCGCCGTGCCACCTGCTGTACCAGTTCCACCCGAATGTCGAGACCAAGGAGATTTCCCTGACCCTCTACATCCGCTCCAACGACCTGGGCCTGGGCACGCCGTTCAACCTCACCGAAGGCGCCGCGCTGCTGAGCCTGATCGGCCGCCTGACTGGCTACACGCCGCGCTGGTTCACCTATTTCATCGGTGATGCGCACGTCTACGAAAACCACCTGGACATGCTCAACGAACAGCTCAAGCGCGAGCCATTCGCCGCGCCGAAGCTGGTGATCAGCGAGCGTGTGCCGGAGTTTGCCAAGACTGGGGTGTACCAGCCGCAGTGGCTGGAATTGATCGAGCCGGGCGACTTTTCGCTCGAAGGCTATGAGCACCATGCGCCGATGACCGCGCCGATGGCGGTCTGATCTCAACGCGGTCAAAAAATGTGGGAGCGGGCTTGCCCGCGATAGCGGTGTATCAGTCGACATCTTAATTGACTGGTCCACCGCTATCGCGGGCAAGCCCGCTCCCACATTTGGTTGGCGTTCACATTAGTTAGTGGCCGTGGCTTCTACCCACATGTGAATGCTCCGCCTCACTGGCCGCCACACTCCCACTGACCTCCAACCGCTGCAAAATCCCGCACTGGTCAATCTCCGGCCCTTCGCCACAGCGCTGGCGCAGGTCGATCAATTGTTCCTGCAGGGCCAACAACCCATCAATCCGCGCCTTGACGTGATGGATGTGCTCGTCGATCAGCGCATTGACGCTTTCACACTGGTCCTGGGGGCTGTCGCGCAGGCCCAGCAGGCTGCGGATCTCTTCCAGGGTCATGTCCAGGCTGCGGCAGTTGCGGATAAAGGTCAGGCGCTCGGTGTGCGCCTGGGTGTACAGCCGGTAGTTGCCCTCACTGCGCGCCGGGGGCGGCAGCAGGCCTTCCTTCTCGTAATAGCGGATGGTTTCCACCGGGCAGTCGGTCAGTTTTGCCAGTTCGCCGATCTTCATCGCAGCAATCTCCAAAAGGGTGCTTGACCCTATAGTGGCTACAGGGTCTTTACTTGGCAACAGGCACCTTCACGGACGCGAGACAATGAGCGATTCCATTCACACCCCGCATAAGCATGACCACGATCACGATCATGATCACGGCGAAAAACTGCAGCCTGTGCAAAAGCACGATCATGGCGGCTCCTGCTGTTCCGGCGCGGCTGCGCCTTCTCTGGTGACGTTGACCGAAGCGCCCAGCGCCAACGCGCGGCTGAGCACTTTCCGCATCGAAGCCATGGACTGCCCCACCGAGCAGACGCTGATCCAGAACAAGCTGGGCAAGCTGGCCGGTGTGCAGCAACTGGAGTTCAACCTGATCAACCGCATCCTCGGCGTGACCCACGATTTGCCGAGCACCGCACCGATCATCGAGGCCATCAAATCCCTGGGCATGCAGGCCGATCCGATCGAAGAGGGTGCGCCTGCCGCCGAGCCTGCTGCCAAGAAACCCTGGTGGCCGCTGGCCCTTTCCGGCGTGGGTGCGCTGGCAGCGGAGGTGATCCATTTCACCAACGCTGCACCGACCTGGGTGGTGGCGCTGGTGGCGCTGGTGTCGATCCTCAGCGGCGGCCTCACTACCTATAAAAAGGGCTGGATTGCCCTGAAGAACCTCAACCTGAACATCAACGCGCTGATGAGCATCGCCGTGACTGGTGCGATCCTGATCGGCCAGTGGCCGGAAGCCGCGATGGTGATGTTCCTGTTTACCGTGGCCGAATTGATCGAGGCCAAGTCCCTGGACCGCGCGCGCAACGCGATCAGCGGCCTGATGCAGATGACACCGGAACAGGCCACGGTGCGCCAGGCTGACGGTAGTTGGGTCGAACAGGAAGTCAAAGTCATTGAACTGGGCGCCATCGTGCGGGTACGTCCCGGTGAGCGCATTGGCCTGGACGGGGAAGTCACCGCCGGCCAGTCCACCATCGACCAGGCGCCGATCACCGGCGAAAGCCTGCCGATCGAGAAGACCGTGGGCGATAAAGTCTTCGCCGGCACCATCAACCAGGCCGGTTCCCTGGAATACCGGGTGACCGCCGCCGCCAACAACTCCACCCTGGCGCGCATCATCCATGCGGTGGAGCAGGCCCAGGGCTCGCGGGCGCCGACCCAGCGCTTTGTCGACAGCTTCTCGAAAATCTACACCCCGGCGGTATTCCTGTTTGCCTTGGGCGTGGCATTGATTCCGCCGCTGTTCATGGGCGGGGTGTGGTTCGACTGGATCTACCGTGCGCTGGTGCTGCTGGTGGTCGCCTGCCCATGCGCCCTGGTGATTTCCACTCCGGTGACCATCGTCAGTGGCCTGGCCGCGGCCGCGCGCAAAGGCATCCTGATCAAGGGCGGCGTGTACCTGGAGGCCGGCTACAAACTGGACTACCTGGCCCTGGACAAGACCGGCACCATCACCCATGGCAAGCCGGTACAGACCGACTACCTGGCGCTGTCCACCCAAGACAACGCCCCGGCCCTGGCCGCGAGCCTGGCCGGGCGCTCCGACCACCCGGTGTCGCTGGCCATCGCCAACGCGGCTGTGGATAAAAACCTGGCGCTGCTCGCTGTGGATAACTTCGAGGCCCTGGCTGGGCGCGGGGTACGTGGCGAGATCAACGGCGAGGTCTATCACCTGGGCAACCACCGCCTGGTGGAAGAACTTGGCCTGTGCTCGCCAGCCCTTGAAGAAAAACTCTTCGCCCTGGAAAAACAAGGCAAGTCCGTGGTGTTGCTGCTCGACAAGTCCGGCCCACTGGCGCTGTTCGCCGTGGCCGACACGGTCAAGGACAGCAGCCGCGAAGCCATCGAGCAGTTGCACGAGCTTGGCATCAAGACCCTGATGCTCACCGGCGACAACACCCACACCGCCCAGGCGATTGCCGCCCAGGTGGGTATCGACCAGGCTCAAGGCGACCTGCTGCCCACTGACAAGCTCAAAGCCATCGAGGATCTGTACGGCAAAAACCACCGGGTTGGCATGGTCGGCGACGGTATCAACGACGCCCCGGCCCTGGCCCGCGCGGAGATTGGCTTTGCCATGGCCGCCGCAGGCACCGACACCGCCATCGAAACCGCCGACGTGGCGCTGATGGACGACGATTTGCGCAAGATTCCGGCATTCATACGTTTGTCGCGACAAACGTCGAGTATCCTCAAGCAGAACATCGCCCTGGCGCTGGTGATCAAGGCGATCTTCCTGGCAGTGACCTTCCTGGGCATGGCCACCATGTGGATGGCGGTGTTCGCCGACATGGGCGTCAGCCTGCTGGTGGTGTTCAATGGTCTGCGCCTGTTGCGCAAATAGTCGATGAGAGGGTGGTGTGCTGAGTGCCGAGCTGAAGGCGTTTTACATGGTTGCCCGCCTGGGGAGTATTACCCAGGCGGCGAAGAAACTCGGCCTGAGCCAACCCACGGTGACCACCCAGATCCGCCACCTGGAAAGCCAGTACTCGGTTGAGCTGTTCTATCGCGGTGGCCGGCGCCTCACCGTCAGCGACGAGGGCGCGCGGCTGTTGCCGATGGTCAAGGCGCTGTTGCAGCAGGAAGCGGATATCGAGTTTTTCCTGCGCAACAGCGGTCAGGTCCAGGGCACCTTGCGGATCGCCGCGACCGCGCCTTACTACATCCTCGACTTGGTGAAGACCTTTCGCGAACGCTTGCCCCACGTGGAAGTGGCGGTGGAAATCGGCAATTCCCAGCAGGTGCTCGAAGCGCTGGATGATTACCGGGTGGATGTCGCCGCGTCCTCGCAACTGCTGGAAGACCCTCGCCTGATCCGCCGGGTGCTGGGCACTGACCCGCTGGTGCTGGCGGTGCATCGCAATCACCCGTTGGCCGCGCTGGAACATGTGCCACTCAGTGCGTTGGTGGGGCACACCCTGTTGATGCGCGAAGCGGGTTCCACCACCCGGCGCCTGACCGAGGAGATGCTCGATGGCGCTGGCGTAAGCTATGGGCCACTGCTGGAGATCGGCAGCCGCGAGTCGATTCGCGAGGCGGTGCTGCGCAATATCGGCATCAGCATCATTGCCCGCCAGGAAGTGCCCCATGATCCGCAATTGCGGGTGCTGACCATCGAGAATGCGCCGCAGATCCCGGAGTATCTGTATTGCCTCAAGGAGCGCAAAGGTGCGCGGTTGCCGGCGGCGTTTCTGGGGTTGGCGCAGGAAATGTCGCCACTCTGAAAAGGTGGATGGCTTTGAAATCGCCATCGCAGGCAAGCCAGCTCCCACATTTGCATGTATTCACAGCCCCAAATGTGGGAGCGGGCTTGCCCGCGATAACGTCAGGCCAGTCACCACAACGCCACAACCCTACCCAAATCCACCAATACCACTATCACCCGCTTTTGCCTTCCTGCCACACCAGGGACGCATTTGCTCCCTAGCATGGCCTTCATCAGTTTGATGAGGTGCCACCATGAACACAGCCCAGCTCAACCCCGGCGCGCCGATGAAGGTGCGTGGTATCCAGAAGCGCTTCGGCGCCTTTACCGCCCTGGACCATGTGTCCCTGGACGTCGCCGCCGGTGAGCTGGTGTGCCTGCTCGGCCCCTCGGGTTGTGGCAAGACCACCTTGCTGCGCTGCATCGCCGGCCTGGAACGCCAGGACAGCGGCGAGCTGTACCTGGGTGATCGCGATGTTTCCCTACTGGCACCACAGGCGCGGGACTACGGCATTCTGTTCCAGTCCTACGCGTTGTTTCCCAACCTCAGCGTCGAGGCCAATATCGGCTACGGCCTGACCGGTAGCGGCCGCGATGAAGTGCGCAAGCGCGTGGCGCAGATGCTGGAGCTGGTCGGCCTGACCGGCAGCGAAAAGAAATACCCCGGCCAACTGTCCGGTGGTCAGCAACAACGGGTCGCCCTGGCCCGCGCCCTGGCGCCGGCCCCGTCGCTGTTGCTGCTGGACGAACCCATGTCAGCCCTCGACGCCCGGGTGCGTGAGCACCTGTGTACCGAACTGCGCCAACTGCAACGCCGCCTGGGCATCACCACCTTGATGGTCACCCACAACCAGGACGAGGCCATGCTGATGGCCGACCGCATCGCCGTGATGAACAACGGCAAGGTCGAGCAATACGCCACTCCTCAAGAGATTTATGATCGCCCGGCCACGCCGTTCGTGGCCGAGTTTGTCGGCCAGGGCAACTGGCTGCCGTTCAGCCGCAACAGCGCCAGCCACGCCCAGGTCGGCGGGATGAACGTGCGCCTGGCCGAAGACAGCGGCAAGGCCGCCTCAGGCCGCCTGTTCTGCCGGCCGGAAGCAATCAGCGTCAACCCGCCGGTACACGAAGAAAACCTGTTCCCGGCCAAGGTCCGCGAGATCACCTTCCTCGGCAACCGTTGCCGCATGAGCTTTGAACTGGACCAGTTGCCCGGCCATCCGCTGCTCGCCGAACTGGCGCCGGAAGCCATGCCGCGCCTGGGCGCCCAGGATATTTGGGTCGCGCTGCCGCCGCGCAGCCTGCAGGTGTTTGCCTGAGATGGCCGCCGATATGACCCTGCCGGTACCCGGCCGCGTGGCTCGCCAGGTTTCCCGTGCCGAAATCGGTGACCGCATCTTTGTAGTGGGCGGCAAGGTGCTGTTGCTGTGCCTGTTGGGCATCGCCGTGCTGCTGCCGTTGCTGGCGATCTTCTGGCGCGGCTTCAGCGCCGAAGACGGCCAGGGCGGCGGGCTGGTGGCGGCGCGCGAGTTGCTGACCAGCGCCAACTTCCACTGGCTGCTGGGCAATAGCCTGAAGGTTTCCCTGAGCGTTGCGGCCATCGTCGTACCCCTGGCCTACCTGTTTGCCTACGCCCTGCAACGTACGCTGATCCCCGGCAAGACGCTCTGGCGTGGCCTGTCATTGCTGCCGCTGATGGCGCCCTCGATGTTGCCGGGCATCGCCCTGGTGTATCTGTTCGGCAACCAGGGCATGTTGCGCGGCCTGCTGTCAGACAACATCTACGGCTTCTGGGGCATTGTCCTCGGTGAGGTGATCTACACCTTTCCCCATGCCCTGATGATCCTGCTGTCGGCGCTGTCTTTGGCGGATGCGCGGCTGTTCGATGCTGCCTCAAGCATGGGCGCCAGCCCCGCGCGGGCGTTTCGCAGCATCACCTGGCCGGCGACGCGCCAGGCTGTGTTCGCCGCGTTCTGCCTGGTGTTCACCCTGACCATCACCGACTTCGGCGTGCCCGTGGTGGTGGGCGGCGACTATCAAGTACTGGCGCTGGAAGCCTACAAGGCGGTGGTCGGCCAGCAGCAGTTCGGTCGCGGCGCCTTGATCGGCATGGTGTTGCTGCTGCCGGCGCTGCTCAGTTTTGCGGTGGATACCTGGCTGCGCCGGCGCCACGGCGACTCCATGAGTGGCCGCGCCCAAGTGTTCCAGCCGGCGCCGTCGCGCCTGCGCGATGGCTGCTACCTGGCGATTGTGTTGCTGATCTGCGCGGTGCTGCTGTTGGTGTTCGGTATGGCGGTGTATTCGTCGCTGGTGAAATTCTGGCCGTACAACCTGTCGCTGTCGCTCAACCATTACCAGTTCAACGACACCGCCGGCGGCGGCTGGCTGGCCTATCGCAACAGTTTGACCATGGCGATTTGCACCGCATTGATCGGCAGTGTGCTGATCTTCACCGGCGCCTACCTGATGGAAAAGACCAAAGGGCAAAAAGGCCTCAACCTGGCGCTGCGCATGCTCAGTTTTGTGCCGATGGCAGTGCCGGGCTTGGTGCTGGGCCTGGGTTATGTGTTCTTTTTCAACCTCAACGGCAACCCGCTGCATGTGCTCTACGGGACCATGACGCTGCTGGTGGTGTGCACCATTGCGCACTATTTGACCACCGCGCAGATGACCGCCACCACCGCCCTGCGCCAACTCGACGCCGAGTTCGAAGCCGCCGCGCTGTCGCTCAAGGCGCCGTTGTACCGCCACTATCTGCGGGTCACCGTGCCGATCTGCCTGCCGGCGCTGTTGGACATCCTGCGCTACCTGTTTGTCTCGGCGATGACCACTGTGTCGGCGGCGATCTTTCTCTACAGCCCCGACACCATCCTCGCCGCAGTCGCCGTGTTGAACATGGACGACGCCGGCAACGTTGGCGGCGCGGCGGCCATGTCGACCCTGATTCTGTTCACTTCAGCCGGCGTCTCGCTGCTGCTGGCGTGGGCCTCACGCGGCTTGTTGCGCCGCTCCCAGGCCTGGCGCCAAACCGCGCCCGGTCAATAACCCTGCCCCACACAAGGAAACGCACCATGTTCAAGCCCCTGGCCCTCGCCGCTGCTGTGCTCACCGCGTTCAGCCTGAATGCCTTTGCTGCCAAGACCGAGTTGACCGTGTACACGGCCCTTGAAGCCGAGCAATTGAAGACCTACAAAAAAGCCTTCGAAGCGGCCAACCCGGATGTCGAGATCAAGTGGGTGCGGGACTCCACCGGCATCATCACCGCCAAGCTGCTGGCGGAAAAAGCCCGCCCGCAAGCCGATGCGGTGTGGGGCCTGGCGGCTTCCAGCCTGGCGATCCTCGATCAGCAAGGCATGCTGCAAAGCTACGCGCCAAAGGACCTGGACAAGATTGGCAAGAACTACCGCGACGCCGCCAACCCACCGGCCTGGGTCGGCATGGACGTATGGGCTGCGACCATCTGCTTCAACACCGTCGAAGCCGAAAAACAGGGCCTGAGCAAGCCGATCAGTTGGCAGGACCTGACCAAGCCGGAATACAAAGGCAAGATCGTCATGCCGAACCCGGCGTCGTCCGGCACCGGGTTCCTCGACGTCAGCGCCTGGCTGCAGACCTTCGGCGAGAAGCAGGGCTGGCAGTACATGGATGACCTGCACCAGAACATCGGCCAGTACGTGCACTCCGGCTCCAAGCCGTGCAAGTTGGCGGCGTCCGGCGAATTCCCGATCGGTATCTCCTTCGAATACCCGGCCGTGCAGTTGAAGCGCCAGGGCGCGCCGCTGGATATCGTCTTGCCCAAGGAAGGCCTGGGCTGGGAAATTGAAGCCACTGCGGTGATCAAGGGCACCGCCCACCAGGAAGCGGCGCAGAAACTCGCCGACTTCTCTGCAAGCCCGGCGGCGATGGAGTTGTACAAGGAAAACTTTGCCGTCCTGGCCCAGCCGGGAATCGCCAAGCCACAGACCGAATTGCCGGCGGACTACGAGCAGCGCCTGATCAAGAACGACTTTGCCTGGGCCTCGAAAAACCGCGACAACATCCTGACTGAATGGCGCAAGCGCTATGACGGCAAGTCGGAAAAACAATAACTTCAACCGTTTCTAAAACTGTAGGAGCGAGCTTGCTCGCGAAGAACGTGAACGATAACGCGGGCCGTCAGAATCCACGCTGCGCCCTCAAGTTCTTCGCGAGCAAGCTCGCTCCTACAGGGGGCGAACACCATGACACACCACAGTGATTTGCTGATCGTCGGCGCCGGTATCCTCGGCCTGTCCCACGCCTACGCCGCCGCCAAACGCGGTCTCAAGGTCAAGGTCTTCGAACGTACGGCCACGCCCCTGGGTGCCTCGGTGCGTAACTTCGGCCAGGCCCTGGTTACCGGCCAACCGCCTGGGCAGATGCTTGACCTGGCCCGGCAAAGCCGCGAGATCTGGGGCCAGTGGGCACAACTGGCGAACCTGCAACTCAAGCGCAATGGCTCTTACCTGTTTGCCCGCAGCGACGCCGAAGAACATCTGCTGGAGGCCTTTTGCGCCGGGCGCGCCAAGGAGCACGGCTACCGCGTCAACCTGCTGCAAGGCGCAGCCATGAACGACTTGTATGGCGGCCAGTTCCGCCATCACCGCGCCGCCCTGCATGGCCTGGACGATCAGCAACTGTATTCCCGTGAGGCGCTGCCGGCGCTGATCGACTACCTGCGCCGCGAACTGCGGGTAGAGTTTCACTTCTCCACTCTGGTACGCGACATCGAACCCGGTCAGCTACACAGCACTGCCGGCAGCTTTCGCGGCGAGCAGATCATTGTCTGCTCCGGCCACGACTACCAGACCCTGCTGGCCGAGCAGATCGCCCAACTCACACCGCAAATCTGCCGCCTGCAAATGCTGCGTGCGCGGCCCAAGGTCGAGTTGAATCTGCAACACGCCCTGCTGACCGGCCTGAGCTGCGTGCACTACGGCGCCTTCGCCGACTTGCCGCAAGCTGCCCCCGTGCAGGCGCAGATCCTGCGCGACACACCGCACTTGAATGAAAATGGCATCCACCTGCTGATCAGTCCGACGCCCCATGGCGAGTTGATCATTGGTGATTCCCACCACTACGGCAGCGATCCATCACCGTTCAACGCCGAACAGGTGGACAACTGGATGATCGAGCTGGCAGAACAGACCCTGGGCTGCCAGATTCAGGTCGTGGAGCGCTGGCAGGGCGTCTATGGTTCCCGCGGGCCGGGGCCGTTTTCGTTCCTGCGCGCCGCCGACGGGGTCAGCGCCGCCTTGATGCACAGCGGCGTGGGCATGAGCGTGGGGCCGGCGCTGGCCGAGGGCAATATCACAGAGCTATGGGGAGAGGCGTGATGAATGCTGAGCAGGTGGTCGCCGAAGTCTTCGCTTTGTATGAACAGCACGGCGCTGCCGATTACATTGGCGAGCCGGTGTCGCAGATCGAGCATATGTCCCAGGCCGCGCAGTTGGCGATGGCCGAGGGCTTCGACGATGAAGTGGTGTTGGCGGCGTTCTTCCACGATATCGGGCATATCTGCGGGCAGGGTGGCGAGAATATGGGCGGCTACGGCGTAGTCAGCCATGAACGCTTGGGTGCCGACTATCTACGGCGTGCCGGCTTCAGCGAGCGCCTGGCGAAACTCGTGGAATATCACGTACAAGCCAAGCGCTACCTGACCTTCAGCCAGCCGGACTATTACCATCGCTTGAGCGAGGCCAGCCGCCGCACCTTGGGCTACCAGGGGGGAGTGATGACGGCCGATGAGGCCCGGGCGTTCGAGCAGGACCCGCTGTGCGCGGTGAGCCTGCGCATGCGCCACTGGGATGAGCAGGCCAAGGACATGCACGTGCCAGTGCTGGACCTTGAGGTGCTGAAGGCCAAGGCCCGGCAATTGCTGGCGGCTTAAGCCTCGTCCAGGCGCTGGGCCAGGGCTTCGATCTGTTCCTGGCGTTCGGCCTGGCTTAACCTTGGGTGAGGGTTGAGCGACGACCATTGCGGATGGGCGCGCGCCTTGTGCAGGGCGTCCGGCAGCTTGCCTTCACGCCAGGTCTTGTCCTGCGGGGTGTCGACCTTGATGCTGTGCATCGCCGCATGGCCACGCAGGTTTAGGGCCTTGAGCAACTGGCGCTGGCGCAGGGCCAGCAGGCGCAGCACGCTGTCATCCACCGTCAGCTCGCGCTGGCCCTTGATCTTGCCCAGCAGGCGGCTGCCGTAGCTGCGCGCGGTTTGCAGTGCGCCGCCGGCAATCGCTCCGGCGAGGGCGGCGGCGCCCAGGGTCAGGCCGCCGACCAGCAAGTCCACACCGGCCCCGGCCGCTGCCCCCGCCGCAATCCCGCCGCCGACCCGTACCCCCAGTTGCTTGAGGGTTTCGGGGTTGAACAAATCATCGCCCCAACGCCCGTCCAGCAACGGCAGGTCGCTGGCCGCAGCGTCCTGCGGGCGGAAGCCGAACAACTTGAGCAGGGCTTCGACGCAACGTTGTTCGCGCTGGCGTACGGCTTTGCGCAGATCGCTGATGGCTTGCTGTTCATCCTCGGTGACCACACTGCGCCGGCATGCGGCGCAGTCGATCAGCAGCTCGGCGATCAGGCGTGCGGCGCTTTGCTGGCGCGCCTGGCGTTGAGCCTCCTGATCAAGGATCAGCCGTTCCAGCTGTGGTCGTGAGCTTTCCAGCAACAGGGCCAGGCTTTCATACAGCCGTCGCTCGCCATCTTCGGGGGGCGCCACGCTGTCAAAGCGCACCAGTGCATGCAGGCCCAGGCGGGCCAGGGCTTCGCGCCAGTCCGGCTCGCGGTGGTCGCTGCTGCTGACAAAGTTGAGCACCGGCAGTAGCGGCTTGCCGCAGCTGGCCAGTACTTGCAGCTCGTCGCGGTATTTGGCCAGCACCGGTTCCCGGGCGTCGATCACGTACAGACCGGCGTCGGACGCCAGCAACTGACGCAACACCTTGGCTTCCTGTTCGAAGCGTTGACGGGCTTCGCTGCCTTCCAGGAAACGGGCGAGGCGAGCCGGGCCGTCGAGGCGTTCGCCCGGTCGGTCGAGGCGCTCAAGGTAGTCGAGCAAGGCGATGGCATCTTCCAGGCCTGGCGTGTCGTACAGCTCCAGCAAGGCTTGGCCGTCGACCGACAAACGCGCGCCTTCGACATGCCGAGTGGTGCTGGGGCGGTGGGACACTTCGCCAAAGCCCACGTCACGGGTCAGGGTGCGCAGCAGCGAGGTCTTGCCGACGTTGGTGTGGCCGACCACCGCCAGTTTCAGGGGTTTAGTCATGACCGGTCTCCAGCCAGGTGAGTGGCGCGCAGTCGGCGAAGGGCAGGTCCAGTTGCTGCAAGGCCGTGTGCCAATCGCCGAGGCGCTCGGCATCCAGCGCCTGGCCCGGTGGTGCTTGCAGCAGCCAGACACGGGTGGCGCTGGCGCTGCGGGCCAGTTCGCCGATCAGCGCCAGGCTGCCACGATCCGGCGAGCGGCGTGGGTCGCAGGCGATCACCAGGCGCGCGGGCGGGAAGCGGGTCAGTTGCTCCAGCAGTTTGTGGCGTGATTCGCGGCTGTCGAGGATGCCGGCGTTTTTGACCGTGGCCGGCAGTTTGGGCGGCCAGGGGTGTTGGTCGTCCAGTTCGATGGCCACCAGCAGGGCGCCATCGCTGTGCAGTTCGCTGGCGCCGCCGCTGACGTGATGCAACTGTTCTGGAGCTGCATCGTTGACACCCAGGCGTTCGCTGCTGGGCATCAAGGCTTCGCGCAAGTGGCTGTAGCCGGGCAGGTTGAGGTCCAGGCCCAAGGCGGCACGCCCGCGTCGCCAGCGCCATAGGCAGAGCAAGGCGAGGAGCAGTCGGGGCAGCAGGCCGTCGACCAGCAATACGCCCACCAGCCAGGCGGCCCAGGCTTGGCGGGCGCTTTCGATATTGAGGGCAGAGTCGCCACTGGCGCGGATCATCTCGACGGTCGGCACGCTGAAGCCGAGCAGGGCGGGCAGGCTGCCCAGGGCCTGGGTCACGCTGACAAAGGTGTCGGCGCCGAGGATGGTGGTTTCCCAGACAAACCCGTAGCGCCGGGTGGCCATCAATGTCAGCAGGATCACCAGCGCGCTGCACAGCGCCAGCAGCCACAGGCCATTGACCAGCACACCGACCGCCCAGCGGTTGAGCTTGTGGCGTTGCAGCAGCAACAACAACGCTGGCGCCAGTTGCGCGGCCTTGGCATCACGGGCGAATTTTTCGCTGAGCCACAACCACAGGCGGCCGAGGCTGGCGCTGTGCTCGCCGGCAAACACCAGGCCCAGGGCCCAGCTCAGCAGCAGGATCAGGTTCAAGCCCAGCAGGCTGCCCAGGGCCCAGAACACATTGACCGGGGCCAGGCCGTTGCCCAGGGCGGCGAAGGCCAGGCCGGCACCGCTGACCACGGCCAGCACCATCAGCGCGATCAGCGCCAGCCGCGCACCTTGCAACCAGTGCAGCAGGGCGGCGCTCAGGCCGTCGCGCTCGGCCAGCCACAGTGCACGGTTTTGAATACGTGTCGGCAGGTCGCCGCCGTTGCTGCGGGCCAGGCGATTGGCTTCCTGGTCTTCCAGGGGGCCGGCGTGTTCTTCACGCAGGCGCACGGTTTCCGTCAGCCACAGTTTTTGCAGAGGGTTCAGTGCTGTCACGCGCGGTCCTGTTGTGTCAGTGAGCCTGGAGCATAACCCCTGGCCCGCGCCTCTGGTATTCTCGTTGCCATGAAAAAAACTCTCCCTTTAAGCCTGATCGCAGCCCTCGGTGAAAACCGCGTGATCGGCGTCGACAACAGCATGCCCTGGCATTTGCCGGGGGATTTCAAATATTTCAAGGCCACCACCCTGGGCAAGCCGATCATCATGGGGCGCAAGACCTGGGATTCCCTGGGCCGACCGTTGCCGGGGCGCTTGAACATTGTGGTCAGCCGTCAGACCGATCTTAAGCTTGAAGGTGCGCAAGTTTTTCCTTCACTGGATGCAGCCGTTGCGCGGGCCGAGGCCTGGGCGCTGGAGCAGGGTGTGGATGAGCTGATGCTGATCGGCGGCGCGCAGCTGTATGCGCAGGGCCTGGAGCAGGCGGATCGCCTGTATCTGACGCGGGTTGCGTTGAGCCCGCAGGGGGATGCGTGGTTTCCGGAGTTTGACTTGAACCGGTGGAAGCTGGTGTCGAATGTGCAGAATCCGGCAGAAGGCGACAAGCCGGCGTACAACTTCGAAGTCTGGGAAAAGGCCTAGCTCTCTGTGGCAAGGGGGCTTGTCCCCCGTTGGGCTGCGAAGCAGCCCCAAAACCAGCCGCTACAGAGTATCTGATACAGCGCACTCGGCTTACTGGGGCTGCTACGCAGCCCAACGGGGGACAAGCCCCCTCTCCACAGGGGGGGCTTTAGGCTTGCGCCAACTCAGGATGCTCATCGGCATTGAGCAGCTCTTTATCGGTCTGCTGCATGATCTGGCTGGTAATCGCCCCGGCGGTCATCGAACCATTCACGTTCAACGCCGTGCGGCCCATGTCGATCAGCGGCTCCACGGAAATCAGCAACGCCACCAACGCCACCGGCAAGCCCATGGCCGGTAGCACGATCAGCGCGGCAAACGTCGCACCGCCGCCCACACCGGCCACGCCGGCTGAACTCAAGGTCACAATCGCCACCAATGTTGCGATCCACAGTGGGTCCAGCGGGTTGATGCCCACGGTCGGCGCGACCATCACCGCCAACATCGCCGGATACAGGCCGGCGCAACCGTTCTGGCCAATCGTCGCGCCAAACGAGGCGGCGAAGCTGGCGATGGACTGCGGGATGCCCAGGCGACGGGTTTGCGCTTCGATGCTCAACGGGATGCTTGCTGCGCTGGAGCGACTGGTAAACGCGAAGGTCAGCACCGGCCACACCTTGCGGAAGAAGCGCAGTGGGTTGATCCCCGCCAGCGACAGCAGCAGGCCGTGGACTACAAACATCAGCCCCAGTGCCAGGTAGGACACCAGCACGAAGCTGCCGAGCTTGATGATGTCTTGCAGGTTGGAGCTGGCGACCACTTTGGTCATCAACGCCAGCACGCCGTAAGGGGTCAGCTTCATCACCAGACGCACCAGGCGCATCACCCAGGCTTGCAGGGTGTCGATGGCGTTGATCACTTTCTGGCCTTTTTCCACGTCGTCCTTGAGCAGTTGCAGCGCGGCAACGCCCAGGAACGCGGCGAAGATCACCACACTGATAATCGACGTCGGCTTGGCCCGGGCCAAGTCGGCAAACGGGTTCTGCGGGATGAACGACAGCAGCAACTGCGGGATATTCAGGTCGGCGACCTTGCCTGCGTAATCACTCTGGATCACTTGCAGGCGCGCCAGTTCCTGAGTGCCGGCCACCAGGCCTTCGGCGGTGAGGCCGAACAGGTTGGTCAGGCCGATACCGATCAGCGCCGCAATGGCGGTGGTGAACAGCAGCGTGCCAATGGTCAGGAAGCTGATCTTGCCCAGGGAAGCGGCGTTATGCAGGCGGGCTACGGCGCTGAGGATCGAGGCGAACACCAGCGGGATCACGATCATCTGCAACAGTTGCACATAACCGTTGCCGACCAGGTCGAACCAGCCGATCGAGGCTTTGAGCACCGGGTGGCCTGCGCCGTAGATCGTATGCAGGGCCACACCGAAGGCAACGCCCAGGACCAAGGCGAACAACACCTTCTTGGCCAGGCTCCAGTGAGTACGGCGGGTTTGTGCCAGGCCCAGCAATAATGCGAGGAACACCAACAGGTTGAGAATCAGCGGCAGATTCATTGAAGCTCCAGGTAAAGGACTGCCAATCGCATGAGCGTGCGACTGCGAACCGGAAATCCTAACAGCTTGAAATATATTGATTTAATACCGTTATGGAATGGCGACTGTCGTTTTTGGAATAAGGCGTTGACGCTCCTGTGTAAGTGGGTGACGGGATCAGGACGCCGTCGGTCGTGCGTGTGGCGGGGGCTGTCATACAGATTTGTTAGCGTTGGTGCTTTTCACTCAGGGAGAAAATGCACATGAAGCTCGCGCCGAGACTGTTTGCCGCCGCGCTGTGCCTGGGGCTTGCCAGCCAGGTCATGGCCGCCACCGAGTTGAAACATTGGCCGGCACCCGCCGCCAAGCAACTGAATGAAATGATCACCGCCAACGCCAACAAGGGTAACTACGCGGTATTCGACATGGACAACACCAGCTACCGCTTCGACCTCGAAGAGTCGCTGCTGCCGTACATGGAAAACAAGGGCCTGATCACCCGTGACAGTCTCGACCCGTCGCTCAAGCTTATGCCGTTCAAAGACACCGCCGACCATAAGGAAAGTCTGTTCAGTTACTACTATCGCCTGTGCGAAGTGGACGACATGGTCTGCTACCCGTGGGTCGCCCAGGTGTTCTCTGGCTTCACCCTCAAGGAACTCAAGGGCTACGTCGATGAGCTGATGGCCTCCGGCAAGCCGGTGCCGGTCACCTACTTCGAAGGCGATGTGGTGAAGAACATGGAGGTGCAGCCACCGAAAATCTTCACTGGCCAGACCGAGCTGTACAACAAGCTGATGGAAAATGGCATCGACGTGTACGTGATGACGGCGGCCTCTGAAGAGCTGGTGCGCATGGTCGCCTCGGATCCCAAGTACGGCTACAACGTCAAGCCGCAGAACGTCATTGGCGTCACCACCCTGCTCAAGGACCGCAAGACCGGCGAGTTGACCACCGCGCGTAAGCAGATCAGCGCCGGCAAATATGACGAAAAAGCCAACCTGGGCCTGGAACTGACCCCCTACCTGTGGACCCCGGCAACCTGGATGGCAGGCAAGCACGCGGCGATCCTCACCTACATCGACGAATGGAAAAAACCGGTACTGGTCGGCGGCGACACCCCCACCAGCGACGGCTACATGCTGTTCCACGATGTGGACGTGGCCAAGGGCGGCATTCACTTGTGGATCAACCGCAAGGACAAGTACATGACCCAACTCAACGGCATGATCGCCAAGCACGCCGCGGCCCAGGCCAAAGAAGGGCTGGCGGTGACGGCGGACAAGAATTGGGTGATCGTCAAGCCCGACGAAATCCAGTAACCCTGTAGGAGCTGGCTTGCCTGCGATGGCATCGACGCGGTGTATCAGGTACGCCGTGGTGCCCGCATCGCAGGCAAGCCAGCTCCCACATTTGATCTCCTGTGGCTTGGCGATTCAGGCAGGCAAAAAAATGCCCCGCACCTGGCGGGGCATTTTCATGGGCGGGGCTTACAGGCCGTCGAGCATGGCCTTGTTACGCACCGCACCCTTGTCGGCACTGGTGGCCAGCAGGGCGTAGGCTTTCAGCGCGGTGGTGACTTTGCGCGGACGCTTCTCCACCGGTTTCCAGCCTTTCTTGTCCTGTTCAACCCGGCGTGCGGCCAGTTCTTCATCGCTGATCAACAGGTTGATCGAGCGGTTCGGAATGTCGATCAGCACCTTGTCGCCGTCCTGTACCAGGCCAATCGCGCCGCCGGCGGCAGCTTCTGGCGAAGCGTGGCCGATGGACAGGCCGGACGTACCGCCAGAGAAGCGACCATCGGTCAGCAGTGCGCAGGCTTTGCCCAGGCCCTTGGACTTGAGGTACGACGTCGGGTAGAGCATTTCCTGCATACCCGGTCCGCCTTTGGGGCCTTCGTAGCGGATGATCACGATGTCGCCTTCTTTCACCTCGTCGGCAAGGATGCCGCGCACCGAGCTGTCCTGGCTTTCGTAGATCTTGGCGCGACCTTCGAACACATGGATCGACTCGTCCACGCCGGCGGTTTTGACCACGCAGCCGTCGAGGGCGATGTTGCCGTACAGCACGGCCAGGCCGCCTTCTTGCGAGTAGGCGTGCTCGACGCTACGGATGCAGCCGTTTTCACGGTCGTCGTCCAGGGTGTCCCAACGGGTCGACTGGCTGAATGCCGTCTGGGTGGGGATCCCGGCAGGGCCGGCCTTGAAGAAGGTGTGCACGGCTTCGTCGTCAGTCTGGGTGATGTCCCACTTGGCGATGCCTTCGGCCAGGGACTTGCTGTGCACGGTCGGCAGGTCGGTGTGCAGCAGGCCGCCACGGGCCAGGGAACCCAAGATCGAGAAGATCCCGCCGGCACGGTGCACGTCTTCCATGTGGTACTTCTGGATGTTCGGCGCGACTTTGCACAATTGCGGCACGTTGCGGGACAGGCGGTCGATGTCGCGCAGGTCGAAATCGATCTCGGCTTCCTGGGCGGCGGCCAGCAAGTGCAGGATGGTGTTGGTGGAACCGCCCATGGCGATATCCAGGGTCATGGCGTTTTCGAACGCCTTGAAGTTGGCGATATTGCGCGGCAATACCGACTCATCGTTCTCGGTGTAGTAACGCTTGCACAGCTCGACGATGGTGCGGCCCGCCTGCAGGAACAACTGCTCGCGGTCGCTGTGGGTCGCCAGCGTCGAACCGTTGCCCGGCAACGCCAGGCCCAGGGCTTCCACCAGGCAGTTCATCGAGTTGGCGGTGAACATGCCGGAGCACGAACCGCAGGTTGGGCAAGCGCTGCGCTCGTATTCCGCGACCTTCTCGTCAGAAGCGCTGGAATCGGCGGCGATGACCATGGCGTCCACCAGGTCCAGGCCGTGGGAGGCGAGCTTGGTCTTGCCGGCTTCCATCGGGCCGCCGGAGACGAAGATCACCGGGATGTTCAGGCGCAGGGAGGCCATCAGCATGCCGGGGGTGATCTTGTCGCAGTTGGAGATACACACGATGGCGTCGGCGCAGTGGGCGTTGACCATGTACTCCACGGAGTCAGCGATGATCTCGCGGCTCGGCAGGGAATACAGCATGCCGTCATGGCCCATGGCAATGCCGTCGTCCACGGCAATGGTGTTGAATTCCTTGGCCACGCCGCCAGCGCGTTCGATCTCACGGGCGACCAGTTGGCCCAGGTCCTTGAGGTGGACATGGCCCGGTACGAACTGGGTGAACGAGTTGGCAATCGCGATGATCGGCTTCTTGAAGTCGTCATCTTTCATCCCCGTGGCACGCCACAGAGCGCGCGCGCCGGCCATGTTGCGGCCGTGGGTGGATGTTTTCGAGCGGTAATCTGGCATGGAGCACTCCGGGCGGCTAATCAGGAATCAAAGGGGAGTGAGCTTCTATTGACGTCTGGAACACTCAGAAATGGCCGTGTGTCCGGAAGTTGCCACTCGCGTCGCGGGATCGCCGCTTGCTTGGGCCTCGAGCTCATAAACCCGCCGGGGGATGACTGGCGATGAATAGGCCCGATTCTACACCGTCTTCCTGTAGGAGCGAGCTTGCTCGCGAAAAACCCATAGGCGACGCGGGTTGCCTGGGGGCGCTGCGTTATCGTTGGCGTTCTTCGCGAGCAAGAACTAGGCGTCCCCCTCGCTCCTACAGGGGAAAGCGTTAGCGCCCGACCCGTAAATTCGTCAACCAGCCCCAGAGGCTGAACACGATGAAGCTGACTGCAATGGTCAGCAGCATATGCGTTCCGGTTTGTGCCAAGGCCGCACTGCTTATGGCGGCCGTGAGGAACATGATGCTGTTCCCGGCCGATGCAGCGGTGCCCGCGCTGCTCGAGAACAACAGCATCGCTGCGGAAATCGCAGCGGGCCGAACCAGGGTGACGGCCAGGGCGCTGATCAACATGGGGATGAGCAAGGTCACGGTGGTGATGGCTTCCAGGCTGACGACCAGCGTTAGCAGCGCGCCCGCGACGAGCAGCAAGCCGAGGCCGATGTTGATTTGCCGGGACAGCGCCATGCGCTTTTGCAGGTACGAAGCCGCCACGCCGCCGAGCAGGTAGGCTACGCCGTACACCATCAGTACCAGCGCGTACTGGTATTCGGACAGTTTCAACGCATCCATGAAAATCAGCGGTGTCACGCTGATCAAGGCGAAATAGCAGGCAAACACCAGGGCGGCGATCCACCAGTAGCGCAGGAAGTCGCGATTGGCGGCGACCGCTTTGAGCGTGCCCAGGATCGAGACGGGCGCGCGGTGCGTGCTGTTAGCCTTGGGCGGCAGGATGCAAAACGCATGGATCAACATGCCCAATGCCATTAGCGCAAACCCATAAAAGCTCCCTTGCCAGTCGAAGGTGGTTTGCAGCCAGGAGCCGATCAGCGGTGACAGCGCTACAAACGAGCCGCTCAGGGTCATGTAATACAGGCGTACGCGGGCGCGGTCTTGTTCGTCGAACAAATCTTCCACCAGCGCGTGGCCCAGCACGAAAAATCCACAGCCCATGGCCTGCACACTGCGAAACAGCAGGAAGCTCAGGTAATCCGGCGCCATTGCGCAACCGATGGCACCGAGGATCGACAGGCTGATACAGCCGATCAGCACTTCCTTGCGCCCCCATTTATCCGACAGCGGGCCGGCCACCAGTTGGGAAATCGCAAAGACCAGCGTGAACAGGCTGATGGACAGCGCGACGTCGGCGGTGGGCGTATCGAAATGGGCGGACAGCGCGGGGAAGGAGGGCAAAAGGATATTGATCGGGAAGAAGCTGATCAGAGAGATGCAGGTGATGAGGATGAAGCGCGAGAGGGTGGGCCCAGACATTGTTTTTGTTTTCCGGAGTAGAACCAGAAACCGATACTAGTCTGCGAAAAGTGGAATTCAATCAAAACCGTTGGCGGAAGTTTCCTGGGCTCGTGTGGGTTGCGACGGTAGGAAAAATCTTTCTGATACAGCACAAAAAAATGTGGGAGCTGGCTTGCCTGCGATAGCGGTGTAACAGATTAAAAATCTGTAACTGATACACCGCTATCGCGGGCAAGCCCGCTCCCACATTTGATCTGTGTTACTTAGCTATTGGGCAACAACCGGCACGTAATGCTCTTGATGTAGCGGGTCTCGACAATCGCCGGGTGCACCGGGTGGTCCGGGCCCTGGCCGCCGCGTTCCAGCATCTGGATATTGCGGTCCAGGTGGCGGGCGCTGGTCAGCAGGATGTTTTGCAGGTCGTCTTCCGGCAGGTGCATGGAGCACGAGGCGCTGACCAGGATGCCGTCCTTGCTGAGCAGGCGCATGGCTTGCTCGTTCAAGCGGCGGTAGGCGCCTTCGCCGTTTTTCATGTCTTTTTTGCGTTTGATGAAGGCCGGTGGGTCGGCGACGATCACGTCGAAGCGTTCTTCGCTGGCTTTCAGTTCTTTCAACGCTTCAAACACGTCGCCTTCGATGCAGGTCATTTTCTCCGCGACGCCGTTGAGCGCGGCGTTGCGCTCGACGCCGTCGAGGGCGAAGGCCGAGGCGTCGACGCAGAACACTTCACTGGCGCCGAACGTTGCAGCTTGCACGCCCCAGCCGCCGATGTAGCTGTACAGGTCGAGGACGCGTTTGCCTTTGGCATACGGCGCCAGGCGTGCGCGGTTCATGCGGTGGTCGTAGAACCAGCCGGTCTTCTGGCCCTGGATCACCGGAGCTTCGAATTTCACGCCGTTTTCTTCCAGCGCAACCCACTCCGGCACCAGGCCGAACACGGTTTCGACGTAGCGGTTGAGGCCTTCGGCATCGCGCGCGGCGGAGTCGTTCTTGAACAGGATGCCGCTGGGCTTGAGCACTTGGGTCAGTGCGGCGATCACGTCTTCTTTATGGGCTTCCATGGTCGCCGAGGCGATCTGTACCACCAGGATGTCGCCGAAACGGTCGACTACCAGGCCTGGCAGCAGGTCGGAATCGCCGTAGACCAGGCGGTAGAACGGCTTGTCGAACAGGCGGTCGCGCAGGGACAGGGCGACGTTGAGGCGGTGCACCAGCAGCGACTTGTCCAAAGGCAACTTGATGTCACGCGACAGCAGGCGCGCGCAGATCAGGTTGTTCGGGCTCATGGCCACGATGCCCAGGGTCTTGCCGCCGGCGGCTTCGAGGATGGCCTGGTCGCCTGCCTGGAAGCCGTGGAGTGGGGTGGCGGCCACATCGATTTCGTTGCTGTAGACCCACAGGTGGCCGTTGCGCAAACGACGATCGGCGTTGGCTTTGAGACGCAGGCTTGGCAGGGACATGACGTCGCTCCGGAAAAAAGAGCGGGAGTATACCGTGTTGTGTCGTTGTTGGCCGCGCCGCCGGACATGTGGGAGCTGGCTTGCCTGCGATCCAGGCGACTCGGTCTGTCTGTCGCACCGCAGCGATGCCATCGCAGGCAAGCCAGCTCCCACATTTTGCTCCGGTTTCCAATCCGGCTTTTGAGGTGTCGGTCAGGTTCCCATCGGGGTTAGAATCGCCCCCTAGCCCAGAGTATGTACCTATGTCCCAAGAGCTTTCCGCCGAACAGATCCAACAGGCCCTGCAAGGCATCAGCGTGCCGCCCCAACCGCAGATCATGGTGGATTTGCAGATGGAGCAATATATGCCCGACCCGGACCTGGAGGTGATTGCGCGGTTGATCTCCCAGGACCCCGGCCTGTCCGGCTCGCTGCTGAAAATCGTCAACTCGCCGTATTACGGCCTGAGCAACAAAATTGCCTCGATCCAGCGCGCGGTCAACCTGCTGGGCAGCCGCTCCATCGTCAACCTGATCAACGCCCAGTCGATCAAGGGCGAGATGAGCGACGACACCATCGTCACCCTCAACCGGTTCTGGGACACGGCCCAGGATGTGGCGATGACCTGCCTGACCCTGGCCAAGCGCACCGGCTCCCAGGCGGTGGACGAAGCGTACGCCCTGGGGCTGTTCCACGATTGTGGCGTGCCGCTGATGCTCAAGCGGTTCCCGGACTACATGAGCGTGCTGGAAGATTCCTACGCCAAGGCCGGGCCTGATTGCCGGGTGGTCGACACCGAGAACCGCGCGTTCCATACCAACCATGCGGTGGTGGGTTATTACACCGCCAAGTCCTGGCGCCTGCCGGAACATGTGACCAACGCCATCGCCAACCACCACAACGCCCTGGCGATTTTCAGCGATGAGTCGGCGCGCAACAGCCCGCTGAAAAACCTGCTGGCGATCCTGAAAATGGCCGAGCATATCTGCGCGTCCTATCGGGTGCTGGGCAACCAGACGGTGGACCATGAGTGGGAGAGCATCGGCCATCTGGTCCTGGATTACGTGGGCCTGTCGGACTACGACTTCGAAAGCATGAAGTTGTCGATCCGCGAACTGGGCGCGCACTAACCTTTCTATCGCGAGACGAATATGCCTGAGCTGCCAGAAGTCGAAACCACCCGGCGCGGGATTGCGCCGCACCTGGAAGGCCAGCGGGTCAGCCGCGTGGTGGTGCGTGAACGGCGCCTGCGTTGGCCGATCCCCGAAGACCTGGATGTGCGCCTGTCCGGGCAGCGTATCGTGCTGGTGGAGCGGCGGGCCAAGTACCTGCTGATCAACGCCGAAGTCGGCACCTTGATCAGCCACTTGGGCATGTCGGGCAATCTGCGCCTGGTGGAAGTCGGTCTGCCGGCGGCCAAGCATGAGCATGTGGATATCGAGCTGGAGTCGGGCCTGGCCCTGCGTTACACCGACCCCCGGCGTTTTGGCGCGATGCTCTGGAGCCAGGACCCGCATAACCACGAACTCCTGCTGCGCCTGGGGCCGGAGCCGTTGACCGACCTGTTTGATGGCGAGCGCCTGTTCCAGCTGTCCCGCGGGCGCTCCATGGCGGTCAAACCGTTCATCATGGACAACGCGGTGGTGGTGGGCGTGGGCAATATCTACGCGACCGAGGCGCTGTTTGCCGCCGGGATTGATCCGCGCCGGGAAGCCAAGGGCATTTCCCGTGGGCGTTACCTGAAGCTGGCGATCGAGATCAAACGCATCCTCGCGGCCGCCATCGAGCGTGGCGGTACGACCTTGCGTGATTTTATTGGCGGCGACGGGCAGCCGGGGTATTTCCAGCAGGAGCTGTTTGTCTACGGGCGTGGGGGCGAGGCGTGCAAGGTGTGCGGCAGTGAGTTGCGCAATGTGATGCTGGGGCAGCGGGCGAGTGTGTTTTGCCCTAAGTGCCAGAGCTGAAGACAGCAGGCGCTGCGGCTTGCCTCATCGCGGGGCCCGCTCCCACATTTTGACTTGTGGACACCTTCAAATGTGGGAGCTGGCTTGCCTGCGATGAGGCCCGCCCAGCCGCCACAAGGTTTCAGGCCTTACCGGTAATCAACCGGTACTTCGCCATCAACTGCTCTTCCGTTTCCGGCCGGGCTTCATCCAGCGGAATGCAATCGACCGGGCACACTTGCTGGCACTGGGGTTCGTCGTAGTGGCCGACACACTGGGTGCACAGGTTGGGGTCGATCACGTAGATCTCTTCACCCTGGGAAATGGCAGCGTTCGGGCACTCGGGTTCGCAGACGTCGCAGTTGATGCAATCGTCGGTGATGATCAGGGACATGGAAACTCCTGCCAGGGCACTCTGCCAAGGCATCTGGAAAACTAATGCGCGCAATTGTGCCGCATTGGCGCCCGCAGTGCGAGCGGGCGCCGGTTGAGCGGTCTTACTTCTTGAAGCGCAGAGTCAGCGCATCCGCCACCGCAGGGTGTACGAACTTGGTGATATCACCGCCCAACGCCGCAATCTCTCGGACCAACGTCGAGGAAATGAACGAATAACGCTCTGACGGCGTGAGAAACAGGCTCTCTACGTCCGGCGCCAGTTGGCGGTTCATGTTGGCCAGCTGGAATTCATATTCGAAATCCGACACCGCGCGCAGGCCGCGCAGGAATACATTGGCGTTCTGTTCCTTGGCGAAGTGCGCCAGCAGTGTCGAAAAGCCCACTACTTCAACGTTCGGCAGGTGCTTGGTGACCTCGCGGGCCAGCTCCACACGCTGTTCCAGAGGAAACAGTGGGTTTTTCTTGGGGCTGGCAGCGACCGCGATGATCACATGGTCGAACAAGCGCGAGGCGCGTTCGACCAGATCGCCATGGCCTTTGGTAATCGGGTCGAAGGTACCTGGGTACAACACTCGGTTCATCGCGTCGTCCTGGCGGAGTCCGTTGGGGAACCGGATGGTATCGCAGCCATCCCGGTCGGCCAAGTCAACTTATTCAGAAGAAAGCACTATAGACACCGCGAATACCCCTATGAACCCCCTGTAGGAGCGAGCTTGCTCGCGAAGAACCCATAGGCACCGCGGGCTATCTGATAGCGCTGCGTTATCGTTGACGTTCTTCGCGAGCAAGCTCGCTCCTACACGGGCGCATAATCGGTTTTTCATGCTGTTTTCAGACGCTCGGCCAGTGCTGTCGCCAGTTGTGCGGTCAGGCCATACACCGACAATTGTGGGTTGGCGCCGATACTGGTGGGGAACAATGAACCATCGTGGATCGACAGGTTACGCAACTGGTGATGCCTTCCAAGGCTATCGGCGACCGCATTTTTTGGCTCTTCACCCATGGCACAACCGCCCATCACATGGGCGCTGCCCAGGCAGGTGCGATGCAGTTCCAGGTTCAGGCCGTCGATCAGGCTGCGTGCCTCGGCCAGTGTGCTGACGTAGCGCGCGTCATGGTGCAGCGGCTTGACCGACTTGGCGCCGGCGGCAAACTGGATCTCGGCCATGCTATGGAAGGCCCGGCGCAGGCCGTCCCAGGCGTAGGGCGAGACCTCATAGTCGAGTACCGGCGTGCCATCGCCGCGCAGGCCGACGCTGCCGCCCTGGCTGTCGGGGTGGAAGCCATCCCGCAGCAGCGCCAGCATCGCATGGGTCTTGGGCAACTGGCTCATGTCCAGGGCGTTCTGCGTGCCGTAACCGCCGAACAATGTGCTGGCCAGGGCCGGGTGTAAGGGCGGTGCTTCGAGCTTGTAGGACATTTTGCCGGTGGTGCCGTCCTGCCATTGAAAGTGATCAGAGTAAATCGACTGCGGCGCGCCGTAGAACGGGTTGATCACCTCGTCGAACAACCCCGCGGAAAAATTCACCAGGTGCAGAAAGGTGCGCTTGCCCAGGCGCGAGTGTGGGTCGGGTGCGTCCGAGCGCATCAGCAGCGCCGGGCTGTTGATGCCGCCGCCGGCCAGTACGTAATGCTTGGCTTTGACCGTGATCTTGCGGCCGGTGGGCGCTACGCAGCGCGCGTCCATGGCCACGCATTCGAGGCTGGTGATGGTGTCGCCGCTGAACTTCAGGCGTTCGGCGCGGGCCAGGTACAGCAGCTCGCCGCCTCGCTCCAGGGTCGAAGGAATGGTGGTCACCAGCATCGATTGCTTGGCGTTGACCGGGCAGCCCATGCCGCAATAGCCCAGGTTGAAACAGCCGCGCACGTTGCGTGGGATCACGTGCCAGCTGTAACCGAGCTTTTCGCAGCCTTTGCGGATCACGTCATTGTTGGCGTTGGGCGGCAGGGCCCAGGGGGCGATGCCCAGGCGTTGCTCCATCTTTTCAAACCATGGCGCCATCTCGGCGCTGCTATGGCCTTTGACTGCGTATTCACTGGCCCAGTGGGACAGAGTTGGGTCCGGCGTACGAAAACTCGAAGTCCAGTTGATCAACGTGGTGCCGCCCACGGCGCGGCCCTGCAGGATGGTGATGGCGCCGTCCTTGCTCATGCGGCCGATGCCTTCCTGATACAGGCTGGCGTAGGCCTCGTCTTCCAGTAGCTTGAAATCGCTGCTGGTCTTGAGCGGGCCTTCTTCGATCAGCAGCACCTTGTAGCCAGCGGCGCTGAGAATCTCTGCAGTGGTGCCACCCCCTGCGCCGCTGCCGATGATCGCGACATCGGCTTCCAGCGTCAGGTCCTGGTCGAGGGCAGCGCCATTATGGGTTTTCCAGCCGCGGGCCATGCCATCGCGGAACACATCAGGTACGGGCATCAGCTTATTCTCTTGTTTTTATCAGCGGTCATGACGTGTAGGAGCTATCACGGTCAGATTTGCGGCGGGCCGGGGTACCCGCAATGGGCCCAGGACTCGGGCCGGAAGTACCAGGCCATGATTACCAGCTTGAGCAGCGAGCCCTGGCCCATGCGCAGCAGGTTGAGGAAGCTGTTCTCCCAGCGATGCAGGAAGTTGCGGATCTGCTCGCTGCTGGCGTTTTCCCAACTGCCCCAGATGCCGGTCAGCGGGCCACGGGTGACGGCCATGCCCAGTACGTCGAACAACTGCTGGGTCAGCTTGAACATCTCCGGCGACAGGTGCTGCAGGCTGTAATCGAGTTTTTTCAGGGTGTCTTCGATACCCGCCGCCACGACCTCGGCGCTGGCCGCGCCCTCTAGCAACACTGGGATCACCGCGCGCAAAAACGGCAGGTCGCTGTGGCGCAGCATGATAAAGCCGCTGGCGGGAGTGCTGCTGGAGCAGCCACTGAGGCTGGCACCAAGGCCTGCAGTCGCCAGGAAGGCGCTGGCGCACAGGCCGATTTTCAAGACGCCGCGCCGCGACAGCGCGGGTGATTCAGTCAGGCTAGGGTTCATTTTTATTGTTGTCCCAGTGATAACGGTTTTAGCGCACGAACAGCTTCTGGATCAGTTTCTGGATGGCTTTGCCATACGGTGGATAAATCAGCTTGGCCGCATTCAGGCGCTGTTTGATCAGCACACCCTTGGCCTTGCTGAAGGTGAGGAACCCTTCATGGCCATGGTAGTGGCCCATGCCCGAGGGGCCGATGCCGCCAAAAGGCATATCGTCCTGGGCCACATGCAGCAGGGTGTCGTTCAGGCACACGCCGCCGGAATGGGTTTCGTGGAGTACGCGATTCTGTTCGGCCTTGTTGTAGCCGAAGTAATACAGCGCCAGGGGGCGAGGGCGCTGGTTGATGTAGGCGAAGGCCTGGTCGATCCCGCGATAGGGCACGATGGGCAGCACCGGGCCGAAAATCTCGTCCTGCATCACGGTCATTTCATCGCTGACGTTCAGCAGCAGGCTATGGGCCATGCGCCGGGCCTGGCCCTGGTCATAGAGCGGAACCAGGGTCGCGCCCTTGTCGGTGGCGTCCTTGACGTAGGCATTGAGCCGGGCGAGTTGTCGCTCGTTGATGATGGCGGTGTAGTCCGGGTTATCAGCCAGGGTCGGATAAAACCCGCGTACCGCCTGGGTGTAGGCCGCGACGAAGCCATCCACCCGGTCCTCGGGGACCAGCACATAGTCCGGCGCCACACAGGTTTGCCCGGCATTCAGCGCCTTGCCGAAGGCGATCCGTTCGGCGGCATCCTTGAGCGGCACATCGGCCGAGACAATCGCCGGGGATTTACCGCCCAGTTCCAGGGTGACCGGGGTCAGGTGCTCGGCGGCGGCGCGCATGACGTGCTTGCCGATGCTGGTGGCGCCGGTGAACAGCAGGTGATCAAAAGGCAGTTTGGAAAACGCCATGCCCACTTCGGCTTCGCCGAGCACCACGCACACCAGGTCTTCGGGGAAGATTTGCGCCAGCAGGTTCTTGAGCAACTGGCCAGTGGCCGGGGTGGATTCGCTTAGCTTGAGCATCACCCGGTTACCTGCCGCCAACGCACCGACCAGCGGGCCGATGGCCAGGTACAGCGGGTAGTTCCAGGGCACGATCACCCCGATGACCCCCAGGGGTTGATAGATCACTTTGGCAGATGCCGGTTGGAAGGCTATACCTACAGCGCGGCGCGACGGTTTCATCCAGCCCTTGAGGTGTTTGCTGGCGTAGTGGATGCCATGCAGGCTGGGCATCAGCTCGGCGAACAGGGTTTCGTCGGCACTGCGATGGCTGAAATCGTTGCTGATGGCCTCGATCAGCGCCTGGCGCTCATCGCTGAGCAGGTCGCGCAAGGCCTTGAGCCACTGCTGGCGCTGCGCCGCTGGTGGCATCGGGTTGGCTGCGTACGCGCGGCGCTGGGCAGCGAACAGGTCCTGGAGTTGGTCCAGCGCCTGGGAATCTTGCAGGTAAGCAACGTTGGCAGACATGACGCAGTTCCCGATTGTTATTGGAATACCTGCGTTTTTAGAGTCATTACTCTATTTTGTCAAATGCCTTCGCTGCAACATGCAGTTTTATCCTGGCAAGGATAGACCGTAAGATGTTTGTATCAGGATTCAAGAAGCCGATCCCCTATGGCACCACGAGTAAAGACCAGCGAACGCATTGTGCAAACCAGCCTGGAGCTGTTCAACCAGCAGGGCGAGCGCAGCATCAGCACCAACCATATTGCCGCCCATATGGAAATATCCCCGGGCAACCTGTACTACCACTTCCCGAACAAGCAGGCGATTATCGCGGTGCTGTTTCGCGAGTATGAAGCTCTGGTGGACAGCTTCCTGCGCCCGCCCCAGGGGCGCGCCATGGTGGTCGAGGACAAGCGCTTCTACCTGCAGGCGGTGCTGGCGGGCATGTGGCGCTATCGTTTTCTGCACCGCGATCTTGAGCATCTGCTGGAAAGCGACCCGGAACTGGCCACCGGCTACCGGCGTTTCTCCCAGCGTTGCCTGATCCAGGGTGGCGCGATTTACCGGGGGTTTGTCGAGGCAGGGATCCTGAACATGGACCCGGTGCAGACCGAAGCCTTGACCCTCAACGCCTGGATTATCCTCACCTCCTGGGTGCGTTTTTTGTGCACCACCAACGAGAACTCCGCACACCTGAGTGCCGAGGCAATCAAGCGCGGGGTGTACCAGGTGTTGGTGCTGGAGGCAGGGTTTATCACGCCCCAGGCCAAAGAGGCCGTGGACGCGTTGTTCAAGGAGTTTTATGTGCCGTTGAGTCAGGCACTGGAAGAAGTGAAGTAGGCCCTTTCCCGAACATATTTCCAGGAGTCCGTTATGCCGCTTGCGCAACTGATCAGCCCGCAACAACTGGCCGAACGCCAGAAGCACGCAGGCCTCGTCATCCTCGATTGCCGCTTTGCCCTGGAAGACCCGGACTACGGGCGTTGCAGCTATGCCGAGGGGCATATCGAGGGCGCGCAGTATGCGGACCTGGAGCGCCACCTCAGCGGGCCGGTGACCAAGGGCGTGACTGGTCGCCATCCGCTACCGGCGCCCCAGGCGCTGGTCCAGCAGTTGCAGGCCTGGGGCATCAATGCTGACAGCGAGATTGTGCTGTATGACGACGGCCCTGGCGCGTATGCCGCCCGTGCCTGGTGGCTGCTGGCGTGGCTGGGCAAGCGCGACGGCGTGTCGATCCTCGATGGTGGGCTGAAAGCCTGGCATGCCGCGGGTTTCCCCTTGAGCCTGGATGCGCCGAGCACCGAGCCTGGCACCTTCACCGGCAGCCCGGACAACCATTTGCTGCTGGATGTCGAACACCTGCAAAAACGCCTGGGCCAGCCGGGCCTGACCCTGATCGACGCCCGCGCCTTGCCGCGCTTTCGCGGCGAGGTGGAGCCGATTGATCCGATTGCCGGGCACATTCCCGGGGCGCAATGTGCAGCGTTCAACGAGAACCTGGGCAGTGATGGGCGTTTCTTGCCGGTGGAGCAGCTCAAGCAGCGGTTTGCCGACAAACTGCAAGGTCGTTCGCCGGATGAATTGGTGGCGTATTGCGGCTCGGGCGTGACGGCGTGCCACAACCTGTTTGCCCTGAGCCTGGCGGGGTATCCGTTGGGCAAGTTGTATGCGGGGTCGTGGAGTGAGTGGATCAATGATCCGCAGCGCGAAATTGCTACCGGCGATTAAGTGGGTAATCCCCGATCAAATGTAGGAGCAGGCTTGCCCGCGAATGCGGTGTGCCAGCCACCGAATTTATTAGCTGAAACGCCGCATTCGCGAGCAAGCTCGCTCCCACATGATTAACCGTGTTTTACCCGTAACCATTGCGGGATCCGCCGCTCCAGGTAGTACCCAGGCGTCTTCAGCGAGCCGTCGACAAACCCCACATGCCCGCCCTTGGCCTGCAGTTCAAACTCGGTGCAGTCCGACAGTTCGCTGGCCTGGGGCAAGCTGTGGGCAAACACAAAAGGATCATCTGCCGCGTGGATGATCAGCGTCGGCGTGCGGATTGCCCCGAGGAAGTAACGACTCGACGCCCGTCGGTAATAGTCCTCGGCACTCAAGTAACCATGCAGCGGTGCGGTGACGCGGCCGTCAAAATCCCAGAACGTGCGCATTTTCTCCAGCGAGCCGAGCTGCGCCAGGGTCTTCAATGCTTCTTCGCGTCCGTCCGCCAGGAACTGGCGCTGCTTGACCCGGATATAGCCGAGCATCTCGCGCATGAAATGCTTTTGATAAACCCGTGAAAACCCCAGGCCTATGCGGTCGGCGCACTGGTCCAGGCGAAACGGCACCGATACCGCCACAGCACCCTGCAGGCCGGAGTTGTCACCGGTTTCGCCCAGGTGCTTGAGCAACACATTGCCACCCAGGGAGTAACCCACGGCATACAGTGGCGCCAACGGTCGCTTGGCCCGCAGGTGCGCAATAGCGGCCGCCAGGTCTTCACTGGCGCCTGAATGGTAACTGCGGGCCAGCAGGTTGGGTTCGCCGGAACAACCGCGCCAGTTCAGGGCGACGCTGGCCCAGCCTTGGCTGGCCAAGGCTTTTTGCAGGCCGGCGACGTAGGGCGAGTTGGACGAGCCTGTCAGGCCATGCAGTGCCAGCACCAGTGGTGCGTGCGGGTCATGGGGGCCATGCCAGTCGAGGTCGAGGAAGTCACCATCCTCCAACCACAGGCGCTCGCGCTGGCGATCGAGGTGGGTGGTGGGGCGCCAGAGTGGGCCCCACAACGTTTGCAGGTGGGGGTTACCGAGGCCGAAAGCGGGAGTGAAGCGGTCTGAAGGTTTCGGCACGATGAGGGGTCTCGACACAACTCTTAAGGGGGGTGTGGCCAGTGGGTTGTGGCGAGGGGGCTTGTCCCCCGTTGGGCTGCGCAGCAGCCCCAAAAACCTGCTATCTCGGTACACCTGAAAAAAGCAGTGGTCCTATTAAGCGGTCTGCAGCGTACGTTGCCACAGTGCGTAATACACCCGCCCGGACTTTTGCTCACGGTGCAGGCGCCAGTTGCCGGGCAGGCCCAGGGTCGACGGCGCGGTCTCGCTTTCGGTGTAGACCCAGGCGTCATCGGCCAGCCATTGGCGCTCTTCCAGCAGCGCGCAGACGGTTGGCAACAGGTTCTGGTTGAACGGCGGGTCGAGGAACACCACATCGAATGCACTGGCCGGCTGGGTTTCCAGGTAGCGCAGGGCATCGGCGGTCTGTACATGGCCGGTGGTGCAACGCAGTGTGCCCAGGTGCTCGCGCAGGCTGGAAACCGCCACGTTGCTCGCGTCCAGGGCCTGGCCCAGGGCGGCGCCACGGGACAGGGACTCGAGGAACAACGCGCCACTGCCAGCAAACGGGTCAAGTACCTTGGCCCCCTCGATGTACGGCGCGAGCCAATTGAACAAGGTCTCGCGGACCCGATCCGGGGTGGGGCGCAGGCCCACCACATCGGGGAAACTCAGCTTGCGGCTGCGCCATTGGCCGCCAATGATGCGCAGTTGGCCCACACCGTTATGAACGTTATGGACAGGTTTTTTAGGGCGCGATGGACTGGCCATTAATGCTCCGGAACCCCGAGCGGCTGCTCGGCAGGTTTATCAGTGGGGGGCGGTAGTGGCTTTTGCGCGGTGGTGGGACCAGCGGTCACGATCACCATTTTATCGCTGCTCAAGTGTTTGTTCATGGCGGCCTTGACCTGATCGACGGTCAGGGCCTGGGATTGCTGCATGAAATCTTCCAGGTAATTGAGCGGCAGGTTGTAGAACCCCATGGCGCCCAGTTGCCCGACGATATCGGCGTTGCTCGCGGTGGACAGCGGGAAGCTGCCGGCCAGTTCGCGCTTGGCGTCATCCAGTTCTTTTTGCGTCGGCCCGGTCTTGAGGTAGTCGGCCAGCACTTGCTCCACCAGGCGCAAGGTGCCGCCGCTCATTTCGGCGCGGGTCTGCAAGTTGATCATGAAGGGGCCACGCACCTGCATCGGCGAGAAGCCCGAGTACACGCCATAAGTCAGGCCGCGCTTCTCACGCACTTCGCTCATCAGGCGGGTGCCAAAACCACCACCCCCCAGGATCTGGTTGCCCAGGGACAGGGCGGCGTAGTCCGGGTCGGCGCGGTTGATGCCCAGTTGTGCGAACAGCAGATGCGTCTGCTTGGATGGAAACTCGATATGCCCCAGGCCGGCCTTGGGTTCGGTTGGCTCGGCGATCTTCGCCAGCGCCGGGCCCTTGGGCAGGGATGCGGAGACTTTGGCCGCCATGGCCTCGGCGTCTGCGCGGGACAGGTCGCCGACCATCGCGATCACCGCGTTGCCGGCGGCGTAGGCCTTGGCATGGAATGCCTTCAGCTGTGCCTGGGTAATGGCCGGAACGCTTGCAGGGGTACCTTCGCTCGGGTGCGCATAGGGGTGGTCGCCGTACAGACGCTTGAACAGCTCGATACTCGCCAGCTTGCCCGGGTTCTGTTTCTGGTACTCGAAGCCGGCCAGCAGTTGGTTCTTGATCCGCGCCAGGGAGTCGGCGGGGAAGGTCGGCTGGCCGATCACCTGGTCAAACAGCGTGAGGGCGGCGTCGCGTTTGTCGGCGGCACTGAGGCTGCGCAGCGAGACCAGCGCCATGTCACGGTAGGCACCGTTGCTGAAATCGGCGCCCAGGCCTTCAAAACCGGCGGCAATCTGCCCCACATCCTTGCCCGGCACGCCTTCGTTGAGCATGGCGTTGGTCAGCAGGGCCAGGCCCGGCGTGTTGCCGTCCTGGCTGCTGCCGGCGGCGAACAGGATGCGCATGTCGAACATCGGCAGTTCGTGGGCCTCGACGAACAGCACCTTGGCGCCTTCGGCGGTATTCCAGGTCTGCACGTTGAGCTTGCGGTTGGTCGGGTTCTTGCCATCCAGCTCTGCCAGGGATTGCAGGGTCTTGCTGGATTTGGCCTGTTCCAGCGCCGGGCTGGCCACGGAGTCGTCCGGGCGGCCGATATACACCGCGACCGCCGCCACCAGGGTCACGACGATCAGGCCGGGCAGCACCAGGCGGTTGTTTTTGCGATCACTCATGGGTGGTCTCCTCGGGCAGGACATGGGCGATACTCAGGCGTTCGCGGGTGAAATACGTGCGCGCGGCCTTCTGGATGTCCTCGGGTGTCACGCTTTGCAGCTCGGCAAGCTCGGTGTCCATCAGCTTCCACGACAGGCCGACCGTTTCCAGGGAACCAATGGCCGTGGCCTGGCTGGTGATGGAGTCGCGCTCGTAGACCACGCCGGCAATGACCTGGGCGCGGATGCGTTCCAGCTCCTCGGCGGTCGGTGGCTTGGCCTTGAGTTCGTCCAGCAGGCGCCAGAGCCCGGCTTCGGCCTGGGCCACGGTTTTCTTCTTCTGCTGGTTGGGCGTGGCGCTCAAGGTGAACAGGCTGTCGCCACGGGTATAGGCGTCGTAGTTGGTCGAGGCCGCGGACACCAGTTCTTCACCGCGTTCCAGCTGGCTCGGGATGCGCGCGCTGTAGCCGCCATCGAGCAGCGCCGAGATCAGGCGCAGGGCGTTGACCGAGCGTTTGTCTTCGGCGGTGGCCAGGCCCGGGACGTTGAAGCCCAGGATGACGCTCGGCAATTGGGTCTGCACATGCAGGGTCAGTTGGCGCTCGCCCGGCTCGGCCAGCTCCAGGGGCTTTTTCGCTGGTGGCACGTCGCGCTTGGGGATCGGGCCGAAGTAACGCTGGGCCAGGGTTTTCACCTCATCCGGGGTCACGTCGCCCACCACGACCAGGGTCGCGTTGTTCGGCACGTACCAGGATTGGTACCAGTGGCGCAGTTCCTCGACCTTCATGCGGTCCAGGTCGGCCATCCAGCCGATGGTCGGCGTGTGGTAGCCGCTGGCCGGGTAGGCCATCGCCTTGAAGCGTTCAAAGGCCTTGGACAGCGGGTTGTCATCGGTGCGCAGGCGGCGCTCTTCCTTGATGACTTCGATCTCGCGGCTGAATTCGTCGGCCGGCAGGCGCAGGGTGGCCATGCGGTCGGCCTCCAGTTCCAGGGCAACGCCCAGGCGGTCGCGGGCCAGCACTTGGTAGTAGGCGGTGTAGTCGTCGCTGGTGAAGGCGTTTTCTTCGGCGCCCAGGTCGCGCAGGATCAACGAGGCTTCGCCGGGGCCGGTCTTGGAACTGCCCTTGAACATCATATGTTCCAGGGCGTGGGACAAGCCGGTCTGGCCAGGGGTTTCATAGCTGGAGCCGACCTTGTACCAGACCTGCGAGACCACCACCGGGGCGCGATGGTCTTCGCGCACGACGACCTTGAGGCCGTTGTCCAGGGTGAATTCATGGGTGGGTTGTGGGTCGGCAGCCAAGGCTGAAAGGGGCAGACAAACTGTGCTGAGCAGCAGGCCTGCGGCGCGGCGGGCTAGAGCATTCATTCGTTTTTAAACCTGTTGGGCTGCCCGCTTGGTCTTAGCGTCGGCGGGCGAGGAGGTGCTAGGATACTGATCCGTATTAGCGGCGGCCACTGCGGCTGTCATATCGTTTCGGATCCAGTCGTCGTAAAGATGGAGTTATCGGTGGGTTTCCCCGGTTTTAATCCGCTTTTCGCCGATTTTATCGCTTCAGTCCTATATTGAATCGATTTGTTGAGGCTGTATTCACGCCTCACAAAATGCTGCGCATGAACAAGCTGGCTAAAAAACAGTCTGTTGCGCATCGAATATTATTTACCGAGGCGCCACCTAGGCGCGTCGCTACCGTGAGATAGCCGTCCTCCATGTTTGGTTCCAACGACGACAAGAAGAGCCCAGCTGCGGCTGGCGAGAAAAAAGGCCTGTTCGGATGGCTGCGCAAAAAGCCGCAGGAAACCGTCGTCGAACAGCCGCAAGTCCAACCTGAGCCTGTGCCCGAGCCTGTTCTGCAGGCGGAACCTGCGATTGAGCCGGTGGCCGAGCCTGTCGTCGAGGCCCCGGTGGTGTTGCCTATGGCCGAGCCGGTGTTGCAACCGGTGGTGGAGGCTGCGCCAGAGCCAGAGCCAGAGCCAGAGCACAAGCCATGGCCGTCATTGCCGGTGGCTGAAGAGCCCGTTGCGTTGGTGGAGGATGTGCAGGCCGAACATGCAGCGCCGCCGATTCCTGCCATTGTCGAGCCTGTCGAGCCGCTACCCGTCGTCGTTGAGCCAGCCCCGCTCGTAGTCGAGCCAGCTCCGCTGGTGATCGATGCTGCTCCCGCAGTCATCGAGGCTGTCGCAGTGCCTGTGCCTGCCGAGGCGCCTGCCGAAGCCAGCAAGACCGGCTTCTTCGCCCGCCTCAAGCAAGGCCTGAGCAAAACCAGCGCCAGCATCGGCGAAGGCATGGCGAGCCTGTTCCTCGGCAAGAAAATCATCGATGACGAGCTGCTCGAAGACATCGAGACCCGCCTGCTGACTGCTGACGTGGGCGTCGAAGCCACCGCCGTGATCATCCAGAGCCTGACCCAGAAGGTGGCGCGCAAGCAGCTCACTGACGCCGACGCGCTTTACAAGTCATTGCAGGCCGAACTGGCCGCCATGCTCAAGCCGGTGGAAGCGCCGCTGGTGATCACCGAGAAGAAACCCTTCGTGATCCTGGTGGTAGGCGTCAACGGCGCCGGCAAGACCACTACCATCGGCAAGCTGGCGAAGAAGCTGCAACTGGAAGGCAAGAAAGTCATGCTCGCCGCCGGTGACACCTTCCGCGCCGCTGCGGTGGAGCAATTGCAGGTGTGGGGCGAACGCAACAAGATCCCGGTCATCGCCCAGCACACCGGCGCCGACTCCGCTTCGGTGATCTTCGATGCCGTGCAAGCCGCCAAGGCCCGGAACATCGATGTACTGATCGCCGATACCGCCGGTCGCCTGCATACCAAAGACAACCTGATGGAAGAGTTGAAGAAAGTCCGCCGGGTGATGGGCAAGCTCGACGCCGACGCGCCGCACGAGGTGCTGTTGGTGCTGGACGCCGGCACTGGGCAGAACGCGATCAGCCAGGCCAAGCAATTCAACCAGACGGTACAGCTCACTGGCCTGGCATTGACTAAGCTCGATGGCACGGCCAAGGGTGGGGTTATTTTCGCCCTGGCTAAACAATTCGGGTTGCCGATTCGTTATATCGGTGTCGGCGAAGGTATTGATGACCTGCGCACCTTTGAGGCCGAACCCTTTGTCCAGGCACTGTTTGCCGAGCGGGAGCGTTCATGATTCGTTTTGAACAGGTGGGCAAGCGCTACGCCAACGGGCATGTCGGCTTGCATGAGCTGAGTTTCCGGGTGCGCCGTGGCGAGTTCTTGTTTGTCACCGGTCACTCCGGCGCCGGCAAAAGTACCTTGCTGCGCCTGTTGCTGGCCATGGAGCGCCCCACCACCGGCAAACTGCTGCTGGCCGGCCAGGACCTGGCCACCATCAGCAATGCGCAGATCCCGCTCCTGCGTCGGCAGATCGGCGTGGTGTTCCAGAACCACCAGTTGCTGTTCGATCGCACGGTGTTCAACAACATCGCTTTGCCATTGCAGATTCTCGGCCTGTCCAAGGCCGAAATCGTCAAGCGCGTGGATTCGGCCCTGGAGCGCGTGGCGCTGTCGGACAAGACCGATTTGTACCCCGGCGACCTGTCCACCGGCCAGCAACAGCGCGTCGGCATCGCCCGCGCCATTGTCCACCGCCCGGCCTTGCTGCTGGCGGACGAACCCACCGGTAACCTTGACCCGCGCCTGGCCGCAGAGATCATGGGGGTTTTTGAAGACATCAACCGCCTGGGCACCAGCGTGCTGATTGCCAGTCACGACCTGGCATTGATCGCGCGCATGCGCCATCGCATGTTGACCCTGCAGCGCGGCCGCCTGATTGGCGACGGGGAGGCCGGCGTATGAGTGCCACACGCAGCCCTAAAGTCTCCGAGCGCGTCGCGCCGAAAGCGGCCGATCCGCAGCCGCAGAAAAAGAAACGCGACGAAGATGACGGTCCCGATTTCAGCACCCTGCTGCACGCCTGGATCGAAAGCCATCGCGCCAGCCTGGTGGATAGCCTGCGCCGCTTGGGCAAACAGCCGATTGGCAGCTTCTTTACCTGCCTGGTAATGGCTGTGGCGTTGAGCCTGCCGATGGGGTTGTCGTTGCTGCTTAATAATGTCGAGCGCCTTGGCGGCTCCTGGCAGCGTGCGGCGCAGATTTCCCTGTACTTGCAACTGGATGCCAGCGCCACTGAAGGCGAGGCCTTGCGCGAGCAGATCAAGAACCTGCCGGGCGTGGCGGATGCCGAGTACATCAGCCGCGACCAGGCCCTGGAAGAATTCCAGCAGCAATCGGGCCTGGGCGAGGCGCTCAAGGAGCTGCCGCAGAACCCGCTGCCGGGCGTGGTGCTGGTGACGCCAAATGAAATCGACAAGACGGCCCTTGAAGCATTAAGACAAAAATTGGCTGAACTGCCCAAGGTACAACAGGCGCAGCTTGATTTAGTCTGGGTCGAGCGTCTGGCGGCGATTCTCAAGCTGGGCGACCGGTTTGTCTTCGGCCTGACGGTGTTGCTGGTTTCTGCATTACTTTTGGTGATAGGCAATACCATTCGTCTTCATATTGAAAACCGTCGCACCGAGATAGAAGTGATTAAACTGGTCGGCGGCACAGACAGCTATGTGCGTCGTCCTTTTCTGTATATGGGCGCGCTTTATGGCTTCGGTGCCGGGATTCTGTCCTGGGGTGTATTGGCGTTTGGCCTTGATTGGCTGAACGACGCGGTAGTCGGCCTGGCCGGTTTGTATGGCAGTGACTTTGCCTTGGCTGGCGTACCCGCTGCCGATGGTCTATCGCTCTTGCTTGGCGCGGTGTTGTTGGGTTATATCGGTGCATGGATCGCAGTCGCACGCCATCTCAGGGAGCTGGCGCCGAAATAGTGTCTTTTTGCTTGTATTGACCTTTCAGCGTTTATAGGGAACTTGTCCTACGGTTTCCGGTCAATTTTCGCAGTGCTGAACTGCACGAGTTATGTGAGTCGGAGGTTTTTTCGTATGACCACTTCTTTGCAACCTGCTTATGCTCTGGTCCCAGGCGCGAACCTGGAAGCCTATGTGCACACGGTCAACAGCATTCCTTTGCTGACGCCCGAGCAGGAGCGTGAACTGGCCGAGAGTCTCTACTATGAGCAGGATTTGGGGGCGGCTCGGCAGATGGTGCTCGCCCACCTGCGTTTTGTCGTACATATCGCCCGTAGCTATAGCGGCTACGGCCTGGCCCAGGCTGACCTGATCCAGGAAGGCAACGTCGGCCTGATGAAGGCTGTAAAGCGCTTTAACCCGGAAATGGGTGTGCGGTTGGTGTCGTTCGCCGTGCACTGGATCAAGGCGGAAATCCACGAGTTCATCCTGCGCAACTGGCGCATTGTGAAAGTGGCGACCACCAAGGCCCAGCGCAAGCTGTTCTTCAACCTGCGCAGCCAGAAGAAACGCCTGGCGTGGCTGAACAACGAGGAAGTCCACCGTGTGGCTGAAAGCCTCGGTGTGGAGCCTCGGGAAGTGCGCGAGATGGAAAGTCGCCTGACCGGCCATGACATGGCCTTCGACCCGGCCGCTGAAGCGGACGACGACAGCGCCTTCCAATCGCCGGCCAACTACCTGGAAGACCACCGGTACGACCCGGCGCGTCAACTGGAAGATGCCGATTGGAGCGACAACTCCAACCACAACCTGCACGAAGCACTGGAAGTGCTGGACGATCGCAGCCGTGACATCCTCTACCAGCGTTGGCTGGCAGAAGAAAAAGCCACGCTGCACGACCTGGCGCAAAAGTACAACGTGTCGGCCGAGCGGATTCGTCAGCTTGAGAAGAGCGCGATGAACAAGCTGAAACTGTCGATCGCCGCCTAACACGCAGCGAACGGCCAAAAAAATGCCCCGATCGAAAGATCGGGGCATTTTTTTTGTGTCACGCCCCTGTAGGAGCCGGCTTTGTGTGGCGTCAGTTGGACCACGGCGCCTTTCGCGTGGTGTTCAGCTCATTCAAGTAGCCCGTGCCACCCAACTGCCCCATCTGCTGGCGAATCCAAGCCGCCCGCCGCGCCACATACGCGGTTGGGTGGCTGGCACTCCAAGCCCGCGGATTAGGTAGCACTGCGGCCAGATAGCTGGCCTGCTGCCGCGAAAGCCCCTTGGCACTCACCCCGAAATGGTGTCGCGCTGCCGCCTCTGCGCCAAACACCCCCTCATCCCACTCCACGCTGTTCAAGTACACCTCAAGGATCCGTTGCTTGGGCCAGAGAATCTCGATCAATCCGGTAAACCAGGCCTCCAGGCCCTTGCGCAGATAACTGCGGCCTGCCCACAGGAACAGGTTCTTCGACACCTGCTGGCTCAACGTGCTGGCGCCACGCAGCGAGCCGCCGCGCTCGTTATGCAGCAGGGCGGCCTGGATCGCGCCAAAGTCAAAACCCCAATGCTGCGGGAAACGCTGGTCTTCGCCGGCCATGACCGCCAATTTCAGGTCATCGGAGATCTCGTCCCACGGCACCCAACTGCGTTGCAGGTCAATAGGCTCGCCGTCGACCCAGGATTCGATCTTGCGCTCGACCATCAGCGCGGTGAACGGTGGCGGGACGACACGAAACAGCAGCACCAGCAAAACACTGGCGATGACGAACCATTTCACGACTTTGAGAAAACGACTGAAGAGGACACGCAGCATAGAGATGGCTTGGCCGAACCCGTTGAGCGGGCCATTATACAGACCCGGCCCTTTGAGTCTGACTGGAGTTCCTCATGCTGCGTGGCTTTCTGATGTTGGCTGCCTTTTTCGGTTTTACCGGTGTTGCCCTCGGCGCGTTCGCTGCCCATGGCCTGAAAAAAAGCCTGAGTGCTGAATACCTGGCGATTTTCCATACCGGCGTGACTTACCAACTGGTGCATGCCCTGGCGTTGTTTGGCGTGGCCTTGCTGGCGGCGCATATTCCCGGGCGCCTGGTGATGTGGGCGGGGGTGTCGTTCAGCATCGGTATCCTGTTGTTCTCCGGTAGCCTGTATCTGTTGACTACCGTCGGCATCGGCAAACTGGGGATCATCACCCCGTTTGGCGGCCTGGCATTCCTGATTGGCTGGCTGTGCCTGGGGCTCGCCGCCTGGCGCCTGCAACTGACCGCCTGACGCTTGTAGCTGACCTTCAGGTCACGATCAGGCTAGAATGCTGGCCCCTAAAAACGATGGCGGCCCGTGGCATGCGCATTCAATTGAACGGCGAATCCTATGAACTGCCCGACGGTGAAACCGTCGCGGCCCTGCTGACCCGTCTGGAACTGACCGGGCGTCGCGTCGCAGTGGAGCTCAACCAGGATATCGTGCCGCGTAGCCAGCACACCGAAACCGCCCTTGCCGAAGGCGACCAGGTCGAAGTGGTCCACGCCATCGGCGGCGGCTAGCCCTGGGGCAACTACCCGAATTCTGCAGAACCTCACCCCAACTCGAGGATTTCCCATGAGCATCGTTCGTAGCGACAAGCCCTTCGTCCTGGCCGGTCGTACCTACCAGTCGCGTTTGCTGGTAGGCACCGGTAAATACCGCGACATGGAAGAAACCCGCCTGGCTATCGAAGCCTCGGGCGCCGAGATCGTGACGGTGGCGGTGCGCCGCACCAACATCGGCCAGAACCCGGGCGAACCGAACTTGCTGGATATCCTGCCGCCGGATCGCTACACCATCCTGCCCAACACCGCCGGTTGCTACGACGCCATCGAAGCCGTGCGCACTTGCCGCCTGGCCCGTGAGCTGCTCGACGGCCACAATCTGGTGAAGCTGGAGGTGCTGGCTGATCAGAAAACCCTGTTCCCCAACGTGATCGAAACCCTCAAGGCCGCTGAAACCCTGGTCAAGGAAGGTTTTGACGTGATGGTCTACACCAGCGATGACCCGATCATCGCGCGCCAACTGGCCGAAATCGGCTGCATCGCGGTTATGCCGCTGGCCGGCCTGATCGGTACTGGCCTGGGGATCTGCAACCCATACAACCTGCAGATCATCCTCGAAGAAGCGAAGATCCCGGTACTGGTGGATGCCGGCGTCGGTACCGCGTCCGACGCCACTATCGCCATGGAGCTGGGCTGCGAGGCGGTGCTGATGAACTCCGCTATCGCCAACGCGCAACAGCCGATCATGATGGCCGAAGCCATGAAACACGCGATTGTCGCCGGCCGCCTGGCGTACCTCGCCGGGCGTATGCCGAAAAAACTTTACGCCAGCGCCTCCTCGCCGCTGGATGGTCTGATCAAGTAAGAGCCATTGATGACTGAATCAAACGAAACGCCGAACCCCGTGGAAGAAGGCGACGAGTCCAAGCACCGCCGCATCAAAAGCTTTGTGATGCGTGCCGGGCGCATGACCGAAGGCCAGCAAAAGGGCCTGGACCAGGGCACGCCGTTGTTCGTCCTGCCCCTGGCCGATGCGCCGGTGGACTTCGACCAGGTGTTTGGCCGTTCGGCCCCGCGCTCCCTGGAAATCGGCTTCGGCATGGGCCATTCCCTGCTGGAAATGGCCGCAGCGTCGCCCGAGCAAGATTTTATCGGCGTGGAAGTCCACCGTCCGGGCGTAGGTGCATTGCTTAACGGCGTGCTGACCCAGGGCCTGAAAAACCTGCGTGTCTACGACTGCGACGCGATCGAAGTGCTCAACCGCTGCATTGCCGACAACAGCCTCGACCGCCTGATGCTGTTTTTCCCGGATCCATGGCACAAGAGCCGCCACCACAAGCGCCGCATCGTCCAGGCCTCCTTCGCGGAACTGGTACGCAGCAAGCTGAAAGTGGGCGGCATCCTGCACATGGCCACCGACTGGGAACCGTACGCGGAGTACATGCTGGAAGTGATGAACGTCGCCCCTGGCTACCGCAACCTGGCCGAAGACGGTCAATGCGTGCCACGCCCGGCCGAGCGCCCGATCACCAAGTTCGAACGCCGTGGCGAGCGATTGGGGCATGGGGTTTGGGATTTGAAGTTCGAAAAGCTGGCTTGATCAGCTAGAAGACTGAAATGCGATCAACTGTAGGAGCGAGCTTGCTCGCGAAAAACGGACAGGCGACGCGGGCTACCTGATAGCTCGGCGTTATCGTTAACGTTCTTCGCGAGCAAGCTCGCTCCTACAGTTTTGTGGTGTTGGGCTTTTAGTCAGTCCCGGCCGAGTGCCCGATCACCAGCATGGGATTTGAAGTTCGAAAAGCTGGCTTGATCAGCTAGAAGACTGAAATGCGATCAACTGTAGGAGCGAGCTTGCTCGCGAAAAACGGGCAGGCGACACGGGCTACCTGATAGCTCGGCGTTATCGTTGACGTTCTTCGCGAGCAAGCTCGCTCCTACAGTTTTTTGGTGGTGGGCTTTTGGTCAGCGGCGGTCGGCAACCACGCCAATCAACACCAGCACCACCAGCAACACCGGCGCCAAACTGTAGTTATTGAACTGGCTCAACCCCCGCACAATCCACGGCGTGGCGTAGATCAGCGCGGCACCGCTGCCGATCATGCACAGCAGGGCCATCAACGGTACGCGCAAGGCGCCGGCGATGTTGCCCAGGCGCGCTTCGACCCAGCCCTTGATGTCGGCACCGAACAGCACCAGCAAGCAGCCGACAAGCGCCAGGGATATTTCTGACAGGTTACTGCGGCTCCAGCGGGATACGGTGGCAAGCAGGTCGAGTACCAGATCCATGGGATTTCCTTAGAGCGATCAGCTCAAAAACTTCTGCAGCAGGTCATTGAGAAAGAGTTGCCCACGGTCGGTGGCCGCCAGGCGTGACGGTTCGACCTGCAATAAGCCACTTTGTTCTGCCTCGCGCCGGGCCTCGTCCAGGCTGGCCAGGTCCAGGCCCGTGCGTTCGGCGTAAAGCCTGGCTTCAACGCCGTCGGTAAGGCGCAGGGCGTTCATCAGGAACTCGAAAGGCAACTCTTCGTTGGTCAGCTCTTTCATGCCTGCCTGAAAGCTTTTGGCCGGGTTGAGGTAGTCCTTTGGTGCGCGAGTCTTCCAGGTGCGCACGATGCGCCCGTCAGGATGGCTGAGCTTGCCGTGGGCGCCGGCACCGATGCCAATAAAGTCGCCAAAGCTCCAGTAGTTGAGGTTATGCCGTGCGGGGCGACCCGGCTGGGCATAGGCCGAAACTTCGTACTGGGCGTATCCGTGGGCGGCGAGCAGGGCTTGGCCGGCTTCCTGGATATCCCACAGGGTGTCGTCTTCCGGCAGCGTCGGCGGCTGGTTCCAGAACACTGTGTTGGGTTCCAGGGTCAGCTGGTACCACGACAGGTGGGTCGGCTTGAGGGCGATGGCCTGGCGCAGGTCGCTCAAGGCATCGTCCAGGGATTGATCGGGCAAACCGTGCATCAGGTCCAGGTTGAAGTTATCGAACCCGGCCTGGCGCGCCATGCCGGCGGCGCGCACGGCTTCGTCGCCGTTGTGAATGCGGCCCAGGGCCTTGAGTTTTTCCTGCTGGAAGCTCTGGATGCCGATGGACAGGCGATTGATCCCCAGCTTGCGATAGGCGACGAACTTCTCCTGCTCGAAGGTGCCGGGGTTGGCTTCCAGGGTGATCTCGATGTCGCGGGCAAACGGTATGCGTTGCTCCACGCCCTCCAGCAATCGGCCCAGTGCCGCAGCACTGAACAGGCTAGGCGTGCCGCCGCCAAAGAAGATCGAGCTCAACTCGCGACCATACACCGCGTGCAGATCCTGATCCAGGTCCGCCAGCAACGCATCGACATACTCTTGCTCCGGCAGCACCTTACTGGCGGTGTGGGAGTTGAAGTCGCAATAGGGGCATTTACGCACGCACCACGGGATGTGGATGTACAGCGCCAGGGGCGGCAGCACTGGCAGGGCCGCCCGAGGTGTTTGCGCGCCACCGAGGATCAGTGGCTGCGCGGAGGTGTTCTGGGTCATTTCAAGCCCAGACGCTGGCGCAGCAAAGCCATTGCGCGGGCGCGGTGGCTGATCTGGTTCTTGTCGGCCGGGCTCAGTTCGGCGCTGGAGACATTGCGCTCCGGCACCCAGAACAGTGGGTCATAGCCAAACCCATGCTCGCCACTGGCGGCATGCAGGATGCGCCCGTGCCACAGGCCTTCGCAGAGAATCGGCAGCGGGTCATCGGCATGCCGCACCAGGGCCAGCACGCACACGAACTGCGCGCCACGCATCGCGTCCGGTACATCCTTGAGCGCGTCCAGCAACTTGGCATTGTTCGCCGCGTCGCCTTTGCCGTCGGCATACCGCGCCGAATAGATGCCAGGGGCGCCGCCGAGGAAGTCCACGGCCAGGCCAGAATCGTCGGCCAGTGCCGGCAGACCGGAAATGCGCGCGGCATTGCGGGCCTTGAGGATGGCGTTTTCGACGAACGACAGGCCGGTTTCTTCGGGTTCCACCTGGCTGAACTCGCCAATCGAGCGCAATTGCACCGATTCGCCGAGCATGGCCTGGAGTTCCTTGAGTTTGCCGGCGTTGTGGCTGGCCAGTACGAGTTGTGTCAGGTTCATTATTCGGCCGGGAACAGTTCTTGGGTGAAACTGAAACCGTGGGCCTTGCCGCCGGTTTCAACATTGATGGTAAAGGTGCGGAATTCCTGCTGCGGCACCGAGTAGGGGGCGAGGTAGTAGATCGCGCCTTTTTCGGTGATCTGCTTGAACGTCAGCATTTCGCTCTTGCCGGTCAAGTCCTTGATCGTGCCGGTCACTTGCGCGGCCACAGGCTCCACGCCCTTGATCACCGAGACGTTGATCATGCCCTTGTTCTTGCTGCGCACCACACCCACGGCCTGGGCCGTCTCGGGTTGCAGGAAGCTGGAGGTGAAGGTGCTGTAGTGCACGGTGATATCACCAAACGCCTTCTGCCGGTTACTGTCGATAGGGCCGGCGGCCATGGCGCTGGCGCCCAGGCAGGCGGTGAGTAGAAAAATAGCCAGGCGACTCATGATCGTCCTCCTCGAAAATGGTTAGACGGCAATCTGATGATCGGTCAGGCCAGGACTGCTGACCCGATAAATTCCGATTTCACCCAAAAGATTAGGCCATAGCTTACTCGCCCAGCCGTGGCGATGCTGCTGATCGACGGCAAGGCGGTTGATGACCTTGGCTTCACGCCCACTGCACAACGCCTCGAAATCTTCGAAGGTGCAGAAGTGAATGTTCGGCGTGTTGTACCAGGTGTACGGCAAGAAATCCGATACCGGCATCCGGCCCTTGGTGGCCAGGTACCAGCGGCAGCGCCAGTGGCCGAAATTGGGGAAGGTGATGATGCACTGGCGGCCGACGCGCAACATCTCGTCGAGAATCCGATCCGGGTAGTGCACGGCCTGCAGGGCCTGGGTCATCACCACGATATCGAAGCTGTTGCTGGCAAAGTTGCCCAGGCCCTTGTCCAGGTCCTGCTCGATCACGTTGATGCCCTTGGCCACGCACTGGGCGATGTTGTCCGGGTCGTTTTCCAGGCCATAGCCGGTGACTTGCTTGTTGTCGCGCAGCCAGCTCAGCAGTTCGCCATCGCCGCAACCCAGGTCGAGCACGCGGCTGCCGGCGGGGATCCAGTCTTGGATGATTTCCAGGTCGGCTCTCATGGCTTTCTCACAATGTAATGCGGTTCATGTAGTTGCTGAACGCCTGCAGGTAGCGCGGGATCGGGATCAGGAAGGCGTCGTGGCCTTGCGGTGCATCGATCTCCAGGTAGCACACGTCTTTGCGGGCGGCCATCAGCGCATCCACCAGTTCCCGCGAGCGGGCCGGGGAGAAGCGCCAGTCGGTGGTGAACGACATCACGCAGAACTTGGCGGTGGCACCCTCGAAGGTCTTCGCCAGGTCGTCATCAAAGTTTGCCGCCGGGTCGAAGTAGTCCAGGGCCTTGGTCATCAGCAGGTAGGTGTTGGCGTCGAAACGCCCGGAGAACTCCTCGCCCTGGTAACGCAGGTAGCTTTCGACTTGGAATTCGACGCTGTGGAAGTCGTAGTTGAGCTTCTCGCTCTTGAGCCCGCGGCCGAATTTCTCGCCCATGGAGTCATCCGACAGGTAGGTGATATGCCCGACCATCCGCGCCAGCATCAAGCCGCGCTTGGGGATCACCCCGGCTTCCTGGAACGAACCACCGTGGAACTCGGGGTCGGTGAGGATTGCCTGGCGCGCCACTTCGTTGAACGCGATGTTCTGCGCCGACAACTTGGGGGCCGAGGCGATGGCCAGGCAATGGCGCACGCGGTCGGGGTAAGTGATGGTCCATTGCAGCGCCTGCATGCCGCCCAGGCTGCCGCCGATCACCGCTGCCCACTGGCTTATGCCGAGCAGGTCGGCCAGGCGCGCCTGGCTGTGCACCCAGTCTTCCACGGTCAGCACCGGGAAGTCGGCGCCGAACGGCTTGCCGGTCTCCGGGTTGAGGCTGCTGGGGCCGGTGGAGCCGTTGCAGCCGCCGAGGTTGTTCAGGCTGACCACAAAGAACTTATTGGTGTCGATGGGCTTGCCGGGGCCGATGCAACTGTCCCACCAGCCGGGCTTGCGCTCGTCGGCGCTGTGGTAGCCGGCGGCGTGGTGATGGCCAGAAAGGGCGTGGCAGATCAGCACGGCATTGCTCGCCGTGGCGTTCAGCTGGCCGTAGGTTTCATAGATCAGGTCATAGGCCGGCAGCGATCGACCGCAGGCCAGGGCCAGGGGTTCGCTGAAGTGCGCCACTTGGGGCACGACCAGTCCAACAGAATCGGGGGGGAAGGCAGCTGGCATCGACCCTGCTCTCGTTTAAATGAGGCGTAAGTCTAAAGAGCGGGGGGGCTAGCGGCAAGCAAAGGTCTGCACCAGTGCACAGATACAAAATGTGGGAGGGAGCACGCCACCTCCCACATGAGTTGGCGCATTCAGATCAGCCCGAAGAGCTCCTTGGGCATGAACGCGTAAAACGCCAGGCGCGGAATCACCCAGCTTTGCAGTAATTGGATCGCGATAAACGCGAAGATCGGCGAGATATCCAGGCCGCCCAGGTTGGGGATCAGGCGACGGAACGGTGCCAACACCGGTTCGGTAATCTGGGCGACCAGTTCGGCGCCTGGGCTGCGGCTGCCTGGTGCGACCCACGACAGGATCACACTGATGATCATCGACCAGAAGATGATTTTCAAAAACAGCGAGAAAACACCAATCAGCGCCCAAGGCAGCAGCAGCACGGTGAAGGCCTGGTAGCCGTTGAGCATCAGGATCACCACAAACAGCAGGATCTGCAGCAGCAGCGCCAGCACCAGCGATGACATGTCCAGGCCGAACAGGCTCGGGATAACTCGACGCAGCGGCTTGAGCAACGGTTGTGTGGCTTTCACTACGAACTGGCACAGCGGGTTATAGAAGTTCGCCCGCACCAGTTGCAGGATAAAGCGCATCAGCACGATCAGCAGATACAGGCTGCCCAGGGTCTGGATGATGAAAATGGCAGCGTCATTGATTCCGAGCATGTTTAATTCCTATGTTGGGGACGATTATTTGCCCAGCTGTTCGGCCATTTCTGCCGAGCGATTCGCGGCGGCACCCAGTGCTTTTTCGACCAGGGCTTCAAAGCCCCCGGCCTGGAACGATTCGATGGCAGCCTGCGTGGTGCCATTGGGCGAGGTCACGCGACGACGCAACTCGGCCGCGTCCACATCGCTGGACACCACCATATGCGCGGCGCCGAGGGCGGTTTGCTGAGTCAGTTGCTCGGCGATTTCCCGTGGCAGGCCCAGCTTCACGCCAGCCGCGGTCATGGCTTCGACCAGCAGGAAGAAATACGCCGGGCCACTGCCGGACACAGCGGTGACGGCGTCCAGTTGCTGTTCCTCGTCCAGCCACAGGGCCACACCCACGGCCGACAACAGCTCCTGGGCCTGCTCACGTTGCTCGGCGCTCACTTGGGTGGTGGCGTACAGGCCGCTGACGCCTTGGCGCAGCAGTGATGGCGTGTTGGGCATGCAACGTACGATGGGCTGGGCGCCGAGCCAGTTGTTCATGCTGGCGCAATTGATGCCGGCGGCAATCGACACCACCAGTTGTTGCGGTGCCAGGCTTGGGCGCAACGCTTCGCACACGGCTTTCATGGCCTGTGGCTTGACCGCCAGCACAATCACGTCGACGCCCTGGATGGCTTCGGCGTTGTCGGCAAAGGTTTCGATACCGTGCTCGGCGCTCACCCGGGCGCGGGTCTCGGCGCCCGGATCGCTGGCGCGAATCTGCGAAGCGTCCAGGCCCTTGGCCCGCAGGCCGCCGATCAGGCTGGCCGCCATGTTACCGGCGCCGATAAAGGCTATACGCGTGCTGCTCATGACAGGTCCTTACTCAGATGGAAGTCAGCCATTTCATGGCTGGCCGTAGTCGCGGGCACCAAACAGGGCGGTACCGATCCGCACCCACGTGGCCCCTTGGGCAATGGCCGACTCAAGGTCATGGCTCATGCCCATGGAAAGTGTGTCGAGCCCCAGGTTCAGGCTCGCTTGCAAGTCACGCACCTTCGCAAACGCCGCATTTTGCTGCGCACGGTCGTCGGTGGGCTCGGGGATCGCCATCAGGCCACGCAGCTTCAAGCGCGGCAGGGCCTGGATCGCCTCGGCCAGCGCTGGCAAATCGGCGGGTGTACAGCCGGACTTGCTGGCTTCGCCACTGACATTGACCTGAACGCAGATATTGAGCGGCGGCAGGTCGGCCGGGCGTTGCTCCGACAGGCGTTGGGCGATTTTCAGGCGGTCCACGGAATGCACCCAAGCGAAGTTCTCGGCGATAGCGCGCGTCTTGTTCGATTGAATGGGGCCGATGAAGTGCCAACTCAAGGGCAGGTCGGTTAATTCGGCTTGTTTGCCGAGGGCTTCCTGCAAGTAGTTTTCACCGAAGTCATGCATCCCGGCGGCATAGGCTTCGCGCACGGCTTGCGCGGGCTTGGTCTTGCTGACCGCCAGCAAATGCACGCTGGATTCATCGCGCTGCACGGCCTGGGCCGCAGCACGGATCCGCTGACTAACCAGGCCAATATTGTCTGCTATGGTCGACATTCAAGTTGCGCCCGTGGATATGGAGTCCGCGGCATTCTACTGGAAATGGATAGCCCTATGGACATCACTGAACTGCTGACCGCCAGCGTCAGCCGGGGCGCCTCCGACCTGCATCTGTCGGCAGGGTTGGCGCCGAGGATGCGAGTCGATGGCGAGGTTGTGCCACTCGACTGGCCCCCATTGAGTGCTACGCAAGTAGCGGACTTACTCAGCCCGATCATGAATAAACACCAGCAAAAGGATTTCGAAACATCTCTTGAAACGGATTTTTCCTTCGAGTTGCCCGGTGTGGCGCGCTTTCGCGCCAATGTGTTCCAGCAGCACCGAGGGATGGGCGCGGTGTTTCGCGCGATTCCCTCCCGGGTACAGAGCCTGGAAAGCCTGGGGCTGGGCGACGTGTTCCGGCGCATCGCCGAACTGCCCAGGGGGCTGGTGCTGGTGACCGGGGCCACGGGCTCGGGCAAGTCCACCACCCTGGCGGCGATGATCGATTACCTCAACAACACCCGCCAGCAGCACATCCTGACCCTTGAAGACCCTATCGAATTTGTCCATGAACCGCGCACGGCGCTGATCAGCCAGCGCCAGGTGCATCGCGATACCCACAGTTTCTCCGCCGCCCTGCGTTCTGCGCTGCGCGAAGACCCGGATGTGATCCTGGTCGGCGAGTTGCGCGACCTGGAAACCATCCGCCTGGCCCTGACGGCGGCTGAAACCGGGCACCTGGTATTTGGCACCCTGCACACCAGTTCGGCGGCAAAGACCGTGGACCGGCTGGTGGATGTGTTCCCCGCGGGGGAAAAGGCCATGGTCCGCTCGATGCTCTCGGAGTCGCTGCAGGCGGTGGTTTCCCAGGTGCTGCTGAAAAAAGTCGGCGGCGGGCGCGTGGCGGCCCATGAAATCATGCTCGGTACACCGGCGATCCGTAACCTGATCCGCGAGGACAAGGTGGCGCAGTTGTATTCGGCGATCCAGACGGGTGGGGCGTTGGGGATGAAGACGTTGGATATGAGCTTGAAGGGGCTGGTGAGTCAGGGGCTGGTCAGCCGCGAAGAGGCGCAGCAGAAGGCGAGGGTGCCTACCGACATGTGAGGTCTTGCGGGCAATAAAAATCAAATGTGGGAGCGGGCTTGCTCGCGAATGCGGTGTGTCAGTCACCCTCTTTGGTGGCTGATCTATTGCATTCGCGAGCAAGCCCGCTCCCACATGTTTACCGCATTTCAGCCTTGAATCAGCGTTGCACAATGCGCAGGTTGTTCTGCTCTTTAGGCAGCACGCGCTTGGCAATCACGTAGTTCTTGTTCCAGAACGGCTTTTTCAGGGTGTCGATGCTGACCGACTTGCCACGGCGCGGCGCGTGGATAAAACGGTCGTTGCCCAGGTAGATGGCTACATGGTTGACCTGGCGGCTCTTGAGCTTGAAGAACAATAGGTCGCCGGGCTTCAAATCCTTGCGATCAACCTTCTGCCCGTGGCCACTGGCCATTGCATTGGAGGTGCGTGGCAAATCCACCGCAGCCACATCATTGAAGGCGTATTTCACCAGGCCGCTGCAATCAAAGCCTTTACTTGGGCTGCTGCCGCCCCAACGATAAGGAGTACCCAGCACGTTTACGGCACGGCTGAGGACTTTGCTGCTTTGCTGGTTATTGCTCGCTACCAGGCCGGAAACTGCTTTACCGTGGGCCTTGCTCACTTGAGTCGGGCGCTTGACGGTGAGTTTTACCGATTTGGCAGAGTTGGTAGTGGCGTGAACTTTAGGGGTGAAACCATTAACGTTCGGAAGTCGTTGCTCACGATTGGTGGCGTGGGCGGCCAGTGGCATCAATAGGCAAATGGTTAGCCATGTCTTTAAAAATGGTCGCATAAGGCAGGCTCTTGTTGGTTTGCGCGCAACTTTATAACAGCTTTTAGTGTCTTTCTCAGGCCGTTTGTCGACTGAACCTTGACGTCAAAATCAGGAAAACCGCGACGAACTGTCGCAATTGTCCTACACAAGTCAGGCGGCATAAGGCTTTGAGGGGAGCGACGATATCATTTGCCGTACGTCGGGTGCCTGTAAAAAAGTCACAAAGAAACCAGAAATATTTATCTATCGAGGCAAAAGAGGTCATTCATGAACACCTATCGACAGGGCGTTTCGCAACAGGACACCCACAGCAAGATGATCGGTTACCTGCTCTGGATCTTCGGATTCACTGGGGCGCACCGCTTCTATTACGGCAAGCCGGTGACCGGGACGATCTGGTTCTTCACCTTTGGTTTGCTGGGCATTGGCTGGTTGATCGACCTGTTTCTGATCCCGGCAATGGACCGCGAAGCCGACCTGCGTTTTACCGCCGGGCCCATTGAATACAACGTGGCCTGGATTCTGTTGGCGTTTCTTGGGGTGTTTGGCTTGCACCGCATGTATCAGGGCAAATGGCTCACCGGCCTGTTGTACCTGGTGACCGGAGGCTTGTTCCTGATTGGCGTGCTGTATGACTTCTGGACGCTGAACACGCAGATTTCGGTGCGCAATGCCGAGCGGCTGGGCGGTCGCTGATCATCTCCAGCCTTGTGAGGATCTAATTGTGGGAGCGGGCTTGCTCGCGAAAGCAGTGTATCAGTCGACCTATTTGTTAACTGATACACCGCTTTCGCGAGCAAGCCCGCTCCCACATTTGACTGTGCCCGCTTCAGTTCTGGATCAAGCCTGGTAGCTGATCCGCCCATCCACCAGGGTGTAACGCACATTCGCCGGCAAGCTATGCCCGATGAACGGGCAGTTTTCACCCCTGGACAACCAGTGCTCGCCGGCGACAGTGGAACTGGCCGGATCAAACAGCACCAGATCCGCCGCCGAACCCACCGCCAGCTTGCCCGCCGGCAGGCGCAGCGCTTGCGCCGGGCCTGAACTCAGGCGTGCGAGCAACGTTGGCAAGTCCAGCAAACCATCCTCCACCAGCGTCATCGCCAACGGCAGCAGCAGTTCGACGCTGCTGATCCCAGGCTCTGTGGCGCCAAACGGTGCCAGCTTGGCATCCCGTTCGTGGGGTTGGTGATGGCTGGAGATCGCCGAAACCACCCCCGACTTCACCGCCGCACGCAAACCATCACGGTCGGCGCGGGTGCGCAGTGGTGGTTGTACGTGGTACAGGCTGGAGAAGTCGATCAGCGCCTCATCCGTCAGGATCAGCTGGTACAACGCCACATCGGCGGTCACCGGCAAGCCACGGGCCTGGGCCTGGGCAATCAGGGCCACGCCACGGGCGCTGGTCAGTTGGCTGAAGTGCGCGCGTACGCCGCTTTGTTCCACCAACAGCAGGTCACGGGCCAGGGCCACGGTTTCTGCGGTTTCCGGGATGCCCGCAAGGCCGAGGAAGCTGGCGGTGGGGCCTTCGTGGGCCAGGCCGCCTTCGGCCAGGTCGTGGTCCTGGGAGTGGAAGATCACGGTCAGATCGAAGGTGGCGGCGTATTCCAGGGCCCGGCACAGGGTGCGGGTGCTGCGAAAACTCTCCAGGCCATTGCCGAAGGCTACGCAGCCGGCGTCACGCAGGGCAATCAGCTCGGCCAGTTGCTCGCCATCCAGGCCTTTGCTCAGGGCGCCGATGGGGAACACTTTGCAATTGCCGGCCTCGCGGGCGCGGTCGAGGATCAACTCGGCCACGGCCGAGGTGTCCAGCACCGGTTTGGTTTGCGGTGGGCAGCACAGGCTAGTGACACCGCCTGCAGCCGCGGCGCGGGTTTCGCTGGCGATGCTGCCTTTGCGGCTGTAGCCCGGCTCGCGCAGGGCGACGTTCAGGTCTACCAGGCCTGGCGCGGCCACCAGGCCTTTGGCGTCGATGCTCTCGACCGGGCTGAAACCACTGGGGGCGGCGCCGATGGCAATGATCTTGCCGGCTTCCAGGTGCAGATCCGTAACTTGATCCAGGCCGCTGGCCGGATCGATGACTCGGGCGCCGAGAATGCTGAGCTTCACTGGGCCTTCTCCTGCTCGAATTGACGTTGGGCGGTTTGCCCGCTCATGGCCATGGACAGTACGGCCATGCGTACCGCGATGCCGTAGGTGACCTGGTTGAGAATCACCGAGTGCGGGCCGTCGGCCACTGCCGACTCAATCTCCACCCCACGGTTGATCGGGCCAGGGTGCATGACAATCGCATCCGGCTTGGCGCCTGCCAGGCGCGCGGTGGTCAGGCCGAACAGGCGGTAGAACTCACCTTCGCTGGGCAGCAGGCCACCGGCCATGCGCTCGCGTTGCAGGCGCAGCATGATCACCACATCCACGTCCTTCAGGCCTTCGGTCATGTCGGTGTAGACCTTGACCCCGTATTGCTCGATGCCGATAGGCAGCAGGGTTTTCGGCGCGATCACGCGGATATCCGGGCAGCCGAGGGTTTTCAGGGCCAGCATGTTCGAGCGCGCCACCCGCGAGTGCAGGATGTCGCCAACGATGGCCACCGAGAGGTTTTCGAAGCCCCCCTTGTGCCGACGGATGGTGAGCATGTCGAGCATGCCCTGGGTCGGGTGGGCGTGACGGCCATCGCCGCCGTTGATGATCGCCACCTGTGGGCACACGTGCTCGGCGATAAAGTGCGCCGCGCCCGAGTCGCCATGGCGCACCACGAACATGTCGGCCGCCATGGCCTCCAGGTTGCGCAGGGTGTCGAGCAGGGTTTCGCCCTTGCTCGCCGACGAGGTGGAGACGTTCAGGGTGATCACGTCGGCTGACAGGCGTTGGGCCGCCAACTCGAAGGTGGTGCGGGTGCGTGTCGAGTTCTCGAAGAACACGTTGCAAATGGTTTTGCCGCGCAGCAGCGGGACTTTCTTCACCGCCCGGCCGCCGACTTCAAGGAAAGAGTCGGCAGTGTCGAGGATTTCGGTGAGCAATTCGCGGGGCAGGCCGTCGAGGGACAGGAAGTGTTGCAGCTGGCCCTGAGCGTTGAGCTGCAGCGGGCGCTTGGCATCTAGAGGCGTCATCGCGGGGACTCTTTACAAGGCGGTTTAAAGGGCGAGGTCTTGCAGTTCGAGTTCGAGCGGCGTGGGACCGGACAATTTTACCCGCTGTTGGGCTGAAAGCGACAGGGTGGCACCCACCACATCCGGGCTGATCGGCAGTTCGCCAGCCTCGAGGTCGAGCAGGCAGACCAGGGTGATGCTGGCCGGGCGGCCGTAGTCGAACAGCTCGTTCATGGCTGCACGGATGGTACGCCCGCTCATCAGCACGTCATCGATCAGTACCAGGTGCTGGCCTTCGATTTCAAAGGGCAGCGCAGACGGGCGCACTTGCGGGTGCAGGCCGTTCTGGCTGAAGTCATCGCGGTAGAAGGACACATCCAGGGTGCCCAGGGGCGAGTCACTGCCCAGCTCTTGCAGCAACGCCTGGGCGACCCACACGCCACCGGTACGGATACCGATGAAACGCGGCTCGCTGATGGCGCGGTGTTGCAGGTGGGTCGTGAGGCTCGTCGCCATCTGACGGATCAGTTCGGCGGGATTGGGCAGGCTCATGGTGGCTCCTTCAAGGGCTCGGGCAGCGTGACGCTGGCAAAGTCCGGGCTCAAACGTAAGAAGACGCGGCAAGCCGCGTCAGTCAGGATTCAAATAAAGCGGTGTTTTCATCCAGCCAGCCCTGCAGCAGCAAGGCGGCGGCAATGGCGTCGACCGGGTTGTCGCGGTAGCTGCCTTTCTGCCCGCCACGGTCGCGACGCTCACCCTTGGCCTCGAAGGTCGTCAGGCGCTCATCGTGGGTATAGAAGGGCAGGTTGTAGCGGCCGTTGAGGCGGCGGGCGAACTTTTCGGCGCGCAGGCACATGTCGCTGGGGGTGCCGTCCATGTTCAGCGGCAGGCCGACCACCACCGCGTCGGGCTTCCACTCCTTGATCAGGGCTTCGACCTGACTCCAGTCCGGGATGCCGTTTTGTGCCTTCAAGGTACACAGCTCGCGGGCCTGGCCGGTGATGACCTGGCCCACCGCAACGCCAATCTGCTTGGTGCCGTAGTCAAACCCGAGGATCAGTCGCAGGGCCATCAGGCGTGCCCCGCCTGGCTGGTCAGCAGGTTGAGGTTGATCCCCAGTTGCTTTGCAGCGGCATTGAGGCGCAGCTCGCTGGCAGTATTGAACAGAATGTCGGCATCGAAGGGGCACGTCAGCCAGGCATTGTTGGCCAACTCTTCTTCCAGTTGCCCGGCTTCCCACCCTGCGTAACCCAGGGTGATCAGGCTCTGCTGCGGGCCGGCGCCATCAGCGATGGCAAACAGCACGTCCTGGGAGGTGGACAAGGACACGCCATCGAGGTCGACGGTTGCCTGGAACGTCGGGCCGCTGGGGTGCAGGACAAAGCCCCGGTCAGTCTGCACCGGGCCACCGAAATAGATCGGCACCGCCTGGCAACTGGCGGGTGGGTCGATCTCCGGGCGCAGTTGCTCAAGGATATCGGCCAGGTTCAAGTCCTGCGGGCGGTTGACCACCAACCCCATGGCGCCATTGGCCGTGTGCTCGACGATATAGGTCAAGGTGTGCGCAAAGTTCGGGTCGGCCATATGGGGCATGGCGATCAGGAATTGGTGCTTGAGGTAAGTCGGGCTGACATTTTTCATGTCCGCTAGTGTGGCGTTGGAGGGGCGAACTGACAAGCTGGGGATGTGTAGGAAATCGGTTGGCGGGTTTGTTTGGGCTGTAGGAGCGAGCTTGCTCGCGAAGACCGTCAACGATAACGCGGGCAGTCAGAATGCACGCGGTGGCCTCAGGTTCTTCGCGAGCAAGCTCGCTCCTGCACCGCTGGGCTGATCAGTTGCTGGAAAGGCGGTCGCCCTTGGCAAAGCGCCAGGTGCGGATGATTTCCAGGCGGTCGATATCATTCAGGTCGCCGGTAAACGGGGCGAACGGTGCGGCCAGGCGCACGATGCGTTGCGCCGCCTGGTCCAGCAAGGGCTGGCCGGACGACTCCAGCACCAGCACTTCATATAAGGAGCCGTCGCGGTTGATCGACACCAGCAGGCGCAGGTTGCCGTAGATCTGCTGGCGCCGGGCCTCGTCCGGGTAGTTCAGGTTGCCGATGCGCTCGACCTTCTTGCGCCATTCGTCCTTATACCAGGCGCCTTTGTCGCGCATGGTGGAGGCGGCGTTGAGCCGGTAGATGCGCGGGCGTTTGGCATACAGCTGTTGCTCGTTGGCCAGTTCGGCCTCCAGGCTGGAGATTTCGCTGGAAAGTTGCGAGCTGTCGAAAGTCGGTGCGGGTTTGCTTGGCGCAGGCTCAGTCTTCACGGCTTCGCGCTGGGTCGCGGCCTTCTGGGGTTTTGGCGCAATGGTGGCGACGGCGGCCTTGGGCGCGGCCTGCTTGACCTCGGGCTTGGCTACCGGAGGCGGCGTGACCTTATTGATCTTGTTGTCCTGGAAGGGCGCCACTTCGGTGGTCTTGGGCACTGCCTTTTTGTCCAGGGTGCCGCTGCCCTGCTGATTGTCCTGGGCCAGGAAGTCAGCCTTTTCGGGCTTCTTCTCACTTTTGAAGGTGGCGAGGGTGATTTCCAGGGTCTTGCTGATTTGCTGGGGTTCGACGAACGTGAAGCCCAGGCCGAGGATCAACGCCAAATGAATCAGCGCTGCCAGAAATAGGGTAAATCCGAGCCGATCAGCCGGGCGTACGCCGCTGTGGCTGAATTCGGGGGGCAGGTCGGACGGAAGCGTCATAACAGGAAAACCAACATCGCGCGTTTCACAGGTGGGGCATGATAGCGCAATGTTGGCTGACCTCCGGCTGTTCTATGTCACTTGGCTTGTAGCTTGTCGGCAATCGCTGCCATGAGCATTTCGCCGATGTTGGTGCCGAACGCGTTGTCTATTTCACGGATACAGGTCGGGCTGGTGACGTTGATTTCCGTGAGGTGCTCACCAATTACGTCAAGTCCTACGAACAGCAGGCCTTTCTCCCGCAGGGTCGGGCCTACCTGGGCGGCGATCCAGCGGTCCTTGTCGCTCAGCGGACGGGCCTCGCCACGCCCACCCGCCGCGAGGTTGCCACGGGTCTCGCCGGCCGCGGGGATACGTGCCAGGCAGTAATCCACCGGCTCGCCGTCGATCATCAGGATGCGCTTGTCGCCATCCTTGATCGCCGGCAGGTAGGCCTGGCCCATGATCTGCTGGGTGCCCAGGGCCGTCAGGGTCTCAAGGATCACCGACAGATTGGGGTCGCCTGCGCGGTGACGGAAGATCGAGGTGCCACCCATGCCGTCCAGCGGCTTGAGGATCACATCGCCGTGCTTGGCGGCAAATTCACGCAGCACGTCGGCGCGGCGGCTGACCACGGTGGGCGGCGTGCACTGCGGGAACAGCGTGGCGAACAACTTCTCGTTGCAGTCGCGCAGGCTCTGGGGCTTGTTGACGATCAGCACACCGGCACGCTCGGCCTGCTCCAGCAGGTAGGTGGAGTAGACGAACTCCATGTCGAACGGCGGATCCTTGCGCATCAGGATCACGTCCAGGTCGCTCAGGGGGCTGTCGATCTCGTCTTGCAGTTCAAACCACTTTTCAGGGTTGGCGAACACCTGCAGGGGACGCATCCGCGCCCGCGCTTCGCCGTCGCCCTGGTAAAGGTCGCGCTGTTCCATATAGAACAGGGTCCAGCCGCGGGCCTGGGCGGCCAGCAGCATGGCCAGCGAGCTATCCTTTTTATAGGAAATGCTGGCGATAGGGTCCATGACAATGCCGACGCGAACGCTCATGGGGGATTTCCTCTAGCAAATAAGGGCGCATAAAAGTGGCGTCAGAGTGGCGCTGCGGCTGTTGTGGGTCAAGGAAAAACCACCTTGCCGGTCGGCCGATAGATTGCCTCCCCAGTCTGTGCTAAAAAGGCTGCCATGGCGTGTCGGCCCTTGCACGGCAAGGGTTTTGGCGCTCGTCCCAGGCAGCATCCGGCAGTACACACCGAAAACCGATTCGCTGTGGCGATGGTAGAGCAGATATGGAACAGCATTCCAACGCCTTGAAAGTGATGGTGATCGACGATTCGAAAACGATTCGCCGCACCGCTGAAACGCTGTTGAAGAACGTAGGGTGCGAAGTCATCACGGCCATCGACGGTTTTGATGCCCTGGCCAGGATCGTTGACCATCACCCGCACATCATCTTTGTCGACATCATGATGCCGCGCCTGGATGGCTATCAGACCTGCGCCCTGGTCAAGAACAACCCGGCGTTCAAGGACATCCCGGTGATCATGCTGTCGTCCAGGGATGGCCTGTTCGACAAGGCCAAGGGGCGCATCGTCGGCGTCGATCAATTTTTGACCAAGCCTTTCAGCAAGGAAGAACTGCTGAGTGCGATCAAGGCCTATGTGCCGGGTTTCGCCGCAGTAGAACAAGCACATTGACCCAGCCCCCAGGGCTTGCGTCAACCAATGTAGTGGGGAAAACCATGGCACGCGTTCTGATCGTCGACGATTCGCCGACTGAAATGTACAAACTGACCGGCATGCTGGAAAAGCACGGGCACCAGGTCCTCAAGGCCGAAAATGGTGCCGACGGCGTGGCCCTGGCCCGCCAGGAAAAACCCGATGCGGTGTTGATGGACATCGTCATGCCCGGCCTCAATGGCTTCCAGGCCACGCGCCAGTTGTCCAAGGAGCCGGAAACCAACGGTATCCCGATCATCATCGTCACCACCAAAGACCAGGAAACCGACAAGATCTGGGGCGCACGCCAGGGCGCCAAGGCGTACCTGACCAAGCCGGTGGAAGAAGACAAGCTGATCGAAGTCCTGAACTCGGTGCTCAAACCCTGACGGCACGCTCCCATGACCGAGTCGCAAACCGCCTTTGAGCTGCTGCTGGACATCGACCGCCGCTGCCGCCTGCTGGCCGCTGACCTGCCATCCCAGGAAACCCGCTCGCACAGCTGGAGCGGCATCGGCTTTCGCCTGGGCGGGCATTGGTATGTAGCGCCCATGGGCGAAGTTGCCGAAGTGCTGCATGAGCCGCGTTGCACCCTGATGCCCGGGGTCAAGCCTTGGGTCCGGGGCGTGGCCAACCTGCGCGGGCGCTTGCTGCCGGTGATCAACCTGTGCGGGTTTTTCGGCTATGAGCTGTCGACCGCACGCAAGCAGCGCCGGGTGCTGGTGATTGAACACGAAGACACCTTTGTCGGCCTGTTGGTGGATGAAGTGGTCGGCCTGCAGCATTTTGCCCAGGACCTATTGCGCCCGGTATCCGCCAGTGTGCCCGCCGCCAGCGCTGCATTTATCCAAGGCCAGTTCAGCGGCGAGCCGCTGTGGCAGGTCTTCAGCCCTTTCGCCCTGGCCCAGGCCCCGGGCTTTCTGGATGTTGCCGCATGAGCACCGCCACGCCCGTCAAACCGCTGGAAGCCTCTCGTAGCCGTTCGCAGATCATCGTGCTGTTTATTGCGCTGATCATCTTCATCATGCTGCTGTTCGCCAACTTCGCGTACCTCAACACCCAGTCCACCTATGACAAGCAGTACATCGGCCACGCCGGCGAGCTGCGGGTGCTGTCCCAGCGCATTGCCAAGAACGCCACCGAGGCGGCGGCCGGCAAGGCCGCCGCGTTCAGGCTATTGAGCGAGGCGCGCAATGATTTTGCCCAGCGCTGGGGCTACCTGAAAAAAGGCGACCCGGCCACCGGCCTGCCTGCCGCGCCCAGCGCCGTGCGCAGCGAAATGCGCGCCGTGCAGCATGATTGGGAAGCCTTGCTGAAGAACACCGATGTGATCCTGGCCAGTGAGCAGACGGTGCTGTCCCTGCATCAAGTGGCGGCGACCCTGGCCGAAACCGTGCCGCAATTGCAGCTCGAGTCGGAAAAGGTAGTCGAGATCCTGCTGCAGCGCGGTGCACCCGCCAGCCAGGTGGCCGTGGCCCAGCGCCAATCGTTGTTGGCCGAGCGCATTTTGGGAGCAGTCAACACGGTGCTGGCCGGGGATGACACGGCGGTCAAGGCCGCCGACGCCTTTGGCCGCGATGCCAACCGTTTTGGCCAGGTCCTGGCCGGTATGCTCCAGGGCAGCGCTGGCCTGAAGATCAGCGAGGTGCAAGACCCCGACGCCCGTGCGCGCCTGGCGGAGATTGCCGAGCTGTTCGAATTTGTCTCGGGCTCCGTGGATGAAATCCTCGAAACATCGCCGCAACTGTTCCAGGTGCGCGCCTCGGCGAGCAATATCTTCAGCCTCTCGCAAACCCTGCTCGATGAGGCTTCGCACCTGGCCACCGGTTTTGAAAACCTGGCGGGCGGGCGCACCCTCGACACTATCGGCGGCTATGTCCTGGGCTTGCTGGCGCTGGCGTCAATCATCCTGATCGGCCTGGTGATGGTGCGCGAAACCAATCGCCAACTGCGTGAAACTGCCGAGAAAAACGAACGCAACCAGAACGCGATCATGCGCCTGCTGGACGAAATCGAAGACCTGGCCGACGGCGACCTCACCGTGACCGCCTCGGTGACTGAAGACTTCACCGGCACCATCGCCGATTCCATCAACTATTCGGTGGACCAGTTGCGCGACCTGGTGGCGACCATCAACCTCACCGCCGGTGAAGTGGCTGGCGCCGTGCAGGAAACCCAGGCTACCGCCATGCACCTGGCCCAGGCCTCGGAACACCAGGCCCAGCAGATCGCCGAAGCCTCCACCGCGATCAATCAGATGGCCCAATCCATCGACCAGGTGTCGGCCAATGCCGCCGAGTCCTCGGCCGTGGCCGAACGGTCGGTGGAGATCGCCAACAAGGGCAACGAGGTGGTGCACAACACCATCCACGGCATGGACAACATTCGCGAACAGATCCAGGACACCGCCAAGCGCATCAAACGCCTGGGTGAGTCATCCCAGGAGATTGGCGATATCGTCAGCCTGATCGACGACATTGCCGAGCAGACCAACATTCTCGCCCTCAACGCGGCGATCCAGGCGAGCATGGCCGGCGATGCCGGGCGCGGCTTTGCAGTGGTGGCCGATGAAGTGCAACGCCTGGCCGAACGCTCGTCGGCGGCCACCCGGCAGATCGAGAACCTGGTGCGGGCGATCCAGACCGATACCAACGAAGCCGTGATCTCCATGGAGCAGACCACCACCGAAGTGGTGCGTGGCGCGCGGCTGGCCCAGGACGCCGGAGTGGCCCTGGAAGAAATCGAAGGGGTGTCCAAGACCCTGGCCGCGCTGATCCAGAGCATCTCCAACGCCGCGCAGCAGCAAACCTCGTCGGCGGGGCAGATCTCCTTGACCATGAACGTGATCCAGCAGATCACCAGCCAGACCTCATCGGGCTCCACGGCCACCGCCGAGAGCATCGGCAACCTGGCGAAAATGGCCAGCCAGTTGCGCCGTTCGGTATCGGGTTTCACCTTGCCGCCCGTGCGCAAGACCAATGAATGACATGCCCACCCAAAACCACCGCAATCTAAATGTGGGAGCGGGCTTGCTCGCGAAAGCGCTGGGTCAGTCACCTAATGTGCCGACTGACCCAGCGCTTTCGCGAGCAAGCCCGCTCCCACATGGATTCTCACTTTTCACCCATTCAGACGGGAGTCGTTATGGTTGACCGGCACGACTACGTCGCCCTCGAATGGGTCAAGGGCGAGATCGCCGACACCCTGAAACAGGCCCGTGCGGCGCTGGACACTTTTGCCGACGACGCCAGCGAGCAAGCCCTCGCGCAGTGCCTTGCGGGCATTCACCAGGTCCACGGCGCCCTGCAGATGGTCGAGTTCTACGGCGCGGCACTGCTCGCCGAAGAAATGGAACACCTGGCCCAGGCCCTGCAAGCGGGGCGGGTCAGCCAGCGCGAAGAGGGCATTCGTTTGCTGCAACAGGCCCTCGGGCAGTTGCCGCTGTACCTGGACCGTGTGCACAGTGCGCGGCGCGACCTGCCGCTGGTGGTGTTGCCGCTGCTCAATGACCTGCGCAGCGTGCACGGCAAAAGCCTGCTCTCGGAAACCAGCCTGTTCAGCCCGCAACTGCTGGTGATCGCGCCGTTGCCCGAGGATGCCTTGGCCCAGCGTGCGCCGGCCGATTTTGCCGAACAACTGCAGCAGTGGCGGCAAATGCTGCAACAAGGGTTGGCCGGGCTGCTGCGTGAGGACCATGGCCCCAGCAACCTGGAAGACATGGCGCGGGTCTTTGCCCAACTCGAAGCGCTGTGCCATGGCGCGCCGTTGCTGGCGTTGTGGCAAGTCACCTCGGCCTTGGCCGAAGGCATGCTCACCGGCGTTATCGCCAATAGCCCGGCGTTGCGCAGCCTGCTCAAGAGCTGCGACAAGGTACTCAAGCGCCTGCAGATCCAGGGCATCGAAGGGATCAACACCCCGGCGCCGGATCAACTGCTCAAGAGCCTGCTGTTTTACATCGCCAAAGTCACCCGGCCGACGCCGCGCATGCAAAGCCTCAAGGAACGCTACGGCCTGGATGAAGCCTTGCCCGACAGCACCGTGGTCGATGCCGAGCGCGCGCGCCTGGCCGGCCCGGACCGCAACGCCATGGGCTCGGTGCTCGGCGCGCTGTGTGAAGAGTTGGTGCGGGTCAAGGAACGCCTGGACCTGTTTGTGCGCAGCGACCGCCAGCACATCTCTGCCCTGGACAGCCTGCTGGCGCCGTTGCGCCAGATCGCCGATACCCTGGCGGTATTGGGGTTTGGCCAGCCGCGCAAGGTGATCATCGACCAGTTGGCGGTGGTCCAGGGCCTGGCCCAGGGGCAGCGCGAACCCAATGATGCGGTGCTGATGGATGTGGCCGGAGCGTTGCTCTATGTCGAAGCGACCCTGGCCGGGATGGTGGGCACCGTCGAACCGCAAAACCGTGAAGACAGCCGCCTGCCCACCACCGACCTGACCCAGATCCACCAGTTGGTGATCAAGGAGTCATGCCAGTGCCTCAAGCAGGCGCGGGAGTTGGTCATCGACTGCCTGGAGGCGCAGTGGGATACGCAGCGCCTGGAATCCCTGCCGCAACTGCTGACCCAGGTACGCGGTGCCCTGGCGATGATCCCGCTGCCGCGCGCGGCGGGCCTGGTGCGTGGCTTCAAGATTTACGTCGATGAACAGTGGATAGGCCATGACACGGCGCCGCCGGCGGCGCAGCTTGAACATTGCGCCGATGTGCTCACCAGCCTGGAACACTACCTGGAACGCATGCTGCAGGACCCGGACGCCCCGGGCGAGCGGGTGCTGGACATCGCCTTTGAAGGGCTCGCGGCCCTGGGTTACGCACCCGTGCCAGCGCAGCAAGCCTGGCGCCAGGAACGCTCGATACCACACGATGAGTTGCCGGCCGATTCCCAGACACTGGCGCAGGCCCTGGCCAGCCCGACCCCACGTCTCAACCCGCCGGCCCTGCAGCGCCCGGGCAGCCTGTTGCCGCCGCCGGCCGACGAAGAGTCGGTGGACGATGAACTGCGCGAAGTGTTCCTCGAAGAAACCGCCGAAGTGCTGGAAGTGCTGCAGCGCCTGGTACCCCAAGGCGCCGCCAGCCTCGAAGACAAGACCGCCCTGAGCGACATGCGCCGCGCCTTCCATACCCTCAAGGGCAGCGGGCGCATGGTGCGTGCCCTGGTGTTGGCGGAACTGGCGTGGGCCGTGGAAAACCTGCTTAACCGCGTGCTGGAGCGGGTGGTCGCGCCGGGCGCCGAAGTCCAGGCCGTACTGGATGATGTATTGCTGCTGCTGCCGGCATTGATTGCCGAGTTCGCCGCCGATGCCCAGCGCCAGCGTGATGATGTCGACCTGCTTGCCGCACGCGCCCATGCCCTGGCCAGTGGCGCGCCGTTACCGCCAGCCGTGGAACAGGATGACGGCGCGCTCGACCCGCTGCTGCTGGAGATCTTCCGCAACGAAGCGTTGAGCCACCTGGACAGCCTCAATCGGTTTTTGCACCAGGCCACCGAACAGATGCCGCTGCACGTCAGCGATGAACTGCAACGTGCGTTGCATACCCTCAAGGGCAGTGCCTACATGGCGGGCGTCCTGCCCATCGCCGAGCTGGCGCGGCCGTTGGACCACCTGACCCGTGAGTACAAGGTCCATCGCCTGGCGCTGGACCTGGATGAAATCGACCTGCTGCTGGAGGGTGAAGCCCTGTTCCAGCGCGGCTTGCGCCAGTTGGACAGTGATCCCTTGGCACCCATCGACGGCGCGCAGTCGTTGATCGAACGCACCCAGGCGCGTCTCGACAGCCAGCTTGAAGCCTTCCTCAACGCCCCGAGCGAGGGCCTGCGGGTCAAGCGCGACCCACAGTTGATCAGCAATTTCCTGGCCCAGGGCATGGACATCCTGCTGGACGCCGAAAGCCTGCTGCTGCGCTGGCAGCAACACCCCGGCGAGCGCCAGGAACTCAGCGCATTGCTGGACGAGTTGACCACCCTGGGCGAGGGCGCGCACCTGGCCGACCTGCACCCGATGGATGAGCTGTGCGAAGCGTTGCTCGACCTGTATGGCGCGGTGGAAGAGAGCAGCCTGGCAGTCAGCGAGCGGTTTTTCCATGAGGCCGAGCTGGCCCATGAAGCCCTGATCAACATGCTCGACCAACTGGCCGCCGGCCAGGAAGTCAGCCCGGCGCCGGCGCGTATGAAAGCCTTGCGCGAGCTGCTCGATGAAGGGCTCGACCCCAGCGCCACCGGCCTGATCAAAAGTGATGGCAGTCGCGCCCTGAGCATTGCCGAACTGGGCGCGGCCACCACACAGTTGCAACAGGACTGGGCGGTGGACGATGAGATCGTCGAGATCTTCCTTGAGGAAGCGGTCGATATCCTCGACAGCGCCGGGCAGTCCCTCAAGCGCTGGTTGCTGGACCCCGACGGCGTGGCACCGCTGTCCTCCCTGCAGCGTGACCTGCACACCCTGCGCGGCGGCGCGCGCATGGCCGAAATCGGCCCGGTGGGCGATCTGGCCCAGGAACTGGAAAGCCTTTACGAAGGCCTGGTGGACCGGCGCTACAGCTACTCCGCGGAAATGGCCCAAGTGTTGATGGACAGCCATGAACACCTGGCCTTGCAACTGGAGCAGTTGCAAGAGCAGCAACCGTTGAGTGACTCCAGCGCCTTGATCAACCGTTTGCGCGATGTGCGCCAGAATGCGGCGCCAGTAACTGTGCCCGTAGCGCCTGAGGCGCAGGGTGCAGGCAGCGATCCCGAACTGCTGGATATCTTCCTCGAAGAAGCGGCCGATATCCTCGACAGCTCCGGCGCGGCGCTGTTGCGTTGGCAGGCCGAGCCGCAGAACCGCCAGGAGGTCGAGACCTTGCTGCGCGACCTGCATACCCTCAAGGGCGGCGCGCGTATGGTCGAAATTGCGCCCATCGGCGACCTGGCCCACGAACTGGAGTTTCTCTACGAAGGCCTTTCGGCGGGGCTGCTGGCGCCCACGGCCGAGCTGTTTGCATTGTTGCAAGGCTGCCACGACCGCCTGGCACAGATGGTCGAGGCGGTGGCAGCGGGGTTGCCGGTCGGCTCCGTAGAGCGTCTGATCGAGCGCATCAAGAGCCTGGTCCAGCCCACCGAAACCCAGGCTGCCCCGGTCGCGATGCCCGCCGGCAAACCCGAAGCGCCAGCGGCCAGCGAGCCGGGCGCGGACATGGTGAAAATATCCGCTGAGTTGCTGGATGATCTGGTCAACCTCGCCGGTGAAACCTCGATTTTCCGTGGGCGTATCGAGCAGCAGGTCAACGACGCCCGCAGCGCCCTCACCGAGGTGCAAACCACCATCGAGCGCATGCGCGACCAACTGCGTCGCCTCGAAACCGAGACCCAGGGGCGGATCGTCAGCCGCCAGCACGCCGAAACCGAGCGCCTGGGCTACGAAGAATTCGACCCCCTGGAAATGGATCGCCATTCCCAGTTGCAACAGTTGTCCCGCGCGTTGTCCGAGTCGGCCTCGGACTTGCTGGACCTCAAGGAAACCCTCGACCAGCGTAACCAGGACGCGCAGAACCTGTTGCAGCAGCAGGCGCGCATCAACACCGAGTTGCAAGAAGGCCTGATGCGCACGCGCATGGTGCCGTTCGAACGCATGCTGCCGCGCCTCAAGCGCATCGTGCGGCAAGTGGCCGGTGAGCTGGGCAAGGATGTGGAATTCGTCGTCGGCAATGCCGAGGGCGAGATGGACCGCAACGTGCTGGAGCGCATGGCGGCGCCCCTGGAGCATATGCTGCGCAACGCCGTCGACCATGGCCTGGAGTCGCGGGATGCACGGCTGTTGGCGGGCAAGCCGGAGAAGGGCCGGATCACCCTGGACCTGAGCCACGAAGGCGGCGACATCATCTTCGATATGCGCGACGACGGCGCCGGCGTGCCACTGGATGCAGTGCGGCGCAAGGCGATCAAGCGCGGCCTGCTGGACCCGGAAATGGAGATCAGCGATCGCGACGTGTTGCAGTTCATCTTGCAGCCAGGGTTCTCCACCGCCGAAAAAATCACCCAGATTTCCGGGCGTGGCGTGGGCATGGACGTGGTGCACGAAGAAGTGCGCCAGCTGGGCGGCAGCATGTTCATTGACTCTACGCCGGGCGTGGGCGTGCATTTTCGTATTCGCCTGCCGTTTACCGTGTCGGTCAACCGGGCGTTGATGGTGCAGTGTGCGGAGGACCAGTACGCGATTCCGCTGAACACCATCCAGGGCCTGGTGCGCGTATTGCCCAATGAGCTGGAGGGGCACTACCAACTGGATCCGCCGGTGTATGAATACGCGGGCCAGCGCTACGAGCTGTATTACCTGGGCGAGTTGCTGCACACCGTGGCCCGGCCCAAGCTGCTGGGGCAAAACCAGCCGCTGCCGGTGCTGCTGATGCAATGCAACGAGCGGCACATTGCGGTGCAGGTGGACGACATGGCCGGCACCCGCGAAATTGTGGTCAAGGGCCTGGGCCCGCAGTTTGCGGCGGTGCAAGGGCTGTCCGGGGCGACCATTCTTGGCGATGGCCGGGTGGTGTTGATCATCGACCTGCTGGCGCATATCCGCGCCCTGGCCCCGGCCTTGCCGGCCCAGGCGGCGGACAGCGTGCTGGCCGTCAACGAGCCGCAGAAAAAGCAGCGCTTGCTGGTGCTGGTGGTGGACGACTCGGTGACCGTGCGCAAAGTCACCAGCCGCCTGCTGGAGCGCAATGGCATGAACGTGCTGACCGCCAAGGACGGCATCGACGCCATCGCCTTGCTCGAGGAACACACCCCGGACCTGATGTTGCTGGATATCGAAATGCCGCGCATGGATGGTTTTGAAGTGGCGATCCAGGTGCGCAACGACCCGCGGCTCAAGCGCCTGCCGATCATCATGATCACCTCCCGCACCGGCCAGAAACACCGCGACCGAGCCATGGCGATCGGCGTCAACGACTACCTCGGCAAGCCCTATCAAGAGTCGGTGTTGCTCGAGAGCATCGCCTACTGGAGCCCGAAACATGCTTGACCACCGCACCAGTCAACTCACCGGCTTGCTGCTGCCCCTGGCCGACCGCCACCTGTTGCTGCCCAACGTCGCGGTGGCCGAGCTGATCGACTTCCAGCGCGGCGAACCGGCCAGCGACGCACCACCGTGGTACCTGCGACAAGTGACCTGGCGCGACCAGCACCTGCCGCTGATCAGCTTTGAAGCGGCCTGCGGTGGCACCAGTATTGTCAGCGAGCGCGCGCGGATCGTCGTGCTCAACGCCCTGGGCGGGCGGCCCACATTGAAGTTCATTGCCCTGGTGATCCAGGGCATTCCCCGTTCCTACAAGCTCGACAGCCAGTTGAGCTACGTGGACGTGCCTCTATCGCCGCTGGAATTGGCGGCGGTACAGGTCGGCGAGCATGTGGCGAAAGTGCCGGACCTGATGGGATTGGAAGCGCTGCTGGTCGAGGCTGGCCTGGCCTGAACACCCGTTCTCAGCACCTCTGAAGATCCAGTGTGGGAGCTGGCTTGTGTGGGAGCTGGCTTGCCTGCGATGCAGACGCTTCGGTGTGTCAGTTAAACCAAGGTGATGCTATCGCAGGCAAGCCAGCTCCCACACAAGCCAGCTCCCACATTGGATTGTGCTTGGCGCCTAGCCCTACTCAATCTGCGCAAAACGCTCAATAACCGGTTGTTCACGGTGCTCCGCTTGCCAAAGATCATAGGTGCTTTGCATCGACAGCCATAACCGCGCTTTGCTGATGCCTGCCCGCTCCAGCCTCACGGCAAGGTCCGGGCTGACTGGCGCGTGACCATGCAGGATCCTGGAGAATGTTTCCCTGGCAAAGCCGAGCCGCCGGGCCATTTCGGTAATGGTGATACCCAGGCTGGGCATCACATCCTCAAGCAGGATTTCGCCGGGATGTGGTGGGTTGTGCATACCCATGTGCGTGCCCCTGTTCAGTGGTAGTCAAGGTAATCAACCAGTTCGACGTGATCATCCAGCATACGAAAAATGATGCGCCAGTTACCGCTGATGCTGACGGAACAGTAGTCGAGCAGATCGCCTTTGAGACGATGAAAGCGCCATCCTGGGAGATTCAATTCGTTCGGGTGTCCTGCGCTATCCAGAATCAGCAGCACACGACGCAAGCGTTTCGCATGACCCGCGTTGATACCTTTGGTTGATCCTGTTTCATAAAAATGCTGGTGCCCCTTGTGTTTCCAACTGACGATCATGGATGGATTGTGATGTGATACATCACGCTCTGCAATGGCCTTGTATCGGGTTTCAGGGTCAGATTCATGATGTTCTGCTGGTGAGATGATTCAAATCCCAAAGGCTAGTGAGGCGACATCCGAGCAACAACCCTAAAAGGTTGTAGGAATGATTGATGGGGATGCAGTCTTCAGATTTTTCCCGCGAAATTTTCGCGCCATCCCACAAATGATCGAGCGGGGCCAACTGCTGATCGAGCACGCGCTGGAGCAGATATCGCCGGCGGCCGCTGCGTAAAACTTGATCAGTCCCAGAAAGGGACCTATCGTTCCCTTTTTGGGACTCTTTGGTCGTCGCCATGCAAACCCTGCCCCTCAGCACAGCACTGTTTACCGTGACCCAGCAAAAAGTCCTGGGCCTGCTTTTTGGCAAACCTGAACAGAGCTTTTTCACCAATGAAATAGCCCGCTGGGCCCAAGTGGGCAAGGGCAGCCTGACCCGTGAGCTGGAGCGCCTGCAACGGGCGGGTGTCTTGAGCATGACCCGTCAGGGCAACCAGACTCACTACCAAGCCAACCCGCAATGCCCGATTTACGCTGAGTTGTTGAACATCGTGCGCAAGACTCTGAGCCTGGATGAACCTCTGCGCAACGCATTGGCGCCATTCGCCAAGCAGTTGAGCTGGGCCTTTATCTACGGCTCGATTGCCAAGGGGCAGGCGCACTCATCCAGTGACATTGATCTGATGCTGATCGGTGAAAGCCTCGACTACAGTGAAGTCATGGCGCAACTCATGCCGCTGGAAGAACAATTGGGCCGCACCATCAACCCAACGCTCTACACCCCTGAGGACTGGATTGGCAAATGGACTGCCGGGAACAGTTTTGTGCGGCGGGTCGCGGAGCAAGACAAGATCAATCTCATTGGGGTGAACCCCGTGGAGTCCAAGGATGGACAGCAAAACCAATCTGGAGAATCTGCTCCGTAGTGGTGGCTTGAAGGCCGAGCCGCCGGATTGCACGGGATGTGAAGGTTCGACTGTTTGCGTTGTGTCATGAGCGGCGAAACCTGGCGGAATACGAAGGGTATATGGATGAGGATGAGGCGCTGCTAAGGCAACTTATCGACAGTACACAAGCGTTGTTGAGTGATGTGGATGCGCAGCTCAAATGCTTTCTCGGATAAAGCCCCACGTAAACCCGCCGATAACCCCGAGGAGTCTTTCGGTGGAAGCAACAACACAATGTGGCTATTTGACGTATTTGTCCGGTTGTACAACTCCAGCCCGTTTAATGGTGCCTTGCTGTTGTGGGTCGTGGTGTTGGCGCTCACTGCCAGCGTGACGATGAATTTCCCGACCCGGCGCGGCAAGCTCGCAGGCTTCGTGATCTCGTCGGTGGGCGCGGTGTTTATCTTGGGGTATCTGGAAACCCTCAGTGACGAATACAAAGAACCCAAGGTCGTTGTGACCAATCTGGTGGTCATGAGCCTGGGCGGCTTGGGCTCGGGCCTGCTGGCGGTGGCCATCTCGCGAAGGCCGAGCAAGGCCGACATTCAACAGACCCGCCATTTCATCCATGGCTGGGGCCTGAGGATCTTTGAATACCTGTTGGTGTTTATCCTCATGTGCTCACTCGCCTTGTCTGGGCTCTGCCTGCTCTTGTGGCTCTTCGGCTGGCCTGTGGTGACGGGGCATACGGTGTTGGGCTTGTTGGTTGTGTTCTCGGTCGCGGCGATGGGTTGCGTGTTCATTTCCTGCTTGCGTCGGTTAATGAAGTGGGAGCAGTGGGGTGTAGGCCTGTTGTGTGGGCTGTTGCTGTTTCTGCTGCCCGTGTACGTGCAGGCGATTGGGGGGCTGGTGAGCTGGAGCCTGGCGGCGGTGCTGGGGTTTCATACCGTGGCAGGCATCGCCATGGGCTGGACCGTATGGCGCCAGCGTATGGAATGGTTGTAGGAGCGAGCTTGCTCGCGAAGGACGCATAGGCGCCGCGCGTTACCTAATAGCGCTGCATTATCGTTGACGTTTTTCGCGAGCAAGCTCGCTCCCACAGAACGGATCGTTACTCCAGCCGTAACGGTTCGCCGCCGAGCTTGATTGATACCCCCCCGATTCACTCCTATGGTGAGCCCCACGACAGCGAACCCGTGGAGCGATCATGACAACAACAATAACCCCCGACTCGCGCTGGACGCGGCGACGCGATGAGAAACAGCGGCGCCTGGCGCGGGTGGCATCCCTGGCCGATGGTGTGGTGTTACCCACCGAACGCATTGTCGAGGCCCTGCAAGCCCTGATCCTGCCCGGCGACCGTGTGGTGCTGGAAGGCAATAACCAGAAGCAGGCAGACTTTCTCTCGCGCTCCCTGGCCAAGGCCGATCCGGCTGTGCTCCATGACTTGCACATGATCATGCCCAGCGTCGGGCGCTCCGAGCACCTGGACCTGTTTGAAAAGGGCATCGCGCGCAAGCTCGACTTTTCCTTCGCCGGCACCCAATCCCTGCGCATCAGCCAGTTGCTCGAAGACGGCCTGCTGGAAGTCGGCGCGATCCACACCTACATCGAATTGTATGCACGGCTGGTCGTCGACCTGATCCCCAACGTGGTGCTGTCCGCCGGTTTTATGGCCGACCGCGCCGGCAATATCTACACCGGCCCCAGCACCGAAGACACCCCGGCGCTGATCGAACCGGCGGCCTTCAGCGATGGCATCGTCATCGTCCAGGTCAACCAGTTGGTGGACGACGTCAGCGACTTGCCCCGCGTAGACATCCCGGCCAGTTGGGTGGATTTTGTAGTGGTGGCCGACAAGCCCTTCTACATCGAACCGCTGTTCACCCGCGACCCCCGGCATATCAAACCGGTGCATGTGTTGATGGCGATGATGGCGATCCGTGGCATCTACGAAAAACACAACGTGCAGTCGCTGAACCATGGCATTGGTTTCAACACCGCCGCCATCGAACTGATCCTGCCGACCTACGGCGAGTCCCTGGGCCTCAAAGGCAAGATCTGCCGCAACTGGACCCTCAACCCGCACCCGACGCTGATTCCCGCCATCGAAAGCGGCTGGGTCGAGAGCGTGCATTGCTTCGGTACCGAGTTGGGCATGGAACACTACATCGCCGCCCGCCCGGATGTGTTCTTCACCGGCCGCGACGGCTCATTGCGCTCCAACCGGATGTTCTGCCAATTGGCTGGCCAATACGCGGTGGACCTGTTTATCGGCGCCACCTTGCAGGTCGATGGCGACGGTCATTCCTCCACCGTGACCCGCGGCCGGCTGGCCGGGTTCGGTGGCGCGCCGAACATGGGCCACGACCCGCGCGGGCGCCGTCACGGCACCCCGGCCTGGCTCGATATGCGCCACGACGATGCCCCCGAAGCCCTGCTGGAACGCGGCAAAAAACTCGTCGTGCAAATGGTCGAGACCTTCCAGGAGGGCGGCAAACCGACCTTCGTCGAAACCCTGGATGCGGTGGAAGTGGCGCGCAAAAGCGGCATGCCCCTGGCGCCGATCATGATCTACGGCGACGACGTGACCCACCTGCTCACCGAAGAAGGCATCGCCTACCTGTACAAGGCGCGCTCCCTGGAAGAACGCCAGGCGATGATCGCGGCGGTGGCCGGGGTGACTGCCATCGGCCTGCGCCACAACCCCAAGGACACCGCGCGCATGCGCCGCGAAGGCCTGATCGCCTTGCCCGAAGACCTCGGCATCCGCCGCACCGACGCCACCCGCGAACTGCTGGCGGCCAAAAGCGTGGCCGACCTGGTGGACTGGTCCGGTGGCCTGTACAACCCGCCCGCCAAGTTCAGGAGCTGGTAAATGCACGCACTCAAATTGCACACATTGACCCTGGCCGAGCAACTGGCGGACCTGGCGGTCGACGCGCTGATCGACGAAGCGGACCTGTCGCCCAAGCCGGCGTTGGTGGACCGGCGCGGCAACGGCGCCCACAACGATCTGCACCTGGGCCTGATGCATGCCTCGGCGCTGTCCCTGTGGCCGGCGTTCAAGGAAATGGCCGAGGCGGCGATCGAGTTAGGTGAAATCGGCCTGCCACTGCGCGAAGCCCTGGGCCGTATCGGGCGCGAGGGTGAGCAAGCGATGCTGATCACCACCCAAGGCGTGAACACCCATCGCGGCGCGATCTGGGCCCTCGGCCTGCTGGTGGCTGCCACCGCGCTGGATCCCACCTCCCGCAACGCCAGTGCCGTGAGCCTGCGCGCCGCGCGCCTGGCCTTGCTCAACGACCGCTATGCGCCGCAACCGTTGAGCCATGGCGTACAAGTCGCCCAACGCTACGGCGCACGCGGCGCCCGCGAAGAAGCGCAACTGGGCTTCCCCGCGGTGCTGCAACGGGGCCTGCCGCAACTGCACGCAAGCCGTGCGCAACAACACGGCGAGCAGAACGCACGCCTCGATGCGCTGCTGGCGATCATGACCCAGTTGGCCGATACCTGCGTGCTGTACCGCGCCGGCACCGATGGCCTGCAGGCCATGCAACTGGGGGCCCAGGCCGTACTGGACGCAGGCGGCAGCGCGAGCCTGGCCGGGCGCCGTCGTCTGAATGAATTGGACCAACAACTGCTGGCACTCAATGCCTCCCCCGGTGGCGCCGCCGACCTGTTGGCCGCCTGCTTGTTTATCGACCGCATCGAGTCTTGCGACGGAGCGTTTTGATGGAAACCCTATCCTTTGAATTCCCTGCCGGGCAGCCGCCCAAAGGCCGTGCGCTGGTGGGTTGCGTCGGTTCCGGCGACCTTGAAGTGCTGCTGGAACCGGGCACGGCGGGCACCTTGAGCATCCAGGTGCAAACCTCGGTCAACGGCGCCGAGCAACGTTGGCAGCATCTGTTCCAGCGGCTTTTCCAGGAACAGACACCGCCAGCCTTGAACATTCAGATCCACGATTTTGGCGCCACCCCCGGCGTGGTGCGCTTGCGCCTGGAGCAAGGTTTCGAGGAGCTTGGCCATGACTGACTTACTCAACCGACACAGCTTCGTCGAGCTCGGCGCCCGTCAGCGGGCCAAGGCGTTGCTGGATACCGGCAGCTACCGGGAACTGATCGACCCGTTCCAACGCGTAATGTCGCCGTGGCTGAGCCGCCAGGGTGTGGTCCCGCAGGCCGACGATGGCGTGGTGATCGCCAAGGGCACCCTCGACGGCCTGCCGCTGGTGATCGCCGCCATCGAAGGCAACTTCCAGGGCGGTAGCCTCGGTGAAGTCGGCGGGGCAAAAATCGCCGGGGCCCTGGAACTGGCCGCCGAGGACAACCGCAACGGCGTCCCCACCCGCGCTGTGCTGCTATTGGAAACCGGCGGTGTGCGCTTGCAGGAGGCCAACCTCGGGCTGGCGGCGATTGCCGATATCCACGCCGCAATTGTCGACCTGCGCCAGTACCAGCCAGTGATCGGCGTGGTGGCCGGCAGTGTTGGCTGCTTTGGCGGCATGTCGATTGCCGCTGGCCTGTGCAGTTACCTGCTGGTAACCCGCGAAGCCCGCCTGGGCTTGAACGGTCCGCAAGTGATCGAACAGGAAGCCGGCCTTGAAGAATACGACTCCCGTGACCGGCCCTTCATCTGGAGCCTGACCGGCGGCGAGCAGCGCTTCAACAGCGGCCTGGCCGACCGCTATGTGGCGGACGACGTGGCGCAGATCCGCCAACAGATCAGTCAACTGTTGCAGCAAGGTTTGCCGGCCGCGCAACGCAGCCGCCAGGCCGACTATTACCTGGCGCGTCTGGCTGCGCTGGACGCCGCACCGCAGATCGAGCCGGCCACGGTTCGTGACCTGTATCAGGGAGAACGCCCATGAGAGGCTTGCAGTGGTTCAACGCATTGAGCGCCGGTGCGGCGCCGGTGGCAGGTCTGCCGGCTTCATTGAAAGTGGCGGATGGCGTGCTTGGCGAGCAAGCCGTACGGTTTATCGCGGTGGTGCCGGATGCCGCCAACCGCTTCCCAAGGGCGCGCCAGGGTGAGGTGGGTTTGCTGGAAGGCTGGGGTTTGGCCAAGGCGGTGGATGAAGCCATCGCCAGCGGCGATCAACGCCCGATCATTGCCATCGTCGACGTACCGAGCCAGGCCTACGGCCGCCGCGAAGAAGCGTTGGGGATTCATCAAGCCCTGGCGGCAGCGGCGGACAGTTATGCCCGTGCGCGCCTGGCCGGGCACCCGGTGATCGGGTTGCTGGTGGGCAAGGCCATGTCCGGGGCGTTTCTTGCCCATGGCTACCAAGCCAATCGCCTGATTGCCCTGCGCGACCCTGGGGTGATGGTGCACGCCATGGGCAAGGCGTCGGCGGCGCGGGTCACCTTGCGCAGTGTCGAAGAACTGGAAGCCCTGGCCGCCAGCGTGCCGCCCATGGCCTATGACATCGACAGCTATGCCAGCCTCGGTCTGCTCTGGGAAACCCTCACGGTCAACCAGATCGAACACCCCACGGCCGATGACCTGGCGCGGGTCAGCGATTGCCTGCAGCAGGCGATCAAGGACGTACAGAACAGCGGCGTGCGGGATTTGCGGGGGCGCCTGGGCGCCGTCAACCGTGCGGCGTCCAGCCGTGTACGCGAGCTGCTGCGGGAGCAATGGTGAACGCTCACGACTTGCTCTGGGGCATGACCCCGGCGCATCTGCCGGCTGAGGCACCGGCCTGGGCACTGGCGGTGATCGGTGCCGGGCAGCCGGTGGTGGTGCGCCGGGCGCTGGCCGAACCGGGCTATGTGGCGGTGGGTGTGCGCGGGCGTTTGCGTGAGCAGCGCTTTGGCGCCGTGATGCCGCTTGCAGCCGTGCAGCGGCGGGTGGTGCCCGAGGCGCTGTGCGAAGTGATTTCGCCCCGCGATCTGCCGGCGCTGCGGGCACTCGCGCAACTGCGGCCAGTGCTGGCGAAGGCGGTCTGGGGCATTACGGGCAGCGCGGGTTTCGAGTTGGCCACCGGCATTGAAGCGCTGCATGCCCAGAGCGATCTGGATTTGTTGCTGCGCACGCCCGAGCGTCTTGATCGCGGCGATGCCAAGGATCTGCTGGCGCTGCTGGACACCGCGCCGTGTGCCGTGGATCTGCAACTGCAAACCCCGTATGGCGCGGTGGCCTTGCGCGAATGGGCCGGCCCTTCACAGCGGGTGCTACTGAAAAGCGCCAGCGGCGCGCACCTGGTCAGTGACCCTTGGCAGGCGGTGGTATGAGCAGCCTTTTGGTGTTCCCAGGGCAAGGCGCCCAGCGCCCGGGCATGCTCCAGCAGTTGCCCGCCAGCGTCCTCGACGAAGCCAGCGAGGCCTTGGCGCAAGACGTGCGCCAGCTCGATTCGGCGCAGGCCCTGGCCAGTACCCGCGCCGTGCAACTGTGCTTGCTGATTGCAGGCGTGGCCCACGCTCGTCAGTTGCAGCACACGCCGGACTACGTGGCGGGCCTGTCCATTGGCGCTTACCCGGCGGCGGTGATCGCCGGCGCCCTGGGGTTTGCCGATGCGCTGCGCCTGGTCAGCCTGCGCGGTGAGCTGATGCAGCGCGCTTATCCACAGGGCTACGGCATGACCGCGCTGATCGGCCTGGAGTTATCCACCGTCGAAAATGTGCTGGCCGAAGTCCAGGGCCCCGATTCACCGGTGTACCTGGCCAATATCAATGCCGACAACCAGTGCGTGATTGCCGGCAGCGATGCAGCCATGCAACGGGTCGCGGATCGCGTCAAAGGCCAGGGCGTGGCCAAGCGCCTGGCCGTCAGCGTGCCGTCCCATTGCACGCTGTTGGACACGCCTGCGCAAACACTGGCCGAGGCGTTCGCCAAGGTCACGCTCAAGGCGCCGGCCATCAGCTACCTGAGCAGCACGCGGGCGCGGCCGATTCGTGATCCCGCGCAACTGCGCGACGACCTGGCCTTCAACATGTGCCGCGTCGTCGATTGGCGCGGCACCGTGCAAAGCGCCTATGAGCGTGGTGTGCGTCTGCAGATCGAGCTGCCCCCCGGCGCGGTGCTTACCGGCCTGGCGCGGCGGGTGTTTGAACAGGGCACCGTGATCGCCTTCGAAGGTGCCCGCCTGGACACCTTGCAGGCCCTGTTGGAGCAGGAGGGCCGCCATCACCGATAAAGCATGACCTTGGCTTTCGAAGCACAAAAACAACAATTTCGATCAAGCATCAAGAGGACTACCAGCATGATTATTTACGGTGTGGCGTTTCTGGCCTTGTGTACCCTGGCGGGCCTGTTTGTCGGCGAGCTGCTGGGCCAATGGATGGGCATCCCGGCCAACGTCGGCGGGGTAGGCATCGCGATGTTGCTGCTGATCGGCCTGGGCAGTTACCTGGGCAAGCGTGGCCTGTTTACCGGCAAGTCGGAGCAGGGTGTGAGCTTCTGGGCGGCGGTGTACATCCCGATTGTGGTGGCCATGGCGGCCCAGCAAAACGTCTATGGCGCTATCAGTGGCGGGCCCATGGCGATTCTCGCCGGCACCTGCGCGGTAGTGGTGGCATTTGCCCTGGTGCCGGTGCTGGTACGCCTCGGCAACCGTGAGCCGGATGCCGTCATCCCTACCAAGACGGCAGGGTGAGCGCCATGTACGAATCCTTGATGAAAGTCATCACCGGCTACGGCCTGATCAGTGGTTTTGCGGTGATCGGCCTGACCATGTGGGTGTCCTACTGGATCAGCGACACCTTCACCAAAGGCCGCTTGCATGGGTCGGCCATCGCGATCCTGCTGGGGCTGGTGCTGTCCTATGTGGGCGGTGCGTTTACCGGCGGGGCCAAGGGCGTGGTGGATATCCCGCTGCTGTCGGGCATCGGCCTGCTGGGCGGGGCGATGCTGCGCGACTTTGCCATTGTGGCGACCGCGTTTGGGGTGAGCGTCGATGAGCTCAAGCGTGCCGGATACGTGGGGGTGCTTGCACTGTTTGTGGGCGTCGGCTCGTCATTTGTCGCAGGCGTTGGGGTGGCCATGGCGTTTGGCTACACCGATGCGGTGAGCCTGACCACCATCGGTGCCGGGGCGGTGACCTATATCGTCGGGCCCGTGACCGGGGCGGCGATTGGCGCCAGTTCCGAGGTGATGGCGTTGTCCATTGCTGCGGGGTTGATCAAGGCCATTTTGGTGATGGTGATGACCCCGTTCGTGGCGCCGTTGATTGGCCTGAACAGCCCGCGCAGTGCGGTGATCTTCGGCGGCCTGATGGGCACCTCCAGCGGCGTGGCCGGCGGGTTGGCGGCGACCGATCCGAAGCTGGTGCCCTATGGTTGCCTGACGGCGGCGTTTTATACGGCGCTGGGGTGTCTGTTGGGGCCTTCGTTGTTGTTTTTGCTGATGCGGGGGTTGGTGGGCTGATTCGCTAATCTCGATTGAATGTTCGGGCCTCATCGGCGGTTTCAATCCTGCCGATTGGCATACATCCGACACTCTGCCAACAACGCCAGCAAATTCGGATCGCGCTCCTTGGCCTTCAAGAACACCACGCCAATGTGCTGCTGCAGCCGGTAGCGCGCCTGCAATGGAATCAGCTTGACGCGGTTCTCATACACCGCCGCAATCCTTCCTGGCAGCAATGCATATCCCACCCCCGAGCTGACCATGCTCAGCAGGGTGAAGATGTCGTTGACCTGCATCGCCACCTTCGGCTCGAACCCCGCCTGCTTGAATACCCGTGCGCCGTCCTGGTGGGTGGCGAAGCCCTGGGTCAGGGTGATGAAGGTGGCGTCGCGCACCTGGGCCAGGTCGATTTCCTGTTCGCGGTCCAGGGGCGAGTCGGCGGGGGTGGCGAGGAAGATGTCATCGGAAAACAGCTGGATCTGCGCGCAGTCCGGCTCCATCACCTGGTCGTCGAGGGAGATCAGGATCGCGTCGACTTCCATGTTCTTGAGCTTGTACATCAGGTCGACGTTGGAGCCCAGGATCAGGTCGATATTGAGCTCGCTGCGGCGGATTTTCAGGCCCATGATCAGTTGCGGCACGGTCTTAACCGTCAGCGAATACAGGGCGCCAAGCTTGAAACGTTCGGCGGAGAAGCCAGCGGCTTCGCGGGTCAGGCGCACGCTGTCGACCACGTCCTGCACCAGCTTTTGCGCCCGCTCTTCGAGCACGTAGGCGCTTTCCAGCGGGGTGAGGTTGCGCCCTTCGTGCTTGAACAGCGGGCAGCGCAGGGCATTCTCCAGAGAGTGGATGGCCCGGTGCACGCTGACATTGCTGGTCTGCAACTCGGCGGCGGCGCGGGCCAGGTTGCCGGTGCGCATGAAGGCCAGGAAGATTTCCAGCTTCTTGAGGGTGAACTCTTCGTCGATCAGCATGGCGATGGCTCTTATTCGAATGCGCTCGATTGTGCCCTTAAAGCGCCGCAACCGTCATAACGGTCTTGCACTCTGGCCTGTCAGGCCTGAGCCTTACGGGGTCGATGCAGCAGTTTTGGAGGTTGGCGACACATGTATCACGGAGAACGATTCAACGCCTGGAGTCATTTGCTCGGCGCCGTGGCGGCCTTTATCGGCGCGGTGTGGATGCTGGTGGTGGCGAGTATGGACGGCAGCCCGTGGAAAATCGTCAGTGTGGCGATCTACGGCTTTACCCTGCTGGTGCTGTACAGCGCCTCGACGGTGTATCACAGCGTGCGCGGGCGCAAAAAAGAAATCATGCAGAAGGTCGATCACTTCTCGATCTACCTGCTGATCGCCGGCAGCTACACCCCGTTTTGCCTGGTGACGCTGAACGGGCCGTGGGGCTGGACGTTGTTCGGGATTGTCTGGGGCCTGGCGGTGATCGGAATCCTGCAGGAGATCAAGCCGCGCTCCGAGGCGCGTATTTTGTCGATTGTGATCTATGCGGTGATGGGCTGGATTGTGTTGGTGGCGGTCAAGCCATTGATTGCCGCGTTGGGTATGGACGGGTTTATCTGGCTGGCGTCGGGCGGGGTGTTGTACACGGTGGGGATTATCTTCTTCGCCCTGGAACACCGGCTGCGGCACTCCCATGGGATCTGGCATCTGTTCGTGATCGGCGGCAGCCTGCTGCACTTTGTGGCGATCATGGGCTACGTGCTCTGACAGACCACATGGCGCTGGTTTTGTGTGGGAGGCCGGCTTGCCTGCGATAGCATCACTGGGGTGTGACCGATGGACCGAGGTGTCTGCATCGCAGGCAAGCCAGCTCCCACACAAGCCAGCTCCTATAGGGTTCTGCGGTGTTTTAGAGGCGGTCTAGCTGCTCCTGGGCACGGCTGCCAAAGATCTCCAGCAGGCTCGCCAACATATGCGGCGGCGGTTCATCCGCGCGGGTCAGGGCGTACAGGGTGATGGGCAGCGGCGGGGCCAGGGGGCGGATGCAGGTGCTGTCGGTGGATGCGCCCAGGGCGGTGAAGGGGTCGATCACCGCCAGGCCGGCGCCGGACTCCACCATGGCCCGGGCCAGGGAATAGGTCTGCACCGAGATCTGCACCTTGGGCGGCGGCTCGACCGCTTCAAGGTAGCTGTCGAGCCGCGCCGACAGCGGGTCGGCACTGGACAGGCCAATCAACGGCGCGCCTGCCAGGGCCATCAACGGCAAGGGTTTGCCCAGCTCCGCCGCAGGCCAGAAGCCCCGAGGCGCCAGGGCCACCAGTACGCCGTGGGCCAATGCCTGGGCCTTGAGCCCGGGATGGTCCGGGGACTTGAGCGTCAGCGCCACATCCATCTCGCGCATCAACAGGTTCTGCACCAGCTCACGGCTGTGGGCGCTGGACAGTTCGCAGGCAATGTCCGGATAGCGCTGGGTCCACTCGCCAATTGCCGGCGGCAACAATGACAAGGCCAGGGCCGGCGTGGCGCCGATGCGCAAGCTTTGGCCGGGCGCGCGCCGCAGGTTCTGGGCCAGGCGCCGCACGCCTTGCAGGCTTTCGCTGACCTTATCGACTTCACGCTCCAGGGCCAGGGCTTCCGGAGTGGGCTGCAGCTTGCCGCGTATACGCAGGAACAGCGGGAAGCCCAGCTGCAGTTCGGCGTGTTGCAACACTTTGGTCACCGCCGGTTGCGAGACGTGCAACAACTGCGCGGCGGCGCTGACGGAGCCGGTCTGGCGGATGGCCTGGAAAATTTCGATATGACGCAAGCGCATGACGAGTCCATAACCTTTGTTTATAGGTGGCCCATCTTTATTCATTGTCCGGCGCCTGTCACCTGCCCCTAACCTTGGACGCTCATTACAACGCTCGGGAATCGACATGGCTCAGCAGGTTTGCATCATTGGCGGTGGGGTCATCGGTCTGGCGAGCGCCTATGCCCTGGTGCGCGCCGGTATGGACGTGACGGTGGTCGAGGCCCGCGACAGCCTGGGCAGCGAGACCAGTTTTGCCAATGGCGGCCAGTTGTCCTACCGCTACGTCGCGCCGCTGGCGGACAAGGGCGTGCCGTTGCAAGCCATTGGCTGGCTGCTGCGCGGTGATTCGCCGTTGAAGCTGCGGCCGCGCCTGGACCTGGCGCAATGGCGCTGGATGGCCGCGTTCCTCGGCGCTTGCCGGGCCTCGGTGAACAAGCGCAACGCCGGCCATCTGTTGCGCCTGGCCACCTTGAGCCAAGGCATCTTGCAGCAGTGGCGTGAAGAGGATGGGCTGGACGGGTTCGACTGGCAGCGCAACGGCAAGCTGGTGACATTTCGCAGCCATCACACCTTTGAACATGCCCGCGGCAAAGTGCTGGATCGCCTGCAGCAACAGGTGCTGTCGGCGGCCGATTGCACGCGCCTGGAACCGACCCTGGGCGCGCAGGATTTTGTCGGCGGGATCTACACGCCCAATGAAGAAGTGGCGGACTGTCACCGCTTCTGCCAGCAACTGGCGGCGCGCCTTGAAGCGTCGGGCCGTTGCCGGTTTGTGCTGGGGCGCAAGGTCACGGGTATCCGGCATGCCAACGGCACGGTGCAGGCGATTGAGTTGGGCAGCGAGGTGATGCCGGTGCAGCACCTGGTGTTGGCGGCGGGGGTGCGCAGCCCTGAGCTGGCGTTGCCGGGGATCGCGCTGCCACTGTACCCGCTCAAGGGCTACAGCCTGAGTGTGCCGATTGGCGAGCAGCACGCCGCGCCGAAAATCAGCATCACCGACTATGACCGCAAGATCGTTTACGCACGGATCGGCGAACAGCTGCGGGTGGCGGCGATGGTCGACATCGTCGGCTTTGATACGGGCCTTGAGCCCAAGCGCCTGGCCCTGATCAAGCGCCAGGCCTGTGAGACGTTCCCCTTGGCCGGTGACTACAGCCAGGCCATCGAATGGGCCGGCATGCGCCCGGCCACCCCCAGCGGTGTGCCGCTGATTGGCGCCAGCGTGTACCGCAACCTGTGGCTCAACCTTGGCCACGGCGCCCTGGGCTTCACCCTGGCCTGTGGCAGCGGCCAGGTATTGGCCGAACTGATCGGCCAGCACACCACTTCCATTGACATGCAGGGCCTCGCGCCCCGCGCCGCATAGGGCACCGCAATGACCATCAACCGGATCGACAGCAATAATCGCCTATCGGGCGCCGTGACCTACCAGGACCTGGTATTCCTCTCCGGCCAAGTGCCGGGGCAGGGCCAGGACGTCACCACCCAGACCCACGAGGTGCTGGCCAAGATTGACGCGCTGCTGGCGCAAGCCGGCAGCGACAAGGATCATCTGCTCAATGCGACCATTTACCTGAAGAACATCCAGGAAGGTTTTGCGCCGATGAATGATGTCTGGTCCGCCTGGCTCACGCCCGGCCAGGCACCGACCCGCACCACCCTGCAGGCGGAACTGGCACGCCCGAGTGTGCTGGTGGAAATCAGCGTGATTGCTGTACGCCGCCCATAACAAGAACACCAACGGAGAATAACAATGCAAAAAATCACGTTGATCGGTACCGCACTGGGGCTGTTGTTGACGGCCCAGGCCCAGGCCAATGAAGCACCGCTGACGGGCACCCTGGCCAAGGTCGCGAATGCCAAGAGCATCACCCTGGGTTATCGCGATGCGTCGGTGCCGTTTTCCTATGTCGGCGATAACACCGGCAAACCCATGGGCTATTCCGTGGACCTGGCGAGCAAGATTGTCGAGCGTATTCAACAAAAGACCGGTGTGCCCAAGCTCAACGTGAAGTACAACCTGGTCACCTCACAGACGCGTATTCCGCTGGTGATCAACGGCACGGTGGACCTGGAGTGCGGCTCCACCGGGGTGACGGCCGAGCGGCAGAAGCAGGTGGCGTTTTCCTATGGCTTTATCTACGTGAAAGGCCAATTGCTCACCGCCAACGATAGCGGTATCCAGCGCTTCGCCGACCTGCGCGGCAAGAACGTGGTGACCACCGCCGGCACCACCAACGAGCGGTTCCTCAAGAGCTACAACCATGAGCACAAGCTGGATATGTCGGTGATCAGCGCCAAGGACCATGGCGAGGCGTTCCAGATGCTGCAATCGGGTCGGGCCGTGGCGTTCTATATGGATGACGCGTTGCTCTATGGCGAGCGCGCCAAGGCCAAGGACCCGCACAAGTGGGTGGTGGTGGGCGAGGAACAGTCGCGGGAAATCTACAGCTGCATGGTGCGCAAGGACGACCCGCAGTTTCTGGCGGTGGTCAACGAGACCCTGGGCGAGTTGTACAGCTCGGGAGAAATCAACGGGATTTACCAGCGCTGGTTTGAACAGCCGATTCCGCCCAAGGGCTTGAACCTGGAGTTCCCCATGACCAGCGAGCTGAAGGCGATTATTGCCAAGCCGGTGAGTGATCCGGTGGAGTAAACACTCAATCCCCATGTGGGAGCGGGCTTGCTCGCGAAAGCGGTGTGTCAGTCAATACATCCGCAGACTGATAAAACGCTATCGCGAGCAAGCCCGCTCCCACATTTTTGATTGGGTTTACATGCAGGGTTAGAAGTCGCCCCAGAGTTGTTGAGCAACGGATAGCGCGACTACCGGTGCAGTCTCGGTGCGCAATACCCGCGGGCCCAGTCGTGCGGCGTGGAAACCTGCGTGTTGTGCGGTTTCTACTTCGCCATCGGTCAAGCCACCCTCCGGCCCGATCAAAAACGCCAGGCTCGACGGCTTGGCATGGCTCACCAGCGGCTCGGCCACCGGGTGCAGCACCAGCTTCAAATCCGCCTCGGCCTGTTTCAACCAATCGGCCAGCAACAGCGGTGGGTGAATCACCGGCACCGTGGAGCGGCCGCATTGCTCACAGGCGCTGATCGCCACCTGGCGCCAGTGCAGCAGACGTTTGTCGGCGCGTTCGTCCTTGAGGCGCACCTCGCAGCGCTCGCTGAAGATCGGCGTAATGGCGTTGACCCCAAGCTCGGTGGCTTTCTGGATTGCCCAATCCATACGCTCGCCACGGGACAATCCCTGGCCCAGATGAATGTGCAGCGGCGATTCGACCTGGCCGGCGAAGGCCTCGGTGAGTTGCACGGTCACGCGTTTTTTCCCGACTTCCAGCAGCGTGCCGCGAAACTCCTGGCCAGAGCCGTCAAACAGTTGCACGCCATCGCCTTCGTTCATGCGCAACACGCGGCTGATGTAATGCGCCTGGGCTTCGGGCAGTTCGTGGTCGCCAAGGCTTAGCGGGGTATCGGTGAAAAAACGCGACAGTCTCATTTCTGTTCTCGGGAAAATGCAAAACCTGTGGGAGCCGGGCTTGCCCGCGATGCGGCAGGCCAGGCGCCAGATTAATGGGGTGGGTTCAATCAGCCGGGGTCGCGAAAGCCTGGGTGGAAGTCCTTGGGCACGGCCACGCTGACTTTGCTGTTGGTGGCGATATCAATGCCTTCAGTGGCCACTTCGGCCAAAAAGTCGATCTGCTCCGGGGTGATCACATACGGCGGCAGGAAATACACCACGCTGCCCAGGGGCCGCAGCAATGCACCGCGCTCCAGGGCATGCTCGAACACTTTCAGGCCGCGCCGTTCCTGCCACGGGTAGGCGGTCTTGGTGGCTTTGTCCTGCACCATCTCGATGGCCAGCACCATGCCGGTCTGGCGCACTTCCGAGACATGGGGGTGGTCCACCAGGTGCGCGGTGGCCGTAGCCATGCGCTGGGCCAGGGCCTTGTTGTTCTCGATGACGTTGTCTTCTTCGAAAATATCCAGGGTCGCCAGGGCCGCCGCACACGCCAGCGGGTTGCCGGTGTAGCTGTGGGAATGCAGGAAGGCGCGCAGGGTCGGGTAGTCGTCGTAGAAGGCGCTGTATACATCTTCGGTGGTGACCACGGCCGCCAGCGGCAGGTAGCCACCGGTCAGGGCCTTGGACAGGCACAGGAAGTCCGGGCGGATGCCCGCCTGCTCACAGGCGAACATGCTGCCGGTGCGGCCGAAGCCTACGGCGATTTCGTCGTGGATCAGGTGTACGCCATAGCGATCGCAGGCTTCGCGCAGCAGCTTGAGGTACACCGGGTGGTACATGCGCATGCCGCCGGCGCCCTGGATCAGCGGCTCGACGATCACGGCGGCGACGCTGTCGTGGTTGTCTGCCAGGGTCTGTTCCATGGCCTGGAACATGTGGCGCGAGTGTTCTTCCCAACTCATGCCTTCGGGGCGCAGGTAACAGTCCGGGCTGGGCACCTTGATGGTGTCCAGCAGCAAGGCCTTGTAGGTCTCGGTAAACAGCGGCACATCGCCAACCGACATCGCGGCGATGGTTTCGCCGTGGTAGCTGTTGGTCAGGGTGACAAAGCGCTTCTTGTTCGGCTGGCCGCGGTTGAGCCAGTAGTGAAAGCTCATTTTCAACGCGACTTCGATACACGACGAACCGTTATCGGCATAGAAGCACCGGGTCAGGCCCTCGGGGGTGATCTTCACCAGGCGCTCGGACAGCTCGATCACCGGTTGGTGGCTGAAGCCGGCGAGGATCACGTGTTCCAGTTGGTCCACTTGATCCTTGATGCGCTGGTTGATGCGCGGGTTGGCGTGGCCGAACACATTGACCCACCATGAGCTGACGGCATCGAGGTAACGCTTGCCTTCGAAGTCTTCCAGCCATACGCCTTCACCGCGCTTGATCGGCACCAACGGTAGTTGCTGGTGGTCTTTCATCTGGGTGCAGGGGTGCCACAACACGGCGAGATCGCGTTGCATCCACTGGTTATTCAAGCCCATCTTTGTGTCTCCTCGAAGCGCTGCCACGACCTGCGCAGGCAAAACAATCGCGCAAGCCTATGCAATGGCGGGCTGTGTCACAACCCATGAACAGCGAATTGGCGGTAAATGCAGGACGGTCTGTCACGTTTCTGCTCAATAGTCCTTAATCCCTGGTTAATTTACTGTTCATAGGCTCAAGATCGGATAAATCGATCTTTCACAGCGAAATTTTCCGCTTTATATCGATAGGTAAAACGCTAGTCTTGGGCACGGCTCTTACGGGATTTGGGGAATGCAATTACGAAACACATCGACCCGCTACGGCTGGGTCAGCATTGTTATCCACTGGAGCGTGGCACTGGTGGTGTTCGGTCTGTTTGCGCTGGGCCTTTGGATGGTCGGCCTCGACTACTACAGCATGTGGCGCAAAGACGCGCCGGATCTGCATAAAAGCATCGGCATTACGCTGTTCGCGGTGATGCTGGTGCGCATTGTCTGGCGCCTGCTCAGCCCACCGCCGCCAGCGCTGGCCAGTTATAGCCGCATGACCCGGATCGGCGCGGCGTTTGGCCACGCGTTCCTGTATCTCGGGCTGTTTGCCGTGATGATTGCCGGCTACCTGATTTCCACCGCAGACGGTGTCGGGATCCCGGTGTTTGGTCTGTTTGAAATTCCTGCCGTGGTTTCCGGTCTACCGGACCAGGCAGACGTAGCCGGCCTGGTGCATTTGTACCTGGCCTGGGTGCTGGTGGTGTTTGCCGGCCTGCATGGCGTGGCCGCCTTCAAGCACCACTTTATCGATCGTGACGCGACCCTGGTTCGTATGCTGGGGCGCAAAGCCTGATGTTCAACCTCGACTCACAAGGAATAGAAAGCATGTTGAAAAAAACTCTCGCCGCTCTGGCAATCGGTACTGCTCTGCTGTCTGCTGGTCAGGTGATGGCTGCTGATTACAAAATCGACAAGGAAGGCCAGCACGCCTTCATCGATTGGAAAATCAGCCACTTGGGCTACAGTTTCATCTACGGTACGTTCAAGGACTGGGATGGTACTTTCAGCTGGGATGCCGCCAAGCCTGAGGCCAGCAAAATCGCCGTCGACGTGAAAACCGCCAGCCTGTGGTCCAACCACGCTGAACGTGACAAGCACATCGCCAGCAAGGACTTCCTGGACGTTGCCAAGTTCGCCGATGCCAAGTTCGTTTCGACCGCGGTTAAACCAACCGGCGAAAAAACCGCTGACGTGACCGGCGACCTGACCTTCCACGGTGTAACCAAGCCTGTGACCTTCAAAGCCGTTTTCAACGGTGAAGGCAAGGATCCATGGGGCGGCGAACGTGCTGGCTTCAACGCAACGACCACGTTGAACCTGAGTGACTTCGGCATCAAAGGCCCAGGCCCGACTTCCCAGACTGTAGACCTGGATATCACGCTGGAAGGTGTCAAAACGAAGTAAATTCGCGAGCTGCATAAAAAACCGGATCGAGAGATCCGGTTTTTTTTAGCCTGGAACGCGGTCAATGTGGGAGGCTGGCTTGCCTGCGATGGCCATAGGTATCTACACAGCCTTCAGAAACTGACGAACTTTCCTGTGGCGAGCGGGCTTGTCCCGCGCTGGGCTGCGAAGCAGCCCTAAACCCGGCCATCGCGGTTTATCTGAAGACACGCGGCGGGCTTTTTGGGGCTGCTTCGCAGCCCAGCGCGGGACAAGCCCGCTCGCCACAACGGCGCTATCTGCCTGGATTTAGGCGTTGCGGCAAAGTTGTGTAGATACCGCCATCGCAGGCAAGCCAGCTCCCACAGTTGATCGATGCCCAGTCCATAAAAAATGCCCCGGATCTTTCGAACCGGGGCATTTTTAGTGGCGCTATGAAAATCAGCGGTTGCGAGTCAGCAACGCTGGTTTTTCACCACGAGGGCGGCCTGGCAGTTGATCCAACTGTTCAGGTGTCGGGAAGCGATCGCTTTTCGACTCCTTGTGGATAATCTTCGGCGTGGTGCCGCTGCGCGGGTTCTGCACGGCCGGCTCGGAGGAGCGTGGCTGCTCATCACGGGCAGGGCGGCGGTTGCGCGACTCTTCGCGACGGGCCTGGCCATCACGCGGAGCGCCGTTACGCGGACCATTGCGCTTGGCAGGCGGGGTGCCAGTGGTGGCGCCGTTGCTGCTGCGTGGACCATTCTGGCGACCCTGCGGCTGACCACCGGTGCGCGGAGCGCCTGCGCCTGCGCCCTGTGCCGGGGCACCTGGGCGGCGACCACGGCCCTGGGCCGGTTTGGCCTGGGGCACGTAGTCAACGCGGTTACCGAAGTTATCCACATCATCGTCGAGGAACTCGTCCGGTGCGCGGTCGGCTGCGGCGCGTGGTGGCTGGCTCGGCTGGCGCTGTTCGCGGGCCGGGGTGCCTTCGCGGGGCTTTTGCTCGCGGGCTGGGCGTTCGCCACGGCCGTTGGTAGGCGCCTTGTCCTTGCCGCCCTTGTCCTTGCCTTTGTCGCGACGACCACCGCCACCACCGCCGCCGTTCGGGCCATCGCCCTTGGGACCACGTGGGTTGCGCGGGTTACGCACATCCGGACGCTCGCGCACTTCCGGCTTTTCGGCTTCTACGGTGCTGGCATCGAAGCCCATCAGGTCGCCGTCGGCGATTTTCTGCTTGGTCATGCGCTCGATGCTTTTCAGCAGTTTTTCTTCATCCGGGGCGACCAGGGAAATGGCCTCGCCCGAACGACCGGCACGACCAGTCCGGCCGATACGGTGCACGTAGTCTTCATCGACGTTTGGCAGCTCGAAGTTGACCACGTGTGGCAGTTGGTCGATATCCAGGCCGCGGGCGGCGATATCGGTGGCGACCAGGATCCGCACGGAGCCGGCCTTGAAGTCGGCCAGGGCCTTGGTCCGCGCGTTCTGGCTCTTGTTGCCGTGGATGGCGACAGCGGTGAGGCCGTGCTTGTCCAGGTACTCGGCCAGGCGGTTGGCGCCGTGTTTGGTGCGGGTGAACACCAGCACCTGTTCCCAGGCGCCTGCGGTGATCAAGTGGGCCAGCAACGAGCGCTTGTGGCTGGCTGGCAGGCGGAACACCCGTTGCTCGATCCGCTCGACCGTGGTGTTGGGCGGCGTGACTTCGATGCGCTCGGGGTTGTGCAGCAGCTTGCCGGCGAGGGCGGTGATGTCGTTGGAGAACGTTGCCGAGAACAGCAGGTTCTGACGCTTGGCCGGCAGGCGCGCGAGGACTTTCTTCACGTCATGGACAAAGCCCATGTCGAGCATGCGGTCGGCTTCGTCCAGCACGAGGATTTCCACGTGGGACAGATCGACGCTGCCTTGGCCGCAGAGGTCGAGCAAACGACCAGGGCAGGCGACCAGCACGTCAACCCCACGGGACATGGCCTGAACCTGTGGGTTCATGCCGACGCCGCCGAAGATGCAGGCGCTGACGAACTTCAGGTCACGGGCGTACAGCTTGAAGCTGTCATGCACCTGTGCGGCGAGTTCGCGGGTAGGGGTCAGGACCAGTACGCGGGGTTGGCGCGGGCCGTGACGCTGGGATTTGTCCGGGTGACCATTGGGGAACAACCGCTCCAGAATCGGGAGGGCGAAGCCGCCGGTTTTACCAGTACCTGTCTGAGCCGCGACCATCAGGTCGCGACCTTGCAACACGGCGGGAATAGCCCGCTGTTGCACCGGAGTAGGCTCGGTATAGCCCGCTGCCTCGATGGCGCGGACTAAAGCCTCGGAGAGACCGAGGGAAGCAAAGGACATGAGTAATCCTGTTTGTAGTTAGGGCTTGGCCCAAAGGGATAATCTTGCCGGGCGCGAATGGCGTTTAGAGGAACGCAATCCCGTCCGGTCCTGCTGGGGTTGGCAGGCACTCCAACGGCTCGCGCGGGCTGCAAAGCTGCGCAGTAGCGGGGTTGGATACCTGTGATACGACCACAGAGGCCGGGCGTAAGCCTGGCGGAAAGGCCGGAGTATAACAGAGCAATCACTGCGCGCTGCTTTCCTGCTGCTCAACGGTGTCGTCCAGCAGGGGCGACGGGGCGATTTGGCTCATGGTACCGGCATATTTTGCACTCAGGGCCGCGTAGGCGGGCTCTTGCTTGAAGCGTTTGAGCTCGGCGCCAAAGCGCTGCACCAGCAGGTCCATGCCCGCGCCACGGCGTACGGCCAGGAATTGCTTCTGGCTGCTGATCACCGGCGACGCCTGGGTGACTTGTTGCTCCAGGCCCAACTCCTTGAGCACATGCTGGCCGACCCGGCGGTCGGTGATCACCAGATCGATCCGGCCACGGGCCAACTTGCCGAAGTTGGCCTCATGGCTGGGGGCCGGCTCGCGGGTAAACAGGGAGGATTCGCTGAACCCGGCGCTATACAGGTAACCGGGGGACGTGCCGATGGTCAGCCCTTTCAGGTCGTTGAGGGTGCGGAATGGATGCGGGCGCTCGTTGGCGTAGAACATCACAAACTCAACCTGGGACAACGGTTCGCTGGGGTAAAGCAGTGCTGCGTCGCGTTCATGGCTGTGAAAAATATCCAGCGCACCATCTGCCAGGCCCTGGTCGAGCATGGCCAGGCAACGTTTCCAGGGCAGGAACTGCCATTGCACCTCAATCCCCAGGCGCTGGAACACGATAACGGTGGTCTCGTAGTCGAGCCCGCGCATCTGGCCGTTTTCTTCGTAGACGTAGGGTGCCCAGGGTTCGGTGACAATGCGCAGTTTCTCGCCATGGGCGGTCAGGCTCAGGCAAGTGAAAATAACAGCGGTCAACAACTGGAGAATGACGGGCATACCCTGAGGTTACGACTGTCTCAGGTTAAAGAGAAGCTCTGGATCGGGGATCTTCAGGCGGCAAACCTGAATTTTTATTATGCCGCCGACCCGCAAGGAATCCGGGGCGACGGCACAACGGGCAGCCTCAGCGTGGCAGCTTGAGGTTGTTCCAGATCGCCAGGCTCGGGTCGGCCTGGTTCAGGGTGTAAAAGTGCAGCCCCGGTGCGCCACCTTGCAGCAAGGTCTCGCACATTTCGCTGATGACCTGCTCGCCGAAGGCCTGGATGCTTTTGACGTCATCGCCGTAGGCTTCCAGCTGCTTGCGTACCCAGCGTGGGATTTCTGCACCGCAGGCGTCAGAAAAGCGCGCCAGCTTGCTGTAGTTGGTGATTGGCATGATGCCCGGCACGATCGGGATGTTCACGCCCAGGGCCTGCACGCGCTCGACAAAGTAGAAGTAGCTGTCGGCGTTGAAGAAGTACTGGGTGATCGCGCTGTTGGCGCCGGCATTGGCCTTGCGTACGAAGTTGTTGAGATCGTCTTCGAAATTACGCGCCTGCGGGTGCATTTCCGGGTAAGCGGCCACTTCGATATGGAAGTGATCACCGGTTTCTTCACGAATGAAGCTCACCAGGTCGTTAGCGTAGCGCAGCTCGCCGCTGGCCATGCCCATGCCGGATGGCAGGTCACCGCGCAGGGCGACGATACGCTTGATGCCGGCAGCCTTGTACTGGGTCAGCAGGCCGCGCAGGTCGTCCTTGCTGTCGCCCACGCAAGACAGGTGCGGAGCCGCAGGCACCTTGGCTTCGCTTTCCAGCTGCAGCACGGTGTTGATCGTACGATCACGGGTCGAGCCGCCTGCGCCGTAGGTGCAGGAGAAAAAATCGGGGTTGTAGCTGGCCAACTGCTTAGCAGTTGCCATCAGTTTTTCATGCCCAGCATCGGTCTTGGTCGGGAAGAACTCGAAGCTGTAGCGACGGTCTTGGGACATGGTAATACCTATGGAAACTCATAAAGCCAGAAGGTGCACACCGTCAATGTGGGAGCGGGCTTGCTCGCGAAGGCGGTATGTCAGTAGTAGATAAGTCGACTGACACACCGCCTTCGCGAGCAAGCCCGCTCCCACAAAAGCCTGCCCCCACATGGGGAGCAGGCAGCAGGCAAATCAGTAGCGGTAGGCGTGCGGCTTGAACGGACCTTCGACAGTCACGCCGATGTAGTCGGCCTGGGTCTTGGTCAGTTGAGTCACTACGCCGCCGAAGCCGCGGACCATTTCCAGGGCCACTTCTTCGTCGAGTTTTTTCGGCAGTACTTCCACGGTCAGGCGCTCGGCTTTCTGGGCTGGCGACAGGTCGGCGTATTTCTGGTCGAACAGGAAGATCTGAGCCAGTACCTGGTTGGCGAACGAGCCATCCATGATGCGGCTTGGGTGGCCAGTGGCGTTGCCCAGGTTAACCAGGCGGCCTTCGGCCAGCAGGATCAGGTAGTCGTCGTTCTGCGGGTCGAAATCACCAGCACCGGTACGGTGAACCTTGTGCACCTGTGGCTTGACTTCTTCCCATGCCCAGTTCTTGCGCATGAAAGCGGTGTCGATCTCGTTGTCGAAGTGACCGATGTTGCACACCACGGCGCGCTTTTTCAGGGCCTTGAGCATGTTGGCATCGCACACATTCACGTTACCGGTGGTGGTCACGATCAGGTCGATCTTGCCCAGCAGGGCTTTGTCGATGCTGGCTTCGGTGCCGTCATTGACGCCATCGATGAACGGCGAGACCACTTCGAAACCGTCCATGCAGGCTTGCATGGCGCAGATCGGGTCAACTTCGGAAACCTTGACGATCATGCCTTCCTGACGCAGGGACTGGGACGAACCCTTGCCCACGTCACCGTAGCCGATCACCAGGGCTTGCTTGCCCGACAGCAGGTGGTCGGTGCCGCGCTTGATCGCATCGTTGAGGCTGTGACGGCAACCGTATTTGTTGTCGTTCTTGCTCTTGGTCACCGAGTCGTTGACGTTGATGGCCGGGATTTTCAGCTCGCCCTTGGCCAGCATGTCCAGCAGGCGGTGTACGCCGGTGGTGGTTTCTTCGGTCACGCCGTGGACGCGGTCCAGGATGGCCGGGTATTTCTTGTGCAGCAGCTCGGTCAGGTCGCCGCCGTCGTCGAGGATCATGTTGGCATCCCAAGGCGCGCCATCTTTCAGGATGGTTTGCTCCAGGCACCACTCGTACTCTTCTTCGGTCTCGCCTTTCCAGGCGAACACCGGGATACCGGCAGCGGCGATGGCAGCAGCGGCCTGGTCTTGAGTCGAGAAGATGTTGCAGGACGACCAACGCACTTCGGCACCCAGGGCAACCAGGGTTTCGATCAGCACGGCAGTCTGGATGGTCATGTGGATGCAGCCGAGAATCTTCGCGCCCTTGAGCGGCTGTTCAGAGGCGTACTTGCGGCGCAGACCCATCAGGGCTGGCATTTCGGATTCGGCGATAAAGGTTTCGCGACGGCCCCAGGCAGCGAGGGACATATCGGCGACTTTGTAGTCGGTAAAACCTGCAGGCGTGATTACAGCGCTCATGAAGAGCCTCCATTCGTAGTGTGCGAATGGGCGCCGTTGTGCGTTTAGTATCCAACCAGGACAACCTGGCTGGGCAACGCCCCATCCGAGCCTGACAGGCCAGGGCCTGCTGCAGCGCCCCTCGGACAGGTGGCGGGAGAACGGTATCAATCACAGATGACCGTTTTGAAACGGTGGCGATTATAGCCGCCTGCGCCCGACTTCCCAAGCCTTTCTGTCGGGCTCATGAAGATCGCTCATGGCTGTGATAGGCAATGGCTCATAGAGCTTGGGCCGGCGCTCTGCCATGATGTTGCCCATCATTTCGCAAGACGCTTTGGAGTGAACATGAACTTCCACACCCGCAAGTGGGTAAAACCCGAAGACCTGAACCCCAACGGCACCCTGTTCGGTGGCAGCCTGCTGCGCTGGATCGATGAAGAAGCGGCGATCTATGCGATTGTCCAGTTGGGCAACCAGCGAGTGGTGACCAAGTACATCTCCGAGATCAATTTTGTCAGCGCTTCGCGCCAGGGCGACATCATCGAGCTGGGCATCACCGCTACCGAATTTGGCCGCACCTCCATCACCCTGACCTGTGAAGTGCGCAACAAGATCACGCGCAAAAGCATCCTGACCGTGGAAAAAATGGTCTTCGTCAACCTCGGCGAAGACGGCTTGCCGGCGCCCCACGGGCGTACCGAGATCAAGTACGTGAAGGATCAGTTCCAGGACGACAGCGAGTAACGATCCGCCGTGTAGCGGTGGTCATTGAACGCTCTTGAGGGCGCACAGGTCGTACCTGAAATCGCCCCCTCGTTCAGGTACGCCCATGGCCACGCAAAAAGACGGCAAGACTCCCAATCTGTCGCAGGAAGAACAGCACGACGTGGACAAAAACCAGCCGCCCCGGGCGGCTGTGTTGCATGAAATCATCCGCACCCAGGGCGACCAGGAACTGGAGCGCAGCGTCGCGGCGTTATGGTGGTCAGCGCTGGCTGCGGGGCTGACCATGGGCCTGTCATTGATGGCCATGGGGTTGCTCAACTCACGCCTGCCGGACGGCGAAGGCTTTAAGGTGATCGCCAGCCTGGGCTACTGCGCGGGTTTTTTGGCGGTGATCCTCGCGCGCCAGCAACTGTTCACCGAAAACACCCTGACCGCCGTGCTGCCGGTGATGAGCAAGCCGACCCTGGGCAATGCCGGGCGCCTGTTGCGGCTGTGGACGGTGGTGTTGGTGGGCAACCTGTGTGGCACCTTGCTGGTGGCCTATGTGATGTTGCACTTACCGATCTTCGACACCAAGACCGACCTGGCTTTCTTGGAGATCGGGCGCAAGATCATGGAGAACGACACCGGCCAGATGTTCGCCAAGGGCATTGTCTCCGGTTGGATGATCGCCACCATGGTATGGATGATCCCGTCCATGGAAAGCGCCAAGATGTGGATCATTATCCTGATCACCTATCTGATGGCACTGGGCGACTTTACCCACATCGTCGTCGGTTCGGCGGAGGTGTCCTACCTGGTATTTGCCGGCGAGCTGCCGTGGAAGGACTTCTGGCTGATATTTGCCGGCCCGACCCTGGCCGGCAACATCATCGGCGGCAGTTTTATCTTCGCGTTGATCAGCCATGCGCAGATTCGCAGCGAAAGCAGCTTGCCGGGTAAAAAGGCTGCGGATCCCAGGCATCCGCAGCAGATCGACAAGGATCAGTGATGTTCAGGCGTGGCCTGGGGTTCGCCCTGGGTCACGCGCTTGACCAGCCTGCCGATGCTCAAACCCTGCAACAGGATCGACGACAGCACCACGATATAGGTGATGCTCAACAGCAGGTCACGCTCCGGACCCAACGGCAAGGCCAGGGCCAGCGCCACCGAAACCCCGCCGCGCAGCCCGCCCCAGGTGAGGATGCGGATCGTGCCGCGCGGCACCGTGCGCCAGCGCCGCAGCAACAGGATCGCCGGGGCCACCGTCAGCAGGCGAGACAGCAGGATCGCTACCGCCAGCAGGCTGGCGGCAAGGACATGTAGCCAGTTGAACGGCAACAGCAGTAGTTCCATGCCAATCAGTGCAAACAGCAGTGCGTTGAGCATGTCGTCGAGCAACTCCCAGAAGCCATCCAGGTAGCGACGGGTCATGTCGTTCATCGCCAGCTTGCGTCCCAGGTTGCCGATGATCAGCCCGGCCACCACCATCGCAATCGGCGCCGATACGTGCAGCTCGGAGGCCATCGCCGAGCCGCCGATCACCAGTGCCAGGGTCAGCATGACTTCGATCTGATGCTGCTCGATGCTCTTGATCATCAGGTACACCAGGTAGCCGATCAGCCCGCCAAACACCACGCCGCCAATCGCCTCATGGGCAAACAGCATGGCAGTGGCGCCTACGGTGGGTGTCTCGCCGAGCTGCGCGATGCCCAGCAGGACGGTAAACACCACCACCGCCGTACCGTCGTTGAACAGCGATTCGCCGACAATCGTGGTCTTCAGCGGTTTTGACGCATTGGCGGTACGCAACACGCCGAGCACCGCAATCGGGTCGGTGGGCGAGATCAGTGCGCCGAACAGCAGGCAGTAGAGGAAGCTCACATGCCAGCCAAACAGGGCAAAGATGTAATACGCCAGGCTGCCGATCACTACGGTGGCGATCAATACGCCAAAGGTTGCCAGCAGGCCGATGGGCCAGCGATAACTGCGCAGGTCGTTCAGGTTGACGTGCAAGGCGCCGGCGAACAGCAGGAACGACAGCATCCAGTTCATCAGCAAGTCGCCGAAGTCGATTTGGCCGATCAATTGCTGGACGCGCTCTTCAAGGCCGGGGTAACCGATAAAGCTCAGGCCTTGGAGTAACAGGGAAAACATCAGCGCGGTGACCATTACGCCGATGGTCGGTGGCAAGCCGATAAACCGGAAGTTCACATAAGTGAGCAGGGTGGTGAGGCATATGAAGGCGGCAACAAGTTCAAGCATCCGGGGTCCTTTGGAAGGCGGTTGAAATAAGAGCAGATAGGGGAAATGGCAGCCGTCATAGGCATGCTAGGTGCGCCGAAGCGGCGTTTAGTATAAACATGTGCTGATACATCCCGAATCAATTAAGGAGGTTCCATTGCTTGCGACGGCCCTTGTCCTGGTAGCGGCGTTGTTGCATGCGACGTGGAACACCTTGATCAAATTCAGCGGCGAACGCCTGTTGGTGATCGCCTGCATGGACAGCGTTGCGCTGTTGTTTGTTCTGCTGGCGGTGGGATTTGTTTCACTGCCGCCCCTGGAAATCTGGCCGTGGATCATCGCTTCGGCGTTGTTCGAGTTGCTCTACCGGTACCTGTTGATCCAGGCCTATCGCGTCGGCGACCTGGGGCTGGTGTACCCGTTGATGCGTGGCTTATCACCGCTGGTGGTGCTGGCGTTGACCCTGGTGTTTGCTGGTGAAGTGCTCAGTACCCAGCAGATTGTCGGCATCCTGCTGATCCCGTTCGGCATGCTGTGCCTGTTGTGGCAGGGCGGTGGCGGGGACAGGTTGCCCTGGTCGATGCTGCCGGTGGTGGCGCTGATCGGCTTGTGCATCGGCTGCTATACCTTCCTCGACGGGCAGGCGCTGCGGCGCTGGTCGCACCCGTTGGACTACCTGGTCTGGCTGACGCTGCTCAGCGCCTGGCCTTTTCCATTGTTGGCCATGGTGCGCAAGCGGGCGGCGTTCAGCCTGTTCTGGCGCACGCAATGGCGGTTGGGGCTGAGCGTGGGATTGTGCGTGTTGTTGAGCTACGCTCTGGTGCTTTGGGCCATGCAGTTGGGCTCGATTGCCGAGGCCGCCGCGCTGCGGGAAGTCAGCGTGATCCTGGTGGTGTTGTTCGGTATGCGCTATCTGAAAGAACCTTTCGGCCGCTCCCGGCTCTTAGCCTGTGGGTTGGTACTGATCGGCATGCTCGTGATGAAACTCTAACCAGTGGATAAAACTAAAAAAGGAATGAGTGATGACTGTCGCTTTCTGGTGTGTGTTGATCGCAATTTTTCTGCCTTACCTGTGTACCGGCGTGGCCAAGTTCAGTGGCGGCAAATTCGGGCCCCGGCAGAACCACGACCCCCGGGCCTTCCTGGAGACCCTGGAAGGTTTTGCCAAACGCGCCCATAGCGCACAGCTCAACAGCTTTGAAGTGACCCCGGCGTTTGCGGCGGCGGTGATCATTGCCCACCTGGCGGGCAACGCGGAACTGGTGACCATCAACGTCCTGGCGGTGCTGTTTATCACCAGTCGCTTGTTGTACATCATCTGCTATTTGGCGGACTGGGCGATCTTGCGTTCGCTGGTGTGGTTTGTGGGCATGGTGTTGATTGCGAGCTTTTTCTTCGTCTCGATGTAAAGCACTGGGTCGGCGCCCGCTTGCTGTGGCGAGCGGGCTTGCCCCGCGCTGGGCTGCGAAGCAGCCCCAAAACCACCCGCTACGGATTATCTGATACACCGTATTCGACTTACTGGGGCTGCTTCGCAGCCCAGCGCGGGGCAAGCCCGCTCGCCACAGTAAGCCCCCTTGGCACAGTAAGCCCGATTGCCCCGGTAAGCCGGATCCTACTGGGGAGCGTCCGGCACTTTGGGTAGCGCTGCGCCCTTGGGCCACAGCATCCAGATCTGGCCCTGCTGTTTCATATTTCCGGCCAACTCGCCCGCAGCATCACCCGTGCCCCAGAACAGGTCCGCACGCACCTCACCGACAATCGCACCACCAGTGTCTTGGGCCGCTACCGGTCGTACCACTGGCGAGCCGTCGGGCCGGGTGGTCGACAGCCACAACAGGCTGCCCAGCGGGATGACCTTGCGGTCCACCGCCACGCTGTAGCCTGCAGTCAGCGGCACGTTCAGCGAGCCGCGCGGGCCTTCGTTGCTATCGGGCCGGGTGCTGAAGAAGACGTAGCTGGGGTTGCTCGCCAACAGTTCCGGGATGCGCTGCGGGTTTGCCTTGGCCCAGGCACTGATCGCGCCCATGCTGACTTCTTCTTTCTTCAACTCGCCTTGCTCCACCAGCCAGCGGCCGATCGGGCGATAGGGGAAACCGTTCTGGTCGGCGTAGCCCACGCGCAGTTGTCGGCCATCAGCCAGCTGGATGCGGCCAGAACCCTGGATTTGCAGGAATTGCAGGTCCATCGGGTGGGTCAGCCAGGCAATCGGCTTGGCACTGGAGCCTTGTTGGTTGATGGTGCCGGCATCGTCATAGGGCTTGAGGACCCGGCCTTCCAGGCGCCCGCGCAGGCGTTTGCCCTTGAGTTCGGGGTAGATGCTTTCGAGGTTGACGATGATCAGGTCGTCCGGCACGCCAAACACGGGAACATGGGCGGTTTTGGTTTCGGTGAGGCTGCCTGGATAGACCGGCTCGTAGTAGCCAGTGATCAGGCCATTGGGCGTGTTGTCCGCCGAGCGCAAGCCGTAGACGTCCAACTGTTGCTTGAGGAAGCCGCGGATGTCGCCGGCATTGCCCGGCACATTGGCCGCTGCCGCGCAGGTGGTGGCCCATATCGGATCGTTCTTCAGGCGTTGGCAGGCACTGCGCCAGGATTCGAAACCGGCTTGCAGGTCGCTGTCCGAAACCACGGGCAGGGCGTCCCAGGTGGCGCTGACATAGGTCGCTACGGCGTGGGGTTTTTCGGGCGTAGGCGTGGGGGCCGGAGTGTTGCCGCCGTCGCATCCAGCGAGCAGCGCGATCATCGGCAGAGCCCACGCCAGTCGGCGACTCCAGGGGTTCAACAGGTTATTCATGCAAGTAAATTCCCAAGGCGATTGCCCGCGCAGGTTGTGGCGCAAGCATCCATATTATTAATAGGGCTATTGGTCTTTGCGGACGGGGCGAGGATACTGGCCGCCGTTTCCCGTGACCCTGAGCCACCATGACTTTTAAAAAACTGACTGTTGTATTGCTGGCCTGCCTGACGCTGACTGCCTGCGGTGGCGTTGATCCAAACTCGCCACTGGGCCAGCGCAAGGCTATTTTCAAGCAGATGCTCAAGACCGGCGAAGACCTGGGTGGCATGCTGCGCGGTCGCATCCCGTTCGACGGGGCGAAATTTGCCGAAGGTGCGGTCAAGCTCGACGCTCTGTCCCATGAGCCGTGGAAGCACTTTCCAACGGTGCGCGAAGAAGACCACACCAGCGCCAAGGATGAGGTCTGGCAAAAACAGGCGCAGTTCCAGGAGCTGGCGCGCAACCTTGAGGCGGCCACCGGTGAATTGGTGATCGCCAGCCAGGTTCAGCCTTACAAGGCCAGTAACCTGGGGCCGGCCGTGCAGAAAGTCGAAGATGCCTGCAGCGCCTGTCATAAGCAGTTTCGCGACCACTGAGCCTGATCGGGCAAGAACGCCGAATGCGCCTTACTTGTCCAGGTCGTCGAGGGCTTCCTGCAACTCTTTGCGCGATTCGGCGAGCTTGTCCTTACGCTTGTTGATCTTCTCGGAGTCGCCCTTTTTCATGGCCTTGTCGAGGTCGGCCTGACGGCGGCTGACTTCGTGTTTGGCATCCAGCACCTTGTTCTCGCGTTCCTTTTTCAGGGAGGCGTCGGTGCAATGGGCGGTGACTTCGCTCAAGGCTTTTTCCAGGCCGGCTTGTTGCTCACTGTTGCCGTGGGCCTTGGCTTGTTCGATCTGCAGGCTGATGGCTTGACGCTTGGCGGCGCAGCCGGTCAGTTGCGGGGCCGTCTCGGCAGCCATCAATGGTGTGGTCATTAAGCTGGTGATGGTCAGCAGGGCAAGCGGTGCAAGAAACTTCATAAAGACTCCAGATTAAACAAGATCGTTGTCAGGTGGGCAGGATGATTTCTGCCGGCACCGATTAATGTAACGGGCCCGGGACTAAAAGCCGTCTATCCCGGCAGCCCGCAGTGTTTCGCTCATGGCCACCACCTGAGGGTCGCGAAAAAAGGCGCTCAACTGCGCCGCGCGTCCCGGGCCGATTCCCGCTTCGGCTTGCCAGGCTTGAGTGTCTCGCGCGGCCAGGGCCTGCCAGCCGCCCGCGAGGTTGTTCCGGGCGGTCGGTGGAACCCCCAGCGCCATCAGCCATTGCGCGAACGGTCGCTGGCGCGCAACTCGCAAGCCCGCAAGCAGGCGCGCACTGCTGCGCTCGCCGAATCCGTCAATGGTAGCAAGCTCTGTCTCATCAAGGTTCAACCAATCCACCAAACCGCTGATTTGACCGGCCTGGATCAAACTGTTCCAGGTCTCGCGGCCAATGTGTGGCAGATCCAGCCCCTGATTGCCACTGAGCCAGGCCAGCCGGGCCAGCAGCTGTTCCTCACAGGCAGGAGTCAGCCGCCAGCAGCTCAGGTGATGGAAATCGCTCGCGGCAGGCACGGTGATATCCGCGCGTGGGTGGCTGCGCAGGATGACTTGGTCGAGCCTTGGGATCACTTGGCCGGCAAGGCTGATGGATATCTGGTCACCGGGACGGATATCCAACTCCTGCCAACGCTTCAAGGAGCCGATGCTGACGCGCCGGATCTGGCGGTCGTCGAGCAGCACCGGGTGCAGTTCCAGGATCGGCGTGATGCGCCCGGTGCGGCCGATCTTGAACTGCACCTGGCGCACATGGGCCAGGGCTTTGATCACCGGGTATTTCCAGGCAATCGCCCAATACGGCGTACTGGCCTGCCAGCGTTCGGCCGGAGCGCGCTGGCTTTGGTGCAGCACCACTCCGTCGGTGGCGAAGGGCAATGGATGCCCATGCCAGAAGGTGCGCCAGTGCCGCGCCTGTTCGAAGTTCTCGATGGGTTGGCTATAGCGCTGGCTGTCGCTAAAACCCCAGCTTGCGAGGGTGCCCAGTTGTTGCCTGAGGTCCGCCGGCCCCTGGGGCCAGGCCCAGACAAACAGGCCGATACCTGCGGCGTCGGCGTCACTCAGTTGGTGACGGTTCATCAGCCCGGAGATTTTGCTGCGGGCGTTCATGCCCCCCGTCTCACCTTGTATATGGGCATCCAGGCGCCAGTACAGCTCGCCCTGCAAAAGCAGGTCGATGGCTTCGGGCAGCCGTTGCACGATGCCGGGGATTTTGCGGGCCGACGTCGTCCAGTCCTGGCCGAGCAGGCCATCGCCACGGCTGATGACCTGGGCCAGGCGCCCCCCACGGTAGATCAGGGTTATGGCGACGCCATCGACCTTGGGTTGTATCCACAGGTCGCTGCGAGTGCGGACCCAGTCTTCCACGGCGCGGTCGTTGACCAGCTTCGCAAGGCCCGTGTGCGGCACTGGGTGGGGGATGGTGCCACCGGCGCTGGAAAGGGGGCTGTCGGCAGGCGGCGCCACCTGTGCAAAGCACCGGCGCCATTGCTCCAGGCGTATGCGGGCCTGGTCGTACAGCTCGTCGCTGATAAGGGATTGGCCGAGCCGGTGGTAGCTGTCATCCCACAGGCCGATTTGCCGTTGCAGGGCGGCGATTTCGTCCCGGGCCTTGTCGGCTGGCCAGTCCGGGCAGCCCTGCGCCCAAGCGACGATAGGGAAGAGCATCAACAGCAGGTAGTGCAGCAGGCGGGGCGTCATCATGAGCGTCCTTGCTCTGAAGGGGCGCCCAGCCTAAAGCAAGCAAACGCCCATAAAAAAGCCCCGCAGGCGCGAGGCTTTTTACCGGGTGTTTCTGCTTACTTGAACAGACCGCCCAGAGCTTTCACGGTGTCGTTGCTGTCAGCCTTGGCCTGCTGCTTTTGCGAGGCTTCGTCGAGCTTGCCTTGGGACTCGCCGACTTTTTTGCAACCTTTGTTTACCTGGTCCAGTGCAGCCTGCATGGCCTTCACTTTCAGGTCTTCGCCGTTGGCTTTGGCGGCGTCGACTTTGGCTTGCAGCTCCTGGCTCTGTTTTTCGCAGTTGCCGGTAGCGCCGCCCAGCTGGGACGTCAGGGCGCCAGTCAGGCCGCTCAGGTCAGCGGCTTGCACTGGCAGGGCGAACAGGCTGAACAGGACGGCAGCAGGGGCGAACGTGGAAATACGCATGAAAAACCTCAATGTTCGATTGCCTGCGCACTTGGCTGTCCCGAGCAGGCGCAATGCAATATCCAATGTGGTTGAGCGCTCGGGAGGGCGCGGATTCTAGAGGGCCATCATTTGGCCTGCAAGGGTTGGATCCAATTAATGTGAGCTTGTAGGGGGCGAGCTTGTTCGCGAGGGGCGTCGACAATAACGCGGGAAGCCTGATGCCCCGTGGGGTTCTGGAGATTTTCGCGAGCAAGCTCGCTCCTACAATCTAAGGCAATAAAAAGCCCCGCCGGGAAAACCCGGCGGGGCTTTGGGTGTTGCGTGCAGCGATTACAGGCCGGCAGCGGTACGCAGGTCGTCGGCGCGGTCGGTTTTTTCCCAGGTGAACGTGGTGAAGGTGTCGTCGCCGACGGTCTTCTGTTCAGGGGTACGACCGAAGTGGCCGTAGGCCGCGGTTTCCTGGTACATCGGGTGCAGCAGGTCGAGCATGGTGGTGATTGCGTACGGACGCAGGTCGAAGATCTCACGCACCAGCTTGACGATCTTGTCGTCGCTGATCTTGCCGGTTCCGAAGGTATTCAGCGAGATCGACGTAGGCTGGGCCACACCAATGGCGTAGGAAACCTGAATCTCGCAACGCTCGGCCAGGCCGGCGGCGACGATGTTCTTGGCCACATAACGACCGGCGTAGGCTGCCGAGCGGTCAACCTTGGAAGGATCCTTGCCGGAGAATGCGCCACCGCCGTGACGGGCCATGCCGCCGTAGCTGTCGACGATGATCTTGCGCCCGGTCAGGCCGCAGTCGCCCACCGGGCCACCAATGATGAACTGGCCGGTCGGGTTGATGTGGAACTGGGTGTCCTTGGTCAGCAGTTCGGCAGGCAGCACGTGCTTGACGATCAGCTCCATGACGCCTTCGCGCAGGTCTTTGTAGGAGACTTCCGGGTTGTGCTGGGTCGACAGCACCACGGCGTCGATGCCCACCACTTTGCCGCCTTCGTAACGGCAGGTCACCTGGGACTTGGCGTCCGGGCGCAGCCAAGGCAGCAGGCCGGATTTACGGGCTTCGGCCTGGCGCTTGACCAACTGGTGGGAGAAGGTGATCGGCGCCGGCATCAGCACGTCGGTTTCGTTGCTGGCGTAGCCGAACATCAGGCCCTGGTCGCCGGCGCCCTGGTCTTCTGGCTTGGCACGGTCGACACCCTGGTTGATGTCAGGCGACTGCTTGCCGATGATGTTCATCACGCCGCAGGTCGCGCCATCGAAGCCGACGTCGGAGCTGGTGTAGCCGATGTCGGTGATCACGTCACGGACGATCTGCTCCAGGTCGACCCAGGCCGAGGTGGTGACTTCACCGGCGATGATCGCCACGCCCGTTTTCACCAGCGTCTCGCACGCCACGCGGGCGAACTTGTCTTCAGCAATGATGGCGTCCAGCACCGCATCAGAAATCTGGTCGGCGATTTTGTCCGGATGCCCTTCAGACACGGACTCGGAGGTGAAAAGGGAATATTCGCTCATCTCGATGTTTTCCTGATATTTACCGATGGTGAGTGTCGCCAGATGGCCGCTGAAAGTGGCGGACCTGAATCTGGAAACCATTACGTAAGCCTACATAGAGGCTTTCCCCGGGAACGAGTCCCGCAGCGGTGGCCCAACGGGCCAGATCGTCCTGTTCAAACCCCAACCATAGATCACCGCAGGCCTCCCTGGCCCAACTCTGGTTGTGGCTGCATAAATCAGTTACCAGCAGGCTACCGCCCGGTTGCAGCAAACCGGCCATCTGCTTGAGCGCATCGGCCGGTGCGGCGAAATGGTGAAGGACCATGTTCAACACCACGCAGTCGGCTTGCAGCTCTACATCATTCAAGGCATCGGCCAGTTGCAGGCTGACGTTGCCCAAGTGCTCGCGCTCGCACAACTGGCGCGCCAGCTCCAGCATGGCCGGGCTGTTGTCCAGCGCCGTCACCTGGTGGAAGCGCCGTGCCAGGTCCGGCAGGAACCCGCCATCGCCCGGCCCGACTTCCAGCGCCGTGGCACCTGGGTTGAAGCCCAGCTTGTCGAGCAGCGCCAGCACGCTTTCGCGGTATTGAGGCAGCCCGGCAATCAGGTCCTGCTGGGCGCGAAACTTGTCCGCCACCCGTGAGAAAAAGTCCTGGCTGGCGGCGGCGCGTTGCCCGTGGACCTGAGCGATCCGCGATTGCACGTCAGCCGGCAGGGCCAGGTTGTCTACTTCTTCAAGCAATGCAGCGTGCAGCTTGCCACCCAGCAAATCGTTGTGGGGCAGGGCGCGACGGTAAAAAATCGCATTGCCTTCACGGCGGGTGGCTACCAGGTCAGCCTGGGCCAGCACCTTCAAATGGTGGCTCATGCCGGACTGGCCGATGGCAAAGATCCGCGCCAGTTCCAGCACACCAAACGAGTCGTTGGCCAGGGCGCGCAGTACATTCAGGCGCAGCGGATCACCGCCGGCCTTGCACAGGGCCGCCAGCTCATCGCAATCGTCGGGGCGAATGGAAGGCGCAGGTAAGTTCATAAGGCCAGCAGTCTAGTGATGAGGTCAAATCCCCGCAAGGCCAATATCAAAAAGTTTTGATATTGGTCGATAATCGGTGGTTATAAGCAGGCGCTATAACCTTTAGACGAACGGCGGGAAGTGTTCTTGCTGTCAATGCAGTCCAAACCACAGGAAAAACCCACATAAGTCGGTATCTGTCATTGCCCCTGAGGCCTTGGCTGAGGGAAAATGCCGGTCCTTTTTTCCGTTTCTTTTATTCAACCCCCAGGAGATCAGCGATGCCCAGCCGTCGTGAGCGTGCCAACGCCATTCGTGCCCTCAGCATGGATGCCGTGCAAAAAGCCAACAGCGGCCATCCCGGTGCCCCGATGGGCATGGCGGATATCGCCGAGGTACTTTGGCGTGACTACCTGAAACACAACCCGAGCAACCCATCGTTTGCCGATCGTGACCGCTTCGTGCTGTCCAACGGCCATGGCTCGATGTTGATCTATTCGTTGCTGCACCTGACCGGTTACGACCTGTCCATCGACGACCTCAAGCAGTTCCGCCAACTGCACAGCCGCACCCCGGGCCACCCGGAATTCGGCTACACCCCAGGCGTCGAGACCACCACCGGTCCTCTGGGCCAAGGCCTGGCCAATGCCGTGGGTTTTGCCCTGGCAGAAAAAGTCCTGGCGGCGCAGTTCAACCGCCCCGGCCACAACGTTGTCGACCACCACACCTATGTGTTCCTGGGTGATGGCTGCATGATGGAAGGCATTTCCCACGAAGTCAGCTCCCTGGCCGGTACCCTGGGCCTGGGCAAACTGATTGCCTTCTACGATGACAACGGCATCTCCATCGACGGTGAAGTCGAAGGCTGGTTCACCGACGACACGCCAAAGCGTTTCGAAGCCTACAACTGGCAGGTGATCCGCAACGTCGACGGCCACGATCCGGAAGAGATCAAGACCGCCATCGAAACCGCGCGCAAAAGCGAGCAGCCGACCCTGATCTGCTGCAAGACCACCATCGGCTTCGGTTCGCCGAACAAACAAGGCAAGGAAGACTGCCACGGTGCCCCACTGGGTGACGCGGAAATCGCCCTGACCCGCGAAGCGCTGAAGTGGAACCATGGCCCGTTCGAAATCCCGGCTGATATCTACGCCGAGTGGGACGCCAAGGAAGCCGGCCGCGCCGCAGAAGCCGAGTGGGACCAGCGTTTTGCGGCCTACTCCGCAGAGTTCCCGGAGCTGGCCAACGAACTGGTGCGCCGCCTGGCTGGCGACCTGCCTGCCGATTTCTCGGAAAAAGCCTCGGCCTACATCGCCGAAGTCGCGGCCAAGGGCGAGACCATCGCCAGCCGTAAAGCCAGCCAGAACACCCTCAACGCCTTCGGCCCGCTGTTGCCGGAAGTGCTCGGCGGTTCGGCTGACCTGGCCGGTTCCAACCTGACCCTGTGGAAAGGTTGCAAAGGTGTCTCGGCTGAAGACGCCAGCGGCAACTACATGTACTACGGCGTGCGCGAGTTCGGCATGAGCGCCATCATGAACGGCGTTGCCCTGCACGGCGGCCTGGTGCCGTACGGCGCGACCTTCCTGATGTTCATGGAATATGCGCGCAATGCCGTGCGCATGGCTGCGCTGATGAAGAAGCGTGTGATCCATGTGTACACCCACGACTCCATCGGCCTGGGTGAAGACGGCCCGACGCACCAGCCGGTCGAGCAACTGACCAGCCTGCGCACCACGCCGAACCTGGATTGCTGGCGCCCAGCCGACGCGGTGGAATCGGCCGTGGCCTGGAAGCACGCGATCGAGCGCAAGGACGGCCCTTCGGCGCTGATCTTCTCGCGTCAGAACCTGCAGCACCAAGTGCGTACCGACGCGCAGATCGCCGACATCAGCCGTGGCGGCTACGTGCTCAAGGACTGCATCGGCGAGCCGGAGCTGATCCTGATCTCCACCGGTTCCGAAGTGGGCCTGACCGTTCAGGCGTACGACAAGCTGACTGCCCAGGGCCGCAACGTGCGTGTTGTGTCCATGCCGTGCACCAGCGTGTTCGAAGCCCAGGACGCGGACTACAAGCAATCGGTCCTGCCGTTGCAGGTCAGCGCGCGTATCGCCATCGAAGCGGCTCACGCCGACTACTGGTACAAGTACGTGGGCCTGGAAGGCCGCGTGATCGGCATGACCACCTACGGTGAGTCGGCGCCGGCGCCAGCGTTGTTCGAAGAGTTCGGTTTCACCCTGGAAAACATCCTGGGTCAGGCTGAAGAGCTGCTGGAAGACTAAGGCTGTAGATTGGGGGTAGCTGTACTGACGCCTTCGCGAGCAAGCCCGCTCCCACATTTGGAATGCATTTCAACTGTGGGAGCGGGCTTGCTCGCGAAGGCGGCGGCACATTCACCCCATTACCCAAGGTAATCGAGAACCCCATGCCTCAACCCCGTCCCTACAAAGTTGCACTCAACGGCTACGGCCGCATTGGTCGTTGCGTCTTGCGTGCTCTGTTCGAGCGAGGGGCGGCGGCTGGGTTTGAAATTGTGGCAATCAACGATCTGGCTGACATGGCCAGCATCGAATACCTGACACGCTTCGACTCCACCCACGGCCGGTTCCCCGGCGAAGTGCGGATCGACGGCGATTGTCTGCATATCAATGGCAACTGCGTGAAGGTCTTGCGCAGTGCCACGCCCGAGGGCATCGACTGGGCGGCGCTGGGCGTCGACCTGGTGTTGGAATGCTCCGGTGCCTATAACACCCGTGCCGATGGCCTGCGATTCGTCGACGCCGGCGCACCGCGCGTGCTGTTTTCCCAGCCGATGGCCAGCGAGGCGGATGTCGACGCCACCATCGTCTACGGCGTCAACCAGGACTGCCTGACCGGTGACGAGGTGTTGGTGTCCAACGCCTCCTGCACTACCAATTGCGGCGTGCCTCTGCTGCGCCTGCTGGACCAGGCGATTGGCCTGGAGTATGTGTCGATTACCACCATTCACTCGGCGATGAACGACCAGCCGGTGATCGACGCCTACCACCATGAAGACCTGCGCCGCACCCGTTCGGCGTTCCAGTCAGTGATTCCGGTGTCCACCGGCCTGGCCCGCGGTATCGAACGCCTGCTGCCGGAACTTGCCGGGCGAATCCAGGCCAAAGCAGTGCGCGTGCCGACGGTAAACGTGTCGTGCCTGGATATCACCATGCAAACCGTCAGCGATACCGATGCCGCCGAGGTCAACCGGATCCTGCGCGACGCCGCCACCAGCGGCCCGCTCAAAGGCTTGCTGGCCTACACCGAGTTGCCGCACGCCAGTTGTGATTTCAACCACGACCCGCATTCGGCCATCGTGGATGCCAGCCAGACCCGTGTTTCCGGGCCAAGGCTGGTGAATATCCTGGCCTGGTTCGATAACGAATGGGGCTTTGCCAACCGCATGCTCGACGTAGCAGAGCACTATCTGCACATCGCTACTAAACAACCTCAACAGTAATTCAGGAACTGCGACCCATGACCGTGTTGAAGATGACCGACCTCGATCTGCAAGGTAAGCGCGTACTGATCCGCGAAGACCTCAACGTCCCAGTCAAGGACGGTGTAGTCACCAGCGATGCGCGAATCCTGGCCTCGCTGCCGACCATCAAGCTGGCCCTGGAAAAAGGCGCGGCCGTGATGGTCTGCTCCCACCTGGGTCGTCCGACCGAAGGTGAGTTCTCTGCCGAAAACAGCCTCAAGCCTGTAGCCGACTACCTGAGCAAGGCCCTGGGCCGCGAAGTGCCGTTGGTGGCTGATTACCTGGGCGGCGTCGAGGTCAAGGCCGGCGACATCGTGTTGTTCGAAAACGTGCGCTTCAACAAGGGCGAGAAAAAGAACAGCGACGAACTGGCCCAGCAATACGCAGCCCTGTGCGACGTGTTTGTGATGGACGCTTTTGGCACTGCGCACCGCGCCGAGGGTTCGACCCATGGCGTGGCCAAGTTCGCCAAGGTCGCCGCTGCTGGCCCGCTGCTGGCTGCCGAGCTGGATGCACTGGGCAAGGCCCTGGGCGCACCGGCCCAGCCAATGGCCGCCATCGTGGCTGGCTCCAAGGTGTCGACCAAGCTGGACGTGCTCAACAGCCTGAGCCAGATCTGCAACCAACTGATCGTTGGCGGCGGCATTGCCAACACCTTCCTGGCCGCTGCTGGCCACCCGGTCGGCAAGTCCCTGTACGAGCCGGACCTGCTGGACACCGCTCGCGCCATCGCCGCCAAGGTCAGCGTGCCGCTGCCGGTGGACGTGGTAGTGGCCAAGGAGTTCGCCGAAAGCGCCGAAGCCACCGTCAAGCTGATTTCTGACGTGGCCGCTGACGATATGATCCTGGATATCGGCCCGCAAACTGCGGCGAACTTCGCTGAACTGCTGAAAGCCTCCCAGACCATCCTGTGGAACGGCCCGGTCGGTGTGTTCGAGTTCGACCAGTTTGGCAACGGCACCAAAGTTCTGGCCAAGGCGATTGCCGAAAGCTCGGCATTCTCGATTGCCGGTGGTGGCGACACCCTGGCGGCCATCGATAAATATGGCGTTGCTGAGCAGATCTCCTACATTTCTACCGGTGGCGGCGCGTTTCTTGAGTTTGTCGAAGGCAAGGTGCTGCCTGCCGTTGAAGTGCTGGAAAGCCGAGCCAAGGGCTGAGGCCCACGGCCTGGAAAAGGAGCATTCCCATGATCAAGCCATTCGCGCTGGTGATTGCAGCAGGCCTGTTGGCCGGCTGCGGCAGCGCGCCCAAGGCGCCAGCAGAGGCCCCAGGGGCTGCGCCGCACAAGGGCTGTTACCAGGCCGACTGGCAGGCGGAGACCATGCCGGTGATCAGCAAGCGCATAGGGCCCGACGGGCTGGAGAAATACGACTCCCCGCCCAAAGGTAAGGAACAGGGTTGCCCTTGACGGGTCTGATTCACTAACCGACAGCACCGGCGGCCCCAGGCCGCCGTTCGAGGATTGGCAATGAAAGGCGTTATCGCCCTGGCAGCACTGGCTCTATTGGCCGGTTGTGCCAACCTGAACATGTTCAACAAGGCAGAGCCCCAGCAAGACACATGGACCACCTGGGTATGCGACAGCCAGGCCCAGGTTAACTGGCGGTTTGTCGATACTGACCGCAAGCAGGTGGATGTCCGCCTCGGCGGCTCCGACCAGGTGTATCGCCTCAAGGAAGACGTGGCGGCCTCCGGGGCGCTGTATAGCAATGAGCAGTTGGCATTTCATACCAAAGGTGAGGAAGGCCTGGTTTATTGGGTCGCCACCGACGATTTGATCGGCCGAGGCTGCAAGGCTCAGTAATACAGAACTGAAAATCTCATGTAGGAGCGGGCTTGCCCGCGAAAGCGCTGGGTCAGTTGGCGAATTCAGTGTCTGGTGCACCGCGATCGCAGGCAAGCCAGCTCCCACATGATTCGGTTCCAGATTGGAAGTTGGGTCAGGCCCACTAGCAATAACGATTCAGCAGGCCAAGGTCCAATTCCTTGATCTGCAATAACTTGAATAGCAGCCGCCGCTACGGCAGGCTTGCACGATTAACGACCCTCGACCGGGAGAGACAACACAATGGCACTTATCAGCATGCGTCAAATGCTGGACCACGCAGCCGAGTTCGGCTACGGCGTTCCAGCCTTTAACGTTAACAACCTTGAGCAGATGCGCGCCATCATGGAAGCCGCTGACAAGACCGACTCCCCAGTGATCGTCCAGGCTTCTGCCGGTGCGCGTAAATACGCCGGTGCCCCGTTCCTGCGTCACCTGATCCTCGCGGCAATCGAAGAATTCCCACATATCCCGGTGTGCATGCACCAGGACCACGGCACCAGCCCTGATGTATGCCAGCGCTCCATCCAATTGGGCTTCAGCTCGGTGATGATGGACGGCTCCCTGGGCGAAGACGGCAAGACCCCGACCGACTACGACTACAACGTACGCGTCACCCAACAAACCGTAGCCCTGGCCCACGCCTGTGGTGTGTCGGTAGAAGGCGAGCTGGGCTGCCTGGGTTCGTTGGAAACCGGCATGGCCGGTGAAGAAGACGGCATCGGCGCCGAAGGCGTGCTGGATCACAGCCAGATGCTGACCGACCCGGAAGAAGCCGCTGACTTCGTCAAGCGCACCCAGGTCGACGCCCTGGCCATCGCCATCGGTACCAGCCACGGTGCCTACAAGTTCACCAAGCCACCTACCGGCGACGTGCTGGCCATCGACCGCATCAAGGAAATCCACAAACGCATCCCCAACACCCACCTGGTGATGCACGGTTCTTCCTCGGTACCGCAAGAGTGGCTGGCAATCATCAACCAGTACGGCGGCGACATCAAAGAAACCTACGGCGTACCGGTTGAAGAAATCGTCGAAGGCATCAAGCACGGCGTACGCAAGGTCAACATCGACACCGACCTGCGCCTGGCGTCCACCGGTGCAATGCGTCGCCTGATGGCCACCAACCCGAGCGAGTTCGACCCGCGTAAATTCTTCGGCGCCACCGTGACGGCGATGCGTGATGTGTGTATCGCGCGTTACGAAGCGTTCGGCACTGCCGGCAATGCTTCGAAGATCAAGCCGGTGTCGTTGGAAGCGATGTACCAGCGTTATCTCAAAGGTGAGCTGAACGCCAAGGTGAACTAAGCCTAAAGCGTTTAAAAAGAAACCCGCAGCGATGCGGGTTTTTTTTGCTTGAATTTTATCCGTAGAAGGGTACTAAACCATTTAGAACTAAAGCCAATATCGAAGTGGTATAAAAAACTGTCAGATTTTACAGGTGCGAAAAGTCGCTATTTATTTTATTTTTTGTAAGGCTACTTGAGTTTTATGCTGGGTTTAATTAGTGCAGGCGAGTGGAGGGTTTTGTAATGGGACTTACATTTGTAAAGGAACCAGTTAAAACCGCGGAAGAAGCGCGCGCAATCAAAAAATCCCGATCAGGACCTGACATTGAGGAGCCCTCGAGAGAGCCGGTGTCATTAACTGAGGCTGAAGAAACCTTGATTTCTGAATACAGAAAAAGTTTGGATGTATTTAAGAAAACACATCACTATGTGGTGGAGGATGCCTCTGAAGCGCAACAGTTATCCTATATATTCAGGCATAGAGGTGGTGTGGTGTTTCCTGGGACCGACGGACTGTCGACCGCGCAGCTTGATGCTTATACTCGTCAGACGCTTTCGGCATTAAGGGCGGGTAGTTATAAGAGAGGGGATGGGCTGTCTTACTCTTATGAAAGCTTTAAAAAAGATGTAAGGGGAGAGTTTAAAGCTGAGTTGAAGGAAGGGTGGGTGAAAAAAACAGATGACTTGAGTGGGTATAGCGTTATCAATAAAGAGTTGTCTATTGAAGCGTGGTTTTGATGATTGTTAAGCCACTGTAAGTGGGAGGGTCTATTCAACTAAATAGATCTGTCGCCTTTGCCGCGACCTTCCAAACACTAAAAAATAATGTGGGAGCGGGCTTGCTCGCGATTGCGGTGGTTCAGCCAATACATTTGCCTGACCCACCGCCATCGCGGGCAAGCCCGCTCCCACATTTGATTTGCGGTGCTTATTGATCAACCAGCACTTTGGGGTTCGAGTTGCCCCAGACGGTGTAGAGATCGGCCAGCAGCGCTCCATTGATATCCTCAACCTCGGCCTGGGTCGTCTGCACATTCCCCTGCTTGCCAAACAACACTACTTCATCGCCACTTTTTACGGTCGGCACATCGGTGACGTCGACCATCAAGGTGTTCATCGACACTTTGCCCACCACCGGCACCCGATGCCCATTGATCAGCACGATGCCTTTGTTGGTGAACGCTCGACGATAGCCGTCGGAATAGCCCACGGTGATGTTCGCCAGTTTCGAGTCCCGCGCCAGGGTGTAGGTGCGGTCGTAGCCGACGGTGTTGCCCTTGGGGTAGCTGTTGACCGAGGCCACGTGGGATTTGAACTGCATCACGCGCTTGTAGGCGGTGAACGACGGTACGGTGTCGCCGAACAGCAGGCCGCCGGGGCGCACCATGTCCAGGCGCGACTCGGGCACTTCCAGGGTGGCGAAGGAGTTGGCGGCGTGCAGGGTGATTTTGCTGCGGTCCAGTTGGGCGACGTTGATCAGCCAGTTGGCTTGCTCGTTGAAGGCCTTGAGGCCGGCGCGCACGTCGGCGGCGTCTTCGACGGCGAAGTGGGTCATGATCGCCTTCACTTCCAGGTTCGGCACCTTGGTGATGGCTACGGCATCGCGCCGGCCTTGGGCGGTGGTCATTTCTACGCCGTTGCGGCTCATGCCGCTGGAGTTCAGGCCCAGGTGTACCACCAACGGGCGGCCATGATGTTCGGCGATCAGGCTGGCGCGCACGGCGAAGTCGAGGTTGCCCACCAGCTCTTCCATGTTGTACGGCAGCGCCGCTTCCAGCTCGCTCAGCGCGGCGGTACGCACGCGGATCAGTTGGCCCTTGAAGCCGCTTTCACGTACCACGCGGGCTTCTTCATTGCTGGCTACGCCGACGCAAGGCACGCCCAGCTTGATCACCGACGGCATCAGCAGGCCGATACCGTGGCCATAAGCGTCTGCCTTGAGCACGGCGCAGATTTTCGACTTGTCGGCGAGGCTGGTCTGTAGGGTACGGATGTTGTGTTCGAACGCGGCTTTGCTGATTTCAACCCAGGCGTTGCTGTCCTGGATATTGACCTGGGCAACCCCGTCGGTCATCGACAACGGCGGGGCCGCAAAGGCCGGGTTTTGCAGCATAACCATGCCCATGGAAAGGGCGAGTAGGGTGCGAGTGAAGGGCATTGGTGAGTCTCCATGACTTTCTTATAGGGAAGCATTGCGCGTGCGCGGCGCCATACTCGAATTGTCCTACAAGAAAGTCGAGACCCAGGGTCGCGGTTCTGTCCTAAAGCGTCGTGAGAATGATCGGACTGTCAGTTGTGATCGATATCCAGCTTGGCAAATGTCACTTTGCCGCCCTCTTTGCTGTCGCCGCTGTTGTCTTGCACATACACGCCGGCCTTGAAGTACAACGGTTTTTTGCCCCAGGCCGCGCCGAGGCGTTCGTTCCATTGGCCGTTGGCGGCCTCCACGCTCAACAGGCCGGCCTTGTTCAGGTGGATGACGTAGGTGAAGTTGCGCGCCAGTGGCACATTCTCGGCCACGATAATTACCCGGCCCTTGCTGTCATCCGGGCGCATGCGCACTTTGGCGACGATGTTGCCGGTCTGGGTTTTTTCCTTGTACTGGTATTCGACTTTGACCAGCGGTTTCTGGCTGTCATAGGCGTGGATCTGACCGATGACAATCTTGCCCGAGGAGGGCACCTGGTTGATGGCCAGGGTGGCGCGCAGGTAGTTGTCGGCTTCGGGGTAAGTCCAGTTGCGCAGCCGGCCATCGGCATAGGTTTCGCGCAGTTCGCTGCGCGGGTAGATCGCATTTTCGGTGCGGGTGCCGGTGACAGGGGACCAGAATTGCACGCTGCTGCCTTCGGCCTGGAAGTACTTGCCCTTGAAGCCGCTGAGCAGTTTAGGGGTGTCGATGGTGGCGGGCGGAGTGCCAACAGGGATGCTCAGGTTCCAGGTGGACAGATCAATCATGGAGTGCGCCTTTGCTGTACGGAAGAAGGGTCAAAAGGCTTTGGCCCGCGGGTTGGCGCGTTCTTTATAAGCGGCTGGTAACTGTTTGTTAATAAGTTTTAGGCGGTTTATTGGCGTCAATAGTCTGTCAAAAAGCCATCTTTCCCATAATCCGGGGGCTGTAGCGCCTGACCGTTAGTCGGTTGTGTGCTCTTTGGCGCAATGATGGCCCCCTCGTGCCTTCTGCTTTAAATGATCCAAGGCTAGAGTGACTCCACATTAAGTGTCCGGTTTTGTCTCAAAATTGACCGGAGTGAACCCTCAAGGAAGAGATGCAGCATGGAATCCGTTCCAACCCTGGCCGAAGGCTCTTCAGTGCTCCTGGTGGTCGATGACTACCCGGAAAACCTGATCAGCATGCGCGCGCTCCTGCAGCGCGAGGACTGGCAGGTGTTGACGGCGGGCTCTGGCGAGGAAGCCCTGGGGCTGCTACTGGCGCGTGATGTCGACTTGGTGCTGCTGGATGTGCGCATGCCGGGCATGGATGGCTTCGAAGTGGCGCGCTTGATGCGCGGCAGCCAGCGTACCCGCATGACGCCGATCATCTTCCTGAGTGCCACTGAGCAATCGCCCGCCGCCGTGCTCGAAGGCTATGCCAGTGGCGCCATCGACTATCTGTTCAAACCCTTCGACCCGCATATTCTCAAGCCCAAGGTCCAGGCCTTGCTGGAGCATCAGCGCAACCGCCGCGCCTTGCAGCGTCTGAGTCATGACCTGGAGGCGGCCCGGGCCTTTAATGCCTCGGTGCTCGACAATGCCGCCGAGGGCATTCTGGTGGTGGGCGAGGACGGAGTCGTCAGCTACGCCAATCCGGCCATTTCACGGTTGCTCAATGCCACTGTGGACGAGTTGCAAGGCCAGGCGTTCCTGGGCTTCCTGCAAGAACCCCATATGCCTGACTGGTTCAGCTGCGAGCTGTATACCGGCTACCTGCGTGGCGAAACCTGGCGCCTGCATGATGCAATCCTGCGCACCGTACCCGGCCAGCAGTTGCCGGTGGCGATGTCCTGTGCGCCACTGCCCCGGGAGCAGAAGGCCATGGTGGTGACGGTGCAAGACATGTCCCAGGTGCGCCATCTGCATCAGCAACTGGAATCCCAGGCCGTCACCGATCCGCTCACCGGTTTGCTCAACCGGCGTGGTTTCTACCAGACCGTGGAGACGATCCTGCTGCGCAACGAGCGCAGCGAACATGCCACGGTGCTGCTCTACATGGACCTGGACGGTTTCAAGCGGGTCAACGATTCGGTGGGGCACGACGCCGGCGACCGGGTGCTGCGCTGGGTCTCGGAGCAGTTGGAACTGTGCCTGCGCAGTTGTGACATTCTTGGCCGCCTTGGCGGCGATGAGTTCGTCGCGCTGCTGGAGTTGGAATACCCGGAACAGGCCGCCAAACTCGCCGAACAGTTGATCGAGCGGGTGTCGATCTGCCAGCAGGTGGACGGCCTGGAGGTCATGCTGGGGGTCAGTATCGGCATTGCCACCTTCCCCGATTGCGGTCGCGATTTGTCCGGCCTGCTGCGTGCCGCCGATATCGCCATGTACGAAGCCAAGCGGGCAGGGCGTCAGCAATATCGCTATTACGATCAGGAAATGAATGGCCGGGCCCGCTCGCGCCTGATGCTGGAAAGCAGCGTACGCGAGGCCATTGACAACAAACAGGTGACGTTGGTGTACCAGCCCCAGGTGTCCCTGCTGGACGGGCATCTGCGCGGTGTCGAAGCCTTGCTGCGCTGGCAGCACCCGAGTGTGGGCGATGTGCCGCCCGGGTTGTTCATGCCTCTGTTGGAGGAGGCGCGCCTGATCAGCCAGCTCAGCAGTTGGATTTACCATCAGGTGGCATTGGCGCGCCAGGCCTGGGCCTCGGTCATGAGCGACGACTGGGTGCTCAGCGTGAGCCTGAGCAGCAGCCAGTTCAATATGCCCAACCTGGCGCCTCAACTGCAGCAGGCAATGGAGCGACATGGGCTGCACGGGCGGCAACTGGAGGTGGAAATCGCTGAAGAAAGCCTGATGCACAATATTGAAGAGTCCATCAAGCAACTCAAGCAGCTGCGCCGCCTGGGGGTGCGCATTGCCCTGGATGACTTCGGCTTGGGCAACTGCTCCCTGGCCCATCTGCGTGACCTGGAGTTCGACACCCTCAAGCTCGACCCCGGCCTGGTGGCCCGCGTGCTCGGCTCGCCACGGGAGGCCGCGCTGGCCCGCAGCATTATCGAACTGTGCGGGCACTTCGGCTTGTTGGTGATTGCCGAAGGTGTAGAAACCCTTGAGCAATGCCACTGGCTGCAGGCCAATGGCTGCCAGTTTATCCAGGGGCCGCTGGTGGCCCTGCCCCTGACCGCCGAAGATATTTCCCTGTGGCCGCAGCCTTTCGCGCTGCGCGCAGGCCCCTGCTGAATTCGCTACACTGGCGGCCTCACGCCCCTGCCGTTCGAGCCCATGACTGCGCTGAAATACCTCCAGGCCTATCCCGCCGCCCTGCAAGAGCAAGTGCGCCAATTGATCGCCAAGGATCAACTGGGTGACTACCTGCACCAGCGTTACCCCGAGCGCCATGCGGTGCAGAGTGACAAGGCGCTGTACAGCTACGCCCAGGCCCTGAAGCAGGAACACCTGCGCAACGCGCCAGCCATCGACAAAGTGCTGTTCGACAACCGCCTGGACCTGACCCACCGCGCCCTGGGCCTGCACACCACGATCTCGCGGGTGCAGGGTGGCAACCTCAAGTCCAAGAAAGAGATCCGCATCGCTGCGTTGTTCAAGGAGGCCGCGCCGCAGTTCCTGAAGATGATCGTCGTCCACGAACTGGCGCACTTCAAGGAATCGGACCACAACAAGGCGTTCTATAAACTCTGCGAATACATGATGCCCGGCTACCATCAGGTGGAATTCGACCTGCGGGTGTACCTGACTTATCGCGACTTGCAGGGCAAGTGCTAAACACAAGGCGACCGATCATGGATGTAAGCAAGACCAAGAGCAGTTTCTACCGCCGCCTGTATGTGGCGTACCTGATCGACAGCCAATTGGCCAGCAGCGTCCCGGCGTTGACCGAGGTGACGGGCATGCCCCGGCGCACGGCCCAGGACACCATCGCGGCGTTGGCGGACCTGGATATCGTCTGTGAATTCGAGCAGGAAGATGGCGCCCGCAACCATGCCGGGCGCTATCGGATTCGCGACTGGGGGGCGATTGACCGGGGCTGGATCGAGCGCAACCTGGTGCAGGTCAAGCAGGTGTTGGGTTACCCGTGAAATTGGGCCGCTATCGCGGGCAAGCCCGCTCCCACAGGTCGATAACGATCAAATGTGGGAGCGGGCTTGCCCGCGATGGCGATCTCAAGCGCGCCGCATACCAATATGTGGAATGTCGTCTTCAAGGTAGACCTCACCCTGGACCTTGAACCCATATCTTGCGTAGTACCCCTGCAAATGCGCCTGGGCTGAGAGAAAGATCGGCGTCTGCGGCCAGATATCGTCGATCTGCTTGAGGGTTTCCGCCAGCATCTGGTGGCCCAGGCCGGTGCCTCGCGCGGCCTCGGCCACGAGCACGCGGCCGATAACCACGTCGCCGCCATTCAGCTCCGGGTCCAACAGGCGCAGGTAGGCCACCAGTTGATTGTCCTGCCAGGCCATCAGGTGGTGGGTATCGCCCTCCAGGTCCTGGTCGTCGATGTCCTGGTAGACGCATTTCTGCTCGACCACAAACACCGCTGCCCGCAGACGCAAAATGGCGTAGAGCTGTTCTTTGCCCAGATCATTGTGGTGCTTGCAAACCCAATCGACAGTCATCGTTCCATCTCACATAAAGACCTGACCCGGATAGTAAAGCCCTGGCCGCCGACTGTCTTGGGCGGTAGTGCAAACACCTGGAAAACGCTGTTTTTTGTGAGTGACGTCAATTTGCCATCATTGAGTGCTTTCTCGGCCTGGTTCTTTGTGTAATCTGCGATACACCTCGAGCGATAAGCTACAGTCAGAACCTGGAAGTACTCCCGCCAGCGTCATCGCCCGCAACGAATTGCCCGCTGTGCAAGGACATTAAGCATGCTGCGATTGTCTCGTGCCGTTGCTTTGATCGTATTGCTGTTGCTGGCCCCGACGGTGGCCGCGGAACGCTTGCGCCTGGTGGCGGATGCGTGGCCGCCGTTTACCGATGCGACCCTGATCAATGGTGGCCTGGCCACCGATATCGTCAGCACCGCCCTGGCGCGTGCCGGCTATGCCAGTGATTTCGAGCAGGTGCCATGGGCACGGGCGTTGATGGGGGTGGGGGACGGGCGTTACGACGTGCTGGTCAACGCCTGGTACGACGAGGCGCGCACGCAGTTGGGGCAGTTTTCCGCCGAGTATCTGCTTAACCGCGTGCGGTTTATCAAGCGCCGCGACGATCCCATTGAGTACCAGAACTTGCAGCAACTGCATGCCTATCCCATCGCGGTAGTGCGCGGCTATGCCTATTCGGCGGATTTCGATGCCGATCCCAAACTGCAAAAAGTCCCGGTGCATAACTTCGCCATGGCCGTGCGCATGTTGGCTGCCCAGCGCGTGCGGATGACGGTCGAGGATGAATATGTCGCGCGCTTTTACCTGGCGCGGGAATCGCCCAGGGTGCGCAATGCCGTGGAGTTCCTGCCCCAGCCATTGAGTGAGAACAGCCTGCATATCCTGGTCAGCCTGAAAAACCCCAAGCATGAGCAGATTGTTGCCGGGTTTGACCGGGAGATCAGCAGGATGAAGGCGGATGGCAGTTATGCGCGGCTGCTGAAACAGCATGGGATGTAGGGAGCTTCAGCGCCCCATCGCAATGACGAACGCCCCCCCTGTGGCGAGCGGGCTTGCCCCGCGTTGGGCTGCGAAGCAGCCCCAAAACCAGCCGCTACGGAGTCTCTGATATACCGCATTCGGCTTACCGGGGCTGCTTCGCAGCCCAGCGCGGGGCAAGCCCGCTCGCCACAACAGCCCTATCTGCTCGCGCTGGTTTCCTTGATCAAATGCGCGGCCAATGTGCGCAACGGCCCCAACTGCCGGCAAATCAACGCCAATTGCGTCTGCACCAGCCTTTGCGCCTCATCGATCTCATCGGGCATCTGCTCCAACTCTACCGCCAGCGCCTCCTCGGCATCGCTTTGCACCGCGATCGGCTGTTTGTTCGCCAGCCCCGTGGCAATTTCGTCGATGCTGGTGGCGAGGGTCTTGCCCGCGCCTTCGATCAGGTGTTCGCGCATGTCGGCCGGTAGTTGGGTATCGCGGTGCGCACCGAGCCCCGACAGGTAGCTGAGCAGGGTGTGGGACAGCACCAGGAAGCGGAAGCCCACGTCGGCTTCCTTACGGAAATGCCCCGGCTCCATCAGCATATTGGCCAGGGTGGTGGACAGCGCGGCGTCGGCGTTATGCGCATTGCGCCGGGCCAGGCGGTAGGCCAGGTCGTCGCTCTTGCCGGCGGCATATTGCTGCATGATCTGGCGCAGGTAGATGCTGTTGCAGGTCAGGGTGTTGGCCAGCACCTTGTTCAGGCGCCGGCCCTGCCAGTCTGGCAGGAACAGGAACACCGCCAGCCCGGCGATCAGGCTGCCGAGCAGGGTATCGAACAGGCGCGGCAGGAACAGCCCGTAGCCATCGCCCACCTGATTGAAGCAGAACAGCACCATCAGGGTAATGGCGGCGGTGGCCAGGGTGTAGCGGGTGGTGCGGTTGATAAAGAACACCAGCCCGGCGGCGATGGCGAACATCGATTGCACCAGGGGGCTTGGGAACAGATCGAACAGCGCCCAGGCCACCGTCAGGCCGATGGCCGTGCCGATGATCCGCTGGCCGAGCTTGCGCCGCGTCGCGCCGTAGTTGGGCTGGCAGACAAACAGGGTGGTAAGGATGATCCAGTAGCCTTGGGACGGGTGGATCAAATGCACCATGCCGTAGCCCACGCTCAGCGCCAGGGGCAGGCGCAGGGCGTGGCGGAACAGCAGCGAAGTCGGGGTCAGTTGGGTGCGCAGGCGCGTCCACATTTCCTTGAGGTTGCGCGGCGAGCGGTCCAGCAGGCTGCTGTCGCTGGCATCGGCCAGGCTGTCGGGGTTGCTGGCGTCACTGAGCAGGCGGTCGAGGGTCGACAGGTTGGCCGCCAGCGCCCGCAGCGAGCGTAACAGGCCACGCCAGGCCGGGTTGCTCTGGATACGCAGGTGTTCCAGGGATGCATTCAGGTCGCCCAGGGCCTCGGCGAAGCTGGCGTCGTAGACAAACGGCTGGCGCAACTGGATCGACTCGGCGAGGGCCTGGCAGGCCTTGCCTTGCTGGCGCAGCAGGCGCTGGCAGCGGAACAGCACGTCGCTGTGGAAGAACGCCTCGGCCAGCGCGTTGTAGGGGTAGTGGGAGGAACTGGCGCGTTCGTGGATGTCCTGGGCCAGGAAGTACAGCTTGAGGTAGCGGCTGACCTTGGAGCCCGGCCGGCCATTGCCGACACGGTGCAGGATGATTTCCTTGGCCGCATTGAGCGCCGCCACCACCCGGCCATTTTGTTGGGCCAGCTCCAGGCGCCGCGCTTCTACGTCCAGTTGGCGAATAGGCTCGAACAAAGATGACTTGAGCTTGAGGTAACGCCCCAGTTCGCGAAACAGCCGGGCCAGGCTCTGCTGCACCGGCTGGTTGGAAAACATCGCCTGCCACAGCACCGACAGCGCGCCATACCAGGCGGCGCCGGCCACCAGCAGCAAGGGCTCGTGCCAGAAATCGGTGACGGCGCCACCGCGCTGATCCACACCGATCATGGTGTAGACCGACAGAATCAAGGTGGCCGAGGCGATCGCCCCATAGCGCTCGCCGAGGGCGCCGAGCATGGTCAGGCAGAAGCTCGCCAGGGCGATGGCGATGGCGAAAATCCACGGGTAGGGAAACAGCAACTCCACCGACAGCGCCGCCACGCTGAAACACACCAGCGTTACCGCCAGCGCATTGAGGCGGCCTTGCCAACTGTCATCGGTCTCGGCCAGGGCGCTGGCGATAATCCCCAGGAACAGCGGGATCAGCAGCGACATTTCATCCTGATACCAGCACAGCGCCATGCTGCCGGTGAGGGCGATAAACACCCTTACGCTGTAACTGAACTTATCCAGTGCCCAAAGGCGCCGCATGGACTGCTTGAACGAGGTCGAGGACATGAAGTCTGGGGTCTTCCGGGACGATGCCGCTAAATTGAGCCAGTAATGACGCCACGGCAAGCGCGGCAATCACATTCATAAGCAAAAAATGTTTTTGGCACACCCCAACCAAAATGTGGGAGCGGGCTTGCTCGCGAATGCGGTGTGCCAGCCACCGGATCAGTTGACTGGTACTGCGCATTCGCGAGCAAGCCCGCTCCCACAGTTGATCGCATTACCGTTCTAGAAGGCGGGGTTCAGACGTACTGCGCCGCCGCATAGCCCGACGCCCAGGCCCATTGGAAGTTGAACCCACCCAGGTGCCCGGTCACGTCCAGCACTTCGCCGATAAAGTACAGACCGGGGCTTTTCAGCGATTCCATGGTCTTGGACGACACTTCCCGGGTATCCACCCCGCCCAGGGTGACTTCGGCGGTGCGGTAGCCTTCGGTACCGGCCGGGACCAACTGCCAGTCGCCCAGCTTGGTGGCGATGTCTGCCAGTTCGGCGTGGGTGTACTGCTTCATCGGCTTGGACACGAACCACGTCTCGGCCAGCAGGTTGGCCATCTTCTTGGTGAAGATCTCGCCCAGCAGGGTCTTGAGCTCGCTGTTGGGGCGCTCGGCCTGTTGCTGTTGCAGCCAGGCGTGGGCGTCGTGGTCGGGCAACAGGTTGATTTGCACGGTGTCGCCAGGTTCCCAATAAGAGGAAATCTGCAAAATCGCCGGCCCGCTCAGGCCGCGATGGGTAAACAGAATGTTCTCGCGAAAGCTCTGGTCGTTACAGCTCACCAGGCAATCGACCGAGGTGCCGGACAACTCGCCACACAAATCCTTGAGCTGATCGGTGATGGTAAACGGCACCAGGCCGGCGCGGGTCGGCAGCAGTTCATGGCCGAATTGCTTGGCCACCTGGTAGCCAAAGCCGGTGGCGCCCAGGGTCGGAATCGACAGGCCGCCGGTGGCAATCACCAACGACTCGCAGCGCAACTCGCCGAGGGTGGTCTGCAACTGATAGCCGCTGTCGAGTTTGCTGATCTGCTGGATCGAGGTGTCCAGGTGCAGGCTCACGCCGGTCTGGATGCACTCGTCGAGCAGCATGCCGAGGATGTCGCTGGATTTGTTATCGCAGAACAGCTGGCCGAGTTTTTTCTCGTGGTAGGGCACGCCATGCTTGGCCACCAAACCGATGAAATCCCACTGGGTGTAGCGGGCCAGGGCAGATTTGCAGAAGTGTGCGTTGTGCGAGAGGAAGTTGGCAGGCTCGGTGTACATATTGGTGAAGTTACAGCGACCACCGCCGGACATCAGGATCTTCTTGCCGGCCTTGTTTGCATGGTCGATCAACATCACCTTGCGCCCACGCCCGGCGGCGGTCAGCGCGCACATCAAGCCTGCGGCGCCGGCGCCAATGATCACAACTTCGGTCGAGCGCAAAACGGTGTCCTCACAAAATATTGATCTGAAATGCAATCAAAAATGTGGGAGCGGGCTTGCTCGCGAATGCGCACTGCCAGCCAACCCATCTGGCGACTGGTACACCGCATTCGCGAGCAAGCCCGCTCCCACATTGGATCTCCATTGAATCGAAGAGCTTTACAGGATCCGCACGCGCAACGAACGGCCCTTGATCTTGCCATCGTTCAAGCGCTGCAACGCCTGCTTGGCGACGCTGCGCTCCACTGCCACGTAGGCCTGGAAGTCGAAGATCGCAATCTTGCCGACCTGGGCGCCCGGGATCCCGGCTTCACCGGTCAGTGCGCCGAGGATGTCGCCTGGGCGAACCTTGTCTTTACGACCGGCAGCAATGCACAACGTGCTCATCACCGGCAGCAGCGGCGCGCCGCCCTGGGATTTGAGGTTGCTCAGTTGGTCCCAGTTCAGCGGGGCTTTTTGCAGCAGTTCGATGGCCTGGGCGCGGTGCGCTTCGGACGGTGCTACCAGGCTGATGGCGATCCCGGTCTCACCGGCACGACCGGTACGGCCCACGCGGTGGATGTGGATTTCCGAATCGCGGGCCAGTTCGACGTTGATCACCATGTCCAGCGAGTCAATGTCCAAGCCACGGGCCGCCACGTCGGTGGCCACCAGTACCGAAGTACTGCGGTTGGCAAACATTGCCAGCACCTGGTCACGGTCGCGCTGTTCCAGGTCGCCATGCAGGCCGACTGCAGAAATGCCCTTGGCGGTCAGGTGGTCCACGGTTTCCTGCACTTGCTGCTTGGTAAAGCAGAAGGCTACGCAGGAGGCCGGACGGAAGTGCGACAGCACCTTGGTCACCGCGTCCATGCGTTCTTCCGGGGAGATTTCGTAGAAACGCTGCTCGATCTGCTCGTCGGAGTGGAACGCTTCGGCCTTGACCTGCTGCGGCGCGCGCATGAATTTGGAGGCCAGTTGCTTGATGCTCACCGGGTAGGTGGCCGAGAACAACAGGGTCTGGCGACGGGCCGGGGTCTTGCTGATGATGTCTTCGATAGCGTCGTAGAAACCCATGTCGAGCATGCGGTCGGCTTCGTCGAGGATCAGTGTGTTCAGGCCGTCCAGCACCAGCGAACCCTTGCGCAGATGCTGCTGGATGCGGCCGGGGGTGCCGACGATGACGTGGGCGCCATGTTCCAGGGAGGCGATCTGCGGGCCGAGGGACACGCCGCCGCACAGGGTCAGGACCTTGATGTTGTCTTCGGCGCGGGCCAGGCGGCGGATTTCCTTGGCCACCTGGTCAGCCAGCTCGCGGGTCGGGCACATCACCAGGGCCTGGCAACCGAAGTAGCGCGGGTTGATCGGGTTCAACAGGCCGATGCCAAAGGCGGCGGTCTTGCCGCTGCCGGTCTTGGCCTGGGCGATCAGGTCCAGCCCCTTGAGGATCACCGGCAAGCTTTGCGCCTGGATCTGCGTCATCTCGGCATAACCCAGCGAGTCGAGGTTAGCCAGCATGGCGGCGGAGAGCGGCAAAGTATTAAAAGCGGTGGCGATGGTGGTCACGGGACTGGCTCTGCAAAAACAAAATGTCGCGCAGTGTACCAGCCCCGTGGGAATTTCCCTGCAAGTTCTAGACGAGACGCCGCTTAATGCTCGATGTCGTGCTCGCGGCTGACCATCCGTTTGCCGTCTTTTGGCGACAATTGCAGGAAGATCGCCGCCGCCAGCATCGCCATGATGCCCACGGTGAGGAACGTCAACTGGAATGCCTCAAGCACGGTATTGACCCCATCGTTACCGGCTTCGGCGGTAAACCCGCCGAGCAGGGCGCCGGCGCAGGCCACCCCCAGGCTCAGGGCCAGTTGCGCCACCACTGACAGCAAACTGTTGCCGCTGCTGGCCTGGGCATCATCGAGGTCGATCAGGGTCACGGTGTTCATCGCGGTAAATTGCAGGGAGTTGATCGCCCCCAGCACCGCGAGCATGGCCAGTAGCAGCGGGTACGGCGTCTGCTCGCTGACCAGGCCCATGCTCGCCAGCATCATGCCCAGTAGCAACGTATTGCCGGTGAGCACGATGCGATAGCCCAGGCGCTCGATCAGCGGCCGGGCGATGGACTTGGCGACCATGGCCGCCGCCGCCAGGGGCAACATGCTCATCCCGGCCTGGGACGGCGAATAGCCCAGGGCGATCTGCAAAAGCAAGGGCACGAGGAACGGCAGGGCGCCGCTGCCCAGGCGGGCGAACAGGTTGCCGAGAATGCCCACGGCAAAGGTCCGGGTCTTGAACAGCACTGGCGAGAACAGCGGGTTTTCGATATGCCCGGCGCGCAGCCAGTAGGCCGCCAGGCACGCCATGCCGCCGAACAGCAGCAACATCACGCGCAAGTGCGGCAGGTGCAGCTCACCCAGGCCTTCCATGGCAATGGTGATCAGCACCATCGCCGCGCCAAACAGCAAAAAGCCCAGGCTGTCGAAGCGTGTGCGCTCAGTGCCGCGCAGGTCGGGGATGAATTTCCACACGGCGTAGCAGCCGATCATGCCCACCGGCAGGTTGATCAGGAAAATCCAGTGCCAGGTCAGGTACTGCACCATCCAGCCGCCCATGGTCGGGCCGAGCAGGGGGCCGAGCAGGCCGGGAATGGTGATAAAGCCCATGATCCGCACCAGCTCCGAGCGCGGGTAGGCGCGCAGCACCACCAGTCTTCCCACCGGTAACATCAGCGCGCCGCCCAGGCCCTGGATCACCCGGGCGCCCACCAGCATGGTCAGGCTGCTGGACAGGGCGCACAGCAGCGAGCCGATGCTGAACAGCATGATCGCGCCGAAGAAAATCTTCTTGGTGCCGAAACGGTCGGCGATCCAGCCCGAGGCCGGGATCAGCAAGGCCACGGTGAGCATGTAGGCGATGATCACACCCTGCATGCGCAGCGGGTTTTCCGCCAGGTCCTCGGCCATGGCGGGCAGGGCCGTGTTGAGAATCGTGCCGTCGAGCGACTGCATGAAGAAGGCAATCGCTACCACCCATGGCAACCAGCGGGCGGTCTTGGCATCGAGCACGACACGATTCGGCATGAGATCCCTTTTTGTTAGCAGGCTATGTGTTGCCGATTATGCGCCAACCTCGGCCGGTTTTCCCACTGGCGGTTCGTCTATATCGGCGATGGCTACGTGTTTGCCCACCAGGAAATCGATCAGTGCCCGATGCACTGCCAGCGCCGCCTCCCGCGACTCCAGGTCGAGCAGATGGCCGGTGTGTTCGGCGCTGGCGAAGCTGCTGCGCCCCACATAGTGCTTGAACAGTTGGGCCTCATTGGCCGGCGTGTACTCATCCAGGGTGCCGTTGAGGAAATGCACCGGCGTCTCGATCTGGCGTAGTTGCGGCAGGTAGTTGCCATCGCCCAGGGCCAGTACCTGATGAATATGAAAGCGTGCCTGGCGGTATTCGGTGGTGGCCATGGTCGACAGGTGCCGATGGTTATTGCGCTTGAGCCGGCTGGAGAGGAATTTGCCGACGGTTTCATTGAGCAGGTGGCCGACGGCGGACTTGTCATCGGCCTCGATCAGCACCCGCACCCGCTCCACATATTCGAGCATCGCCTGGTTGAGGTTGGGCGCCAGGGCCATCACCACCGAGCTTTCGATCGAAGGCGGGTTGCGTGCCAGGGTCAGCAGGGTCGAGATGCCACCCCAGGAGGCCGACACCAGATGGTTGACCTCGAAGCGCTCCACCAGCGCCCGCAGGATCTCGACTTCGTCGTCCTTGGTCACCAGGTCCAGATCGGTGTTGTGCGGGCGCGAATAGCCGGAAAACGGCAGGTCGAACATCAGCACATTGAAATGCTCGGCCAGGCACTTGCTGGTGCGGGCGAATGAGCGGGTGGTGGACAGCGCGCCGTTGACCAACAGCACGGTCTTGCGTTGCGGATCGTTACCCAATTGCTCTACGTGAACGTTGTAGTGCTTGAACAACTTATCAATGACAAAACTTCCTTGGTACATGTCAACGCTCCGGCTCGCCCTATCCCGGGCGAGGTCATGCATCGCTTGCAGGCAAGCGGGTTGAAAGGTGGCGGGATGCCACTAACTGTTATAACGAGCTTTTGGAGAGTCGACAACAGCCCGCCAACCAACGGGGCGCTGTGAGGGAAGGTTCATCAGTGTGCGGGGGATTGCCCTGTAGGAGCGGGCCTAAACCGTGGGTAGGGAGCTTGCTGTGGTCTCAGGGAGCTTGTTGTGGCGAGGGGGCTTGTCCCCCGCTGGGCTGCGAAGCAGCCCCAGTAAGGTGCACCGAGTTGTGTCAGGTTGACCGCGGGGGCTGGTTTTGGGGCTGCTTCGCAGCCCAGCGGGGGACAAGCCCCCTCGCCACAACAAGCTTGCCTTCACCACACCCGGCCCAAGGTTTACAAGGTCAGGGTCAGACGCTTGACCAAAGCGCCGGGCAGCAAGCTCGATGAAGTGTTGCGCGCGCCGTAGGTGCTGGCCGACAGCCGCAGTTCGCGCTCGGCAGTCAGCGCTTCCAACTGCGATCCCAGCAGGTGGTACACGCTGTCGTCAAAACGCATGGTGCTGACCGGCGCCTTGATCTCGCCGTTTTCCACCCAGAACGTGGCGAAGCGGGTCATGCCCGTCAGGCGCGCCGCCGGCTGGTCGGAGTAGTTCAGGTACCACAGGTTGCTGATATACAGCCCGGTGCCCAGTTGCTTGAGGATATCGGCCTGGGCCAGGTTGCCGGCGGTCATCTGCAAGGCGCTGGGGGACTCATCGCCGCTGGCGCCGTTGGTGCTCAAGCCGTATTCGGCGGCGCTGCGTGAGTTGACCAGACGCCCTTGCGCCCGGCCATCGGCGATCAAGGTCACGTCGCTGCGCGGATAACCGTCACGGGAGAACGCCGGGCTCAGGGAGGCCGTGATCTGTTCGCTCATGGCCACCAGCGGGCTCAGAGCCTGGTCACCGGCATACAGGCGTTGCAATGGGCTGCCCTTGCTGGCGATGGCCTGTGCAGAAAAACCGCCCCACGTGAGCATGTCGACGATTTCTTCCAGAGCCGCCGGCGCCAGGTAGGCACGGTATTGGCCGGGCGCCAGGGCGTGCAATGGTCGGCCCAGGAACTCCAGTTGTTCGCGGGCGTGCTGCAAGCGCTGGGCAAACGCCGCGCTGTCCCAGGCATCGCCGGCGTAGCTGGCCTTTACCGCCTCGCCATTGGCATGGAATAGGCTGAAGTCAAAGTTGAAGCTATTGGCCTGGTGCCAGCCAAAGGCCCCCGACGAACTGGCGAACCCGTGGCTGATCGGCCCGGCGGCATAGATTCCGACCAAGTCCAGGCCTTGGGCGCCGTGGCTGATGTCGGCCAGGACCTGATCGAGGTCTGGCAGCGCCTGGGCCTGCTCGCTTCTGTTCTGCCAGGCCGTGTGATTGAGCAGCAGGTAAGGATCCTTGGGCAGCAAGGGCAGGGTTTCGCGCAACTGCTGCAGGCCCTCGGCCAGGCGCTGGCGGTCGACTTCGGGGGATCCGGCCAGGGTGATGCCAAGGTCGGCATGCCGGCCATCATTGATCAGCTTGAGGTTGAGGCTCGCCTGCTGCACCTGGCCGGCCTGGCGTACCTTGGCGTGATTGAAACGCACGAATTCGGACGACTCCGCCGCGTAGCCCAGATGAAACTGTTCCTCGGCGGTGATGGCCTGTTTGAGCCACTCCACCAGTTCCTTGAAAGCATTCATCAGGCATCTCCCCCAAACACATCTACATCGCTGAACACACACGCAGGCGAAGCATGGCCGACGCGGATCACCTGGTTCGGCTCGCCCTTGCCACAGTTGGGCGTGCCCAGCACCTTAAAGGTACTGGCATCGCCCACGGCACTGAGCTTGCGCCAGAACTGCGCGGAAATCGCCCGGTAGTTGGGGTTCTTGACCACGCCCTTGAGCTCGCCGTTCTCGATCAACTGGCCCCATTCGCAACCGAACTGGAACTTGTTGCGCGCATCGTCGATGGACCAGGAACGGTTGGTCGACATCAGGATGCCGTGCTCGATACCGCCGATCAGTTGCGCCAGGCTTTGGTCGCCGGCCTCGATATTGAGGTTGGCCATGCGGTCGATGGGCGCGCGGTTCCAACTGCTGGCGCGGCTGTTGGCCACGCCGCCCAGGCCCGAGCGGTATTGCGACAGCGCCCCGCCCAAGGGTTTGAGCAGCAGGCCGTTGCGGATCAGGAACTGCTTGTTGGCGGGCGTGCCGTCATCGTCATGGGCGTAGCTGGCCAGTTGTTCGGGAATGTTGGGGTCGAAGGTCACGTTCAGCAGGTTGGAACCGTATTGCAGGTGGCCGAAGTCGCTGGCCTTGACGAAGCTGGTGCCGGCGTAATTGCGCTCGTCGCCGAGGATGCGGTCCAGTTCCAGCGGGTGGCCGATGGACTCGTGGATCTGCAGGATCATCTGGTCAGGCATCAGCAGCAGGTCGCGCGGGCCTTGGGGCGTGTTGGGGGCCAGCAGCAGTTGCAGGGCCTCGTCGGCAATCCGTGGCGCGGCGCCGACCAGGCCGAAACGGCTGATCACCTCAAAGCCACCTTGCTGGCCAAAGTTGCTGCCGCCCAGGGTGCGGGTCTGGCTGTCGTTGCCGTCGTAGGCCGTGACATCGACACCGGGGAACACAAAACGCTGGGCCTGGCGCAACTCGGCGCCGGCACTGTTGAGGTAGATCTGCTCGACGTGAGTGGTGCCCAGGCTGACCTCCCAGTTCACCAGGCGCTCATCCTTGGGCACGGCGGCCGATTCGGCGCCGAGCAGTTGGTAGCAGTCACTCAGGGACGGGAAGGGTTGGTCGAGTTCTGGCGACAGATAGTCGGCGATGTCGCTGGACACCGGCTGGTCGCGCAGGTCGAGCAGGGCATGGGGCCTGATGCGACGGGCTTGCTGTTCGGCCCGCTCCAGCGCGGCTTGCAGGCCGGCCAGGGAAATATCATGGGTGGCGGCGTAGGCTTCGACACCGTTGAGACGCACGGTGAGCATGGCGCCTTCGTCGCGGCTCAGGTGCGGCGGCTCGGCGACGTTCTTACGTACCGACAGGTACTGGCCGGACTCGCGCACGTAGCGCAACGAGAAGAACTCGGCGCGGGTGCGCAGGGCGGCGAAATGTTGTTTGAGTTGCGGGTGTTTGTCGAACATGGGGACCTCCTTGTTGGCAGCGGTGGCCCGGAGGCCCTCATCGCTGTAGGAGCGAGCTTGCTCGCGAAGGTCGCGAACGATGGCGCGGGCATTCTGGATAAATGCCGCGCTCTTGGGTTTTTCGCGAGCAAGCTCGCTCCTACAGGGTTAGACCGGGCAACCCTTGGCGCGCAGGATGGCGTCAAAGCGATCAGGGTCCAGGGTGCCGGCTTCGATAGCGGCCAGCGTGGCTTTCTCGCGGGCCAGCAAGTCATGGCAGCGCACCAGCAACTCCGGCAGTTCGCTGCGTGAGGCGGCGACCACGCCGTCGCCATCGCCGATCATCAGGTCGCCAGGGGCTACCAGCATGCCCGCGCACGAGATCGGTACGTTGATCTCGCCGCCACCGTCGGTGCTCGGGCCACGGTGCACGCCGCCGATGGCGTAGGCTGGCAGCTCACCGGTTTGCCATTCGTCGAGGTCACGCAGGGCGCCGTTGATCACCACGCCGACGATGCCGGCCTTCAGGGCCATGGCCCGCATGATGCCGCCGAACACGGCGCGGGTCAGGTCGGCGCTGCCATCGATCACCAGCACATCGCCCGGGCGGGCCATTTGCATGGCTTTGAGAATCATCAGGTTGTCACCGGGGCGCACACGTACGGTCAGCGCGCTGCCGAGCATCGGTGCGTTGCCGTGGAAGGCCTTGAGGCCCAGGCCACCGACGTTACGGCCCAGGCAGTCGCTGACGGCCGCGGCCGGGATCTTGCTGAATTCCTTCAGCCATTTCGGGTCCAGCGGTTCAACGTTTGGATTGATCAGGAAGCCGGTAGGCCATTTGCTCGAAGAAACGACATCAAACATGAGAAAGCCTCGTGGCCAGGCAGAAGCCGGCGTGTCGGTAGGGAGGTGAAACGTTTGCGCGAGGGACTAGATTAGGCCGGCGCGGGGGGTGGGATCAAGGGTGGGGCGCTGTAGGAGGAGTCTTGGAAGGTGTGTGTAGGCTGGACGGGCCTCATCGCGGGCAAGCCCGCTCCCACATTTTGATGTGTGAACACATTCAAATGTGGGAGCGGGCTTGCCCGCGAAAGGGGCGCCGCGGTGTAACGATTACTGCGCGCTAGGACCCACTTCACGCAACGGCTTGCCACGCACTGGCGCATCGCCGGCCACGTAGTAGTCGGCGGTGCTGCGCGGCAACTGGCGGCCACGCATCTTGTCGGCGATTTTCTCGGCGATCATGATGGTTGGCGCGTTCAGGTTGCCGGTGGTGATGATCGGCATGATCGACGCATCGACCACCCGCAGGCCCTGCATGCCATGCACGCGGCCTTCGCCATCGACCACGGCCATTTCGTCGGTGCCCATCTTGCACGAGCAGGATGGGTGGAACGCGGTTTCGGCGTGCTCGCGGATGAACTTGTCCAGTTGCTCGTCGGTTTGCACCTCGATGCCCGGGCTGATTTCGCGGCCACGGTACTGGTCCAGTGCCGGCTGCTGCATGATTTCACGGGTCAGGCGGATGCCATCGCGAAATTCCTGCCAGTCCTGCTCGGTGGCCATGTAGTTGAAGAGGATGCTCGGGTAGTCCCGTGGGTTCTTCGACTTCACTTGCACACGGCCACGGCTCGGCGAACGCATGGAGCCCATGTGTGCCTGGAAACCGTGCTCTTTCACACCATTGCTGCCGTTGTAGTTAATCGCTACCGGCAGGAAGTGGTACTGGATGTTCGGCCACTCGAATTCTTCACGGGTACGAATAAAACCGCCCGCTTCGAACTGGTTGCTGGCGCCGATGCCGGTGCCGTTGAACAGCCATTCGGCACCGATCGCCGGCTGGTTGTACCAGAGCAGCGAGGGGTACAGCGAGACTGGCTGGGTGCAGGCGTATTGCAGGTACAGCTCCAGGTGGTCCTGCAGGTTTTCGCCGACGCCTGGCAGGTCGTGGACCACCGGGATGTCGAGGCTTTCCAGCAGTTTGGCCGGGCCGACACCGGAACGTTGCAGCAGTTGTGGCGAGGCGATTGCGCCGCTGCACACCAGCACTTCCTTGCGCGCACGGGCTTCAACACGTTCTTCGGCGGCACCGATCAGATAACGCACGCCGACCGCACGCTTGCCTTCGAACAACACTTTGTCGGTCAGGGCATGGGTGACGATGGTCAGGGTCGAGCGCTTCTTGGCGGTGTCCAGGTAGCCACGGGCGGTACTGGCGCGACGGCCGTTCGGCGTGACGGTACGGTCCATCGGGCCGAAGCCTTCCTGCTGGTAGCCGTTCAAGTCTTCGGTGCGCGGGTAACCGGCCTGCACGCCGGCTTCGACCATGGCGTGGAACAGCGGGTTGTTGCCGGCCTTAGGCGTGGTCACGCTGACCGGGCCTTCGCCACCGTGGTAATCGTTGGGGCCGATGTCGCGGGTTTCGGCCTTGCGGAAATACGGCAGGCAGTCCAGGTAGCTCCAGTTTTCCAGGCCTGGCAGCTTCGCCCAGTTGTCGTAGTCCATGGCGTTGCCACGGATGTAGCACATGCCGTTGATCAGCGAGGAGCCACCCAGGCCCTTGCCGCGACCACATTCCATGCGGCGGCCGTCCATGTGTGGCTCTGGATCGGTTTCATAGGCCCAGTTGTAGCGGCGGCCTTGCAGCGGGAACGCCAGGGCAGCGGGCATCTGGGTACGGAAATCGAGACGGTAGTCCGGGCCGCCGGCTTCCAGCAGCAGGACGGTGACGCCTTCGTCTTCGGTCAGACGGGTCGCCAGGGTGTTACCGGCAGAGCCGGCACCCACAATGATGTAGTCGTATTCTTGGGACATAAATGCACCCTCTTTGGAGATGGTCAGGTCGGGCTCCATCGCGGGCAAGCCCGCTCTCACAGGGGAACGCATTCCAATGTGGGAGCTGGCTTGCCTGCGATGGCGGCCTCGCAGGCAATACAGAACTCGGGTTTAGAACACCGAGGCGTAGTCGCCCAGCTCAACCTGTACCGATTTGATGCGGGTGAAGTTGTTCAGCGAGCTGATCCCGTTCTCACGGCCAACACCCGACTGCTTGTAGCCGCCAACCGGCATCTTGGCGTCGGACTCGCCCCAGGCGTTGATCCAGCAGATACCCGCTTCGAGCTGATGAATCACGCGGTGGGCGCGGTTCAGATCCTTGGTGACCAGGCCAGCAGCCAGGCCGAAGTCGGTGTCGTTGGCACGACGGATCACTTCTTCTTCAGTCTCGTAGGTGAGGATGCTCATCACTGGGCCGAAGATTTCTTCACGCACGATGGTCATCTCATCGGTGCAGTCAGTGAACACAGTCGGTGCCACGAACGCGCCCTTGGCGAAGTCGCCGTCGGTCAGACGGTCGCCGCCGCACAGCAGGCGAGCGCCTTCTTCTTTACCTTTGGCGATGTAGCCGAGCACGCTTTCCATGTGGGCGAAGCTGACCAGCGGGCCGAAGTTGGTGTTTTCGTCTTCTGGGTTGCCGACGCGGATGCGCGCAACACGCTCGACGATCTTGGCTTCAAAGGCGGCTTGCAGGTGCTTTGGAATAAACACGCGCGTGCCGTTGGTGCAGACCTGGCCGGAGCTGTAGAAGTTGGCCATCATCGCGGTGTCGGCGGCGCGATCCAGGTCGGCGTCGTCGAAAATGATCAGCGGGGATTTGCCGCCCAGTTCCATGGTCACGTCTTTGAGCGAGGAGCTCGAAGCGCTGGCCATGACCTTCTTGCCGGTATCGGTGCCGCCGGTGAAGGAGATTTTTTCGATGCGCGGGTGCTCGGTCAGCCAGGTGCCGACTTCACGACCGCTGCCGGTCAGGACGTTGAACACGCCATCCGGAACGCCGGCTTCGGTGTAGATCTCGGCCAGTTTCAGGGTGGTCAGCGACGTCACTTCACTTGGCTTGAAGATCATTGCGTTGCCGGCAGCCAGGGCTGGGGCGGACTTCCACAGGGCGATCTGGATCGGGTAGTTCCACGCGCCGATGCCGGCGACCACGCCCAGCGGCTCGCGGCGGGTGTAGACGAAGGAGGTGGTGCGCAGCGGGATCTGCTCGCCTTCGATGGCAGGCACCAGGCCGGCGTAGTATTCCAGCACGTCGGCACCGGTGACGATGTCGACGTACTTGGTTTCGGAGAAGGATTTACCGGTGTCCAGGGTTTCCAGGGCAGCCAGTTCATCGTTGCGCTCGCGCAGGATTTCCACGGCGCGACGCAGGATGCGCGAACGCTCCATGGCAGTCATCGCGGCCCAGATTTTCTGGCCCTTTTCGGCGCTGACCACGGCACGCTCGACGTCTTCGAAAGTGGCGCGTTGCACGTTGGCGAGAACTTCACCGTTAGCCGGGTTGATGGCTTCGAAGGTGGCATCGCTGCCAGCGTCGCTGTAGCCGCCGTCAATGTAGAGTTTTTGCAGTTCGAAACGGGCCATAAAGTCCTCGCAAGTGCATAAGTGGTTGGCGTTAACCACTGAGGGGCGCAGCCCACTCAGTAGCCGTTCAGGGGTTGAGCGTTTATGTGTGCTCTAACTCACCTGCTTGGCCAATTGGAAGTCCATGTATTCGTAAGCGATCCGTTGCGCCTGCTCCGTGTCGAAAGCGTCTCCCGACAGGGCGCCGCGCAACCACAAGCCGTCGATCAGGGCCGCCAGGCCTCGGGCTGCTTTGCGTGCGTGCGGCAGCGGTAGCACTCGGCGGAACTGGCAGCACAGGTTGGAATACAGACGTTGATCGTTGATCCGCTGCAACCTGTGCAAAGACGGGTGGTGCATGCTGGTGGCCCAGAAGGCCAGCCAGGTTTTCATTGCCGGTCCGTTGACCTGGCTGGCGTCGAAGTTGCCCTCGATGATCACCCGAAGGTGCGCCCGTGGGCTGTCGTCCTTCAGCGCAAGCCTGCGTTCGTGGACGTTCTCGATCAGCACATTCATCAGGTACCGCATCGTTGCGGCGATCAGGCCATTCTTGTCCTGAAAGTAGTGACTGATGATGCCGTTCGAAACTCCGGCCAGACGGGCGATCAGCGCAATGCTGGCATCTCCCATCCCAACCTGATCGATGGCCGTCAATGTGGCTTCGATCAACTGCTGGCGGCGTATGGGTTGCATACCGACCTTGGGCATGTAGCACCTCTCCTTAGGCCTGCCGACGGGCGTAAACGTTCGTCGGCTTGAGGGCCAGTCTATTTTGTTTTGATTGAACGTTCAATCAACAAAGAATAAGATCTGCGACAAATGGTCGCTGCCTACAGGTATTTCCTACGTGTCGGCAGGCACATCTGACATCCGTAAAAACCCCTGAAACAGCCCGTCACAGCGCTTCGCTGGGGTTCGGGGTTTTTCGGGATGTCTTTATAACACCCGTCCGTCGACTGCCGAAAAATCGATGGCGCGGGTCAAGCGCTGCCTTGTGTCCTCTCTCGCACTGCCCGGAGCCTCTGTGCCATGAGTTCTGCCTCTCTTATAAAGACCCCACCGGAAAAGGTGCGGGTCAACGGTTGGGTGTTCTACACCTCCACCGCGTTGATCCTGTTGTTGACCGCCGTTCTGATCATCGCCCCGCAAGAGGCCGGCAGAATGCTGGGAGTCGCCCAGACCTGGCTCTCGAAAAGCTTTGGCTGGTACTACATGGTGGTCATCGCCGCCTACCTGGTATTCGTGGTGGGCCTGGCGTTTTCCTCCTACGGCAAATTGAAGCTGGGCAGCAAGGCCGACACTCCAGACTTCAGCTACGGCGCCTGGGCCGGCATGTTGTTCTCTTCGGGCATCGGCATTTCGTTGCTGTACTTCGGCGCGTCCGAGCCGTTGGACCACTACTTCAACCCGCCTGAAGGCGCCGCCGCCACCCATATGGCCGCGCGCCAGGCGTTGCAGTTGACCTTCCTGCACTGGGGCCTGCATGGCTGGGCGATCTACGCGCTGGTCGGCCTGGCCGTGGCGTACTTTGCCTACCGGCATAACCAGCCGCTGGCGCTGCGTTCGGCGCTGTACCCATTGATGGGCGAGCGCTGGGTCAAAGGCGCGGCCGGTCACGCGGTGGACGGCTTCGGCATGTTCGTGACCCTGCTGGGCCTGGTGACGAACCTGGGGATTGGTTCGATGCAAGTGTCGTCCGGGTTGGAAAACCTGTTCGGCATGGAGCACAGCAACACCAACCTGCTGATCGTGATCATCGTGATGAGCACCGTGGCGACCATCGCTGCCGTGTCGGGCGTGGAGAACGGCATTCGCCGTCTGTCCAACCTCAACATTGTGTTGTTCAGCGGCCTGCTGATTTTTGTGCTGCTGTTTGGCCCGACCCTGCACCTGCTCAACGGCTTTGTGCAGAACATCGGCGACTACATGAACGGCCTGGTGCTCAAGACCTTCGACCTGTACGTGTACGAAGGCGATGGCGAGAAATCCGAGCGCTGGATGGGCCTGTGGACCCTGTTCTACTGGGCCTGGTGGATTTCCTGGGCGCCATTCGTGGGCATGTTCATCGCGCGTATTTCCCGTGGCCGTACCGTGCGTGAACTGGTGGCGGGCGTACTGCTGATTCCGCTGGGCTTTACCCTGGCGTGGCTGTCGATCTTCGGCAACTCGGCCCTGGACCTGGTGCTCAACCATGGGGCCGTGGAGCTGGGCAAGACCGCGCTGGAGCAACCCTCCATGGCGATCTACCAGTTGCTGGAATACTACCCGGCGTCGAAAGTGGTGATCGGCGTGTCGATCTTTGTCGGCTTTGTGCTGTTCCTGACGCCGGCGGATTCCGGCGCGGTGATGATGGCCAACCTGTCGTGCAAAGGCGGCAACGTGGATGAGGATGCGCCGCACTGGCTGCGGATCTTCTGGTCGGCGGTGATCACCCTGGTGACCATCGGTTTGCTGTTTGCCGGTAACTTCGAAGCCATGCAGACCATGGTGGTGCTGGCGGGCTTGCCGTTCTCGGTGGTGCTGATCTTCTTTATGTTCGGTTTGCACAAGGCCATGCGCCAGGACGTGGCCATCGAACAGGAGCAGGCGCAATTGGCCGAACGCGGCCGTCGTGGTTTCAGCGAGCGCCTGACTGCCCAGGACCTGCAACCGAGCCAGGCTGTGGTGCAGCGCTTCATGGACAAGAAAGTCACCCCGGCGCTGGAAGAAGCGGCCGTGGCGTTGCGCGCCCAGGGGCTGGATGTGCAGACACTGTTGGGTAAATCCAAGCGCTGCATTGGCGTGCGGATCGAGATGGAAGGCAACCCGTTTGTCTACGAGGTGAGCCTGGATGGCTACCTGGCGGCGCCGAGTGAGTCGATCGAAGCGCACGAGGAGCGTGCGCGCTACTACCGCGCCGAGGTCTACCTGCACAACGGCGGTCAGGAATACGACCTGATGGGCTTCACCCAGGAACAGATCACCCGGGATGTGCTCGATCAGTTTGAAAGCCATCGGCAGCTCCTTGGCCGTGTCTATAGCTGATAAAAGCCGGCGGTGTCGTCACTGACACCGCCTGTTCAAACTTGGCAATGCGATCAAATGTAGGAGCGAGCTTGCTCGCGAAAAACGTCAACGATAACGCGTGTTTCCTGGAGGAACCCGGTGCCTGTGAGTTTTTCGCGAGCAAGCTCGCTCCTACATTGATCCAGTTCCTTCAGTTGGGTCTTCAGCCCAGGTTCTTGCCCAGCAGGGCGTGGTACAGCTCGCTGTCCCCCAGAATCCCCACCACCTTGTTGTTGTCGTGCAGCACCAGCTTGTTGCCGGTCTGGTAGCGAATCTGCAACGCGTCACGCATGCCGATATTCGAATCCACCAACGTCGGCAACCGCCCCAGGCCTTCCACGGCTTGGCCCGGCGCCCAGTTCTGCAGGTTCATCGCTACGCCATTTTGCCGCGCGCCCTGGATGGTGTTGCCTTCGGCCAGGTCCAGCCACGAGTCGCCGCCCGGATCCAGGCATACCGAACCGTTGACCCGCTTGCAGTTGTCCAGGGTGCGCATCAGGCTGCGGCCGCACAAAACGTTGAGCGGGTTGGTATGGGCGACGAACGTGCGCACATAGTCATCCGCCGGGTTCAGCACGATCTCTTCCGGCACGCTGTACTGGATGATCTTGCCGTCTTTCATGATCGCGATACGGCTGCCCAGCTTGAGTGCCTCGTCGAGGTCGTGGCTGACGAACACGATGGTCTTGCTCAGCTTGCGTTGCAGCTCCAGCAATTCGTCCTGCAGGCCCTGGCGGATCAGCGGGTCGAGGGCCGAGAACGGTTCGTCCATCAGCAGGATATCGGCGTCCATCGCCAGGGCGCGGGCCAGGCCGACGCGCTGCTGCATACCGCCTGAGAGTTCGTCGGGTTTCTTGTTGCGCCATTGGGTCAGGCCGACCAGTTCGAGCTTTTCGTCCACCAGCTTGCGCCGCTCCTTCTCGGGGCGACCCTGCATCTCCAGGCCAAAGCTGATGTTTTCGCGCACAGTCAGCCAAGGCATCAGGGCGAACTTCTGGAACACCATAGCGATGCGCTTGGTGCGCATCATTTTCAGCTCTGCCGGAGTGCACGAAGCGATGTCGATCTGGCGACCTTCATGCTCCACAAACAACTGGCCACGGCTCACGGTGTTAAGGCCGTTGATACAGCGCAACAGGCTCGACTTGCCGGAACCGGACAGGCCCATCAACACGCAGATCTCGCCTTTCTCGATATCCAGGCTGGCTTTTTCCACGCCGACAATCTGCCCGGTCTTTTTCAGGATTTCGTTGCGGTGCATCCCCTCGTCCAACAGCTTGAGGGCTTCGCGTGGGTCTTTGGAGAAGATCACATCGACATTGTCGAATCGGATAATGCTCATGCATCACCCCCTACTTTGGCATCGGGTTGTTTGCAGATACGGTCGAGCATGATGGCCAGCAGCACAATCGCCAGGCCCGCTTCAAAGCCCAGGGAAATGTCGGCGGTGTTCAGCGCGTTGACCACGGGTTTGCCGAGGCCGTCGGCGCCCACCAGGGCCGCGATCACCACCATCGACAACGACAGCATGATGCATTGGGTAATACCGGCAGCAATGCTCGGCATGGCGTGGGGCAGTTCGATGCGCGAGAGCAGTTGGCGGCGCGAGCAGCCAAAGGCCTTGCCGGCGTCCATCAGTTCTTGCGGTACATCGCGGATGCCCAGGTAGGTCAGGCGGATTGGCGCGGCGATCGCGAACACCACCGTGGAGATCAGCCCGGGCACCACTCCCAGCCCGAAAAGGGTCAGGGTCGGGATCAGGTAGACGAAGGTCGGCACGGTCTGCATCAGGTCGAGCACCGGGCGCATCATCGTGTAGAACATCGGTTTGTGCGCGGCAACGATGCCCAGCGGCACGCCGATCAACACGCAAACCAGGGTGGCGAAGAGCACCTGGGCCAGGGTCTCCATGGTTTCCTGCCAGTACCCCAGGTTGAGGATCAACAGGAAGGAGACGATGACAAAAACAGTCAGCCCCCATTTACGTTGAATGTAGTGTGCAAGCAGCGCAATCAGACCGATCAATGCCAGCGGATTGAACCAGGTCAGCGCGAACGTCACGCCGTGGATCATCGTTTCCAGTGTCGATGCGATCGCGTCGAAATAATCGGCGCCGTTCTGCGTCAACCATTCGACGAAGGCAGCGATGTACTGGCCTAGGGGGATTTTCTGTTCAGTCAGCATGGTAGTGAATGTCCACATGCGAATAGGGAAAACATCCTGGGCCGGCACGCCGGCCCAGGGTCAGCGATTACTTGTCGAGATAGGCTTTTACGGCGGCAAGTCCTGGTTTGCCATCAAGGGTGGTGACCCCGGCGAGCCAGGTGTCGAGTACTTGTGGGTTTTTCTTCAGCCAGGCCTTGGCGGCGGCATCGGGTTTGATTTTGTCGTCGAGGACGTTACCCATCAGGGTGCTTTCCATGTCCAGGGTGAACACCAGGTTTTTCAGCAACTGGCCCACGTTGCTGCATTCCTCGGAGTAGCCCTTGCGGGTGTTGGTGTAGATGGTGGCCTGGCCGTAGTTGGGGCCGAACGAATCGTCACCCCCGGTCAGGTATTTCATCTTGAAGCGCGTGTTCATCGGATGCGGTTCCCAGCCGAGGAACACGATGGCCTTGTCGCGTTTGCTGGCGCGCTCGACCTGGGAGAGCATCCCAGCTTCGCTGGATTCGACGATCTTGAAACCGGCCGATTTCAAGCCAAAGGCGTCTTTGTCGATCAGTGTCTGAATGGTGCGGTTGCCGTCATTGCCAGGCTCGATGCCGTAGATCTTGCCATCCAGTTCGTCCTTGAATTTAGTGATATCGGCGAAGTCTTTCAGGCCCTTGTCGTACAGCGCTTGTGGCACTGCCAGGGTGTACTTGGCGTTTTCCAGGTTGGCGCGCACGGTTTCCACGGTGCCGGCATCACGGTACTGCTTGATGTCGTTCTCCATGGTCGGCATCCAGTTGCCGAGGAAGATATCCATGTTCTTGCCGTCGGCCAGGGACTTGTAGGTCACGGGTACGGAAATCATCGTGGTGCGGGGCTTGTAGCCCAGGCCCTTGAGGATCTCGCTGGTGGTGGCGGTAGTGACGGTGATATCGGTCCAGCCGACATCGGAGAAGTTGACGGTACTGCACTGCTCGGGATCAGCAGCCTGGGCCGCAAGGGGAAGACTCAGCATGGCTGCCAACAACAACGGGGGGGAACCTTTCATGGGTTTGGACTCCTGGTGTTTTTCCGGCGGTGCTTGACCGCGCTTATAAGTGTTGCAGTTGGGGCGTGCGAGCTAGGTGCCGCCTCGGTGCCTTGCAAACGAGTCGAGACTGATCATGTACCAGTGAAAATCTGACGCCTACAGGGTGCGTCGTATCCAGTACAGGGATGGTCGTATCCAGTGTCGGTGACGTCGCTTACAGGTTTTTCCACAGGCAAAACTGCACTTTTTCTCGATCTGTACCGCCAAAAACGGCGATTACGCCCCATTGCGCGGGGACGACGCTGGTGAGCATGGGTATGTCGGTGTGAGACGCCGGACGGCGCAGCGAAAGCTTGATGATGCGGCCATCTGGGCGACTTGAGCGTAGCAGCTCCGCCACCAGGCGTTATTGCGCCTGGACTGTGCTATCGAGGAGTTTCGCGCAATGGCTATCAGCGTTTTCGACCTGTTCAAGATTGGCATCGGGCCGTCCAGTTCCCACACCGTCGGCCCCATGCGTGCCGCGGCGTTGTTTGTGCAAAACCTGCGTGAACGTGCTCTTTTGGAACAGGTGCAGCGCGTCGAAGTTCAGCTGTATGGCTCGCTGTCGGCCACCGGCATCGGCCATGGCAGCGACAACGCGGTGATCATGGGGCTGATGGGCGAATGGCCGGACGCGATTGATCCGTCGCAGATCGGCCTGCGCATCGAGACCCTGCGCCAGACGCAGACGCTGCTGCTGGACAACCGCGTGCCGGTGCCCTTTGTATGGGCGCGGGACATGCGCCTGATCGACGAAAACCTGCCGTTCCATCCCAATGCCATGACCCTGGTGGTCTACGGCGCCCAGACCGAATTGCATCGCGATACCTACTATTCGGTGGGGGGCGGTTTTGTGGTGGATGAAGCCCAGGCGCGCAGCGGCGTGGCCGATATGGACCGCACCGAGTTGCCCTATGATTTTTCCAGCGCGGTGGAGCTGTTGCAGTTGTGTAACACCCACAACCTGCGCGTTGCGCAATTGATGCTGGCCAACGAAAAGGTCTGGCGCTCGGAGGAAGAAATCCGCAGTGGCCTGATGAAGCTCTGGCGCGCCATGCAGGACTGCGTCGAGCAGGGCCTCAAGCACGAAGGCATCCTGCCCGGCGGCCTGAATGTGCGCCGCCGCGCAGCCAAGTTGCACCGCAGCCTGCAGGAATTGGGCAAGCCGAATGTGATCGGCTCGACCTTGAGCGCCATGGAATGGGTCAACCTGTTCGCCCTGGCCGTCAACGAAGAAAATGCCGCCGGTGGGCGCATGGTCACCGCACCGACCAATGGCGCGGCGGGGATCATTCCGGCGGTGCTGCATTACTTCATGAAGTTCAGTGAGCAAGTCACCGAGGCCAACGTGGTGGACTACTTCCTCGGTGCGGCGGCCATCGGCATCCTGTGTAAAAAGAACGCTTCGATCTCCGGTGCCGAAGTGGGTTGCCAGGGTGAAGTCGGCTCGGCCTGCGCCATGGCCGCGGCGGGGCTTGCCGAGATTCTTGGCGCAACCCCGGAGCAGGTGTGCAACGCCGCCGAAATCGGCCTGGAACACAACCTGGGCCTGACCTGCGACCCGGTGGGCGGCCTGGTGCAAGTGCCGTGCATCGAGCGCAACGCGATAGCGGCGGTCAAGGCGATCAACGCGGCGCAGATGGCCTTGCGTGGCGACGGCCAGCACTTTATCTCCCTGGACCGAGTGATCCGCACCATGCGCGATACCGGCGCGGACATGCATGACAAGTACAAGGAAACATCGCGGGGTGGGTTGGCGGTGAGTGCCGTCGAATGCTGAGACCGAGTCGCCTGCATCGCAGGCAAGCCAGCTCCCACAAAAGTAATTTGTGAATACATTCAAATGTGGGAGTGGGCTTGCCCGCGATGGCGGTAGTTCAAACAACACTGCTCATAAAGTGAACACTCCAACCAAAATCGCCACCTTTTAGCGCGTCGCAAATAGATAAGTAGCTTGCGAACGATCTCCCTCCCTACCACCCGTCACCTGTGCGTGTGGTGACACACTTTTCCTACGCCCTGAAAGCGCCTTCCCACAAGTGCTACCGATCTGCTCACAGACCTTGAGCGTAGGCTTTTTCCGAGTCATATCCTCACGCCGGGCGTGGGCTTATATAGACACCTCAACAGGTCGTTTTCAGGAGTTATTGAATACCTATTCAACTTTAGGCATGGCATTTGCTCTATCAATCCAAAGCCTCTCTCCTGATGGATGAAGAGTGCAATAACAAGAGCCTCGCCTGAGGCCATCACCTGCTTTGTGTGAGGAGATACCGCGATGACGTCGTTCAACTCCGGGGCCCAACCCCAGAACCGTGCGCCTCAATCCATCGGCTTTTTGCTGCTGGACAATTTCACGCTGATTTCCCTGGCGTCCGCAGTCGAACCGCTGCGCATGGCCAACCAATTGTCTGGCCGCGAGCTGTATCGCTGGACCACCTTGAGCGTCGACGGCAACCAGGTATGGGCCAGCGATGGCCTGCAAATCACCCCCGATTGCTCCATGCACAAAGCCCCAGCCCTGGACACCGTGATTGTTTGCGGTGGCGTGGGTATCCAGCGCACCGTGACCCGCGAACATGTGTCGTGGCTGCAAAGCCAGGCGCGCCAGTCCCGTCGCCTCGGCGCGGTGTGCACCGGTAGCTGGGCCCTGGCCTGCGCCGGCCTGCTCGACGGGTTTGATTGCAGCGTGCACTGGGAATGCCTGGCATCGATGCAGGAAGCCTTCCCACGGGTGTCGATGAGCACGCGCTTGTTTACCCTCGACCGCAATCGCTTCACCAGTTCGGGCGGCACCGCGCCGCTGGACATGATGCTGCACCTGATCAGCCGCGACCACGGTCGTGAGCTGTCGGCGGCGATTTCCGAGATGTTCGTGTACGAGCGCATCCGCAACGAACAGGATCACCAGCGCGTGCCGCTCAAGCACATGCTCGGCACCAACCAGCCGAAGCTGCAGGAAATTGTCGCGCTGATGGAAGCCAACCTGGAGGAGCCGATCGACCTCGATGAACTGGCCGTGTACGTCGCCGTCTCGCGGCGTCAACTGGAGCGGCTGTTCCAGAAATACCTGCACTGCTCGCCGTCGCGCTACTACCTCAAGCTGCGCCTGATTCGTGCGCGGCAGTTGCTCAAGCAAACGCCGATGTCGATCATCGAAGTGGCCTCGGTGTGCGGGTTTGTGTCCACGCCGCACTTCTCCAAGTGCTACCGCGAATACTTCGGCATTCCGCCACGGGATGAACGCGTAGGTTCCAACACCACCCAGCAAGTGGCGATGATGCCGATCCCGCAGGCGTTGGTGTTGTCACCGTTGGCCGGGCCGATGTCGGCGTTGAGCCAGGCGCGCAATGAGTCGACGTTTGCCAGTGTAAGGCTGTAGACCGAGGCGTCTGTATTCGCGAGCAAGCCCGCTCCCACATTTGACCGAGTTCCACCTTTGAAATGCAGTCAAATGTGGGAGCGGGCTTGCTCGCGAATGCGGTGTATCAGGCCCCGGAGTTCTGCTTGAACTGCACCAGGGCCGGGAACAACTGCTTATCAATCGCCTGGCGCACCGCCGGCAGAATCGTCGCGCTGCCGGTGTACATCTGCTCAACCATGCCCTTGAGCGCCTTGGCCCGCGCTTCACTCAAGCCGCGTACCGCGCATTCACAGGCCTGCTCGGCGGTGGCGCCGTTGGGCACCTCGAAACCCAGGGAGCGCAGTTGGCTCAACAGGTCATCCTGATCAATCAAATCCGCGTGCATCATGATGTTCATCCTGGTTAGGGGAGCCTTTGATTCTGGTGGGCTGCCAGCGGGTCGGCAAGGGCTGAATGACGCAATGGCTGGAACGACTATGAGCAGGTCGTTTTCGGGCCAGTTACCGGGCAGCGTTGCGGGCACACTTAGGTTCAAGCAAGCGGTTTGACGGTTTGGTCACCCTCGGGACGCACGCTCACACAAAGCACTCTGCCTCGATCTTGTCACGGCTTGATCGGGGCTTTTTTATGCCTGCTTTTTTGTAGGCGCGAGCTTGCTCGCGAAAAACTCAAGGACGCCGCGTCTAACCAGGCAGCGCGCGTTATCGTTGACGTTCTTCGCGAGCAAGCTCGCTCCTACACGGTTAGCGTTGGGGCAGGCCGATGACGCGTCCGAGCAGGGCAGGCCGGGGCAGGTCTGCTTGCTCGGCGCTGAGCATCGCCAACCGCTGCGCAACCGCCTCGCTGAACGGTGCCGAGCGTGGCCCGGCCAGGTCGACATGCAGCAGCATCTGTTCATTGCCCGCCAGTTCCCGTGCTTCGCCGACCCGATGCAGGCTGTGATAGAGATGCAGGCGCTTGCTGTCATGGGCGATCAGTTGGGTGTGCACTTCAACATCGGCGCCCAGCTTCACTTCGTGCAGGTAATTGAGGTGCAGTTCCAGGGTGAACAGCGAATGGCCGCTGGCTTCGCGGTTGTCGCTGTCCAGGCCCAGGGTGTCCATCAACGCATCGGTGGCGTAGCTGAAAATCAGCAGGTAGAACGCATCGCGCAGATGGCCGTTGTAATCGACCCAGTCGGGGATGATTTTGGTGGTGTAGGTGGTCAACGTTGGCATGTCATGAATCCCAAGGTGTACGCAGTCAAAATGTGGGAGCGGGCTTGCTCGCGAAAGCGGTGTGTCAGTTGGTGCATTCGGTGCTGATGCATCGCTTTCGCGAGCAAGCCCGCTCCCACAGGGTTATTCAGTGAAGCTCATGCCGTGTTTGGCCTTGGTGGTCTTCACCGCTTCCAGTACCGCCAGCAAACAATCATCACGATAGCGCTCCAGCGCTGAAATGCTATGGCTGCCCAACTGCTCGCGGGTGCCATCGACCACATCATCAATCAGTTTGTCCGTCAGTTCCGGTGCCGGCAGGTACGTCCACGGCAGTTGCAGTGCCGGGCCGAATTGCGCCATGAAATGCCGCATGCCGGCATCGCCGCCGGCCAGGGTGTAGGTCAGGAACGTGCCCATGAACGACCAGCGCAAACCGGCGCCAAAGCGGATCGCATCGTCGATCTCGCCGGTGGTCGCCACACCGTCGTTGACCAGGTGCAGCGCCTCGCGCCACAGCGCTTCGAGCAAGCGGTCGGCGATAAATCCCGGGACTTCCTTGCGCACATGCAAGGGGCGCATGCCGAGGGACTCGTAGACTTTTATGGCCGCCTGGATCGCTTCGGGGGCGGTGTGTTTACCGCCCACCACTTCTACCAGCGGCAGCAGGTACACCGGGTTGAATGGGTGACCGACCACGCAGCGCTGCGGGTGGGTGGCGCTCTCATAGAACTCACTGGGCAGCAGGCCCGAGGTGCTGGAGCCGATCAGCGCATCGGGCTTGGCCGCGGCACTGATCTTACTGTGCAACTCCAGTTTCAGTTCCAGGCGTTCCGGGGCGCTTTCCTGGATGAAGTCGGCGTCTTGCACGCACTCCTCGATGGTCGCCACAAACCGCAGGCGGTCCTGGCTGGCGCCCGGTGCCAGGCCCTGTTTTTCCAGGGCGCCCCAGGCATTGGCGACACGTTTGCGCAGGGCCGCTTCGGCGCCTGGCGCCGGGTCCCAGGCCACCACATCCAGGCCGTGGGCTAGGGCGCGAGATATCCAGCCGCTGCCGATGACACCGCTGCCCAGGGCGGCGAAGGTTTTGATCTCGGTGATAAAGCTCATTTGGGTAATTTCCAGTGCTAAAGAGGTTCATTGTGGGAGCTGGCTTGCCTGCGATAGCGGTGGGTCAGTGCCATATGTATCAACTGATGCACCGCTATCGCAGGCAAGCCAGCTCCTACATTTTTGAGCGGGTTGCGGCAGGGGGATCAGCTGCGTTTGGTCAGGCCCATTTTTATGCGGCCTTCAGCCGGGGTCAGCACTCGTGCGCCCAGGCGGCTGAGGATTTCCCCAGCGCGCTCCACCAGTTGCCCATTGGTCGCCAGTACGCCCTTGTCCAACCACAGGTTGTCTTCCAGCCCGACCCGCACATTGCCGCCCAGCAGCACGGCTTGCGCCGCCATCGGCATCTGCATGCGCCCAATCCCGAAGCCGGCCCACACCGCATCAGCCGGCAGGTTGTCGACCATGGCTTTCATGGTGGTGGTGTCGGCCGGGGCGCCCCAGGGGATGCCCAGGCACAGCTGGAACAACGGGTTATCGAGCAGGCCTTCCTTGATCATCTGCTTGGCGAACCACAGGTGGCCGGTATCGAAAATCTCCAGCTCGGCCTTCACCCCCAGTTCCTGGATGCGCTTGGCGCCCGCCCGCAGTTGGGCCGGGGTGGAGACGTAAATGGTGTCGCCATCGCCGAAGTTCAGGGTGCCGCAGTCCAGGGTGCAGATTTCCGGCAGCAGTTCTTCGACGTGGGCCAGGCGGGTCAACGGGCCGACCAGGTCGGTGTTGGGGCCGAACTCCATGGGGTTCTCGCCGCCACCGATTTCCAGGTCGCCGCCCATGCCGGCGGTGAGGTTGACGATGATGTCGATATCCGCCTCGCGGATGCGCTCCATCACTTCGCGGTACAGCGCCACGTCGCGGCTGAACTTGCCGGTCTGCGGGTCGCGCACATGGCAGTGCACCACGGTGGCGCCGGCTTTGGCAGCCTCCACCGCCGCAGCGGCGATTTGCTTGGGCGTGACCGGCACGTGTGGGCTTCTGGCGGTCGTGTCGCCAGCACCGGTGAGTGCGCAGGTGATGATGACGTCGTGGTTCATGGGGCGGGTTCCTTGCAGGCGTGAGGGTGCTGTTCGCGGCCGTTGATGGCCGCGAAACGGGGATTCAGGAGAAGTTACTTGCTGGTCAATTGCAGGTTGGCGGCCGCCGGCTTGCCATCGAAGGTCGTCACGCCTTCCAGCCAGCGCTGCTGGTCCTGGGGGTGATCCTTGAGCCACTGTTTGGCGGATTCCAAGGCATCCTTGTGCTCCAGCAGCGGCTGCATCATCCGGCTCTCGTCGGCGGCGGTGAAGGTCAGGTTGGTCAGCAACTTATGCACATTCGGGCACTGCTCGGCGTAGGTCGGCGTGGTGACGGTCCAGACCGTGGCCATGCCTTCGTTGGGGCCCAGGGCGTCCTCGCTGCCCGACAGATAGGTCATCTGCACATTGACGTTCATCGGGTGCGGCGCCCAGCCGAAGAACACCACCGCCTCCTTGCGGCGCACGGCGCGGTCCACGGCGGCGAGCATGCCGGCCTCGCTGGACTCCACCAGTTGGAACTTGCCCAGGCCGAACTGGTTCTTGGCGATCATCGCCTTGATCTGGGTGTTGGCCCCCGAGCCCGGCTCGATGCCGTAGATCTTGCCGCCCAGTTCTTTGTGGAACTTGGCGATGTCGGCGAAGGTTTTCAGGCCCTTGTCGGCCATGTAGCTCGGCACTGCGAGGGTGGCGCGGGCGTCCTTGAGGCTGGGCGTGTCGAGGACTTTCACTTGGCCGGCGTCGACGAACGGGGTGATGGTCTGGGTCATCAACGGGTTCCAGTAGCCGAGGAACAGGTCCAGGCGCTGGTCGCGAATGCCGGAGAAGATGATTTGCTGGGAAGCACTGGTTTGCTTGGTGGTGTAGCCGAGGCCGTCGAGCAGCACCTGGGTCATGGCGCTGGTGGCGATCACATCGGTCCAGTTCACTACACCCATGCGCACGTTTTTACAGGAGGCGGCATCGGCGGCCCACAGGCTGGTGCTCAGGACGGCGCTGAGCGCGAGCACGCAGCGGCTGATCAGTCGGTTCATGATGGATCCCTCGGCAGGTCGTTATTGTGGGTTCCGGCGTCTTTGTGCACCGTGTCGCCAAGTTACCCACCTTGATGCCCGGTAAAACGCACGGCGGCGACCCGATCTTGCACTGTGGCGACCTGTGCCCTTGAATGGGCGTTGGAACTGACGTATCACAGTGACCACGCTACCCGTCCCACGAGTGCGCACCATGTCCCAGGATTTCTACTTTCTGCTGATGCCGGGGTTTTCCGCCATCGGCTTTATCTCTGCCATTGAACCGCTGCGCGTGGCCAACCGTTTTCGCGGCGAGCTGTATCGCTGGCACGTATTGAGTGCGGATGGCGGCGCGGTGCTGGCGAGCAATGGCATGTCCGTCAACGCGGACGAGGGGCTGGCGCCACTGAAAAAGGGCGCGACTTTGCTGGTGGTCGCCGGCTTCGAACCGCTGGAGTTCGTCACGCCAGCCCTGGAGCACTGGCTGCGCCGCCTCGATCATGACGGTGTGCCCTTGGGCGCCATCGACACCGGCAGCTTCGTCCTGGCCCAGGCCGGCCTGCTCGATGGCTACCGTCTGACCCTGCACTGGGAAGCCATCGATGCCTTCAAGGAATCCTATCCCGCGCTGGCCGTGACCCAGGAACTGTTCGAAATCGACCGTCGGCGCATCACCTGCGCCGGTGGCACCGCCTCCATCGACTTGATGCTTGACCTGATCAGCCAGGCCCACGGCCCGGAACTGGCGATCCAGGTCTCCGAACAGTTTGTGCTGGGCCGCATCCGCCCGCGCAAAGACCACCAGCGCATGCAGATCGCCACTCGCTACGGGATCAACAACCAGAAGCTGGTGCAGGTGATCGGCGAGATGGAACAGCACACCGAACCGCCCCTGAGCACCCTGGCGCTGGCGCAGATGATCAAGGTCACACGGCGCCAACTGGAGCGCCTGTTTCGCCTGCACTTGAACGAAACACCGAGCACCTTCTACCTCGGCCTGCGCCTGGAAAAAGCCCGAAAACTGCTGCGCCAGAGCGGCATGAGCGTGCTGGAAGTGAGCATTGCCTGCGGGTTTGAGTCACCGTCGTACTTCACCCGAAGCTACCGGGCACGGTTTGCCAAGTGCCCGCGGGAGGATCGGCGGCGGTAGGGCATACGCCGACACAAAATGTGGGAGCTGGCTTGCCTGCGATCGCTGTGGGTCAGCAACTTATCTGCCAACTGATACACCGCTATCGCAGCATGAGTATCTACACAACTCTCTGATACTTCTGGGCTCTGGGCTCTGGGTTTTGGGCTGATGTAGGGGGCATATCCATTGCTGCGGTAACGGCGGCCATGGGGTCCGCCCTTACGGCGGCTCACTTTTGAACAGCGCAAAAGTAAGCAAAACGCTCTTGCCCCACCACTCGGTGCCTCGCCTAGGCTCGGCATGCCCGCAGTCAGGCATTGCTCCGTGGGCCCGCCGCGATCGGCCATCCATGGCCGTGTCGCGGCTACCCCGGCATCCTGCCGGGGTGCCCACTGCGCAATACCTGCCTGCGGCCATCGTGGTTTAACGGGGCGCCTAAGATCAAAAGCCAGATCAACAGCAACGCCAGAGCGCGAAGCTGCATTCCCCTGTGGGAGCGGCGGTGCGACGATTCGACTTGCTCGCGAATGCGGTGGGTCAGTGATGGATATATTGACTGATACACCGCATTCGCGAGCAAGCCCGCTCCCACAGGGGTACGCGCACGATTCGACGATCAGGTCGGCTGTCAGGCCGCCTCGCTTTGCTTGTGATTTTGATCTTAGCGCCCCGTTGAACCACGCTGGCCGTCATCCGATATTGATTTTGGGAGTAAACCGGCAGGACGCCGGTTTAGCCGCGCTGGGCCATGGATGGCCCATCGCGGCGACTCCCAAAATCAATGTCGGATGACGGGCACACCGAGCCTAGGCGAGGTGCCGAGTGGTGGGGCAAGAGCGTTTTGCTTACTTTTGCGCTGTTCAAAAGTGAGCCGCCGTAAGGGCGGAACCCATACCCGCCGCGACCGCGGCAACGGATATGTACACATACCCAGAAGAGCGGGTCGTGTAGATACTCATGGCTTTCGCAGGCAAGCCAGCTCCCACATTGGACGTATGGGGTGGCTTATTTTTTTACCAACGCCGAGCACGCGGTTTTAAAGGCTTCATGCTGATATTTGTTCAGCGTCGCCGGCAGCTCGAAGCTGTGCTTCTTGTACTGCGCATTGATGGTCTGCGGCGACAGCAGGGTCACTTCAACGCCGTCCAGCAGTTGCAACACGCCTTCGATCTTGAACGTGGTCGGGCCGCCGGCGAATTCGCCTTTCTTGCTGCGCTTCTTGATCGCGATGCGGGTGATGCCGTTATCGCGCACAAACGCGGCCACTTGGCTGGCGAAGGCTTTGACGTTGGCAGCCTCGTCATCGTCCTCAAGGGCGATTTTCTTGGTGGCCATGGTGACGTGGGTCAGGTCCGGGGCGGCAACGGCGATGATGGCTTCGCTGCCTTTGATTTCGATGCCGCACAGAGTCATGGGTAGCCTTGGTTCAGAGGAAAGGATGCGCGCGATTGTCGCTTATTCCTGGCCAATCGACTCCAAAAACTCCGACCGCTCATCACTCATCCGCGCCAGGCAGTCATTCTGCGCAATGGCGTAGGCCTTGGTGCCGGTCACTGCCGGGAAGGTGTCCACCGCGCAATCGGCATCCCGCAGTTTTTCCCACTTCTGCTGGGCATCCTTCAGACGAGCGGTAATGTCCGCCAGTTTGGTCTTGTCGCTGCCGTAGGTAGAACCCATGCGTTCCAGCAGGCCTTGATAGTTGTCTTTCAACAACTGCTCGGCGGTGGTTTTGTTGTAGGAGGCGCATTCCAGGGTCTGTTTGTCGTTTTCGATGCCATCACACGGGGTGCTGTCGGTGTCTTCGGCCGCGTGGACGCCAGTGGCGAGGAGTGCCAAAGCCAGGAAAATCGGTTTCATTGCGCCTTCTCATATCGGTGGATGGGTCGAATTCTGGCTCAAGCGTAGGCCAAAGAACAGATGCACGACAGACACGTCCGTGCACCCTTTGTCGTGGATTGACGCTTTCGGCAATTCCCCTGTCGTTTTTGCACCCGGCTCGCTCAGTCCCTGGGCATATGCTGGCCCCAAAGCGCCGGCAGACGATTCGGCGCATGAATCGCCAATAAGGGGACGCCTGATGAGCCCAGCCGAACTGCACGCCGACAGCATCGTTATCGACGGGCTGATCATTGCCAAGTGGAACCGCGACCTGTTCGAGGACATGCGCAAGGGTGGCCTGACGGCCGCCAACTGCACGGTGTCGGTGTGGGAAGGCTTCCAGGCCACGATCAATAACATCGTGGCCAGCCAGACCCTGATCCGCGAGAACAGCGACCTGGTGATCCCGGTGAAAACCACCGCCGATATCCGCCGCGCCAAGGAGCAGGGCAAGACCGGCATCATCTTCGGCTTCCAGAATGCCCACGCGTTTGAAGACCAACTCGGCTACGTCGAGATCTTCAAGCAGCTCGGCGTCGGCGTGGTGCAGATGTGCTACAACACCCAGAACCTGGTGGGCACCGGCTGCTATGAGCGCGACGGCGGCCTGTCGGGCTTCGGGCGCGAAATCGTCGCTGAGATGAACCGCGTCGGTGTCATGTGCGACCTGTCCCATGTCGGCTCCAAGACCAGTGAAGAAGTCATCCTCGAATCGAAAAAACCAGTGTGCTACTCCCACTGCCTGCCGTCCGGCCTGAAAGAGCACCCGCGCAACAAGTCCGATGAAGAACTCAAGTTCATTGCCGACCACGGTGGTTTTGTCGGTGTGACCATGTTTGCGCCATTCCTGGCCAAGGGCATCGATTCGACCATCGACGACTACGCCGAAGCCATCGAATACACCATGAACATTGTCGGCGAAGACGCCATCGGCATCGGTACCGACTTCACCCAGGGCCATGGCCAGGATTTCTTCGAAATGCTGACCCATGACAAGGGCTACGCCCGCCGCCTGACCAGCTTCGGCAAGATCATCAACCCGCTGGGCATCCGCACCGTGGGCGAGTTCCCCAACCTGACCGAGACCCTGCTCAAGCGCGGCCACAGCGAGCGCGTAGTACGCAAGATCATGGGCGAGAACTGGGTCAACGTGTTGAAAGACGTCTGGGGCGAATAAGCCACCGTTTTTTCTCCCCCGGCCATTCGTGCCGGGGCATTACCAAGAATTTTCTGGAGTTAAGTTTCCATGGCCAAGATCGCCCCGCAATTGCCAATCGAAGTCGACAGCGAAACCGGTGTCTGGACCTCCGACGCCTTGCCGATGCTGTACGTACCGCGTCATTTCTTCGTCAACAATCACATGGGCATCGAAGAGGTGCTGGGCGCTGATGCCTACGCCGAAATCCTCTACAAGGCCGGCTACAAATCCGCCTGGCACTGGTGTGAAAAAGAAGCCGAATGCCACGGCCTGGAAGGCGTCGCGGTGTTCGAGCACTACATGAAGCGCCTGTCGCAGCGCGGTTGGGGCCTGTTCAAGATCCAGGACATCGACCTGGATAAAGGCACCGCCAGCGTCAAGCTCGAACACTCGGCATTCGTCTACGTGTACGGCAAGGTCGGGCGCAAGGTCGACTACATGTTCACCGGCTGGTTTGCCGGCGCCATGGACCAGATTCTGCAGGCGCGCGGCAGCAATATCCGCACCGTCGCCGAACAAGTCTACGGAGGCTCCGAAGAGGGCCATGACGACGGTCTGTTCACCGTCAAGCCGTTGTAAGCCGAGGACCGTGCCATGGCTTTCGAAGCAATGTTTGCGCCGATCCAGATCGGCAAACTGACCATCCGCAACCGCGTGCTCAGTACCGCCCACGCCGAGGTGTATGCCACCGACGGCGGGATGACCACCGAGCGTTATGTGAAGTATTACGAAGAGAAAGCCAAGGGCGGCATTGGCCTGGCGATCTGTGGCGGCTCCTCGGTGGTGGCGATCGACAGCCCGCAGGAGTGGTGGAGTTCGGTGAACCTGTCCACCGACCGCATCATCCCGCACTTCCAGAACCTGGCTGACGCGATGCACAAGCATGGCGCCAAGATCATGATCCAGATTACCCACATGGGCCGTCGCTCGCGTTGGGATGGCTTCAACTGGCCGACCCTGATGTCGCCGTCGGGGGTGCGCGAGCCGGTGCACCGTGCGACGTGCAAGACCATCGAGCCGGAAGAAATCTGGCGGGTGATCGGCAACTACGCCAGCGCTGCAGGCCGGGCCAAGGCCGGTGGCCTGGATGGCGTGGAGCTGTCGGCGGTGCACCAGCACATGATCGACCAGTTCTGGAGCCCGCGGGTCAACAAACGGACCGATGAATGGGGCGGCAGCTTCGAAAATCGTATGCGTTTCGGCCTCGAAGTGCTCAAGGCCGTGCGTGCGGAAGTCGGCCCGGATTTTTGCGTGGGCATCCGTTTGTGCGGGGATGAATTCCATCCGGACGGCCTGTCCCACGAGGACATGAAGCAGATCGCCAAGTACTACGACGACACCGGCATGCTCGACTTTATCGGGGTGGTCGGCTCGGGGTGCGACACCCACAACACCCTGGCCAACGTGATCCCGAACATGAGTTACCCGCCGGAGCCGTTCCTGCACCTGGCGGCCGGGATCAAGGAAGTGGTCAAGTCCCCGGTGCTGCACGCGCAGAACATCAAGGACCCGAACCAGGCCACGCGCATCCTCGAAGGCGGCTACGTGGACATGGTCGGCATGACCCGTGCGCACATGGCCGACCCGCACCTGATCGCCAAGATCAAGATGGGCCAGATCGACCAGATCAAACAGTGCGTCGGCGCCAACTATTGCATCGACCGCCAGTACCAGGGCCTGGATGTACTGTGCATCCAGAACGCCGCGACCTCCCGGGAATACATGGGGGTGCCGCACATCATCGAGAAATCCACCGGACCCAAGCGCAAAGTGGTAGTGGTCGGTGCCGGCCCGGCCGGGATGGAGGCCGCTCGGGTTGCTGCCGAACGCGGCCACGATGTGACCCTGTTCGAGAAAAAAGACTTTATCGGTGGGCAGATCACCACCGCCTCCAAGGCGCCGCAGCGCGACCAGATCGCGGGCATCACTCGCTGGTTCCAGCTGGAACTGGCACGGCTCAATGTCGACCTGCGCCTGGGCGTGGCGGCGGATGCCGCAACCATCCTCGACCTGCGTCCCGATGTGGTGGTGCTGGCGGTGGGCGGGCATCCGTTCATCGAGCAGAACGAACACTGGGGCGCGGCAGAAGGCCTGGTGGTCAGCAGTTGGGATGTGCTCGACGGCAAGGTGGCGCCGGGCAAGAACGTGCTGGTGTACGACACCATCTGCGAATTCACCGGCATGTCAGTGGCCGACTTTCTGGCCGACAAGGGTTGCCAGGTCGAGATCGTCACCGACGACATCAAGCCCGGCGTGGCCATCGGCGGTACGTCATTCCCGACTTACTACCGCAGCATGTACCCCAAGGAAGTGATCATGACCGGCGACATGATGCTGGAGAAGGTCTACCGCGAGGGCGACAAGCTGATAGCCGTGCTGGAGAACGAATACACCGGCGCCAAGGAAGAGCGGGTGGTGGACCAGGTGGTGGTGGAGAACGGCGTGCGCCCGGATGAAGAAATCTACTACGCCCTCAAGCAAGGGGCGCGCAACAAGGGGCAGATGGACGTCGAAGCGTTGTTCGCGATCAAGCCGCAACCGTGCCTGAGCGAACCGGGGGAAGGGTACTTGCTGTTCCGCATCGGTGACTGTGTGGCCCAGCGCAATACCCACGCCGCGATCTATGACGCCCTGCGCTTGTGCAAGGATTTCTGACCCAACACCGAACCAATGTGGACTCGGTCAAAAATGTGGGAGCGGGCTTGCTCGCGAAAGCGGTGTGTCAGTCGATACATCCGGTGGCTGATGCACCGCCTTCGCGAGCAAGCCCGCTCCCACATTAGAGCTGTGTGGTCTGTGGGAGCTTCACCATGTTGAACACCCTTCTTCCGATTCTCCTGTTTGCAGCCCTGGGCCTCGCTGTCCTCGGCGCTTTGCGCCGGGTGAACATGTGGCGCCGTGGCCGTGCGGCCAAGGTCGACCTGCTGGGCGGCCTGCTGGCCATGCCCAAGCGCTACATGGTCGACCTGCACCACGTGGTTGCCCGCGACAAATACATCGCCAATACCCACGTGGCCACGGCCCTGGGCTTTGTGTTGTCGGCGTTGCTGGCGATTCTGGTGCACGGTTTCGGCCTGCACAATCGCATCCTCGGCTACGCCTTGCTGCTGGCCTCGGTGCTGATGTTTGTCGGCGCCACCTTCGTCTACCTGCGCCGGCGCAACCCACCCGCGCGCCTGTCCAAAGGCCCGTGGATGCGCCTGCCGAAAAGCCTGATGGCGTTCTCGGTCAGTTTCTTCCTGGTGACCTTGCCGGTGGCCGGGATCCTGCCCGCCGACTTCGGTGGCTGGCTGCTGGCCGCGCTGCTCGGTGTGGGTGTGCTGTGGGGCGTGTCGGAGATGTTCTTCGGCATGACCTGGGGCGGGCCGATGAAGCATGCGTTTGCCGGTGCCCTGCACCTGGCCTGGCACCGCCGCGCCGAACGTTTTGGGGGTGGCCGTTCCACCGGCTTGAAGCCGTTGGACCTGAGTGACAAAAGCGCGCCCCTGGGCGTGGAAAAACCCAAGGACTTCACCTGGAACCAACTGCTCGGTTTCGACGCCTGCGTGCAGTGCGGCAAGTGCGAAGCCGCGTGCCCTGCATTCGCCGCCGGCCAGCCGCTGAACCCGAAAAAACTGATCCAGGACATGGTGGTCGGCCTGGCCGGTGGCACCGATGCCAAGTTCGCCGGCAGCCCGTATCCGGGCAAGGCCATTGGCGAGCACAGCGGCAACCCGCACCAACCGATCGTCAACGGCCTGGTGGACGCCGAGACCTTGTGGTCCTGCACCACCTGCCGCGCCTGTGTCGAAGAGTGCCCGATGATGATCGAGCACGTGGATGCCATCGTCGATATGCGCCGCCATTTGACCCTGGAAAAAGGCGCGACGCCGAACAAGGGCGCCGAAGTCCTGGAGAACCTGATCGCCACCGACAACCCTGGCGGTTTTGCCCCGGGCGGGCGGATGAACTGGGCGGCGGACTTGAACCTGCCGCTGCTCGGCGACAAGAAGACAACTGACGTACTGTTCTGGGTTGGCGATGGTGCCTTCGACATGCGTAACCAGCGGACCTTGCGCGCCTTCGTCAAAGTGCTGAAGGCAGCCAAGGTCGATTTCGCCGTGCTGGGCCTGGAAGAGCGCGACAGTGGCGACGTGGCCCGGCGCCTGGGGGATGAGGCGACGTTCCAGCTGCTGGCCGCACGCAATATCCAGACCCTGGCCAAGTACAGTTTCCAGCGCATCGTGACCTGTGACCCTCACAGTTTCCACGTGCTGAAAAACGAATATGGCGCCTTCGACGGCCATTACCGGGTGCAGCACCACAGCACCTACATGGCCGAGCTGATCGACGCCGGCGCGCTGAACCTGGGCCAGCACAAAGGCAACAGCGTGACCTATCACGACCCGTGCTACCTGGGCCGTTACAACGGCGAGTACGAGGCACCGCGCCAAGTGCTGCGGGCGCTGGGGATCGAGGTCAAGGAGATGCAGCGTTCGGGCTTCCGTTCCCGTTGCTGTGGCGGCGGGGGCGGCGCGCCGATCACCGATATTCCCGGCAAGCAGCGCATCCCCGACATGCGCATGGAAGACATCCGCGAGACCGGCGCCGAACTGGTGGCCGTCGGTTGTCCACAGTGCACGGCGATGCTCGAAGGGGTGGTCGAGCCACGCCCCCTGATCAAAGACATTGCCGAACTGGTTGCAGATGCCCTGCTCGAAGAGCCTGCACCGGCCAAGACCCCGAATTTGCGTGAACCTGCGGAGGTGCATTGATGAGCGACATTATCCGCCGCGACCCACGGGCCGAATGGATCGCCCGCAACCGCCTGCACCCGCTGCATGCGGCAATGCAACCGGAGCAGCACAGTTGGATGGGGCCTAACGGCATCATCCGCAAGAATGTGCACGGCATGGGTTTTATCGGCCCCAACGGCATCAAGCGTATCGACCGCAGCGGCGCCCAGCAGGGTGGCGCCACCAAGCGCACGGCAGCGGTGCAAGTGCAGTTGCCGCTGCACCAGGTGCCAGCCCCGGCGTTCTACATCAACGTGGTGCCGGATATGGTCGGCGGCCGCCTGAGCAGCCACGACCGCGACTTGCTGGGCCTGGCGCGGCAACTCGCCGGCAGCGACGGCGCGGTGCTGGCGGTGGTGTTTGGCGAGCACAAGGAAAGCGCGTTCGACACAGCCGGCGTGGACCGCCTGCTGGTGTTGGACGGCCGCGAATTCGACGGTTATTCACCGGAGCAACGGGTCCATGGCCTGCGGGCTGTGGATAACCAGTTCAGCCCGCGTCACTGGTTGCTGCCCGACAGCCGCAGTGGCGGTGGCGAACTGGGGCGGCGCTTTGCCGCGAGCCTCAAGGAACGCCCGGCCACCCGGGTCTGGCAGATCAAGGGCAGCGAGTGTATCGGCCGTGCCGGTGCGGGCCGGGAGGACTTGGCGCGAGCGCTGCCAAGGCTGATCCTGGCCGCGGTGGAATGTGCCGATCCCGTCAGCGATACGCGCCATGAAGTGTTGCCGCTGGAATTATCCACAGCGCTGGCGCGCAGCTTGCCGCGTATCGAGGACCTGGGCGCGGTGGCGGTGGACCCGGGCGCGATTCCCATGGCCGAGGCCGAGTTTATTTTCTCGGGCGGCAATGGGGTCAAGGACTGGGAGCTGTTCCACCAGACCGCTGCCGCGCTGGGGGCTACCGAAGGTGCGTCGCGGGTGGCTGTGGACGATGGCTTCATGGCACGGGACCGGCAGGTTGGCGCCAGTGGTATCTGGGTCACCGCACGGGTGTATGTGGCCGTGGGGATCTCCGGGGCGATCCAGCACCTGCAAGGCATTGGTGCCTGCGACAAAGTCGTGGCGATCAACCTCGATCCGGGTTGCGACATGATCAAGCGCGCCGACCTGTCGGTGATCGGTGACAGCGGCGAAATTCTCCGGGCCTTGATCGCAGCGGTCCAGGCCCACCGCAACGGCGCCAAGCGCGATGCGGCTTAAGCAAAGGATATGGCCATGACGACCCATGTAATCAGCCTGGTCTCCATAGGCGCCCACCCGACCTCCGGCCGCCCCCGTCGCGCCGAACAGGATGCACGCGCCGTGGAATTGGGGTTGCAACTGGCTGGGGATAACCTGCAAGTGCTGCATGCCGGCGACATCGCCGAACCGACCCTGCGCGCCTACCTGGGCATGGGATTGGCGCAGTTGCACGTGCTGGAGCAACCGGCCGGCGCCGATGCCTTGCCGGTACTCGGTGACTATCTACAGGATGCTGGTGCCCAGGTGGTGCTTACCGGCAGCCAGGCAGAAACCGGCGAAGGCTCGGGCATGCTGCCCTTCCTGTTGGCCGAACACCTGGGCTGGCCGCTGATTGTCGGGCTGGCCCAGGTGGAGTCCATCGACAGCGGTGTGGCCCATGTGCTGCAAGCCTTGCCGCGCGGGCAGCGGCGGCGCCTGAAGGTGCGCCTGCCGTTTGTGGCCACGGTGGATAACGCTGGGCCCAAGCCGCGGCAAAGCGCCTATGGCCCGGCCCAGCGCGGTGTGCTGCAGGAGCACGACGTGCAGGTGGTGGACGATGAGTTATTCACAGGCGCCGTGCTGCAACCGGCCAAGCCTCGACCCAAGCGCCTCAAAGTGATCAAGGCCAAGAGCGGCGCCGACCGCATGAAGGCCGCCACGGCCAAGGCCAGCGGCGGCGGTGGCCAGGTGCTCAAGGGCCTGGGCCCCGAGGCGGGCGCCGAAGCCATTCTCAAGCTGCTGATCGAAGAAGGCGTGGTGCGCTGACCCCCTGTAGGAGCGAGCTTGCTCGCGAAGAACCTGAGCGCGCAGCGTTAAACCAGACACGCTGCGTTACCGTTGGCCTTTTTCGCGAGCAAGCTCGCTCCTACAAGGCGTGTGCGTGGGTGTTTACCCACAATCCCTGTTAACCCACCTGTGGATAACCTGTTCGCGGCTGTCCACACCCCATGTAAATCAAGCGCTACAGCCCTCTGTACGAAAAACAACCAACCTAAGCAACGGTTTTTACTGGGCTTTTTCTGTGGATAAGGAAAAAGCCCGGCCCGGAGTTGCCCCCAAAGTCTGTTGGTGCTTCTGTGGATAAGATGTTCGCTACCCGCTACAGGCCTTATAAATAAAGGCGTGCAGTGGGTTGGTTGAAATATGATCAATGTGGCCGTTTCCGCTTGAATCTTCGCGTAAAGCCTCGATTTTGCTCGGTTGCAGACGGTTTTCCACAGATAGGCCAAAGTTGCCCCCAAAGTCTGTTGGCGCTTCTGTGGATAAGGTGTTTGCGTTCCGCTACAGGCTATATAGAACGTGGCTTGTAGGCTTTAGGTCAAAAAATCATCAATGTTGGATAAAACCCGTTGCTTTGAATAAGTCACGGATTTTCTTGGTTTTATTTCGAGGTAAGAGCGCAGTTGCCCACAATTGCTGTGGGTGGGTTTGTGGATAAGTTGTTGGAGGATGGCTGTAGGGCAGGATAACAGTGGGCTGACGGCCCTATGCTCAATTTTTGACCAGATGCGGACCCAAATGTGGGAGCGAGCAAGCCCGCTCCCACATTTTTTGATCCCGGGTGGGTCAGTTACTCGTGCGCGGCAACGCCCTTGAGGTACGGGGCCGGTGCCGCTCCCAGGTTGTTGAGCATGCGCTCGCTGTACCAGTCCACAAAGTTCACCACGCCAAACTCATAGGTCTTGGAATACGGCCCTGGCTGGTAAGCGGTGGAGTTGATCCCGCGCTGGTTCTCTTCGGCCAGGCGCCGGTCCTGGTCATTGGTGGCATCCCACACTTGGCGCATGCGGTCGACGTCGTAGTCCACACCTTCCACGGCATCCTTGTGCACCAGCCACTTGGTGGTGACCATGGTTTCCTGGGCGCTGATCGGCCATACCGTGAAGACGATGATGTGATCGCCCATGCAGTGGTTCCAAGAGTGGGGCAGGTGCAGGATGCGCATCGAGCCCAGGTCGGGGTTCTGGATCCGGCCCATGAGTTTCTTGCAGCCCTGCTTGCCATCCAGGGTCATGGAGACGGTGCCCTTGAGCAGCGGCATGCGCACGATGCGGTTCCGCAGGCCGAAGCTGGCGTGGGCGTAAGGGATCTTCTCGGCGTCCCAGGCAGCGGCGGATGCGGCGACGTGGTCTTTAAAGGCCTGGTCGGCCCGTGGGTCGGTGACGTCGTCCCATTCCAGCAGGGTTTTCAGCAACTCGGGGTGCGAGGCGTTGCAGTGGTAGCACTCGCGGTTGTTTTCCAGCACCAGTTTCCAGTTGGCTTTTTCAAACAAGGTGGTCTGGATCGCCACCTTGGTGTTTTCCATGTCGTAGGGTTCCATGTAGTGGTTGAGCGTCGACAGAAAGTCATCGATGGCCGGTGGGTTTTCGGCCAGGCTGATGAAGATGTAGCCGCCGGCGGTCTTCACGTTTACCGGCTTGAGGCCGTACTGCTTCATGTCGAAGTCGGCGCCCATCTCGGTGCCGGCGAACAACAGGCGCCCGTCCAGTTCGTAGGTCCACTGGTGGTAATGGCAAACCAGTTTGGCGACCTTGCCCTTGTCGCTGGTACACAAGCGCGAACCGCGGTGGCGGCAGACGTTGTGAAAGGCATGCACCACGCCTTCGGCGCCACGGATCACGATGATCGGGTTCTTGCCGATCTGCAGGGTCAGGTAGTTGCCCTTGGTGGGGATTTCGCAGGTCATGCCGGCGATCAACCATTCCTTCTGGAAGATCTCCTGCATGTCGATATCGAACAGCCGCTGGTCAGAGTAAAACGGCTGGGGCAACGAAAAAGTGCGCTCGCGCTCTTGCAACATTTGCGCGGTGGCCTTGCGTGCGGGTTCCAGCGGATCGCCCAAGCTCAAGGTTGCGGTGACGTCCATCGTATGTGTCCTCAAGGCCATTCTGTGTGGCCGCGATAAGTGGCTAATCAGGTTTGCAGCAAGGCGTAAAGAAAGCGTCGTTGTTGGCTGCGAGTGTGGGCCCGGCGCTGCCCGCAACCTTGTCCATTAACGACATGGCCCACTCTGTTCCCGACGCGCAACCCCAGTGGTATGGGGGCTGGTCGCGATAAGTATGCGAATGTCGCAGATAGGTAAATGGCAGGTCGCGGCGTTACGCAGAATCGCCAGCATCAAGCCGAACTACGGCCGTGGAGAACAGCATGTCCAACACCTTCCTGAATCCTGTCACTACCCAGACCTGGGCCAATGGTCGGCACATCGTCCGGTGCGTCAAAGTCATCCAGGAAACCTGGGATGTGCGCACCTTCTGCTTTATGGCCGACCAGCCGATCCTGTTCTTTTTCAAGCCGGGGCAGTTCGTCACCCTGGAGCTGGAAATCGACGGCCAGCCGATCATGCGGTCGTACACCATTTCCAGCTCGCCATCGGTGCCCTACAGCTTCTCGGTGACCATCAAGCGCGTGCCGGGCGGGCGGGTGTCGAACTGGCTGCACGACACCCTGCATGAAGGGCAAGAGTTGGCGGTGCACGGGCCGGTAGGGCTGTTCAACGCCATCGACTTCCCGAGCCCTAAAGTGCTGTACCTGAGCGGCGGCGTGGGGATCACCCCGGTGATGTCCATGGCCCGTTGGTTTTATGACACCAACGCCAATGTCGACATGACCTTTATCCACAGTGCGCGCTCGCCCAAAGACATCATTTACCACCGCGAGCTGGAGCACATGGCCTCGCGCATCGACAACTTCAGCCTGCACCTGATCTGCGAGAAGCACGGCCTGGGCGAACCCTGGGCCGGGTATCGCGGCTACCTGAACCACAAGATGCTGGAATTGATGGTGCCGGACTTCCTCGAGCGGGAAGTGTTCTGCTGCGGGCCGACGCCTTATATGAACGCGGTCAAACGCCTGCTCGAAGCGGCGGGCTTCGACATGGCGCGCTACCACGAGGAGTCCTTCGGCGCCACGCCAGCGGAAGCCCGTGCCGATGCGGTCGAACAAGCCGAACAAGCCGCCGACGCGCCGCAAATCGACCAGGCGGATTTGCATCAAGTGGAATTCATTGCGTCGGGCAAGAGCATCCGCGTGGCACCGGGCGAAACCGTGCATGCCGCCGCCGCCAAGCTCGGCCTGCTGATCCCCAAAGCCTGCGGCATGGGGATTTGTGGCACATGCAAAGTGATGAAGCTGGGCGGGGAGGTCGAGATGGAGCACAACGGCGGCATCACCGAAGAAGACGAAGCCGAAGGCTACATCCTGTCGTGCTGCAGCGTGCCGAAGGGGGATGTGCGGATCGAGTTCTGACGCTCAGTACAACTGCGGCCGCCGATCCTGATGCACATGGTTGTGTGCGCTGATGAACTTGTCCCTGGCGTGGGCCAGTGGCAGGTCGGCGACCAAGCGTTGTTCTTGCTGGTGCGAGACCGCGCCGGCCAATGGGTAGCCGTCGGCGTCGACGATAACTGACCCTCCCACCCAGTTGACGCCGCGTTCTTCGCCATGGCGGTCGCAGGCGGCAATGAACAGGCGGTTGACGGCCGCATTGGCCTGGACCCGGACGATTTCTGCCGGCCTTTCGCCGGCGGGGCGCGGGCCATCTGGCCAGTTGACGGGCGCACACAGCAGGTCGGCACCGGCCAGGGCGGCCAGGCGTACCCACTCGGGCAACTCCAGGTCATAGCAGATCATCACGGCGATGCGGCCGACGGCGGTGTCGACCACCGGCGGGGGCTCGGTGCCGGGGGTGAAGATCAACGTTTCGCGATCCCACAAATGCGCCTTGCGGTACACCGTCAGCCTGCCGTGCGGCTCTATCAGGGCGGCGCTGTTGGCCACCTGCGTTGCCGTCAGCCGCTCACAAAAGCCGGCCACGACAATGATGTTTAGTGAGTTTGCCAGCGTTTTCCACAGGGTCAGTGTCGGGCCATCGAGGGGTTCGGACACCCTGAGGGCTTCCTGCGTGTCAGTGAACACATAACCGCTTTGGGTCAACTCCGGCAGCACCACCACCTGCGCGCCCAGCGCCGCTGCACTGCGGATGGCCTCGGCGCTGAGGGTGCGGTTGTACTCGGCGTCGCCGATACGGGGGGCCAGTTGATGACAGACGACACGTACGCTGTTCATGGGGTGTTGCCTTCCAACATGGCTTCGCTGGCGGCAATCGCACGGCGCTCGGCGTTATGGTCAAGGTTGCGGTTCATTGCACAGTAGACGAGCGCGGAAACGGCCAGGCCGATCACAAACGCAATGTCGGCACCGCCCAGTGCCACGGCGACCGGCCCCACGTAGAAGCTCAACGACATGAACGGCACCATCGAGGCCATGCCCAGGCCATAGGCGACCAGGCCCGCTTTGCCCCACTGGCCATAGATGCCGGCGGAGTTGAAGATGTCGCTGATGGCGTATTGGCCTTTGCGCACCAGATAAAAGTCCGCGAGGTTGACGGCGGTCCATGGCACCAGGAAATACAACATCAGCAGCACAAACGTATTGAAGCTGGCCAGGTAACTGTCAGGAATGCTCAGGGCGATCAGGAAAATCACCACGGCCACCAGGCCGATGCCAATGATCCGGCTCTTGAGGCGCGGCTGGATCTTCACGAAACCGTCGATGGCACTGATGCCAGTCAGCATGGCGCCGTAGCAGTTGACCGCCATGATGCCAATCAACGCCGGCACTGCGATCAGCACGGTGAAGGTGCCGAAGCCGGGGATCACCTGGTTGCCCACGGTGCGCACGCTGGTGATGGCATCCGGCGAAGGCAGCGCCGAAGCGAGGAATGCGCCCAGGGACATCAGCCACAAGGCAGAGCCGGCAGCGCCCAGGTAAGTCCAGAAAATCACCCGGCGCGACGGCGTTTGGTGGGGCAGGTAGCGCGAGTAGTCCGAGACGTACACGGCGTAGCTGATCTGATAACCGGCAGCGGCGCTGAGCTGAATCAGGAACGCCGACCACGAGAAGTGGGCATCGGCCACCGCTGCGTCGGCCGACAGGCTCATCAGGGCGGCGACGGTCAGCACCGCGAATACGCTGATCATCACGTAGGTCAACCAGCGTTGCACCGTGTGCAGCAGGTCATGGCCGATCACGGCGATTACCACCGCGAGGATGATCATCAGCGCATACCACGGCGCGCGGCTGCCCGGCAGGACCGTGTTGATGGCATCGGTGGCGAGAATCACGTTGAACACGTTGAAGCCGATGTACACAAAGATCACCGCGATAAACGGCACGATGGCCCCGCGCAGACCGAACTGGGCGCGTGACTGGATCATCTGCGGCAAGCCCATGCGCGGGCCCTGGTTGGCGTGGAACGCCATGGCGAAGGTGCCCAGGCACACACCAATGACAATCGCCAGCACGGCATAGACCAGGCTCAAGCCCAACGCGGCCCCGGTGAAGCCGGTGACCATGGTGGTGAGGACGAAGTTGCCCGTGAACCAGAACGGACCCTGGTGCCAGACTTTGCCGTGGCGTTCGCTACGCGGAACGTAGTCAATGGAGCGGGTCTCGATTTTCAGGCCGGGAGCGGCGCGGGGAGCGGTCTTGTCGGATAGGGCGTTCATAGGTTCACGGCTTGTTTTTATAGGGGCTGAGTGCCGGAGCATCGGGTAACTGGCGGGCCAATTGAATCGTGATCTATAAATAATTACTTCAGACTTTCCTTAAGTAATGCTTTTTCGCGGGCGGCGACGGAACCGCTCTGTCTTATTGCAAAGCGATATAACCCAGGTGCGGTCGGTCTTCTAGTCTGGTTTTTAGTCCCGTCGCAGTCGCCTTTAGCCGTGTCGTAAAGGGTGGACGCTCACCCTATCTGCAAGGAAGCCACCATGTCTGCGATTCCCTCCCGTTCCCAGGGGGCCCAGCGCCTGTTGAACAAAAACGTCACGGCGCTGATTCCTGATTTTCCGTTCCATTACGCCCGCTATCTGTGGCAGGCGGCGATCCTCAAGAAACCCCTGGGCCATGTCGCACCACAGCATTATGGCGAGCAGGTGTTGATCGTCGGGGCCGGCGTGTCCGGTCTGGTGGCCGCCTACGAGGCGATGCGCATGGGCCTGCATCCGATTGTGGTGGAAGCCTCCGGGCGCATTGGCGGGCGGCTCTACTCCCAGGTGGTGGGTGATCGCAACGACCCGCACGCCCGGGTGATCTGTGAGCTGGGGGCCATGCGTTTTCCCAAGTCCGGCAAGGCGTTGATGCACTACTTCAATAAGGTCGGGATGGACGCAAACTCGACGGACTTCCCCAACCCCGGCTCGCCCGCCGCCCCCAGTACCGTTGTCGATTACGAGAACGAACAGACGTACTACGAACGCAATGACCTGCCGGAAAAATACAAACGAATCGAAGACATGTTCTTCGGCGACTTCCTCGAGCAGGATCCGATCCGTTTTACCGACATGGAAAATGCGATGCAGGAAACCGCGGTCGATCAGGGCGAAATCAAGGCAATCTGGAACACGATCCTGAGGGCGGGCTGGGATGACCTGAGTTTCTATGCGGCCATGGTCGAGCAAGCCAGGTGGGGCAGGGAAGACATTGACCTGTTTGGCCAGATCGGCTTCGGCACCGGCGGTTGGAACACCGACTATCCGAACTGTTTCCTGGAAGTGTTGCGGGTGCTTTACACCGGCCTGGATACCAACCACACGTTGATGTATGACGGCTCCAGCGAGCTGCCCCTGCGTTTATGGAGCCGCACGCCGGCTTCGTTCGGCGACACCCAGGTCCATTGGCCAGCGGACGCGACCGTGGAGAGCCTGACGCGGCGGGAGATTGCCGACCCTCTCAATCAGGAAGTCCGGCAGATTCACCGCCTGGCCGATGGCACCTTCGATGTGTACCTGCATGACAACAAACTGGGTCGAGACACCCTGCGCAACTTTAAAAGTGTGGTCTATACGCCTCACGTACGGGTGCTCGACAAGTTCCGCTATATGGATGGCAAAGACCGCTTTACGCCGATGAACAGCTTGTTGCCCCAGGCTACCTGGGAAGCGGTCATGTACACCCATTACATGCAATCGGCGAAGATCTTTGCCAACACTCGACGGCCGTTTTGGAATGATGTCGAGAACGGTCGCTACAAGATGAGTGTGACCTTGTCGGACCGGCTCACCCGAGGCACCTATCTGTTGGACTATGCCCCAGGTGCTGGGGTGAACAAAGGCAGCGGCCTGTTCCTCTCCTATACCTGGAACGATGACAGCCTGAAATTCCTGGGGGACCGTAGTGCGCCGTTGCCGACCCATGTGCAGTTGTGTACGACCTTGCTCGATACGGTGTACGCCGACACACAACTGGACCTGGCGGCCGAGTTCGGCATGGTTGACCCCTTCATCGAAATCAACTGGGAAGATGAGCCGTTTTACTTGTGCGCCTTCAAGATGAACCTGCCGGGGCAGTATGAGTATCAGCGCCTGCTGTTTTCCCAGTTCATGAGTGGTGTAAGGGAAGGGGTGCCGGACGGTTTCATTCTGTCTGGCGATGATATTTCCTGGACCGGGGGCTGGGCCGAAGGCGCTGTGACCACGGCCTTGAATGCGGTGAACAAGCTGGCGGTCACGTTTGGCGGTGGGACGCTCGAACACAATCCCGGGCCGATTGACCAGTGGGATGCGTTACAGCCTCTCCAATTGTAGGAGTTTGCCGGCGGAGGCGACCTCAGGATCGCCATCGCCGGCAAGCCGGCTCCTACAAGGGGATCAGGCGCCCATCACTTCGCGGATATCCGCCGCGAGTTCACGCACCCGTTCTTCCTCGGTATCCCACGCACACATGAAGCGTGCGCCGCCCTTGCCGATAAAGGTGTAGAAGCGCCAGCCCTTGGCCGTCAGCGCGGCGATGGCCGGCTCCGAGAGTTGCAGGAACACGCCGTTGGCCTGCACCGGGAACATCAATTCCACGCCGGGAATATCCGCCACCAGGCTGCTGAGCAACTGCGCGCAGTGGTTGGCGTGGCGTGCGTGTTTGAGCCAGGCGTCGTTTTCCAGCAGGCCGACCCACGGCGCTGACAGGAAGCGCATTTTCGAGGCCAGTTGGCCGGCCTGTTTGCAGCGATAGTCGAAGTCTTCAGCCAGTTTGTGGTTGAAGAACAGGATCGCCTCACCCACCGCCATGCCGTTCTTGGTACCGCCAAAACACAGGACATCCACCCCGGCTTTCCAGGTCAGGTCGGCCGGCGAGCAGCCGAGGAAGGCGCAGGCGTTGGAGAAGCGTGCGCCATCCATATGCAGGTTCAGCCCCAGCTCCTTGCAGGTGACGCTGATGGCGCGGATTTCATCCGGGGTGTACACGCTGCCCACTTCGGTGGCCTGGGTCAGGGTCACGACGCGGGGCTTGGGGTAGTGGATATCCTGGCGCTTGAGGGCGATCTCACGGATCGATTCCGGGGTCAGCTTGCCATTCTCGGTGCGCGCGGTGAGCAGCTTGGAACCGTTGGAGAAGAACTCCGGTGCGCCGCATTCGTCGGTCTCGACGTGGGCGGTTTCCGAGCAAATCACGCTATGGTAGCTCTGGCACAGCGAAGACAGGGCCAGGGAGTTGGCCGCTGTACCGTTGAAGGCGAAGAACACTTCACAGTCGGTTTCAAACAGTTTGCGGAAACCGTCGGCGGCGCGGTGGGTCCATTCATCGTCGCCATAGGCGCGTTGATGGCCCTGGTTGGCGAGTTCCATGGCGGCCCAGGCTTCCGGGCAGATACCGGAATAGTTGTCGCTGGCGAATTGTTGGCTCTTGTCGGTCATGGCCCGTTCCTGTGGTCGATGTTGGTGCGCACTTTAACCAAGAATATCCGGCGGGCGCACGCACTGTTAATGCAAAGTCTCTGGGGAATTATGCACGGTACTGAAACGATTCCTGTAAGGCGTGGCCGCGATGGCGCGCTGGACCTGCTCAAATGGCTGGCGCTGCTGAGTATGGTGCTCGATCACCTGCGCTATGTCGGTTTGAGCCTCGATGGCCTGTACGTGCCGGGGCGCCTGGCGTTCCCCTGGTTTTGCCTGGCGATTGCGGCGAACCTGCACCGGGTCAAGGCGGGGCCGGCGACCTTTCAATGGCGTTACCTGGGCTGGTTGCTGCTGTTCAGCGTGATCAGCGAGGTGCCCTATCGGATGTTTATCGAGGATGCCGATACATTGAATGTGCTGCCGACCCTGGCGCTGGGTTTGCTGGTTGCCCGGGGATGGCAGCAGAAGACGCTTTTTGATCGAGGATTGGCGCTGATCGCCTTGTTGTTGGCGGCGGTATTCTCGTCGAGCCTGATGTTCGGTTTTTTTGGTGTATTGCTGCCGTTGGCGATGCTGTTGGTGTTCAGTCGCCCCTGGTATTTCAGCGTGTTGCCGGGGTTGGTGTGTGTAGCTGCCAATCAATGGCAGGTCTTACTCAATAGCGGCAATCTCGTCGCGATGCTCGGGTTGGCCACATGCCTGATTGCGCCATTGGCCGGATTGGTCTTGTTGCGACAGGTCACACATGTCTCACCGCCGGCTATGCGGCGCTGGGCGTATGCACTTTATCCCGCGCATTTCTTACTGCTGCTACTCCTTCGAAAGGTCATCACATAGTCCCTGTGGGAGCGGGCTTGCTCGCGAATGCGGTGGACCAGCCAATGCATGTGCTGCCTGACACACCGCATTCGCGAGCAAGCCCGCTCCCACATTTGTTCGGTGTTGTTCTGGCCATGTCGTAAACGCACCTTTGCGTGGCGTGCGTAGGCATTTGACCTGTCTGCGCCAGCCCTACCATCGCATCAAAGGGCCCTGCACGGGCCTCAACAATACGAAAGGCTGGGAGAGACGCGATGTTCAGCAAACAAGACCAGATCCAGGGATATGACGACGCACTGCTGGCGGCCATGAATGCCGAGGAGCAGCGTCAGGAAGATCATATCGAGCTGATCGCGTCGGAGAACTACACCAGCAAACGCGTGATGCAGGCCCAGGGCAGCGGCCTGACCAACAAATACGCCGAAGGCTACCCGGGCAAGCGCTACTACGGCGGCTGCGAGCATGTGGATAAAGTCGAGGTCCTGGCCATTGAGCGCGCCAAGCAGCTGTTCGGCGCCGATTACGCCAACGTGCAGCCGCACTCTGGTTCGTCGGCCAACAGCGCGGTGTACCTGGCGCTGCTGAACGCCGGTGACACCATCCTCGGCATGAGCCTGGCCCACGGCGGTCACCTGACCCACGGCGCCAAGGTGTCGTCCTCGGGCAAGCTGTACAACGCGGTGCAATACGGCATCAACACCGACACCGGCCTGATCGACTACGACGAAGTCGAGCGCCTGGCCGTGGAGCACAAGCCGAAAATGGTCGTGGCCGGTTTCTCTGCCTACTCCAAGACCCTGGATTTCCCGCGCTTTCGCCAGATCGCCGACAAGGTTGGCGCGCTGCTGTTCGTCGACATGGCCCACGTCGCAGGCTTGGTTGCCGCCGGCCTGTACCCGAACCCGCTGCCGTACGCCGATGTGGTTACCACCACCACCCACAAGACCCTGCGCGGTCCACGGGGTGGCCTGATCCTGGCCAAGTCCAACGAAGAGATTGAGAAAAAACTCAACTCCGCCGTGTTCCCAGGCGCACAGGGCGGCCCGCTGATGCACGTGATCGCGGGCAAGGCTGTGTGCTTCAAGGAGGCGATGGAGCCGGGCTTCAAAGCTTATCAACAGCAGGTGATCGACAACGCCCAGGCCATGGCCAGCGTGTTTATCAAGCGTGGCTACGATGTGGTGTCCGGCGGCACCGATAACCACCTGTTCCTGGTCAGCCTGATCCGCCAGGGCCTCACCGGCAAGGACGCAGACGCTGCCCTCGGTCGTGCCCATATCACCGTCAACAAGAACGCCGTGCCCAATGACCCCCAGTCGCCGTTCGTGACCTCGGGCCTGCGCATCGGCACACCGGCGGTGACCACACGCGGTTTCAAAGTGGCGCAGTGCGTCGAGTTGGCTGGCTGGATCTGCGACATCCTCGACAACCTCGGCGACGCCGATGTCGAGGCCAACGTGGCCAAGCACGTGTCTGCCCTGTGCGCTGATTTCCCGGTTTATCGCTGAGCGCGGTTTTGGAGTAATGACTATGCAACGCTACTCAGGCTTCGGCCTCTTCAAGCACTCACTCAGCCACCACGAAAACTGGCAGAAGATGTGGCGCACGCCGACCCCTAAAAAGGTGTATGACGTGGTCATCGTCGGCGGCGGCGGGCATGGTCTGGCGACCGCTTATTACCTGGCCAAGGAACACGGGATCACCAACGTGGCCGTGGTCGAGAAAGGTTGGCTGGGCGGCGGTAACACCGCGCGCAACACCACCATCGTGCGTTCCAACTACCTGTGGGATGAGTCGGCGCACCTGTACGAACACGCAATGAAGCTGTGGGAAGGTCTGTCCCAGGACTTGAACTACAACGTGATGTTCTCCCAGCGCGGCGTCTACAACCTGTGCCACACCCTGCAGGACATCCGTGATTCCGAGCGTCGCGTGAGTGCCAACCGCCTCAATGGCGTGGACGGCGAGCTGCTCAACGCCAAGCAAGTGGCCGACGAGATCCCGTACCTCGATTGCTCGAAGAACACCCGCTATCCGGTCCTCGGCGCCACCGTGCAACGGCGCGGCGGCGTGGCCCGTCACGATGCCGTGGCCTGGGGCTTTGCCCGCGCCGCCGACGCCCTGGGCGTGGACCTGATCCAGCAGACCGAAGTCATCGGTTTTCGCAAGGAAAACGGCATGTGCATCGGCGTGGAAACCAACAAAGGCTTTATCGGTGCCAAGCGCGTCGGTGTGGTCACCGCGGGTAATTCCGGGCACATGGCTTCGCTGGCGGGCTTCCGTCTGCCAATCGAATCCCACCCGCTGCAAGCGTTGGTGTCGGAGCCGATCAAGCCGATTATCGACAGCGTGATCATGTCCAACGCGGTACACGGTTACATCAGCCAGTCCGACAAGGGCGACCTGGTGATCGGCGCCGGTATCGACGGCTACAACGGCTACGGCCAGCGCGGCTCGTACCCGGTGATCGAACACACCATCCAGGCCATCGTCGAGATGTTCCCGGTGCTCTCGCGGGTGCGCATGAACCGCCAGTGGGGCGGCATCGTCGACACCACGCCAGACGCGTGCCCGATCATCTCCAAGACCCCGGTGCCGAACATGTTCTTCAACTGCGGTTGGGGCACCGGTGGCTTCAAGGCTACCCCCGGCTCAGGCAACGTATTTGCCGCGAGCCTGGCCAAGGGTGAAATGCACCCGTTGGCGGCACCTTTCTCCATCGACCGTTTCCACAACGGTGCGCTGATCGACGAACACGGCGCTGCGGCCGTCGCCCACTAACAGGAGAAATTCCCTATGTTGCATATCTTCTGTCCTCACTGTGGCGAACTGCGCTCCGAAGAGGAATTCCACGCCTCCGGCCAAGCGCACATCCCGCGCCCGCTGGACCCGAATGCCTGCACCGACGAGCAGTGGGGCGACTACATGTTCTTTCGCGACAACCCCCGTGGCCTGCACCACGAACTGTGGATTCACGCTGCCGGTTGCCGCCAGTATTTCAACGCGACCCGCGACACCGTGACCTACGAAATTCTTGAAACCTACAAGATCGGCGAGAAGCCACAATTCACCGCCAAGGCTTCTGGAGAGAAGGTATGAGCCAGATCAATCGCCTGTCCAACGGTGGCCGCATTGACCGTAATAAAGTCCTGACGTTTACCTTCAACGGCCAGAGCTACAAAGGCTTTGAAGGCGACACCCTGGCCGCAGCCTTGCTGGCCAACGGCGTGGATGTCATCGGCCGCAGCTTCAAGTACTCGCGCCCGCGCGGCATCTTTGCCGCTGGTGCCGAAGAGCCGAACGCGGTGCTGCAGATCGGCGCCACCGAAGCCACGCAGATTCCCAACGTGCGCGCCACGCAACAGGCGCTGTACCAGGGCCTGGTCGCCACCAGCACCAACGGCTGGCCGAGCGTGAACAACGACATGATGGGCATCCTCGGCAAGGTCGGCGGCAAGCTGATGCCGCCGGGTTTCTACTACAAAACCTTCATGTACCCGCAATCGTTCTGGATGACCTACGAGAAGTACATCCGCAAGGCCGCAGGGCTGGGTCGCTCGCCGACCGAGAACGATCCGGACACCTACGACTACATGAACCGCCACTGCGACGTGCTGATCGTCGGCGCCGGGCCTGCAGGCCTGTCCGCTGCCCTGGCGGCTGCGCGCAGTGGTGCGCGGGTGATCATCGCCGATGAGCAGGAAGAATTCGGCGGGTCGTTGCTGGACTCCCGTGAAAGCCTGGATGGCAAGCCGGCGGCCGAGTGGGTCGCCAGTGTGATTGCCGAGCTCAAGGCCCTGCCGGACGTGGTGCTGCTGCCTCGCGCAACCGTCAACGGCTATCACGACCATAACTTCCTGACCATCCATGAGCGCCTCACCGATCACCTCGGCGACCGTGCGCCGATTGGCGTGGTGCGCCAGCGTATCCATCGTGTACGGGCCAAGCGCGTAGTGTTGGCGACCGGTGCTTGCGAGCGCCCGCTGGTGTACGGCAATAACGACGTGCCGGGCAACATGCTGGCGGGTGCGGTTTCGACTTACGTGCGCCGTTACGGCGTGGCGCCGGGTAAAAAATTGCTGCTGTCGACCAACAACGATCACGCCTACCGCGTGGCGCTGGACTGGTTCGACGCCGGCCTCGCCGTTGTCGCTGTGGCCGATGCTCGCCACAACCCACGCGGTGCGCTGGTGGAAGAAGCCCGCGCCAAAGGTATTCGTATCCTCACCGGCAGCGCTGTGATCGAGGCCCGTGGCAGCAAGCACGTGACCGGTGCGCGAGTGGCGGCTATTGATGTCAAAGCCCACACCGTCACCAGCCCTGGCGAATGGCTGGACTGCGACCTGGTGGCCAGCTCCGGCGGCTACAGCCCGGTGGTCCACCTGGCCTCGCACCTGGGCGGCAAGCCGACCTGGCGTGAAGATATCCTCGGTTTTGTACCGGGCGAAGCCCCGCAGAAACGCGTGTGCGTCGGTGGCATCAACGGCGTTTACGGCTTGGGTGATTCCCTGGCTGACGGCTTTGAGGGTGGCGTGCGTGCCGCCAGCGAAGCCGGGTTTGCCCCGGTGGAAGGTACGCTGCCCAAGGCCCTGACGCGCCTTGAGGAGCCAACCCTGGCGCTGTTCCAGGTGCCGCACGAGAAGGCCACTGCGCGGGCGCCCAAACAATTTGTCGACCTGCAAAACGACGTCACCGCCGCCGCCATCGAACTGGCGACCCGCGAAGGCTTCGAGTCGGTGGAACACGTCAAGCGTTACACCGCGCTGGGCTTCGGTACCGACCAAGGCAAGCTGGGCAACGTCAACGGCCTGGCCATTGCTGCGCGCTCGCTGAACGTGACCATCCCGCAGATGGGCACCACCATGTTCCGCCCCAACTACACGCCGGTGACTTTCGGCGCCGTGGCGGGCCGGCACTGTGGGCATATCTTCGAGCCGGTGCGCTACACCGCGCTGCAAGCCTGGCACGTGAAAAACGGCGCCGAGTTCGAGGATGTCGGCCAGTGGAAACGCCCGTGGTACTTCCCGCGCAACGGTGAAGACCTGCACGCGGCAGTCAAGCGCGAATGCCTGGCCGTGCGCGACAGCGTCGGCCTGCTGGACGCCTCGACCCTGGGCAAGATCGATATCCAGGGCCCGGATGCCCGTGAGTTCCTCAACCGCATCTACAGCAACGCCTGGACCAAGCTCGATGTGGGCAAGGCGCGCTACGGCCTGATGTGCAAGGAAGACGGCATGGTCTTCGACGATGGCGTGACTGCCTGCCTGGCGGACAACCACTTCCTGATGACCACCACCACCGGCGGCGCCGCCCGCGTGCTGCAGTGGCTGGAAATCTACCAGCAGACCGAATGGCCGGACCTGAAGGTGTACTTCACCTCGGTCACCGACCACTGGGCGACCATGACCCTGTCCGGACCCAACAGCCGCAAGCTGTTGAGCGAAGTCACCGACATCGACCTGGACAAGGACGGCTTCCCGTTCATGACCTGGAAAGAAGGCCTGGTGGGCGGCGTGCCGGCACGGGTGTTCCGTATCTCGTTCACCGGTGAGCTGTCGTACGAAGTCAACGTGCAGGCCGACTACGCCATGGGCGTGCTGGAACAGATCGTCGAGGCCGGCAAGCAATACAACCTGACCCCGTACGGCACCGAGACCATGCACGTACTGCGGGCCGAGAAGGGCTTCATCATCGTAGGTCAGGACACCGACGGCTCGATGACCCCGGACGACCTGAACATGGGCTGGTGCGTTGGCCGTACCAAACCGTTCTCGTGGATCGGCTGGCGTGGGATGAACCGCGAAGATTGCGTGCGTGAAGAACGCAAGCAACTGGTGGGCTTGAAGCCGATTGATCCGAAGGTGTGGCTGCCGGAAGGCGCGCAACTGGTGTTTGATCCGAAGCAGACGATCCCGATGAAGATGGTCGGTCACGTTACTTCGAGTTATGCCCATAACTCCCTTGGGTATTCGTTTGCGATGGCGGTGGTCAAGGGCGGCTTGAAGCGTATGGGTGAGCGGGTGTTTTCACCGCAGGCGGATGGCAGTGTGATCGAGGCCGAGATTGTGTCTTCGGTGTTCTTTGATCCGAAGGGTGATCGCCAGAACATCTGATAGACCGAGTCGCCTGCATCGCAGGCAAGCCAGCTCCCACAGGGGAATGCATTCCAAAGGTGGGAGTGGGCTTGCCCGCGATGGCGCCAGTAGATTCACCACAGAATTCAAGAAAGGTGCTTTATGACCGCAGCCAATGTGTACCAACAACGCCCCACCGCCGGCGCCAAGGCCGAGTCGTCGCTGCACCATGCCGACCTCGCCAGCCTGGTCGGCAAGGGCCGCAAGAACGCCGGCGTGACCGTGCGTGAAAAGAAACTCCTTGGCCACCTGACCCTCCGTGGCGATGGCCATGACGCCGCGTTTGCCGCTGGCGTACACAAGGCCCTGGGCATCGAGTTGCCCGGCGCCCTGACAGTGGTCGTCAACGGTGAAACCAGCCTGCAATGGCTCGGCCCGGATGAGTGGCTGCTGGTGGTGCCTAGCGGTGAAGAGTTGGCTGCCGAGCAAAACCTGCGTGCCGTCCTGGGGGATTTGCATATCCAGATCGTCAATGTCAGCGGCGGCCAGCAGATCCTCGAACTCAGCGGCCCGAACGTGCGCGATGTGCTGATGAAGTCCACCAGCTACGACGTGCACCCCGACAACTTCCCGGTGGGCAAGGCGGTGGGCACGGTGTTTGCCAAGTCGCAACTGGTGATCCGGCATACGGCCGAGGACACGTGGGAGCTGCTGATTCGGCGCAGCTTCTCGGATTACTGGTGGTTGTGGTTGCAGGACGCGGCGGCCGAATATGGCCTGAACGTCCAAGCCTGACATGACCCTGTAGGAGCGAGCTTGCTCGCGAAAAACGTCAACGAAAACGCGCGCATCCTGAATGAACGCGGTGCCCTTGGATTTTTCGCGAGCAAGCTCGCTCCTACAGTAAGCAGCATCGCTGTATGAGGAGTTAACTGTAATGAGCCGCGCACCCGATACATGGATTTTGACCGCCGATTGCCCCAGCGTGCTCGGCACGGTGGACGCGGTCACCCGCTATCTGTTCGAGCAGGGCTGCTACGTCACCGAGCACCACTCGTTCGATGACCGCCTCTCGGGGCGCTTTTTTATCCGCGTGGAATTCCGTCAACCCGACGGCTTCGACGAACAGGGTTTTCGCGACGGCCTGGCCACCCGTGGCGAAGCCTTTGGGATGATTTTCGAGCTGACGGCGCCTAATTACCGGCCAAAAGTGGTGATCATGGTCTCCAAGGCCGATCACTGCCTCAACGACCTGCTGTATCGCCAGCGCATCGGCCAACTGTCGATGGATGTGGTCGCGGTGGTGTCCAACCACCCTGATCTCAAGCCCCTGGCCGACTGGCACCAGATTCCCTACTACCATTTCCCCCTCGACCCCAACGACAAACCGTCCCAGGAGCGTCAGGTGTGGCAGGTGATTGAAGAGGCCGGCGCCGAGCTGGTGATCCTTGCGCGTTACATGCAAGTGCTGTCACCGGAGCTGTGCCGCAAGCTCGATGGCAAGGCGATCAATATCCATCACTCGTTGCTGCCGGGGTTCAAGGGCGCCAAGCCGTATCACCAGGCCTACAACAAAGGGGTGAAGCTGGTAGGCGCCACTGCGCACTACATCAACAACGACCTGGACGAAGGCCCGATCATCGCCCAGGGCGTGGAGGTGGTGGACCACAGTCATTACCCCGAGGATTTGATTGCCAAGGGGCGGGATATCGAAGGGCTGACCTTGGCCCGGGCGGTGGGGTATCACATTGAGCGGCGGGTGTTTTTGAACGCCAATCGAACGGTGGTGCTCTGATGGACGCCTTCGCGAGCAAGCCCGCTCCCACATTTGACCGTGTTCCAAAGTTGGAATGCAGTCGAATGTGGGAGCGGGCTTGCTCGCGAAGAGGCCCTCACTAACAGCGCAAAAAACAGCATCTGCAACCCGAGCACTTAAACGCGCAGCCCAACCCAAGGGCTACGCAGTTCCATAAAAACAACAGCGAGGTGAAAGCATGTCTGGTAATCGTGGTGTCGTGTATCTCGGCAACGGTCAGGTCGAAGTACAGAAAATCGACTATCCCAAAATGCAGGACCCCCGTGGCAGGAAGATTGAGCACGGCGTCATCCTGCGCGTGGTCTCCACCAATATCTGCGGCTCCGACCAACACATGGTGCGCGGCCGCACCACCGCCCAGACCGGCCTGGTACTGGGCCATGAAATCACCGGCGAGGTGATCGAGAAGGGCAGTGATGTCGAGAACCTGAAACTCGGCGACCTGGTATCGGTGCCCTTCAACGTTGCTTGCGGGCGCTGCCGTTCCTGCAAGGAGCAACACACCGGCGTATGCCTGACCGTCAACCCGGCCCGTGCCGGTGGTGCCTATGGCTATGTGGACATGGGTGACTGGACCGGCGGCCAGGCCGAGTACGTGCTGGTGCCGTATGCCGATTTCAACCTGCTCAAGCTGCCGGATCGCGACAAGGCCATGGAGAAAATCCGCGACCTGACGTGCCTCTCCGACATCCTGCCGACCGGCTATCACGGTGCAGTCACCGCCGGCGTCGGCCCTGGCAGTACTGTCTACATTGCGGGCGCCGGTCCGGTTGGCCTGGCTGCTGCGGCCTCCGCTCGCCTGCTGGGTGCGGCGGTGGTGATCATTGGTGACGTCAACACCATCCGCCTGGCCCATGCCAAGGCCCAGGGTTTTGAAGTGGTCGACCTGTCCACCGACACCCCGCTGCACGAACAGATTGCCGCGCTGCTCGGCGAGCCGGAAGTGGACTGTGCTGTTGACTGTGTGGGCTTTGAAGCGCGCGGTCATGGGCACGACGGTGTCAAGGCGGAAGCCCCGGCCACGGTACTCAACTCACTGATGGGCGTGGTGCGCGTCGCAGGCAAGATCGGCATCCCCGGCCTGTACGTCACCGAAGATCCGGGTGCGGTGGACGCTGCCGCGAAAATGGGCAGCCTGAGCATTCGCTTCGGCCTGGGCTGGGCCAAGTCCCACAGCTTCCACACCGGCCAGACCCCGGTGATGAAGTACAACCGCCAGTTGATGCAGGCGATCATGTGGGACCGCATCAACATCGCCGAAATCGTCGGCGTACAGGTGATCAGCCTGGACGACGCACCACGCGGTTATGGCGAGTTCGATGCCGGTGTGCCGAAGAAGTTTGTGATTGACCCGCACAAGCTGTTCAGCGCGGCGTAATCACAGCCACCGATAGCAATGTGGGAGCGGGCTTGCTCGCGAAAGCGGAGTGTCAGTCAGAGAATCTGGCGACTGATACACCGCTTTCGCGAGCAAGCCCGCTCCCACATTGGTTGTGTTGTATGGTGTTTGAGCGTTAGCGAATTGCCAGCGCGCCCTGGTACACCGTCGGGCCGGTAGGCTGCTTGCTCACCGAGCCACCCTTGGTTTCCGAACTGACCATCAACTCGACCGGCTGGCTGATGGTTTCCTGTTGGCGCGGATTCAGGCCGATGATGCCTTTGCCATCCTCCGGCAACAGGCCCAGGGACACCGGTGTGCCGCCCGCCGGCAGGGCCCACAGTTCGAGGCTGCGGTCCGGCTCCGGCGCAGTGGCCGCAATCGGTTGGACTTCCAGGTAATCCTTGTGCGCCATGATTTGCGCAGCCGGTTGTTGGGTGGTGCTGACCAGGGTCGCGGCGGACTTCACGCTGTCCTGTGTGTAGAGCGCGCCGCCGATACCGGCAACCACCACCACGCAGACGCCGATGAACAGACGCGGGCGGGTCCAGAATGAGGGCTTGTGCTCGATCACTGGGGGTTGGGACGCAGTCATAAGGCTCTTCCTGACAAGTTTTGTAGTGTGTTGATTGACCCTGTGGCGGGCGATGGGTTCCTAGTGGCAGTTTGATGGTGTGGGGCTTTGGGGCTTTTCTGAACAAATCTGTGGTGTGGAACAACCTATTGGATGCTGAGTCCAACGGCTGCTTCAGCTCCTAAATTTACGAGGTTGTCTCGATGAAGATTTCACGCGGTTTTGCCCTGTCCTGCCTTCTGACCGTGGCGGCCAGCCCGGTGTTTGCAGCAGGCTTCAGCCTGGGCGATGTGGCCAACGCCGTCGCCGGTGCCCAGGGTACCAACAAGGCCGCTGCCGCTGCGCCAACGTCACAGACCGCCGACCTGCTGGGCGCTTTGACCAAGCAGTTGAATGTCACCCCGGAGCAGGCTGTCGGTGGTACCGGCGCCATGTTGGGCCTGGCCAAGAACCAACTCAGCAGCACTGACTATTCGCAGTTGGGCAAAAGCGTACCGGGCCTGGACAAGCTGTCGGGTAGCAACGCATTGGGCAGCCTGGGCGCCCTCAGCGGCATGCTCGGCCAAACCGGTGGCAGCAAGACCAGCGGCCTCGATGGCCTGCTGGGTAACGTCAAGGACACCAACGACCTGAACACCGCGTTCAGCGCCTTGGGCATGGACAGCGGCATGATCGGCCAGTTTGCCCCGGTGATCCTGCAATACCTGGGCGGCCAGGGTGCCGACAGTTCATTGCTTGGCAAGCTGGCCCAGGCCTGGGGTACCGGCAGCTAAGGCCGTTCGGCGCGCAGTTGGGCGATGCGCGCATCCTTCTCCATCCAGAGCTGGTTGACCCAGTTCTGGACGCTCTGGCGAAACGCCGGATCATTCTCGTAATCCCCCTGCCACAACGCTGGATCCAGCTCGCGGGTGCGGATATCCACAATCACGCGGGGCACCGCGCCGCTGATCAAATCCCAGAACCCCGGAATCTTCTCCTGTGGATACACCACGGTCACGTCGAGGATCGCGTCCAGCTGTTCGCCCATTGCCGCCAGCACAAACGCCACGCCACCGGCCTTGGGCTTGAGCAGGCGGGTGAAAGGTGAGCCCTGTTGGGCACGCTTGGCTTCGGTGAAGCGCGTGCCTTCCAGGTAGTTGACCACCGTCACCGGCTGGCGCTTGAACAGCTCGCACGCCTGTTTGGTGATCTTTAGGTCCTGGCCCGCCAGTTCCGGGTGCTTGGCCAGGAACGCCTTGCTGTAGCGCTTCATGAACGGGTAGTCCAGGGCCCACCAGGCCAGGCCCAGGAACGGTACCCAGATCAGTTCCTTTTTCAGGAAGAACTTGAAGAACGGCGTGCGCCGGTTGAGGGTCTGGATCAGCGCCGGGATATCCACCCAGGATTGGTGGTTGCTGATCACCAGGTACGAGGTGTCGCCGCGCAGGCCCGTATCGCCGCGAATGTCCCATTGGGTGGGAATGCACCAGGCGAAGATCAGCTTGTCGATCTCGGCCCAGGTCTCGGCGATCCACATCACTGCGGCTGAGGCGTAGTCCCGTGAACGACCGGGGGCCACCAGCTTGAGCAGGGCGAAGACCAGCAGTGGGCCGATCAGGATCAGCGTGTTGAGTAACAGCAGCAGTGTGACGAAACAGCCGGTGAGCAGGCGGCGCATAAGGAACTCTTGCAAGCGGTTGGACGGGCCATGATAAGCAGCTTGAGTCTAGAGGCCAAATCGCAAATGGCCTGACGAATGTTTCACTTTGTGTTGCGTATGCTGGGTAACGATCCAACTTTGGGCTGCGTTTGCAGTCTAGTATTCGCCTACTTACCTCAAGGAATCCTCCTACGTGAAATCTCTCCTTGCCCTATTAGCCGTGGTGGCCCTGCCGGTCATGGCCGCCGAACCGACCCTGTACGGGCGCTACGAATACATCCAACTGCCGGAGATCGGCGAGACCTTCAAGGCCAAGATGGACACCGGCGCGCTGACCGCTTCGCTGTCGGCCCGTGACATCGAGACCTTCACCCGCGATGGCGAAGACTGGGTGCGCTTCCGCCTCAGCGGCAAGGATGTGAGCAACAAGGTCTACGAACACAAAGTGGCGCGCATCAGCAAGATCAAGAACCGCGCCGACGAGGACGAAGACGGCGAAGAAACCAGCGTGGCCAAGCGCCCGGTGGTGGACCTGGAGATGTGCCTGGGCAACGTCAAGCGCACCGTCGAAGTCAACCTCACCGACCGCAGCAGTTTCAACTACCCGCTGTTGATCGGCGCCAAGGCCCTGCGTGAATTCGGCGCCGCCGTGAACCCGGCTCGGCGCTACACCGCCGACAAACCCGACTGCTGATTGACGCCGCATAAGGCATGGGGCACCGTTCACCTTTAGCTCCCAGTGCTCGGACGCCATGCCCCATATCCTGATTGTCGAAGACGAAGCGGCCATTGCCGATACGCTGATTTTTGCCCTGCAAGGCGAAGGCTTCACCACCACCTGGCTGACCCTCGGCCAGGCCGCGCTGGAGCATCAACGGCAGACCCCGGCAGACCTGCTGATCCTCGACATCGGCCTGCCGGACATCAGCGGTTTTGAAACCTGTAAGCAACTGCGCCGTTTCAGCGAAGTGCCGGTGATGTTCCTCAGTGCCCGCGACGGCGAAATCGACCGCGTGGTGGGCCTGGAAATCGGCGCCGATGATTATGTGGTCAAGCCCTTCAGCCCACGGGAAGTGGCGGCGCGGGTCAAGGCGATCCTCAAGCGTGTCGCGCCGGTTGCGGCGCCGGCCAGCGGCGGGCTGTTTCAGGTGGACCACGAGCGCGTGCAGATCCACTATCGCGGGCAGTTGCTGGGCCTGACCCGGCATGAGTTCCGTTTGCTCAACTGCCTGCTGGAGCAGCCCGAGCGGGTGTTCAGCCGCGAGCAACTGCTGGATGCCGTCGGCGTGGCCGCCGATGCCGGCTACGAGCGCAATATCGACAGCCATATCAAAAGCCTGCGCAGCAAGTTGCGGGGCGTGGCCGTCGATGGCGAGCCGATCCAGACCCATCGGGGCCTGGGCTACAGCTACAGCCCGAGCCACGCCTGATGCGCATGGGGCTGCGGATTTTCCTGGTGTATGCGCTGTTCATCGGCCTGACCGGCTACTTTGTGCTCAACACGGTGATGAAGGAAATCCGCCCCGGCGTGCGCCAGTCCACCGAAGAAACCCTGGTGGACACCGCCAACCTGCTGGCGGAAATCCTGCGTGAGGACGTGAAGCACGGCACCCTCGGCCAAAGCCACTGGCCGACCGTGCTCAAGGCCTACGGCGAGCGCCAGCCCGGCGCGACGATCTGGGGGCTGGCGAAGAATCAGGTCAACCACCGTATCTATGTCACCGACGCCAAGGGCGTTGTGCTGCTGGATTCGGCAGGAGTGGCAGTGGGCCAGGACTACTCGAAATGGAACGACGTGTACCTGACTCTGCGCGGCGAATACGGCGCCCGCTCCACCCGCAGCGATGCCGAAGATCCGGCCTCGTCGGTGATGCACGTTGGCGCGCCGATCCGTGATAACGGGCAGATCATCGGCGCGGTCACGGTGGCCAAGCCCAACAGCTCGCTGCAGCCTTATGTCGACCGTACCGAGCGCCGCCTGCTGTGGTACGGCGCCGGCCTGGTGGCCCTGGGCCTGTTGCTGGGGGCGCTGTTGTCGTGGTGGCTGAGTGCTGCGCTGCGGCGCCTGACCACCTATGCCCAGGCTGTCAGCGAAGGCCGGCGTGCCGAGTTGCCGCACTATCGCGGCGGTGAGTTGGAGCAGCTGTCCACGGCGGTGGAGCACATGCGCACGCAACTGGAAGGCAAGGCCTATGTCGAGCGTTACGTGCACACCTTGACCCACGAACTGAAAAGCCCCCTGGCCGCGATCCGGGGTGCGGCGGAGTTGTTGCAGGGTGAAATGACTGCGGCCCAGCAGCAGCGCTTTGTCGGCAACATCGCCAGCGAAAGCGCACGTCTGCAGCAGTTGATCGAGCGCCTGTTGAACCTGGCCCAGGTCGAGCAGCGCCAAGGGTTGGAGCAGCAAGCCACGGTGCCTTTGGCCGCGTTGGTGGATGAAGTCCTCAAGGCGCAATGCGCGCGGATCGAACAGGCCGGGTTGCAGGTCGAGCGTCTGATCGAGGCGGATGTAAAGCTGTATGGCGAGCCATTCCTGCTGCGCCAGGCCTTGGGCAACCTGCTGGAAAACGCCCTGGACTTCACCCCGCCCGGCGGCACTCTGCGCTTTAGCGCCCAGGTGCGGCATCACGATGTCGATGTGTGCCTGTTCAACCAGGCCGAGCCGATCCCCGAATACGCCCTGCCACGCCTGAGCGAGCGGTTCTACTCCCTGCCGCGCCCGGTCAGCGGGCGCAAAAGCACCGGCCTGGGCCTGAACTTTGTCGAAGAAGTCATGAAGCTGCACGGCGGCTCATTGCAGATCGGCAACGTGCCGGGCGGGGTGCAAGTGGTGCTGCATCTCCACACAGTCTCCACATTGCCCTCATAAATCCCCCACAGGCTGGCGCCAGACTCTCCCCATCAAAACAGGGAGATACCCATGAACCGCAGCCTGCTATTCAAACTGGGCGCCATCGCGCTGCTGATCCTGCTATTGCTGATTCCGTTGCTGATGATCAGCGGCATCATCAACGAGCGCCAGGCGCTACGCGACGGCGTATTGATGGACATTGCCCGCAGTTCCAGCTACAGCCAGCAGGTGAGCGGGCCGTTGATGGTGGTGCCGTATCGCAAGACCGTGCGTGAGTGGAAGCTCAATGAAAAGCTCAACAAACGCTATGAAGTGCTCAGCGAAGAGCAAGGCCGCCTGTACTTCCTGCCAGAACATTTCGAGCTCGACGGCAAGGTGCAAACCGAACTGCGGGCACGGGGGATTTACCAGGCGCGGCTGTTCCATGCCGACAACCGTATCAGTGGCCGCTTTGTGCTGCCGGCACAGATGGGGATCAAGGAAGACTTTGCCGATTACACGTTTGAACAGGCATTCCTGGCCGTGGGGATCAGCGATATACGGGGGATCGAAAACGCCCTGAAACTGGAACTGGGCAGCCAGCGCCTGGAGTTCGCCCCGGGCACCCAAGTGAGTTTCCTTGGCGCCGGGGTGCATGTCCCGCTGCCCGCCCAGGACAGCAAGAACCCTGCGCCGCTGGACTTCGCGTTCGATCTGCGGCTGCAAGGTACCGAGCAATTGCAAGTGCTGCCGGTGGGCAAGACCAGTGTGGTCAAGCTGGCGTCCAACTGGCCCCACCCAAGCTTTGTCGGCAACTTCCTGCCGGTGCAGCGCGAGATCAACGACCAAGGGTTCAGCGCCAACTGGCAGACCTCATTTTTCTCCACCAACCTTGAAGAGTCGTTGTACGGCTGCGTGGTCGCCAGTCGCTGCGACGACTTCAACCAACGCAGCTTCGGCGTGAACTTTATCGACCCGGTGGACCAGTACCTCAAGAGCGACCGTGCGATCAAATATGCGCTGCTGTTTATCGCCCTGACGTTCGCCGGCTTCTTCCTGTTCGAAGTGCTCAAGAGCCTGGCGGTGCACCCGATCCAGTACGCGTTGGTGGGGGTGGCCCTGGCGTTTTTCTACCTGCTGCTGTTGTCGCTGTCCGAGCATATCGGCTTTGCCCTGGCGTACCTGATCTCGGCCAGTGCCTGTGTGTTGTTGATCGGTTTTTATGTGTGCCATGTGCTGCGCAGCGTGGCCCACGGCCTGGGATTCTCGGCGGGGTTGGCGGCGTTGTACGGCTTGCTGTACGGGCTGCTGAGTGCCGAGGATTACGCGCTGTTGATGGGCTCGTTGTTGCTGTTCGGGCTGCTGGGCACGGTGATGGTGCTGACACGCAAACTGGACTGGTATGGCGTGGGCAAGCGCAAGGCGAGTGAACAGGAGGCGATGCAATGATCGGGCTACGGGAGGACCAGCGGGAGAGGGTGCAACTGGTGGGGAAAATCAACGCACTGTTTGCGCAGTTGCGCGATGGACTTGTGGTGGTTGGAGGGCTTGCTGTGGCTAACAGGCCTGTCGTGGCTAACAGGCCTGTCGTGGCAAACGGGCTTGTTGTGGCGAGCGGGCTTGCCCCGCGCTGGGCTGCGCAGCAGCCCCAACCCCAAGCACCGAGGAGTCCCTGACACACCGCATTCTGCTGGATTGGGGCTGCTACGCAGCCCAGCGCGGGGCAAGCCCGCTCGCCACAACAAGCCCGCTCGCCACAACAAGCCTGCTCGCCACAAGAGGCCTTCTTGCCACGGCAACCTGGTAGCTGCAGGCCTCAGGCCGGCGGCTGGGTCGCCAGCATCGAAGGCCGCTGGCTGACTTCGGCGTACCAGGCGGCCAGTTTGGGATTGCTCGAACGCCACTGCAGGTCCGGATGGCGAAAATCTACATAGCCCAAGGCGCAGGCGACACTGATGGCTGCGATGTCGAAATGGCAGGCCAGCTCGGCGATAGCGTCCCGTTCCAGCTCGGCCAGGGTGCGGCGGATCTTGTTGCGCTGTTCTTGCAGCCAGCTTTCCCACTGCTTGTCGGCCGGGCGCAGGGCGGTTTCATAGCGCATCAATACGGCCGCATCCATGATCCCGTCGGCCATCGAGGCCAGGGTCAGGCGCCGCCAGCGGGCCGAGCCGTCACGGGGGATCAGCGGGTTGCCGACGTGCTGGTGGTCGAAGTAGTCGAGGATCACCCGGCTGTCGTGCAACACATTGCCATCGGCCAGGCGCAGGGCCGGGATCTTGCCCACGGGGTTGCCTTCGTTCAGCGCGGGGATCGGGTTGACCGGCGTGACCAACACAGTCTCCAGGGCGACCCGGTCTTGCTGGCCGGTTTCGTGGAGCAGGACCAGGACTTTGCGGACAAACGGCGAAGCGGGGTGCTGGAACAACGTCATGCTGGGCGCGGACATGGGCAATCCTCGGAAAAGGTCGGCCATAGACTAGACAGTTGTGAGGTGACTGGCGAGGGGGATCTGGTTGTTTTTACGGGCCTCATCGCAGGCAAGCCCGCTCCCACAATTTGATTGGTGAACACCATCAAATGTGGGAGCTGGCTTGCCTGCGATGGCGTCCTCAAGGCCTGCGCACCAACCCCCACACCCCGACAACTGCCGGTATCCCCAACCCCAGCCAGCTAAGGGAATCCCAAACCCCATCCCCCAACAGCGCCGCAAACAACCCCCCTGCACTGAGCAGCCCGATTGCCAGCGGCACCCCGAACACCTTCCAGAAATTCGATTGCCGCGGCCTCATGGCTTGGCCGCCTTGCGCCGCACCAGCCACAGGTACACACCGCTGCCCAGCACGATGATGGTCAGCACATCCAGCACCGCCCAGAGGATTTTCATCGGCATGCCGCCATAGTCGCCAAAGTGCAAGGGCTGGGACATGCCCATGGCGTCCATGTACCAGGGCCGCCCGGCCACGGCGGTGACGCTCAGATCGCTGGCGTCGATCAGCACCGGCGTCAGCAGGTGCGAGGTCAGGTGTGTGCTGCCTTTCATAAACACCGCGTAATGGTGCTCGCTGGAAAACCGCGTGCCGGGGAACGCAATAAAGTCCGGGGTCATGCCCGGCGCGACCTGTTCGGCGATTTTCAGCAGGTCAGTGGCCGGCGCCCGCAAGGTCAGCGGCGGTGCGTTCTTGTAGGGTTCGATCATCGCGGTGAGGCTGTCATTGCGCCAGGCGGCGATGATCAGGTCGGCACAGGCGCTGATCACCCCGGTGACGCCCACCACCAGCGCCCAGGTCAGGGTGACGACGCCGATCAGGTTATGCAGGTCCAGCCAGCGCAGGCGCGTGGACTTGTCCTGGCGTACGGTGGCGAACTTCAAGCGCCGCATGAACGGCAGGTACAACACCGTGCCGGAAATGATCGCGACCACAAACAGCACACCCATGAACGCCAGCAGCAACTTGCCCGGCAGTCCGGCGAACATATCCACATGCAGGCGCAGCAGGAACATCGTCAAGCCGCCATTGGCCGAGGGCATCTCCACACTGTCCCCGGTGCGCGCGTCCAGCATGAAGGTGTGCGACGAATTGGGCTCGGTCCCGGCGGTGGCCGCCATGATTGCAATCACGCCGTTCTTGTCGTCTTCGTCCCAGGCCAGGTACTGCATGGCTTCGCCAGGACGATGGGCCTGGGCCTTGGCCACCAGTTGCTCAAGGTTGAGCTGCGGGGTATCGGCCGGCATCTGCTTGAGCTCGGGCTCGTTGCCCAGCAAGTGATCGATCTCATGGTGAAAGATCAACGGCAGGCCGGTCAGCGCCAGCATCAGCAGGAATACGGTGCAGATCAGGCTGGTCCAGGTGTGGATGAAGGACCAGCGGCGGATGGTTGTGCTTTTCATTTCATAGCCTTCAGACAAGCCAAAGCCGCCCACGTAGGACGGCTTGGTTGTGGAGCAGGTTAGTTCAGTGCGTTACCACTGATAGGTGGCGCTGGCGACGACGCTGCGTTGGTCGCCGTAGTAGCAGTAGGAGGCATCACAGGTGGAGATGTACTGCTTATCGAACAGGTTGGTGGCGTTCAGTTTTACCGAAGCACCTTTGAGGCTATTGTTCAGGCGGCCCAAGTCGTAATGCACTGCACCGTCGAACACCGTGTAAGCATCGGCTTTACCCAGCCAGGTGTTGGCTTGGTCGCCATAGGTATTTCCGGTGTAGCGGGCACCAAAGCCGATGCCGAAACCGTCGAGCACGCCGTCGTGCCAGGTGTAGTCGGTCCACAACGAGGCTTGTTGATTTGGCATCAGTTGCAGGCGGTTGCCTTTGTAGGTGCCTGTCTGCACCTCCGACTTGGCCAGGGTGTAGGCAGCGATGACCTTGAGGTTCTCGGTTACATCAGAGATGGCTTCCAGCTCCAGGCCCTTGACCTTCACTTCGCCGGCCTGGTCGGTGATCGACTCGCCACCCGAGCCAAATCGAGTGACCAGTACGTTTTTCTGGGTCAGGTCGTAAATCGCTGCGCTGAGCAGTGTGTTACTGCCGGGGGGCTGGTACTTGACCCCCAATTCCCATTGCTTGCCTTCGGTGGGTTTGTACGACTTGACCGGGTCGGCGCTGGCGTTGCTCGCTGGCTGGAATGATTCGGCGTAGGACAGGTACGGTACAAAGCCCGAGTCGAACACGTAGCTCAGTGCAGCATTGCCGCTGAAGTTTTTGCTGCGGTCAGTGTTGGTCGCGTCGCTCTTATTGAGGTACGTGGTGCCTTGATGTACCCAGTCTTCACGTCCACCAAGGGTCAGGCGCCATTTATCCAGGGCCATCTGGTCTTGCACGTAGAGGCCCGTCTGCACGGTTTTCTGGTCGTAGTCGTAGTACGCATCCTTACGCGCTGGACGCTCGATTGGTTGCCCATAAACCGGTTTGTAGATGTTAGTAGTCCCGGCGCCGCCGAAAATGGACAGGTAAGAGGAGTCAGTGCGCTGATGATCCAGGCCGATCAGCACAGTGTGGTTGATATTGCCGGTAGCGAAGTCAGCCTGGAAATTGTTGTCCACGGCAAACTGAGCGATGTCCTCGTCCACATTGGTCGAAGAGCGGCTGATATTGCCTTCAGCATCCACCGGGGCGTACAAGTAAGCGCCCACCGTCAGTTGCTGGAAGGACAGCTCCGACTTGGTGTAACGCAGGTTTTGCTTGAATTGCCAGGTATCGTTGAGGCGATGTTCAAAGGCATAGCCCAATGCGTAGTAGGTACGGTCGTAGAACTCGTAGTCCGGGTCACCCAGGTTCTTGTGATGGGATACTTTGCCCAGCGGTGATTTGATCTTGGTACCCACGATCGGCAGGAACTGGCTGGTGGTGCCGGTATCGTCGCGAGTGAACTGCGAGAGCAGGGTCAGCTTGGTATCGGTATCGATATTCCAGGTCAGGCTCGGCGCGATGTTATAGCGCTTGTTGTCGATGTGATCGACTTGTGTGCCGGCGTCCCGCACCACGCCACTGAGGCCATAGAGGAACTGACCTTCATCATCGATCTTGCCGGTGCTGGCGAAGTTGATCTGGCGATAGTTGTCGCTGCCGTACTGCACCTGGATGGCATTGCTCGATTCTGCGCTGGGGCGTCGGCTGACCATATCCAGCAGACCGCCTGGTGGGGTCTGGCCGTAGACCGACGAGGCAGGGCCGCGCAGCAAGGCGAGGCGGTCGAGGTTCCAGGTTTCTGCTTTCGGGTTGGCGTAAACGCCACGCGGCAATGGCAGGCCATCGAGGAAATGGGTGGGTTCGAAGCCTCGTACGCGCATCCAGTCGTAGCGAGTGTCACTGCCGTAGCTGGCGGAAACGATGCCGGGCATGTACTTGACCGCGTCATCCAGGTTCTGCACGTTGCGGTCCAGCATCTGCTGGCGGGTCGCTACGGAGATTGAACGTGGTGCTTCTACCAGCGCGGTATCAGTCTTGCTCCCCGCCGCCGTACGCGTAGCGACATAACCTTCCACCGGGCCCCAGGCGCTTTCATAGTTGCCCTGGCCAATGATGCTGGTCTCGGGCAGGGCAACGACACCCTCCGGAACCGGCACCAGGCTGAAGGTGCCGGCGCTGCTCTGCTCCAACTGCAGACCGCTGCCGCGCAAGGCTTCACGCAGGGCGCCCTGGGCGTCGAACTGGCCCTTGACCGGGGCCGAGGTCTTGCCTGCGGCCAGTGCTGGGTTGAGGGTCAATGCCAGGCCGGCCTGGCTGGCGATCTGGTTCAGGGTGCTGGCCAGGGGCGCGGCAGGCAGGTTATAGGCGCGCACGCTTGACGCCTGTTCGGCGGCGATCAGCGCAGTGCTGGCCAGCGGGGCGCTGAGGGCAATGGCCACGGCTAACAGGCTGGGGCGCAACAAGGTGTCTAGCGTGCGGGACATACGGCGGCTCCTGAATGGAAATATTTCTCAATTGCCTGTGTGCCGAGCGAGAATCAAAAAGTGATAGGGCTGTGGGGAAATATTTTTTGTCTGGGAGGAAATGGGGGCTTTCAGAGCCCTATCGCAGCATAGGTATCTACACAACTTTGCCGCAACGCCTAGATCCAGGCAGATAGCGCAGTTGTGGCGAGCGGGCTTGTCGGAACGCCGCATCGCCCGCGCTGGGCTGCGAAGCAGCCCCAACAAGCCCGCCGCGTTTCTTCAGATAAACCGCGATAGGCGGGTTTAGGGCTGCTTCGCAGCCCAGCGCGGGGCAAGCCCGCTCGCCACGGGGGAGTTCGTCAGTTTCTGAAAGTTGTGTGGATACTTATGCCTATCGCAGGCAAGCCAGCTCCCACATTGATGGTATGCACAATTCAAAATGTGGGAGCTGGCTTGCCGGCGATAGGGCCCTAAGGCTTACCCGTAACCTTTGGCACCACCGTCACCCACCACGGCGTACGCTGCTGGATCTGCACTGGCAGGGTTGGCAGCAGCGCATTCAAGGCCAGGTCGGTGTCCTGCAACGGGAAGCTGCCGGTGATGCGCAGGTCGGCCACGTTTTTGTCCACACCCAAGTAGCCGCTGCGGTAGCGGCCGAGTTCCTCGACCACATCCGCCAGCCGTGCGTTGTCTACCACCAGCATGCCGCGGGTCCAGGCGTCGGTGCCGGGGCTGACGGTCAGCAGTGGGCCGAGGCCGTCATGGCGCATCAGCACCTGCTGGCCTTCCTTGAACACCTGCTCCTGCTGCAACGCCTCGGGCTGCGCCGCGACGGCCGACTGCAAAACGCTGAGCCGCGTACCGTCGTCCTCGCGTTTGACGATAAACCGCGTGCCCAGGGCGCGCAGGCTGCCGTCGCGGGTCTCGACGATAAAGGGGCGGGCATCGTTGTGGCCGGTCTCGACGAGGATCTCGCCGTCCTGCAACACGATCACCCGGCGTTTTTCGTCAAAGCGCACATCAATGGCGCTGTGGGTATTGAGGTTGATCAGCGTGCCATCCGCCAGTTTCAGCGTGCGCTGTTCGCCGGTGGCGGTGCGTTGGTCGGCCAGCCAATAGTTGATCGGCACGTAGCGCTGGCCGGCGAACAGCGCCAGGCCGCAGACCAGCACCACACTGGCCAGGCCGCTGCCGAGCTTGCGCACCCGCTGGCGGATGTTTTCACGCGATTGCAGCAGCGCCGCCCGCGCCGGGCCGCTGGCCACGCTGAAACGCTGATCGAGCATGCCCAGTTGGCGCCAGGCACGGGCGTGCTCATCGTTGCTGGCCAGCCATTTCCTGAATTCTTCATGCTCCACGGCACTGCGCTCCCCGGAATCGAGGGACAGTTGCCAGGCAATCGCAGCATCCAGCACGCGTGCCGAAACCGGCTTGGAGCTGATCTGAGTCACAGCGGCTCGCCATACAGTGCGATGTAGCACTGGCGAATGCCCTGGGCCAGGTACTGTCGCACCCGCGGCACGGAAACCCCCAGGCGCTGGGCGATTTCGGCGTGGCCCAGGCCATCGAGGCGGTTATAGAGGAAGGCGGCGCGGGCCTTGCTGGAGAGCTTGCCGAGCAGGCGGTCGATGGCCTTGAGGTCTTCGAGGATCAGATGCTGTTCTTGTGGGGAAGGGTGCTCGCTTTCCGGGATCAGCATCAGTTCGGTGAGGTAGGCCTGTTCCAGCGCCGCGCGGCGGAAATAGTCGAACAGCAAGCCCTTGGCGACGGCCACCAGGAAGGCCCGGGGTTCGCGCGGCTCGCGCAGTTCTTCACGGCCCAGCAGGCGCATGAAGGTGTCCTGGCTCAGGTCCTCGGCACGGCTGGGGCACGCCACGTTGCGCCGCAGCCATGCCAGCAGCCAGCCGCGATGGTCACGGTACAACGTGCCAACAAGCTCACTGTGGGGACTTTGGGCTGACGACAAGGCATCACCAATCGGCAAGTTTAAACTAACGAGAATTATTCGCGATTGTGGCAGAGGCGATGAAGCGGCGCAATTGGCGTTGGTCGGATGATGGCACCACAACCCATTCCAGGAGCCGGGTTGTGGTGTTTAGAAGGACGGGGCTTGCTTGCGACGTTTCCACTGGCTCAGGCGCTGCTGCAACAGTGCCGGGCTGTCCAGACCTTGCTGGCGTGCACGGCTGAACAGAATCAACATCAACTCGGCAGTGGCCAGGGCATCGGCGCTGGCGTGATGGCGTTCACCGACTTGCAGGTTGAAGTGGGCGATCCAGTCATCCAGGCCCGCTTCGCGAATATGCGCTTGGGGACACAGCAGCGGCGCCAGGTCTGCCACGTCGAGGAACGGATGGGCCAGGCGATAACCCAGGCTGTCCTTGAGCGCCCGGCCGAGCATGTGTTGGTCGAACGGTGCGTGGAACGCCAGCAGCGGGCTGTCGCCGACAAAATCCATGAAATCCAGCAACGCCTCGGCAGGATCGCAACCGGCGGCGATCGCACTGGGGCCCAGACCATGGATCAATACACTGGGGCTGAGTTTGGTGTGCGCCCGCAGCAAGGTGCGCTCGAACTGCTGGGAAAAGTCGATGGCACCGTCTTCGATCACCACCGCGCCAATCGACAGTACTAGGTCGCGATTGAGGTTCAGGCCGCTGGTTTCCAGGTCCAGGACCACCCAGCGCTGGTCACGCAAGGTGTTTTCGCCGAGTGCGCCGGCAGTTGGCAGTTGCGCCAGCCGTACTTGTTGATGCTCATCCAGCCCCGGCCGGTGAGGGCGTAGCCAACTGAACAGGCTCACAGCTGATACCTCAGGGCCAGGCTGCTTTGCAGGCGCTGGGCCTGGCGCAGGGATTCGCGCAGGATGCGCCGGTCCAGGTGGTTGAGGCTGTCAGGGTCGACCCGGTTGGAGTACGGCTGGTTCTCGCGGGTCTGCAACTGGTGCTGCTGCATGCGGGTTTGCTGGATAAAGTGGTAGGCCTCTTCATAGGCTGCGCCGTCCAGGCGTTCGATCACCTCTTTATCCACCAGTTGGCGTAAGCGTTCCAGGGTGTTGTTGGCGGCAATCCCATTGGCCAGGGCCAACAGGCGGGCACCGTCTACGAACGGTGTCAGGCCCTGCACCTTGAGGTCCAGGGTGGCCTTGTCCGAGCCTTTGCGCGTCAACACAAAGTCCCGGAAGCGCCCCACCGGCGGGCGCTGGCGCAAGGCGTTCTCGGCCATCATCCGTTGGAACAGGCGGTTGTCTGCGACCTGGTCAAGAATGCCCTGGCGCAACTGGTCGCAGCCCTGTTCATCGCCCCATACCACGCGCAGATCGAAGTAGATGCTGGATTTGAGCAGGTTCTCCGGCGTCGCCTCGCGGATAAACGCAGCAAAGCGCCGGGCCCACTCGGCGCGGGACAGGCACAGCTCGGGGTTGCCGGCCATGATATTGCCTTTGCACAGGGTAAAGCCGCACAGCGCCAGGCTTTGGTTGATCTGCTGCGCCAGCGGCAACAGCAGGCCGCGGATCTCGGCCGCGTGGGCGGCGTCCCGCGCATCAAACAGGATGCCGTTGTCCTGGTCGGTATGCAGGGTCTGTTCGCGGCGGCCCTCGCTGCCGAAACACAGCCAACTGAACGGTACGCCGGGGTCGCCTTTATCGGCGATGCTCAGTTCGATCACCCGGCACACCGTGTGATCGTTGAGCAGCGTGATGATATGGGTGATCTGGGTCGAGGACGCGCCATGGGCCAGCATGCGTTCCACCAGTTGGCCGATTTCGCCACGCAGCGCCACCAGGTTTTCCACCCGTGGTGCATTGCGGATGGTGCGGGCCAGGTGCACCAGGTCGACCCGTTGCAGGGAAAACAGGTCACGCTCGGACACCACGCCACACAAGCGTCGATCCTTGACCAGGCACACGTGGGCGATGTGCCGTTCGGTCATGGCGATAGCCGCGTCGAAGGCGCTGTGATCCGGGCTGAGGAAGAACGGCGCCTGGGTCATATGGCGCTCGATGGCCTGGGTGAAGTCGCTGGTGCCATCGGCCACTACGTGGCGCAGGTCACGCAGGGTAAAAATCCCCAGGGGCGCCTTGTGTTCATCGACCACCACGATGCTGCCGACCTGCTGCTCATGCATCAACGTGACCGCCTCACGCAGCGGCGTCAGCGGGCTGCACGTTACCGGGTGGCGCATGGCCAATTCGCCCAGGCGGGTATTGAGTGAGTACTGGGTGCCGAGGTTTTCTACGGCTTTCTGCTGGACTTGCTGGTTGACCTGGTCCAACAGGCTACTGACCCCGCGCAAGGCAAAATCGCGGAACGCCCCGGACAGCGCAAACAGCTTGATAAACGCCGGTTTGTTCAATTGCAGGCAGAAGGTGTCTTCGGCGGCCTTGTGCTCGGTGCGGGTGGCCCGCTCTCCCAGCAGCGCGGCCAGGGGGAAGCATTCTCCGGTGGCGATTTCGAAGGTGGTTTCGGCCGAATCCGGGCGCTGCCCGACCACGCGGCCCTGCTTGACGATATAGAAGTGCTCCACGGGGCCCGCCGACGGTTTGAGAATGCTCTCGCCGGGGCCGTAGAAGCGCAATTGGCACTGTTCCACCAGGAACGCCAGGTGGGCGTTTTCCATCTGGTTGAAGGGCGGGAACCGTTGAAGGAATTGCAGGGTGCCGTGAATGTTCTGCAACACCGCAGTTTTCCCTGCCTGGGTGAAAGCATCAGCTTTACTCATAACCATGACCGCAGTTTTTTGTCGTTATCGTCCTTCATGGTCGACCCCCACGCGGCGGGTGCCCATTGGACGTAAGTCTAGGTAGCTATAAGACCTTCGATGACTAAGGAAAAACCCTACATGAATATCGTCCAGACCCGTAGAACGCCCACTAGGAAAACTATCCGACGAAGTGCACATTGTTCGCCCTTCCGGCGATGTCTGACTAGTGTGCTGGGAGATTGAGAAGAACTGCCGAGAGACGTATGCCCGACCTAGATATTCTGAGTGACGCCGAGCGCGAAGCGCTGAGCGCCGTGATGCTGGAGCCTGATTTACCGCCGCAGCGGGTGCTGATCGTCGATGACGATAAAGACGCCCGGGAATTGCTGGCCGAAATCCTGGGGCTGGACGGCATTCGCTGCATGACGGCGGACAGTGGCGAGGCTGCGTGGGAATTGTTGAAGTCCAGCACTTCCATCGGCTTACTGATCACCGACCTGCGCATGGCACCCAGCAACGGCCTGCAACTTATCCGCCAGGTGCGCGAATCCACACGCGCGGCATTGCCGATCATCATCATGTCCGGGGACGCCGAAGCGCCGGACGTGATCGATGCAATGCATCTGAGTGTGGTGGACTTTCTGCTCAAGCCGATTGATAGCGTGAAGTTGGCGAAGATGGTCAAGCGCGAGTTGGGGATGGCGCAGTAGTTACCACTCATCGAAACTGTCAATTCTGACAGTAGAACTCATGGTGCTGAAATTGTTTAGTGCTCTGAAAGCACTGGAACGCAAGTTCCGTGCTTCATAGACCACTGAACAGGAGCTCATCATGAACGTTAAAAAAATGTCTATCGACGATGCTGAACTAGAAGAAGCCAGGGGCAAGGCTGAAGAGGGGCAAGCCTATATTTTGGTCATTGAGAACAATTCTGCTCGTCTTTTCGTGGCGGATGAGGTGTTTGGATATTTGTCTTGGACAGCGATACTGGGGCCGGAGCCCGAGCGTATTGACCTGCGTTATGGGAGTGACTTACAGACGGGCTTTCATACTTTCGATGCCGTGGATTTAAGGCCTTGGTACCGTGCGCCCGACGGCGAACTTTACACTTCCGCTTTAGAAGGTAAGGTTTTTATCAATGTCACTGGGCCAGGGTCTGGCACTGAGTTTGAACATACTGGCGTACTGCTGAACGTACGTTTCGAGAAGAGTGATGGCTCTCCTATTGTGCTCAATGGCACGTTCAATAACTCGTTCACCTGATGTTTTTGTTATTGGAGCCACGTATTAAAAAGCCCTGATCTTTCGATCAGGGCTTTTTTACGTGCGGTTACTCAAAGACCATTCTTGGCCTTGAACTCCCTCCGCCGACGATGCAACACCGGCTCGGTATAACCGTTGGGTTGCTTGGTCCCTTCAATCACCAACTCCACCGCTGCCTGGAACGCGATATTGCTGTCGAAGTCCGGGGCCAAGGGACGGTACAGCGCGTCCCCGGCGTTCTGCCGATCCACCACTGGCGCCATGCGCTTGAGGCTTTCCATGACCTGGGCTTCGCTGACCACGCCATGGCGCAGCCAGTTGGCGATGTGCTGGCTGGAGATACGCAGGGTGGCGCGGTCTTCCATCAGGCCCACATCGTTGATATCCGGCACTTTCGAGCAACCCACGCCCTGGTCGATCCAGCGCACCACGTAGCCGAGGATGCCCTGGGCGTTGTTGTCCAGCTCGTTGCGGATTTCTTCCTCGGACCAGTCGGTGTTCTGGGCCAGGGGAATAGTCAGGATGTCGTCCACCGAAGCGCGTTCGCGCTTGGCCAGTTCGGCCTGGCGGGCAAATACGTCGACCTTGTGGTAATGCAGCGCGTGCAGGGCGGCAGCCGTCGGCGACGGTACCCACGCGGTGTTGGCGCCGGCCAGCGGGTGAGCGATTTTCTGCTCGAGCATGGCGGCCATCAAGTCGGGCATTGCCCACATGCCTTTACCGATTTGCGCACGACCTTGCAGGCCAGTGCTCAAGCCGATATCAACGTTCCAGTTCTCATAGGCGCCGATCCATTTTTCCGCCTTCATCGCCGCCTTGCGCACCATCGCGCCGGCTTCCATGGAGGTGTGGATTTCGTCGCCGGTGCGGTCGAGGAAGCCGGTGTTGATAAACACCACGCGCTCGCTGGCAGCCTTGATACAGGCCTTGAGGTTGACCGTGGTGCGGCGCTCCTCGTCCATGATGCCGACCTTGAGGGTGTTGCGCGGCAGGTTCAGCACCTCTTCGATGCGCCCGAACAGTTCGTTGGTGAACGCGGCTTCTTCGGGGCCGTGCATCTTCGGTTTAACGATGTACACGGAGCCGGTGCGGCTGTTCTTGCGGCTGTTGTTGCCATTGAGGCTGTGGACCGCTGCCAGGCTGGTGATCAGGCCGTCGAGGATGCCTTCTGGCACTTCATTGCCCTGGGCATCGAGGATGGCGTCGATGGTCATCAGGTGGCCAACGTTGCGCACGAACAGCAGCGAGCGACCATGCAGGGTCACCGCATTGCCGTCGACACCGGTGTAGGTGCGGTCGGCGTTCATGGTGCGGGTAAAGGTCTTGCCGCCCTTGGCCACTTCTTCGGCCAGGTCGCCCTTCATCAGGCCGAGCCAGTTGCGGTAGATCACCACTTTGTCGTCGGCATCGACGGCGGCGACGGAGTCTTCGCAGTCCATGATGGTGGTCAGCGCGGCTTCCATCAGGATGTCTTTGATGCCGGCGGCGTCGGTCTGGCCGACCGGGGTGCTGGCGTCGACCTGGATTTCGAAGTGCAGGCCGTTGTGCTTGAACAAGATGGCGATTGGCTGGGCGGCATCGCCCTGGTAGCCGATCAACTGAGCATCGCTGCGCAGGCCGCTGTTACTGCCACCCTTGAGGCTGACCACCAACTTGCCGTCGACGATCTTGTAGCCGGTGGAATCGACATGGCTGCCGGCGGTGAGCGGTGCGGCTTCGTCGAGGAAGGCGCGGGCGAAGGCGATGACCTTGTCACCGCGCACCTTGTTGTAGCCCTGGCCTTTCTCGGCGCCGTCGGCTTCGCTGATGGCGTCGGTGCCATACAGCGCGTCGTACAGCGAGCCCCAACGGGCGTTGGAGGCGTTGAGGGCGAACCGCGCATTCATCACCGGCACCACCAACTGCGGGCCGGCCATGCGGGCGATTTCGTCATCGACGTTTTGTGTGGTCGCCTGGAAATCCGCCGCTTCTGGCAGCAGGTAGCCAATGTCTTGCAGGAAGGCTTTGTAGGCCACTGCGTCGTGGGCCTTGCCGGCGTGGGTCTGGTGCCAGGCATCGATCCGCGCTTGGAAATCGTCGCGTTTGGCGAGTAGGGCTTTGTTCTTCGGTGCCAGGTCGTGGATGACCTTGTCGGCGCCGGCCCAGAACTGGTCGGCGGTCAGGCCGGTACCGGGAATGGCTTCGTTGTTCACGAAGTCGAACAGGACTTTGGCGACCTGCAGGCCACCGACTTGAACGTGTTCAGTCATTGCTTGCCTCACTCTGCGGAGCTAATTCGCTTTTCAGCTTTTCAATTTACCAATGAAGCCTCTGGCCATTTAAACCACAAACCCAAGGCACCAGTACATGCCATGAACGGCGGCTGGGTGGTTCCAATCAACGGCGCAAGGCTTGCTGACGGGCTGTTCGGGGTTCTGACGGCGCCTGGGCAGACATCGACCTAACGTTATGTAGTGCGCGCCGAGGCATACTACATGATGAGTTGCGGTTGTGAAAATTAGACTAAATACGTCGTTTAGCGACCCACTTTGGTTGTACGGTCACAGCGGGGAATGGGATGTTCTCAAAAAACCAATGGATTGTTCCAGATAAATATAAAAATGGTACACGATTTGTTTTGCGGCTCGCTCCTACAGGCAGGTGCCTATAATCGAGTATTCATCACCAGAGGACTGTTGCCATGGACCATCTCGTACTCACCGTCATCGCCGCCGACAAACCCGGCGTGGTCGAGCGTGTAGCCCACTGCATTGCCGAGCGCGGTGGCAACTGGCTGGAAAGTCGCATGGCCCATATGGCCGGGCAATTTGCCGGGATCCTGCGGGTCAGTGTGCCAATGGAAAACCGCAGTGAGCTGGTCAGTGCCCTGGAGGACCTGTCCACCCATGGCATTCGTGTGCTGGTCGGTGAAAGCAGCGGCGCGCAGGCATCGGCAAGCAAGCCGATCCTGATGACCCTGGTGGGCAATGACCGGCCAGGTATCGTGCGCGAAATCACCGCGCTGTTGAGCAAGCAAGGGGTGAACCTGGAGCGCCTGAGTACCGACGTGCGCCCGGCGCCCATGAGCAGCGACCCGTTGTTTCACGCCGAGGCCGCGCTGGCGGTGCCTTCCACCCTGGCGCTGGACACGTTGCAGGCTGCCTTGGAAACCCTGGCCGATGATCTGATGGTGGAGTTGCAGCTGCGCAGCGAGGAATAACCGTCCACAGGGTTGTTCATGGAAATCTTGCATGGGCTTGTGGATAAGCTGTAGAGACTCGGCGCCAGGCCGCGCCGGCCGTGGCTTGCGGAGTGTTGAGCAAAAAACGAGCAATTTCAAAGGCTTGTGCACAAACGCCGGGGATCAGGTTGTGGATAACCTTGGGGTGAAACCCTGCAAGCCAAGCCGGCTGTGGCTTGCAAGGGTTTGTACATTATTTGATCAGCGTTTGCGCAGGCTCAGCCATGCGTCGATGCTGTAGACCGCAAGCCCCGCCCAGATAAATACGAACGCGACCAGGCTGGCGGGGCTCATGTGTTCGTCGAACAGCAGCACCGCCTGCAGCAGGACCAGGGTTGGCGCCAAGTACTGCAGGAAACCGAGCGTGGTGTACGGCAAGTGCCGCGCGGCGGCGTTGAAACACACCAGCGGGATCAATGTCACCGGGCCTGCGGCCACCAGCCACCAGGCTTCGGATGTGCTCCAGAACGCCATATTGGCGCTATGGGCGGTGGGGTTGAGCAGCAGCCACGCCAGGGCAATCGGCACCAGCATCCAGGTTTCCACCACCAGGCCCGGCAATGCCTTGACCGGCGCCTGCTTGCGGATCAAACCGTAGAAACCAAAGGTCAACGCCAGCACCAGCGACACCCACGGCAAACTCCCCACCTGCCATACCTGTTGCGCCACACCCACGGCGGCCAGCCCGACGGCGACCCATTGCAGGCGCCGCAGGCGTTCACCGAGCAGCAGCATGCCCAGCAGCACGTTGACCAGCGGGTTGATGTAGTAACCCAGGCTGGCTTCGAGCATGCGCCCACTGTTGACCGACCATACATAGGTCAGCCAGTTGCCTGCGATCAACGAGCCGCTCAACGCCAGGATCGCCAGGCGCTTGGGGTTGTCCCGCAGTTCGCGCCACCAGCCGGGGTGTTTCCACACCAGCAACAGCAAACCGCCGAACAGCGCCGACCACAGCACGCGGTGGACGATGATTTCGGCGGCCGGCACGCTGGCGATGGCTTTGAAGTAGAGCGGGAACAGGCCCCAGATGACGTAGGCACTCAGGCCCAGGATATACCCGCGACGCGGGTTGGCGGCTTGCATGCAGAATCCTTGCATAGGCAGCTAACAAAGCCGTGATTGTAAGGAAGTTTGTCTATCGATGGGTCGGCTTTTTGTAGGAGCGCGCTTGCTCGCGAAAAACCTGAGGGCGCCGCTGGGTGTCAGGTTTCCCGCGTTATCGCTAACGACCTTCGTCGGCACGCCGCCCGGAAACAAGCTCGCTCCTACATGATGAGCGAGCGTGATTTCCTAGAACAATTTCAGGGGTTCTTCGTTGAGCGCAGACAATTGTTCGCGCAGCGCCAGCACCTGGTCGCCCCAATACCGCTCGCTGCCAAACCACGGGAAGCTGTGGGGGAATGCCGGATCATCCCAGCGCCGTGCCAGCCAGGCGCTGTAGTGCATCAGGCGCAGGGCGCGCAGAGGCTCGATCAGCGCCAGTTCGCGAGGATCGAAATCGTGGAATTCCTGGTAGCCGTCCATCAACTCCGACAACTGCCCCAGGCATTCCTGGCGATCGCCGGCGAGCATCATCCATAAATCCTGGACCGCCGGGCCCATGCGGCAGTCGTCGAGGTCGACGATATGGAACATCTCATCGCGACACATCATGTTGCCGGGGTGGCAGTCGCCATGCATGCGGATGTTCTTGTGCGGCGTGGCGCTGTACACATCCTCCACGCGCTTGAGCAAGTCACGGGCCACGGATTCGTAGGCAGGCAGCAGGCTCTTGGGAATGAAGTTGCCTTCGAGCAACGTGTTCAGGGAGTCATGACCGAAGTTCTTCACCCCCAGGGCTTCACGGTGTTCGAAGGGGCGGGTGGCGCCCACCGCATGCAAGCGCCCGAGCAACTGCCCAAGGCGGTACAACTGATCGAGATTGCCCGGCTCCGGCGCCCGGCCACCACGGCGAGGGAACAGGGTGAAACGAAAGCCCGCGTGTTCGAACAGGCTTTCGCCGTTATGGATCATCGGGGCGACCACAGGCACTTCGCATTCGGCCAGTTCGAAGGTGAAGCGGTGTTCTTCAAGGATCGCTTCGTTGGTCCAGCGCTGGGGTCGGTAGAACTTGGCGATCAGCGGCTCGCAGTCTTCGATGCCGACTTGATACACCCGGTTTTCGTAGCTGTTGAGCGCCAAAACGCGGGCGTCGCTGAGAAAACCGATGCTTTCGACAGCGTCGAGAACCAGGTCGGGGGTCAATGTTTCAAACGGGTGGGCCATGCGAACTCCTGCGCGCAGCAGGTCGCCGCGTCCGGCCGGGTATGGTAGCGCACCGGGCTGGAGATAGGTGGTGTGTGTACTATCGCCTTCGCGAGCAAGCCCGCTCCCACACTTGGCCGGTGTACACAGAAACACTGTGGGCTTGCCCGCGATGAGCATAGGTATCTACACAACTTTGCCGCAACGCCTAGATTCAGGCAGATAGCGCAGTTGTGGCGAGCGGGCTTGCCCCGCGCTGGGCTGCGAAGCAGCCCCAACAAGCCCGCCGCGTTTCTTCAGATAAACCGCGATAGGCGGGTTTAGGGCTGCTTCGCAGCCCAGCGCGGGGCAAGCCCGCTCGCCACGGGGGAGTTCATTAGTTTGTGAAAGTTGTGTAGATACTTATGCCGCGATGAGGCCCTGAAGATCACCTAAACCGGCGTGCCCAGCAGCACATTGCTCGGCGCAAACTGCACCTGAACCTGCGTGCCTTCACTTGCTGCCAGCGCCTTGAGCTGCTCGGGCGCCGCCAATGCACACAGCACCAGGCCATTGGGCAAGGTGATGCGCACCTCACTGGGGCCGTCATCGGCATCAAGCATGGCCTCGATCACGCCGCCCATGCAGTTGAATCCAGGCGTCGGCGCTTGGTCAGCGGCGATCAGCTCCAGCCAGCCGGCCTTGATCAGCGCGACCACTTCAGTGCCGATTTCCAGTTCCAGGCGCAGGGTGCTGTCATGGGTGATTTGCGCATCGAGGGTCAAGCCACCGGCCAGCTCCAGGCGCACTCGATCATTGCGGCCATGGCTGTCGATGGCGATCACTTGGCCATGCAGTTGGTTACGCGCACTGGTGCGCAGCATCAGGCGGCCCAGCAGGTTGAAATCGCTGGCGTCTTCGGCAGCCTCCAGGACCTGGGCCTGCACGGTCTGCAGGCGCTGATACAGGCGCAATACCCGCTCACCTTCGGCCGAGAGCCGCGCGCCGCCGCCGCCCTTGCCGCCGACGCTGCGTTCAACCAGGGGCTTTTGCGCCAGGTTGTTCAGTTCATCGATGGCATCCCACGCGGCCTTGTAGCTCAAACCGGCGCTTTTCGCGGCACGGGTGATGGAGCCCTGCTCGGCGATATGTTGCAGCAAGGCGATACGCTGGGGGCGACGAACGATATGTTGGCTCAACAGAGACGGTAAAGGCATGGCGAACGGCTGCACACTGGCTTGGGATACGCGGGACGTTGCGGGCAGGCGTCGCCGGAGTCAAGTCATGTGCCGGGCTTGGGTGTGCGCGCCAGGCAATACACATCGACCTGGCGCGCGCCGGCGTGTAGCAGCAGGCGGGCCAGGCTGTGGGCGGTGGCGCCGGTGGTCAGCACATCGTCCACCAGCGCCAGGTGCTGGCCCTGTACCTGCGCGCCTGGGGCCAGGGCAAAGGCCTTGAGCAGGTTGCGCTGGCGCTGCCTGGCGTCCAGTTGCTGTTGGGCGATGGTGTCCTGGGGGCGCAGCAGCAGTTGTTCATCCACAGGCAGGTCGAGGTCCCGGCCCAGCCAGCGGGCGAGCATGGTGGCCTGGTTGTAGCCGCGCTGGCGCAGGCGTTTGGCGGCCATCGGCACAGGAAGCAGGCGGTCGGGGCGTGCCAGTTCGGCGTTGTCGAAGCGGTCTTGCAGGCATTGCCCCAGCAGGCTTGCCAGCAGATGCCCCAGGGGCCATTTGCCCTGATGTTTGAAGCGGCTGATCAGGCTGTCCAGCGGAAAGCCATAGGTCCAGGGCGCCACGACTTGCTGGAATGCCGGGGGTGAGTGCAGGCATTGGCCGCAGGTCAGGCCGCTGACGGGTAAGGGCAGGGCGCACACCTGGCAGCAATCCGTCAGCCACGGCAGGTCGATTTCGCAGGCATTGCATAGCGTAGCGGGGGAGTCCGTGGCTTCATCGCAGAGCAAACAGGTCTGGTTGCTTTTTAACCAGATGTAAACCTCGTGTTTGTAGTCAGGTTGACAGTGCATGAATCTTCCTTAAATATGCCGAGCATCCGTGTCGTGCCTGTGGGTATTGCCCTTCCCACAGCGCTTGCCCAAGCATAAACAAGGAATCGCCCATGAGCGCCAGCCTCACTGCCACCTTGCGTCACGACTGGTCTTTGGCCGAAGTCAAAGCCCTGTTCGTCCAGCCGTTCAATGACCTGCTGTTCCAGGCGCAGACCGTGCACCGCGCGCATTTCGATGCCAATCGAGTGCAGGTTTCGACCTTGCTGTCGATCAAGACCGGTGCCTGCCCAGAAGATTGCAAATATTGTCCGCAGTCGGGCCACTACAACACCGGCCTGGAAAAAGAAAAGCTGATGGAAGTGCAGAAAGTCCTCGAAGAGGCGGCACGTGCCAAGGCCATCGGTTCGACCCGCTTCTGCATGGGCGCCGCCTGGAAGCACCCATCGGCCAAAGACATGCCCTATGTGTTGCAGATGGTCAAAGGCGTCAAGGCCATGGGCCTGGAAACCTGCATGACCCTGGGGCGTCTGGACCAGGACCAAACCGAGGCCCTGGCCCAGGCCGGCCTGGACTACTACAACCACAACCTGGATACGTCGCCGGAGTTCTACGGCTCGATCATCACCACTCGCACCTACAGCGAACGCCTGCAAACCCTGGCGTATGTACGTGATTCGGGGATGAAGATCTGCTCGGGCGGTATCCTCGGCATGGGCGAATCCCTCGACGACCGCGCCAACCTGCTGATCCAGCTGGCCAACCTGCCGGAGCATCCGGAATCGGTGCCGATCAACATGCTGGTGAAGGTGGCCGGTACGCCCCTGGAGAATGCCGAGGATATCGACCCGTTCGACTTTATCCGCATGCTCGCCGTGGCGCGCATCCTGATGCCGCAATCCCATGTGCGGCTGTCCGCCGGCCGTGAAGCGATGAACGAGCAGATGCAGGCTTTGGCGTTCTTTGCCGGTGCCAACTCGATTTTCTACGGCGACAAGTTGCTGACCACCGCCAACCCGCAGGCCGACAAGGACATGCAGTTGTTCTCACGGCTGGGCATCCTGCCGGAAGCTCGTGAAGAGCACGCCGATGAAGTGCACCAGGCGGCGATTGAGCAGGCGTTGGTCGAGCAGAAAAGCAGCGAGCAGTTCTACAACGCTGTCGTCTGATTGAAATGCCATCCAAATGTGGGAGCGGGCTTGCCCGCGATCAGGGAGGGTCAGTCAAGACATTAGCTGACTGACACACCGTAATCGCGGGCAAGCCCGCTCCCACATTTTTGATCGAGTTCAATCCCTTGAATATGAGGCCAGCATGTCTTTTGATCTCGCCGCGCGCCTCGCTGCCCGCCGTACAGAACACCTCTATCGCCAGCGCCCGCTGCTGCAAAGTCCCCAGGGCCCGCAGGTGGTGGTGGACGGCCAGCCGTTGTTGGCCTTTTGCAATAACGACTACCTGGGCCTGGCCAATCACCCGCAAGTGATTGAAGCCTGGCAGGCCGGTGCTGCCCGTTGGGGCGTGGGCGGAGGGGCCTCGCACTTGGTCGTCGGCCACAGCACGCCACACCATGAGTTGGAAGAGGCGCTGGCCGAGTTCACCGGGCGCCCGCGTGCGCTGTTGTTCACCACCGGTTATATGGCCAACCTCGGTACCGTCACCGCCTTGGTGGGGCAGGGCGATACGGTACTCGAAGACCGGCTCAACCACGCGTCCCTGCTGGATGCAGGCTTACTGTCCGGCGCGCGGTTCAATCGCTATCTGCATAACGATGCGGTCAGCCTGGCCAAGCGCCTGGAAAGAGCCTGCGGCAATACCCTGGTAGTCACTGACGGCGTGTTCAGCATGGACGGCGACCTTGCGGACCTACCGGCCCTGGCCCGCGAAACCCGGGCCAAGGGCGCCTGGCTGATGGTGGATGATGCCCATGGCTTCGGGCCGTTGGGCGCCACGGGCGGCGGGATCGTCGAGCATTTTGGCCTGAGCCAGGAGGATGTGCCGGTGTTGGTCGGCACCCTGGGCAAAGCCTTCGGGACCGCCGGGGCGTTCGTTGCTGGCAGCGAGGAGTTGATCGAAAGCCTGATCCAATTCGCCCGCCCGTATATCTACACCACCAGCCAACCGCCGGCGCTGGCCTGCGCCACCCTCAAAAGCCTGGAACTGCTGCGCAGCGAGCACTGGCGGCGTGAGCATTTGCACTCGCTGATCCGCCAGTTCCGCCAGGGTGCCGAGCAGATCGGCCTGGTGTTGATGGACAGCTTTACCCCGATCCAGCCAATCATGATTGGCGACAGTGCGCGCGCGGTGCGCCTGTCGCAGATGCTGCGCGAGCGCGGCATCATGGTCACGGCCATCCGCCCGCCTACCGTGCCGGCCGGCAGTGCCCGTTTGCGTGTGACCTTGACGGCCGCCCACACTGAGGCGCAGGTGCGACTATTGTTAGACGCATTGGAAGAGTGTTTCCGCTTGTCAGACCCGGAGTCCGACCATGCGTGATCGACTGATACTGCTCCCCGGCTGGGGGCTGGGTGTGTCGCCACTGGAGCCCTTGGCCGCCGCCTTGCGTGGTCTGGATGAGCGCTTGCGGGTGGATATCGAACCGTTGCCGGTGCTCACCAGCAGCGACCCTGATGAATGGCTCGACGAGCTCGATGCCACGTTGCCAGACAACGCCTGGCTGGGCGGTTGGTCCCTGGGCGGAATGCTCGCATCCGAGTTGGCGGCACGGCGCGGCGATCGCTGCTGCGGCTTGCTGACCTTGGCCAGTAACCCCTGTTTTGTGGCGCACGAGGGCTGGCCCAGCGCAATGCCGGCCGAGACGTTCGACGCGTTCCTGGCGGGTTGCCACGCCGATTCGCAAGTCACCCTCAAGCGCTTTGGCCTGTTGTGCGCCAAGGGGACGCAAGACCCACGGGGCATCGCGCGCTTGCTGGTCAGCAGCGCGCCGGCTACGGCGTCCAGTGCGCTGATGAGCGGCCTGGAGCTGCTTGCACAACTGGACACCCGCGAGGCCCTGCAGGCCTTTCGTGGCCCGCAGTTGCACGTGTTCGCCGGCCTGGATGAGTTGGTGCCCTGCGAGGCCGGCACTGAGCTGCTGAAGTTATTGCCTGATGTTGAGGTCGGTCTGATTGAGCAGGCCGGACACGCTTTCCTACTGGACAACCCCCATGGAGTGGCGGCGGCGATCCAGGCTTTTTTGCATGAGTGCGGCGATGACTGATTTGTCCCATCCTCCACTGCCGGGTGCCTTGCCCGACAAACGCCAGGTGGCGGCGTCGTTTTCCAGGGCGGCGGCCAGTTATGACAGCGTTGCCGCGTTGCAGCGTGACGTGGGCAGCGAGTTGCTTGGGCGCTTGCCATCGGCGTTGATGCCCCGGCGCTGGCTGGATCTGGGCTGCGGCACCGGATATTTCAGCCGCGCATTGAATAGCACGTTCCCGCAGGGCCAAGGCCTGGCGCTGGATATCGCCGAAGGGATGCTCAGCCACGCGCGGCCCTTGGGCGGTGCCGAGCACTTTATCGCCGGGGATGCCGAGCGTTTGCCGCTACAGGACGGTAGTTGCGGGCTGATCTTCTCCAGCCTGGCGGTGCAGTGGTGTGCTGACTTCCCGGCGGTACTCAGTGAGGCGCGACGGGTGTTGCAGCCCGGTGGCGTGCTGGCGTTTGCCAGCCTGTGCGTCGGCACCCTGGATGAGTTGCGCGACAGTTGGCGGGCGGCGGACGCAATGGTTCACGTCAACCGGTTCCGCCCGTTCAGCACGTACCAACAGCAGTGCGCGGCCAGTGGCTTGCGCGTGGTGAGCCTGGAGCAGCGCCCCCACGTGTTGCATTACCCGGATGTACGCAGCCTGACCCACGAATTGAAAGCTTTGGGGGCCCACAATCTCAACCCGGGGCGCCCTGGCGGCTTGACGGGCCGGGCGCGGATTGTTGCCTTGGTGCAGGCCTACGAGCAGTTGCGCCAGGCCCAGGGCCTGCCAGCCACCTATCAAGTCGTGTATGCCGTACTGGAGAAGCCCTTATGAGCGCTGCCTATTTCGTCACGGGCACCGACACCGATGTCGGCAAGACCACCGTCGCCGCAGGCCTGTTGCATGCGGCCCGACAGGCCGGCAAGAGCACCGCTGCCGGCAAGCCGGTGGCCTCGGGCTGCGAAGTGACCACACGGGGCTTGCGCAACGCCGATGCTCTGGCCTTGCTGGCGGAGTGTTCGTTGCCGCTGGCCTATGCCGAAGTCAATCCACTGGCCTTTGAACCCGCCATCGCGCCGCACCTGGCGGCCCGTGAAGCGGGTGTGGCGCTGACCGTGCAAGCCCTGCTCAAGCCGATGCAGCACATCCTCGACAAACACGCGGACTTCACGCTGATTGAAGGTGCCGGTGGCTGGCGCGTGCCGCTGGCTGATCAGGACAACCTGTCGGATTTGGCCAAGGCCTTGCAGTTACCGGTGATCCTGGTGGTGGGCGTGCGCCTGGGGTGTATCAATCATGCGCTGCTGAGCGCCGAAGCCATCGCCCGGGACGGTTTGCCGCTGGCGGGATGGGTGGCCAATATCATCGATCCGAAGACCTCCCGTCTGGAAGAAAACCTCGCCACCTTGGCCGAACGCCTGCCGGCGCCGTGCCTGGGCCGGGTACCACGGCTCAAGCAACCCACGGCCGAAGCGGTGGCCGAGTACCTGCAACTGGACTTGCTTGATTAGTTTTTCCTAGGGATAAGGCATTATGCCATTAGTGTTATTGACGGGCCTTTTGCCAGATTGTCTGCTTCAATAAGGATTCACGATTTATTGCAAGGCAGGTTTACGCCATGGAAATCTCTGGAAGCAGTGCGTTTTATTCAGGCCTGAGCACTATTCAGGCCGGGCAAAACCGCGTCGACCAGGCCGCCGGCAAAATCGCCAGTGCTGCCACCAGCCAGCCTTCGGATGCGCAGAATGACCGCTTGCAGGCGGTCAATCGCGGCCAGCCGACCAGCTCCGCGAGCAACATGGTGGAACTGGCTGAAGGCAAGCTCCAGGTTGAGCTGGGCGCGAAAGTCGCCAAGGCTTCCGACGAAATGCTCGGCACGTTGATCGATACCTACGCCTGATCCAGCGGGATCATTGTGGCGAGGGGGCTAGTCCCCCGTTGGGCTGCGCAGCAGCCCCAGAATCTGCCACCTCGGTGTATCTGATAAGTCTCGGTGTGTCTTATTGGGGCTGCTTTGCAGCCCAACGGGGGACAAGCCCCCTCGCCACGACAAGCCTCTAGCCACCCCGATTTCTTCAACATACCTATCTTCCAATCTTTGACCGGTCATGCGGCATCACGCTGCAGGCCTTGTTGCGCCTGGCGTTGACCTGTGTCATGACAAACGGCATCTGCGGGGCGCTTGACAAGGATTGGGCGTAAACGTATGTTTCAAACAACTGTTTGACCGCTACAACAAATCCACGCGGTTGTTCATTCCAGGATTCATCAGCAGAGGTTTATCGCTATGCCTGACTACAAGGCCCCCTTGCGTGATATTCGCTTCGTTCGTGACGAACTGCTCGGCTACGAAGCGCACTATCAGAGCCTGCCGGCTTGCCAGGACGCTACCCCAGACATGGTTGACGCCATTCTCGAAGAAGGCGCCAAGTTTTGTGAGCAAGTGCTGGCCCCGTTGAACCGCGTCGGTGACATCGAAGGGTGCACCTGGAGCGAGTCAGGCGTAAAAACCCCTACTGGTTTCAAAGAAGCCTACAAACAATTCGTCGAAGGTGGCTGGCCAAGCCTGGCCCACGACGTGGCGCACGGCGGCCAAGGCCTGCCGGAATCCCTGGGCCTGGCCGTCAGCGAGATGGTCGGTGAGGCCAACTGGTCGTGGGGCATGTACCCAGGCCTGTCCCATGGTGCGATGAACACCATTTCCGAGCACGGTACCCCCGAGCAGCAAGATGCCTACCTGACCAAACTGGTCTCGGGCGAGTGGACCGGCACCATGTGCCTGACCGAGCCGCACTGCGGCACCGACCTGGGCATGCTGCGCACCAAGGCCGAACCTCAGGCCGACGGTTCCTACAAAGTCTCCGGGACCAAGATCTTCATCTCGGCCGGTGAACACGACATGGCCGACAACATCGTCCACATCGTACTGGCCCGCCTGCCGGATGCTCCGGCTGGCACCAAAGGCATTTCGCTGTTTATCGTGCCTAAGTTCCTGCCCAACGCCGATGGTTCGGTGGGTGAGCGCAACGCGGTGTCCTGTGGCTCCCTGGAACACAAGATGGGTATCCACGGCAACGCCACCTGCGTGATGAACTTCGACGCGGCCACCGGTTACCTGATCGGCCCGGCGAACAAAGGCCTGAACTGCATGTTCACCTTTATGAACACCGCTCGCCTGGGTACCGCGCTGCAAGGCCTGTCCCATGCCGAGATCGGTTTCCAGGGGGGCTTGAAATATGCGCGTGACCGCCTGCAAATGCGTTCCCTGACTGGCCCGAAAGCACCGGACAAGGCCGCTGACCCGATCATCGTCCACCCGGACGTGCGTCGCATGCTGCTGACCATGAAAGCCTTCGCTGAAGGCAACCGTGCGATGGTGTACTTCACCGCCAAGCAAGTGGATATCGTCAAGTACGGTACCGACGACGAAGCCAAGAAACAGGCTGATGGCCTGCTGGCTTTCATGACCCCGATCGCCAAGGCGTTCATGACCGAAGTCGGGTTTGAATCTGCCAACCACGGCGTACAGATCTACGGCGGTCACGGCTTCATCGCCGAGTGGGGCATGGAGCAGAACGTTCGCGACAGCCGCATCTCGATGCTGTACGAAGGCACCACCGGCATCCAGGCGCTGGACCTGCTCGGCCGTAAAGTGCTGATGACCCAGGGCGAAGCGCTCAAGGGCTTCACCAAGATCGTGCACAAGTTCTGCCAGGCCAACGAAGGCAACGCAGCGGTCAGCGAGTTCGTCGCACCGTTGGCGGCACTGAACAAGGAATGGGGCGAGTTGACCATGAAGGTCGGCATGGCTGCCATGAAGGACCGTGAAGAAGTCGGTGCCGCCTCCGTGGACTACCTGATGTACTCCGGTTATGCCTGCCTGGCTTACTTCTGGGCCGACATGGCGCGCCTGGCTGCCGAAAAACTGGCTGCCGGCACCAGCGAAGAAGGCTTCTACACCGCCAAGCTGCAGACTGCGCGCTTCTACTTCCAGCGCATCCTGCCGCGTACCCGTACCCACGTAGCGACCATGCTGTCGGGTGCCAACAACCTGATGGACATGAAAGAAGAGAACTTCGACCTGGGCTACTAAGCCCCGGCGGGTTCACTGCCAGGCCGCCGCTCTTTCGGGAGCGGCGGCTTTTTTATAGGCGGGTGAAAAAACCTGAGTGGCGCGCTCAGGGATTGCCCGTTGCTGCCGTTACAGTGATGGCAATGTGATACAGGTCACATTGAGTGTGCTTAACTGTCAGCAGTGAAGGCACTGTGCCATCTTTTTTGTGGGTCGGAGCTTTACCCTTGTCGCGCGCGTCTGCTGTACGTTTCAGTCATTTCCTACCATCGTTGCTGTTATTGCTGGCGGGGTTGTCGGCTGCTTACGTCAAGGACCTCAACGTCTTCTTCACCTCGCTGTTCAACGTGCTGCCGACCCTGGTGTTGCTGCTGGGCGGTGCCTATTGCGCGGTGTACCGCCGCCAGCGCGAGCTGTTCCTGATGGTGACGGTGTACGTCGCTTACTTCCTCCTGGATACCCAGACCGATTTCTATCGCGACCATGGCCGCGTGCGCGAAGACGCTGCCGTGGTGTTTCATCTGGTATGCCTGCTGTTGCCGATGTTGTTCAGTATCTATGCCCTCTGGCAGGAGAAAACCCACCTGTTCCGCGACTTTGTCGCACGTTGCGCGGTGCTGCTTGCCGTGGGCAGCGTAGCCCTTGGCCTGGAGCAGAGTTACCCGGGACCGTTGCTCAACTGGTTGGCGGAGATTCGCTGGCCGGCGTTGCATGGCGCGTGGATGAGCTTGGTCCAACTGTCGTACCCGATGTTCCTGCTGGGTTTTGTCGCCCTGGCAGCCCAGTACTGGCGCGAGCCGCGGCCGTTGCATGCGGCGCAGTTGGTGGGGTTGCTGGGGATGTTCTGGATGTTGCCGCAGACCTTTATTCTGCCGTTCACCCTGAACATCATGTGCAGCCAGGTGATGTTGATGATCGCTGCAGGCGTGTCCCATGAGGCCTATCAAATGGCCTTTCGCGATGAGCTCACCGGCCTGCCGGGGCGTCGCGCCCTCAACGAGCGCATGCAGCGCCTGGGGCGCAACTATGTACTGGCGATGAGCGACGTCGACCACTTCAAGCGCTTCAACGACACCCACGGTCACGACGTCGGCGACCAGGTGCTGCGGTTGGTCGCCAGCAAACTGTCGAAAGTCAGCGGCGGTGGTCGGGCCTACCGGTATGGCGGCGAAGAATTTGCCGTAGTGTTCGCCGGCAAGACCCTGGATGAGTGCCTGCCGCACCTGGAAGCAATCCGCGAGGTCATTGCCAACTACCACATCAAGTTGCGCAACCAGGACAGTCGCCCCCAGGACGATCACCAGGGGCGTCAGCGCCGTTCGGGTGGCGGCGACTCCAGCGTGTCGGTGACCATCAGCATCGGCGTCGCCGAGCGCCAGATCGAGCAGCGCACCCCGGAAGAAGTGCTCAAGTCTGCTGACCAAGCGCTGTACAACGCCAAGGGTGCCGGGCGTAACTGTGTGGTGGCGGCCGGCCAGAACCGCCGTGGCGCGGTGCGCATGCAGGGCGCTGCCGGTTGAGTGATGGTGGTGTATTCAGCGCCTGTACAGTGATTGTCCGGGGGCACCTACGGCAGTAGGTTGCAGTCATCTGCCGCCGGAGACATCACCATGCCTGCCTATAAAGCTCCCCTGCGCGACATGCGCTTTCTGATTGATCACGTGTTTGATTTCCCTGCTCACTACGCGGCCCTGGGCGCCACCGAGGCCAGCCCGGACATGGTCAGCGCGATCCTCGAAGAAGGCGCCAGGTTCTGCGAAAACGTGCTGGCACCGTTGAATCGCCCGGGTGATGAAGAGGGCTGCCATTTTGATAATGGCGTGGTGACCACACCCAAAGGCTTCAAGGAAGCCTTTGCGCAATACGTCGAAGGCGGCTGGCACGGCCTGGCGGCGGATCCGGCCTACGGCGGCCAAGGCCTGCCGTCTTCCCTGGGGTTGGTGCTCAGCGAGATGATCGGCTCCAGCAACACTTCCTGGGGCATGTACCCCGGCCTGACCCACGGCGCCATGTCGGCGATCCACGCCCACGGCACTGCCGAGCAGAAAGACACCTACCTGACCAAACTCACCGCTGGCCAGTGGACGGGCACCATGTGCCTGACCGAAGCCCACTGCGGCACCGACCTTGGCATCATCAAGACCCGCGCCGTGCCCCAGGCCAACGGCAGCTATGCGGTAACCGGCAGCAAGATTTTCATCTCCGCCGGTGAACACGATATGAGCGAAAACATCATCCACCTGGTGCTGGCCAAGTTGCCGGACGCGCCGCCCGGCACCAAGGGCATTTCGCTGTTTATCGTGCCCAAGTTCCTCGCCGGTTCCGGCGCGCGCAATGGGGTCAGTTGCGGCTCCATCGAGCACAAGATGGGGATCAAGGCCTCGGCCACCTGCGTGCTGAACTTCGATGGTGCCGAGGGCTATCTGATCGGCGAGGCCAACAAGGGCCTGAACTGCATGTTCACCATGATGAACCATGCGCGCCTGGGCACGGGCATGCAGGGGCTGTGCCTGGGTGAAGCGAGCTTCCAGGGCGCGATCCAGTACGCCAACGACCGTCTGCAGATGCGCGCCCTGACCGGCGCCAAGGCCCCCGATAAGCCGGCAGATCCGATCATCGTGCATCCCGATGTGCGGCGCATGCTGCTGACCATGAAAGCCTTCAATGAAGGCAACCGCGCCCTGACTTATTTCACCGCGCAACTGCTGGACACCGCACACCTGAGCGACGACCCGCAGCAGCGCCAGCAGGCCGAAGACCTGTTGGCGTTCCTCACGCCGATCTGCAAAGCCTTTATGACCGAAACCGGGCTAGAGGTGACCAACCACGGCATGCAGGTGTTTGGCGGCCACGGTTTTATCCGCGAGTGGGGCATGGAACAGTTGGTGCGCGACTGCCGGATCGCGCCGATCTACGAAGGCACCAATGGGATCCAGGCCCTGGATTTGCTGGGGCGCAAGGTGTTGGGCAGCCAGGGCAAGTTGCTGCGCGGCTTTACCAAAATCGTGCATAAGTTTTGCGCGGCGAATGCCGAGCATCCACAACTCAAGGCCCAAGTCGCGCAGCTCAATGAGCTGAACCAACAATGGGGCGAGTTGACGACCAAAGTCGGCATGGCGGCGATGAAAAATCCCGATGAAGTCGGCGCGGCGGCCCTGGATTACTTGATGTACAGCGGTTACATCATCCATGCCTACCTGTGGCTGCGCATGGCGCTGGTGGCCCAGGCGCAGCTGGATGCAGGCCAAGGCGATGCGGACTACGCCCGTGGCAAGTTGGCGACTTGCGAGTTTTACTTCAAGCGTCTGTTGCCGCGCACCAGTGCACATCGGGCGGCGGTGGAGGCGGGCAGTGATTGCTTGATGAGCCTGCCTGCCGAGCTGTTCGCCTTGTAGGAATCGGTGGCGTGACTGTTAAATACCAGTTGGTCACAAGCAGACCCTATGTGTCACAAAAGTTGTTCGGTTACACTCCGGGTCTGTGAAACCGATCCTACCGAATCACTTTTAACGTTCCTACGAGGTTTGCCATGGCTGACTACAAAGCGCCGCTGCGCGATATGCGCTTCGTCCTCAACGAAGTATTCGAGGTTGCCAAGCTGTGGGCGCAATTGCCGGCCCTGGCCGAGACCGTCGACGCCCAAACCGTCGAGGCAATCCTTGAAGAGGCTGGCAAAGTCACCGCCAAGACCATCGCCCCGTTGAGCCGCAGCGGCGACGAGGAAGGTTGCCGCTGGGACAACGGCGTGGTCACCACGCCGGCCGGCTTTCCCGAAGCCTACAAGACCTATGCCGAAGGCGGCTGGGTGGGCGTAGGGGGCGACCCGGCCTACGGTGGCATGGGCATGCCCAAGGCCGTGTCGGCCCAGGTCGAAGAAATGATCAACTCCTCGGGCCTGGCGTTTGGCCTGTACCCCATGCTGACGTCCGGCGCTTGCGTGTCGATCAACACCCACGCCAGTGAAGAACTGAAAGCCACTTACCTGCCGAATATGTACGCGGGCGTGTGGGCCGGTTCCATGTGCCTGACCGAGCCCCATGCCGGCACCGATCTGGGGATTATTCGTACCAAGGCCGAGCCCCAGGCGGACGGTTCCTACAAGGTCAGCGGGACCAAGATCTTCATCACCGGTGGCGAACACGACCTCACCGAAAACATCATCCACCTGGTGCTGGCCAAGTTGCCGGACGCTCCGGCCGGTCCCAAGGGCATCTCGCTGTTCCTGGTGCCCAAGTTCATGGTCAATGCCGATGGCAGCCTGGGCGCACGCAACCCGGTGACCTGTGGTTCGATCGAACACAAGATGGGCATCCAGGCTTCCGCCACTTGTGTGATGAACTTCGACGACGCCGTTGGCTACCTGGTCGGCGAGCCGAACCGTGGCCTGGCGGCGATGTTCACCATGATGAACTACGAGCGCCTGGGCGTCGGCATCCAGGGCCTGGCGACCGGCGAGCGTTCTTACCAGAACGCTGTGGAATACGCGCGTGACCGCCTGCAAAGCCGTTCGCCGACTGGCCCCAAGGCCCAGGACAAGATCGCCGACCCGATCATCAACCACCCTGACGTGCGCCGCATGTTGCTGACCATGAAGGCGGCGAACGAAGGCGGCCGTGCGTTTTCCACTTATGTGGCGATGCAACTGGACACCGCCAAGTTCAGCGAAGACGCCGCGACCCGCAAGCGCGCGGATGACCTGGTGGCGCTGCTGACCCCGGTATCCAAGGCCTTCCTCACCGACCTGGGCCTGGAAACCACCGTGCACGGCCAGCAGATCTTCGGCGGCCATGGTTATATCCGTGAGTGGGGCCAGGAGCAGTTGGTGCGTGACGTGCGTATCACGCAGATCTACGAAGGCACCAACGGCATCCAGGCGCTGGACTTGATGGGGCGCAAGATCGTTGGCAGCGGCGGGGCGTTCTACACCCTGTTTGCCGATGAGATCCGCCACTTCATCGCCACGGCCAGCAGCGACCTGGCTGAGTTCACCCAGCCCCTGAGCGCCGCGGTGGACGAACTCGACACCTTGACTGCCTGGGTGCTGGATCGCGCCAAGACCAACCCGAATGAAATCGGCGCGGCCTCGGTGGAGTATCTGCATGCCTTCGGCTACATGGCCTATGCCTATATGTGGGCGTTGATGGCCAAGGCGGCTTTGGGCAAGGAGACTGAGGAAGACTTCTACGCCAGCAAACTGGGGACGGCGCGCTTCTACTTCGCTCGTCTGCTGCCGCGTATTCACTCCCTGAGTGCCTCCGTGAAGGCCGGCAGTGAATCGCTGTTCTTGCTGGACGAAGCGCAGTTCTAATCGGGGGAGGTCATGTAAGCATTCTCTTACATGACGTACTGCTAATCGTCCTCTATCGCCAGATTGGATCCACAGCTAATCTACTTCACATGGACGTCGCGCAGGAAGCGCAAAGCAACAACAGGGACACGTAGGATTCTGCCAGGGTGGCGGAGTGAAATGGATGTCAGGGAAACAGTCTGCAAAGCCCCGCTTCGGCGGGGTTTTCTTATTGCCCGCGAAAAAGTTCAGGCCAGCCCGTCTACCGGGCTTGCCGGCCCATGTGGCCCATTCATCACGTCTTCGAGCAAGGTGCGCAGCAACTCCAGCGTGGCTTGCTGACGTTGTACATCCCGGCACACCAAACCTACTTTCAGCGGCACCCGTGGCTCACTCAAGGGCTTCCACAATAGCGCGTGGCTGCTGTGTTCATCCTGTGATCGGCCAGGCAGTACTGTCGCCAGACGGGTATGGGGCAGGCTGTCGAGAATCCCCACCATGGTGTTCAGCTCGGCCTGGACCTGCGGCCGGCGCCCCAGGTTCGCCAGTTGCGCCTGCCAGATCTGCCTGATCTGGAACTCTTCCCCGAGCAACAGCATGGGCAGTTCCGCTGCTTGTTTGAGGGAGACCTTCTTGAATTCACGCAAAGGATGATCGGCAGGGATGACTACTTTCAGTTCATCTTCATACAGCAGTACGCCGTGCAAGCCCGGTTGGCGTGCCGGTAGGTAGCTGATGCCAATGTCCAGCGAGCCATTGAGCAGGCGACGTTCGATCTCCAGGCCCGTCAGCTCATAGATCTGCACCACCAGGTGTGGCTGGGCTTTGCGCACGCGTTCGAGCATCTGTGGCACCAGGCTGGTGTGCACGGTTTGCAGCACACCGATAGCCAGGGTCCGCAGCGCCTGGCCCTTGAAGTGCCGCAGGGCCTCGACGGCTTGCTGCATGCCATCGAGCAACGGCAGGGCATGGTTGTACAAGGTGTGGGCAGCCAGGGTCGGCAACAGGCGTTTACTGCTGCGTTCGAACAAGCTGACATCGAGGTGCTGCTCCAGCTGGCGGATCTGCTGCGACAGCGCTGGCTGGGAAATCGACAGGCGCTCTGCGGCCCGGCCCACATGGCCCTCTTCGTACACCGCGACGAAATAACGCAGTTGCTTGAAATCCATAAGTAATGCTTATCGAAAATGCTGGAAAATCGAAATGGCTGTACGCCCCCAAGGCGCCTAGTCTAGCGCCTATTCATAGGGCTTACAGGGCCAAGACGCGAGATGAATACCGTTTGCAGCGATGGTGTTTACATAGGCAAGGCAAAAAACGTATTGCCGGGCTTCCGCCAATCCAGGGTTGCCAACAACCCGTGGGGTGTGCAGGCATGAACCTGTTCAACTTGCGCCGTCCGGCGCCGAGCCTGGACGATCTGTTACTGGACGCGAAAACCCCGATGCTGCGTGATGAGCTTTCCACTCAATCCCTGATGCCCACAGTGGCCCGCCCTCCGCAGGTTTTCGTACGTGGCCAGGGTTCCTGGCTATGGGACAGTGAAGACCGTGCCTACCTCGACTTTACCCAGGGTGGTGCGGCCAACAGCCTTGGCCACAGCCCTTCAGTTTTGGTGCGCGCGTTGGCCGACCAAGCGCAAGCGCTGATCAACCCCGGCAACGGGCTGCACAACCGCAGCCAACTGAACCTGGTGGACCGCCTGTGCCACAGCACCGGCAGCGACCAGGCCTACCTGCTCAACAGCGGTACGGAAGCCTGCGAGGCGGCGATCAAGCTGGCGCGCAAGTGGGGCCAGCTGCACCGTGGTGGCGCCTATCGCATCATTACCGCTGGCAACGCCAGCCACGGGCGCAGCCTGGCGACGCTGGCGGCCTCTGGCGACAATCGCTTCGAGCCACAACTGCCAGGCTTCTGCCACGTACCGTTCAATGACCTGCCCGCCCTGCATGCCGCGGTCGACGCACAAACCGTCGCGATCATGCTGGAACCGATCCAGGGCGAAGCCGGCGTCATCCCGGCCACCGAGCATTACCTCAAGGGTGTGGAGCGGTTGTGCCGGGAGTTGGGCATTCTGCTGATTCTTGATGAAGTACAGACGGGGATGGGCCGTTGCGGCACCTTGCTGGCCGAACAGCGCTACGGCGTGCGCGCCGATATCGTCGCCTTGGGTAAAGGCCTGGGTGGCGGAGTGCCATTGGCTGCGCTGCTGGCTCGCGGCAAAGCCTGCTGTTTTGAAATCGGTGAGTTGGAAGGCACCCATCACGGCAATGCCCTGATGGCGGCCGCCGGCGTCGCTGTGCTCGATAACGTGCTGGGGCACGGCTTTCTCGAACACGTACGTGATACCAGCCAGTACCTGGGCGAAGGCCTGGCGCGGCTTGCCCACCGCTATGGCCAGGGCGAACTGCGGGGCCAGGGCCTGTTGTTGGGCCTGAGCTTGTCAGAAGATTCGGCAGATGCAGTGGTAAAAGCGGCGCTTTATGAGGGCCTGATCCTCAATGCCCCACAACCCAACTGCCTGCGCTTTACCCCGGCGTTGACGGTAAGCAAGAGCAATATCGACGAAATGCTACTGCGCCTGGCCCGTGCGTTTTCCCGTGTGCACACCGCCCAACTGCAATGCCGCAAGGGCATCGCTGTTTAACCCCCTATTCCTGAACCGTCTCGCGGTATACGCAGCGCCTCCAGCTTGATTCTTTTGGCTGGGGGCGTTTTTTTGTGTGTAATTTCTGGATTGAAAAGGACGCTTGAGGCTCATCGAGAAAAATGGCTTTTTAGCGGGCACCGGCAGGGAGTGCCGGAAGGGCGCAAAGATTTTTTGTGACCCCTATTTTTAATCTGTACCACCAGGTGGTATGTTTATGGGGAAGGGATGCCTATGAAGCTGCGACTGTTCAAAAGCCGGCATTTTGCTGATGCCGCCAGCAAGGCCTGGATCTGCGATTCGCAATTAAGAGAGGCATTTGGTGAGATGCTCAGGGGCCAGGCGGACAATCTGGGTGGTGGAGTCTGGAAGAAACGCCTCAATCACAACCGGCATCGCTCCATCGTCCTGGCGAAGGGCAGGCATTACTGGGTTTATCAGTTTCTGTTCGCCAAGCAAGAACAAAGCAATATCAGTCACAAGGAATTGACTGGGTTTCGGGCGTTGGCAAAGGCCTATGAAGGCTTAAACGAAATACAGATCCAGCAGTTGCTGGATCTCAGGGAGTTTGTGGAGATACATCATGACCAAAAAATATGAAAGCCAAGCGCTGGAGTCCATTCACCAATCGGCCAGCGCGCTGCATTCGATTGGCGCCATCAGCAAGACCACCCTTCGTGAATTCGATGAGCTGTGCATTGCGCCTGTGCCGGCACAGATACCTGCCGACCAGATCAAGCAACTGCGCGAGCGCAGTCATGTCAGCCAACCGGTGTTCGCCCGCTACCTGAACACCAGTGCGTCGACAATCAAGCAATGGGAGTCCGGCGAGAAGCAACCCAGCGGCATGGCGCTCAAGCTGCTGAGCATCGTGCAAAAGCACGGATTGGAGATCCTTGCCTGAGGAGGATGGCCCGGTGCCAGATTCCACTGAACCCTCACGCGCGGCCAGGGTCGATTAGCTGTACGGCTCACACGAGCCGATTATTCGGAGCTGACCCATGGATTTCATTCGTATCATCATCGCCATTCTGCTGCCGCCACTGGGTGTGTTCCTGCAAGTGGGTTTCGCCGGCGCGTTCTGGCTGAATATCCTGTTGACCCTGTGCGGCTACATCCCTGGCATCGTGCATGCGGTCTACATCATCGCCAAGCGTTGATCGGTCAGCCTTTGGCGATCAGCCTGGAGTTTCGCTCATTGCGAAAAGCCAGGTGCTCGATGGTCTGCGTCGCGTGCTCGGCTTCGAGCCGGGCATTGAGGATGATGCCGTGATCGGCGGACTTGCTGCACACCGGGTCAGCATTGCTGGCGTCGCCGGTTAGCATGAACGCCTGGCAGCGGCAGCCGCCGAAGTCCTTTTCCTTCTCGTCGCACGAGCGGCATGGCTCTGGCATCCAGTCGTAACCACGAAAGCGGTTGAAGCCAAACGAGTCGTACCAGATGTGCTGCATGCTGTGGTCGCGCACATTGGGAAACTGCACCGGCATCTGTCGGGCGCCGTGACAAGGTAGGGCAGTGCCGTCTGGTGTCACTGTCAGAAAGATACTGCCCCAGCCATTCATACAGGCCTTAGGGCGTTCCTCGTAGTAGTCCGGCGTGACAAAGATCAGCTTGCACGGATGCCCTTCGGCTTCCAGCTTGGCGCGGTATTCGTTGGTGATGCGTTCGGCACGGGTCAGTTGTTCCTGGGTCGGCAGCAGGCCAACACGGTTGAGCTGGGCCCAGCCATAGAACTGGCAGGTGGCGAGTTCGACAAAGTCTGCCTCCAGCGCAATGCACAGTTCGATGATGCGGTCGATCTTGTCGATATTGTGCCGATGGGTGACGAAGTTCAGCACCATCGGATAGCCATGGGCTTTGACCGCCCGGGCCATTTCCAGCTTCTGCGCGAAAGCCTTTTTGGACCCGGCCAGCAGGTTGTTCACCTGTTCATCGCTGGCCTGGAAGCTGATCTGGATATGGTCCAGGCCGGCTTTCTTGAAGTCGCTGATCTTCTGCTCGGTCAAGCCGATGCCGGAGGTGATCAGGTTGGTATAAAACCCCAGCTTGCGCGCCTCGGCGATCAGCTCGGCGAGATCCTGGCGCACCAGTGGCTCACCGCCGGAAAACCCCAGTTGTGCCGCGCCCATTTCCCGGGCTTCGCGAAACACCTTGATCCATTGCTCGGTACTCAACTCCTTGCCCTGCTCGGCGAAATCCAGCGGGTTGGAGCAGTACGGGCACTGCAGCGGGCAGCGATAGGTCAGCTCGGCGAGCAACCATAGCGGCAGGCCGATCTCGGGCTTTTCAGGCAAGTTCGATCCAGTGCTGTGCACGCGCCACCTCCATGAATTGCTCGATGTCTTCACCGAGTTCGGGTACGCCGGGGAATTGCTGCTCCAGCTCGCCAATGATGGCCGCCACACTGCGCTCGCCGTCGATCAAACCGCCAATCAAGGCGGCGCTGTCGTTGAGCTTGATCATGCCTTCGGGGTACAGCAACACATGGCCCTTCTGCGCTGGCTCGTACTGGTAGCGGTAACCCTGGCGCCAGGTCGGCTTTTTGCTGCGGTCGAAACTCATAGCGTGATCCCTTTATGCCAGACCCGTTGCGCGGTCACGCTGTGATAAGGCGGGCGGTTCAGTTCGTAGGCCATGCTCATGGCATCGAGCATGCTCCAAAGGATGTCGAGTTTGAACTGGAGAATCTCCAGCATCCGCTCCTGACCGGCGCGGCTGGTGTAGTGCGCAAGCGTGATCGCCAGTCCGTGCTCGACATCACGCCGGGCCTGGCCCAGGCGGGTACGGAAATACTCGTAGCCGGCAGGGTCGATCCATGGGTAATGCTGGGGCCAGCTGTCGAGGCGCGACTGGTGGATCTGCGGGGCGAACAACTCGGTCAGCGAGCTGCTGGCGGCTTCCTGCCAACTGGCCCGGCGGGCGAAATTGACGTAGGCATCCACGGCAAACCGCACGCCGGGCAACACCAGTTCCTGGGAACGCAGTTGATCCGGGTCCAGGCCCACCGCCTGGCCCAGGCGCAGCCAGGCTTCGATGCCGCCGTCTTCGCCGGGTGCGCCGTCATGATCGAGCAGGCGCTGGATCCACTCGCGACGGATTTCCCGGTCCGGGCAGTTGGCCAGGATCGCGGCGTCCTTCAGCGGGATGTTCACCTGGTAGTAGAACCGGTTGGCGACCCAGCCCTGGATCTGCTCGCGGGTGGCCCGGCCTTCATACATCGCCACGTGGTACGGGTGATGGATATGGTAGAACGCGCCCTTGGCCCGCAAGGCCTGTTCAAATTCGGCGGGGGTCAGCGGTGTGTCGGTCATTGGGGCTCTCCTACAATTCAATGCTCATGCCGTCGTAGGCTACTTCTACATTGCGCCGCGCCAACTCGGCCCGTTCAGGCGAGTCTTCGTCGAGGATCGGGTTGGTGTTGTTGATATGGATAAGTACCTTGCGCTGCTTGGGCAATTGCTCCAGCACTTGCAGCATGCCGCCGGGGCCGTTCTGCGCCAGGTGGCCCATTTCGCGGCCCGTGCGGGTGCCGACGCCACGGCGCTGCATTTCGTCGTCATCCCACATCGTGCCGTCCACCAGCAGGCAGTCGCTTTGCGCCATGATTTGAAGCAGCGGCGCGTCGACTTTGCCCAGCCCGGGGGCGTAGAACAGTTTGCCGCCGGTGCGCAGGTCTTCGACGATCAAGCCGATATTGTCACCCGGGTGCGGGTCGAACCGATGGGGCGAGTAGGGCGGCGCGGCGCTGCGCAGGGGCAACGGGGTAAAGCGCAGGTTGGAGCAGGCAGGAATGCTGAAACTGGCGTCCAGCTCGATACGGTTCCACGCCAGGCCGCCATTCCAGTGGGTCAACATGGTGAACAGCGGGAAGCCGGTGCTCAGGTCTTCATGGACCATGTCGGTGCACCACACCTGGTGCGGGCAGCCCTCGCGCAGGCTGAGCAGGCCGGTGGTGTGGTCGATCTGGCTGTCCATCAGGATGATTGCGCTGATACCGGTATCGCGTAGCGCGCGGCCAGGTTGCATCGGCGCAAAATTTTGCAGTTGGGCGCGGATATCCGGCGAGGCGTTGCACAGCACCCAGTTCACGCCATCGTCGGACAGGGCGATGGACGATTGGGTGCGCGCCTGGGCCCGCAGGCTGCCGTCGCGAAAACCGGCGCAGTTCACGCAGTTGCAGTTCCACTGCGGGAAACCGCCACCGGCCGCCGAACCTAGAATCTGGACGAACATCGCTGCTCCTTTACACAAGACTCAAAATAAAAACGCCCCGGCGAGCCGAGGCGTTGCATTGCAATACAAAAGCAATCAGCGGCTGGCGAAGTACATGGTGACTTCAAAACCAATACGCAGATCAGTGTAAGCAGGTTTGGACCAAGTCATATTCATACTCCTACGAAGGGATGGGACGTTTACTACCAAGTAATACATATAGTCCACCTCCAGTCGGAGATGTTCAGATGCGTGGCGCGATTTTACTCATTTCTGGTCAAGCTAGCGCTGTCTTGGTGGAAAAAGCCTGTTGCAGCATCGGCAACGATCAACGTCATATCTGCCAGTGATCGCCCGCTGCCGCGCCATTGGCCAGGCAGCGCCAGCCGCCTGCGGCTTGGCTGAGTTGCGCCGCCGCCTCCACCAGATGCTGGCGTGTACGGGTCTGGATCAACTCGCGTAATTGTTCAAGATAGTTCGCGCCATGCCCGGCCAACCTGGCCTGCCAGAGCAGCTCGGCGGCTTGGGATGTGGGCAGCGCCTGCGGCGAAAATTGCCGGGCCAGGGCCGCGTTGCCCAGCTCGTCGCTCCCATTGATCAAGGCCGGCAATTGCTTGATGAAGGCCTGGATGTGGTCGAGCAGGTCCGCCAGCGCCACATCGGGCGACTGCACGCCAAACAACAGACCGGTTTGCCCATTGAACTGTCGGATACCGCTGAATACGGCGTAGCCCACCTGCAATTCGCCCCGTAGACGCTGGTAGAACGGAGTCTGGGCCAAGTGAGCGAGCAATCGCCAGTCGGCCTCGTCGGCCAGGGATTGGCTCGGGGCCGGGCACAGCAGCAGCAAGGCGGCTTCGGTGGAAGCGGTGTCTAGCTGATGCCAGCGATACAGTCCATTGATGGGGTGAGCGATGCGTGCAATCTCGGCACATTGCCCGGGCAGGCGTGCGGCCGCATGTTTGATCGCCGTTTCGCACGCAGCCGGCAGACCCATGCCCAGGCCTTGCCACGTGGCAGTGGTCCATCCGTTGGGCAATGGATGGAGGTGCCCAGTGGAGGCAATGTCGGCAGCGCAGGCTGGCAATGCCTTGAGCAGTTCGCGGATGGCCATCTGTGGCGTCGGGCTGGCGGGCGCGTCTTGTTCAAGGTTGGCGTCGGCCTGGGTCAGTTCGCGAGCCAGTTGCTCGACGATAGCGGGCATGGGGTCATGCAGCCCGCTCATTTTCAGCAGCCAACAATTGCCTACAGCTTCGCAGGACATTTCCACGCCGGCCTGGCGGGCGTTGGTCTGCAAAGTTTGCAGGCTGTTGCCTATGCCATGGGCGGCCGAATCCAGTTGCCAGCACAAGTAAAGGGCGCCCTCATCGTAATCGGCGGGCAACGCTTGGCTGAATGAAAGGCCTGGCAGTTCGCGCCGGCCACGGGAGCGATCCTGGGCAAAGGTGCGCAAGCCACGATGGGCGCTGGTCTGGCCGCGAATCAGTCCGGGGCGTGGTTCTTGGGTTTGCGGTCGCAAGAATGGGTTGCCCGGCGGCAACTGCCAGGCCTGTTGCGCAGGAGCCGATTGCAGCAGGTTCAGCAGGGTCTTGAGCGCTTGGCAATGCTGCTCGGACAACGGCGCTTCGCGGTTCTCACTGTGATGGCGGGCCAGGGCCAAGGCGCCATTGATCTGCTGTTGGCGGCTGATTAGCAGCGCGTACTCTTCGCGCAACGCAGTCCAATCGCTGTGGGCGAAAAAGCTCAACCAGTCGTTCAACAGGGCTTCGATTGCCAGGGACTGTTGTGAGCCCTGTGGCCCCAGGGTGAATTCGATATCCAGCAGCGCCTGCCCGGCGAACGAGTACAGCACCCTGGCGTGCAGCGCGCTTGCCCAGCCCCGGGTTTTCAATTCTGCCAGCAGACCACCGGGTGCCGTGGCATTCAGCCAGGTGCAGAGGAAATCCAGGGCTTCGCGGGGCGCGTTACAGGCGATGAGGTGATGCAGGTGCTGGTTGTCGAGGTATTGATAGCGATATTTATCGCCGTCCATCAAGGCCGGTGGTGGCTGCTGCGGTCGTAGCGGGCCCGGGCGCAGGCACTCGCCAAAGCGCTCGGCCAAGGCTTGCAGTTCTTCCAGCGATTGCGGGCCGGCAAGGCTCAAGGTCAGCTGTCCTGCTTGATAGAAGTCTTGATAAAACCCCAGCAAGCCTTGTTGGAAATCCTCCTGTGGCACCGGCAGGCTCTCGCGGTTGCCCGCATGAAAACCCCGCAGCGGATGCCCGGCAGCGAGGCCTTCAAGGATCGCGACTTGATGCTGTGCCTCGGCATCCTGGGACCAGGCGATAAACTCGGCCTGCAGCACTTCGCGCTCGCGCAGTTGATCGTCCATGGCCAGGCGCGGATGAGCGAGCATATCGGCCAGGCGCTGCAGTGCGCCGTCAAACACCGTGGCAGGTACTTCAAAGAAGAAGTCCGTGGTGCGCTCACGGGTGCTGGCGTTGACCTGTCCGCCATGGCGCTGCACGTAGGCCATCAAACCGTCCGGTGCAGGAAAAGCCTCGGTGCCAAGAAACAGCAGGTGTTCCAGAAAGTGCGCCAGCCCCGGCCAGGCCAACGGCACGTCATGGCTGCCCGCCGCTACCCGCAGGACAGCTGCACAGCGCTTGAGACGTGGGGCATGACGCAGGGAAACCCGCAGGCCATTGGCCAGGGTCAGTTGCAGGTGATGAGGGTGGGCCGGCACAGGCATGAGCACTTCCAGAACGTAGGAAGTGCCTATGCTAGCGCAAAGCGCAGTGGTCAGTGTTTATGCAGCGCGGCATAGAGTTCGGGGCGACGGTCCGCCAGGTAGTGGTTGGCCGCTTGCGCGGCGTGTATCACCTGGCGGTCGAGGGTCGCGACGATCAGCGCCTCATCCAGCCCCGCCAGGGCAACGCGTTGCCCATCCGGCGCGGCGATGCTGCTTTGCCCACAATAGTGGATCTGGTCTTCATGCCCGCAATAGTTGGCGTAGGCCACATAGCACTGGTTTTCAAAGGCCCGGGCGCGCACGGTGACGTCCGCGACGAAGTCGAAGGGCACCATGTTGGCCGTCGGTACCAGGATCAACTCGGCACCTGCCAGGGCCAGGCGCCGAGTGTTTTCCGGGAACTCCAGGTCGTAGCAGATGAGAAACCCCAGCTTCCAGCCGTTCAGTTCGACGACAGGGAACTCGTCGCCGCCTGGGCTGAACATCGAGTGATCGAGGTCGCCGAACAGATGGGTCTTGCGGTAGTTGCACAGGCGCTGGCCATTGGCGTCGATCAGCTGCACGGCATTGTAGATCTGGCCGTCCTCGGCCCGTTCCGGATAGCCATAGAGAATCGCCAGGCCCGTGTTGCGCGCCAGTTCGGCAATGGTCTGGGCCGACTGCCCGTCCTGCGCTTCGGCCAGGGCGCCGACTGCTTCAGCACCGATGTTGTAGCCGGTGAGGAACATCTCCGGCAGCACCAGCACGTCGGCATCGCATGCTTCATGCGCAACGCTGTGCAGACGCTTGAGATTGCCAGCGACATCCAGCGGCAATGGTGGGCATTGGTACAGGGCAACACGCATGGCTTGGCTCCTTATTCGGCCAGGGCGATAGGGCCGATCTCGTCGAACACATCCCCCGGCCCCGGGTTTTGTGGGTGGGTACTGCCACCGAAGTGGGTCATGATGCCCCAAACCGCGTTCAACGAGGTCTGCACTGCGCCTTCGACCCAGGCTGGGGTCCAGGACACATCGTCGCCGGCGATGAAAATCCCGCGCTGCTCGGCCGGCATATCCTTTTGCATGAAGTGCGCGTACATGCGCTGGTTGTAGCGGTAGTGGCCCGGCAAAGCGCCCTTGAACGCGCCGAGGAAGTGCGGATCGGCTTCCCAGGAAACGGTGATCGGGTCGCCAATGATGCGCGCCTTGATATCGAATTTCGGGTAGATTTTTTTCAGCGCATCGAGGGCCAGCTTCACCCGTTTATCGATGGGCTGCGGGAGCATTTTCAGGGCGTCGCTCATCCACGAGTAAGACAGGCAAATAACCCCCGGCTTGTCGTCGCCATTGTCGAACAGGTAGGTGCCACGGGTCAGGCGATCAGTGAGGGTCATGCTCATCAGGTCGCGGCCGGTCTCCGGGTCCTTGTCCTTCCAGAAAGGCCGGTCGACCATGACAAAGGTTTTCGACGACTGCATATAGCGCGTGCGGTCCAGGGCCATCCACATTTTTTGCGAGAACAGGCTTTCGTCGCATTCGATCTGGGTGGTCAGCAGCCAGCTCTGGCAAGTGGTCAGCACGGCGGCGTATTCCCGGGTGTCGCCATAGTTGTCGGTTACCGCAAAACGCCCATCGGCGGCGTGGGCAATGCGCTTGACCCCTGCCCGTGGCGCGCCGTGATGCAGGGAGCTGAGGCTGGTGCCGGCCGGCCAATGGGCGCATCGCTCTGGCACATGGCGCCAGATCCCCATGGGCACTTGCGCCACGCCACCGACCACCAGGTGTTGGTGATCGTCGCAGTTGGTCATCACCACGCGGAAGATTTCCAGCATCGAGTTGGGGAAGTCCGAGTCCCAGCCACCGGTGCCGAAACCTACCTGGCCAAACACTTCGCGGTGATGGAACGACAACTTGGCGAATGCCTTGGACGTGGCGACGAAGTCGTAGAACGTGCGGTCGTCCCACAGCGGCACCAGCTTGTTCCACAGCTCCTTGAGCCGTGGCACGTCACGGTCGCGAATCGCTTGCTGGATATCACCGAACTGCGAGCCGGCCTCCAGGGCGTCGGCCCAGGCGTCAGCCACTTCCTGGAATAGCGCAGGAAGGTCGGAGATTTTCTGTGCGTAGTGAGTCTGGCCTTCCAGGTCGATCACGGTGCTGCCCGAGGCCGGTGTCAGCGGGTTGGGGAATGGCTTGGTTTCAAGGCCCAGCTTGTCCACATAGTGGTAGAACGCCGTCGATGACACCGGGAAGCGCATCCCGCCCAGCTCCGCGATGATGCCTTCGGCCCCTTCAAAAGCCTGGGAACGCAGGCGCCCGCCCATTTTCGAGGCTTCGTACACCACCGGCTTGAGGCCCAGCTTCATCAACTCGTAGGCGGCTACCAGGCCGGCGATACCCGCACCGACAATCGCCACTTCGGCGCCATGGTTGGCGGCGGGAATACTGCCCAGCCCGGCGGGGTGTTCGATCCAGTCATCAAAGGCGAACGGAAAATCCGGGCCAAAGATAGTGATGGGTTTTTTACCGTCTGCAGGGTGGCGATTGTTCTTGTAGGTGGCGTTCATGGCTGACCTTGCTGGCACTCGACGGGGCACGACCCGTGAAGTATAGGAAAAGATGGCAGCCATTCTAGGGAGCGTAGCGCTCGTTAATAAGACGCAATGTGTCGTCGTATTGAATTGTTTTTAGTCGAAGTGACGAGGTTGGCGGTCAGATTGGCTGGCCGCGATCCAATTTGTTACTGAGGATGATCGAGGTGGTGGTCTTTTCTACCCCGTCGACACTGCCGATCTGGTCCAGCAGTTGATCCAACTGCTCCGGCGAATCGGTACGCAGCCAGGCCACATAATCAAACTCACCACTGACCGCACACAACTGCTGAACCTGGGCCATGGCGCTGAGGCGACGCAGCACTTCCTTGCCGGAGCGCGGTTGCACGGTAATCCCCACATACGCCTGCAACCCACCATCCACCACGCGCTGGCCAAGGCGCACGCCATAGCCGGTAATCACCTGGGTCTTTTCCAGGCGCGCCAGGCGCGAGGTCACGGTGGTGCGGGCAATCCCCAGCTGGCGAGCGAGCATGGCCACGCTTTCACGGGCATTGATCTGCAAGGCGGCGATCAACTTGCGGTCGATCTCATCGAGAACGGGAGGGCGGGGGGCGGACAAGATGGGCTCCGGCGTGGGTGGCAATGGGGGAGCATGTTACAGGCTCGTGTTCGCGGGTGGCGATTGCGGTGACCTTTCATGTGCGCTAGATCCGGACTGCCTAGGATCAGAATTAGGCCGCGCCCGCAGAGTTGGCGAGGCTGGTCAATGTGGCATTACACATTTGCGATGCACCTGGCCTGCGTGACAGCCGCCACCCGTCATTTAGCAGTGATTTTGGCGGCATCTAACCTACGTTAGGCGTTACCAGTATGTTCAAAGTAACCCCCCAGTCCGCCGGCAAGGTCCAACGCTAAGATCATCGAGCAACGCGCTGTTGATCGACTGTTGTCCCATCTGATTTTGGGGCAGAGACGGCACCGAGAAATCGTGCCAGGGCTTCAGTCCCCCTCCGTGAACCGCCGCCGCGTCAGGAAAAGTACCACGCCCAGCGGCACGGCCAGCAGTGCTAGCAGCTCCAGGTCAAAGCCCAGCACCTGCTGCTCACCCACCTTGAAGAGGCTGACCAAGCCCGTTGCCAGCAGCGCCAAACCCAGCCACTTGCGCAACGGGTATGGTTTCAGAAACTGAACGAGAATCGCGCCCAGCACCAGAAGGACGACAGTTTGCATGATGTAGGGCATGTGCAGTTCCTCAGACCTTGATGACAAGCGTCACGACAGAGCGCTGTGGGCCAATCCCGCCATGGACCTCTCCCTCGATGCTGACCAGCACGTCACCTGCATGCAGGGTCGGCAGGGCTCCTTTGAGGTACCAGTTGACACCTGTCGTCACGACTGCACCTGAAGCCCAGCCAATGAGCGGCCCGCCCAACGCACCTACCCTCCCGGCAACACCACCTGAGGCCGCAGCAATTCCCTTGGCGACGTTGCCACGCATAGTGTTGATAGCATCGGCCTGCTGACGGGTGAGGGGATTGGAAATGCAGACTGTCAGCAGGCATGGCAGGTTTCGAGCCTGCATTCGGTCGTACATATCGACGACCATGCTGTTGACTTGGTAATGGGCGCGTTTCGCTTCGCCAAAGTGCAGCTCGCGCAGGCGACCTCGGTCGTTTTCCATGAGGGTGATTTGAGACAGATTGAAGACGATCCCTTCCTCGGACCTGTACTGCGTGGTCTTCTCGAACTTCATGCGCGTATCCATTCGTGCAAAAAGACGACGATTTTCTACAAGCGGTGACTAAGATGCAAACAGTCTTTGATGTGAGGCCCCGGGGAATTTGACGTCTGCATGGGTCTCATCGCCAGCAAGCCAACTCCCCGATAACAACACATCGAATGCGTCGGTTTTGGAGACGTTAGGCCCAGGCGCCTGCGCACGAGGCACTGGCCGGGGCGATTCAGACTGTATCTGCGGTGGTCCATCCAGAAACACGAAAGCCGCGCAATGCGCGGCTTTGAGTATGGTGGGCCCAGTAGGACTCGAACCTACGACCAAGGGATTATGAGTCCCCTGCTCTAACCAACTGAGCTATAGGCCCTCAGTAGGTCGCGGATTATAACGATGGTTTCTCCACTGTGCTATCCGAAAAATCTGAATGGGTCATGTGAAGGAAGGTCGCGGCGAAGATGTCGGCGGGTAGGGGCAGGCTGACGATGTAGCCTTGCATTTGTTCGCAGCCCTCGTCGGCAAGGAAGGCTTGCTGGGCGGGGGTTTCGACGCCTTCGGCGATGATGGTGAATTGCATGCTGTGGCCCAGGGCGATGATGGCGCGCACGATGGCGGCATCGTGGGGGTCGTCTGGCAGGCCGCGGACGAAGGACTGGTCGATTTTCAGGAAGTCCAGGGGCAGGCGCTTGAGGTAACTCAAGGACGAGTAGCCGGTACCAAAGTCGTCGATGGCCAGTTGGACGCCCAGGCGTTTGAGTTTATGCAGCACTTCAAGAGCCTCTTCGGCCTGGCTCATGATGAAGTTTTCGGTGATCTCCAGTTGCAGGCAGTCCGGCTCCAGGCGGTTGTCCCGCAGCAGTTGCTCGATGCGCCCCAGCAGGTTGGGGTGGCGCAGTTGGGCACCGGCAAGGTTGACGGAGAGCGGGCCAAAGTCGTCATAGGTTTTGCGCCACAGGTGCAGTTGGCGGCAAGCCTGTTCCAGGACCCAGTCGCCGATTTGCAGGATCATGCCGTTCTCTTCGGCCAGGGCGATGAAGTGCTCAGGTGGCACGTCGCCAAAGGTGGGGTGGCGCCAGCGGATCAGGGCTTCGGCGCCGATCAGTTGCTGGGTTTCCAGGCTCAGCTTTGGCTGGTAATACAGAAACAGTTCGTCGCGCTCTATGGCGCGGCGTAGTTCGTGTTCGAGGGCAACGCGCTCGTTGGCCTGGGCGGTGAGGTCCTGGGTGTAACGTTCGACCCGATTGCGGCCCTTGGCTTTGGAACGGTACATGGCGGCATCGGCGTTTTTGACCAGGGTGGCGACGTCGATGCCGTCCTGCGGGTAGAGGCTGGTGCCGATGCTGGCGCTGATAAAAAACTCGTGCTCGCCCGCCTGAAAGGGCAGGGTGAAGCAGGCCAGCAGTTTATTGGCCAGGTGCTGCGCGTCGCTGGCTTGTTGCAGGCCGGGCAGCAGGATGATGAATTCGTCACCGCCCAGGCGGGCCACGGTGTCGATGTCGCGCAGTTGCTCCTTGAGGCGCACCGCGATGTCCTTGAGCAGCAGGTCGCCAATCGGGTGGCCGAGGCTGTCGTTGATGTGTTTGAAGCGGTCGAGGTCGAGAAACAGCACCGCACCCTGGCTGCCGGTTTCCTGTTGGCCGGTGAGGGCTGTCTGCAGGCGGCTCTCAAACAGGGTGCGGTTGGGCAGCCCGGTAAGCGGATCGTGATGCGCCTGGTAGTCGAGCCGCGCCTGGGCGTGCTTGAGGCTGGAGATGTCGGCAAATACCGCCACGAAGTGGGTGATTGACTGCTCGTGGTTGCGCACGGCACTGATGGTCAGCCAACTGGGGTACAACTCGCCGTTCTTGCGTCGGTTGGAGATCTCGCCTTGCCAATGGCCGTTGGCGGTCAGTTGATGCCACATGGCGGCGTAGAACGCGCTGTCATGCAGGCCGGAGGCCAGCAGGCGCGGGGTGTGGCCGAGGGCTTCGGCTTCGCTGTAGCCGGTGATTTCGCTGAAGGCACGGTTGACGGCGCTGATGTTTTGCCGGGTATCGGTGATCAGTACGCCTTCGGCCGTGCTTTCAAAAACCGTCGCGGCCTGTTGCAGTTTTTCCTGCATCAACTGGCGTTCGGTAATGTCGCGGGCGATGGTCAGCATACAGTCGTCATCCCCGATCGGCAGTGGACGACTGGACACTTCGCACAGGCGAATCTGGCCGTCACTGCGCCGGATATGACAGACAAAATCACGCACCAGGCCGTCGCGGTGCAGCAGGTCGAGCATGTGTCTGCGTTCGTTCAAGTCCACCCAGATGCCCAGGTCCAGGGTCGACTGGTCCAGGGACATTGCACTGTTGAAACCGGTGATACGGCTGAAGCCTTCATTGACCTCCAGCAGCAGGCCATCATGCTGGCGTGTCAGCAGCAAGCCGTCGGGCGAGGCATGGAAGGCCTTGGCGAATTTTTCTTCGGAAGTCTGCAGTAGTTGCTGGGTTTCCTTCAGTTGGGTGATGTCCCGCACCACCACGACAAGCGCTTCGGTTGCATCGAGCTGGAAGGGTTCGGCGGAGATCAGCCCGGTAAACGCCTGGCCATTACTGCGCAGGAACGGCATCTCCAGGTTGCGGATGCTGGTGGTCTGCACGCGCTTGAGCAGGTTGGGGCCTACGCCCTGGATGCCCCAGATGTTCAGCTCGGTGGCGGTCTTGCCGATGACGTCTGCAGCACTTAGGCCTATCTGGTCCTCGAATGCCTTGTTGACCTCCAGCAGGCAACCATCGGACAGGCGAGCGATCACCAGTATGTCCGGGCATTGCTGGAACACCGAGGCGAACTTCTCCTCTGAGAGCTGCAATGCTTCCTCGGTGCGCTTGGCCTCGCTGATATCGATCATCAGGCCTCGCATGACGGGCTCATGCCCATGCTTGATCAGGCTGACAATGTCCCTGACCCATAGGCAGCGGCCGTCGGCGGTGATTACCCGGTAATCGATGCTGTGGTCGCGGTTGGCGCGGGTTTCCCGTTGGCAGAAGGTGTCGGCGCGGGTCAGGTCGGCGGGGTGGATGATATTGCGCCAGAAGCCTGGGATCAGCCAGTGCGCCCTTGGATAGCCCAGCAGTTCCTCGGCGTGGGGCGACACATAGCTGTAGGTGAAGTCATGGATGTCAGCTTCCCAGGCGATGGCTGACAGGCTTTCTACCAGCCCGCGGTAATGGTATTCGCTGCTGCGCAACTCCTGCTCCAAGGCCACCCTGCGGGAAATCTCCGAACTGAGCCGACGATTGATCCGAATCACGATGGCCAGCACGGTACTCAACAGCAGCACCGCAGGCAGGCCGTAGAGCAGCAAGTCGGTCCAGAAGGCGCGGTGATCGATGACATTGCCGACCCAATGTTCCTGGATCTCGTCAATTTCCCGGGGGCTGAGGTCGGCGAGGACTTTATCCAGGATGCCGATCAGCATTTTGTTTTCGCGGGGCACGCCCATCGCCAGTTGATAGCGATAAGGCGTTTCGCCACTGACATATAAACCATCGAGCTTGAGTTGGCGCAGGCTCCAGACACTGGAGGCCAGGTCCCCGACGACGGCGTCCACCTCATCGGTGGCCAGGGCCTGTAACGTCGAGCTGACGTTGGGCATCGCCACCAGGTTCAAGTCGGGATGGTGGGTGCGCAGCAACTCGTGGGGGGCATAGTTCTCCACCACGGCAATCTTCAACCCGTACAGGTCCTTGAGGGAGCGGGGTTGGGCGCCGCCTTCGTGGGCGAGGATGACTATCGGGAAGTCGAGGTAAGGCCGGGAAAATGCCAGGAAACCCTGACGCTCCGGGGTGGACATAATGCCCGGCAAGAGGTCGAGCTGGTTGTTCCTGGCCTGCTCCAGCAGTGCGCTCCAGTTGGCGGGCTCGATCAACTTGACCTTGATACCCAGGCGATCCTGGATCAGTCGAACATAGTCAGCCGCCAGGCCCTGGTAGCGGCCTTCTTCATCGCGATATTCAAATGGCGGCCACGACGCATCAACGCCCAGGCGCAGCTCCGGGTGGTCCGCCAACCAGCCATGCTCTTCATCAGTGAGAGTCAACGCGCCAGCCGTTGCGGTCCAGGTCAGCAGCGACAGCAGTAGCACGGTCGGCAGTCTGGGCATAACGGTCTCGTTATGGCACGGGGAATATTTCGAGTGTAGACGGGCATTGCGAGGGGAGGTAAAGCGGGGGGAGATTTAATCTGCACAAAGCAAAACCCCCAGGCCTGGGCCTGGGGGTTTTGTGATCACTCGTCGAGGAAGGAGCGCAAATGCTCGCTTCTCGTCGGGTGGCGCAACTTGCGCAGCGCCTTGGCTTCGATCTGACGGATCCGCTCGCGGGTCACGTCAAACTGCTTACCGACTTCCTCAAGGGTGTGGTCGGTATTCATGTCGATGCCGAAACGCATGCGCAGTACCTTGGCTTCACGGGCAGTGAGGCCGGACAGTACGTCGCGTGTCGCTTCTTTGAGGCTCTCAACGGTGGCGACATCGATTGGCGACTGCATGGTCGAGTCTTCGATGAAGTCACCCAGGTGGGAGTCTTCGTCATCACCAATCGGGGTTTCCATGGAGATCGGCTCTTTAGCGATCTTCAATACCTTGCGGATTTTATCCTCAGGCATTTCCATGCGTTCACCCAGCTCTTCCGGGGTCGGTTCGCGACCCATTTCCTGCAACATCTGCCGGGAAATACGGTTGAGCTTGTTGATGGTCTCGATCATGTGCACCGGAATACGGATGGTGCGGGCCTGGTCGGCGATCGAGCGAGTGATCGCCTGACGGATCCACCAGGTGGCATAAGTCGAGAACTTGTAGCCGCGACGGTATTCGAACTTGTCCACAGCCTTCATCAAGCCGATGTTGCCTTCCTGGATCAGGTCGAGGAATTGCAAGCCACGGTTGGTGTACTTCTTGGCGATGGAGATCACCAGACGCAAGTTCGCTTCAACCATCTCTTTCTTCGCGCGACGGGCCTTGGCCTCGCCGATCGACATGCGACGGTTGATGTCCTTGATCTCGGCAATCGTCAGACCGGTTTCGGTCTGCAATGCAGTCAGCTTCTGCTGGCAACGAACGATGTCGGCCTGGAAGCGACCAATGGCTTCAGCGTATTTGCTTTTGCCCTTGGCCAGTGCATCGGTCCAGCTTTCGTCAACTTCATTGCCCGGAAACTGGCGCAGGAAGTCGGTACGCGGCATGCGCGCATCACGGACACAGAGCTGCATGATCGCACGCTCTTGTGCACGCAGACGCTCAAGGGCGCTACGAACCCGCTCAACCAGGCCTTCGAATTGCTTCGGCACCAGTTTGATCGGCATGAACAGCTCAGCCAGGGCCAGCAGCTCGGCGGTTGCCTGCTTGCTGCCACGACCGTGCTTCTTCAGGGCCTTGCGCGCCAGTTCCATCTGATCGGAGACCGCGCCAAAGCGCTGGGCTGCGATGATCGGATCCGGGCCGCTTTCGACTTCTTCTTCGTCGTCGGTGCTGGCTTCAGCCTCGTCGTCGTCGGTTTCGTCGTCCGCTTTCACGGCCTTCGGGTCGACAGGCGGCGGAATTTCGGCGGCAGGCGGCGTAATGCCGTCGTCCGGGTCGATATAACCGCTCAGGACGTCGGACAGGCGGCCACCTTCGGTGGTAACGCGGGTGTACTCGGAGAGAATGTGGTCAACCGTGCCAGGGAAGTGCGCAATTGCGCCCATCACTTCGCGGATGCCCTCTTCGATACGCTTGGCGATTTCGATTTCGCCTTCGCGTGTCAGCAGCTCGACGGTACCCATTTCGCGCATATACATGCGCACAGGGTCCGTCGTGCGGCCTATATCGGTCTCGACTGCAGCCAGCGCGGCAGCAGCTTCTTCAGCGGCGGCCTCGTCGGTATCAGCGTCGGCCAGCATAAGGGAATCCTTATCTGGCGCGACTTCGAATACGTTGATCCCCATGTCGTTAATCATGCGGATGATGTCTTCCACCTGCTCTGGATCTGAAATATCTTCAGGCAGGTGGTCGTTGACCTCCGCGTAAGTCAGGTAACCCTGCTCACGACCGAGTGTGATCAACTCTTTGATACGAGACTGCTGTTGCGCTTTTCCGGACATAACACCCTATCCACTGAAGGTCTTGGCGGGCAAAAAACAAGCCGAGGATTATACCCGAGCTATGACCTCACACGCCAGCTGAGGTCGGGTTTGATGCGGAAACATTCTGTTTTAAGAGGTCGCGCATCTGCTTTGCTATCTGAATTTGCTCTTCAGCCGACAATCCTGGCTGCCTTGCTTTCTTGATAAGTTCATCGAGGGTCTGCGTGTGCTGACCCGCGGATAACCTAGTAATGGTGTCTAAAAACTGTTGTTCAAGGTTATCGCCGTCAATTAACCACTCCTTTTCTGCGAGCGCTTTCAACAAACGTCCTTGCTCCGTGCCATGCCAGCGGGCCATCAACTGGATTGAGTTTAGCTTAGGATTTTTCTGCACGGCCTCGATCAGGGCAATCAGCACCTGGGCGTAGGTGTTGCTTTCGTTGGCAAAATGTTCGGCGCTTTCCACCCGGCCCGCCAGTTGCGGGTGGTGGATCAGGGTGCGCAGGGCAATCAGCGTCGGCGCTTCTACGGCCACCGGCGTGCGCGGGGCGTACGGTTCGTCGCGGTCGCCGCGCTTGCCGTTTTTGTTCCAGGGCTTCTTGTCCCATTTCTTGCCGCCGGCGCCGGGTTTTTTCGGTGTCCAGTCCTGTTGCGGCACAAAGGCTTCTTGAGGCTGGTGAAAATCCCCATAGTCCGGCATGGCGTCGTAGTCGAAGCCCGGGTCGTAGGCCGGTGGCGCATCCTGGGGTGCGCTGTGCACCAGCTGGCTGACCGCCTCGCCGCTCAGCCCGGTGATTTCCAGCAAGCGCTGGCGCATCAGGGCCTTGAGGTTGGCGCCGGGAACCTTGTCGATCAGCGGTGCCGCGAGGGTGGCCATGTGGGCCTTGCCTTCGAGGGAGCGCGGGTCGGCTTCTTCGGTCAATTGCTGGAAGAAATAATCGGCCAGCGGCTGTGCGTGCTGATGAATGCGCGCGCGAAACGCATCGGTACCTTCGGAGCGCACCAGGGTATCCGGGTCTTCACCTTCGGGCAGGAACAGAAAGCGCGCGCGGCGCCCGTCCTGCAGGCTCGACAGGGTGGCTTCGAGGGCGCGCCAGGCGGCATTGCGGCCGGCCTGGTCACCGTCGAAGCAGAACAGCACGCTGGGCACCACGCGAAACAGGCGTTTCATGTGTTCTTCGCTGGTGGCGGTGCCGAGGGTGGCCACGGCATTGCGCAAGCCTTGCTGGGCCAGGGCGATAACGTCCATATAGCCTTCAACCACGATGATTTCATCGAGGTTGCGGTTGTTCTTGCGCGCTTCGAACAGGCCGTAGAGTTCCTGGCCCTTGTGAAACACCGGGGTTTCCGGGGAGTTCAGGTATTTGGGCTTGTCGTCGCCCAATACCCGGCCGCCGAAGGCGATGATGCGGCCACGGCTGTCGCGGATCGGGAACATCACTCGGTCGCGGAAGCGGTCATAACGCTTGCCGGTCTCGGCATTTTCCACCAGCAAGCCAGCGTCGATCATGGCTTTTTGCTGCAGGGTATCGCTGCTCAGATGCTTGTACAGGTTGTCCCAACCCGGCGGGGCGAAGCCCAGGCCGAAGTCGCGGGCGATTTCCCCGGTCAGGCCGCGGCCCTTGAGGTAATCCACGGCGGCTTTGCGCTGTGGATGGCTTTTAAGGGCCTGGCGGTAGAACTCGGCGGCGGCGGTGAGCAGCGGATACAGCGGCGAATCCGTGGGCTGGCGTGGTTTGTGCGGTCGGCCACTTTCTTCGCGGGGGATTTCCATGCCGGCGGCTTTTGCCAGTTCCTCGACGGCCTGGGGGAAGTCCAGGTTGTCGTGGTCCATGATAAAGCCAAGGGCATTGCCGCCCGCGCCGCAACCGAAGCAGTAGTAGAACTGCTTGTCGGGGCTGACGCTGAACGATGGAGTCTTTTCTTTGTGGAACGGGCAGCAGGCGGTGTAGTTCTTGCCGGCTTTTTTCATTTGCACGCGCGAGCTGACAACATCGACGATGTCGGTGCGGTTCAGAAGGTCGTCAATAAAGCTCTGGGGAATTAGCCCGGCCATGGCGTTCTCGTCATCACTGCGTGTAAATGAGGGCCCGTGACGCACTCAAGTCGCGCATGTCGGCGGCTTGATCATCGATTGTCTGTTTGGGCTGTCAGGAAGTCTATCTGTCGAGCGTTCACTGACGTTAGTTCCAATCAGTCTTCGACGTATCTGAAAGTGTTGCCCTGGAGTCCGGTCACGGCCAATGGCGGCCTCGGAAGCTCATCGTGGGGCACAGCCGACCTATTGATCGCCTGTTTGGAAAATAAGTGTGCTCGTCAGTAGCCTTGTTAGGCTCGTCAGAAGAGACGTGCACCGCTGGCAAAAGAGCCAGTCCTGACGTTTGAAACAGTGAAGCTTTGTCTCGGTCGCATGGGCGGCGTCGACGGTGAAGCATCAAGCGATATCCGCAAATGCCAACAGCCCGGCTGAGGGCCGGGCTTGGCAGAAGCTTGCTACGAACGTCTGTGTATTAGTACAGACGAACGGCGCGGCGCTGTTCGCGCTGAACTTTCTTGGCGTGACGCTTAACAGCGGCTGCTGCTTTACGTTTACGCTCAGAAGTTGGCTTCTCATAAAATTCGCGGCTACGAACTTCAGCCAGAACACCGGCTTTTTCGCAGGAGCGCTTGAAACGACGCAGAGCTACGTCGAAGGGTTCGTTCTCTTTTACTTTGACGGCTGGCATCCAGAGCTACCTTCTTTCATTACCGGGAATCAACGTTCTCGTCGCAAAAAATTCGCGGCTGAGGTCGTCGGTTTTTAAGGGTTGCGGATGTTAACCCCTCATTGCCCGGAATGCAAAGCCTCTGATCGAAAACCGCTAGTCGGGAGGGGGCATGGCGACTATTATGCGCGCCTTCGAATTCAGCCTCTACAAGGCGCAAACCCATGTTAGTACTGGGCTTAGAAACCTCCTGCGACGAGACCGGCGTCGCGCTTTACGACAGTGAACGCGGGCTTTTGGCCGATGCACTGTTCAGTCAGATAGACCTGCATCGCGCCTATGGTGGCGTGGTGCCGGAGCTGGCCAGCCGTGATCACGTCAAACGCATGTTGCCATTGATCCGCCAGGTGTTGGACGAGGCCGATTGTGTCGCGACCGAGATCGATGCCATTGCCTACACCGCCGGCCCTGGATTGGTCGGGGCCCTGCTGGTTGGGGCTTCCTGCGCCCAGGCGCTGGCATTTGCCTGGGGTATTCCAGCCCTTGGCGTGCACCACATGGAAGGCCATTTACTGGCGCCCATGCTGGAAGAAAACCCACCCGAGTTCCCGTTCGTCGCTTTGTTGGTTTCGGGCGGCCATACGCAGCTGGTTCAGGTCGATGCAATCGGTCAGTACACGCTTCTGGGGGAAACCCTGGACGATGCCGCCGGTGAAGCGTTCGACAAGACCGCCAAGATGATGGGCCTCAATTACCCCGGCGGTCCGGAAATTGCGCGCCTGGCGCAAAAAGGTGTGGCTGGGCGCTATACCTTCCCCCGCCCCATGTGTGATCGCCCAGGCTTGATGTTCAGCTTCAGTGGCTTGAAAACCTCGGCCTTGAACACCTGGCAGCAAAGCGTCAGCGCCGGGGACGACAGTGAGCAAGCCCGTTGCGACATCTCTCTGGCGTTCCAGCAGGCGGTGGTGGAGACTTTGACCATCAAGTGCAAGCGCGCCTTGAAGCAGGCCGGGATGAAGCGCCTGGTGATTGCGGGCGGCGTCAGCGCCAACAAGGCCTTGCGTCTGTCCCTGGAGAAAATGCTCGGCGACATGAAGGGCAATGTGTTTTACGCGCGCCCCGAGTTCTGTACCGATAACGGCGCGATGATTGCCTTTGCCGGGTGCCAGCGCTTGCAGGCAGGCCAGCACGAGAGCCTGGCCATCAGCGTGCAGGCGCGCTGGCCGATGGAGCAGTTGCCGCCCTTGTGAGCAGACGAACATGAGCCGGGCTCACCGGGCATATTTAAAAATGCCGTTCGCGCCCGGCAAACAGGTCGCGTAAATTGCCGCGATGGCGCCAGACGATCAGCAGGGTGAGCACGCTCATCGGCAGCAGCGCTGCCGGCTCCTGCCAGGCCAGTAGTGGCAGGGTCAGGGGGGTGGCGATCAACGCTGCGAGGGAGCTGGTGCGGGTCAGGTAGAACGTCAGCAACCAGGCGGCAATGGCCAGCAACGCCGCTGGCGGGTAGATTCCCAGCAGCATGCCGGCCGCCGTCGCGACGCCCTTGCCGCCGCGAAAGCGAAAGTACAGTGGGAACAGATGGCCGAGCACGGCGCATACGCCAATCCAGGCCTGTTGTTGCAAGGGGAGGCCAGCCAGATCGGCTATCAGTACCGGCAGCAGGCCTTTGCAGACGTCGCCGAACAAAGTCAGCACGGCGAGTTTTTTGCCGGCCAGGCGCAACATATTGGTGGCGCCGGCATTGCCTGAGCCACTCATTCGCGGGTCGGGATTTCCCGTCAGGCGGCTGAGCAAGATGGCAAAGGACAGCGAGCCGAGCAGGTAGGCGAGGGTCGCCAGTAACCAAGACATGCTAACTATTCCGGGCGAGGACGCCTTGATTCTAACGGGGCATTGCGCCCTTGTCGTGCTGTGGAGAAGAGTGCTTGGACAGAGTGTTTATCGAAGGCCTGGAAGTCGACACCGTGATCGGGGCCTACGACTGGGAGCGAGGTATCCGTCAGTGCCTGCGCCTGGACCTGAGTTTCGCCTGGGACAATCGCCCCGCCGCGGCCGGTGATGACCTGACCCTGGCGCTCGATTACGCCAGTGTTTCCGCACGTATCCAGGCCTTCGCTGCGCAGGCGCAATTCCAACTGGTGGAAACGTTTGCCGAGCGCCTGGCGCAAGTCCTGATGGAAGAATTCCAGATTCCCTGGCTGCACCTCAAGTTGACCAAGCCCGGTGCCGTCCCGGCCGCCAAGGGTGTGGGCGTGGAGATCGAGCGCGGATGTCGCTAACTCAGGTTTACCTTGGTCTTGGTAGCAATATCGAGCGCGAGTCCCATCTGTGTGCGGGCCTCGACGCGTTGGCGGGCTTTTTGACGGACTTGCGCTGTTCGGCGGTGTTCGAAAGCCAGCCAGTGGGAATCAAGAGCGGGCCGTTTTTCAACCTAGTGGTGTCGGCATACACCGATTTGCCCCTGATGGAATTGGATCGCCGCTTGAAGTTCATCGAGGCCGAAAATGGTCGCTATGCGCCGGATCGCAAGGGTCTGCCTTTGGATATCGATGTGCTGCTGTATGGCGACCTGAGCGGTAACTTCGATGGATTGGTGTTGCCGCGGGCAGAAATCCTGAAGAACGCCTTTGTGTTGTGGCCGCTGTCGTTGATGGCGCCAGAGCGCGTGCATCCGGAGGTGGGCAAAACGTTCGCCGCGTTGTGGCGCGACGCGCAGATCGATCAGGTGCTGGCCCCTGTTGCCTTCAAGTGGCGCGACCAGCAGCTCACCCAGGGCCTGTAGGGGGCGGCCTGCCGGCGACGGCGCCCTCTGGTTTGAGGGGATGCAGCTGACGCCATCGCGGGCAAGCCCGCTCCTACACTGAATGCTGTTCTTTGTAGGCTTTCAGGGCATTGAGCCGTTCACGCTTGAGTGCCTCGCCCAGTTGCGGGCCCTTGAAGCCTTTCTCCAGCAGTGGCGCCACTGCAACACCTCGCGCCACCTGCGCAGCACCCCGTAGATAATCCGCCTGTGGATAACTTCTCTGCTCAAGGCCCTTGCGGCCCCGCGCGTCCATTTCGCAGGCGACGACAAACTCCTCAAAGCGCTGTGGCCGGCGGAACACGTCAAAACTCTGCAACAACTCCAGCAGGGTCGAGGCCTTGAGCTCCAGTGCCCGATGCCCATGGGTGTGATACTCGCCGACCAGCAGCGCCAATTCCTGGCAGTCCTTTGGCACTTTGAAGCGCTCATTGACCGCTTTGATTAGCTTCAGGCCTCTCTGCTCGTGAGCGATATGCCTGGGTAACTTATCCACAGGTGTCAGGCCCTTGCCCAAGTCGTGCAGCAGGCAGGCCCAGCGCACAGTCAGGGGTTGGGCGTGCAGGGCGGCTTGCTCCAGCACGCTCAGGGTATGGATGCCGGTATCGATCTCGGGGTGGTGGGCCTCGGGCTGGGGCACACCGAACAGCGCATCCACTTCTGGCAGCAGGGTTTTCAAGGCGTGGCAGTCGCGCAGTACCTGGATAAACACCTGTGGCTGATCTTCCATCAGGGCTCGGGAGATTTCCTTCCAGCTGCGCTCTGGCGTCAGGGCTTCCAGTTCACCGGAGTCACTGAGTTGGCGCATCAATTCCAGGGTTTCGGGGGCGATAGTAAAACCGAGGCCGGCATAACGGGCGGCAAACCGTGCGACGCGTAGCACGCGCAGCGGGTCTTCGGCGAACGCCGGGGAGACGTGGCGCAATACCCGCGCTTGCAGGTCGCGCTGGCCGTTATACGGGTCGGTCAGGTTGCCGTCGTCGTCTTCGGCCATGGCATTGATGGTCAGGTCGCGGCGGATCAAGTCTTGTTCGAGCGTGACTTCGGGGCTGGCATGAAACACAAAGCCGCCATAGCCCCGGCCACTTTTGCGCTCTGTACGGGCGAGGGCGTACTCCTCGTTGTTCTTCGGATCAAGGAACACCGGAAAGTCAGAGCCTACGGGCCGATAGCCCTTGGCGAGCATTTGTTCGGTGGTGGCGCCAACAACGACCCGATCTATATCGGTAACGGCAATGCCCAGCAAGCGATCACGCACTGCTCCGCCGACTTTGTAGATTTGCATGAAAAAGCCTCCATTAGCCCTACAGGATAACGCCTGTGCCAGGCCAATGGAGGCATTGCTGCGTCAAAGGTGAACCACGGCCAGGTCCAGGCGGCCGTAGTCGTTGTCGTTGTGGTCGTTGCGCGGCGGAACATGGTGGGTCTTCATGACCTGATCGCCTTGCAGCGTCTCCAGATGGATGTCGAACCCCCACAGCCGGTGCAGGTGCTTGAGCACTTCATCGGTGGATTCACCCAGGGGTTTGCGATCATGCTGCTGGTGACGCAGGGTCAGGGAGCGATCACCGCGCATGTCGATGCTGTAGATCTGCACGTTGGGTTCGCGGTTGCCCAGGTTGTATTGGGCCGCCAGGGTTTCGCGGATCGTGCGGTAACCGGCCTCGTCGTGGATCGCGGGTACCAGCAGGTCGTCCTTGAGGTCGTCATCCATGATGCTGAACAGCTTGAGGTCGCGAATCACTTGGGGCGACAGGTACTGCAGGATAAAGCTCTCGTCCTTGAAGCTGCTCATGGCGAACTTGATGGTTGATAGCCAGTCACTGCCGGCGATCTCCGGGAACCAGCGGCGGTCCTCTTCGGTAGGGTGTTCGCACATGCGTCGGATATCCCGGTACATGGCGAAGCCCAGGGCATAGGGGTTGATGCCGCTGTAGTAGGGGCTGTCGAAGCCCGGTTGGAAGACCACGCTGGTGTGTGAGGTGAGGAACTCCATCATGAAGCCGTCGGTCACCAGCCCTTCGTCGTAGAGGTCGTTCATCAGCGTGTAGTGCCAGAACGTGGCCCAGCCCTCGTTCATCACCTGGGTCTGGCGCTGTGGATAGAAGTACTGCGCGATCTTGCGCACGATCCGTACGATCTCCCGTTGCCATGGCTCCAGCAGTGGCGCGTGTTTTTCCAGAAAATACAGGATGTTTTCCTGGGGTTCGACGGGGAAGCGCGCATTGTCCTTGTCGCTGTTCTTGTCGGCGCGTTTGGGGATGGTGCGCCACAGATCGTTGATCTGTTTCTGCAAATGCTCTTCACGATCCTTCTGGCGAAGCCGTTCTTCTTCGGCGGAGATAGGGTAGGGGCGTTTGTAGCGGTCCACACCGTAGTTCATCAGGGCATGGCAGGAGTCCAGCAGATCCTCCACGGCGTCGATCCCGTGGCGTTCCTCGCACTGCATGATGTACTGCTTGGCGAACACCAGGTAGTCGATGATCGAACTGGCGTCGGTCCAGGTACGGAACAGATAGTTGCCCTTGAAAAAGCTGTTGTGACCGTAGCAAGCGTGGGCAACTACCAATGCCTGCATGCAGATGGTGTTTTCTTCCATCAGGTAGGCGATGCACGGGTCGGAGTTGATCACGATCTCGTAGGCCAGGCCCATCTGGCCACGGGTGTAGGATTTCTCTGTGCTGAGGAAGTGCTTGCCGTAGGACCAGTGGTGATAGCCCAGGGGCATGCCCACCGAGGCATACGCGTCCATCATCTGCTCGGCGGTGATCACTTCGATCTGGTTGGGGTAGGTGTCCAGGGCATATCCGGCCGCAATACGGCTGATTTCCCGGTCATAGGCCTGGATCAGTTCGAAGGTCCATTCGGACCCCGTGGAAATGGGTTGGCGCTTATGCTCTTTGGCGGTCATGTCACTAACCTGCGCTGGAAGAGTTCACGGAAGACCGGATAGATATCGCCGGCCGAGACCAGTTGTTGCTGGGCGAAGGTATCGGCGAAGGCTTCACCGATGCGCTCGTATTCGAACCACAGGGCCTGGTGCTCGCGGGGGGTAATCTCCACATAAGTGTAGTACTGCACGAACGGCATGATCTGGTTGACCAGGATGTCGCGGCAGATGGGCGAGTCGTCGTTCCAGTTGTCGCCGTCGGAAGCCTGGGCGGCGTAGATGTTCCACTCGTTGGCCGGGTAGCGCTCGGCCATGATTTCCTGCATCAATTTCAGCGCGCTGGACACGATGGTGCCGCCGGTCTCCCGTGAATAGAAAAACTCTTCTTCGTCGACCTCACGGGCACTGGTGTGATGGCGGATAAACACCACGTCGATCTTGTCGTAGTTACGCTTGAGAAACAGGTACAGCAAGATAAAAAAGCGCTTGGCGATGTCCTTGGTCGCCTGGGTCATCGAGCCGGAAACGTCCATCAGGCAAAACATCACTGCCTTGGAACTGGGGTTGGGTTGCTTGACCAACAGGTTGTACTTCAAGTCGAAGGTATCGAGGAATGGCACGCGGTGAATGCGCGCGCTGAGTTTTTCGATTTCTGCCTCGATTTCCTGGATATCGCCGAAGTTGTCCGGTTCTTCGCGCTTCAAGCGCGCCAACTCTTCCTTGGCCTCCTTGAGTTTGGCGCGGCTGCTGCCGGACAGGGCAATACGCCGGGCATGGGCCGAGCGCAGGGTGCGGATGATATTGATGCGTGAGGGGTTACCCTCGTTGCTGATGCCCGCGCGTACGGTCTTGAACGTGTCGGTGCCGGTCAGGTTGCGCTTGACCAGGTTGGGCAGTTCCAGGTCTTCGAACATGAACTCGAGGAATTCTTCCTGGGTAATCTGGAACACGAACTCGTCCATGCCTTCGCCGGAATTGCCGGCCTTGCCTGGACCTTTACCACCGCCACCGCCTTGAGGGCGCTGGATATGCTCGCCGGTGGTGAATTCCTTGTTTCCCGGGTGAACCACAGTCTGTTTGCCGCCACGGCCGTGATGCAGCACCGGTTCGTCGATATCCCGGCCGGGGATGCTGATCTGCTCGCCGTGTTCCATATCGGTGATGGAACGACGACTCACCGCCTCTTCGACGGCCTTTTTGATGTGGTCACGGTAGCGCCGCAGGAAACGCTGGCGGTTTACCGTGCTCTTGTTCTTGCCATTGAGGCGTCGGTCGATCACATAGCTCATAGGGAGCCCTCCGGGCAGCTTCACGTTACAAGCTTCAAGCCGCGAGCTGGAAGCTTAGAGACAAGCGGTCAGCTGCCAGGCCTGGGGCCCGGCAGCGCGCGCCTGTCGCTGCCTTACTGCGATTTGCGAACCCGCAGGTACCACTCGGAAAGCAGCCGTACCTGTTTGTCGGTGTAGCCACGCTCGACCATTCGTGTGACGAAGTCGTTGTGTTTTTGCTGGTCCTCCTTGCTGGCCTTGGCGTTGAAGCTGATGACTGGCAGCAGGTCCTCGGTGTTGGAGAACATTTTCTTCTCGATGACCACCCGCAGCTTCTCGTAGCTGAGCCAGGTAGGGTTCTTGCCGTTGTTGTTGGCCCGGGCGCGCAGTACGAAGTTGACGATTTCGTTGCGGAAATCCTTCGGATTGCTGATGCCGGCCGGTTTTTCGATCTTCTCCAGTTCCTCGTTGAGGGCTACGCGGTTGAGGATCTCGCCGGTTTCCGGGTCGCGGTATTCCTGGTCCTGGATCCAGAAATCTGCGTAAAGCACATAGCGATCGAAGATGTTCTGCCCATATTCGCTGTAGGACTCCAGGTAAGCAGTCTGGATTTCCTTGCCGATGAACTCGATATAACGCGGCGCCAGGTACTCCTTGAGGAAGCGCAGGTAGCGCTCGCGGGTTTCGGCCTGGAATTGCTCCTGTTCGATCTGCTGCTCCAGTACATAGAGCAGGTGTACCGGGTTGGCAGCGATCTCATGGGGGTCGAAGTTGAAGACTTTGGACAGGATCTTGAACGCGAAGCGGGTCGACAGGCCGTTCATGCCTTCATCCACGCCCGCCGTATCGCGGTATTCCTGGATCGACTTGGCCTTGGGGTCGGTGTCCTTGAGGTTTTCCCCGTCGTAGACGCGCATTTTCGAGTAGATATTCGAGTTTTCCGGCTCCTTGAGGCGCGACAGCACGGTGAACTGGGCGAGCATCTTCAGGGTGTCTGGCGCGCAATGGGCCTTGGCCAGGGAGCTGTTGAACAGCAGCTTGTCGTAGATCTTGATTTCATCGCTGACCCGCAGGCAGTACGGCACCTTGACGATATAGATCCGGTCGATGAAGGCTTCGTTGTTCTTGTTGTTGCGGAACGTGTGCCATTCCGATTCGTTGGAGTGGGCCAGCAGGATACCGGTGAACGGAATCGCCCCCAGGCCTTCGGTGCTGTTGTAGTTGCCTTCCTGGGTCGCGGTGAGCAGTGGGTGCAGCACCTTGATCGGCGCCTTGAACATCTCCACGAACTCCATCAGGCCCTGGTTCGCCCGGCACAGTGCGCCTGAGTAGCTGTAGGCATCGGCGTCGTTCTGCGGGAATTCTTCCAGCTTGCGGATATCGACCTTGCCCACCAGCGCCGAAATGTCCTGGTTGTTTTCATCCCCTGGTTCGGTCTTGGCCACGCCGATCTGGTTGAGGATCGACGGATAGAGTTTGACCACCCGGAACTGGCTGATATCGCCGCCAAACTCGGCCAGGCGCTTGGTGGCCCAGGGCGACATGATGGTATTGAGATAGCGGCGCGGGATGCCGAAGTCTTCCTCGAGGATCGCGCCATCTTCCGTGGCGTTGAACAGGCCCAGGGGTGACTCGAACACCGGGGAGCCCTTGATCGCGTAGAACGGCACCTTTTCGATCAGTTGCTTGAGTTTTTCGGCCAGGGAAGATTTACCGCCGCCCACCGGGCCGAGCAGGTAGAGGATCTGTTTCTTCTCTTCCAGGCCTTGGGCGGCATGGCGGAAGTAGGAGACGATCTGGTCGATGCATTCTTCCATGCCATGGAAGTCTTCAAAGGCCGGGTAGCGGCGGATCACCTTGTTGGAAAATATTCGCGACAGTCGCGAATTGTTGGAGGTGTCTACCAGCTCCGGCTCGCCAATCGCCAGTAGCAGGCGTTCGGCGGCAGACGCGTAGGTGCTGCGGTCCTTTTTGCACAGCTCAAGATACTCTTGCAGCGTGAGCTCTTCCTGCTGTGTGGACTCGAAGCGTTGTTGGAAGTGGCTAAAAATACTCATGACGTCGTCACCTCGCTCGATACGTGGAGCCGACGCCGGATCAATCAGTCGATGCTGGCAGCCAGTGGCGCTTGCCGTGGCCATTTCCCCCCAGAACACCCTGAAACGCTACCGATGACCCGCACGCCGGTGTACCGGCTCTCCCCTGTTTTGGATGGCCTGCGCTTAATGATAGTTGGGAATCCGGGAGGTCAAGGCGAGATGCCGAATTAGTTTGGGCGCACCGTTCGTCAGAATCGGCGCGAGCCCAAGCGTCACGCGGGGTAGCGGGGTTTGAAAAAAATTATTGCGAATCGCCTGTGACAATTTCCGCAGGATACGTCGCACGCCATAGCTCAAAGCCACCGTCCAGGCTGTAGACATCGGAGAAGCCCTGGCTGACCAGATAGGCGGCAGCACTCTGGCTGGAGTTACCGTGATAACAGGCCACTATCAGCGGCGCGTCGAGGTCGGCTGCGCGGATGAAGTCGGCGATATTGACGTTGTCCAAATGCTTGGCCCCGCTGATGTGGGCAGCAGCGTAAGTAGGCTGGTCACGGATATCCACCACCACGGCGCCCTGCTCGCGCAGGGCCTGGGCTTGTTCGGGGGGGATACGTTTGAATTCGGTCATGGCGGGCTCCTTGGGCGGGCGGCAAGCGGCGTCTAGCGCTTGGCGGCAGCCGGCTGTGTTACGGGAAGGGGAGATTCACACTGGCAGCTCAGACGCTCGCCGGTGTCGATGTTCATCAAGGTCATGGCCCCGCCCCACACACACCCGGTGTCGAGGGCGAAGACGCCGGGCTCGTCGCAATGGCCTTCAAGGGCGGCCCAGTGACCGAAGATGATCTTCGTGTCGCGGGTCTTGCGCTCCTTGTGGGCGAACCAGGGTTTGTAGCCGGGCAGGGCGGTTTCGGCGCCTTCCTTGCTCTTGAGGTCGAGTTTGCCTTCGGCGGTGCAGAAGCGCATGCGCGTGAAGTAGTTGGTAATGACCCGCAGGCGGGTGATGCCGGTCAGGTCGTTATCCCACTTCACTGGCTCATTGCCGTACATGCCGTCCAGATAGGTGGCGAACAGGGTGTCATCGGCCAGGACGGTTTCGACTTCGGCGGCACATTTGAGGGCTTTTTTCAGGGTCCACTGCGGCGGGATGCCAGCATGCACCAGGGCGGTATTTCGGCTTTCATCGTAATGGACGAGCTTTTGCCTGCGCAGCCAGTCGAGCAGTTCGGCGCGATCCGGGGCTTCGAGGATTTCCCGCAGGGTGTCGCCCTTTTTCAGACGCTCGATGTTATTGCCGGCCGCCAGTAAGTGCAGGTCGTGGTTGCCCAGCACGCAGACCAGGGAATCGCGCAGGCGATACAGGTAGCGCAGGGTCTCCAGGGATTGCGGCCCACGGTTGACCAAGTCGCCCACCAGCCACAGCCGATCTTCGGCCGGGTCGAAGGCTACGCGTTCAAGCAGGCATTTAAGCGGCTCCAGGCAACCTTGCAGGTCGCCGACAGCATAGGCTGCCATCAGTGCAGGGCTCCCGGCACCGCCAGGCGGAAGGGAGCAATGATGGCGTCGAAATGTTCGCCGTCTTCGGCCAGCATCTGGTAGCTGCCCTGCATCGTGCCGACCTTGGAGGTCATCACGGTGCCGCTGCTGTAGGTGTGGCTGGCGCCGCTGTCGATCAGTGGCTGTTGGCCGATGACGCCGGCACCGCGCACTTCTTCGACATGGCCGTCACCGTCGGTGATCACCCAATGACGCGACAGCAGCTTGGCGGGCACTTGGCCGTTGTTCTTCACCGTGACGGTGTAGGCAAAGGCGTAGCGGTTCTGTTCGGGTTGCGATTGTTCCGCCAGGAAGCGGGTGACGACGCTGACGTCGATCTGATAGCGAGGATCGGACATGCAAGAGGCCTTAAGAGCAAAAGCGGAGGACAGCAGATGCGGATCAGTCTAGGCCATGAGGTGGGCACTAGGCCAGACATGCTGTCTGACCGGGTGTCCACCCTTGTAGGAGCCGGCTTGCCGGCGATGGCGCTGGGTCAGTCGGCAGTGGGTGCCGGCTGAATCGCTAGCTGGTCGGCCAAGCGTACGAACGCGGCCAGGTCCAACTGCTCCGGGCGCAGGCTGCCGTCAACACCGGCAGCTTCGATCTCGGCGTTGCTCAGCAGCGCCTTGAGCGTATTGCGCAAGGTCTTGCGCCGCTGGTTGAACGCTTCGCGCACCACTCGCTCCAGCAGGCGATGATCCTTGGCCGGATGCGGCAGCACGGCGTGTGGCACCAGGCGCACAATCGCCGAATCAACTTTTGGCGGTGGATTGAACGCGCCCGGCCCCACATTGAACAGGTGCTCGACCCGGCAGTGGTACTGAACCATGATCGACAGACGACCCCAATCACTGCCGCCAGGACCGGCCGCAAGACGTTCGACCACTTCTTTCTGCAACATGAAATGCATGTCGCGGATGATCCCGGCGTTGTTCAGCAGGTGGAAGATCAGCGGCGTGGAGATGTTGTATGGCAGGTTGCCGACCACTCGCAGGCTGTGGGGGGCGGCATTGAGGCTGTTGAAGTCGAACTTCAACGCGTCGCCTTGGTACAGGTTGAAGTTGGACTTGCCGGCAAACTGCTGGTTGAGGATCGGAACCAGGTCCTTGTCCAGCTCAATCACATCCAGCTGGCCGCCACTATTGAGCAGGCCCTGGGTGAGTGCGCCCTGGCCCGGGCCGATTTCCAGCAGGCGGTCTTCGGGCTTGGCATGGATGGAGCGCAGGATACGGTCGATAACGCCAGCATCGTGCAGGAAGTTTTGCCCGAAGCGCTTGCGCGCCCGGTGTTGGTAATGCTCGGTCATATACGGGTCTCGGCCATCTGATAGGCGGTTTCCAGGGCCACGTGCAGGCTGCCGGTATCGATCTTGCCGCTGCCCGCCAGGTCCAGGGCGGTGCCATGGTCGACGGAGGTGCGGATGATCGGCAGGCCCAGTGTCACGTTGACTGCGGCGCCGAAACCTTTGTATTTCAGCACGGGCAGCCCCTGGTCATGGTACATCGCCAGCACTGCGTCGCAGTGCTCCAGATATTTGGGGGTAAACAGAGTGTCCGCAGGCAGTGGGCCACGCAGGTCCATGCCTTCTTGGCGCAGACGCTCCAGGGTTGGTTCGATGATGTCGATTTCTTCATGGCCCAGGTGGCCGCCTTCACCCGCGTGGGGGTTGAGGCCGCACACCAGGATCCGTGGCTGGGCGATGCCGAACTTGTGTTGCAAGTCAGCGTGCAGGATGCGCGTTACGCGCTCCAGGCGTTCAGGGGTGATGGCATCGGCAATCTGGCGCAAGGGCAGGTGAGTGGTCACCAGTGCCACGCGCAGGCCGCGGGTTGCCAGCATCATCACCACTTGTTCGGTGTGGGTCAGCTCGGCAAGAAACTCCGTGTGACCGGAAAAGGCGATGCCGGCTTCGTTGATCACGCCTTTATGCACCGGCGCTGTGATCATCCCGGCGAAGTCGCCGTCGATGCAGCCTTGCCCGGCACGGGTCAGGGTCTCCAGCACAAAGGCCGCATTGGCCTTGTCCAGATGCCCGGCGACCACCTTGGCTTGCAGCGGGGTATCCCACACATACAGGCTGCCCGCGGGTGCCGGCAGGTTGGGCCAGTTGCCCGGTGCGGCGTCCAGCAGGTTGACAGCCACGCCCAACTGCGCGGCCCGCTCAAGGAGCAGGTCGCGGCTGGTAATGGCAATCAGGGGGTGGGGCTGAGCTTGCGAGGCGAGCAGCAGGCACAGGTCTGGACCTATGCCGGCCGGCTCGCCGGGTGTCAATGCGAAACGCTGGGGTTTCACTGGGCTGCCTGGTCGGTGCCTGTTGTGTCGGCGCCAGGAAGCTTGTTTTCCACGTAGGCTTCGTCACGGATCTGACGCAACCAGGTTTGCAGCTCTTCGTCGTACTTGCGGTTACGCAGTACGGTCAGCGCTTGTTGCTCACGGGCCTGGGTGGTGTTGTCGGTGGCGCGGCGGCCAAGGACTTCCAGGACGTGCCAGCCATATTGGGTCTTGAACGGCTTGGACAGCACGCCTTGCGGCGTATCGTTCATGACTTGCTGGAACTCGGGCACCAGGGCACGTGGGTCGATCCAGTTAAGGTCGCCGCCGTTGAGGGCAGAACCCGGGTCTTCCGAGAAGCTTTTGGCCAAGGTGGCGAAGTCTTCACCGCCTTCGATGCGCTCATAGATCTTTTGCGCCAGTTCCTTGGTTTGAGCCTCGGTGCGAATCTCGCTTGGCTTGACCAGGATGTGGCGGACATGCACTTCGTCTTTCAACGAAGCCTCACCGCCGCGACGCTCCAGCAATTTCAGAATGATGAAACCACCCGGCGTACGCGCAGGTTGGGTGATGCCACCCACTTCCATGGCGCTCAGCTCACGGTCAAACGGTGGTGGCAATTGAGCAGCTTTACGCCAGCCCATATCACCGCCTTCGAGGGCGTTATCGCTGCCGGACTGGGCAATGGCCATCTGGGCAAAGTCAGCACCGGCCTTGAGGCGGTCGTAGATCGCCTGGGTCTTGGCCGCTGCGGCATTGAGTTGCTCGGCGTTGGCGCTGTCTGGCGTCGGGATCAGGATATTGGCCAGGTGCAGTTCTTCGGAGAGCTGCATCTTGCCCAGGTCCGAGGCCAGGAAGTTCTTCACTTCCTGCTCAGAGACCTGCACGCGTTCGGCCACACGGCGCTGGCGCACACGGCTGATGATCATTTCGCGGCGGATCTGGTCACGGGCGTCCTCATAGGAGAGGCCGTCACGAGCCAGGGCTGCACGGAACTGATCAATGCTCATGTTGTTGCGTTGAGCGATGGTGCCGACGGCCTGGTTCAGCTCTTCGTCGGTGATGCGGATGCCGGAGCGGTCGCCAATCTGCAGTTGCAGGTTTTCGACGATCAGGCGTTCCAGCACCTGTTGGTCCAGGACGCTGGTCGGCGGCACGCCACCGCCACGCTTGGCGATGGTTTGCTGAACTTCCTTGACCCGTTGGTCGAGTTGGCTCTGCATGATCACGTCGTTATCGACGATGGCCACTACTTTGTCCAACGGTTGCACTGCAGCGTGCGCCGCTGCAGTACCCAGGAACAACGCGCCCAGCATCAGCGGGCGCAGACAATCAGAAAGCTTGATCTTCACGTTCACGATAACCTTGGATGCCTTTGTCGAGGAAGCTCTCTACCTTGGCGCCAGTCAGGCCGCCGAGTCCCTTGAGGACGATTTGGAGGAAGAGCCCGTGGTCGCCTTTTTCGTTCTGTGGGGCGATCTGGGTGTATTCGTCGTTGGAAACCCAATAACGGTTGATCACACGCAGTTTCCAGCAGCAGTTGTCGTACTCGAAACCACCGAAGGCTTCCAGGGTACGGTTGCGTGCATAGTCATACTGCCAGCGGGTGATCAGGTTCCACTGTGGAACGATCGGCCACATCATCGAGAAGTCGTGTTGCTGGATTTTGTAGTAATCCTTCACGAAGTTCGGTTGCCCTGCTGTCCCGTAGTCGCCGCCAAACTGCCATTTACCAGTCAGTTGGTTGTAGACCACCTGGTCATTGCGATAGCGATAACCGACGTTGATCACCTTGTTCAGGTTGTCTTCCGGCTGGTAGTGGAACATCGCGCTGCCGGAGCGTGCGGAGTGCTCCTCGGTGTCCCAGTTGTAGTCGGCGGTCGCGCGCCAGTCGCGGTTGAAGCGGAACTCGTAGTCCAGGGCGATTGGCGAGACGTCCGACCGGGAGTCGGCGCGATCGGCAGCCACGATGCCAGGCAGTTGAACCTCACGGTCCTTGAAGTACAACGCTTGGCCGATGGCGACACGCTGACGCTCAAAGCCGTTGTCTTCGATCCAGCGGCTGGTCAGGCCCAGCGACAGTTTGTTTTCGTCACCGATCCGGTCAGTGCCCGAGAAGCGGTTGTCGCGGAACAGCGAGTTGTAGTTGAACGTGGTTTCGCTGCTATCGAACACCGGGATATCGGACTGGTCTTTCTCTGGAACATAGAGATAGAACAGGCGCGGCTCCAGGGTTTGGGTGTAGTCCTTGCCAAACCATTGGGTGCTGCGGTCGAAAAACAGCCCGCTATCGACACTGGCGATCGGAATGGAGCGATCTTGAGAACTCTTGAAGTCCTGGCCCGCGCGAGCCATATCGGCCTTGCCAGTGCCGTCAAGGTCCAGGTCATACTTGGTATAGGCGTATTTGAGCTTTGGCGTGATGAAGCCGTAACTCGAGGTCATCGGTAGCGAAATGCTTGGTGCTACGTTCAATCGAGTGCCGTTGGCACGGGTCAACCCAGTTACATATGTATCCAGACGGCGTTCGCCGTCAGGGAACGGGCCTCCGTCTTTATTGAAGATATTGCCAGTCCTCAGATCCCGATCAAACCGGACGGCCTCGGCGTCATAAGCAAAGTACAGCCCGCCAGGACGGTAAGGCAGTGCACCATTGATGGTTAACTGCGGCAACCGGTTGTATGGAGTGATCTGCGAGATCGTCGCCAGTTCGTAGGCTTGAAGATTCAGTTGAGCCGTATAGGTATCGCCACGGTAGCTAGCGGCACCTTGCTGGTTAACGAATTCACGAGATTCAACGCCGATCTGATTGGACTTCAAATCCTGGAAGTAGAACGGGTCGCTGATCTTGGTGTAGTCGATCTCAGTCAACAGCCGCGAATCCAACCCGCCCTTGTGTTGCCAATTGAGCATGTAGCGGGTTTTGTTGTAGTCGCTCTGTTTCTTCCGTTCGTCGCTGTCATCGTTCAGATACGCGCCGCCGAACTGACCTTCGCTGGACTTGGTGAGGTAGCGGAACTCGCCTTCCATCAACATGCCGCGCTTGGTCATGTATTGCGGGTACAACGTGGCATCGTAGTTCGGCGCCAGGTTGAAGTAGTAAGGCGTTACCAGGGTAAAGCCGCTTTCCCCACCCGAGCTGAAGCTCGGCGGCAGGAAGCCGGATTGACGACGATCGTCAATCGGGAAGTAGATGTACGGGGTGTACAGGATCGGGATGTTCTTGACCCGCAACGTCGCGTTGGTCGCCGTACCGAAGCCGGTGGCCGGGTTCAACGTGATGTTGTTGCCACGCAGTTGCCAGGCATTGCTGTCTGGTTCGCAGGTGGTGTACGTACCATCCTTGAGGCGGATGATCGCGTTTTCGGCACGCTTGGCGTACAGCGCGTTACCGCGGATGCGCGATTTGTGCATCACGTATTCGGCGTTGTCGATCTGGGCCGCACCGGTGTCCAGCTGGACCTGGGCGTGGTCGCCGACGATCAGCGCGCCGTTATCGCGCATACGCACGTTGCCGTTCAGCTCGCCACGGTTCTCGGCCTGGTACAGGCTGGCCTCTTGGGCCTCGACCTGCATGCTGCCCTGGCGCATGACTACGTCACCGGCCAGGGTTGCGACTTGGGTTTCCTGCTCGTAACGAGAGGCTTTGGCACCGATGAAGGTCGGCGCGTCGCTCTTGTCCGTCTTGTCGTTCATGCCAGGACGGATCGGCTCGATGTACGCACCGGCGCAATAAGGACCGGTTTCGGCCAGTTGCGCGGCGGTGAGTTTCTCGCGAGGGACCCAGTCCAGGTGGCTGTAGTCGGCGCTGCGCGAGCGCAGGCCACGGCCCTTGGATTCGGTGACCAGCGTGGTCTGCGGCACGGCTTCGGTACCAGCAGCTTCGCCTTGCGGCGTGCCGTTGGCCGAGCTGACGGCACTGCCGTCATGCACCGGACGCGGTGGCAAAGGGGCTGCGCTGGCTTTCGGCGCGCAATCCCAGGCACCCGAAGCAGAGACTGAGCAGTCATACTGTTCCGCGGCGACCACGAATGAGGTGGCGAAAGGTTGCATGGCCAGCAGACTGCCGGTTACCAGCAACGGAAATTTTCTACGAAACGCGGGGGATTTCAATGCCATCTTATTAGTCCGGGCTTCCTGCGTGCCATCTGCCCGCGGTGTGGGCCGCACGCCTCTCGATGGTCTGAAAAAGATGCGTGATAATAAAGCATGACCCGCTTGACGGCTAGCGCCGTCGGAGACCCTTGTAATGCCCGACCAAGATCTACGTTTGCAACACCTGAAAGTCTGGCTTGATCAGCAGTTACCCGAGCTTTTCCATGCCCAGGGTTGGGGGCCCGTCCCCCCGGCTACATTGACTGCGGCCAGCAGCGACGCGAGTTTCAGACGGTACTTCCGTTGGGAAGGCGAAGGTCGCACATTCGTCGTGATGGATGCCCCACCCCCCCAGGAAAACTGCAAACCTTTCGTCGATATCGCACGAATGTTGGCCAAATCGGGAATAAATGTTCCACAAATTTATGCCGAAGATCTGTCCCAAGGCTTTCTTTTGCTCAATGACCTGGGCAAAAACACCTACCTGGATGTGATTGACGGTGAAAATGCCGACCAATTATTTGCCGAGGCCATCGACGCGTTGCTGGCTTTCCAGCAATTGCCGATGGACGCCGGGTTGCCCAGCTACGACGTGCCGTTGTTGCGCCGGGAGTTGGAGTTGTTCCCCGAATGGTACGTGCGCCGGCACCTGGGCATTGAGTTCGATGAGCAACAGGCGGCGTTATGGCAGCGGGTCAGCCAATTGCTGATCGAGAGCGCCCTGGCCCAGCCCAAGGTCCTGGTGCATCGCGACTATATGCCGCGCAACCTGATGATCAGCGTGCCGAACCCTGGCGTGCTGGACTTCCAGGATGCGGTCTACGGCCCCGTGACCTACGACATTACCTGCCTGTTCAAGGACGCCTTCCTCAGTTGGCCCCAAGCGCGGGTGCGTGAATGGCAGCGTGGTTACTGGGAACGTGCTGGCCAGTTGGGTATCCCGGTACAGGCGGATGTTGAAGACTTCCTGCGTGCCAGCGACTTGATGGGGGTGCAGCGTCACCTCAAGGTGATCGGGATCTTCGCGCGTATCTGCCACCGTGACGGCAAGCCGCGCTACCTGGCGGACGTGCCGCGCTTCTTTGCCTATATAGACGCGGTGCTGGCTGATCGCCCGGAACTGGCCGACCTGGGCGAGTTGCTGTCCAGCCTGCGGCAACCGGTCGAGGCCCACGTATGAAGGCCATGATCCTGGCGGCCGGCAAGGGCGAGCGGATGCGTCCGCTTACCCTGCACACCCCCAAGCCACTGGTCCAGGCCGGTGGCAAGCGCCTGATCGAGTATCACCTGGAGGCGCTGGCGAAAGCCGGATTCACCGAAATCGTCATCAACCATGCCTGGCTGGGCCAGCAAATCGAGAGTTACCTGGGCAATGGCGCTCAATACGGCGTGCGCATCCAGTATTCGCCCGAAGGCGAACCGCTGGAAACCGGCGGCGGGATTTTCCAGGCCCTGCCCCTGCTGGGGGACCAGCCGTTCCTGGTGGTCAATGGCGATATCTGGACCGACTACGACTTCGCCCGCCTCAAGCAGCCCTTGAGCGGCCTCGCGCACTTGGTGATGGTCGACAACCCGCCTCATCACCCCACTGGTGGCGATTTCTATATCAAGGACGGTTTGCTTCATGATGCCGCGCCCGATGCCGATAACCTGACCTTCAGTGGCATTTCGCTGCTGCATCCCAAGCTGTTCGCGGGTTGCAGCGCCGGTGCCTTCAAGCTGGCGCCCTTGTTGCGCACGGCGATGGCTCAAGGCTTGGTTTCGGGGGAACACATGGATGGACGCTGGATTGACGTCGGTACGCTGGAGCGCCTGGCGCAGGTTGAAAGTCTGCTGACCGTGGGCCAGTAAGATGCTGTGGCCAGGGACTCTGATCGGAGCCGGGGCGGGGTTTGCCATCGCCAGTATTCCGGGGGCCATGTTGGGCGCGCTATTGGGCCAGGCGCTGGATCGGCGCCTGCAATTGCGCAGTTGGGCGCATCTGCGCGAGCGCCTGGGTGGCCGACCGGCGCTACGCAATGACGAATTGCTGTTTGTGTTGCTCGGCCGCCTGGCCAAGAGCAACGGGCGGGTGGTGGACGGGCATATCCAGCAGGCGCGGGTGGAGATGCGCTCGCTGGATATGACCGAGCCGGCGCAGCGCCGGGCGATCGCGGCGTTCAATCGGGGCAAGTCGGGGACCGATCGTGTGCGCAGTTACCTGCGTGTGCTCAAGTCCCAGCCCCATGCGGCCGAAGGTGTGCTGCGTGCTTGCTGGCGCATGGTCTGGGCTGACGGCAAGGCCAGCCTCGCCGAGCGCGACCTGATCGCGCTATGGGGCAAATGGCTGGGGTGGACGCCACAACAGATCCAGGCACTGGCCCATGATTACGAGCCGGAGCGTAAACCCTTGGCCACTCGCGGCGGCACTTACCAGGATGCGCTTCGGATTCTCGGGGTCAGCGCGACTACTGAGCCGGCGGTCATCAAGCGTGCCTATCGACGGCTGCTCAGCCGTCATCACCCGGACAAGATTGCCGGCAGCGGCGCCAGCCCCGCGCAGGTACGCGAGGCCACGGAACGTACGCGGGAACTGCATAGTGCCTACACGATCATTCGCGAGCAGCGCAATTTCCGCTGAGCCGACGGCCTGTGGCTAGGGGGCTTGTCCCCCGTTGGGCTGCGCAGCAGCCCCAAAACCTGCTATCTCGGTTTATCTGATAGACCGGGGGGAGGCTTATTGGGGCTGCTGTGCAGCCCAACGGGGGTGTAGAACCGTAGACATCCTTTACATCTGAAACCGGGGACATCGTTTACACATTTGAAGCTTGGATGCGGCTCTTGCCGCGTCCAAGTCTGCCCAAGGGATAGTCACATAGGTACAGATCC
>NZ_VFEV01000040.1 GCF_007858275.1 Pseudomonas proteolytica
GCTCTTGCCCCACCACTCGGCACCTCGCCTAGGCTCGGTGTGCCCGTAATCCGACATTGATTTGGGGGGCCGCCGCGATGGGCCATCCATGGCCCAGCGCGGCTAAACCGGCGTCCTGCCGGTTTACCCCCCAAATCAATATCGGATGACGGCCAGCGTGGTTCAACGGGGCGCTAAGATCAAAATCACAAGCAAAGCGAGGCGGCCTGACAGCCGACCTGATCGTCGAATCGTGCGCGTACCCCTTGTGGGAGCGGGCTTGCTCGCGATGGTCGTTAACGATGACGTTGGATATCTGGCACTTTGCGGGGCTCTTACTGACGCCATCGCGGGCAAGCCCGCTCCCACAGGTAGGCAGCTTTGCTTTTGCTGTTGATCTGGCTTTTGATCTTAGGCGCCCCGTCAAACCACGATGGCCGCAGGCAGGTATTGCGCAGTGGGCACCCCGGCAGGATGCCGGGGTAGCCGCGACACGGCCATGGATGGCCGATCGCGGCGGGCCCACGGAGCAATGCCTGACTGCGGGCATGCCGAGCCTAGGCGAGGCACCGAGTGGTGGGGCAAGAGCGTTTTGCTTACTTTTGCGCTGTTCAAAAGTGAGCCGCCGTAAGGGCGGAACCCATACCCGCCGCGACCGCGGCAACGGATATGTACACATACCCGGAAGAGCGAGTTGTGTAGATACTCATGGCCATCGCAGGCAAGCCAGCTCCCACATTTGTTTTGCGGTGTTACTCAGTAATTAGAACGCGCCCATATAGTCGCGCTTGCCCACTTCCACACCGTTGTGACGCAGCAAGGCGTAGGCGGTGGTGACGTGGAAGAAGAACTGCGGCAGGCCATAGGTCAGCAGGTAGGACTGGCCGCTGAAGCGCTTCTCTTTAGGAGTGCCCGGACGGGTGACGATCTCGATGCCTTCTTTGCCATCGATCTGCGCCGGGGTGATGGTGTCGATGAACCCCAGAACCTTGGCGATCAGCGCTTGCAGGTCAGCGAAGGTGACTTCGTTGTCTTCGTATTTCGGCACTTCAATCTCGGCCAGACGCGCGGAAACGCCCTTGGCAAAATCCACGGCGATCTGCACCTGGCGCACCAGCGGGAACATGTCCGGGAACAGGCGCGCTTGCAGCAAGGCGTTTGGGTCGATGTTCTTGGCGGTGGCGTGGGCCTCGGCCTTGTTCAGCACATCGCTCAAAGCGTTGAGCATTTGCTTGAAGACCGGAAGGGAAGCGGCGTACAGGGAAATAGTCATGACAGTCTCGACAATGGTGGCAGGGTTTGAACAGCCGCGATTATAGACATGAGCGCTGCTTGTCTTTTATTTTTTCGGGATTAGGCTAGTGGGTTCACTGCATAGGGAAAGCGCGATGACCGCCGAGCACGACACCACCTCCTCCGAGCCGCGCCTCAACAGCACGGAAATCCGTGTTCTGGGCTGCCTGATCGAAAAGCAGGCCACCAACCCGGAAACCTACCCGCTGACCCTCAATGCCCTGGTCCTGGCCTGCAACCAGAAAACCAGCCGGGAACCTGTGATGAACCTCAGCCAGGGCCAGGTTGGCCAGAGCCTGCGGGCCCTGGAAGGCCAGGGGTTTACCAAACTGGTGATGGGCAGCCGTGCCGACCGCTGGGAACACCGGGTGGACAAGGCCCTGGAACTGGTGCCGGCGCAGGTGATTCTTACTGGCCTGTTGTTCCTGCGTGGCCCGCAGACGGTCAATGAATTGCTGACCCGCAGCGGGCGCATGCATGACTTTGAAGATGCCGAGCAGGTGGTACACCAACTCGAACGCCTGATCGCCCGCGACCTTGCCGTGCTGGTCCCCAAGCAGGCCGGCCAGCGTGAGGACCGCTACACCCACTCTCTGGGTGACCCGGCGGATATCGAGGCGATCCTGGCCGCCCGTGGCAGCCCGGTGGAGCGCAGCAGCGCTGGCAGCGGGGTTTCTCTGGAGCGCATCGAGGAGCTGGAGGCGCGGATTGCGGCGCTGGAAGAACGCCTCTCACGCCTCGAATAACCGCCCCTTTGTAGGAGCCGGCTCCTACAAGGCCTGCCTTAGCCCTGTCGGGCAAACGCTACGGCTTTCTGGAACTGCTCATCCGTCGGGCGGATGCCGGTGTACAGCACGAACTGCTCCAGTGCCTGGATCGCGATCACTTCCAGGCCGGTAATCACCCGCTTGCCCTGGGCCCGGCCACGCACGATCAGCGGCGTTTCGGCGGGGATCGCCACCACATCGAATACAGTCTCTGCCGCATCAATGGCGTCGGCCTCGAATGCCAGGTCCTCGGCCTGGGCGCCGCCGGTCATGCCGATGGGCGTTACGTTGACCAGCATCTGCGGCCGCGCGTTACCCAATGTCGCCTGCCACTCATACCCCAGGTTGTGCGCCAGGGCACGGCCTGCTCCTTCGTTACGGGCAACGATCAGGCCATTGGCGTAGCCACCATCACGCAAGGCACTGGCCACGGCCTTGGCCATGCCGCCACTGCCGTGCAGGGCAAAGGTCGAGTCCTTGGGCACCGCGTGCTTTTGCAGCAGTTGCTCGATGGCGATGTAATCAGTGTTGTAGGCCTTGAGGTGGCCGGCGGTATTGACGATGGTGTTGATTGAGGCGATGGCGCGGGCCGAGTCGTCGAGTTCGTCCACCAGTTCGATACAGGCTTCCTTGAACGGCATCGACACCCCACAGCCACGAATGCCCAAGGCGCGGATCCCGGCTACAGCGCCGTTCAAGTCCTGGCTGCTGAAAGCCTTGTAGTAAAAATTCAGCCCCAACTGCTCATACAAATGGTTATGAAAGCGCAGGCCGAAATTACCCGGGCGGGCCGACAACGACATGCACAACTGGGTGTCCTTGTTGGGGTTCATCAGCATCGGTAACTCCTCTTCAAGTAAGCAAATCGGTACAGACCTTACACAACCTTTACCTAGCGGCAGTGCTGTTTTGCTGAAATACGTTGTCTTAAAAGTATCCCCGCGACAATCCTTGAGTCTCAGACCACAAGCGCAGGGGCCAACCGAGGAAAGACCATGATGCGTAAAATCCCCAAGATCGCCTTGCTGATCGGTGCACTTGCTGTAGCCGGCCAAGCCTCCGCCCATGGTGGTGGTTGGGGTGGCCCGGCCGTTTTGGGTGCAGTTGTCGGCGCAGCCGTGGTGGGCTCAGTGATCGCCAGCCATGATCGGCCGGTGTATGTGCAGCAACAACCTGTGTACTACCAGCCGCAGCCGGTGTATGCCGCCCCGCCACCGGTCTATTACCAGCCACCACCGGTGTACGTGCAGCAGCCGGTTTATTACCGCCCGGCGCCGGTGTATTACGGGCCACCACGCGGCTACTACGGCCCGCCCCGAGGCTATTACGGGCGCGGCTGGTAAGCCCGGTATACAAAGCCCCGCATTCCAGGCGGGGCTTTTTTGTGGGTGCAGGGTCTGAATAAATCTCGCCGGGGTCGTTATGGAGACATCGCCGACCGTTAAATCCGACATTATTAAGGCCAAAGTGTACTTGCCCAACCGGGGGGCGCGCTGTCATGTTTGTGGCACGCGGCACTCTCACTATCGAAACGGTCCCCCATAACAGGTCATAACAACAAGGACGCCCCAGCATGCCCACACAAAACCCGCACCGCACCGCCGGCCTCTGCACTTCCAGCAAGGTCTACAGCGCCTTGACTGAACTCAAGCACCTTGAAGGCCACCGCAGCGCCAAGTTTCTCTCGTTGCTGGCAGAAAACCTGGTCCACAAGGGCCTGCTCAATGAACAAGAAGTGCTGCACATGCTGGACCAGGTGGTGGACTGAGCCCTGTCGGCGCAGCCTCGATGGCAGTGATGTTGACTATCGAGCAGGGTGATTTTCCCTCGCCGCCCGGCCGCCGTAAGGTGAACTCCATCAGCAATGGAGGTACATATGCCCACTATCCAGATCATGTCCGTCGTTGGCAGTGCCGTCCCCGGCTCCCTGCGCAAACTGGGTTTGCTCGCCTGTTGGTACCTGGTACGCGACGGTGAAGCCATCAGCGGGCCCCTGGCCTCGTTGCCCGACGCCCAGGCCCTGTCCCGCAAGATGGCCCACTGCTTCTCAGCCTAGGGCAATGGCAGCCGCACCCGGGGTTTGGTCTCGACAAACAGCGCCCAGCTGGAGATAAACAGTGCGGCGATCAATGGGCCGATGACAAAGCCATTGAGGCCGAACACCGACAGCCCGCCCAGGGTCGAGATCAGGATCAGGTAATCCGGCATCTTGGTGTCCTTGCCCACCAGGATCGGGCGCAGCACATTGTCCACCAGGCCAATCACAAATACCCCGAACAAGGCCAGCACGACTCCTTGCCAGATTGAACCGCTGAGCAGGAAGTACGCAGCCACCGGCCCCCACACAATCCCCGCCCCCACCGCAGGCAGCAACGACAGGAACGCCATCAATACCGCCCAGAGCAACGCACTGGGAATGTCCAGGAACCAGAAGATCAGGCCACCCAATGCGCCCTGAGTCACCGCCACCAGCACATTGCCTTTGACGGTCGCGCGCACCACGCGGTTGAACTTCAGTTGCAGGCGACGCTTCTGCGGCTCGGCCAGCGGCACCGCCGTGCGCACTTTGCGCACCAGCTCGGGACCGTCGCGCAGCAGGAAGAACAGCAAGTACAGCATGATGAAAAAGCTCACCAGGAAATCAAAGGTGCCCTGGCCGAAGCTGAACGCCTGGCTGGCGAAGAACTGGCTGCCCTGCATCGCGCCCTTGACGATTTTCTCGCGCAGGCCCTCCAGGTTGCCCATGCCGAAGCGGTCCAGCAGGTGCTGGAAGTACGGCGGCAGGAAGTTCTTGAATTGTTCGATGTAGCCCGCCACATCCAGCTTGCCGCTCTCGACGTTCTTGTACAGCGTCGCCCCCTCCTGCACCAGCAAGGCGCTGGTGATGATCACCGGTAAAATCGCGATCACCAGGCACACCATCAAGGTGCACAGCGACGTGAGGTTGCGGTTCCAGCCAAACTTGAGCTGCAGGCGCCGCTGCATGGGCGCAAAAATGATCCCGAGGATGATCGCCCAGAACACCGCGCCATAGAACGGCAACAGGATCCAGAAGAAGCCGACAGTCACCACGACCAGCAGCAACAGCAGGGTTTTGAATTGCAGATTCGTTTGGTTCATGTCCGATCCGTACCAGAAAAACGCCGGGCGCCCAGCGCGCCCTGTTGCTTAGTCCACCGCGCATCCGGCGAGTGCCATCTTTATTTCTACAGCGTAGACCCAGATCAATAAGCGCCCGGCCCGGCTCGGCTACCCTGCCGCCCTTTTGCGACCTGAATCCCCATGCCCCCTGTCCTCGCTCCCGAATTGCTCGCCCCCGCCGGCACCCTGAAAAACATGCGCTACGCCTTTGCCTACGGCGCCGATGCGGTCTACGCCGGCCAGCCGCGCTACAGCTTGCGGGTGCGCAACAACGAGTTCGACCACGCCAACCTGGCCCTGGGTATCGCCGAGGCCCAGGCCCAGGGCAAGCGCTTTTATGTCGTGGTCAACATCGCGCCGCACAACGCCAAGCTGAAGACCTTTCTCAAGGACCTGGAACCGGTGATCGCCATGGGCCCGGACGCGCTGATCATGTCTGACCCCGGCTTGATCATGCTGGTGCGCCGGCACTTCCCGCAGATGCCGATCCACCTGTCAGTACAGGCCAATACGGTGAACTGGGCCAGCGTCGAGTTCTGGCAACAGCAAGGCATCTGCCGGATCATCCTGTCGCGGGAACTGTCCCTGGAAGAAATCGCCGAAATCCGCCAGCAAGTGCCGGCCATGGAGTTGGAAGTGTTTGTGCATGGCGCACTGTGCATGGCCTATTCCGGGCGCTGCCTGTTGTCGGGGTATATGAACAAGCGCGATGCCAACCAGGGCACCTGCACCAACGCCTGCCGCTGGAAGTACCAGGCCAGCCCCGCCGTCGAAAACAGCGTGGGCGATATCGTCCAGCAGTATCAGCCCGAACCGACCCTGGGCCTTGGCGCGCCCACCGACCAGGTGTTCCTGCTCCAGGAGGCCAACCGCCCCGATGAGCAGATGCCGGCCTTCGAGGACGAGCACGGCACCTACATCATGAACGCCAAGGACCTGCGGGCGGTACAGCACGTCGAGCGCCTGACGCAGATGGGCGTGCACTCGCTGAAGATCGAAGGCCGCACCAAATCCCACTTCTATGTGGCGCGCACCACCCAGGTGTACCGCCAGGCCATTGATGACGCGGTGGCCGGGCGCGCGTTCGACCGTGGTTTGATGACCAACCTCGAATCCCTGGCCCAGCGCGGCTACACCGAAGGCTTCCTGCGCCGCCATGTGCATGACGAGTACCAGAACTACCAGAACGGTAGCTCGGTTTCCGAGCGCCAGCAGTTTGTCGGCGAGTTGACCGGCGAGCGGCGCGGGGAACTGGCCGAGGTCAAGGTGAAGAACCGCTTTGCGCTAGGCAACCACCTGGAATTGATGACCCCGGCGGGGAATTTCCATTTTGACTTGGGGAGGATGCATAACGCCAAGGGCGAGGCGACCGAGGTGGCGCCGGGGGATGGGCATACGGTGTATGTGCCGGTGCCGTTGGAGATGGATATCGGGTTTGGGTTGTTGATGCGGGATGTGTAGCAGGCTTTAAAGATAGCGCTCTGTGGCGAGCGGGCTTGTCCCGCGCTGGGCTGCGAAGCAGCCCCAAAACCGGCTGCTAGGGAGTATTTGATACGCCGCATTCGGCTCACTGGGGCTGCTTCGCAGCCCAGCGCGGGGCAAGCCCGCTCGCCACAGGGGAGTTCGTCAGTGTCTACCGATGCCGCGATGAGGCCAGAACAAGCACCGCAATTGCCAGGTCAGATCCTGAACTGCCCCACCAACTGCCCCAATCGCTGCCCCAGATCCGCCAGGCTGCGTGAAGTCTGCGCGCCCTGCTGGGTCTCGTCCGCCACACTGTCCACTGCCACCGCAATCTGATGCACGCTGCGGTTGATCTCTTCCGCCACGGCGGTTTGCTCTTCCGCGGCGCTGGCGATCTGCGCGTTCATCGTGTTGATGGTGCCGATCAACTGCGCCATGGTATCGAGGGACGCCCCGGCCTCATTGGCCTGGGCCGAGGTGCCGTCGCCGGCATCGCTGGAGCGGCGCATGGATTCCACAGCCGCCTCGGTGCCCTTTTGCAGGCGGTCGATCATGCCCTGGATTTCCTGGGTGCTTTGTTGGGTGCGGCTGGCCAGTGCGCGCACTTCATCGGCCACCACCGCAAAGCCACGTCCGGCTTCACCGGCGCGGGCCGCTTCGATGGCGGCGTTGAGGGCCAGCAGGTTGGTCTGTTCGGCAATCGAGCGGATCACCCCGAGTACGCTGACAATCGACGATACGTCCTGTTGCAGGCTGTCCAGGGACACGCCGCTGCTGCGGATGTCATTCACCAGTGCATGAATCTGCGCGATGCTGCCATCCACCACGCGTTTGGCGGCCTGGCCTTCGGCGTCGGTCTGCTGCGCCGCCACCGCGGCGCCCTGGGCACTGCGGGCCACTTCATGGGCGGCAGACGACATTTCGTTGATCGCCGTGGCCACCTGGTCAGTCTCCTGGCGCTGGCGCTCCATGGCCTGCTCCGAACGGTGGGCCTGCTCGGACACCTGGCTGACCAGGCCGGTCAGTTGCGAAGTCATGTCGGTGATCTGGCGCACCAAGCCATGGATCTTGTCGACAAACCGGTTGAACGAACCGGCCAGTTCACCCAACTCGTCCTGGCTGGTGATTGCCAGGCGGCGGGTCAAATCACCCTCGCCGGCGGCGATGTCGTCGAGGTTGGCCTTCATCAGGTGCAAGGGGCGCAGGATGGTATTGGCCAGCACCATGCCCACTGCCGCAATCAGCAACAGAAGGACCACAGCGATACCGACGATGCTCAACAACACCCCTTCCATACGTTCGTTGACCTTGGCTTCCACCTCACTGACCAGGGCGTCGATACCGTCGAGGTTGACCGACGTACCGATCACCATGTCCCACTTGGGCAAGTATTCGGTGTAGCCAAGCTTGGGCACCAGTTCGGTTTGCCCCGGCTGGGTCGAGCTGTATTGCAGGTAGTGGGTGCCGTCCTTGCCGACCTTCACCAGGTCGCGGTTGACGTAGACACCGTTGGGGTCACGGTTGTCCTTGAAGCTTTTGCCCACACCGTCGGGGCTGTTGCCCTTGAACAGGCGGATGGTCTCGGAGTCGTAGCCAAAGAAATAACCGTCCTTGCCGTAGGTGGTGTTGGACAGCAGCTTGACCACTTGCGCCCGCGCCGCCGTGTCGCCAGGTGCGGCGGCGTCGTACAGCGGCTTGATGGTGGTCATCGCCACTTCCACGTAACTCTGCAGGGTGGCCTTGGCATTGTTGAGCAGCCGCTCGCGGGTTTCAGCCACCTCGCTGCGCGCCTGTTCCTTGAGGATCCATACCGTGGTCAGGCTGATGACCACGGCAAACAACAACACCGGCAGTACGGCGAGGGACAGGACTTTGGCCTTCAGACTCAGACGCATGGATCTTCTCTCTTATAGGGCAACGTTAAGAGGTTAACGGCCCTGAGAGAAAAAACTGTAGGAGCGAGCTTGCTCGCGAAAGTCGTCGGCAATAACACCAGGCATCCTGGATGGACGCGGTGCCCTTGAATCCTTCGCGAGCAAGCTCGCTCCTACAGGAGAGGTCAGAGGGTCATCGCGGCAAACCAGCCGAACACCAGCAGCGGCAGGTTGTAGTGCAGGAAGGTCGGGACCACGGTGTCCCAGATATGGTGGTGCTGGCCGTCGATGTTCAAACCCGAGGTCGGCCCCAGGGTGGAGTCCGACGCTGGCGAACCGGCATCGCCCAGGGCGCCAGCGGTGCCGACGATGCAGACAATGGCCAGGGGGCTGAAGCCCAGTTGCACACACAGCGGCACGAAAATCGCCGCCAGGATCGGTACCGTGGAAAACGACGAGCCAATCCCCATGGTCACCAGCAACCCCACCAGCAACATCAACAGCGCGCCCACGCCACGGCTATGGCCGATAAACGCCGCAGAGGCCTGCACCAGTGTCTGCACCTGGCCGGTGGCCTTGAGCACTTCGGCAAACCCGGAGGACGCGATCATGATGAAGCCGATCATCGCCATCATCTTCATGCCTTCGGTGAACAGGTCATCGGTGTCGCGCCAGCGCACGATGCCCGACACCGAGAAGATCAGGAAACCCGCCAGGGCACCGATGATCATTGAGTCTAGCCACAGTTGGATGATAAACGCCGAGGCAATGGCCAGCCCGGCTACCAGCAGGGTCAGCGGGTTGTATTGCACCGCCACTTGCTCGACCCGCTCGATTTTCTCCAGGTCGTAGACGCGCTTCTTGCGGTAGCTGATAAACACCGCCACCAACAGGCCGAACACCATGCCCAGCGCCGGGATGCCCATGGCGTGGGTCACATTGACCTGGCTGATATCCACCCCACTCTTGGCGACGTTGGCCAGCAGGATCTGGTTGAGGAAGATGTTGCCGAAGCCCACCGGCAGGAACATGTACGGGGTGATCAGGCCAAAGGTCATGACACAGGCGATCAGGCGCCGGTCAATCTGCAACTTGGTCAGCACATACAGAAGAGGCGGCACCAGCAGCGGGATAAAGGCGATATGGATCGGCAGGATGTTCTGCGAGGCAATCGCCACCGCGCCCAGCAGGCAGATCAGCAGCCATTTGACATGACTGCCGCCCGTCGCTTCCTGGCGATCCACCAGCAGCAGCGCCTTGTCCGCCAGGGCGTGGGCCAGGCCGGACTTGGCGATCGCCACGGCGAAAGCACCGAGCAATGCGTAAGACAGCGCCACCGTGGCGCCGCCGCCCAGGCCGCTGTTGAACGCGCTGAGCGTCGCGTCGATGCCAAGACCACCGGTCAAGCCGCCGACCAGGGCGCCGACGATGATCGCGATGACCACATGCACGCGGGACAGGCTCAGCACGAGCATGGTGCCGACCGCGGCGATTACTGCGTTAATCATGGTTACCTCAGGACAGAAACATAAAAACAACACGCGCCGGCACCCTGGCCAAATGGCGACCACGGCACACGCAGAAAAGGAGTTTTATTAGAGGGCGCGCACTTTGCAGCAGCCGACACGCCATGTCAAAGCGCGACGTCGTAAACAGAATTCAATTGATCGTATGAATAAAGAAAAAAACCGGGCGGCCGATACAACGGATCATCTCTGTCGTAACGAAGGTTAAAAGATCTCCATGTCGCTCAGGCAGCTGTCCATTCAATGGAAAATCACCCTCCTCGCCGGCCTTTGTCTGTTGGGGATCGTGACCCTGCTAGTGGGTCTTTCGCTGTATCGCATGGATCAGAGCTCACATAGGGTCCAGACCTCCAGCACGCAGATGCTCAATGTCGCGGCCCAATCGCGCATCGAAGCCCAGGGGGAAGTCCAGGCGCTGGGCATCCGCCAACAGTTTATGGACGCTTACCAGTACGGCCATGGTTTTTCGCGCCAGGTGCTGTTTTTGCGGGAACAGGCCGAGAAGCGCTTCCTTGATGCCTTTGACTTGCGTGAAGACCTGACCCGCCAAGTCAAGGCCGCGCTGCAGGCCAATCCGGACCTGCTGGGCCTTTCCCTGGTGTTCGAAGCCAATGCCCTGGATGGCAAGGATGAGTTGTTTACCGGCCAGGACGAGCTGGGCAGTAACGAGAAGGGCCGCTTCGCCCTGTACTGGTCGCAGCCGACACCCGGCAAGCTGACCTCGATGGCACTGCCGGAAAGCGACATGTCCGACACCAGCGTCGGCCCCAGCGGCGAAAAGGCCAACACCTGGTTCACCTGCCCGCGCACTACCCTCAAACCGTGCGTGATCGAACCGTACTTTTATGTGATCGACGGGCAAAACGTGTTGCTCACCAGCATCGTGTTCCCCCTCACGGTCAATGGCAAAGTCATCGCCTCGCTGTCGGTGGACATCAACCTCAACAGCCTGCAGGCGGTCAGCCAGAATGCCAGCCGCAAGCTGTATGACGGCCAGACCAAGGTCAGCATCATCAGCCCGGTAGGTTTGCTCGCCGGCTACAGCCCGGATGCAAGCAAGCTCAGCCAGCGCCTGGACAGCGTCGACACCACCAGCGGCGCACAACTGATCAGTGCCATGGCCAACAGTACCCAAACCTACAGCCTGCGCACCGGCCAGCAACTCAAGGTGCTGGCGCCGTTCCAGCCAATTCCCGATGGCAAGTCCTGGGGCGTGTTGCTGGACGTACCGGAACAAGTCCTGATCGGCCCCGCCCAAGCCCTCAAGGCCGAACTGGATGCCGACAACACCAAAGGCACCTTGCTGGAACTGGGCCTGGGCTTGCTCGCCGCGATTGTCGGTTTGCTGTTGGTGTGGCTGATGGCCCGCAGCGTCACCCGGCCAATCCTCGGCGTGGCCCGCATGCTGGAGGATATCGCCAGCGGCGAAGGCGACCTGACCAGGCGCCTGGCCTACGACAAGCGCGACGAACTCGGTGAACTGGCCAGTTGGTTCAACCGTTTCCTCGACAAGCTGCAACCGATCATTGCCGAGGTCAAACGCTCGGTGCAGGACGCGCGCAGCACCGCCGACCAATCGGCGGCGATTGCCAGCCAGACCAGTGCCGGCATGGACCAGCAATACCGCCAGGTCGACCAGGTGGCCACCGCCTCCCACGAAATGAGCGCCACCGCCCAGGACGTCGCACGCAGCGCTGCCCAGGCCGCACACGCCGCCCGCGATGCCGATCAGGCCACCCGCGAAGGCCTGACCGTGATCGACCGCACCACCACCAGCATCGGCCACCTCGCCGCCGATATGAGTACGGCGATGGCCCAGGTCGAAGGCCTGGCGGCCAATAGCGAGCAGATCGGTTCTGTGCTGGAAGTGATCCGCGCGATTGCCGAACAGACCAACCTGCTGGCCCTCAACGCCGCCATCGAAGCTGCCCGCGCCGGTGAGGCCGGGCGTGGTTTTGCGGTGGTCGCCGATGAAGTGCGCAACCTCGCACGGCGCACCCAGGAGTCGGTGGAAGAAACCCGCCAGGTGATCGAACAGTTGCAAAACGGCACCCAGGAAGTGGTGAGTTCCATGAGCAACAGCCATCGCCAGGCCCAAGGCAGTGTGGAACAGGTCGGCCAGGCAGTGACGGCATTGCGCCAGATCGGCGATGCGGTGACGGTGATCAGCGACATGAACCTGCAGATCGCCAGCGCCGCCGAGCAACAAAGCGCGGTGGCCGAGGAGATCAACAGCAACGTGGCGACGATTCGCGACGTGACCGAGTCGCTGTCGGGTCAGGCCAATGAGTCGGCCCGGGTCAGCCAGACACTCAACAGCCTGGCCAATCAGCAACAAGGCTTGATGGATCAGTTCCGGGTTTGATGGCAATTTGAGATGCACTGGGTTGGGCGATGTACGTCGCCAGCTCACAACTCCAGAGCTCCAACGCTGGCTGGCTCGCCTGTGGCGGGCCAAGCCAGGTACTCATCCAGTGGCAGTGCTGGTTGAAACACAGTTGATAATCCCCGGCCTCGGGGGTTCGCCCCAAGCGCAGGGGTTGCAACGGGGGCAGCTGACGCTGGTAATGCCAGCCGCCCTCACGCAGTTGGGCGCCGTCCGGAATCTCCATACCGGCCCCAGACCCCTTGACCCGTGCCTCACCCAGCACCAGCCCCTCCGGGGTCACGCGGTAATCCTCTTCCCAGCGCACTTTCTCGATCGTATGCGTCCAGGCCAGGGTGAAGGCCGGCGTGGGAACCTGCGCCCACACCGTCCCCGCCAAGCCCAGGCACAAACCGATCACACCGCGGCCACCTGGGCGCGATGGGCACGCCAGCAGTGCTGCGCAATCAACAGCGCTGCCAGGACGAAGCCGATTTCATCGCTTAACGGCGTTGCCAGAATCAAACTGGCACCGGCGGCAAAGCCCACCACCCGCTCCCACCCACTGAGCCTGGTCAGCAGGTAGCCAGTGAACACCGCGCCCCAGATACCGATGGCCAGCAGCGCCTTGGCCACCACATACAGGGTCGCCAGCAGGCTGTCGCCCTGCAGCATCAACGCCGGCTCGTACACCGCCATGAACGGCACGACAAACCCGGCCACGGCGATGCGGATCCCCCACAGGCTGATTTTCAGGCCGCTTGCCCGGGCAATCGGCGCCGCCGCGAAACAGGCCAGCGCTACCGGCGGCGTGAGGTCGGCCATGATGCCGAAATAGAACACGAACATATGCGACACAATCAGCGGCACGCCCAGGTCCAACAGGGCCGGTGCGGCAATCGAGCTGGTGATGATGTAGTTGGGAATGGTCGGTATGCCCATGCCCAACACCAGACAGGTAAGCATGGTGAGTACCAGCGAAAGGAACAGATTGTCCTGGCCGATAGCGAGGATGTAGCCGGCAAAGGTCGAGGCCACCCCGGTCAGCGACACCACCCCGATGATCACCCCCACCAGCGCGCATGCGATGCCCACCGGCACGGCATGGCGTGCGCCTTCAACCAGGGCATGCAGGCAGATTGTCAGGGTGTCGCGGCCGCCCTTGATGAACCAGCACACCGCCACCAACAGCGCCACGACTCCAAACACCATACCGATACCGAGCCGGAAGAAGCCCGCACACAGCACGCCCAGGACGATCCAGAAAACAAAACGCAGGGCCGTGGACGATACCCGCAGGATGATCGCCGAGCCCAGGATGACGATGGAGGTCAGTGCCAGGCCGACCATGCCGGAGAACAACGGAGTGCGTCCGGAGAACAGCAGGTAGATCAGCACGAATAACGGGATCAGCAGATACCAGCGCTGCTTCACCGCGGCCCAGGGGTTCGGGCATTCGCTCTTGGGCAAGCCGCACAGGTTGGAACGCTTGGCTTCCAGGTGAACCATCCAGAACACCGAGCCGAAGTACAACATGGCCGGAATCAACGCGGCCTTGGCCACTTCGAAGAACGGCACGTTGATCGTCTCGGCCATGATAAAAGCCACCGCGCCCATGATCGGCGGCATGATCTGGCTGCCCATCGACGAGGTCGCTTCCACGCCGCCGGCAAACGCCGACTTGTAGCCAAAGCGCTTCATCAACGGGATGGTGAATTGGCCGGTGGTCACCACATTCGCCACCCCCGAACCGGTGATGGTACCCATCAGCGCCGACGACACCACCGACACCTTCGCCGGGCCACCGAGCTTATGGCCGAACAGGCCCATGGCGAAATCGGTGAACAGCTTGATCATCCCGGCCTGTTCGAGGAACGCGCCGAACAGTATAAACAGGAAGATGTAGGTGGCCGAGACATAGGTCGGCGTGCCGTACAGCCCCTCGGTGCCAAAGGCCAGTTGGTTGACGATCTGGTCGATGGCATAGCCGCGGTGCATCAGCTCGCCCGGCAGGTACTGGCCAAACAGGCCGTAGGCCAGGAACAGCGCACAGATCAGCGGCAAGGCAATCCCCATCACCCGCCGCGCGGCTTCGAACACCAGCACGATCAGCACCAGGCCGACGACCATGTCGCTGCCGGTCAGGTCGCCGGAGCGTTGAATCAGCGCGGCTTCGAAATACCACTGGTAGAACGCCGTAGCCATCCCGGCCAGCCCCAACAGCCAGGCCAGCGGTTGCCAGGGCTGGGCCTTGCCCCGCGCCGGAAAGCACAGAAATACCACCAGCAGCAGAAAGCCCACGTGCACGGCCCGCAGAATCTGGCTGGAGACCGGATGGAAGGCTGCGGTGATGATTTGGAACACGGAAAACAACAGCGCGACATAAAACAGTGCTCGGGGCCAATCCCTGGGATTGGCGGCGAGGCTTTGGTCTTGCTCACTCATGCGGGTACTCCCACGTTACAACGTCGATAGACCAACAAAACCCGATGCGCGATGTACGAAGGTTTTATTCGCAGCCCAGGCAAGTGCGCGCAGCGGTGGGTGCTGCACACAGCACCCACCTGCCGCCTACAGGACGCCTGCCTCCGTATAGAAGCGCTCGGCGCCCGGATGCAGCGGGATCGGCAGGCCCTTGGCCGCGCCTTCCAACTGGATATCCTTGGCGGCCGAGTGGGCATTGCCCAGGCGATCGAGGTTGTCGAACATGAGTTTGGTCATCTGGTAGGCCACGTCATCGGGCACGCCGTCATGGCTGACCAGAAGGTTGGTGATGGCCACTGTGGGTACATCGCTGGCCTGACCGTCGTAGGTGCCTGCCGGGATCGTGCCGGCCTGGTAGGCCGCGTTGTCGATCTTGGCGATGACCTCTGGGGGAATGGCAACGAAGGTGACCGGCATCGTTGCGGCCAGGTCACGGATCGCCGCCATACCCAGCCCCGAGGACTGCAGGGTGGCATCCAACTGGCGGTTCTTGATCAATTCGACCGACTCGGCGTAAGGCAGGAACTCGACCTTGCCCAGGTCTTCATAGCTCAGGCCAGCCGCCTTGAAGATCGCGCGGGCGTTGAGCTCGGTGCCGGATTTCGGCGCACCGACGGAGATGCGCTTGTTTTTCAGGTCGGCCAGGGTAGTGATGCCGGACTCCTGGCTGGCAACGATCTGGATGTAGTTCGGATAGGTGCCGGCAATCGCCCGCAGTTTTTGCAACGGGGCCTTGAAGCCGGCCTCTTCGACTCCATTCCACGCATCGGCTACCGAGTCACCCAGGGCAAAGGCCAGCTCGCCGCGACCGGCTTGCAGCAGGTTGAGGTTTTCTACCGACGCCTTGGTGGCCTGCACCGAGGTCTTCGACCCTTCGATGCCATTGCTGTAGAGCTGCGACAGGCCCACGCCGATCGGGTAATACACGCCGCTGGTACCCCCCGTCAGCACGTTGATAAATGTGGGGGCGGCGAGTGCTGCAGTACTTGTGGCAAAGGCTGCGGCAGCAGCAAACACACTGAAACGCTTGGTCATTCGCATGGGAGTCACCTTTTATCTTTCTTATTAGGTACCGAGCAAGCGAGTGCCCGGCTGGCAAGTGCTCTGACAGACACCATGCCTTGAGCGAAAAAAAACACTCGGCATGGTCAGCCAGGTGGCTGTTATAAGCGAAATGGTTGTGGCCAGGCGTTACAAGGAAAAGCCTTGTTGCAAATCCCTACAAATCGAAAACAAAGTGCCATCAGCCCTGGCGTCGGGGTAACTCGATCAGCACCTTGAGGCCGCCGAACTCACTCTCATGCAACTGCAAAGTGCCACCCCACACCTCGACGATATCCCGCACGATCCCTAACCCCAGGCCATGGCCATCGGTCTGCTCATCCAGGCGAGTGCCTCGGCTGAACACCTGGCTACGCTGAGCCTCGGGAATCCCCGGCCCGTCATCCTCGACCCGCAGCTGAAAACTATGGGGCGCCTCGTCAATGCTCACGCGCACCTCGGCATCCGCCCATTTGCAGGCGTTGTCCAGCAGGTTGCCCAGCAGCTCCAGCAGGTCTTCACGGTCCCAAGGCAGCTGCAGGCCGGGGCGTACGTGGTAGCTCAGGTCCAGGTGCTCGCCGTGGATCATGTTCAAGGTCGCCAGCAGGCCTGGCAGTTCGCTGTCGCAGTCGAACAGTGCGCCGGGCAGGGTTTCACCGGCCAGGCGCGCGCGGTTGAGTTCGCGGTTGAGCCGTTGCTGCACCTGCTGCAACTGCTCGCGCAACAACTTGGCCAATTGCGGCTGGTCCTTGAGCTGCTCGCTGGACGCCACACTCAACAGCACTGCCAGGGGCGTCTTCAAGGCGTGGCCGAGGTTGCCCAGGGCGTTGCGCGAGCGTTTGAGGCTGTCTTCGGTATGGGCCAGCAGGTGATTGATCTGTGCCACCAGCGGCTCGAGTTCCACCGGCACCTGGGTGTCCAGTTGCGAGCGCTGGCCTTGCTGCAACTGCGCGATCTGCTCGCGGGCGGTCTCCAGCGGGCGCAGGGCCCGACGCACAGTGACCCGTTGCAGCAGCAGGATCAGCAGCAACGCCGCCATCCCCAGGACCAGGCCGACCTGGCGCATCAGGCGAAAACTCTCGCGCACCGGTGTGTAGTCCTGGGCCACGCTGATGGAAATCGCCTGGCCAAACCGTTTGTAGTCCGAGCGCAGTATCAGCAATTGCTGGCCTTCCGGGCCCAACTGCAGATTGCCCTGCAGGCCGGCCTGGGGCAGCTGCGGCAGTTCCTGGTCCCACAGGGAGCGGGAGCGCCAGTGGTTGTCGCTGAAGTCGATACGAAAATAATGCCCGGAGAACGGCCGCTGATAGGCCGGCGACAAGCGCTGTTCATCCAGTTGCACGCCACCGGGGCCACGCACCAGGGCCACCAGCAGGTTTTCACTGTCGTTGCGCAGGCCCGACTCCAGGTAGCGCTGCAAACCCATTTCGAACAGCCACAGGCTGGTTTGCGCCAGCACCAGGCCGACGATCACCATCACGCTGATCAGCCCCAGGCTCAAACGCCGCTGGATCGACCTCACGTGGGGCTGGCGCCAAAGCGATAACCCTGGCCGCGCCGGGTTTCAATCACGCTACGCCCCAGCTTGCGGCGCAGATGATTGACGTGCACTTCGAGGACGTTGGAGTCGCGCTCGGTTTCACCATCGTACAAGTGCTCGGCCAGGTGGCTTTTGGACAGGATCTGCTCGGGATGCAGCATGAAGTAGCGCAGCAGACGGAACTCGGCAGCGGTCAGTTGCACCTCGGCACCGTCGCGCATCACACATTGGCGGCCTTCATCCAGATGCAGGCCGGCGGCCTGCAGCGTCGGCTGGTTGGCCTGGCCATGGGAGCGGCGCAACAACGCCTGGATGCGCAGGTACAACTCTTCGGGGTGAAACGGTTTGCTCAGGTAATCGTCGGCTCCGGCCTTGAGCCCTTCGATGCGTTCGGCCCAGGAGTCACGGGCGGTGAGGATCAACACCGGGGTCGCCAGGGCGGCGGCGCGCCATTGGCTCAACACCTCAAGCCCCGGCAACCCGGGCAAGCCCAGATCGAGGATGATCAGGTCATACGGCTCGCTACGCCCCTGATACACCGCGTCACGACCGTCCGCCAGCCAATCCACGGCGTACCCCTGGGCTTTGAGCCCGGCCAGCAATTCATCGGCCAGGGGCACGTGGTCTTCCACCAGAAGCAGGCGCATCAGTCATCTTCCTCGTCTTTAAGCAGCGCGCCCGTGGTCGCGTCCAGTTTAATTTCCCGAACCACGCCATCGGTGGTCACCAGCTCTACTTCATAGACGTAGCGGTCGTGCTTGCTCTCAAGCTCGGCCTCCAGCAACCGGGACCCGGGATGCCGCGCCATGGCCTGCTGCAGCAGTTGCTCAAGGGACAGGATCACCCCTTGCTGGCGCAGCGCCAGGGCTTCGTCCTGATTGAGGTCTCGGGCAGCCACCACCGAGCAAAAGGCCAGGAGCACCAGCGCCAGTCGACTGCCGGTGCGTAGATTTACCTTCATTACGTATCCTGATGATCCTTGAGAACTTGCCCGGTGACAGCGTCCAATTCCACGTCCCACTCGACGCCCTGGGCATCGCGCAGGTCAACCTGGTAAATGTATTTGCCGTACTCCTGCTCCAACTCGGTCTCATGCACAGTGCCACCGGGATGTTTGGCCAGGGCGGCAGCGTTGAGCTTCTCGAACGACAGGATGGTACCAGCGTCACGCAGTTTCAGCGCTTCATCCGGTCCCAGGTCCCGGGCCTGGGCCAGGCCGGTGGTGAGGGCGATGATACTGGCGGCGATAACGGCTGTGAGGTATTTCATGATGATTCTCCATTTCAGGATGTTTTGCCTACGCTCCCTACAGTACGGATCGCAACTTAACTGAAACTGAATTGCCACCATGGCAATTGTCCCACAACACCTTGCCAGGCCCCCGGGAAGATTTCCTATACTGCCCTGCTCGCCTGCACAGAGATCGGTATGACCGCCATCCACATCAAGTTTCCAGCCCTGACGCTCAAGGCTGGCCAGCGCGCCTTTGCACGCATTCGCGAACAAGGCCTGCAGCCTGCCGACGTAGGAATTTTGCCCGGCGCAGCCGGGGGCCCCAAGGCCTTGGGCATACAGGGCCTGGACCTGGCGTTGTTCGGTGACTGGCTGGCACGCGCGCCCCGCGAGCGCTCGCTGATCGGTGCCTCCATCGGTTCCTGGCGCTTTGCCAGCGCCTGCCTGCCAGACCCTGTACAAGGCCTGCTCGACCTTGGTCGCTTGTACAACGAGCAACGCTTTGCCAAGGGTGTGACCATGGCCGAAGTCAGCCAGAGCTGCCAGCGCATGCTCGATGACCTGTTGGCCGGGCGCGATGCGACGCTGCTGGATAACCCGCACTATCGCCTGAATATCGTGGTCGTCAAAAGCCATGGCCTGCTGGCCGACGATCACCGTGGCCGCCTGGGCCTGGGCCTGTCCTCGGTAATCGCCGACAACCTGCGTGGCCGTGCGCGGCTGTCCCGGCATTTTGAGCGACTGATCATCCACGACCCGCGCCAGGCGCCGCCGCTGCACCCGCTCAAGGATTTCCCTTCGCGCTTCCTCGACCTGGAACTGGGCAACCTGCGCCAGGCACTGCTGGCGTCCGGCTCGATCCCCATGGTCATGCAAGGCGTGCGCGACCTGCCGGGCGCCGGTGCCGGCACCTATCGCGATGGCGGCCTGCTGGACTACCACCTCGACCTGCCCTACCACGGCGATGACATCGTGCTGTACCCGCACTTCACCGACCGGGTCATCCCCGGCTGGTTCGATAAGAGCCTGCCGTGGCGGCGCAGCAACCCCCAGGGTTTGCAGGATGTGTTGCTATTGGCGCCCTCACGGGAGTACCTGGCTCGCCTGCCCTACGGCAAATTGCCAGATCGCAGCGACTTCAAGCGCTTTGTGGGGGATGACGCCCGACGCAATCAGTACTGGCAAACCGCAATGAGTGAAAGCCAGCGGCTGGGTGATGAGTTCCTCGAACTGGCCGATAACGGCCGATTGGGTGAGCGCCTGATTGCCCTGTGACTCGATTTGATTCCTACCCCGAACGTTTAAGGATGCAGAGGGCGCCATTAGTTTTTTGGAAAAAATTATTGTAATTCGATAATTATTCATGGAATATTCGCCCCATCAACTGCGCTTGGAACGACACATGGACAACAATCTGGATTCCGTCTCCACCAACAGCCGCCTGCGCTCCATCGGAGCCTTTGCCGCGTTGCTGGCGTGGGCCGTGGCACTTGTCGAGTTCGGCTGTACCCCATTGCTCTGGATCTTCGACTATTCGAATATCCTGGCCAGTCACCTGAGCACCTATGGCAGCCAGATGCCTTTGCTGTTGGCCCCGGACTATCAGCCATCGTCCCTGGCAACCGGCCTGCTTCTGGTATTGGATATGCTGCCTGCCGACCTGATGGTGGTTGCCCTGTTACTGACCGGCATTTTTTTCATGCGTCTTTCCAAAGGACAGATCTGGATCGAATCAAATATAAAGATGCTGTGGTGGATGGGACTTCTTTTTATTATCAGCCCACTGTTGGCACCTGTGATTTACACCCTCCAGGGTTTGGCCCTGGCGATTGACATGCCTTCCGGAGAGCGCGCCATCAGCATCGACATTGGTATTTCATCCACCGCGATCTATGAAATCATCCAAGGCATATTTCTGTGTGCGTTCTCATTAATAGTGGCTGAGTCCAAGGCTATTAACGATGAAAACAAAAGCATCATATAAACCATGACGATCATTATTCGTTTGGACGTCATGATGGCGAAGAAAAAAATCCGCTCCAATCAGCTTGCAGAAGCCATTGGGATTACGGAAGCCAATCTATCGCTATTGAAAAACGGAAAAATCAAAGGTTTTAAACTCGAAACCCTGAACAAGCTATGTATCGCTCTGGATTGCCAGCCCGGCGACTTGCTGGAATTCGAGAGTGAAGAGGCCTAGGCCTTGGACCATGCTGCCCGGCTCCTGGGCAGCACTGTAGAACACTGATCAACTTAAAACGGATTACCTCCTATGAACCCCATAAAGCTCCTGGGCCTCTTTACTGTTGCCCTGATTACCAGCGGCTGCAGCACCGGTAGTTTCAACCCGTCCTCGTTCAAGGTTTATGAACCAGGCACGCAGTTCGGCAACCGCTACGGCTCTTCATTCTGGTTGGACACTCCATGCCCTAAACGCGGTTGCGATAACAATAAGTTGTTCTTCAATCCAGCCCATCAAGAATCAACCATGGAAAGATACAATCATGGGTTCTGATCGCCGAATAATGTATGGCCTTGGTTTGTTCCTGCTCCTGGCAGTGGGCCCAGCAAGCGCACAAGACTTGCCCAATCTCTCGCTGCTCAAGCGGTATGGTGTTACCGAAGATCAACTGCCAGCCGCCCCTGCCGAGCTGGCACTGAACATCGAGCCGACGAAAAGCCGGTTTGAAATCAAGCCCGAGCGGCCATTGATCCGGGTCGAGAAAAACGGCGACCTTGTGTCTGAAACCACCGGCAACATCAGCATTGATAACGCGGCGGCCCAAGGCCAGGTGCAGTGTGCCCGTGCACTCACAGAGTTGCAGCGGCGAGGGTCGCAGTACTCACTGCCGTGTGGGGACGGGGTCAAGGTCAGTACAACGTTGTGGTCCCAGGAATAACCACGCTTGATACACGCCACCAGGTCGGCCCTTAAAACAGGTTAGAATGCGCGCCAAGTCGGTCGCTTGGGCCCATCAAACGCCCACCCGACACTGACAACCGCACACCGCCCTAGAAACTCCTGCCTTACAGGTCATACCGTGGAAATTTTCAAAGATTCCACGGTAGACTCCCGCCTAAAACCCCTCAGTATCACTAACACCCTCCATCCCCCCAAAGCATGAAACATGCGTGTACCACTCCGTACCGCGCAATACCTTCCCATTGGCATTTTCTTAGTACATCATCCAGTACATCGGGAATATTTTTCAGAGGATGTACTAGTGGCTCTCACGGATACCGCAGCCAGGCAGGCAAAGCCAAAGGACAAGGCGTACACCCTCCCCGACACACTCGGGCTATCCCTATACGTGGCCGCCAGCGGAATAAAGAGCTGGCACTTTCGGTTCACATGGCTTGGCAAGCAGGCGAGGATTTCTTTTGGGACATACCCGGACACGGGCCTAAAGGACGCGCGCTCACGAAGAGATGAGGCGCGGGAAGATATTGCACGCGGAATTGATCCGCGTGAATCGAGGAAGGAAAAGAAGGCGGGATTGATTGAGGCCGGCAGTCGAACGTTCCGCAGGATCTACGATGAATGGTTGGCCTTCAGAAAGGGAAGTATCTCCCCAGGCACCTATCGAATTATCAGCAACCTGATGGAGTTGGATGTGCTTCCGGTCTTCGGTATCCGACAGATCGACTCTATCAAGCGATCAGATGTGATCAGCCTGATACGAAAGATTGAAAAGCGCGGCTCAGTCGTTACCGCGGTGAAGGCCCGGCAGCGCATGGGCCAGGTTTTCAGCTACGCCATTGCAACGGGGATCATAGAGTCGAACCCAACCGCTGAAATGCATGCTGTAACCGAAAAGGGCGCGCAGAGCAGCCACCACCCATTCCTGCCGATGAGCGAGCTACCTAAGACCATTGCGGCCATTCAACAGAACATTACGAGCTATCAGCTCCGATCTGCGGTAATGCTCATGATCTACACCGCGTCTCGCCCGGGCGAGGTCAGGCAGATTGAGTGGTCTGAAATCGACCTTGATGCTGCGACCTGGATAACCCCGGCGCAAAAAATGAAGGCTCGCCGCGAACATGCGGTACCGCTATCGACCCAGGCCGTTGAACTCCTGAGGGGAATGCTTCCAATATCTGGCAATCTTCGATACGTCTTCACCAACAGAAGCGACTCTACAGCCCCGATCGGCATCAACTATGCAAGCAACGTAATGGGGACGTGCGGGCTTACGGGGAAGCAGTCCCCGCACGGCTTCCGCCACCTATTCTCCACCGAGATGAACGGGCGCGGATACAACAGGGACTGGATTGAGAGGCAGCTTGCTCACGCCGATAGCAGCTTCATAAGGGACGTATACAACCACGCGGCCTATATTGAGCAGCGACGTGAAATGATGCAGGAGTGGGCTGATCTGGTGAGCGCAGAACTACTTCAACCACCCAACCCATCATAGGCCCGCTCGCACGTCACTCCGCGGCCTCGGCTTTGATCAGCATCTGCCGCCAAGTCTCCCGCTCTTTGATCAGCGCGCTTGAGCACGTCGGCAAACACCATGACGGCGCGGGTAGCTGCCTGGCTTGCGGCGGCAGTGCAGGAATGGCCGCCGGCTTGACTGGCTGCGACTCGACCGGCGGTTTCGTCGGCTGCGTCCCGCAAGCTGCGATCATCGCGAGAAGCGGCACCATCAGCATATGCTTGGTCAATGACTTTCTGGCCATCCTGAATCACCTTGTTGATTGTATTTTGCCGGGCTTGCTCTTTGGCGCGCTCGGTGGATTCGTTGAGGGCCTTCGCATCTGCGTCCAGGGCGTCCCGGGCGCTCCACTTGGCCTGCCACTCGGCATCCTTGACCGACTGGCCGTGGCTGTACGCCAGGAGCAGGCCGCCCAGGACCATAGCTACAGCTGCTATATAAGGAAGGATCCGCAGCCAGAGAGCGTTCATGCCAGCACCTTCAGCGCAGCGTTATAGAAGGCAACGCGCTCAGCCAGGCCGTTGACGCCGCCGTTGATTCGCCGGGTGATCATCTCGAACGACCCGGAGTCGGCCAGCTTGTTCAGGTCGCGGGAATTCCAGAACCAAGCCGCAGACTTGGCCGCCCACTCTGCCTGCTCCAGTAGCTCAGGGGTGCGCAGTAGGCGGTCATCGCCGAACAGGGCCTTGCTGCACGCCAGGTAGTTGTCGCGGCCCGTAACCTGAATCAAGCCGCGCCCGCGGTACTTCTGCCCGTCACCATCAGCCTCTGGCGTATTCCCAAGGCGCTTGGCCAAGGTGCCAGTATCGTACTTGCTCAGGTACTGGTCGCCGCCCAACTCGCGCACGTATCGGAACTGTCCCGACTCATGCCCGACCTGGGCAATGAAAGCCGCCATTCGCAGCTTTGTGCTGATCTGGTACCGCTCCATGGCCAGGCTCAGCGCAGATGCAAAAACGCCAGCTTGGCGGCCGGCGTTAGGGAGGATGCGCAGCAACTGCTGCTCGGTGATCGGCATGCTTTTCTCCAGTCAAAAAGAAACCCGCTCAATGGCGGGTCTCAATTAATCGCGCACGTTAAGTGCAGCTAATCTGATGTGTATTCAAGGATGAGAGCTATCCTCTACGGAGCACGGCACCCTCACTTAACTATTTCAATTTCCTGTGGAAACCCGACGACATTACCGTCAAGCGCTGGTCCATCAAGGTAGATATTAAGATACGGCGACGATCCGACCACGCTCACGATGGTTCTAAGCTCACCATTTGAAAATTTAACCACCGAGCCTACCTTATATTTTTTTATGTTTGAACTTTTGTCCTCTACAACAAAACCGTTCCCACTCCTTGACACACCATTCAGCCAGTTCGCATCGGTTAAGCTTAAAGCTGACTTAGAAGGAACCGCCCTCAACTCTGCTTGGCTGGCATAAATACCGCCGATGACAATTGCAGGAAAAAGAAAGTAAGCTAATACAAGCGCGCGAGAAAACATCAAATATCTGCCATCTCCCTCATTTACGCGCGCAGACAGAAAATCTCGTGAGTGCCTGTAGCTATCGACCCGCTTATCAACAAGGTGATAAACAACAAGACCAAGACAGCAAGAAATAATTGCTACCAGCGTCCCGAGGTTCACAAAGGAAAAGTACTGAGGGTGTGATACTGAATACTCTTTGAGGAACAGCAATATCGGGAAGTGCAGAATGTATGCCGGATATGACAATTCACCAACAAGCCGATCAACACGATTGCTTTTCGTGTACTTGAACACTACTGGAATTGAAATTGCAAAAAACAAAAGATGCCAAAACGGCATTACTGTTGTGGTGAATGCAAGCGCAAGCACTGTAGCGATGCTAAGAAAATAGCTTGGCTCCGAAGCTCTTTTGCTCAAGTGGTACGCCAAAGCGCCACCACCAAAGAATATGAAGGATGACGGGTAGAAATAGTAATTGAACACGGGCGAATTCGCCGCCCCTACTGGTGCGAGCCACTCCCCCAAGAGCGATAGTGCGCTTGTCGGGAACGAAACTCCATTCAGCAGCAAGAGATAGATACAGCCGACAGCAAAAAACAGATACGTCTTTTTGGCTGACTTCAAAACAAACGGCGCGATCAGATAAAACCCTAGCTCGACTGCAAGAGACCATGCAGGCGGGTTAATTGTCATCGCCACAGGGTGAGCGCACACACCGGTAGACGTTCCCACACAGAAAACGTAAGCCAGATCCTGGCCGACTATAAAAATATTTTGAAGTATGAAATATATCTTGGAGCCTATCGACAGCGTATCAAAATGAATCGATATTGCCGAATATGAAACGACAAGGGCCAGTATAAGCCCCACGTAGTAGGTTGGGAAAAGTCGAAAAATCCTGCTCTTGTAGAAAGTAACGGAACTAAGATCTTTGTATTTTTCATTAAGGACCATCGCCATATAGAACCCTGAAATAACGAAGAAAGCGTTTACAGCATACCAGCCGCTAACGCCCCAGAATCCAAACACCGGAGTATTTGAGTGCCCTGCAATTACAGACAACGCCAAGAACAGTCTCAAAAACCCCATTACCTACCCCAAAATAAAAACTAATCGACTAATCATTCTGTTGCGCCGCTTCTGTTTATTGGCGGTGCATTGCTTGCACGCCACTCACATTTCCTTGTTCAAATACAAAACTCCGTATCGCGCTAAAGAACGTTTGTTGATCGACTTCTATAGTGAAGCTCTAATCAGGTACCGCCAAAACAATCAATGAAAATAGCTTTGGCGGGGCGATTTTTGCCGAAGGTTACCATCCATCCATAGGCGAGTCGATGATATCACCATGGTGATTGCACCAGAAACAAGACGCCGGCATAAGCCGGCGCATCGCGTCTCAAGGCCTATTTGGACCTATCCACCGTGAACGTGAAGTCACTGTCTTGATATGGCGTGCTCGAAGGACCCCGGAACGCAAACTGGAACTCATTGGCGCTGTTCCTGGTGATATAGGCAAGACGAACATCTGCGACCAGGCCGATGGGAATAACCGAGGGCACATAGCCCTCCTTCGTGCTTCCGTAGCCGCCAGGCGTCGACATTTTATATTCCCCAGGATTGATTCTGGTGAGGAATGTGTTGAAGGGGGCGTTTAGGATGGTGCCGCCGCCCGTAGCCGATCCACTGATCCTCGCGCTGCTCGCAGAGTTAAAGGCGGAGCCAATTGAAACGACTTCACTTGTCGTGCAGGTATCCCAGCCGATCACATGACAGTCCGCGCCTTCATCAATGAATGGTCGTGATTGAGATGGGGCGTAATCCCCGCCACTCAAAAAACCACAGCCCTCCAGTATGAGTGTGAGTTTTCCGCCCCCACTTGATCTGAGTCGGATGTTACAAGTGGTGAAGTTGCTATTGGACAAGCGATGGAAATTACATTTTTTGAGGACAACAACTACGGGTTTGGAGCCAACGTTATCTAGGTCAAGGTCAGCGACTCCTGCATTACTCTCAAAGTAAACGTTGTCCATCTCAAGGCAGGCAAGGCCATTGTCACCGAGGAGGTTGGCCTTGAAGCCGAACGAATTTAGGGCGCCAGGCGTACCATTACCCTCAATGCTGCCATCGCGCCAAGAATTACCGGCCCCCATCAAGTCGAAGTAAATCGCCGTGGTTGAGCAACCTGTCGCGACGACCTTGCTGAAATTCATTGCATTAGGAAGTGTTTCTCCTGCAAAACGACTAACAACCATCCCGATGTTGTTTTCGCGCAGATAAATGTTCGTGTACTCGTTGCTCAGGCATCCCTGAATCAGAATCCCTGTATCCATGTGCTGCACGGACAGATCGGAAATGTGGTCATACCCAATCGTTCTATGGTGTACGCCAACCCCGGTACGGTTGGCCGGCACCATAGAACGATCCTTGCCAACGATCGTCATCCGCCCAAACCGGCTATACCCCCATCCGCCCTGGCTTCTGGTAAGGATGCCGCCCTTAAGCAAGAAGCCTACTGGCAGGCCTGCGGCAACCTCAAATATCGTGTTGCCAAGTGAGTTTCCGAGGAATGTCAGGCGCTTAGATGGCTCACCAGTGTGCGGAAAGTCCACCGCTGAATGGTCATACGAGACGGTAGAGCCCAGCAGGTACACGCCATCGGCGGCGCTCTTGGTCCCGCCGTCGTCGAATGCCTTTTGGGCTTGAGGGCTGGAAGAAGTGGCCGATCCATTTCTGGCGCCAAACTGCCGGATATCGACCACATCGGTAGTCGCCAACTTCCAGCGGGCTCCATCGGCGGCCACGATCACTGTGCCGCCGTTGTCGGCCGTAGTGGTATCAGTCAGGTCTGCGTAATAGACACCGCCGCCTCCATCGCCCTTGGCGTAATAGCCAATCACAGTAGCTCGCTGGATGTTTGAGGAGTCCAGCGCCTTAAGAGCAGCAATGCTGTCGACTGCGCGCGCACTATTGATCGCAGATTCATGGGCAGCCAGGGCAGATGCTTCTGCTGCGTCTGCGCTGTCCTGGGCCGCGTTAACAGCATCTTCTGCCGCCTGAGACGAGAGAGCGCGCTTACCGGTGTCCACCGCGACACCACCGACCTTTCTCCATACGACGTAGACCTCATCGTCTTCATCGGACTGCACAAGAAACATGCCGCCCTCAGATGTAGCAGCCAGGCCTGCCGCGACAGACGTATAGATCGAGGTGGATACGCTGGCCTTATCTTCAATCTCCTTGATAATCAGCTTCAGGTTTTTGATATCACCCGATTCGGTTGGGATTCCGCCTGCATCAATTGCGTCATTATTGAATCGGTAGGTGATGTTGCTGCCGATCTCCGCGCGAACTGTGGCGATCTCAAGACGCTGAGCCTGGTCAGTCATGTCATTTCCTTGGGGCGTGTTTAATGAGCGCAGCCGGGGTCGGCCAACGAAAGTCGGGGTTTGTTAGGGAGTTGGGTTAAAGCCAGTTGCCGGAGAAGAAGTCGCCGTTGTTGCTGATGAGCATGTCTGCGACCGCGTCGAACAGGGTGTCTACTTGGTCGTCGTGGTCGTGAGTGTCGTCCGCGGTGAAGGCGGATGCCTCTGTGAGAAACGGCGTTACCCAGTCCGTATAGGCAATAATCTCGCCGCGATGATCCTTGACGTGTTCGATCTTGCGGCCCTGATCGTCATAGATTGCCGGAACGAATACCCGGCCCGACTTGAGCCACGGAACCGCATCCATACAGCGCGTCACCTTGTTCGCAGCAGGGCCGCGAGGCTGAGGCTCGATTGGAATGGACCCCTTCTTGCTGATGGTTTGGATCAGGCCGGTGCCAGACGACTTGTCTTCGACGCGCATATACCGAAGTGCGGCCGGACGGAATTGGTCCCAGTCCTTCCACTTTTGCCACACGCGCAACGCTTCAGCCTCAAGATCGCCGGCGTCCCATTTACCGCGATGAACATCGATCAGGTATAGGTTTCCGTCGACGCCCAGTCCGCAGTGGTTGAAAACCGAGAAGTCGTGCTGCTCACCGGTTTTCTGTGCGGTATCGACGTACACCCCACGCCAAACCAGAAACGGTAACTGCTCGTAGGTCTTGAACCAGTCGGCATCGATCATGCCGCCAGTCAGCGCCACGGGCTCTTGCTGGTATTGGCTGACCATGGTGTATGGGTCGCGATCCCACAGCGCCATGAGGTCAGTAACGGACTCCTTGGCAGGCCAGTAGGACCAGTACTCAACGCCGCCACGGACGATGGACGGACCTCCGAAAACGTCACGCTCGGCGTGTTCACGGATCTCCGCAGGCAAGCTCGCGATGTAATCCCGCGTTACCAGTGCCGGAACCTTGATGTGCGCGAAGTCCAGACCCATGCCTCCCTTGAGCAGGAATCCAGACACATCGTCCGTGTGCAGGCGTTGCTGGGTGCAGATGACAGGGGTATCTGGTGAGGCCCTTCGACTGCGCAGGGTATTGGTGACAATGCGCTGGGCCTTGGCGCGCATAGTCGCGCTGAACGCACTGTCGGCCTTCTCTGGGTCGTCCAAGTTGACGAACCCTGTAAAGCCCTGGGATATGTAACCGCCACGAACACCGGTGATCTGGCCCCCAGTGGAGCGGCTGAATATCTGGTGTTTGTTGCGGCCGTCCTGGTCGGTGATGATCCAGTTGGCCACATCGGCCTTGCCGAGGTCGCAGGGCCACAAATCCTGATATTCAGAGCTGGTTATGATCGACTTGATGCGGTTTGAGTTCTCTTCGACCAGTGACTTCGAGTAGGAAACACTGAGGTTTCGCGTACGCTCGAACTTGGTCATCACGTAGGCCGGCAGGTGGATAGACCAGTATTCAGTCTTGGTGCCGCCAGGGGGCATGTTGAAAACGACGTTCTTGAGTTGACCAGACAAGACCTGGCGGGCCGTGTGGTCCATGTAGCGGTGGTGCCAGTTACAGAGAAACTTCATTCCTTGGTTGAGTTGAAACCAGACGCGCATGAAGGCAAGCGGCGAGTGTTCGCTTACTAACTTTGCTGCTTGCTTTTCTTCGCTGCTCATTGAATCCCAATCGAGCAGGTCACTCATAGGCGGTCAATAATTGAGTTCATGACCTTTTCAGACACCGTGACCGTGGAAGTGGTCTTGATGTCGCCGCCATTCTTTCCGGTGATTTCAACGATCTTCTTGTCCAGGCCCAACAGCTTTGCCTTGCCCATGGTGGCCGATACCGCCGCAGAGGTTTGCGGTGTTTCAGCGTCGAGCGCTGCCTTGCGCGCCTCTTCCAGCTCAGCAAGGAGCGTGTCCACGGTTATTTCGTGACGCTCCATGACCTTCTTCCTTAATTCTTCGAGCCTGGCTTGAACCTGGGGCTTCTGCAGGGTGTTGTAGCCTTCCCGGCCGATGGTGGCGGTTGCCATATTTTCGGTGTTGTAGGCGATTCGATAGGACTCAGCGGCGTTGGCCGTCTCGACATAGGCAAGACAGAACTTTTCCATCTTGTCGCTGAAGTGGCGCTTGCGCTTACGTTCCATGCTTCACCTACATACTGGTTATCTTCCACTTGTAGCCGGCCCATTGAGGGCGATTGCTACCGGTAAAAGGTGGTGGTTTCATTTCTACGCAGCCGGCCGGCAGAAGCCAGTGGCCCGGGTTTTGAGGGTCTGGGTCTGCCACTGTTTCGCCGACATAGAATTGGTCGGAGTCGGTCTGGTAGACGATCTTTTGTGAATCTCTTGGTTGAGTAGCCATCAGTATCTAATCCAGCAGTTCACGGTTTTGTTTCTTGGGCGCGTTTCAGATCCACCAGTGGTTCCGGTCAAGCCAATGTCATCTATGGAGAAAAGGCTTGCATTGCCCATCCCCCTGTCGATGTCATTCACTCTCAATGGCACGTTGCCATGTGAGTGAGCCTGAACCTCGAAACTCTGGAATGATCCAAAAACCCTGGATGGGTCAACTCCTTTTCCATCGTCAAAGACGCGAAGAAACTCCCCGCGAAAATCAGGAAGTCGAAACTGTAGGGAGCTCTCACCGCCGGTGTTCCAGGTTGTCCCGATTTGATCAAAAAGACGCGGGTAAGAAGCACGAAGTACTACGGCTCCGTTGCACTTCAGCCACCCAGCTGACGGTGGATTGTTGTGAGCCACCGTTTTTAGGTCGCCTGGGTCCGCCCCTGAAAAGAACGATGAGCCGACAAACCTCCAGAACCCGGAAGTGCTTACAGGGTCATTCCCGGTATTCCCCGAGGCAATGCTTTCGTAATAGTTGCCATCTGATGCATAAGTTGGTGCACCAGCGGAATAAACCGCCTGAGGGTGGAACGGCATGACGCCCATCCGCTCCAAGCCCTGCAAAGCAGAGTCAACGCGGTTGTGCCAATAGTTTTCGTGCCCTGCAGGTGGGGCATCCTTGTCTTGTCCGCCCTCCCAGCCAGTGCTGATGCGTACTGACCCAGGGTCTTTGAAGGTGTTCAGGTTGTCTTCTGACTCAACACCTTGCGCCCAGCGCGTATTGAAAGGCTGTCTTGGCATTAGGCTAAATCTCCGGGAAGAGTAAAGTTTCCGTACTCGTAGATGCGCCCTGACGCATGCTCAATTTCGGTGATGTTTACTGGAAGAACGAACACCTGGCCGATTCTTGTGCCCTGCGGCCTCGGGACCAGATCGAAATTTTGGATGAGGTAGAGCGTGGTGTTATCAAGCTGGGTTGCTACGCCAATATCGAACGACTTATCGCCGTTATCTACCAGGGCAGTTACCTTTGTATCGATGATGATTTCCAGCAGCTGGATAATGCTGTCAGCGGTTCCGTCGCTTATGTTTCTGGCAATCTTTGCCTTTATCAGCTTTCGGTAGAGATCGTTATTCAGCGGGGCATCAAAGGCTTCCCCATCGCCGATATAGGGGGCGATGTTGTAATTGGTATAACTGTCATTGCCGGCATACCCGAAAACATCAAACTCGGCCCCCCGCAGAATCGGACGGTCAACCCCAACAATTCTCCCTATCACGTCAAGCATTTCGCCCGAGACCGTATCCACGTCATAGCTGCCGTAGATCACATCCAATGGTGCTTCGAGGTGTTGATTTGCGATCTCTGGAGTGATTGTCAGCCACCGAACCATTCGGCTCTTATCGCGATACTCGTTGATGATCCTCGACTCGGCCTTTTCAACATGATTCATTCTCATGGGATCACCGTAACCGCGATATTGTCGGCATCAAAAGTGGCGATCTGCGCGATTGTCGGCTGAATCGGCGTAAGACCCTGGGCGCCGGCGCTTAGGCCAATAGTCAATGAGGTGACGTAGCTATCGCCGTACTTTCCGAGAATCTTGTTCACTGGCGTGTACAGGCGCCCAGGAACTACCTTCTCCCCTATGTCGTAACCGCCCTTGTTGAAGCCGGTGGTGGTTTCGCCGTTGAAAAGGCTTCGCGTTGAGTCTGCGACAATTGCGGCCTTTATCTGGTCTTCTATATCGCTTGGCAGGTCGCCTTCCTTCTGAACGGACAACGCCACGAAGATCGGCAACCCTGTAACTCGCTGAAAGGTCATTACAGCTTTATTGCCGGTCACTGGAGATACAACGTCTACCTTGACTCCATTCGCTCCAGGGGCATCAATCCAGGTGTCGGTCTTGGCACTGTAGCGCGGGAGCATTGGCGTGCCCGGATTGTGCTTCTGGTACATTGCCAGACCGATGTCGGCGTCTGAGCCGCCGTTAACAATCACGGCAATCCCGGTATAGGGAACTCCGTCAATGTCGAAAGGAGAGTCGCTGCTGTTCTCCAGGACCTTTACGTCAGTGACGCCAGTGACGCTAGCGATGTTGGCCTCCATGTTGTCCCGCATGTTGCTGCCGGCCCTGGAAACTGCGTTGGTTCGACGGATTCGAAAGTCTTCATCGCTCTCTGCGTTCTCTCCAGGCGCCGCCTCTCCGTTGGTGACGGATGACCATCCACCAATAGGCGTTCCAATGATGGTCAGCTCGCCAGGCGAGGCCAAAATCCGGCCAGGGGTAGAGCAGGTAGCAAAACCGGTTCCTGTCTGACTAATGCCAATGACGATAGATGCCGTGGTAAGCCATAGCGTGTTATCGATACGGCTCCTGATCTGAGAGCCAGCAGGGATTGCCGACCCTGATTGACCTGAAAGAGTGACGGGCGCAATCGAGTACGTTGCATCCCGAATGGGAACCCCTGATATCTTGCCGATATCACGCAACGCCTCTCCTGTTGCGCTGTCAGGATCTTTGCTGCGATAGGCGGCGACTACGGCCTCATCCAGGTTGGCCAGCATCTCGGCTTCGATCCCGATGCGCTGCCCGTCCGGACTATCCGCATCGATATTCCATTCTGGATCGATCGCAAGCGTCTTTTCCTTAAGATCGCCCAGGTACTCATTCAGCGAGCGTCCGGTGATTCCTTGATCTGTTATTTGAGCCATTAGACGATCGCCTGAACAAAATTGATTTCTGCGTTATCGCCTGAAGTGCTGACGATTGACGCGGTGACGTTGAGCTCGCGCGTGGCAATGTCCGTGGTGAGGCTGAAGGCCGTCATTCCCGCACAACCAGGTGTTAATAGGATGCGACGACGAATCACTGACTCGCGAGACGCCAGAACGGACCCCTTGCCCAGCACGCTGCCGAACCAGTCAGTGCCGTCAGTGGTATCAAGAAACCATTCACCCAGGAAGAACTTGAGTCGGGTAACCACGTTCTGCGCGACTTCCTCGGCGGTGTAGCCTGTAAGGAATTCCTGCGGGCCCAGCGCAAGGTCGCCGGCGGCGTCCAGTTTTCGTACCGTCATGGGTTCACTACTCCAGAGTTCCCGCTTCCTGACTGAACACCGTTATGGGTGTGCGTTCTGCCGATGTTCACACCCTGGTTATGGATCGTGGTCGCAGTGGTGACGGCCTGTTCAAAGTTGGCTGGACACTTCACGTTGAGCGAAACGCCGCCAATCTCCAGAGCCTTGTTGTCGTGGATCCAGAAATAAGCTGATCCATCGTTGCTGCGCAGGCGTATGCCATCATTTGAGAAGTCACTGATCGCTCCGGGGATTGATCGAACTCCCGGGATGAAGTAGGCATCGTTGATCGAGAAGCGCCGAGGCTCTGACTTGACCGCTACACCACCCTGGTCGACCCATGAGTCGATGCACTCTTGCGAGAAGAACAGAACGCCCTCAGTGCCGTTGTCCACCCGGCATTCCAGCGTACCGCCGGAAGCACCCCAGAACTGAACGGGGACGTGGATGATTGGCCGGCGGGGCTGTTGCGTTCCCAGACGGTCTTCCAGCATCAGGCCGATTTGAACCTCTGCCATCTGAGTTTCAGGATCGAAACTCAGGACATGACCAGGAACGCTGGTGCGCATGTTGTCTTTCAGGTACTCGCCGAATATCCCGCGCAGCATCTTGGAGTAATCAGCTTGCGTTCTTGAAGAGAGCGGATCACTCATCGGGTTGCCCTTTCTGAAATTCCGGCCTGGGCCGCCGCGCTGAGGCGTAGACAGCTGATCTGACTTTCCCACTGGTCGCCGTGGGAGTCGCCCGCGAACACCAATGAGTTGACCTTGTAGTAGCCCTCGCCGATCGTGCGCGGCACGTCGTAGAAGAATGCCCCGGAGAACTCGAAGCGCGGCGCCATTGATTCAAGCTTGATAGTGTCACCAAGCTTGAGCTTGGGGTTGAGGAGGTAGCGAATGCCTACCTCGGTGTCGCTCACCACTGGTGATCCGATCATGCCGCTGCCTGACGTGATTACCAATCCACTGAAAGGCATTGCGAACCCGTTCCTGATTATCTTTATCGCGTCGTTTTCAACCATCCACCTGAAGCCGTAGGTGGCTGAAAGCTCGTTTAGGCAGGCGGTCGGACTCCCCTGAAGGACAGAACCGCGTGATCGCCTTGGCAGGTCAGAGAAGTCGCCATAGAAGCGGATCTCAGCCCCGAAGGGCGCTGCGCATTCCTCGATGATCTGGACCGGGGCCGTCTCTGGCGATAGCGTCAGATTGATCAGCACTTGATCTTTGCGCTGGGCCAGCGACTGACAGAAGAAACGCACGCCCTGAGTGGCTCCACCATCCTCAAGCACCCGCTGCACGTTGACGATCTGGCCGGCGAAGACAGAGCCGAATGCCTTGTCATAGCCAGCTTCAAGTGAGATGAACTCATAGCGCTTCTCGGAGCCGTCACCCAGCATCTGGTTCGTGCTGCCGCGAGTCACGTTGTAGATCGTGATTTCAGCGATGCTGAAGGCGTTGCCTGCGAAGTGGGTTACCTGAAAAGTTATCCGCAGGCCATCAATGATCAGCGCCAACTCACCCTTTTTTGTCCCAGGGGTGCCGCTAGGAACCAGCTCGAAGATTTTGGTACCCGTACCGCGCCCGACCTTCAGGCGGTATCGACGCAAATAATATTCATCACTCATCGGACCATACCAGTGTGTTGGTTAGGCCCAGATTGTCCGGGCTCGGCTGATCCCCCTCTATCGTCAGGGAGCCATAGCTAACTTGTGGCGGAGGGTAGAGGTTGGCGAGCAGGTCGACGCCAGGCAACAAGAATCTGCCAGAGGTCAGCGGCACTCCCAGGGCGTTCAGAATGTTCACGCGGAACACCTCAAGCCTGGCCATCCATTGCAGCTCGATGACCAGTGCGGTCTTGCCAAATCTTGCGCTGAAGGTCTGAGCTGGAAGTGGTTGAACTGCTACGGAATAGCGGGTCATGCAATCACCTCTAGGGCGGCTTCACCCGTCCTGACCATAGGGGCTGCTTGCGCGGCCACGTCTGGCAAAAGCTGGTCAGCCGATTGAACGCCTTGACCGACAGTGCTGCTACCTGTACGCAGCTGCTGAAGCTCGGCAATGAAGATCAGGCCGTCTTCATCCTCGGGCCTGGTGCGCTGGCTCAGGCGAATCAGCACCATGTCCTTCATGATCTCAAGGCCCGTATCCAGCTCAAGGCGCGACCTTGAATCGCGGATGGCGCACAAGGCCGCCCAGGCAGTGCGAGCCTTTGTTTCTTCTGATCCGGAAAGAAGGTAGGCAGAGACCGCGCTAATCGCCGCGCCACCAATGCCGCCCACTGCCGTTGCGAGCGCACCCGCGCCCATCATCCCGATATCATTCAGGCCAAGCCCCAGCGGTGAGTTGGATACCGCTCCGACAAGAAGGTAATGATCCGGAAGAAGAATGGCATGGTCATTAGCAGGGGCGCCAAACTCGACCGGATATTGCGTCAGGTAGACCGCCTTATCCGTAGACCCTTCTAGCTTGGCGTCAAACTCCAATGTTCCAATTTTCGGAAGTGTCTTTGCAAAGATGCTCATCAGGCTCATTTTTCGGGGCTCTTGAAGTCTTGCATGGTCTGCTCGGTCATCTGCGACATGGACTCATTGAGGATCTGGCGAACCTTTCCGATGTCTGCGCCATTGATGTGGTACACGCGGTTGTCGGTGTAGCCCGCCGCGCTTGCTCCGCGCCTAGATGCCTCGCCTGCAGCATCTGCAGGCCGCTCGTACTCGCGAGAAACGATCGAGGCGGCATCGTATGCGCTGGTCGCGGCGCGCAGCTTGGTGCCTGCCGACTTCTCGTTGCCACGGGTGAGTTCGTGATTGATGAACTCAAGCTGCTCGGCGCCAGTAGAATTGCGAATGTCCTTGCCGTACTGCTTGGCGAACTCAGCCTGTCGGTCTGGGTGCCACTGAGCCAGGCCGTAAGCTTGACCGCCATCACCAGAGGCATTTGCCTTGAAGGCGCTTTCTGCCTCGATGTTGGCGGCAATCCCCTCGGCCTGGTCCTGGGTCCACCCTTTCGCCATGAAGTAATCCACGACCGCGCCAACCGCCTCTCCACCGCCCTTCTTCAGGCGGTTGTTGAGTAGTTCCGTGTCTTCGCCACTGTTCAGACTGCTGGAGTAAATAAGAGCGGCCGCGCCGCCGGCTGCCACGCCGAGCATAGATGCTCCCGCGCCGGCTGCTGCAGCGCCACCCGCAGCACCTGCACCTGCTGCTCCAAGGCCAACCATAGCACGTAGGGCGGCCAGGCCTTTCAGGGCGCCGGCGCCACCCATGAGGATCAGCGCAGCAGAAACCAGCTCGATATTGTCGGCCAGGCCACCGAAGAACTCTTTCAGGCCAGAATCGATCAAATCCTTGTTGTCGCGGTAGAAGGCCACGAAGTCCTCGGCCATTTCCGCCAAAGCCGGGGTAAGCTCGCCGGCGATGGTGTTGCCCATGTCGGTGAATACCTGGTCAAGCTCGCTGGTGGCGTGTGTGAGCCTGGCTGCGTCCTCGATCTGCTTCTGCGTCATAAGGGCGAGCTTGCCGCGCGAGTCCAGCTGCTTCTCCACCTCATCCCGGCCGCGCATCAGCAGGCGAACGGTAGAGTCGTCCAGCCCCAGGGCCTGGCCTGCCAGTCGCTGGTTGAGCGAGCTCATGTGCTCGAACTCGCCTGCAATACCCGCCAGGGCGTCCGCTGTGTTCTGTGCGCCGATGATCACGTCAGGGTTAAGCCCGAGCTTGGCCACGTCGCCAAACCATCCTGTATCACCGGTGATCGGCGATGCCATCAGGTCTTGAATCTTCTTCATTGCAGAAAAGGCATCAGAGGCGCTGCCGCCCTGGGCCTTCAATGCCTGGCCGAGAGATTGCACGTTTTGGGTGCTCAACCCGGTCAGCTTGTTGAAGTTGTTCAGCTCGGTACCGGCCTGCTTGAAGTCGCCCACCACCTTGTCGATTGCCAGCTTACCGGCGAACACTGCGCCAAGCTGAAGGGCTGACTTGGTCAGTCCACCAAACGCCGCGTCAGCCTTCTGGAATGACTTTTCGTCAACCTTCATGCCAAGGGCGATCAAGAAGCTCTCTAATACTTTCAAGTGCAAGCTCCCTGAAAAGCAAAAACCCCGCATTTGCGAGGCTATTTCGGTCGATTGGCTTCGGCCAGATGGCGTGCGTAGATCATTTCATCCATGACCAGGTTGGCCCGCTTAACCCATCCAAGCGAATGGGTGCCATCTGTGAGCTGGCTATAGGTGCACAGCGGCGGGCAAAGCCCAGGTATACCAACGCACGGGCGCCACAGCTCCCAATCGACAGCCGGGTTTAGGCGCTCTCCTGACTCGAATCCGGCGCCTCGGCTGAAGCGGTAGATTTCTGGAAGGGGGTCAGGAGCCCGGAAAAATCCTCGAAGGCATTCCCGAGGGCCAGAACCACGATGGTGAAGTAAGTCTTCAAGCGGCCGGAGAAATCTTCCATGGTTAGCGGAGTAGAGCTGCCTTCCTTGAAAAGCTTGCCCAGCATCGAGTCGCAGACGAAGTTGAAGTCGTCCTCGGGCATGCGTGAAAGCATGGAGCCGACGATTCCGCCTGCCACGATGAAGGATGACGCGCTACCGATCTCGGCCAGCGCCAAGCCTTTTATCATTGGCTCAACACCGTATTTTCCGAGGCGGAACAGCACGGCCCGCTGCTTCTCGGCACTGGGCATGCCAAAACGGTAGGTTACCCCGTCATGCTCAATGGTCCGGATATAGGATTCAGCCTGACTCATACAATCACGCCCTTGTTGAATTCCATGACGAAGGTGGCGTCATTCATACCTGGGCCGCCGCGGGCCATCGACTTGCCGCGGGTAATCACGCCCTCGGAGAAAACCGCTCCCTCCAAGCCTGCAATTGAGGCATAGGAGCCTGACATCTCGGTTCGAGCCAAGATAAGCGCCTGCATGGCCAGGGCCTGAGGACTACCTGGCATAAGGTTGGCGGTCACGCGAAGTCCAGGGTTTTTACGATGGAACCGCACAGCGTTGCCGCCCAGGCCTCGACTCAAGTTCGCCTGATCGTCGATCACCTCAACTGTGAATGGCGGATCAGTGCGGCCCCAGTCATCCAGCACGCCGACGCCAGTGATGACCATGATTGTGTTTTCTACGGAAAGATCAGCTACAGACATGGGTCAGAGCTCCTTATTCAACGTTGGCGGTCAGGTCGACAGCATGGATGGCGCCAGCGCGGAAGATGCGCATGCGGATTGGTGCGGATTCACGATTGGCGCGCTCAGAATCAGGAATCCGAAGAATTTCTTCCGCCTTGGTGAGCATCTCGTAGCCACGGCTGATTTTTTCTTCACCGGTTTCGTCATCGGTGAAGATCCGTTCGCCCAGATAGCCGTTGTCGATGAATACCTCACCGACCTGAGAGCCTGCGTTGATAAGCACTTGCTGGCCTGGCGGGGTCTGCCGGAGCTTCGTCGGAACCTTGGTGAGGGCGTTGTACAGCGCCACGCGCTCAAAGTTTACGAATGCATCCAGGTTGAACACATCGTCGATGTACTCGCCGAAGGTGGAAGTGGTCTTGGAGTTGATGATTCGCCCCATGTCCTTCTCGCCACCGGTCTCGACAACCGTGTAGAAGATCGCGCCCTTCGACTTCATGGTGCTGTAGGCGGTAGGCGTCAGGCTTTCGGCGTCGATGCCCGGGAGCTTTTTGAATTCACCGGTGATGGTCGAGTTGGCCGCATTGAAATTTACGCGGCTGAACACGGCCGCCAGCTCGAAGCCGGCGTATGGCTCGGTTGCGTGGCTCACAATGAACATGCGGCGAGAGCCCTGGACAAATGCCTTGCTAACAATGTCGGTAGTTACAGACGGGTCGCGAACCGTTGCCTGGTTGGTGGTAAAAGCAAAGAACTTGCTCGCGGCATCGCCAGCAGCAGCCAGGGCCAAAACATCAGCATCCACGGCACGAATAGAGGTTTCGAACTCGTACCAGTAGAACCAGATGCCCTTGCTGATCGCGTCATTCAGCGACTCGACAGGGGTGTCTTCCTCGATGCGCAGGTAGATTCGCAGTGTCTTCGGCTTGGGAATAGCAGAGAACCAAGCAAGCGCGGCAGCGTATGGGTCGGAGGCAATGTTGAAATCCTCCGCCACCTGAGCCGCTGTGCCGTAGTCCCGGTAGGTGCCGCCAAGGAACGCTGCATCACTCGATGAATCGAAGTCAGCAAACACCATGCCCGCGCCGAAGTTGGAAGTCCCCAGCCCGGCCGAGTTGATCAGGACGTTGATGTTGATGATTTCTTCAGCCGGATAAGCCATTTACTTCCCCTTGCGCGACAGCGCCAGATTGTTCGGTTTGCACGGAGAAGCCCGCGCGATAGATCCGCTGAACGCGGTCTTCTGCGATGGATTCGCCATACAGGTAGAGGGTGAGCTGGGATCGCTCTTCCATGGCGGCCTGATATAGGCCGGTCAGGTTGTTGATTGGTGACACACGGGACCAGCCAAGCTTTGCAGCGCGCAGAATGGTTTTCACCGGCTCGCGCTTATTCGCCTCACACAGGGCGGCGGCATACATTACGGCGCCGGACCGGTAGAAGTTGATGCTGAAGCCCAGCGTGAACTGGGTAGCCACCTTGGCGATGATGTCCTCGTACTGAGGGTCATCCACGGCCGGCACGTTTGTTTGCGAGTTGAGCGCCTGGCCCCATTGCTCTGGGTTCTGCAGGCGCACGGCGCAGTAGCTGCCAGATGGCGCCGCCGTGTTGTTGTCCGCAAGGATCACCTTGTCCGCCGGCAGCCCTGTAACAGCCACGACAATCCGGCAAACAGCCTTCGATAGAGCTTTGGAGTCAAGCATCAGTGTGCGCCTCCAGGCTGGCTATCTCGGCAGGGTCAAGCTTGGCCACCACGGCGCGGCAGAAGTTGTGCCAGGGCCGGTAGTCGGTCGCAATGGACTTCCACCAGGTGGCGGGCTTGTCTGGCGTCTCGGCGAACACCAGGATGTCGGCCAGCTTGCCTTGGGTCGAAACCTCGATTCCCTTGCCGTCGTTGCGGTGAATCACCCGAACATCGTTGATGCGTTCGGCGCCGATTTGCAGGAATTCGATCTCCTTGTCGCTGACCGGCTGCACGTTTGCGTCGAAGGCGTCGGTGTAGGTGATGGCCAGGACGGGCTCAAAGTCCACGATCTCGCTGGAGTAGCGGTTTAGCACCACGCCCTTGTGGGTAATGAATGGCCCGCTGACGTGGCCGCGCATGTTCAGGCCCATCACAAACCCTCTTCGAATGGTTCCGTGCTCTCGTCGATGACGTAGCGGATGGATTGACGAAGAGCCCCCGTATCAATCAGTGGGCTGCTTGAGCCCTTTCTGTCGATGGTGGACTGCGCGTTTGGCGGAGTATCCAGATCGGTGATTTCTTGCTTTACATGCCCTTCGGCCAGGTTCCCCATCTGTTCAAGTAGGGTCGTCATGGCCATAGAGCCCGAAAGCACCTTTGGAATCATTATCTCGGCGAGTCGCTGGTACTGCGGCGCGCCCTTCGTGATTGCAGGCTCAAGGAACGGTCGAGCCGGGATATGCCCATCTGCAGAGCCGAAGTTGTTCACCGCGGCGATGGTGGCGATGGTCAATCCGTCTTCGTATGAGCCGGCACCTTCTGGCACCCCAACCAATACGCGGGTCTGTCCTTCAAGTCGCTTGGCGAGCTGCTTCAGCGCCTCTTCAACCTGCTGCTTACCTATCAGGCCTATGGTTGGCTCGATCATACGCAGATCGCTCCCATTCCAGCCCGTGAGCGCAGGTGCAGGTATTCGACACCGTACGGGGTTAGGGCTAGGGCCGCCTCCCAGGTCGTCAGCGAGGCGTTCGCGCCGGGAATGGCGTAGGACACCGACTCGTCGCGTACGCTCTTGCTGGACTGCGCGTAGGGTGTCGAGGCGCTACCGTCTGCAGTTGTGGCATCAGTCGCCAGCTTGTTCCATGTCAGGTAATGCGCCGCGAGGGCGAACCAGCCGCGCTGGAGGAATGAGTAGGGCTTGTAATCCCCCCAACCAGCACAGCCACAGCCGCCAAACTCGCCGCGTGCGATGTACAGCGCCTTGGTGATCTTGGTATCAGACCAGACGGCACTGTCTGTGAATTCTTCGTAGAACGCTCGGAAGTCCGCAATGATCGCCGGCGTCACTTCAATTGTCAGTTCAGCCACGGGTCAGACTCCAGAATGAAACAGCCCCTCGGGTTAGGAGGGGCTGCGGGGTGTTACTTGGCTTTCGCCCTGTGCTCGATCTTCAGCCAGCCAGCCTTGACGAACAGGTCGTCTTTCAGCTTGTCGGCTTCCTTGTCGTCGAAGTCGGTGATGACCTCGCCGGGCTGGATCGTGCGGTCAGGCATAACCAGCGGGCTAGCGCTGGTATTGGTCAGAGTTGCCATGCGACCCCCTTAGATGCCATCTACGTACAAATGGCTCAAAGGAACCCGCAGTTCGGTGCCGGCAGTGCGCACAACACCCGCAGCCTCGAAGCGCAGACCGCCATGCGACGGGATCGGCGCATTGAGGGTGAATGGCATCGGCAGGTGGAACTTGGCGAACTGGGCGTTCTTGGTGTAGATCATCATGCGGTTGCCGCCGCCAGCACCGGCGGTTGCCGCCTGCAGGATTGGCTCGATGGTGATCTTAAGCACGCGCTCCAGGTAGCTGATCAACGTTTCCGCGGTGTTCGGGATACGGAAGGTGGTCAGCAAGCCGTATTCGATCAGCGGCAGCAGGATGTGCGTTGGGCGGAAAATAGAGTTGGTCTGAGTGCCGTAAACGCGAAGGATGCCGTTGTTCAGCAGGGTCAGGATCTCGTTTGCCGCGGTCTCGCCGCCAGCAGCCAGGATCGCCGCGATGGTCTTGTTGGCGCCGCCCAACAGAGTGCCGGTGGCAACGACTGGTACGCCTGGATACTTCAGCAGGCCACCAGTGGTCAGCGAAGGCCAGCGAGCGTCACCAACGAATGCCACGCGGTCCAACCACTGCTCGGTCAGAGTGCGGGTCGCGATTGGCTTCTCGGCCAACAGGTTGATCGCGCCGCCGAAGCCGACAGAGTTGGCGATTTGCATGGCCTTGCCGACTTCGATCTGGGTGTAGGTGTAGCCCAGGCCAGCCTGAACCACGTCAACACCGCCGACCTTGGCAGCGATTTCAGCCAGCGGGAAGTCGTGGGAAACATCACCGATTGGTGCCGGCTCACCCTTGTAGTCGAGAACCTTGAAGGCGATCGACTCGGTATAGTCAGGCGCCGAGGTGTCCACGGTCAGGATCGAAGGGTATTTGATTTCTGGGTACGGCTGGCGCAGGACTTCCTGTTCAACGTAGGTCAGTTGACCCAACAGGAAGCCCAGTTGCGCCTGGGGGGAAGTGTCGAAAGTCTTCATTCGATCTGATCCTTAAGCGGCGATGGTGGTAGGCGCGATGGCTTTGATCTGTACCAGCACCAGCTCACCGGCGGCGGCGTCCGTCAGGAACGTGCAGCCGGCCAGGACGTGGTTGCCAGCGGTCGCGGCGTTGGTGATCTCGCCGGTGGTCGGCAGGGCGTACACCTGCGCGCCCTTGACGGCGCCGGCCAGGGTCTTGACCCAGATGCGGCCGTGGGCCAACAGGCTGACCTCTTCGCCGGCACGATAGCCTCCGACTGCGTTGCCGCTATCCGAGACTTGGCCGGTGAGGTAGCTGCCACTGACACCGACAGGCTTGCGCACCGAGATACCGAGGAAGAAACCGGCGCCGGCGGCAGGCAGCTTGCCCGAGCGATCAGCAGTGTCCGACACGACGACGCGACCGAAGGGGATGGCGACCGTGGCAACAGCGGTAGTTACATCCGCCATGCTCAGGTCATTGATCTGGCCTTCGTAAGCCTTGCCGGCGTACTGGCCAAAGGTATCAATTGCAGTACCCATTATTTGCCACCACTCAGGAATTTGTTGTAGGCGTCAGTGCCATCAGTGGTCGGCTTCAGGCCGCGAGCAGCTGCGTCCTTGGCAAACTGCTTGAGGCTGTCGTTGACTTTCGACTTGTCGTCATCGTCATCTTCGTCCTCGGTTTTCTTCTCTTCGGCCTCTTCAGCGGCGGAGTCGAATACGTGAGTGACATAAGCGTCAGACTTGCTGGCCCAGTCACGAGTCGGCTTAAGCTTCGCCATCGCTGCGCGCTTGATTTCGATTGGGGAAACCAGGCCCTTGGCGTCAAAGCTCTTCACGAGCTTGGCTGCCACGGCAATGGTGTCGAGAGTTGCTTTCACGCGCAGGCCGATAGCGGCGTCGGAAGTTTCCTTCTTGGCCTCTTCCAGCTTCTCTTCGGCTTCGTCCTTGGTGGCTTCAGCTTTGTCTGCGCGCTCCGCTTCTTCGTCCGCGAACTTTTGCAAGGCTGCCACGGCGTCTTCGACTACCGTTGCTGCCTCTTCGTCCAGGATGATGGAGCGGCTTTTCTTGGAGTCCAGAAAGACTTTCCGGGTCGCCATATGGGTAATACCTTTCGGTTTGTGGTCAAAAATGCGGGCGACCTTTCCGGCCCGCGCTGCTGCTACAACGGCGTTGTGATTGATTTGAATGTCACGCTGCTCGTATTCGTAGGCGGTGCCTGATACAGGGTCTACGCCGGGGGCTTCCACGTATTCAGCGAGGTAGCCAGGGGAAAGTTCGGCCTTGCCGGACTGGATGTCGTCGATGGCCGACTGATCCTTGATGATCATGTCCACCACCAGATTGTCGCCGTCACGCTCAACACCGCGCACATGACCTACCGACACTTCCTTGAAGGTGGTCGAGTCGACCAGGTCGTCCGGGTGGTCGTTGGTCACGTCCTTGTCGAGGTAGGTCGCCATTGATTCGGGCGAGAACACTTCCTCTGGGGAGCGGTAGACGTTGACGATTCGCTCAGGCCCATCCAGATCCAGCTCGCTCGACAGGTACTGATAAACCCCTGTTCGAGCTGCAATGCCCTTCACGCAGAGGAATCCTTCAGGCGTGAGCGTTCGCGACGTAGGCTTGAAGGCCTCATCGATGGTCATTCTTTTCATAAGGTTGGTTTCGCCTATTGCGATACAGGAACACTGTTCCTATATTGGTAGCCATGCCAGCCGGTTGGGCTAGGCGAACAGGAGTAGTGCGAGATGAGTTCCGAAAAAATACGCGAGCAATTCGAGTCCTGGGTTGTCGAGGAAGCAAAGAGGCGCGATTACAAATTCATGGACAACGTGCTTAAGCGCGATCCATCGGGCGAATACTCAACAACTTGGGTTGATATGGCGTGGATGGGCTGGGAAGCATCCCGCGATGCATTGTTTATCGCTCTTCCTGAGAAGGACTGGGCGCCAGATTACGGAGAGGTCATATTTTATGAAGAGGCCGTCTCAGCCATTGAGGCTGCTGGCGTGAAGGTTAAAACCTAATGAAGCCTGATGCGTCCAATCACAACCCAAGCCCGCACTACCTGCGCGGCGTTCTGGAGCAGGCTGGCATCAGTCAGCGAGAGGCAGCAACGATGCTGGGCCTGTCCGACAGGGTTATTCGCTACTACCTGAGCGACACTTCATCGCCCAGTCACAGGCCGGCGCCGTATGTCGTTCAGTTCGCTATCGAATGCCTGGCGGATCACCCCTTGCTGGGGAAGTAATTCACGCCGGGGATCATGGCGATGGCGATGCAGCGGCAGAGAACGTGGTGCTTTCCGGGGTGCAGGCCGGTCTTTCCACCCCACGGAGCGCCGTCGGCGACCTTGTACACGCCTGGCCCGTAGCCAATGTCCTGGCGGGCAATTCCGTAGCAACTGATCTTGGCGTTTGGGTATTTCCCGCCTGGCGCACCAGATACACGTTGATCGCCTGCATCTACGGCCTTGTAGAGCTCTATGCCGGCCGCTGCCTGGCGCTGGCGGGTCAGGTCGCTATTGAGCTGAGACACTTGGTCCCGCGCAATGAGCTTGGCCCGCCTGGCGCTTACACCGGTCTGTTCCTGTATCTGCTTGGCGATGGCGGTTGGCGCGAGCCCATCCTTCATGCCGCCAAGTACGATGGTCTCGACGTTTTTGAAGTACTCGTCGGGGATCGACTTAATCAGGTTGACGTTTTCAGCCGTGGAGGCTTCCAGATAGTCCTGCATACCCTTGGGCCGCGTGATTAGCTGGAAGTCGACACCGACTGCCTGATTTACCGACTTTCGGAAGTCTTCGGCGTTATCTGCCTCGGCTCGGCTGACAGTGCTGGACGCCACCCGCTGGATCTGGGATTCGAACAGGGATGAGCTGAAACGGCGCGACACCCCGCGTATTGCTGCGAGAACTTCATCAGTCCAGCCGTCCATGGTCGGCAGGGCGTCGGCGATGTAGTCGCGCTTCAAGCGCTTCAGCTCAGGCTCAAGCGCCTTTACCAGTTCCCCAGCCATCAGCCTAACCATGCCTCGAAGCTGGCCGCTGTAGTAGCGCTCAGCCTCTTGGCTTGGCAGAACAGGCTTAGGGGCGCGGGGTTTCTTTTTCCGCTGCTCCATCATCGCCAGGTTTGTCGCCTTCAGTTTCTCCAAGGGAGAAGCCGGGGAGACCTTCGCCGTCATCGCCGATTCCATTGTCTTGATCCTTCTCGATCTTTTCTTGGGCGGCGATCTGTTCGTCGGTGATGGCGTACGTGCCTTTCGACTGTACGCGGCGCATGGCGTGGCTGCGACGAATGACCCCGGCCTCAATGCTCAGCGCGTCAGATTGAGCGTCCGCCAGATCTTCCTGGGCCTGTTCAGTACCCGTAGGCAGGGATAGAGGCTTCCATTCAAATTCAAGACCTTCAGGGTAGTCACCCAGGGCGGACCGAATAAGAACCTGGTCAAGCGCCTCAAGGTCGAGACGCATCTGGCCGTCTTGCTTGCCTTTGATCGTGCCTTCGTAGGTCTTGCGGTCACCTTCACCTGTAGCACTCAAGCCCGAGGCTGATTGCCCCCACAACTCAGTGACAGGCATCTCAGCTGCGCCAGCAGTCCATACCATGAATTGCTCCATGATCTGGCTCAGGCCGGAGAAGGCGATGCTGTTGCGCTCGTACTTCTCGTTGTCCTGGTCAAGCAGGCCGAGGTTGATTAGCGACTTCATCATGCCGAACAGACGATAGCGCTCGGTGATCTTGTCGCTCTGGGCGCTGGCGAGAGCTCCCTGCAAGCCCTTCACACTGACAGTGTCGACGTTCGCCTCAAGCACCAGGGAAGCAATACCGCTCTTGGTCGCCACCACATCGCGCAGGTCAGACATGCAGCGACGTAGGCGGCTGTCACCCCAGCCATGCTCAAACATGCGCATACGGCGCGGCAGGCGAGCCCCAGTGCGGCGAATGATGTGGTTGTAGTGAATACGCTGCTCGCCGTTCACCATCATGTAGTACTCGGGGAGCATCCAGTTTGGCTTGAGCGGGTCGGTCAGGTTGAATTCTGTTGGCTGGATGTCCCAGCGGTCGAGGACGACAAGGTTCTTCAGGTCACCCTTCTTGATCTTCTTCAGGTCGAGGGGCTCACTCAGGTCCTGGCCGGTCACCATCAGCAACGCGGCACCACCGTACAGGTCAGCCCAGCAGCACGTATCAAGGTAGGCCTGCTGCACGCCCAGGCGGCGCTCTTCGTTCGCGATGTCCTTGGCCTGCTTGCCATTGAACGTGCGCCACTCACGCAGGGCGTCTTCGTTCGGCTTGTCCACGATACGGCGGGCAATCCAGTTCGACTGATACGCCGCTTCAAGCTCAATCTGGTTGACGAACTCAAAGCCGAATACGTTGTGGGTGCGCTTGTCGCGATTGGTGCCGATGTTGGCAACCATGTTCGACAAACTATCAGTTGACACGACCTTGCCGGCCTGAATCTGAATTCGCGGTTTTGATGTGGTCATAAATTGATCTATCTCGCGCCACGAAACGGCGGTTGTGAAAACGTGGCGCGGATTAATCGACCTTGCGGCCTGGCAGCTTGAAGTCTGTTACCCGATCAGCGATGGACCGGATCTTCTCCACGCCGAGGAAGCCAACCCAGCCACCTACAAAGGTAGCCATGCTCTGTGGGAGCGAGAAGAACTCAAGCCCGCTAATGATGGTAAGGGCCAATCCACCACAGATAGCGCCCTCCACGATCATCTGACGCCGGGTACCACCACCGTAGGTGATTCGCAGAACAGCCATCGCACAGGACAACGCAGCCGCATAGAGGATTGGCGAATGCTGGCTCAACCACGCAAGCGCTATCGCCCAGGTGTCTGGATTTTTCTCTGGCATATTCATTCTCTACTCGCCTCATCTGGGCGCTAAACAGCTACGGCCTTCAGTGGCCCTGGAACACCATGTAGCTGGTGATAGCCGAGCTCTACCTCAAGCGCCTTACGAGCCTTGGCAGCATCATCAATTGATGAGTAATAGCCGATACACCTGTGCTTGCCGTTCGCGGTTATTTGCCCAGTCCACTTCATTGTCTTACGACACCAATAAACGCCAATCACCCCGCTCCGATTTGTAACCCGGAGCGCTTGATTCCTTTGATTGTCTGAATGGGTGACGAGTCGCAGATTCGCCAGACGGTTGTCCGTCCCTACCCCGTTCAGATGGTCAATGACTAGGGCCTCATCAATACTCCCGTGCAGCAAAATCCATATCAGCCGGTGGCATGGATAGACACGTCCATCCACGCCCACTTGAATGTATTGCTTTCCCGCACTCTGTTTCTTGGTTCCAGCTATAGCACCAGCAAACCTGGCATTCCATCCACGACAACGGCTATCGCTAGCGAACAATGAACGATCCCTTGCCCGCCATCGGAGAAGGCCGCTATCTGCCTCATATTCAAAAAGCAGGCGCAGCTCTTCCTGGCTGAGGCTTATTGGCCTGGCCATCTTCAAGGGCATGTTGGACATCTCGGTTCCTCCCCGTCAGGGAGTTAGGGATACGACAGGCCATGACCTGCGGAATTGAATCGGCTCACACAGCACTCCCAGCTCGGAGCAATGGGTGTGGTGGAGCCGAAAACTGAAAGGCCCCGATCAATGTCGAGGCCCTGAATAGGTGCGCGCGTCTTTCCGCGCTGTCTGCCAAAGACGATCCCAGCGTCGACGCCCCTATGCACCGATCTCGCCGTTTCTGTCTCGCGCCACCCTGTAAGCATTGAGGTAAGGGTGCGCGGGCTGCCGGGGTTGTTCTCGTACGTCGCACTGTCCGGCTATCGACGTCCAGGCCTTCCCGAAGGCTGCCCTGGCTACAGGTGAAACTCAGGCAATAAAAAACCCGGCGCGGTGGCCGGGTTCTTTTTAGTCAGTCCTACACACGCAGGAATGACAGGATGGGTGAATAATGCGACATGGCGACATGATATTGCAAGCCCTTTTGAGGGACTATTTTCATGCGGCCTCACCAGACAGAACCCCTACGGCCTCAAGCATGTGCTGTGCATCGACCAAAGCCTCGTCCACCATCGACTCCAGCGCTCCCTTGATGCTCTTGTTCCAGCGCTGATAGGTGCGCTCCGTCAGACCCTGGGCATCCCAGTTCGTCATGTCGTAGTTCGACTCGGCGAGGACGATCATCTCGCCCGGCTTCGTCTCGGCCACCGACCTGGCGTGCTTGTTGGCGCGCGCAACATCTGCGTCGGCTGCTTTGTTGCGCCAGTCCCACTGGCCCTCACCCTTGTTTTCTCGATGCTTTGGAGCTTTGACCTCGATCACGGCGCGCTTGATGCCTTTCGACTGCTGCGGCACAGCCCACACCAGTACCGCCTGCTGAGTGAAGCGCAGTGGCGCCGGCGAAGGCACAACCGCGACAAGCCGCCCGATGGAATCGATCTTGCGCCCGCGGTGGGTGCTGTACTTCGCCACCAATGCATTCCAGTGGCGCGGGCTGAGCTGGGCATGCAGAAGCTTGTGCACGATGCAGTCAGCAAGTAGGGCCGCATCCTTGCCAGTGATTTCCCCCTTCAGTTTGCTGGTCTGCACTCGAGGCTCGACGTTGCTCCCACCGGCACTGTTGATGGTTTCCGCTGCCAGAGCGCGGACGACTGCAGAAATGACGTTTTGGTAGTTCATGCTGCAGCCCTCTTGAGTTCTCTGGTCTTTGTCCGGTACGCAGACTTGATGGCCTTGATCTCATCCACGGTGTACTTGCGCACGCTCTGGTCGGATTCCAGGGCGTCGACGGCCTCCTGGCCAATCCGCGCTATCAGACCGATCCGGTAGTCCACGGCATTCCCGGAAAGGAACCGGTTATCCTGCTTACTTTGGGCATGGCAGTTGCGCTCATCGAAGCGCAGGTGCGGTGCTGAGCCAACGCTGCGGTAATGGCCTGCATCTACCGCGTTACCGCTCCAGTCCAATGGCTTGCCGCTGGATATGCAGAAGTGGCCGGCGGCCTGGTCCCGGGTGCGGATGTACTCGTTGAACGCCTGCTGTGCTTCGCGAATGTGGTAGCCACGAGTCTTGAGCGCCTCCTTGCGCACCTTGATCTCCCGGCGGCCGGCCTGGGCCAGCGACTTCTTCTCCTTGGCCTTCTGCACCTCTACGGTGGCCAGCGCACACTTAGGGCTGCACACCGCCTGACCGAGGCGCTGCGGGACAAATGAGGCCCTGCATGCTGGGTTCTTGCAGGTCTTTGGCTTGGGTTGTTTGGCGGGAAGGCTCATGCGTCGCGCCCCCACAGAAACCCAACGAGGGCCATTGCATCCGCAATAGCTGCTACCGCCCAGAACGAGGCAGGAGCATCAAACGGGCCTATTCCGGCCTGCTTCAGCACTGCGCACATTGCAATGACGAGGATGCACTGAATCATTAAAAAGATAGGGGCCGGGCTCATGCCTCCACCTCCTTGGCTTTCTGCTGCTCGGGGGTGAAGTCACCGCGCAGAGGCATCAGGTTCTTCTCAAGCACCATGGTGTATCCTGTTGATCCAGACGTAGAGACAAGTGCATCCCCAGCGACAAACCAACCAGGCTTATCACCCGTGTGGCGCACGCCGTCGAACCCGATGACAGGGAAATCAATCCGATCCCCAGGGAGTAGGAAGGCCACCAGCTCACAAGACTTCCCCACATTCTCAGGCGATCTGCTGTACCCAACGATCAGCGCCAGGTCGCCCGGCTTGAAGTTATGGCTCATGCCGCCACCTCGCCCAGCAGATCAGTGAACACCACACCCTTGGCGCTGAACTCGGCAACGATCTGGTCCGTGTATGCGATGCCCTGGGCGCGATTGAACAGGCGAGTCACTGGGAAGCCATCCGGGCCGAAAAGCGAGCAAGGCCCCATCAGTTCGATCTTTGTCTCGTAGTCCAGGTGCAGGAACATCAGGTTCCAGCCATTGCGGAAGTCGGCGTCGGCGCTGCGCATGATCGGCACGCCGAAATGCAGCTTGCAGTACTTGCGGGCGTCCTCCACGTCGCCGATCTGGGTCATCTGGGCGATTCGCTGGTACAGGGCGAACCACAGGGCGTTCTGGTCAAGGGTGCGGTCCTTGCCTGGGCGCAGGGAGACCACCACGAACTTCTTGTCCCGGTACATGGCTGTCAGGGCGTTGATGGCCTCGGATAGCTTGGTGGAGCTGTTTACGCTGATCTTGTCGGTCATTGCCCGCCACCCTTCGACCCTTCTGGATCGGCGCTTTGAGACGTTTTTGAGGTCGATTGCCCGCCACGCTCTCCCTGGCCCAGGGCGGCGTTGGCAATTTCCTTGATAGCCTCGCACTCGTCGTAGAAGTCATTCGGGTTGATCCTTGGCGTACCCCAGTTAACCAAGTCGCGCACCAAGCACTCGGTGTTGCCCTCGACGTGGTTGAAGATGTCAGTCAGCGCTTGGCGCAGCGCTTTCAGTTCATCAGGAGTATCGAGGTGAGGCTCGACCCTCCCATTAGCGGCATCGCAGTTCTCGCAAACATCCCCGTTGGCAGCCATGAATCCGGCACCGTAGCTGTTAACTGGATAGCCGTCACCGCAGGCGCACCAGATGATTGCATCCGTCTCGTCTCGATTCTTTGGGCGCCGCGCATCCCGAAGTCTGTTGACAGTGGCAATCACCGCTCCTGCAGCGCTTGATATCAGCGCATGCTGCGATCCTGTGAGTTCGGGCCATGGCGTAGACTCGAATCGCGAGTACTTGTGAAGCTCCATTGCCGCCGCCCGGAAATCACCGGAAAACAGGTGCCCTTCAGCGGACTTGGCGCGCTGTTTCCAGTACGCAGCGCGGTCAGCATCCTTGCGCAGTACCTCCACCTCAGCCTTCAGCTCAGCATTCACCCGCTCGTAGGCTTCGTAGCCGGTCTTGAGGCCGGCGTTTTCGGCCTGGAGTGCTTCAACCTCCTGCCAGAGTCGGTCGGAAAGCGGATCGAACCAGCCAGCCATTTTTTGCAAGCTGCGAATGTGTGCGGAAAGCTCTGCGGATGTTTGTTCGCGGACGTATGTCATAGCTCTTGCTCCAGTGACTCACCGCCATCACCCGGCACAGAACCGGCCTTGGCCATCGCAATGACCTTCTCGGCCTGCTCAAGCAGCTCTGGATAATGATCGTTCCAATTCTGTTTGTAGGCCTTGGCCATCATCGCTTCAAGGGTCTTCAGCAGCTCTGGAGCGGTGCGCATCAGATAAGCATTCGCCCAGCTTTCGTCGCCGATCACGAACTTGATGCCGTTGTGGTCCATCGCGCCAATCGTGGCTATCTCAAGCGGCTCACCGTCTCGCTCTACGCTGATGCAATAGTCCTGGCGGTCTACGAGCCATTGCTCTTTGGTGTGGTTGCTCATGTCCGCTTCTCCGCTGCTTCTGCGATCAATGCCATGTGCTCCAGGCGCTCGGCGGCCTGGCTGGCCAGATTCATACCGTCCGCCTCATCCACCACCGGCATGCACACGAAACGGATTCCGTGCTTGACCATTGTGTTGGCCATCTCAAGGGATTGGAGTAGCTGGGCTGGGTTTGCTCGTTTCATCAGAAACCACCCCGTGGGTTAAAGTCGTTCAAAAGGGATTTGGAGGATTTACGAGGTGGTGGTGCTGAAGCTTCCTGCTGCTGCTCGCGCTGGCCGGCGTAGTTGACGAAGCGTGCGAACTCACCCTGGTGCTGGAGCAGGCAATGACCTACCGATGCGTGGCGGTGCTTAACCACGTCGATCTCGGTCACGCCGCTGCGCCCGAGGTCAGAATCGGCGTCACGGTGGGCAATCATGATGATGTCGGCGTCCTGCTCGAGCTCGCCGGAGTCGCGCAGGTCGGACATTTGCGGCTTCTTGGTCGAGCGCGTTTCGATGCTGCGGTTGAGTTGGGCCAAAACGATGATCGGGATGTCCAGTTCCTTGGCCATCGCCTTGATGCCCCGACTGATCGCGCCAAGCTCCAGGTTCCGGTTCTGCTGGCGAGAGGTAGCCTCTGGTGCGATCAGGCCGATGTAGTCGATGACAATCAGGTCCAGCGGCTTGGCGCGGTGCTGAAAACGGGCGATGTTGCGGATGCGGCTCAGTGGCAGCCCGCCCTTCTGGCAGATGCGCAGGTCGGCAGAGTGCATGCGGCTCACGGCGCCGGTGATTCGAGTAATCGATTCGCCGTTGCCCATGGCCTGGCCGGTGTCGATGCTGCCAAGCGTTACCGCCGAAGAAGACGCCAGGCTGCGTTTGGAAAGCTCCTTGGCAGACATTTCGAGCGAGAAAACCAGCGCTGACTTGCTTTCGCGGATGGTCAGGTTTTCGGCGATACCCAGGCCCAGCGTGGTTTTACCGGTGCCTGGGCGACCGGCTATGATGATTACGTGCGAGCCGCGCAGGCCTTGGACCAGTTCATCCAGATCCTTCAGGCCTGTTGCGTGGCCGTTGATGCCCTCGCCATTGAAGCGAGCGTCCATTTCGTCAACGACCGGGCCGAGCGCTTCATGCAGGCTGATCACATCCGGCTCGTCGTCTTCGCTGTTCAGGGCCAGGACGGCCTCTTGAGCGTCGGCGATGATCCCGGCCAATGGTCGTGCGTGGCTCGCCATGTCGATGATGGCTTGACCGATCTCCGCGACTTTGCGGGCTTTGGAGCGCTCTACCACGATTCGGGCGTACTCAAGCCCATTCGCGGCGCTTGGTACGCCGTTGTAGATCTCCGAAGCGCGGATCATCGTCAGCTCGCCGCTGGACAGTTCGTGGCGAATGTCGGCAATCGAAACAGGGTCTGCTGGGCGGCCGGCGGAACGGGCGGCAAGGATCAGCGTGTAAATCTCGGCAACGTCTTGGTCGTAGAAGTCGGTCGGGCTGACCATGGCGCCGATTGATTCAATCAGGTCTGGTTTGATGAACAGGGAGCCGACAACGCCGTACTCAGCTTCCATCGCAACCAGTGGGCGGTCAGTGATCATAGGGCCTCCAACACTTTCAGGACCTTGTCCTGGCGGGTCAGAAACTCAATGTCAGCAGTCCAGCCACGGTCGTTCTCGCCGATCCAGTGCTTGTTGTTCAGGCAGTCGGTGAAGTAGGCAGTCCAGAACTCGCCTTTGCGGAACGGCTGGACACCGTTGATCTTCAGGTTCCAGCAGCCCTTGATCAGATTCTTGCGCTTTGGCGACAGGGTCAGGCAATTGGGCAGCAGATCGCCACACACGGTGTTGTAGATCTCGACGATCTTGCCGTACGGGATGCGCTCGGCTTTGGCCGGTTCTTGTTGATCAGGTTCTGGGTTGCCCTGCTGTTCCGGTTCAGATTCCAAATCCTTGCCGGTCGAAGCGACAGCGGCGACAACTGCGTCAGCAGTAAGATTTGTATTTATGTCTTTATTGTGTGGCAAGAACGCCACATTGGACGTGGTGGAAACGCCACACTGTGGCACTACTTTCTGTTTGTTCTGATGGGTGTTTTTCTTGTCGATTGCCCACTCATTGATCGGTGCAAAACCGATAGGGCTACGACTTCCTCCAACGCGGTATATGACACGCTGACGGATAAGCTCACAGATGGCGCGGGAAACGTCTTCACGATGGATGCCGGACATCTGAGCGATGTAGGAGGCAGCAATGCGGGCGTTCTCAAGGTTGTAGCCGGCAGTTTGACGATGAATAGCCAGAGCGACACGCAGCTCGCGGCCAGATAGGTCAGCCCCAATCAGGGCTTCATACAGGTCGTTGTCCATCCGGGTAAATCCCCCGGTATTGCGAAGTGGGATTATATTGCTCATACTCATTCCGTCCTGAAGTGCATATCACTCGACCCGGCTGCAACCGGACGAGACAAAGAAGCCCGCAAATGACTTACACAGTCCTTGCGGGCTTTTCTTTTGGCTACGTCGCTGTAAAGGCCACGAATCAAAGTCGCGGCCTGCATTGCTTCCTGCATATGAAATTCTTTGGTTCCTGCCAGCACCGGACCTGACTCGCCCAGGGTCAACAAAACCCGGTCAATGACCTTGTTCACGCTTTCCGCTGGGTGCGCCGATCTGCTGGCCATGATCATTCTTCCTGCAACTGATCAACGTGCTGGATCAGTTCCATGTAGCGCTTTGCCTGGTGCAGAAGGGTCGCAATGTCCCGCTTGTCAAAGCACTGCATTTCCTTCGGCACCAACTTCAGATCAAGCACCGCCAGGATCTGGCAGAACTGCTCGAACTTCTCCGGCTTCATGCGGCTGATCGTTGCTTCGTCGCAACCGACCGCAAGCGCGACAGGGGCATTACCGACCGATGCAAGGTGCTGCATGAGAACTGCATAGTTCTTGCGGGACCTTACGGTCTGCTCTTGGCTTAATGGGCTCGTCGACATGATTAGGCCGCCGACGCGAGTTCAGGCCAAATCACGGTCCAGTCATTTGGGCGCAGGGATTTGCGAGTCAACAGCCCGCAGGTTTCCCGCTCAAGAGACGAGGCCACGCTGGCGGATGCTTGCTTGTTGCCATAGGCAATCTGTTTCAGGTAGCCGCGAGTGGTCCCGGTTCTTTCTACAACCTCGTCCGAGGCTGTCTTGAGCCACTCCAATAACTGTGTGTGCTTGGTTCGCATCACGGATTCTCCTAAGTGATGCGCCAATTCTTACCCATAGGTAAGCATTAAAGCAATACCCGCAGGCCATTTACCTATAAGTAATCGGAAAGCATATTTGTGTCATGGATAAAAAACTGATCAGAAAGGCAAATCTTCAACTACTTATCGACCGGCAATACGGCATCGGTAAGCATGGCGCGAAAGCTGAATTCGCTAGGCGCATGGGCAAGCAACCTGATTACATTTCCAGGTGCCTATACCCACCAGGCAAGCCAGGTGCTAAAAATGTTGGCGAGGTTTTCGCTAGGGCTGTAGAGAAGGAATTCGAATTAGATGAATACGCATTCGATAAGCCGGGCTTGGGCGGCGCAGATGTCATCGATGTAGAGGGGTTGCCTGCTGCGCTTGCACAAAAAATAAAAAACTATCGCTCGACGATTTCGGTTGAGCGCTTAGATATAGCCGCATCAATGGGTCCAGGCACGGAGCCGCCAGAAATGAACATGGTTGTTGAGCATATGCGCCTCGATGCCAATTGGGTGCGCCAGAACCTCGTCTACACGTCTACTGACAACCTAAGGCTGATCTCGGGTCGCGGAGACAGCATGGCGCCCACTATCCGCAACGGTGACGCCCTGCTCGTAGATTCCGGTGTCACGTCTGTCGAGTCAGACGCAATCTACTTCTTCTTGATGCGCGGTCAACATCATGTGAAGCGCATCCAACGAAACCTGGACGGCCTGACAATCATTTCGGATAACGGCCAATACCGCGAGATTGACGTGCCTGGCGACCGTGAAGGCGATATCCAAGTGCTGGCGCAGATCATTTACTGGTGGACCGGGCGTAGCTTCTAGCCTCTCCCTTCACCTATCCTGTGATTATTCGACCTATCGCTAAAAGGAAGCTATCGGTGATCCAAAAACCAGCTTTGTGGCTAGCCCTTGCTTTATCCATGGCAGGTATATCTGCACACGCTGAAACCCTTTCAGAGTGGAGCTTTGGAAGCCCAAAAACTGCAAGTGGGCTCCCTTTGTGTAGTGCTTACGTGTCTGCTCCGAAAGCCGGCTCCGAGCAAATGCTAGCAATTCAGAAATACAGCAACCAAAACCTATTGAATTTGAAGCTATTCAAAAGGACATGGGACATTCCAGCGGACACCAAAATAACTGTCACCATTGACTTTGCGGGTAGCGATTCCCTGACCCTAAGCGGCCTGGGGAAGGGGCAAGTTGTAGGCATTGAGATACCTGGGACAATCACGGCTGAATTTTTGGCAAGCCTGAGAGAATCTAGCTATCTGCGAATTGGCTTTCCGAAAGGATCGGAAAGCGGATGGAGTATTAACCTGAGCGATGCCGGGCCTCACATGGCGAATTTGAACCTTTGCGCTCTAAAGCAACGAGAAGAGTTTGAAAATTCACAGCCGTTCTAGGTTCGCTAAGCTGCAAACCGTTCCCGACTGAACCCTAAGACAATCACCCTAAGCCCGCCATTGAGCGGGCTTTTTCATGGACGACCGAAAATATCTTACCTAAAGGTATTGACCTAATGTTTTACCTGCAGGTATTGTTCACTCCATCGAGTCACCCAACAGGGACTCGCCAGGGCCTCACGGCCTGACCCGCTCTTTAAAAGTCTGACGTGACCCAACGACGTACCGGCAACCCCGGTGGTGAGAAAGCTAAACCGTCGTCCATGCAGCCTATGGTAGCTGCCGTACTCCCACATGTGAGTACGCGAAACCACGCTCCCAAACCGGAACAGCATCGAACACGAAATGTGCGACGCCGGTGAGAGACGACTCGGAATTGTTGCGTGGTGGAGAGAACAGATTTCCTCGATGACCTTGGCGACAGGGTCATCCGGGAAATCAACGGAGTAGACGAAATGCCGAAGTTCGGATGCGCAAACAACCAGCAAGCCGCCGACAAGGAATGCCGCAAACAATGCCGATTGGCTAAGCAGAGCGGTTGCACGGTTCCTTACAGTCTGTCTCGAATGATCGAAGCCAAGGTGCCGCTGTCGACCATCCGTGCAGTGTCCCGATAGAAGGAGAAGCACATGCCCAAGTACATGCTCGACTACATCCGGCTTTGCCGGGAATGCAGCCTGGATCTGCGCACGATCGGCAACATGCTCAACATCGTGATCCCATCACTGCAGCGCGAAGCGGTAGCGATTCGGGGCGCAGTGAGCGAATTTTCCGGGGAATTCCATGAGCTTGAGCAAGACGCTGAACTGCTGGAGTCAGCTATACGGGCCGGAATCCAGCGCTGCGCGCCTCAGCCGGGCCAGCAAGACCTGTTCGCAGCATGACGGACCTTTTCACTGATGCCCATCCAGAGCGGTGGTCATCGGGAAAACAACCGAGGGCAAGACGATGAGCAAGACGAAATACCCCTACATGGCATGGGTTCTTATGCCTTCCTTCAGGCCGAAGGAAATAGAGATCGTTCGAGAAGGTAGTCGTAGCCTCCATTACCAACACACTGACAGGAACTGCAGCGGCAAGCATTACGCTCTTTCAGATCTTCACGAAACCAAGGCTGATGCAGTTTCGGCAGGTCTTGCAAAAATTGAAGTCCAGCGCGAAGCCCAAGCAAAGCGTCAGGAATCGATCGACAAGAAAGCTGCAGAGCTTGCAAAACACCAGTAACAACCAGCGCCACGACAGCCTGTCGCAAACTGCCCGATCCTCTCTATGAGAGCGCATCGGGGTGTGATCTGAATCCTGCCGCCAAGCAGCACAGCTTCTATCCAGCGAGACCGGGAGGGACGAACACCGGTCGATGCAGAGATTGGCACCTGCCAGATCACACCCCGATGCAGACTCAATAGGTGGCCACTGCCTTCCCAGTGAGCGAACAACGGAGGGTGACCATCATGGACTAGCCAATAGCTGCCCGACGCCTCACGCGCCCGGCAGGCTTGTACGTAAAGAGGGAAAAGCCCGGTTTCGACTGGGCTTTTTTACGCGCCTTTATTACGTCAGCACTTACCCCGCGCCCATCGGCAACCAGCGGGAGGCATGAGTTTTGACGAATACAGGTGAACCAACCACTGAGGAATCAGAAATGCGCCCAGTAATGACGATGGCCCCTATCTGGAAAGCCAACAAAAAAGTCGGCAATAAAGACCTCCGCGAAGCTCGCTTTCATCAGTGGGGATGCGAGTACGAGGAATTTGAATCCGGGCCCGGCAACTACACCGTTGCAGTGGTTGAGTTTGCTGATGGCTCCATCGGGACGGTGATGCCCGAGTGCATCCGCTTTCTTGATTCAGAGCAGGCCACTGATTCCGCCTAACCCCAAACACTGGAGGTCGCCATGGCCCGCACTTACGAATATTGGACGGTCAAGGATGGCGAAGACATCGCTATCAAACTGACCGTCGCATATTACTCGGCCCGGAAAGGAAATTTCAGTTCGCAAGCCGCCGATCCCGATGAGTACTTCGGCCATTGCGAAATCAATTTGGAGTCGAAAGACGACACCAGCTTCATGACTGAATCCGAGATCGCCTCCATGGAAGAGTGGCTTGTAAGCGAGCATTCCGAGTACTTGGCCGATCAGGACTACTACGACTAACCCGCCACTCTGGAGGCATCCATGGAACACGAAATAGTTGTTGAGGGGTTTGTCCTCCAGGTGGGGGTGACCCATTGCGTGAATGAGCCTGCACGGCCGGGAACGTGGGATAGCGACTGGGATGCCCATGGCTGTCGCGAGCTGGAATTCAAGCTTGTTTCGGGCATCTGCTACGACGAAGACGGCGTGCGGATGGATGTGCCGGAATACGTGCTGCCGGTGCTGGCTCACCAGTACGGCCCACAGATCACCGTGGCGCTGTGGCACGAGATTGACTCGCGCAAGAGCCGAGAGCGGAGGTTTGCAGCATGAGCAGCCAGCACGATTTGGCCGTTGGCATGCTTGAAGGGTATGTCGAGCGGATGATTGATCCTGAGTGCAGCGTCATCGCGGTGAACGCCTCGGCTGGCACTGCCCTTCTGATCTTTCGCACCCTTGGGGTCATTGATTCCAAAGAGGACACTCATTACACCGAACGATTGCGCCGCGCCTATGAGCGCCGGGAAGGGAGAGCCGCATGACCATCGCACCGGTTAAATCGCTGATCGACGAGCAGCTCGACGACATCGAGCGCCGCATCGCCATCCTGGGTTTCGGCCTTCCCTTCAACGAGCTCATCGGCCGCAAGCGTGAGGACCTGGTGCGGGATCTGCCCCAGCGCCTGGCACCGACCATGAAAGGTGGCCGGATTGCGGTGAGGGTCCGACGTTGAAAACCCGCCAGCGCACCCGGCGCCTACTGATCTGGCGCGGCTCCTTCTCTGCCCTCGCCATCTGCACTTTCCTGATGTTGCTCAGCGCCCTCGCTGATCGAATCACTCAATAACCAATACCTTCAAACGCTGCGTGCATCGCGGCAAGGAATCCCCATGTCCGCAGAAACCGATTTGGCTGTAGTGCCACCGAAAGAAACCGCACTGACAGTGTTTAGCACAGCCAATGGGCTTGACCCATGGCTTCAACAGGTCCGGGCGAAGGTCGATGAATTCAACAAAGTGCTGCCAGACCTGACAACCCGCAAGGGCCGTGAGGCTTATGCCTCGATGGCGCACCAGATCGCTAAGTCGAAAACCGCGCTTGAGGCAGTAGGTAAAGAGATTTCAGCCAAGCAAAAGGAAATCCCCAAGCTGATCGACGCTGAGCGCAAGCGCGTATGGGACACGCTTGAGTCGTGGCAGAAGGAAGTTCGCAAGCCATTGGACGACTGGCAGGCCGCCGAAGATGCGCGGGTAGCCAAGCACAATGATGGCATCCAGCAGATCAAGGATATGGCTCTGTTCGGCGAGATGCCGCCGGCGTCCGTGGTTGCCCGTGTAATTACCGACCTTGAAGCCATTGCAATTGACGATAGCTGGGAAGAGTTTCTGGCTGAAGCTGCCCAGGCAAAGGATCAGGCGCTGGCGAAGTTGCGCGCCCTTCTGGCCGAGCGCAACCAGTACGAAGCCGAGCAGTCCGAACTAGTGCGCCTGCGGGCTGAGGCAGAAGCCCAGGCCCAGCGCGACCGCGATGCAGAGATTGCCCGCGTTGCCGCCGAACAAGCCCGACTTCAGGCAGAGCAGCAGGCACAGGCCGAACGTGACGCAGCAGCGCGCCGCGAGCAGGAGTTACTGGACCAAGCCGCAGCCACTCAGCGCGCCGCCGCACAGGCTGCACTGGACGCCGAGGCAGCCGCCGAACGCCAGCGCCTGCAGCTGGAACTACAGGCTGAGCAAGCACGCACAGCAGCGGCTCAGGCAGAAGCAAGCCGTGTTGCCGCTGAACAGCGCGCCGAGCAAGAGCGCATCGCAGCCATTAAGCGCCAGGAGGAAGCGGTAGAGCAGGCACGCATTGCTGAGCAGGCTCGCGCCGACGCTGCTGCCGACGAGATCCTGCGCCAGGCAGAAGCCCGCGAAGCCGACCTTGAGCACAAGAAGTCGATCAACCGAGCAGCCCTGGAAGCTTTCATTGCTGGCGGCATGCCCGAGGCTTGCGCAAAGCAGGCGGTCACCCTGATCGCACAGCGCAAGATTCCAGCCATAACCATTTCCTACTGAGGTCACCATGAGCCAAGCCGTCGCAACAATCACTCAGGACATCTACGGTGCGCGCAATCAGTTCGCCAACGTCCTGACCGACCGCTCGCTGAACTTTGAGCGCGAGGCTGAATTCGCCATTCAGGTGATCACCTCCAGCGAGTACGCCACCAAGATTGCCGTGCAGAATCGGCAGTCAGTGGTCAATGCCATCACCAACATTGCTGCCATTGGTATCAGCTTGAACCCAGCCAAGAAGCAGGCCTATCTGGTTCCGCGCGACGGCAAGATCTGCTTGGACATCAGCTATATCGGCCTGATGGACCTGGCCATGGCTACCGGCGCAATCCGCTGGGCACAGGCCGAGCTTGTCTACACGGCCGATTCATTCGCCCTCAACGGCTTCGACAAGCCGCCGACTCACTCGTACAACCCATTCGCAACGGATCGCGGCGATGTGGTCGGCGTTTATGTGGTGGTCAAGACGGCTGACGGCGACTATCTGACCGAGACGATGAGCATCGACGATGTGAATGCGATTCGGGACCGATCAAGCGCTTGGAAGGCCTGGATCAAAAACCAGAAGTCCTGCCCTTGGGTAACCGACCCGGGCGAGATGATGAAGAAGACCGTCGTAAAGCGCGGCTACAAGTACTGGCCGAAGACGGAGCGACTTGAGCAGGCCATTCACCACCTGAACACCGACGGCGGCGAAGGCCTTGCGTCAATCCAAGGATCCGCACCAACCGATACCGAGATGGTGAATGACTGGATTGATCTGGCGATGCGTGCCGGAAGCCTGGAAGCGCTCGCTGAGGTTTACCACAACGCCACAGCAGCCATGAAACAAGCCAAAGATGCTGCTGGCCACGCCCGCTTCAAGGCGGAGGTGACCAAGCGCAGTGAGGCCCTGAAAGCAGCGGCCGAGCCCATCGAGGGCCAGGCTGAGGAGGTGTTAGATGGAGCAGCGTAGCGCTGAATGGTTTGCGGCCCGACTTGGATGCGTAACAGCCAGCCGGGTCAAGGATGTGATGGCCAGCGGGCGCGGCGGCGCGCCTTCTGCCACTCGCAAAAACTACATGATGGAGCTGCTTTGCGAGCGCCTTACCGGTCAGCAAGGCGGCAGCGACCTTTCGCGCAATGCAGCAGTGCAGCGCGGCGTCGAGCTTGAGCCATTCGCCTGCATGGCCTACGAGGCTGATAAGGGCCTGATGGTGGCTGAGACCGGCCTTGTCATGCACTCGACGATCCAAGGCTTTGGCGCATCCCCTGATGGGCTTGCCGGTGATGATGGCGTGCTTGAGATCAAGTGCCCGAACACTGCGACCCATATCGCGACGATGCAGTCAGGCAAGCATGACCCTCAGTACGAGTGGCAGATGCTTGCCCAGATGGCTTGCACCGGCCGTAAGTGGGCTGACTTCGTGAGCTACGACGACCGCCTGCCCGAGGAACTTCAATACGTCTGTTTCCGGTATGAGTTCGATTTCAAGCGCGCCCGTGAGATGGAAGCCGAAATAAAGGCCTTCCTGGAAGAGCTGGCCGACCTTGAGAAGGAAATGCGGGAGCGGATGAGGAGTAAAGCAGCATGATCAGCATCCTCCATAACGAAGTAGAGCGCCTGCGCCCTGCCCAGGAAGAACTTGCCGCCCAGTTCGCTGAGTTTGTGGCGGCCGGCGGGCGGATTGAGGAAGGCCCGGCCAGCGGCTACATCCCCAAGCCCATCACCTACAGCAGCCAGATGCCGCCTGCGCCCAAGCCTTTTGTTCGGCGCCGGGTTGAGCCTGTATCGCTGACGGAGCCCACCAATACCAAGCTTGAAGAAAGGATCGAGGCACGCAAAAAGCGCGTGGAAAAGGTGATGGAGTTGGCACCTAGCCATACCCAGGGCGAAGTCTCAAAGATGACCGGGATAGGTCGCCGAGCGCTGCTGAATATGTCGATCGAATTCAAGTTCAAGTTCAAAACGTCACCTCGCGGCAGGCATGGCAATCCCGACCACATGAAAGCCCTTGCGGACCGAGACGCCAAACTGGCAGAGCGAATCAAGGCGTTCATGGAAATCGGCATCAGCCGCCGCAAGGTCTGCGGGAAGCTTGGGATCAACACGAAGACCCTGGCCCGAGTTCTCAAAAATCACGCGATTGACTACCCACTGTCGAAGCCAGGCGGCGACCGATTCGCCGCATAGCCCGCACCCAGCAACGCAAACGTCAAACCTGGCTCGCACTGCCGGCCAGCGGAATAGAAGAGGTAGGCCATGGCAGCCGAACAGAAGGAACGTACGGCCAAGCTTGCCGAGAGGCGGCAGGAGCTGGGCGAGCAGGAGTTGCGGCACACAATGCCGTACGGCGCCCGGAAGATGCTCGACGAGTTGATGCGCTGGCATGAGGTCGAGGAAGTCAGCGAGGCGGTGCAACTGCTGGTACTGAATGGGCGGGCCGAAGATCTACCGCCGGCTCCGCCCAAGGTAAAAGGGCCGTCCGACATCATCCGTCACTACTTCCGCCAGGGAATGCGTGACCGGCTGGAAGCGCTCACCGCCGAACTGGGCGAGACGAAGAACCGGGCGACCATATGGCGACTGATCGCATATGCCCACTCGTTGGGTGCGGAGAAGTCCGCCCCTCTATTCGAAATTAAGCCCCACGGCTACGAGATAACAGAAAACGTGGCGCGCAAATTGCGGCAAGCGGGCTTTGCCGAATCGATCCAAATGAACGCCGAAGACGGCGACGAATAACCCACCCTACTCGCTGCATCCGGTAACCGGAGGGCGGCGCTTACCCGAGGAACACCGATGAAAGCCAAGACAATTTCTATCGAGGCTGACGGCCTCAAAATCAAAGGCACTGCCGAACGTATGATTCAGCTGCTCGCGGCTAGCTTGTTTGGA
>NZ_VFEV01000041.1 GCF_007858275.1 Pseudomonas proteolytica
GTAGGAGCGGCGTTGTGGCTGCATGAAAAGACCCGCTTAAAAGGCTAGAAAGGGTGTCCACTTAAATTAGGTGGACACCATCGCCTTTGGCGCCGGGGACAGGAAGGGGGGTTGGCCGGACGCATACGACCGGCTAGATGCCTGTCTTGCTGAAATTGGTGGGATCGGCTGCATTAGGGACGACTTTTTACATCTACATGCCATGGCCATGACGATATTGGAAGGCTCCCCTCTCGCCGTAGCTACCGCTGATGTTGACAGTATTTGGGAGAAGGCGATCGCCCTTCAAGGGGATATTTCTGCTTATGTTCTTGATTGCAAACAGGCTCTAAACACTTGGCTCCTTTGGTAGCACTTGCTCCTGACTATTAGCGGCAAGGGTGCGGATTTTACCCCCCCGGAGTCAACATGCTGGTGACAAACGAGTTGTGGCTTGAGAACCGTAGCGTTACGACAACATGGACGTTTGGCTCAACGCTCGCAAAATTTGCGTTTGGAGCGTAGGTGCTCCAGGTAGCTGTGGACATTATGCGGATTATTAATGCTGCACCGTGCTCATATCCATCCCCGGGCTCAGGGTTCCTAGCCAAGCGACAAGGCATACTATGACTACTGCAACGGAGAATTCAAGGATCATACTACGTCGTAAAGCATTGACGGCGACGGCATGGTCCCCTTCCTTGATTGAGCGTACTAACAGTGGACTCAAATGGAATCGATTTAGCGTCGCTAATATCATCATCCCTGCGAAGAGCATGACTTTCAAAAATAGCAGAGTGCCATAAGTAGTCATCATCACTTCGTCCAGGGTTGGCCCCACGATAAAGAGATAATTCACTACGCCAGTAATGCTTAAAGTCACAACAATTAGCGCGCCAGCTGATTCAAACCCAGTCAGGACTCGAGAGAGAACCCGTATTTCTTGTCCGCCGTTTAGTCTTTTCGCACGCAGCAGTAAAGCGAATGCGGCCAGAGCTCCCATCCAACCGCCGGCTGCCAGAAGGTGAAGAATATCGCTAATGAAATGTATATAACGACGATTGCCTTCGTCCATTGCGCCATGCCCTGTCCACGCTAGGGTAGCGAGAGCAATAGCACCGAAGACGGTAACCGCCCAAAGACTGAGGGTTGGGAGGCGCTTGTTAAGTGTGATGGCGATACCTGCGAGCACCAGGGCTGCTATTCGGACCATCCAGGTGAGCCCGACGTCGGTACCAGTTAGAACCATTTCGAAGATGTGATGGTGAAGCTCCATAAATTCTGAAACGCCGCTCATTGCTTTCGCAAGTAACAACATAGCGGCAAGAGACAGAAGTACACCAACAACTGCGGTGCCGAAAAGGAGCGACTCAAAGTTTAAGACAGCGCCGGACACTCGCTCTTTCCCCCGTAGGCTATACAAACCAAAAATGGCCAATCCAAACAGCAGCATGAGGTCCATATAAAGAGCGAAACGAACGGCGATGTTGATTGAGTCGCTCATGGATCATTTCACTTTAAAAGAAAAATTGCCGGTAATGGGATGAGTGTCGGAAGAGACTGCCCGCCATTCGACCTTATAAGTACCTGTGGTTAGCGGAGCGGCGGGCGTGATAACCATCATTTTCGGATCGTCGCCGCCGGCGACACCAGCCTTAACACCCATAGGTGAATTCGGCATACCCGGCATGTCAGTCATGATCAGTTTCGCTCCCGAGAACTGAGTCGTGAGGTTCTCCGAGAAGTGCAGCTCGATCTTGGAAGGTGCCGCAGACGTCGAGCCTTCCACTGGGGTAGAAGACACCAGTTTTGGATGCGCCTGGGCGATAGCGCTCACGAGCAAACCGACGGTAAGTGCAACAGCTACGGTAGTAGTTTTAAAGAATGACATGCAAGACTCCTCACAGCATAAGCTGTTGGTTCGAGGTTGGGTTGGGGAGATCTAGTTTTTACTTCTCAATTCCGATTAAAACCACAGGCAAATACCAAGCGTATGCCGCGTACTTAACCCAGGTTCTGGATCAGAATGATCCGCGTTATAGAGCTAGGACACGATGCCACATGACTGCCGACCATTCGATTACATTTCAGTAAGCTTTACGCATGCCCTCTGGTCCATAATTGAGGGTTGTCGTCGTGGCTTTTTATTTTCCCGATGTGCACTACATTGGCTTTCTCTCTGAAGCCTGTCGGTCAATCCGTCTTGGAGCAAAGGCCGCGCCCCTTGCTCCAAGACGGCGCCTCAGCGAGGCTAGGCCCGTTTCGATCCGGCATTAGGAAATTCCATATGGAAGGCTGTTTTTCGATTGGATGAGGTACACCAGATCTTGCCTTCATGGGCTTCTACGATCGACCGCGTAATTGAGAGCCCCAGTCCAGCATTGCTGGGGCTCCCTTCACGCCGTGCCGGATCCGCGCGATAAAATCGATCGAAGAGCTTTTCAAGGTGCTCGGGTGCAATGGTTTCTCCTGGATTTTCCACGACCACAAATGTCGAGGTATTTCTCTGTTGGATATCGACATTGATGGTCCTCCCCTCCGGGGTGTACCGCAGCGCATTAGAAAGCAGATTCGAGACAGCTCTGTGCAGCATTAGTACGTCGCCCCGAACACTCCCTCCCCCTGAAACCGTCAGGTTGATGCCGCGCTCATCTGCCAGCAGGCGGTAGTATTCGAGCAGTTTCTCCACGACCTCCAATAGGTCTATCGGTTTGTTCTCATGGGGGATCAGGCCGTTGTCAGATTTAGCCAGAAAGAGCATGTCGTCGATCATCCGAGACATACGCTTCAAGTCATCCAGATTCGAATACAGATTGTCTTCGTAGTCCTCAATATCCCTTTTTCTAGAGAGCACCACTTCGGTATGGATCATCAGATTACTGACCGGTGTGCGCAGTTCGTGAGCAATGTCCGCAGAGAAATTTGATAACCGGACAAAAGCATCATCCAGACGTGACAACATCGCGTTGAACGACGACACCATCTGTTGAAGCTCTTTTGGAACAGACGCTAATGGAATGCGCTCTTTAAGTGATTTGGCCGACATCGACGCAGCGACCATGGTCACCTGCCGAATCGGACGCATGCCACTGCGGGCAACCAACCAACCCAGCCCCACACTGACGAGCGCGCTGATCACCAGCCCTATCCAGAACCATCGCTGGAGCGTCTCGAAGAAAAACATGTGCTTAGTAACATCAAAAACCAAGATCACGGTCAGCGGCTTGTCCCGACCGGTCACCATCGCTTGAGCAGTCAAACCACGGAACATCTGCTCTTGGTTCTGCCATTCCCAAAAATTATTGTTGGTGGTCGTGAGGAACTCCTCCGGAACATTGACTGGCCCTGGGTCAGCGAAAAGTAGCCTCCCGTCATCGCCTAGGATGACGGCTGTCAAATTACGGTGAGCCCCGAGCAGAGCCTGTAACTCGGGCTTTAACTCGCCGAATTGATCGGTGCTCTTCAGCTCCCCCAGGATTCTCTGGGTCGAGTGGAGTTTTTCGTTTAGAGCCTCTTGATCCAACATTTTGAAATGATGCTGGCTGAGGTGGTTAAAGCTGACTCCGGCGACGGTGAGCACAGCTGTTACCGCAAGCATGAACATCAGACTCATGCGTGTAGTCAGGGACAGACGGTTCATTTTGACTCCGAATCCGGTGCATCAAGCATGTAGCCCATACCACGTGCGGTGTGGATCAGCTTGACCTCAAAGCTGTCATCAATCTTCGCCCTGAGCCTGCGCACCGCAACCTCGATTACGTTGGTATCGCTGTCGAAATTCATGTCCCAAACTTGCGAGGCGATGAGCGACTTCGGCAGCACTTCGCCCCGGCGACGGAGCAGCAACTCCAGCAGCGCAAACTCTTTGGCCGTCAGGCCTATGCGTTCCCCCCCCCGAATGGCCCTGCGTTTGAGCAGGTCAACCTCTAGGTCGGCCAGTTTCAAATTGGTTGGCGAGGGTGCGCCATTACCGCGACGCAGCAGTGTTCTGACGCGGGCCAGCAATTCAGAAAATGCGAAGGGCTTGATCAGGTAATCATCCGCTCCGAGCTCAAGCCCCTTAACGCGATCTTCAACACGGTCTCGCGCAGTCAGAAATAACACCGGTACATCTTTCCCTGCCAAACGCACCTTCTGAAGCACTTCCCACCCATCCAGACCGGGCATCATGACGTCCAGAATCAGCAGGTCATACGCTTCGCTCAAGGCGTGTTGCAGGGCCTCAGTACCATTGGTGAAACGATCAACGTTGAACCCAGCCTCAGTAAGGCCCTGTTGCAAGTAGATACCTATTTTCGGTTCGTCTTCCGCAACCAACAGTCTCATGGGAGTGGCTCTCAAAGTGATGATGGGGCTGAGTTTGCAACGAATTAGCTCAGCCAACCAGAAACTGACAGAAATGTAATTCTGGCTTCAGGTTGATGTCAGCAAGCGTTGTCTAGGGTTTGCCCATGAACACCGTCAAGTGCTCATCCGACTCTCCAGAGAGAAAAACCCTCAGGAGTCGGACACCATTCCTATCAAGGAGCTGCCCCATGAGCTATCTCAAAACCGTGTTTCTGGCTGGCTCGATCCTGCTCTCGGCCTCGGCATGGGCTGAGGGCGGCGGAGACCGAGTGATGGAGCGCATGGAAAGTATGCGTAATAAAGCGGAAACCGTTCTGATTCAAGCCGAAAAAGCCCCTGCAGGCCAACGCCATGTGCACATGGCAGAGCACATGAAAATGCTTGGCGAGATCATGAGCCAACTCCATCAAGACCATCCCGATGCATCAATGTCGCCCCAACAGCATCTCGCCTGGATGGAGAAGCACGACAAAATCGTCGATGACGTTTTGAACCAAATGCAACGCGAACACAAACTAATGCTTTCAGAAAACCATCAGTAAATATCCTGCTTTCAAGGCTTTTCGCAATTAATTGCGATTACAAACGACGTCGCTTAGACGCCGTTGTTTATTTTAAAAACTGACAGAAATGTAGTGCTCAGGTCAGTTAACTGGTAGCTCAGTCACTTTAATATAGCGAGTGTTTTTCTCGCTCATCCTTGAGGTCACTATGAACGCTAAATTTTTTACCCCTGTTATCGCGACAATGGCTCTATTTTTCGGTGCTACAGCCATGGCTAGTGTGGGGCATGGCAAAGATGACATTGGTCAACCTGGAACCGCTGCCGAGGTTACCCGCACCGTTGAGGTGAAAATGGGCGACATTTTCTTCGCGTCCAAAAACATCAATGTCAAACCCGGAGAGACGGTTCGATTCGTCCTGCGCAACGAAGGTTCGCTGCTGCATGAATTCAATATTGGTAACGCAGCTGCACATGCTGCTCACCAAAAAGAGATGGCAGCCATGTTCCAGAACGGCACGCTCACGCCTATTGGGTCCGGGCAAGCCATGAGCAATATGGGGCATAGCATGGGGGAAATGAAGATGGTCGGGATGGAGCACAACGATCCGAACAGCGTCTTGATCGAACCTGGCGCAACCAAAGAGCTCATCTGGACGTTCGCCAAGAGCACGGGGCTGGAGTTTGCCTGCAACGTACCTGGTCATTACCAATCAGGAATGGTTGGTCAGTTTGAAGTGAAGTAAACGTGGCTTGATCGATATCACCGCCTCAAAGCGAGCGTTGACTACTCTCAGTCGCAGACGTCACCGCAACTTTTGCGAGGACAGTGGGGACTACATCATGACTAACCATCATCATTCGGTTGAAAACGCTCCTTCGTCTTTCTGGAGGAGCAAAACGGGCGTTGTACTGATCATGCTGGTTGCGATTGGTGTCTTTTACCTGGTTCGGGAGCACTTCAGCCATGTTTCGCCTTATTTACCCTATCTGATCCTGTTGATCTGTCCTTTGATGCATTTTTTTGGACATGGCCATGGAGGGCATGGTCGAAATGCTGATCAGGCAGAAACCAACAAGAATGAGGACGGAAAATAATCATGGCCACCAACACGAGCCACCACGACCATAGTCACTCCCATCCATTAAACCCCCAAGGTGAAGGTCTACGTGATCTGGTGTGCGGCATGACCGTCACGGAGCAGTCTGTTCACAAGTTAACGCACGAGGGCCGGCCTTATTACTTCTGCAGCGCCAAGTGTCAGGGCAAGTTTGCGGCAAATCCGCTGCAATACCTCACGCCGGCACCACCGGCGGAGACCGCGCCAGCGGCCGTCGGCACCATCTACACCTGCCCGATGCACCCCGAGATACGTCAGGACCATCCGGGCAACTGCCCCAAATGCGGCATGTCGCTGGAGCCCTTGCTGCCGGAACTCGACGACGATGAGAACCCCGAATTGCGCGATTTTCAGCGCCGCTTCTGGTGGACCTTGCCGCTGACAGGCATGGTCTTTGTTCTCGCCATGTTCGGCCACCGTTTCCAGTGGATGGACATGACCGTGCAGAGCTGGGTCGAACTGGTGCTGTCGATCCCCATCGTCCTATGGGCCGGATGGCCGTTCTTTACGCGCGGGTGGCAGTCCGTGGAGAACCTCAGTCCGAACATGTGGACCTTGATTAGTCTGGGCACCGGTGCGGCTTTCGTCTATAGCGTGGTCGCCACGGTCACGCCGCAGGTGTTCCCGGCCTCGTTCATCTCCATGGGCCGCGTCGCTGTGTACTTTGAAGCGGCCGCCGTGATCATCTCGCTCACGTTGCTGGGCCAGGTGCTCGAACTCAAGGCCCGGTCGCAGACCTCGGCGGCCATCAAGTCGCTGCTGGGCCTGGCGCCCAAGACCGCCCGCCGCATCCGGGAGGACGGCACCGAAGAGGATATCCCGCTGAACCATGTACATGTGGGCGACTTACTGCGCGTTCGCCCTGGGGAGAAGGTGCCAGTGGACGGCGTGGTGACTGAAGGCGGCAGCTCGGTCGATGAATCCATGCTCACGGGCGAGCCGATACCGGTCACCAAGCGCGTGGGCGACAAAGTGATCGGCGCCACGCTCAACACCAGCGGCGCACTGGTGATGCGCTCTGAACATGTAGGCGCGACCACAATGCTGGCCCAGATCGTGCAAATGGTGGCGCAGGCCCAGCGTTCCCGTGCGCCGATGCAGCGCATGGCCGACGCCGTGGCGGGCTACTTTGTCGTCACCGTGATGGGGATCGCCCTGCTGGCCTTCCTCGGCTGGGGCCTGTTCGGTCCCGAGCCGCGCTGGGTGTTCGGCCTGATCAACGCGGTGTCGGTGCTGATCATTGCCTGCCCCTGCGCGCTGGGCCTGGCCACGCCGATGTCCATCATGGTCGCCACCGGTCGCGGTGCAACGCACGGCGTGCTGTTCCGTGATGCTGCAGCGATCGAAAACATGCGCAAAATCGACACCCTCATCATCGACAAGACCGGCACCCTGACCGAGGGGCGTCCGACGTTCGAGCGCGCCGTGCCTGCGCCCGGCTTTGATGCCGACGAGGTGCTGCGCCTGGCCGCCAGCCTGGACCAGGGCAGCGAGCACCCGCTGGCCGAAACCATCGTGCGCGCCGCCCGCGAGCGCGGCATGCTGTTCGACAAGCCCGAGAATTTCGAGTCCGGCTCGGGCATCGGCGTGCGTGGGCAGGTGGCAGGGCGTCAACTGGCGCTGGGCAACACCACGCTGATGGAGCAGATCGGCGTCTCGGTCGCTGCCCTGGTGCCGCAGGCCGAGGCCTTGCGTGCAGAAGGCGCCAGTGTGATGCACCTGGCAGTCGATGGCCAACTTATGGGCCTGCTGGCCGTGTCCGACCCGATCAAAGCCAGCACGCCGGAAGCCTTGGCGACGCTCAAGGCTTCGGGGCTGCGCATCGTGATGGCGACCGGCGACGGCCTGACCACGGCCAAGGCTGTTGCAGCCCGCCTGGGCATCGACGAGGTGCATGGCGAGGTCAAGCCGGCCGACAAGCTGCTGCTGGTGGAAAGGTTGCAAAAGGAAGGCCGCGTGGTGGCCATGGCGGGCGATGGCATCAACGACGCGCCGGCGCTGGCCAAGGCCGATGTCGGCGTGGCCATGGGCACCGGAACCGACGTGGCGATGAACAGCGCCCAGATCACGCTGGTCAAGGGCGATCTACGCGGGATTGCGATTGCGCGCGCATTGTCGGAAGCCACGGTGGGCAACATGAAGCAAAACCTGATGTTTGCCTTTTTGTACAACGCGCTGGGCATCCCGATTGCGGCCGGCGTGCTGTATCCGCTGACCGGCTGGCTGCTGTCGCCGCTGATTGCCGCGCTGGCCATGAGCTTGAGTTCGGTGTCGGTGATCGGCAACGCTTTGCGGCTGCGAAACAGACGCGTATGACTCCGCTGTTTTGGTGGTATCGACGGCGGCGGCTGTCACGGTTAAGGAGGTGAATCACAAGATTCGAGGCGACGTGGCCGGTAATGGCATCCAAGACGGGCCGCCGCAGGCTGAGGCCTGACGATAGAAGTTTTATTTTCTCAATAAGGATTAATCATGATGACAAGTAAAGGTAAGTGGTTTTTAACGGCAATACAGGTCGGGCTGCTGGCCTGGTCCGGCACTACATGGGCCGCTGACAAGGTGTATGTGGCCAATGAGGGCGCTGACACGGTCAGCGTGCTCGATGCCGCGTCGTTCAAGACACTGGCAAGCGTGCGCGTCGGCAAGACACCGCACAACGTGCAGGTATCGCCTGACGGAAAGGTCGTATGGGTGACCAATAACGGCGAGCCTGATCAGGCGGCTGGCTCTGCGCATAAGGAAATGGCCAAAGGTGAACACAGCACGATGGCGACGGTAGGAGCCGTTTGGGCCATTGATACCAGTAGTGACGCGGTAATCGCCAAGGTGCCGGTCGGCATGCACCCGGCCCATGTGGTGGTGTCGCCAGATGGCCGCCTTGCCTACGTCACCAACGGCGGCGACGACATGGTGAGTGTGATTGACACATCGGAGCAGCGTGTTGTCGCCACGATTCCTGTCGGTAAGTTCCCCCACGGTCTTCGCATCAGTCCGGACGGCAAGCAGGCCTACGTCGCCAACCTCAAGGGCGGCACGGTGTCGGTCATTGATACCGCCAGCCAAAAGGAGATCGCGCAGGTGCAGGTAGGCAAGGGTCCGGCTCAAGTCGGCTTCACGCCGGACGGTCGTCTTGTCTTGGTGTCGCTGTCGGAAGAAAACGCCGTCGCCGTGATAGACCCGGCCACGCGCCAGGTGATTCGCAAGGTTGCCGTCGGAACGGTGCCTATCCAGCTGTACGTCACGCCGGATTCGCGCACGCTGCTGGTGGCCAACCAGGGCACGCCGAAGAAGCCTGGCAAAACCGTCAGCCTGATCGACCTGGAGAGTTTCAAGGTCGCCAAGACAGTCGTGACTGGCGCCGGTGCTCATGGCGTGGTCGTCGACCGTGACGGACGGTACGCATACGTTACCAACACCTACGCCAACTCGGTCTCCGTGCTCGACGTGAAGGACCGCAAGGTCACGAAGACCGTACCGGTCGGCAAGGCCCCCAACGGCATCAGCGTGACGCCTTGACGGTTTGACCGTCGCGTGCAGCCCAGGGAGCGAGACCCAAGCCCTGGAAAAAATCCGCGAAGCCTGCAACGACGCCTGCGAGCAGGCGTTTAGCCTGCTGTTTCAGAACCTCGTCATGTTCGACACATAGCGATCGCTCACGAAGTGAATCGGGTAACTGACTATTTATCTCTGATCGCTGAAGGCAAGGGCATCGTTTGGGAAGTGACCGGAGATGCAAAAATCTTGGGAGGTCGTTTGCTGGTGCAGCGTGCAATCACCAATCTGGTGTCTAACGCTGTCCGTCATGCCGCTTTCAATTCAACGGTCACCTTAGCCATCGCTGCAGAAGGCCCAAACGTTACCTTGGCGGTGACCAACTTGGGTGAGTCGCCCCGGCCCATCTGGAGCGGGTCCTTGATCGCTTTTACCGCGTTGATTCCGGCCGTGCGCGCTCCGGTGGGCGGTACCGAGCTCGGCGTGGCCATTGTGTGTTTCATCATGTTGTCCCATGGCGGACAAGTCCGGATGTGCAGCCAAAAGGATGGCGAAACGCCTTTCACATTGGTATTTCCGGCTTTAAAGCAGTCCGGCAAGCCTCGACCAGGAAAAGTTAGAGCAGCTGGGAAATCTCCATTAACGGTTTGATACTGGGGCCGAATCGCCCAATCGTTTCCCTATGCTCTTTAAGTTGGTTGTAGGGAAGATATCGGATGCCCAGCTCGGATACTCGCGAGAAAACGGGTCTCTTGAGTTGCTGTGCAGTATGCGTCCGGGCAACACGTCTTGCGTGATTAAACCGGCTGCCACTTATGCGGAAGCAGCTGCTCGATTTCACTCGCCCGCTGCGTCGGTAGACGCGTGAGAACATCCTTTAGATAGGCGTACGGATCATGGCCATTCAGCCGCGCAGACTGGATCAAGCTCATGATCGCCGCCGCCCTTTTTCCGCTGCGTAACGACCCGGCGAAGAGCCAGTTCTTGCGTCCAAGGGCCCATGGTCGGATCTGGTTGTCGGGTAGTCAGACGCGGTTGCCCGCGTCCAACCCCCTAAGAACCGTGCATGCGAGTTTCCCAGCACACGGCTCAAGTCTCTGCTAAGGCGCCATTGGGCACCCGGTTATACATCGTCGACATTGGCAAATTGCACATCTCGTGGGCAACGCAGGTGGTAAATCTCAAGATTAGCCGCAGCGTCCGTCCCGCCATGACCTAGCTTCACAATATGGCGACTGTGCCACGGTGTGTCTTTGGTCACCGGCTTGAAGCAGGCGCAGCACCTGCCGCCCTGTTGCACCCATACCCGATACAGCTTGGCTCGACCTTTAACGGAAGTGAGCATCTTCTTGCCCCAGCGGGACTCGAAGTACTCATCCCATGCAGGGTCGTGAGGGTTGGCAGCAGCCTTAATCTTGATATGTCGCACAATCGGTGTGTCTGAGGCGTCTACTAGCGTGTACTGACGCTTCCGACCATCGGCGGATTTTTCAGTACACGAGAACACCCAACGGCGCGCCCCTTGTACTTTGAAATACCGATCCTTCACCCATCGGCGTGTCTTGCGAGGGTGGCGACGTACCGCCCATCGCCAGAGCATTTCCCACACTGCGCTGTCCACCTGGTTGAAGACCTTCTTGGCGACGACATGACTGTGATAGTTCGCCCAGCCCCGTAGAACCGGGTTGAGCAAACCTATCAAGTTAGCCTGTCGTATCGTTTTGTTGGTCTTGATCAACTCTCGCAGCTTGGCAAGTAGAGCCCCGATGTTCGCCTTGGACGGCTTGATCAGGAGCTTGCCGTTGTACTTGCGCAGGTTCCATCCGAGGAAGTCGAACCCGTCCCCTATGTGCGTTATCTTGGTTTTTTCCGGAGAGAGGACAAGTCCACGCTCTGCCAGAAATTCAACCACGGCGGGCCTGACTTCATTCTCCAGCCATTCTTTCGAACAACCAGTGATGATGAAATCATCTGCATAACGCACCACGCGCATTTTTCGGGCTGTCCACTTCGCGTTGGGAAATCTCTTCGCCAGCATCGCTTCCAACCCATCCAGCGTCATGTTCGCCAACCCCGGGGATATGATGCCTCCCTGCGGGGTTCCGGCGTGGCTGGGGAATAGCTGCTTTTGGTAGACATAACCAGCCCGGAGCCATTTCTGCAAAATCGCCTTGTCCATGGGAATGTTGGCGATCAACCAGTCATGGCTGATATTGTCGAAACAGCCTTGAATGTCGCCCTCTAACACCCATTCCGCGTTTGCTTTTCGTGACAGCACACCAAAGCACTGTGCGACGGCATCCGCAGTTGAGCGTTCCGGCCTGAACCCATAAGAGTTCGGGTCGCCGGTAGTTTCCGCTATCGGTTCCAGAGCCAGCAGATGAAGCGCCTGCATGGCCCGGCATTTCATCGCGGGAATTCCAAGAGGTCTCGTTTTGCCGTTTTTCTTCGGAATAAGCACTCTCCGAAGCGGGAGCGGCGAGTAACCTCGCCGCGTCAACGACTCTATCGCGCCGAGCTTGGCCCTAGGCGTATTCCAAGTAACCTTGTCCACGCCGGGGGTATTTTTGCCTTTGTTTTCAGACACCCGTTTCACAGCAAATGCCTTGCCACTGAACGAGTGAGTCAGCAGCCATTGCAGGGCTTTCACCTTGTTATGTCTGCCATCTTGTACAGCCTTCACAATACGCGCTTGCAGCCCTCTGACACGACGTTGTACGGCGATCCAATCGATGCTGTCCCACGACGTGCCGGAAGGTGCACACGCCAATGCTGCTGCGTTCATTTGCTCTCCTTCCGTTGAAAGGGTTCTACCTACTCTCGTGTGAAGAGAGACCATGAGGACGTCTGCCCGCTTTCGCGTGAAGTGATGTTTCAACCTCTATCCAACCCATTACAGGACGGCGTTCGCTTTTTCCTCGTTCCTTCGCCCGCACCGCCATGGGCAATTTTTACAAACGGCTTTCCCTGACGGGAGCGATACGGGATTTCCACGTTCCGCTTACTGAAGTGCGTCGGGTTAGGTGCCTGCTATCGACCGGGAGGCATGTGGGTCACGAATGCGTAGTAGAAAGACGCAGTTCCCACCTCCATTACCATTTTGGTTCGAGCGTGTAAGCCATTTCCGCTCGCTTAATTTAACGATCGTTGCGCAGATTCACGTGTGTTCACCATACCAACTATCTAGCACTTGTCCGGCCATGGCTGCCAGAAGGGTACGCCTCTCACGATTGGTACCCCGCACCTTGCGGCGCCTCGTAACATTGTCGAAGGCGCTCTTGATTCAGCCTTCTAGATTCACCCGGTGACACGGGTGGTTCCCACCAAGGGGGAACAACTTCATTAAGCGACTTCGTGTCGCACTTCCGCCCAATTATTATCAATAGGTACGGCCCCGTCATTGAGGTAGCGCGACAGCGCTGCCCAGCGTTTGAGGCTGTAATCAAATGCTCTGCTGATGGCTGAACCTTCGGGCACAAGATCACGCTGGGCGATCATCCAGGCATGCAGCCTATCCATCACTGGCGCGGCTTTTTCTTGCCGTATTCGGCGCCGTAATTCCGACTCCAGGTCACGCACTTCGCTCTCGATTTCGTACAACAACTGGATGTAACGCAGGGCCTGCTCGGCGAGCTGGCTCTTGTTGGTGGCATGCAATTCGAAAAACTTGCGCCGGGCGTGGGCCATGCAGCCGATCTCGGTCACGCCGAGTTCGAAGCTGGCCTTGTAACCGCCAAAATCATCGCAGACCAACTTGCCTTTCCAGCCTTGCAGGAAGTTGCGAGCATGCTCACCGGCGCGGCTGGGGCTGAAGTCGTAGACGACAGCGGCTGTTTCGCAGAACTGGCTGGTGGCGTAAGCCCAAACATAAGAGCGGTGGGTTTTCTTCGTGCCCGGAGCGAGCATCTGTACGGGTGTTTCATCCGCGTGCACGACCTGCTGCCCGATCACTACGTCACGCAGGGCATCGACCAGTGGCTGCAACTGCACGCCCGTAACGCCGACCCATTGAGCCAAAGTGGAGCGTGGAATCGACAAGCCAGCTCGACCAAAAATCGATTCCTGACGGTAAAGCGGAAGATGATCAGCGAACTTCGCGATCATGACGTGGGCAAGTAATCCGGCAGTCGGGATGCCCTTGTCGATAACTTGCGCAGGTACCGGCGCCTGGATCAGCGTTTCACAGTCATCACAAATCCACTTGCCACGAACATGGCGCTCAACGGTAAACACGCCCGGCGTGTAGTCCAGCTTTTCGCTGACATCTTCACCGATGCGTTTAAGCGCACAGCCGCATGGGCAGTGAGTGTTGTCCGGTTCGTGATGGATCAAGGTGCGTGGGAATTCTGCCGGCAACGCAGTGCGCTTGGGCTTTTGCTTTTTCTCAGTTGTCGCTGGCGCGATTTGCAAGGCCTGAAGCTCGGCCTCAATCGCCGCGATATCGGTATCGATCAGGTCATCCAGCAGGCTGGCCTGCTGAGGATTCATCTGCTCGCTACGCTTGGCAAACTTCAAACGCTTGAGCTGTGCGATCTCGTGGGTCAGCTTTTCGATCACCGTTTGATCGCGGTTGATCTTCTTGCCCATGGTTTCGACCGTTCTGCCCATGGTCTCTACCGTCTTGCCCATGGTCTCCACTTGCGACAGCAACTGCGCAGCGAATGCACGCAGTTGGTCGGGAGTCATTTGATCGAGATTGGGCGAGGAAGTCATGCCGTGGATTTTACCAAAGCAGACCGCCTGCGACAGCAAACCAAGACGCTAATTAAAGTTTTTTAAAGCAGTGTAATTACACCGCCGACGCCAACACGTTGCCAAGGTAGGCCGAGCACCAAGGCCTGAAGTTGCTCAGTATCCAACTGCATTTCGCTGCCTTGTCGAAGGCCTGGCCAGTGAAACTTGCCTTGGTTCAAGCGACGTGCAGCCAGCCAAACGCCGATCCCATCATGTACCAACACTTTCATCCGAGTCGCGCGGCGATTGGCAAACAGATAAGCACAGTGCGGCTTCGCCGCACCGAAGACCTCGATCACCCTGGCCAGCGCAGTCTCGGTACCGGCGCGCATGTCCATGGGCTCGGTGGCGAGCCAAATGGCGTCGATACGGATCATCGCAACACGTCTCGAAGGAAAGCGGCGCAGGCAGCAGCACTATCGGTCGGCCAGTTCACTTTGACGGTGCCGCGTGGGTGCAGAATCTCAATGCTGATATTCGATGAAGGTGGGTGTGCCGTTATCTGCATGGGCAATGGGATAAATGCTGGTTGAAGCGCTGAGCTTTTGTGCGCGTGCACTCGAATCCATTTGTGGACGAGGTTGGCGTTGAGGCTATGGCTGAGGGCGACGCCGGCAATCGAAGCGCCGGGTTGGGCACACTCTTGAATGACCTGGGCCTTGAAGGATTTGGAATAGGAACGGCGTGTTGGCTGCATGACATACCCGCTTAAAAGGCTAGAACTGGTGCCCACTTAAATTAAGTGCACACCATGTCCAAGCGTTGCGGGGTTGGGTAGATGACTTGGCCGGACGCATACGCTGTGCAACCTCATCACGGCGATTGTCGGGGGCGACCAGAAACAAGGTGCTGGCGGCTCCTACCTGCGTACCCAGTGCAAGGTCTAGCATGCGTACGATCCCCGACCCTGACGGGTGACGCCTGATTGAGGTGTGCTCGGGGTCATGCCGAGATAAGGGAAAATTAGGACATTAGACCTGTAACTGAATGATTCACTTAGCTTTTTTCAGAAGGATTCGAATCTTGCGTTTTGTTTGTGTGAAATGACGATCCTGTCGGCTTTCCGGCCTCAGTCAGCCCTTGGGTTGCGCGCTCCAGGTAGACGGTGTTCCACAGCGCTACCGGGCCAGCGGCCTCAGCCTGGTAACCGCCGCGATTGTGCTGTGGAACACCGAAGACGGCATCACTCACTGATTTTAATTGTTATGCCATAACATCCTGTTCGGCCTGTATGTTGACGGCAATCCGTGAATTCTGCTTTTAGCGAGCCTTTCATCGAATGTCGGGAACAATCCCAGCTATCCCTGTGTTTTCTTCAATCCTTTCAGACGCATGTTCGCCCTTTGGACAGCAGCCATCTTTTCGGGCCGCTTCATTCGTTTCCATTTCCTAATGTCTTCCTTGCTTCGCCCGCAGCTCACACAAAGATCGCCACTTAGCTGGCAAACTGAAATGCATGGACTTTCGATTTCTTTAGCCATCGTCAATAACCCTTTGTCACGCGTGATTGCGCCAACCGCTTCTGCCAATCGCCACCATGACTTCGTTGGCACTCCTCCTCAGAGTCGAACCGTACATTGTGGTCTGATGGGCGCAGATCAATGTTTGCGCCGTTCAGCGCCATGGCAGTCAGCTCAAAGATGCGCACCTTCTGCGCGCTAGACTGGGCAAGCTTTTTGTCTGCTAACGTTTCGAAAACCCAGATCACTTTTAGAGTTTCAGGAAGCGCGTTTAAGTCAGCTTCGTGGGTGAGCCAGGAAAAGCCTTTGATTTCAGATTTTGCCGTTTCGCAAGCTTCGGTGAGAGTTGCAATTAAACCGCGTTCGATCCGCGCAAGTTCACGTTTGCCTAAGGGCATTGCGGGCTCCTTTGGAGGCAATAGATGGGGGGCGCCCTGCAACGGGCGGGTTCAACAAAGCGAGTTAGCGAAGGGGCTCAATTAGAGCCCCTTACCAGAGGAATCAGACTGAATCAGACAGGTCGAAATTCGACAGTCAGATGGCTGACCTCGTGAACAGGCTTGAGACGTTCACGAATGATTTCGGCGTTCGCAGTGGCTTCGCCAAGGACGCTTACGATAGCCGCATGCGCTTCTGGTCCAACCCGCCAGACATGCAAGTCTGTAATGGTTGCATCGCCTGGCTTCTCAACCAGCTCACGGATTTCCTCTGCAACGTGCTCATCAGTTTGATCTAGCAGTACAGCAGAGGTCACACCCATCAAGCTCCACGCCCAACGCGCGATAACGATGGCACCAACAATACCCATTACCGGATCCAGCCATACCCACCCGAGATACCGGCCAGCGAGCAATGCAGCAATTGCCAGCACGGAGGTCAGTGCGTCCGCTATTACATGGACGTACGCTGATTTCAGGTTGTTATCCCCGTGATGTCCATGATCATGATCATGACTGTGGCCGTGGCCAAGCAGAAGCGCGCTCACAATGTTTACGATCAAGCCAACAATCGCAATGAGCGTAGCGGTCCCGAATTGAACCTCCGTTGGCTGGAGGAGGCGCATTACTGACTCTACGCCGATTACCAGGGACACCATGCCGAGTATGAGCGCCGATGCAAACCCACCCAGATCTCCAACCTTACCGGTACCGAAGCTGTAACGATTACTGGACGCGTGGCGTTTTGCGTATCCGTAAGCAGCCGCTGCGATGCCCAAAGCGCCCGCATGGGTCGCCATGTGAAAACCATCGGCAAGTAAAGCCATCGAGCCAGTGATATAACCGGCGGTGATTTCGCCAACCATCATCACCACCGTAAGCGCCACGACCCAAAGGGTACGTTTGGCATTTTCTTCGTGCGCTGACCCAAGGAATACGTGGTCGTGTATGTGATTAATTTCGATATTGGTGCTGCTACTCATGAACTTGTACCTGGTTTCTTCACTTTGAATAGCGGCGAATGGCTTCAATAAGTTCTTCGACACCCTTGTTGCGCTCTTCATCGCTGAGCGCTGGGTTCGCTACATGCTCCCTGGCGTGGTCCTCAATAATTTCGTCCATTAATCCATTGATGGCCCCGCGTGTGGCGGCGACAAGATGCAATGTTTTTGCGCAATCGAGATCCGATTCCAAAGCACGTTCAACTGCCTGGATTTGTCCTGCGATGCGTTTAACTCGTTTGAGAAGAGCGTCTTTGTTTGAAGCTGTGTGACCCATGGTATACCCCTCCTACCTATGCAAGTCGCATGATAGGCATACCTAGTACCCCTATGCAAGCGTCGTATGACGGAGAGGCCGCCCGCAGTGCCTTGCTGGAAAGCGATGCTTCAAGTGTGGAGGGTCAGGCCGAAGGGGGTAATCGCAGAAAACGGAGATGTTTGTACGCTAAGCCATGCTGCTCTGCTGCAAGCATTGTTCGGCACTGTTGCGTCCGGTTGAAGTACGCCTCAACCCGGCGTCAGGCCGACCAACAGGGATCTCAAAACGCATGCCTCCTCATTTCTTAACTACAATGATGGGAGCTGAAGGATCAGCTCCCATCAACAAAAATCCCGTCAGTCATGACGGTTTTTTTGTTTTCAGTCCGCATCGCTGAACAGATGACCAGTAAATTGCGTTCGTACAGATCATGGTGAGCTGATGCGGGTAGGTGTTGTTATGGTGGTTTGATCGCACTCCATGTTCAGTCTTTCGCATTCCGCATCTGCTTCTATCCGTGTCGAGTAGGTGAACTGCAATCGCTGCTTACCTTGATTGTCATAAATATCAAAACCAGCCGGAACTGTAGTGGAGTGAAAGCGAGCTCCATTGCGAACCGATCCTGTTTCGGTGGGGATCGCAGGAACAACAACGAATCTCTGGATCATCTTCGCGTCCTTGTGTTGAGTGAACCTTAACTAATAGCGACAGCCCGCCACTTCTTCAAGTTTTGAGAAGTCCTATGACAACCAAACAACCCGAGGCGGTGGCCTGTCAGGTTGAGCTCATAGAGGTTTGTAGGGAAACGTCAGGAAAAGCCGAAATAGACCCTACCTTGACGTACCTCCGTCGTCCGGCCTGACGCCGGGTTGAGGCGTACTCCATTCGGACACAGACTGCACAACGCAAGGGCTTACAGACTGTCAGCAGGGGCTTATCGTACGATTTTTTCCGTTTTCTCTATGCACCCCAGACAACGCGATAGGCGTGCGCGGATTGTCCGAAGTCGCCAGCCATTCAGGAGGACTTGAGGTGGATTGCACGCAAGCCTTTATAGAACAACCGCATGCGAAGCAAATGTCCTAATTTTCCCTTATCTCGGCATGACCCCTGCTCCAACCGGACATAGGCCGTGTCACAAAGGCTGAAGCCGGTCGGTTGTCGCTTAGTGTGCGGAACTCCTTTTTTTGCGATCTCCCCAAACCAGGGTGCAGGCAAGACTTGACCTTGCCATCATGTCAACGTTTATGCTGTGTTTGCGGCTAAAGAAGCCGCTCAATACGAGAGGAATAACTATGTTCGTCTTAGATGTGTCCGGCATTGGTTGCGGCAGCTGCATTAGCAAAATCACCAAAGCTATTCACGCGTTGGATAGCGAGGCAAGGGTTTTGGTGGATCGTGCTGCCGGCAAGGTCAACGTTGAAAGTAGCGAAAACCCTGAGCGAGTCCGCGCAGCTGTGGAAACATTGGGTTTTCCTTCCAAAATCAGCGCCTGATGGTGCTGATCCGCTCCAGCTTTAACGCTCCCATATACAGGCTCTCCCTGGGCTCATTTCAGATATGAGCCCAGGGCCGAGATAAGCTGATCAAAGTCTTCTTAGCGCTTTCCTGGAGTAATAGCTTCAGCACCTATCCAGCCCGCCTCAATGGTTCAATGAGCACAATGTGGTAGGCAATGGGTCGAAGTCTGCTGACATTGACTTTAGGGCAACCAGGGCAGAGATAACCGGCCTGTTCTATAGTGCAAGTACTTGTTTTTTGGCAATTACTCCCCACGAAGAGCCTTAATCAGGCCTTTAAATGAACCATTGAGTCGGGTGAACGCTGCCTCGAAATGAATTTCATTTTCCGTATACTTCGCAAGCTCGACTTGCTGATCCACGGTATTTTGGTCCAGGGACGGTTGATTTGGAATTCTGTAAAGTAAAGCTCTCTCATCAATTTCGGCTGCTGATCCGTTCCCAGCAATGTGCTTTAGGTTTGTTGTTTGTAAAGAAAACTGAGCATCCGTCATTCGCTTTGACTGGCTTGCAAGCAAGGCAGGAAAGTCCAAGTCGCGGGCCTTGAAATTTGGCGTATCGGCGTTAGCTATATTATTGCTCAGCACCTCCGCTCTTTGGCTGCGATAAATTAACGCTCTTTCCGCAGAACCAACGGCTTTTTCAAAATTAATACTCACGTCTAATCACCTTTGTGGAATTACCAGTCCCGACGCAATACGCATATCGAACACTCAAGGTTAAATACAATGCATCAGCGTCGGCGAATTTCAGATCCTGTTCAGCTGTTCAAAAACCGTCGAATCTCTTTAAAAATGACAGGAAGCTTACAAAATTGTCATATATAAATTTTAATCGGTTAAATACGATGCAGTGTTACTTGGATGAGTGAGAGCTTACGAATTAATCCGCCTGCTATTCAATAGAAAAGTGGCAGCCTGACACAACTGTAATATTCACCTAAGGTTTCTGACAGGGGATGAGTCCTAAAGTTATATCGAGCCTTGAGCTCAGCCCCCAAGAATCATTTTTCAATGTGGATTCAACGGGATGACCAAAACTTATTCGAGGATACCCCCATGAAATCCATTAAAACCCTGTTTGTCATAGCCGCTTTGACCGTCTCTTCTCTGGCGATGGCCGAAGGTGGCGGTGACCGGACGTTCGCGCGCCGCATGGAGGCTGCAATGAAGAGGTCAATGGACGCGTACCAAATTGCCCAAAAGCAAGGCACTCAACCCCCAGTAGCCGAGAGCAAAGCCAACGCTGTCGACCAAGCCAAATATTGAACGGCTCGATGCACTCCCAAGCTGACAGAAATGTAATCACCTCGGTGGTTAAAATGTGGCAATTTCTGAGCTCGCCTGCCCTATGAGTTTAGTCCTTTGCGGCGGCGGGCAAGGTTCATAGAGATTCGAGACGAGCTCCTGAGAGCCCGCTAACCTATAAGCATAATCCACAGCGTGTTTCACACGGTTTCCCTTTCGACTGACTGGATATAAACGGCATGCATTCCAAAACCTCTAGGCGGACATTCGTTAAAGGCTTGGCCGCTGGTGGCATTCTCGGCGGCTTTGGCCTTTGGCGCACTCCTGTATGGGCAGTGACCAGTCCTGGTCTGCCGAGCGTACTCACCGGCAACGAATTTGATCTGTTTATTGGTGAAACCCCGGTAAACATCACCGGCTCGCCACGCACGGCCATGACCATCAATGGCTCCTTGCCGGGACCATTGCTGCGCTGGCGCGAAGGGGAAACGGTCACGCTGCGGGTAAAAAACCGCCTGGATCAGGACACTTCAATCCATTGGCACGGGATCATCTTGCCGGCCAACATGGATGGAGTGCCGGGCTTGAGTTTCCACGGCATCGCCCCCGATGGCATGTACGAGTATAAATTCAAGGTGCATCAGAACGGTACGTACTGGTACCACAGCCACTCGGGCTTTCAGGAACAAGCTGGCGTATATGGCCCCATCGTGATCGATTCAAAAGAGCCGGAGCCTTTTCAGTACGACCGCGATTACGTGGTGATGCTGACCGACTGGACCGATGAAGATCCTGCTCGCGTCATGGCCAAGCTCAAGAAACAATCGGACTACTACAACCACCACAAGCGTACCGTGGGCGACTTCATCGACGATGTCAGCGAGAAAGGCTGGTCCGCGACAGTGGCGGATCGGAAGATGTGGGCCGAAATGAAAATGAACCCCACCGATCTCGCGGACGTCAGTGGGGATACTTACACCTACCTCATGAACGGCCAGGCCCCCAACGGTAACTGGACAGGTATTTTTAAGCCGGGAGAGAAGCTGCGCCTACGCTTCATTAACGGCTCGGGTATGAGCTATTTCGACGTCCGTATCCCAGGCTTGAAAATGACCGTTGTGGCCGCCGACGGCCAGCACGTCAACCCGGTCAGCGTCGACGAATTCCGCATCGCCGTGGCAGAGACCTATGACGTGATCGTCGAGCCTGCCAGTCAAGAGGCGTATACCATTTTTGCCCAGTCCATGGATCGAACCGGTTATGCGCGCGGAACCTTGGCCGTGCGCGAAGGATTGAAGGCGCCGATACCGGCGATTGATCCTCGCCCTCTTGTGACCATGGATGACATGGGGATGGGCGGTATGGCCGGTATGGACCATGGCAGCATGGCGGGCATGGATGGCGGCGCTACGAAGCAAGGTGGCATGTCCGGTATGGCCGGCATGGATCACAGCAAAATGACCGGCATGGGCCAGGATGACATGTCCAATATGACCGGTATGGACCAAAGCAATATGGCAGGTATGGACCAGGGTGACATGTCCGGTATGGCAGGTATGGGCGGCATGGGCGGCATGGGCGGAGAGATGCAGACTCACCCCGCCTCCGAAACCAATAACCCCCTGGTTGACATGCAAGCCATGACCCCTACGCCGAAGCTCAACGATCCGGGTATTGGCTTGCGCAACAATGGCCGTCGCGTGCTTACCTACTCTGACCTTAAGAGCACTTTCCAGGATCCGGATGGCCGCGAGCCCAATCGCACCATTGAGCTGCACCTGACCGGTCATATGGAAAAGTTCGCCTGGTCATTCAACGGCATCAAATTCTCTGACGCCGAACCATTGCGCCTCAAGTATGGCGAGCGTCTGCGCATTACGCTGGTGAACGACACCATGATGACTCACCCCATCCACCTCCACGGTATGTGGAGTGACCTTGAGGATGAGAACGGGAAATTCATGGTGCGCAAACACACGATCGACATGCCACCAGGAACCAAACGCAGCTATCGAGTCACCGCTGATGCGTTGGGTCGCTGGGCCTATCACTGCCACCTGCTATTCCATATGGAAATGGGCATGTTCCGTGAAGTACGGGTTGATGAGTAAAGGAGACGGGTTATGAACACATATCTGAATCGTAAGTCGCTGATCGGTTGCGCCCTCGTCATTGGCCTATTAGGGGGAGTGCCCGTTGCACTGGCAGGAGAAAGCGGTGGCGATCATTCCCATCCAACTCCTGCATCATCAACGGACAAGCCAGAGTCAACCCAAAAACCCAAGACCAATGAATCCAAAACCGATCACAGTTCCATGGACCATGGCTCGATGGATCACAGCAAAATGAGCGATGAGTCGATGGATCATGACCAAAAAACTAAAAAAGCGGATTGAGATCATGACCAGTAATTTTTTACGCCCAACCCTGCTGGCACTGACCGTCTCCATCAGCCCCGCTTTTTTTGGCTTGGCGAACGCCGCTGAGGCAATGGATCCGTCGATGACCATGCCCTCGAGTTCGGACTCGAAACCCTCGGGGGTTCAAAAGTCGATCCCCGCCAAAGACAGCCAGATGGACCATTCCAAGATGGATCATGGTTCGATGGAGCCTATGGACCACAGTAAAATGAACATGGGCCAAGGCCAAGAAAAGCCGATGGACCATAGCAAAATGAATCATGGGCAAATGGATCAAGGCCAGATGGAAGGCATGGACCACAGCAAAATGAGTATGGATGCAAGGGCGACTACCACGAGCCGAACCCCTATTCCGGTACTGACCGACGCTGATCGTGAAGCCGCCTTTCCTCCGGTGGCTGGTCATGGCCTCTCTGACAAAAGCCTCAACACGTTCTTTCTCCTCGATCAGTTCGAGTATCAGGACGCTGACAACGGCAGTGCCCTGAGCTGGGACGCTACGGGATGGATCGGTGGGGACGTTGATCGTCTGTGGCTGCGTTCGGAAGGTGAACGTACCAACGGTGTAACCGAGAGCGCCGAACTCACAGCACTGTGGGGGCACTCGATCAGTCCGTGGTGGGACGTTGTTACCGGGGTGCGTCAAGATTTTAAACCAGGCTCGCCACAGACTTGGGGCGCTTTGGGTATCCAAGGGATGGCTCTCTACAACTTTGAAGCGGAAGCCACCGCATTCATTGGTGAGAACGGGCAGACCGCGGCTCGGTTAGAGGGCGATTACGACATTCTGCTTACCAATCGCTTGATCTTGCAGCCCACAGCCGAAATGAATTTTTACGGGAAAAACGACCCGCAACGCGGCATTGGTTCTGGTTTGGCCAATACCGAAGTAGGTTTGCGGTTGCGCTACGAGCTTGTCCGCGAGTTTGCCCCCTACATCGGCGTTACCTGGAGTCGCTCCTATGGCAAGACCGCAGACCTCGCTAGCGATGAAGGAGAGGATACGAACGAGGCGCGATTTGTCGTAGGTATTCGGATGTGGTTTTGAGAACCTTATATGAAAAGAACAATAAAAACGTTGGCTGCTGCCGGTGTGGTTGCAGTCATCATGGGGGCCGGCGTCGTGCATTTTGGTGTGTTCAACGTTGGGGCCGATGAACCCCACTCCGATCCCGTTTACGCACTTCTGTCCACTGCTCGGGATCGCTCGATTGCAGTGCGTTCACGCGACATTAAAGTCCCCGACCTAAGCGATGAAGCTCTCATTCGTGCAGGTGCAGGCAATTACAACTCAATGTGCATTGGCTGCCACCTCGCTCCGAGTGTCGCTGGAACCGAGTTGAGTAAAAGCCTTTACCCGGCACCTCCAAATCTTTCAAAACTGGGCGTTGATGGAAATCCAGCTGCCGCCTTCTGGATCATCAAGCACGGTATCAAGTCCACAGGCATGCCAGCCTGGGGCAAAAGCATGGCCGACCCCTACATCTGGGGGATGGTTGCTTTTCTTCAGCAGCTTCCCGCCTTGGATGCAGAGCAATATAAGGCCCTGACAGCAAGCAGCGATGGCCACCAACACGGTGGCGGCGAGACCAAAATGCATAACCATGAAGGACAGCATGACGGTCAAAAAGAGGCTGCCGCTGGACATCATGATGCAGGCGGAGCTGAAGAAGTAGCTGAGTCCGACGATCATCATGACGACAAAAATAGTGCGCATCTTCATGATGAAGACGCAGCACCCTCTCAGGATGAAAGTACTGAGCATGCTCATACTGAGGGTGCAGATGCTCCTGCGGATCAGCCAAAAACTCATACCCATGCTGATGGGAAGGAGCATACCCATGCGAAATAACTTTCTTCGTCCTGGCCGGGCACTTCGCCTCGCTGCATTCGCGGCTCTGTTTATCAGTTCCGCTGGTCATGCAGCAGAATCGATGACGATCGACGTCCATCGTGACGCTAACTGTGGATGCTGCAAGAAGTGGATGCAGCACCTTGAAGCTAACGGCTTCACCGTCGTTGATCATGTAGAAACCAACATGAGCGCGGTCAAGCAGGGCCTGGGTGTTGCTCCGCGTCTCTCGTCATGCCACACCGCGGTGATCAACGGCAAGTTTGTTGAAGGCCACGTGCCTGCCGAGCAAATAGTTGCTTTGAGCAAACGCGACGACCTTATCGGGATAGCTGTGCCGGGCATGCCGGCAGGCTCGCCTGGCATGGAGGTCGGTGGGAAGCAGGATGTTTATCAGGTCATCGGCCTGAGCAAAGCAGGTACTGACCAAGTGATTGCCGAGTACATGGCAAACTAAGTTTCAAACTTTCCTTGATTCTTGCATGATCACTGCCCGTGATCATGCAAGCGATGTGTGCTCTTGCTACGTTGTGCTATCAGCAGTATGAGCGCTATCGCAGAAAAAACCGCGCCGGCATAAAATGTCATTGCTGAGCCATACGTTTGCCAAAATAACCCCGCAATCCCGCTTGCCAGCAACATGGATACACCACTCACCAGGTTGAAAATCCCGAAAGCGGTTCCTTTCAATTCTGCCGGTGTCGTGTCAGCGACAAGCGCAGCCAGTAGCCCCTGACTAAATCCCATATGAAGTCCCCATAGGGCGACGCCGAGTATCAACATTGAGACGGACTCGGCACTGGCTAGAACCAGATCGGACAAGATCAGCAATATCAACCCGACCCTGAGGAGACTTGTGCGACTTACACGGTCAGAGAGCTTCCCCACAGGGTAGGCCGAGAGCGTGTAGAACAAGGCCATCACCACCATTACTATCGGCACCCAGGTTGCAGACAACCCTGCTTGCTGAGCGCGCAAGCCCAGGAAGGCCTCACTAAAACGTGCCAGGGTGAACGAAAGCGCTGAGCTGAATGCTCGTGTTCGGACTCATCGACGCCAATAAAAATCAGACTGACCGCTACCAACGCCGGTATCACCGCGATCCATAACACCAGTGGAATGTTTTCACTGAAGGCATACATCAGGCGGATGGCTACTGCTGGCCCGAGGAAGGCCCCTATCGTATCCATGGATTGACGTAAGCCGAAGCAAGCGACGGATATGCGGTGGCGATACATCAGCGACCAGGGCATCACGTGGAGCGCCGCGAATACCTTTGCCGATCCGATCCAGAAAGCGTGCGGTGAACACCATTTCTGCAGAGTGAGCCAATGGAAAGAGCGGCTTGGTGAGTGCCGCAAGACCCTAGCCAACCAGCAGCAAGCCCTTGAGACGACCGACGTAGTCGCTGATCGCCCCTGAAAACACTTTCACTATCAGGGCCGTCGCCTCCGCAATGCCCTCGATCAGACCCAGAGTGATTATGCTGATGCCTAGAGTGCCCACCAGAAAGATAGGCAGCAAGCTATGAACCATTTCTGAAGAAAAGTCCATGAACAGGCTGACGAAACCTAGCGCCCAGACCGTACGGGGAATGCTATGTGTAGCTATTGTCTCGGACATATTCCAGTTTCCTTGGCTGTCGTCCGCAAGTGTATCTACAGCGTCCAGTGATTCTGTTGCGGCGAGCTCATATTGAGCTATCTGCTCAACAAACTTATAGGCGGTAGGATAGTAGGTGTTTGGCGGGTATCTATCTGTTGTTGAGCGCTGTTCTCGGCACGGTCCACTGGTTCTACCCATTTCGGTGATCCTTATCGTGGCATTACCGACTCACGAGACAATCATTTACGAAGCCTGACCTATCAGCATGCGTATAGACAGGCCGCTAAATTAAGGAGCGCCGTTGCTGCTGGTTCTACCTGACAGATTCGTAATGGTATCGCCCGTCGCCAGCGACTAAACTTCCTCGCATGAAACGCTATCTGCGGTTGTTCCTCATTTTTCTGATCAGCTTGGCGCTTCCCCTGAGCGGGATGGCGGGCATTCAGTCACCGACAGAACCTTGCCCGACGAACACGACGGGTATGACCATGATGGATGATATGAACCAGGACTGTTGCGGTGATATGAGCAGCTCCGCCGATCATGGCAAACCCTGCAAACCTGGTCAGGAATGCAGGAGCGCCAGTCTGCTACAAGTGTTGTTGGGGAAACCTGCCACCCGTTTGTCCAGTCCGCAAATACTAACAATCTTCAGCGACTCCCTGTCTACTCAGGCTCCCTCCGGGGTGTGGCGACCGCCTCGCGCTTGATTCCTGTACCCCACTGAGCCTCATCCCGCCCTGGCGCGGGATGGCATATCTGCGCGCGAGCCCAAGACACGCGCAGTGGATCATCACAGGAATCGTGAACATGAATCCCAAGTGCTACTGCACCGGTTGGCCCCTCGTGGCTGCCCTGGCGGCAAGCGTGCTGGCATTGCCAAGCCTTGCTGCACCCCTGACACTCGACGAAGCCTTACGGTTGGCTGAAAACAATGCACCATCGCTGACCGCCCAAGCGGCCAAACTGCAAGCGGCCAGCAGCGCCGCCATTCCAGCTGGAGAACTACCCGACCCGAAGCTCCTGCTGGGCATACAAGACTATCCCATCGGTGGCCCTGACCGCTGGCGCCTCGAGCAGGACGGTATGACCATGCAGATGGTCGGCGTCATGCAGGAGGTGCCCAATCGTGACAAGCGTAGGGCGCGTATCGAAGTTGCCGAGGCGGCCGTAGATCGAGCCGCGGCCGAAGGCCGTGTCGAGCGGCTGAACGTTCGTCAGGCCACGGCATTGGCCTGGATCAGCAGCTACTCCGTCGAGCGTAAAGAGGTGCTGTTTCAGGATTTTTACCGGGAGAACCGTCTGTTGGCCGATACCGTCCGGGCGCAGATCGCCGGTGGTCGTGCCCAACCTGCCGATGCAGTAACGCCGAAACAGGAGGCGGCTCAGTTGGCGGAACAACAGGACGAGTTAATTCGCCTGCGTGCGCAAGCCCGAGCGGCCCTCAAACGCTGGATTGGCCCAGCGGCCAATGACCAGCCCGTCGGCAGCTTGCCCGAGTGGCCCATCGATACCTCAGGTTATTCCCATAAGCTGCAATATCACCCCGCATTGGCGGCATACGCGCCAATGACTCGCGAAGCGCAGGCCAAGGTCCGTGAAGCAGAGTCCGAAAAGCAGTCCGACTGGAGTTGGGAGCTTGATTACCAGCGCCGCAACCGTCAGTTCGGCGACATGGTCAGCGTGCAGTTCACGTTCGACTTGCCACTGTTCCCCGAGTCCCGACAGAACCCGAAGATCGCCGCCAAACACGCTGAACTGAATCAGTTGGAGGCCGAGCGCGAAGCTCTCGTACGTGAACACACCCAGCAACTGGAGGACGATCTGGCCGAATACGAGCGTCTGAACCGTGCCGTGTACCGCAGCCAGGACAGTCTGTTACCCCTGGCCAAGGAAAAAGTCGGGATGACCATGGCCAGCTACCGGGCCGGTAAAAGCGACCTGGCACCTGTCATCACTGCCCGACGTGAACTCATCGAGGCCCGCCTCAAACAGATCGACTTCGAAGAACAGCGAGCCCTCACCAGTGCTCGCCTGTATTTCGCCTATGGGGACACCAATCAATGAGTACTCGAATCTGGAAAGGGGCTTTGCTGGCAGGTCTCTCGATTACCTTGGGCGCTGCCGGCGGTTACTGGTTCGCTCAACAGCGCATGCCTGATAGCGCAGCCGAACAGGCCCCTAAAGCCCAAGACGAACGCAAAGTACTGTATTGGTACGACCCGATGTCCCCGCAGCAGAAGTTCGATAAACCAGGCAAGTCTCCCTTTATGGATATGGAGTTGAAGCCCCGCTACGCGGATGCTGCAGCGGACAGTGCGGCCATCAGTATCGACCCCAGCCTGACCCAGAATCTCGGTTTGCGAGTGGCCACAGTCACTCGCGGCGTGCTTACTTCCAACTTGGACGTGGTCGGTGTGTTGGCATTCAACGAGCGGGATGTTGCAGTGATTCAATCGCGTACTGCTGGCTTTGTGGAGCGAGTGTACGCCCGTGCTCCAGGCGATGTGCTCAAAGCCCATGCGGCTTTGGCCGATATCCTGGTACCGGAATGGGCCGCTGCTCAGGAAGAGTTTCTCGCACTCAAACGCAGTGGCGATGCCGACTTGCTGGCGGCAGCACGCCAGCGCTTGCGCTTGACCGGGATGCCAGCACCGCTGATTGCTCAAGTGGAGCGAAGCGGCAAGACCCAGCCGGTCCTGACGCTCACCAGCCCCATTAGCGGTGTACTGCAAGAGTTGGATGTACGCTCGGGTATGACCGTGGCGGCCGGCGAGACTCTGGCTCGAGTCAATGGATTGAGCAGCGTCTGGCTGGCAGTGGCCGTACCAGAGTCGGAGACTGGATCGATCATCATGGGGCAAGCGGTAGAAGCACGTTTGCCAGCCTTTCCGGGAACAGTGCTCAAGGGCACAGTCAGTGCGATTCTGCCCGAAACCAACCCCGACAGCCGAACTGTGCGTGTCCGGGTCGAACTGCCCAACCCTGATGGGCGACTCAGGCCGGGCATGACGGCCCAGGTGCACCTAAAACGCTCTACCGAACAAAGCGTGCTGTGGGTGCCGAGCGAGGCAATCATTCGCACCGGCCGACGCGTCCTGGTGATGCTCGCCGAAGACGCGGGTCGCTACCGCCCCCTAGAAGTGCAACTCGGGCAGGAAAACGAAGGCAAAACGGTGGTATTGAAGGGGTTGGAAGAAGGTCAGCAGGTAGTCAGCTCTGGACAGTTCCTGCTCGACTCTGAGGCCAGTCTCAAGGGCATTGTTGCGAGCACGCTGGAAATGTCACCACCCAGCGCAGCAGCCTCCAGCTTTCATGAGGCGGATGGGCAGATCGTCGAGATCAATAACCAAGACGTAACAATCGCCCTTGGTCCGTTCAAGACGCTGGGCATGCCTGGTATGACCATGACCTTCCCATTGACTGACCCTGCTCTCGTTCAAGGTCTCAAGACGGGAGACAAGGTTAGGGTATCGGTTAGCCAAACCGATGATGGTTTACGCATTGAACGCCTGGAAAAACTAAGGGGTCAGCCATGATCGCCGCCCTGATTCGCTGGTCAGTGGCCAACCGATTTCTAGTGCTGCTGGCGACGATCTTCGTCACGGTCTGGGGCGTCTGGTCGGTTCAGAGCACGCCGATCGATGCACTTCCGGATCTCTCCGATGCTCAGGTAATCATCCGCACCCCTTATGCGGGACAAGCGCCGCAGATCGTTGAGAACCAGGTGACCTACCCGTTGGCCACCACCATGCTCTCGGTGCCAGGGGCCAAGACCGTACGCGGCTATTCCTTTTTCGGCGACAGCTTCGTTTACGTGCTGTTCGAAGACGGTACCGATTTGTATTGGGCCCGCTCCCGGGTGCTGGAATACTTGAGTCAGGTCCAAAGCCGACTGCCGACTTCCGCCAAACCGTCCTTGGGGCCAGACGCCACAGGCGTGGGCTGGATCTATCAGTACGCACTAGTGGACCGCAGTGGCGGACACGACCTGGCGCAACTGCGCGCCTTGCAGGACTGGTTCCTCAAGTTCGAACTCAAGACCCTGCCCAACGTTGCGGAGGTGGCCACCGTGGGTGGCATGGTCAAGCAGTATCAGGTCCAACTCGATCCACTCAAGCTGGCCAGCCTCGGTATCACTCAGGCTGAGGTAACCGACGCTATTGGCAAGGCCAATCAGGAAACCGGTGGTGCGTTGCTGGAGATGGCGGAGACCGAGTTCATGGTGCGCGCCTCCGGATACCTGAAGACGCTGAATGACTTTCGTGCCATTCCGCTCAAGCTCGGTGCTGGCGGGGTGCCAGTGTCCCTAGGCGACGTGGCGACGATCCAGCTGGGGCCGGAGATGCGCCGCGGCATCACTGAACTCGACGGCGAAGGCGAAACCGTCGGCGGCGTGGTGATTCTGCGCAGCGGCAAGAACGCTCGCGAAACCATTGCGGCGGTCAAGGCCAAACTGGACGACCTGAAAAGCAGTCTGCCGGCCGGGGTGGAAATCGTCACCACCTACGACCGCAGCAAACTGATCGACCGCGCAGTGGAAAACCTCAGCTACAAACTGCTTGAGGAGTTCATCGTCGTCGCGTTGGTCTGTGGGATATTTCTCTGGCACCTACGTTCATCCCTAGTGGCCATTATCTCTTTGCCGGTGGGGGTGCTCATTGCCTTCATCGTCATGCGGCATCAAGGAATCAACGCCAACATCATGTCCCTTGGCGGGATTGCTATTGCCATCGGCGCCATGGTCGACGCCGCCGTGGTAATGATCGAGAACGCTCACAAGAAGATCGAGGCTTGGCATGTGGCCCATCCTGGGGAGGAGTTGAAGGGCGAACGTCACTGGCATGTGATAACCGAAGCGGCGGCGGAGGTGGGGCCGGCGCTGTTTTTCTGCCTGCTGATCATCACCCTATCGTTCATCCCGGTGTTCACCCTGGAGGCTCAAGAGGGTCGTCTGTTTGGTCCATTGGCCTTCACCAAGACCTATGCCATGGCGGCGGCGGCCGGACTCTCGGTAACCCTGGTGCCGGTACTGATGGGTTACTGGATTCGTGGTCGGATCCCCAAAGAGGACCAGAACCCGCTAAACCGCTGGTTGATCAGGATCTATCAGCCGGCCCTTGATGCGGTGTTACATCGACCCAAAGTCACCCTATTAATCGCGTTAATGGTTTTCCTCAGCGCGTTGTGGCCGATCTCTCGTTTGGGTGGCGAGTTCCTTCCTGCAATGGACGAGGGCGATTTGCTCTATATGCCTTCGGCTCTGCCGGGGTTGTCGGCACAGAAAGCGGCGCAGCTGCTGCAACAGACCGACCGCTTGATCAAGACGGTACCCGAAGTCGAACACGTTTTTGGTAAGGCTGGTCGTGCCGAAACCGCTACCGACCCGGCGCCGCTGGAGATGTTCGAGACCACTATCCAGTTCAAACCACGCGAACAGTGGCGTCCTGGTATGACCCAGGAAAAATTGGTGGAAGAGTTGGATCGAGTGGTGCGCGTCCCTGGGCTGACTAATATTTGGATACCACCGATCCGCAACCGCATGGACATGCTCGCCACTGGGATCAAGAGTCCGATTGGAGTGAAAATTGCCGGCACAAACTTGACGGAAATCGACGCGGCGACTCAGGCGGTCGAGCGCGTAGCCAAAAACGTGCCCGGGGTCAGTTCGGCTCTGGCTGAACGATTGACGGGCGGCCGCTACATCGATGTGGATATCGACCGCAAAGCCGCTGCCCGCTACGGGTTGAATATCGCTGATGTGCAGTCGATCGTCGCCGGTGCTATTGGTGGTGAGAATGTTGGCGAGACCATTGAAGGGCTCGCCCGTTTTCCGATCAATGTGCGCTATCCCCGAGAGTGGCGTGATTCGCTTGGCGCCCTAGAGCAACTGCCGATCTACACTCCGCTAGGGAGCCAGATCACCCTTGGCACGGTGGCGAAGGTCAAGGTCAGTGAAGGCCCGCCGATGCTCAAGAGCGAGAACGCCCGACCTTCCGGGTGGGTGTATATCGACGTACGTGGCCGGGACATTGCCTCAGTGGTTGCCGATCTGCGTCGTGTTGTCAATGAGCAGGTCAAGCTGCAGCCAGGCATGAGCCTGAGTTACTCGGGGCAGTTCGAGTTTCTTGAACGAGCCAACGCACGGCTCAAGCTGGTAGTGCCGGCCACGCTGATGATCATTTTCGTGCTGCTGTACCTGACGTTTTCCCGATTCGACGAGGCTTTGCTGATCATGGCCACCTTGCCGTTCGCCCTTACTGGTGGGGCATGGTTCCTCTACCTACTCGGCTTTAGCCTGTCGGTGGCTACCGGCGTCGGATTCATTGCTCTGGCGGGTGTGTCTGCCGAATTCGGCGTGATCATGCTGCTCTACTTGAAAAACGCCTGGGCCGAACGTGTAGAGGCCGGCGACAGTACCGAGCGAGGGCTAATAGCAGCAATTAGCGAAGGAGCCGTGCAGCGGGTTCGACCCAAGGCCATGACGGTGGCGGTCATCATTGCTGGCCTATTACCGATCCTATTGGGCAGCGGTTCCGGTAGCGAAATAATGAGCCGCATCGCTGCGCCCATGGTCGGTGGTATGGTTACCGCGCCCTTACTGTCCCTATTTGTCATCCCGGCAGCTTACCGATTGATGCGCCGACGACGCCTCGCGGTTGAATCCATACCCTCGGAAGGAAGCAGGCCATGAAGTGATTGTGTCCGCCACTGCACGCCCCATGATTGTTTGTGCAACGTCATCCAGCAGTCTGATTTTTTGGTCTGGCAGGGGGCGACCTTTATAATCAATCGGTGATCGAACTCTATCGGAACTGCGTCAAAACACGGCTGATAGAGATCGACGCTGGTGGCAGTGCGTTGGGCTGAACCTGATCATGGCGACTCCAAGGGCGTGGGTACAACGGCTACAGAGTGCGCTACCTGCGCCTGCCACACCTGCTGGAAGACCTCTTCGCGAAACTGATGGACAGCTACGCCAAGACCGATCTGCTGATCCTCGACTGGGGGCTTGTGCCGCTTACCGCCGAGCAACGGCGCGACATGCTGGAGTTGCTGGATGACCGCTCTATGCCGGTGGACAAATGGCATGAGCTTATCGTCGATCCGACCTTGGCCGATGCCATTTTGGATCGGCTGGTGCACAACGCTTCCTGCCTACTGACAAACAGCGTCAGCGAGTTTGGTTCCGTTGATGTGTCGCCTGCGGTATCTAAGCGCCCAGACCGGCCCTCGGAGCTTCCGGCTCCTACCTCCTGATGGTCTCGACCCCCGCTACGCGGAGTTTCTGCTTTACGCTCTGCAGAGATCACACCCGACTATCCACTCATGGCAGGTTCAGCCCTTCATTGCTCCGGTTTCGAGCAGCTACTACGGCCTCTGTTGACTTCTGTCGCCCATCCCGTCATCTCGCGATGCCGGTAGCACATGGCAGGCTAAACAGATCTCCCAGGGTAATTCGCGCGACCTTCCTGCTTATGCCTGTCGGATTTACGTCACAGCGCTCCGTGCAAGTATTGGGCTTGGGCAATTATGGCTACCTTACCCCGCTGTGCCGCCTAATCCGCTTCCTGTTCGTCAGGCCAGCATTTTGCCTCGGGCTTCCTTCAGATTCGCGGTCACCCGCGACACCCTTGCCTCTGGCTAACACTTCCCCTTGCCGGGTGTGTAGAGGACTTTCACCTCCAAGTCACCAGTGTGGCCACCACAGCCAAACTGGTTGCGCTTGCGCGCAACGCGCCATGCCTGGCGCACCATAAAAAAAGGCGCCACAAGGGCGCCTAAGCCGCCTCCCAACCAAAGGAGTAACAAAGAGACGGGTTGTACCTGGTGAGCTAGGTAGCTAATGCTCGATTTAGAGAATTTGCAGCGGGTACTCCACAATCAGACGAATCTCATCCAAATCTGATTCGAAGGCGGTAGCCCGAGTCGTCGCTTGGCGCACACGGAAGGACATGTCTTTCAGGGAGCCGGCTTGAATGATGTACTTAGCCTCGATGTCTCGCTCCCAACGCTTCTGGTCCTGCAGTGGAGCGCCATCAGCTCCTCGGCGCATATAGACGCTGTTCGCATTCGAGTAGTCAGCATCCCAGCCCTTCGCGTAACGAGTCATGAAGCTCAGGCCAGGAATGCCAAAGGACTGCATATTCAAGTCATAGCGTAGCTGCAAGGATTGCTCTTTCGGGGAGTTGAAGTCGCTGTATTGGATAGAGTTATCCAGGAAAATAGAATCAGATTGGCGCAGGTAATCAAAATCGTCATCCCCATTGCTGCGCTGGTAGCCAACGGTCAGCGTGTGGGCACCAAACTGGATACCGGTCTTACCGCTCCAGATGTTGTTATCGAAGCTGCCCAGCAGTTTTTTTCCCTCGTCGACTGCTCGGTAGTAGTTCAGGCCACCAATCAGCGCGACAGTCTCGGAAAGTGGGTAGCTTAACGTGGTGCCAGCGTAATACTGGTTCCACACATCTTTGAAGCGGCTGGTATAGAGACTCACACCGATATGTTCGTTAACGGTGTAATCGCCACCCAAGTAGGCGATCCAAGGCGCGTCTACAGATCCTGCATAGAACGTAGCGAAACCATCGCGCATGCTGCTTGAATTCGGTTGGCTCATCGCATGCAGGCGACCACCCTGCAAGGTCAGGCCTTCAATGCTGGTGTTGGCAAACGTGGCGCCACGAAAGCTCTCAGGCAGCAGTCGTGAGTCCCCATACGCCACAACAGGCGTGGAAGGAAATACGTCCCCAACCTTGACGACCGTATCTAGCAAGCGAAGCTTGGCTGCTCCACCGACTTTTGAATAGGTATCCTCAGGCTGACCCTTGCTGTTGTAGGGCATGATGTCTACTGTGCCACCGGCTCCAGAACGGCCATCACCCGAGTCAAGCTTGATCCCCTGCATTGCGAATGCATCAATGCCGAAGCCCACAGTGCCCTGTGTGAAGCCTGACTCAAAACGTCCGATAATTCCGTGAGCCCACTCTTCGGAGTAACCGTTCCCCGTTCGACTGGACTGACCGTTGCGAAAGTCGCGATTGAAGTAGAGATTTCGGTTGAGAATGTTAAAACTGCTCCCCTCAATGAACCCCTCTGGCTTTTGCTCAACGGCCACTGCAACCTGCCCCAGACTCATGCCAAGGGCAATGAGGGAAAGACCATAAAAGTTATTATTATTATTCATGTAATACCCCAGGCTTTTGCTTGGCAGAGTTTTAATGTGAAATATTTATGATTATAAGCATGCAGGTGAACACCCTGCGTGCAGCAGCATAGTTTCACATCTAAAATAACGCTAGCATGACCTAAAAATTACTTTTTTGTCAGCGGAATGTAATTATCCACTTGGTGCTCCATAAATAAACCTTAGTTTCTCTAATGCACTTGGACCGTAAGCGATCAGCCACCATGAGGGCAATTACTGACCAGCACTTGGTACTCGAGGGTATTCAACTTGCCACTCGAGTCTTCGTAGGTCATACGCGAAGGGGCCAACCCACAGTATCTAGATCCTGTGGTTGGGGTCATACTGATAACTTTTGCGATATCAAGGTTCAAACCATACTGGTAATGAACAACCTCAGGTATGGCCTTACCATTTTTGATGGCATATTGCTCCATCGCCTGCTGATTTTCTTGCATCATCCGACCAAAGACGCGATCCCCTCCACCCTCAGCTATGGCAAAGGACGAAACTGCCAATACCGCAATAGCGATGACTGCCTTCAATGATTTCATGACCCTCTCCTAACTCTAATTCACTGATGGTTAGAGAGTAGCTAATGATACCTGTCAGAAAGCTGCCGTTAACATTACATATCTGTCAGGCAAGGTCTTTACTCAATTAATGGCATGCTTAACAGCGCGCCTATAATTTGTGTTTCGACCGTTATTAGGTGACGTTCGGTACTAAACTCAATTCGCAACGAAGTGTTAACCAACCAAGAGCTGACAGAAATGTAATTTTAATTTCAGTCGACTGTCCGCCGAGCGTGGTCTAGGGTGAAATATGAGCCCTTGGCCCTTGGGTATGCACTTACTTGAATGCTATTTAACAGCATCTTGCTCGCGTTACGCTTGGTGCTTGTCTGCAGTATCACTCATCCGCGATCAGTCTGAAATGATCAGTTGTTTTTAATAGAAATTATCGAATGCCGCTGGTCTCAGCACCACTGCTAGTGTTGTCTTTCCTTGGATGCAATGGAGAACATAGCTATGAGCGACACCCCGGTTACCTCTCACAGAAACACTCACCAATACCTGCGGCCTTGCGTTGAGGCGTGTAGCGACTGCCACAAAACCTGTCTGAATACAGCGATGACCCATTGCCTTGAGGCGGGGGGTAAACACCTTGAGGCCGAACATTTTCGCCTAATGATCAACTGCGCCGAGATCTGTCAGACGTCGGCCAATTTCTTGTTGAATGGTTCCACCTTTCACCACCACGTTTGTGGGGTTTGCGCCGAGATCTGTGATGCTTGCGTGAAGAGCTGCGAACAGGTCGGTGGTATGGAAGATTGCGTCAGGGCCTGCCGTGAATGCGCAGAGATCTGCCGAAAAATGGCTGGCGAACAGAGTTAGTCAAGCCCCATGCAGTACAGAAATAGCAATTTCCGTGTTCGGGGGCCATGGCATGCATGTGCCAACCCTTCGGCGCTAATAGGAGATTCACAATGTCACAGCATATCAAGCACAACAGCTCTAGCCGGTTCACTTTGTCGATGAGGGTGGTAGCGATGGCTGTCGCGGTAATGGCAGCAGCGCCGACGTGGACTAATGCCGCAGAACCCACGAAAAGCGAAGCGATGCAGATGCCTTCCGAGCAGAAGGATCATTCGAAGATGATGAAACAAATGGGCGGCATGTCCATGACTGGTGACGTGGATTATGACTTCGCGGCCAACATGCGCATGCACCACCAAATGGCAGTCGAGATGGCGCAAGCCGAACTCCAGAACGGAAAAAATCCAGAGATGCTCCGTATGGCCAAGGACATAATTGCCGCACAGAAGAAGGAAATCGCCGTATTCGATCAGTGGATTAAAGCGAATAAAAAGCCATGACTATGGTGATGCCGAAGTCGATCTGTGCGCCGTATCTTTGAAGGAAATAACCGCGCCGGTTTGGACGGTAATTCGCTGCCGGCGCATATCACGGTGAACTGGTACTGGACGAAAACTATGCTGCGCTTGGTCCATGGATTTCCAAAACCATTCGAGATAGGCCAAAGACCTGCAAGCAAAGGCACTATTTGAGTCCGAGATGATCTTCTTCCTCTGTCACTGCGCGTTGAGAAGCAAAATCGTTTGAGAGCAGTAGAGACATTGCGAGACCAGAACATGGGCCAAAGCGTTCTGTTCGAGCTAATTTCGATAACTGCATGATGGCCGGTATTGTCCTGCTCGTGGCGCGGATGAGCCGCGTGGTCGGCGGAGCGATTATACCCCGTGCAATGTGTTGGATATGACCGCTCCGCGCTTTGGTACCGCCAGATACGGTCTGATCGGGGCGCCGCGCAAGTACGCTGGCTGGGCGTCTCGAAAATGGCCAACTTTAGAGGGACCGAGGCTGCGCTTACGCCAAAGTGATCGTACGCGGTCAAAAATGACTAATCGGTTGCCGGAAACGACGGTTTTACAGTCGTCCGGCGACCCGTTCGTGGTCGTGGCGCGAGACGGCGAGATGCTTGCGTCTGCCGAGGCCAACACCGTTAATTATCAGTTTCGGACAACGCTACGCAGTGACTTAGACAGCGTTTCAGCTCGGTAAATGAATGATAGATACCAAGTTGGCCGGTGGTCTGACCGCCTGAAACAGTAGTTTTTGGAGTTAGAACTGGGCGCCTCAATTCACTGCCAAATGACTCTGGCTCCGGCAGCGTCGGCAATAGAAGGAAAGCCGGATGACAAGCAAGCAGGCTCAATATCATGTGGTGGATTGCCTTATCGTCGGTGCAGGCCCTGCCGGGCTGACGGCGGCTATCTATTTGGCGCGCTATCGCCGACAGGTTCTCCTGGTTGATGCCGGCCAGAGCCGTGCGGAGCTGATCCCGATCACGCACAACTATCCCGGTTTTCCTCAAGGTGTTTCGGGCGCCGAGTTGTTGGCTCGGCTGCGCAATCAGGCAGAGCGCTACAATGTTTATGTCCGACGAGCCACCGTGAAAGCACTATCAAAGCGAGGAGACGACTTCATCGCCGACATCGACGATGACCGCGTTGTTGCGTCAACTGTGATTCTTGCCACCGGCGTTATTGATAAGCCTCCTGAGATACCCAATCTACGTGAGGCCACTCTCGGTGGCTATGTGCGTTGGTGCCCGATTTGCGACGGATACGATGTCATCGACCAGGACATTGCTCTTCTCGCCTCCGCCGAGGAAGGTTTCAAGCATGCGCTATTTCTCCGTACCTACACCCGCCAGCTCACACTTATTGTGCAACCGGGCGGCAGAGAACTAGACAACGACGAACGTCTCAAAATTGCACAGGCAGGCGTCCGTCTCATCGAGGAACCGATCGAGCAAATCCGCAAGATCAAAGGGCATCGTGTGGCGCTACGCTTGGCTAACGGCGACGAACTCAGTTTCGACACCCTATACCCGATGCTTGGCTCCAACGCACGGACCGAATTGGCCAAAAGCCTCGGCGTAACTTTTGAGAGCGATGGCGAGTTGGTGGTGGACACCGACCAGCGCACGTCAGTCCTAGGGTTGTACGCGGCGGGCGATGTAGTCAACGCGCTCAATCAGATGAGTGTTGGAGTCGCCCATGCGGCGACTGCGGCGACCGCGATACACAACGCCCTCAAGGACAACTATCGCTGATAAGTTAATCTCGAAGAACGGTCTGCTTCGGCCATACACTGATAGCAGCCCACGACATTACGTGCTGGTGAGAGGCAGCTCGGACTGAGCAGCGACCTTTATTTCTGCTCATTAGCAGTAGGGATTTAGTCGGTAATGCTGCGCTGCATGGGGATAGCGTTAATACCACCCAGGCGACACGAGCCTGAGAGGCAAGGCTACGGGAGATGAGCACAGCCACAGCCTTCGCCGCGGGTCGGCTACGAGCGCTTACCGTGCCGGAGCAGACTTTCTCGAGATCAAGCGTCAGGTGGCTGGCGGCGCGATGGCACCGTATACGGCTATATCGAGGGGCCGAGGTACCGGCGCTGCTCGATGAAGCAGAACCGAAGACCCCAATCTGCCGCGCTATACGGAGATCGTGGTTATTGTGCATACATCGGTAGGGAATACTCGGAGTCAGACGATGCCGTTGATCAAAGCAAGAACGCTCTTATCCGCCTTTTTTGTATTCACGACGACGGGCTGCCAACCCCCCAGCGTTCAGCCATTATCAATCACTGGGGATGCCGTAGCGCGACCTCAATCGGCGTGTCAAAAGGAGGACTTCATCTGGAAAAACAAGATTGTGCCTTCCCTCTACGGCTCTGAACTCCCAGCGCTGACTGCGCCAGGCATCGGCGATACCTTAACCTTGGCAATGCCGAGTTTTACGGTTAAGTCGCTGACTGCGCAAGGCGATGAGCTGGAGCAAGGGCGGCGCAAATTGGTGCATGCATTTGGTGCAGAGGCGCGCTTCCGGTTTGTGGCAAACCGTGGAGTGGCGAGTCGCTATACCGGCATCTTCCAAAGTGGCGCCGACTGCGTGATCGGCCGTCTTTCGGTGGCGACTAAGCCGACGGATACGCACTCTGTGCCGGCCTTAGCTTTGAAGTTTTTCATTGACGATAATCACCCGTCGGTCAATCTACAGGTTATGAACTCCATCGACGGCCAAGAGGGATACAACTTCTTCGAAAAGACTTTCAGCAACATCATTCCACCCGCAACCTCTTTTGCGACGCGCTTACTAGCCGGTTTCTTTGAATGGGCAGCCATACGTTTTGGGGCTAGAGATTCAGATCCTGGTCACTTGACCGTTGAGCACCTGGCCGGCATTAACATCGATGGCTCTAAAGTGGCTGCGCCAAGGGCGCCTTATCAACTTATTTTTAAGCCACGGCCGGCAGCTGTTGCTCGCTTCAACGGGGTGACAATGCAGGATGACTTTCGGATAAAGCTGACTGACTTCCCTGTCGGAGAGGTGCTGTACGACGTTTACGCCTTGGATAAAGGCGAGACGGTCGAGCAGGCTAAACTTTTAGGCCAGCTGGTTCTAAATTCCAAGATCGTGGCATCTCGGTATGGCGACGAAAAGCTCTACTTTCAACACAATATGCAAAGATAGTTCGACTGGACTGACCGTTGCGAAAGTCGCGATTGAAGTAGAGATTGCGGTTGAGAATGTTAAAGTTGCTCCCTTCAATGAACCCCTCTGGTTTTTGCTCAACGGCCACTGCAAACTGCCCCATACTCATGCCAAGGGCAATGAGGGGAAGACCATAAAAGTTTTTATTATTCATGTAACACTCCAGGCTATAGCTTGGCAGAGTTTCTTTATGAAATATTTTATCGTTATAAAAACCCTCCGGCACGTGAGAGTTTCTTCTACGCGCCGGCAGACATGACTCCATACAAAAGATAACTCAAGTGCGGCCTGAAAATTACTTTTATGTCAGCTAGCCGTAAGCGCGATTAAACAATCAAACCAAATAATATGACGCAGACATGGCTCCTTTGGACTAGCCTCCGTGCTGGCATTTGGTACCCATAACTATGTACTCCAAGGTATTGAGTTTGCCAGCAGAGTCCTCATAGGTCATGCGCGAAGGCGCAACGTCACAGGATTTGTTGGCTTGGGTGACACTAACTACCTTCTGAACATCCAGGTTCATACCATATTCATAATGAACAATCTCAGGTATGGCTTTACTATTTTTGAGAGCGTATTGCTCCATCGCCTGTTGATTTTCTTGCATCATCCGACCATAAACACGATCTCCTCCGCCTTCAGCCATGGCAAAGGATGAAACTACCAATATCGAAATAGCGATGACTGCATTCAATGTTTTCATGATTCTACGAGCTCTAATTCACTGGTGACTAGATAGTAGCTAATGATACCTGTCAGAAAGCTGCCGTTAACATTACATGTCTGTCAGGCAAGGTCTTTGCTCCGTTAATGGCATACTTAAGAGAACTCTGAAAAAGACTTCCAGCTCTGGTGAAATAACGAACATGACGGTTTTACCCCATGAAACAGATGTCCTTCGCTGATGCCTAGTACGCCGGCAAACGTAAGCAGACCCGCCGCGAGCGCTGATGATTGAAATGGATCAGGTCGTGACCTAGAAGGGCTTGATTGCCTTGATCGAACCGCATTATCCGAAGGGCGAAGTCGGTCATCCAGCGTATCCGTTGATGGCGATGCTGCGGGTTCATCTGATGCCGAACTGGTTCGGCTCCAGCGATCCGGCGATGGAAGAGGCACTGTATGAGACCACGATCCTGCGCCAGTTTTCCGGCCTACATCTGGATCGAATTCCCGATGAAACCACGATCCTGAACTTCCGCCGCCTGCTAGAAAAACATGAACTGGCGGGCAGGATTTTGCAGATCATCAACGGTTATCTGGACGATCGTGGCTTGATACGGCGCCAAGGCACCGTGGTCGATGCGACGATCAGTCATGCCCGAGCCCGAGCCCGAGCTCGACCAAGAACAAGGACGGCAAGCGCGATCCGGAAAGGCATCAGATGAAGAAGGAGAATATGTATTTCTTCGGGATGAAAGCGCACATTGGCGTCGATACCGAGTCCGGTTTAATGCATAGCCGACGAGGGCTGTTGACAAATAGCGATCTTGAAAGAGTTCAACGGCGGGCTTCCTGAGGAGCTCATCACCAATTATTTTTGACCGTAAAAAATAAGAAATTAATAAATAACAGTAGGTTATTGACGAATCGAATGACCCCCCTTATCTAGGCATATCTCTCACTTGGCCTTTGACTCCGAAAGTTGACTGGAGAGCACCGCGTTATCTTGCAGGAGGAGCTGCTTGTCTGTGGTCAACTCGGTCAGTTGGGTTTTAGCTCGGGTTAAATGTTCCGTCAGCAGGGCACGCTCCCGTTCGCTTACGGCCAGGTTCGTCTGCGTCTCTGCCAAAGACTGCGCGCCATGCCCATGGCGCTGTTCCAGAGCAAGATGGTGTTGGCGCCGATGCCGAATTGATCCACGCGCCGACTAAAGACTGACCCAAGTCCAATCTAACGAAATGCAGCACTGGCATTGGTTCGCAAGAATTCAGAGGGGCTCAGTAAAATCTCGGCACGTGGGTCAATTCGGCATCGGCGCAAACAAACAGCAAGCCAAAGTACAGCAAGTCAGCGCCTGGCAGCTGGTTCAACGTAGTTTCGAGAAACAGAAACTTCATCGAAAAACGCATAAGAGTCTGAATATTTGGACCTGTGACGTCGTTGGACCTCGAAAATCCAAGCAGCTCAAGGGGTACTTACTACTAGACCCGCGAACAATCTTCTCTGAGGTTCCCTTCGACAATATCAGCCTGTCCTTGAAGTCAGAAGCAACGGAGCCGCCACAATGACGACGCCCTCGAATCTGACGGAGGAATACATCTTTGCCCATGATCTGCGGCCTGCCAGTGCAAAGATCTATCGTGCATCGACCAAAGCACTACTTAAGCATTTCCGAACGGCCTCAGTTGAGGAGATCGATCATCGTGCGGTTCTGACATGGCGAAAAAAAGTCCTTGAGAACGGATTATCCAAACGCAGCTGGAACACCTATTCAAATCACCTTCGAACTGTTTGGGGCTACGCCATAGAACACGGCCTGATGACCCATACCAAGATCAACCCATTCAAGAAAACCAGCGTTATCCCACCAAAGCGGGCCAGCAAGACAATCAATGGAGACGCCATCCAACGAGCACGCAACTGGCTCATATCCCTTGTAGGCCAAGAACGTTGTACGCATGAACGTAGCCAGATCACACCTGCCTGGTTCTGGCTCAGCGTCTTCGAGATGTTTTATTACACAGGCATACGTCTGAATGCCCTGCTGTGCCTGCGCTACAAAGATATCGACTGGGACAGCCAGATGATCTTGGTCCGCGGTGAAACAGAGAAGACCCATCGGGAGTTTTTCCTCCCCATTATGGAAGGACTCGCTCCACACTTATCCAGGATCCTGGGGGAGGCCGAGAAAATAGGTTTTTCACCAGACGATCAACTGTTCAACGTCAACAGATTCTCTCGTCACTTCCATGGCAAGGAAATGAACATCGACCAGGTGGAGTCAATGTACGGCAAGCTCACCGATAAGATCGGCGTGCGCATGACCCCTCACCGCTTCAGGCACACATTAGCAACAGACTTGATGAAGCAGCCTGAGCGAAACATTCATCTCACGAAAAGCCTGCTGAATCATTCGAATCTAGCGACCACGATGAATTACATAGAGGCGGACTACGACCATATGCGTGCTGTTCTGCATGAGCGGAGTCTGGCTCAGGGCGCTCTAAGCCGAGTGAGACGGGTTGATCCAAGTGGCACACCCTCTGCCCCCTTACCCGCCAAGATAGGTGTGCATTCACAGGAAACCGCTCAACCAGAGCCCAAGAAGCTGCCAGCTCCACAACAATCTAGCAGCACAGAGGTCAGTATTGATCGGCCGACCAAGTCGACTGGCCGAGGCGCGCTACAGAGGGCTCTCGAGCTCGCATCTGCGCAACTGCATCGCGAGTCAACGACATGCTCTATGGACCCACCAGTAGATCAAGTAGAGCAGAGTCTACTATTGACGCTAATGGCGAGCGGGCTTGGTGTCGGCACATTCAGGAAACGCACCTCAACTGAGCATTCAATGCGAAGCTCATCATTTTCCCGAGCATCGCCTTAGTACGATCATAGTCAAAGCGCACTGGCTATAGGGTATTCTGGTTGGCCAGAGGCTTTCGCATGCCCGGAATAAAGCACCAGGTCGAAATCCGTATTTTTTCAGACGAACGGTACCACTTTGCTCAAGGCAAAAAAAAGGCGCCATAAAGACGCCTTTTTTCATTAAATATGGTCGGGGTAGGGGGATTCGAACTCCCGACATCCTGCTCCCAAAGCAGGCGCGCTACCGGACTGCGCTATACCCCGGAATGCGCATCGCAAATCCGATGCACATTGACATCATGACGAACCAAAACTACTGTTCGCCTCAGACGGCTGCATGTCTACGGCGATATCTAAGTGCTGTAACACTTTCCAAAACCGTAAAACCGCCTCTATCAGAGCTAGAACCTCTGATTCTAAGATTTGATTCCAGCGCTAACTGGTCTCAAAAATGGTGGGTCGTGTGGGATTCGAACCTACGACCAATTGGTTAAAAGCCAACTGCTCTACCAACTGAGCTAACGACCCAAAAATGGTCGGGGTAAGGGGATTCGAACTCCTGACATCCTGCTCCCAAAGCAGGCGCGCTACCGGACTGCGCTATACCCCGGTTTGAAATTGGCTCCGTGACCAGGACTCGAACCTGGGACCCAATGATTAACAGTCATTTGCTCTACCGACTGAGCTATCACGGAACTACATATTTCAAAGTACAACTTTTACTGCGGTGTATCCTTCTCTTCGACGCTGTCCGTATCGCTACGTTAGCGTGTCTGAGGCGCGCTATTCTACAATCTTAAAAACCCCTGTCAACCCTTTAAATTGCTTTTAAGACAATGATTTGCGCTTCTTTCTGATTTCTCCTTGGGGAGAAGAAACCCGTGGGCTGACGTTGCTGCGGGGCGCACTTTACAAGCCTTTGCCTTACAGTTCAACGCCCTATCGAAAAAAAAGGCCCCGCAATGCGGGGCCTTTGCTTATAACCACCCAATCGGCACTTAGTGGAAGACGATTTCGTCGTTTTCCACGGTGGCCTTGACGCTGGTCCCCGGCATAAAGCTGCCCGACAGGATCAGTTGGGCCAACGGGTTCTCGATCCAGCGCTGGATCGCACGTTTTAATGGCCGTGCGCCATACACCGGGTCGTAACCCACGGCGATCAACTTGTCCAAGGCCTCGCTGCTCAGTTCCAGCATCAGCTCGCGCTCCGCCAGACGGCTGCGCAGGCGGCCCAACTGGATCTCGGTAATGCCCGCGATCTGATCCCGCGCCAGAGGCTCGAAGATCACCACTTCATCGACCCGGTTGATAAATTCCGGGCGGAAGTGGCTGGTCAGCGCATCCATTACCGCAGCACGCTGACCTTCACGATCCCCGACCATTTCCTGGATCTGTACCGAGCCCAGGTTGGAGGTCATCACGATCACCGTATTACGGAAATCCACGGTACGCCCGTGGCTGTCCGTCAGCCGGCCATCTTCCAGCACTTGCAGCAACACGTTGAACACGTCCGGGTGAGCCTTCTCGACCTCATCCAGCAGGATCACCGAGTAAGGCTTACGCCGTACCGCTTCGGTCAGGTAGCCACCTTCCTCGTAGCCCACATAGCCTGGTGGCGCCCCGATCAAGCGAGCCACGGAATGTTTCTCCATGAACTCGGACATATCGATACGCACCATCGCCTCTTCTGTATCAAAGAGGAACTCGGCCAGGGCCTTGCACAACTCGGTCTTACCCACGCCGGTCGGGCCGAGGAACATGAACGAGCCACTCGGGCGGTTCGGGTCGGACAACCCGGCGCGCGAACGCCGTACCGCGTTGGACACAGCCACCACCGCCTCTTCCTGGCCGATGACGCGCTGGTGCAACAGGCTTTCCATACGCAACAGCTTGTCACGCTCGCCTTCCAGCATCTTCGACACCGGAATGCCGGTCCACTTGGACACAACCTCGGCAATTTCTTCCTCGGTCACCTTGCTGCGCAGCAACTGGTTTTCGCTGTGACCATGCTGGTCGACCATCTGCAGGCTGCGCTCCAGATCCGGGATCACCCCGTACTGCAGCTCGGCCATGCGGTTCAGGTCGCCTTTACGGCGGGCAGCTTCCAGCTCCTGGCGCGACTGCTCGATCTTTTGCTGGATCTGTGCGGAACCCTGCACTTCGGCTTTTTCCGAGGTCCAGATTTCTTCCAGGTCCGAATACTCACGTTCCAGGCGGACGATTTCTTCCTGGAGTTTTTCCAGGCGTTTCTTCGCCGCGTCATCGTCCTCTTTCTTCAGCGCCTGGGATTCGACTTTCAGTTGAATCAGGCGGCGCTCAAGGCGGTCCAGCACTTCAGGCTTGGAGTCGATTTCCATGCGAATACGGCTGGCCGCTTCGTCGATCAGGTCGATGGCCTTGTCCGGCAACTGACGGTCAGTGATGTAGCGATGGCTCAACTTGGCCGCCGCAATGATCGCGCCATCAGTGATTGCTACCCGGTGGTGGACCTCATAACGCTCTTTCAGGCCACGCAGGATCGCGATGGTGTCTTCTTCACTCGGCTCTTCCACCAGGACTTTCTGGAAACGACGTTCAAGGGCCGCGTCCTTTTCAATGTACTGGCGGTACTCGTTGAGCGTGGTCGCGCCAACGCAATGCAACTCGCCCCGAGCCAGTGCTGGCTTGAGCATGTTGCCCGCATCCATCGAGCCTTCGCCTTTACCGGCGCCGACCATGGTGTGCAGTTCGTCGATAAACAGAATGATCTGCCCTTCCTGCTTCGACAGTTCGTTAAGCAGGGATTTGAGGCGCTCTTCGAACTCACCACGGAACTTGGCACCGGCGATCAACGCGCCCATGTCCAGGGACAGCAAGCGCTTGCCCTTGAGGCCGTCCGGCACCTCACCATTAATGATGCGCTGGGCCAGGCCTTCGGCGATGGCGGTTTTACCCACGCCAGGCTCGCCGATCAGCACCGGGTTGTTCTTGGTGCGTCGCTGCAGGACCTGGATGGTGCGACGAATTTCATCGTCACGCCCGATCACCGGGTCCAGCTTGCCGTCTTCGGCGCGCTTGGTCAGGTCGACGGTGTATTTGTCCAGGGCCTGGCGCGACTCCTCGTGATTGGGGTCATTCACCGCCTCGCCGCCGCGCAGGTTGTTGATGGCATTTTCCAGGGCCTTTTTGCTCACGCCCTGGCCCAGCAACAACTTGCCGAGCTTGCTGTTGTCGTCCATGGCAGCGAGCAGCACCAGTTCGCTGGAGATGAACTGGTCGCCCTTCTGCTGAGCCAGGCGGTCCGCCTGATTGAGCAGGCGCGCCAAATCCTGGGACATATTCACGTCGCCCGTCGGATTCTGGATTTTCGGCAGCTGGTCGAGCTCTTTGCTCAATTCCTTGCGCAGGCTGTTGACGTCAAAGCCCACCTGCATCAGTAGGGGTTTGATCGAACCACCCTGCTGTTCGAGGAGCGCCTGCATCAAGTGCGCGGGCTCAATGGCCGGATGGTCGAGGCCAACCGCCAGGGATTGGGAATCCGATAACGCCAATTGTAATTTGCTGGTTAAACGATCAATACGCATTAGTCACCTTCCTTTTGAGCAGGCCGGAGCTATGTGCGAGCGAGCTTGCTCGCGATTAACGCATCCTGAATGAAGAAACCTGCCAGATACCCTTATAGATGGGGTGGATTCTGGAGGATTCAAGCCGGCAATGCATGATATGGATCAGCAGAGTCTAGCGTTCGAGCCAGATCAGGGAGGCAAATCGACCGGTGCGCGGGCTGCGCCGGTAAGAAAAGAAGCGTGGGTCGGTCACCGTACACAAACCGCCACCATAAACGGCGGTGATACCGCGCGCAGCCAGGCGCAGACGCGCCAACTGATAGATGTCGGCCAGGAACTTGCCAGGATTATGGCTGGGAACGAAAGCCTGCGCGGTTTGCGGATGTTGCTGCACGAAGGCTTCACGCACTTCTGGGCCCACTTCAAAGGCCTTCGGGCCAATCGCCGGGCCTAACCAGACCAGTACGTCGGCAGGCGCAGTGTCCAGGCTTTCGGCGGCAGCTTCCAGCACTCCCGCGGCCAGTCCACGCCAACCGGCATGGGCAGCGGCAACCCGGGTCCCGGCTTTGTTGCAAAACAAGGCCGGCAGGCAATCGGCGGTCATCGCCGTGCAGGCGATGCCGGGCGTATCGGTCCAGCTGCCATCTGCCTCGGCAATCTGCCCCGGATCGGCCTTGACCACGACGACACCATGGACCTGGCGCAGCCAGGCCGGCTGGATATCGAACGCGGCAGTGAGACGACGGCGATTCTCAAGTACAGCCCCAAGGCTGTCCTCGACATGATCGCCCAGATTCAGACTGTCGAACGGCGCCAGACTGACGCCGCCCGCACGGGTAGTGACACAGGCTTTCACCCCGGCCGGCGCAGGCCAGTCAGGAATCAGCCAGTCACTCATCCGACAAAGGCCTCGCGGTCTTGCTTGAGTAGCGACAGCAACCAGACAAAATCGTCGGGCAGTGGCGATTCCCAGCTCATCCGCTCACCGCTCGTCGGATGATCCAGCTCCAGGAAGCGTGCATGCAACGCCTGGCGCGGGAACGACTTCAACGATTCGACCATGGTCACACTGGCGGCCGGCGGAATACGGAAGCGACCACCGTAGGCCGGATCGCCGACCAACGGGAAGTTGATATGCGCCATATGCACCCGGATCTGGTGGGTACGGCCGGTTTCCAGCTTGACCCGCACATGGGTGTGGGAACGGAAACGCTCCAGCACGCGGTAGTGGCTGACGGCCTGCTTGCCACCCTCCATCACCGCCATGCGCTGGCGCTGCTGGCCATGACGACCGATAGGCGCGTTGATCTTGCCACCCGCCACGACCACACCAATCACGATGCACTCATAGATGCGGCTGACGCTGCGGCTCTGCAATTGTGTGACCAACTGCGTCTGTGCCTGGATGGTCTTGGCCACCACCATCAGACCGGTGGTGTCCTTGTCCAGGCGGTGGACAATGCCGCAGCGCGGGACATTGATGATGTCCGGCACATGGTGCAACAAGGCATTGAGCAAGGTGCCATCAGCGTGCCCGGCCGCCGGGTGAACCACCAGGCCTGCGGGTTTGTTGATCACCAGGATGTCGTCGTCTTCATAGACGATATCCAGCTCGATGTCCTGGGCGATCCATTCTCCCTGGGCTTCCTGCTCGGCAGTCAGCTCAAGAACCGAACCGCCATGAACTATGTCTCGCGGGCGGATAACCGCTCCATCCACAGTCAGGCGGCCGTCTTTGATCCAGGCGGAAAGGCGCGAGCGCGAGTGCTCAGCGAATAGTTGTGCGGCGACTTGATCGAGGCGTTGGCCGCCCAATTCGGACGGCACCTCTGCGCGAAGTTCAATTTTATCGGACATGCTCAGACTAGGCGTGGCACAGCCTTTGGTTTCGGCTGCGCGCTTGTGGTTAAATACGGCGTCTTTTGCCCCGAGGCTTTCATCGGGGCGCTCATCATAACAGGACGGCCCCGCCCAAGACAGCGGCCGTCATAGGGACGCAAGCCGCCATGCAAGTGAAACACCTGCTGCTGATCGCCATCCTCGCCATGACTGCTGCTTGCTCGTCAACAAAGGACGTCGTCGACGAAAACCTCAGTGAAGTCGAGCTGTACCAGCAGGCTCAGGCCGACCTGGACAATAATAGCTACACAAGCGCCACGGCCAAGCTCAAGGCCTTGGAGTCGCGTTATCCGTTTGGCCGCTATGCCGACCAGGCCCAGCTCGAACTGATCTACGCGAACTACAAGAACGCCGAGCCGGAAGCTGCCAAGTCCGCTGCCGAGCGTTTTATCCGCCTGCACCCGCAACACCCGAACGTGGACTACGCCTACTACCTCAAGGGCCTGACCTCGTTTGACCAGGACGTTGGCCTGCTGGCGCGCTTCCTGCCGCTGGACATGACCAAGCGTGACCCTGGTGCTGCGCGCGACTCCTATAACGAGTTCGCCCAACTGACCAGCCGCTTCCCCAACAGCCGCTACGCGCCGGACGCCAAGCAGCGCATGATCTACCTGCGCAACCTGCTGGCTTCCTACGAAATCCACGTAGCCCACTACTACCTGACGCGCCAGGCTTATGTCGCTGCCGCCAACCGTGGCCGCTATGTAGTGGAAAACTTCCAGGAAACCCCTTCGGTGGGTGATGGCCTGGCAGTAATGACCGAAGCCTACATGCGCCTGCATCTGGATACCCTGGCGGACACCAGCCTGCAGACCTTGAAACTCAACTACCCAGACCACCCAAGCCTGAAAGACGGCCAGTTTGTGCCGCAGGTTGCCGAAGCGGACAACCGCTCGTGGCTGAGCAAGTACACCCTGGGCCTGATCGAGTCCCGTCCGCCGTTGCCGCCAGGTGAAACCCGCGCCAACCAGGACATCCTCAAGCAGTATCAGGACGCCAAGGACTCCATCCCGTCCGAGCTCAAGCCCCATGACGAGAACGGCGACGTGATCGAGGAAGAAGCACCAGAGGCCCTGGGCAACAACCAGGATCGCTCGTGGTTCAGCTACATGACGTTCGGTGTCTTTGACTGAAAACCAGTCTGGCAGCGCAAGAAGGAGCCTCTCGGGGCTCCTTTTTTCATGACGCGACTTTATTACCCTGTGCGCCGTTAACATCCTTGGCTAAACTGCCGCATTCCCTGTCGAGAAGCTGCCTGCCATGGTTCGTTTACTGTTCTGGATTGCCCTGATTGCTGCTGCGGTATGGTTCTGGCGCAAGTTCAAGCGCTCCGCTTCTACGCAGCAACAGCCCCGCGAACAAGGCGCCGCGCCCATGGTTCGCTGTGCCCACTGTGGCGTACATCTGCCTCAGGACCGGGCATTGAGCCAGCAGCAGGAGTGGTACTGCACCCAGGCGCACCTCGAGCAGGGACCAAAGTCTATCGAACGCTGAAAGCCTGGAACCGTAGGAGCTGGCTTGCCGGCTCCTACAAGGGCCCACGCTTATATCCGACCAACGGGCGCATAGGGAGCGGGGTCAATAACCGGCTCATGCCCCAACAGCAAGTCAGCAAACAACTGGCAAGACGCAGGTGCCAATACCAGGCCGTTGCGGTAATGCCCGCAGTTGAGCCACAGCCCTTCAAACCCTGGCACCTTGCCAATATAAGGGATGCCCTCGGGCGAACCTGGCCGCAACCCGGCCCAATGCCCCACCACGGCGGCATCCGCCAGTGCCGGAATCAACTCCACCGCCGAGGCTTTCAGGCTTTCCAGGGCCGGTTCGGTCGGCGTCTTGTCGAAGCCTTCATGTTCCAGCGTACTGCCAACCAGGATGTGCCCATCCCGGCGTGGAATCGCATAGCGCCCTTTCGCCAGGACCATGCTCGACAGAAAGTCCGAGGCGCACTTGTACAGAATCATCTGCCCCTTGACCGGCTCCACGGGCAACGTCAGCCCCAGGCTGTCCAGCAATTCACCACTCCAGGCCCCGGCCGCGAGCACGACCTGATCGCCACGCACCTCACCCTGAGCCGTATTGACCCCGACGATGCTGCCGCCCTCCTGGATAAAGCCCTGTACCGCGCAATGCTCATGCAAGGTCACCCCGGGCAACGCCAACAACGCAGCCTTCAGGGATTTGACCAGGCGCGGATTACGCACGTTGGCCACGTCTGCCATATAAATGGCCTGTGAAAACCCTGCCCCCAGCACAGGAACCGCATCACGGGCGGCCGACACATCCACCTTGCTCAATGGCCGACCTTCCCGTGCAGCCCAGGCCAGGGCATCGGCCTCGTCGTCGAGGTCCAGCCAATAAAGGCCGGTGGTATGAACCTCGGGATCCACACCGGTGGCGGCAAACAGGCGCTGGGCCAATTGCGGATAGAAATCCTGGGACCAATGGGCCAGCGCCGTGACGGCCGGGCTGTAGCGCCACGGGTATAACGGCGAAACAATCCCGCCACCGGCCCAGGAAGACTCTTGCCCGACCGATGAACGGTCCAGCACGACCACTGCCTGCCCCTGCGTTGCCAGGTTGAACGCCGTCAACAGCCCGATAACACCACCACCCACCACTACGACTTGCTGTTGCTTAGTCATTGTTCGATCCAGCCCATGAAAAGAAAGGAGTACCCCTGGCACCCCGTCGCCCACCAGCCTCATCGCCCCCAGCACTCCTGACGAGTGGTGCCGGGCACCGCGCCGGGATTAGCCCGCGCGCCAGTGCTGGTCAAGCTGAACTCACCACAAGTATCACCCAGCATCGCGCCGGCAAGAGGCGTCGCGGTCAGGGTGAAGTCCTGCGGGTTCAGTATCACCGTGATTCTATAGCGATCATTACCGGTACTGACGCCGCTGGCATCAATAAAAGTGCCATTTCTCACGTAATAGCGTTCCAGCTGCTGGGCTTGCTCCGTGAGCAGCCCGACGATTTCTGTGCGGTAGGCCTTTTTCACATGGGCGCTGTACCCCGGATAAACCACCGCAGCCAATGTGGCAATGATCGCTAGTGCAATCAGTAACTCTATCAAGGTGAATCCTTTGCAGTTGCCGCTCATCGTGATGCTCACCTATTGAAGTTGTCGCCATAGAACTCGTCGAAATCCCCCACCGGCATCCGGGTCGACGCGCGCAAAGACGCTCTCCAGAACGGTGCGCGACTGACCGCTGAACCCCACAGCCGTGACCCGATATAAAGTTGCGGGGGTATTGGGCGGCAAATGTGCCATTCCGATACCGGGCCCCAGGTTTTGAATACCGTATACGCCCCCCTTCAGGCCGACCCAGGCGATGACCGAGACCGGATCGACACCCGGCTGGCTGATGGCATACGCCTCTTTTGGCGGTGCGCAGGTGACTTGCGACTGACAGGCCGGCAAACCGAACCCATGCGCCTGCACAGCCGACTCACCGCGCCTGAGCCCGTCTTCGGCCGCTTGAAACGATAAGTTGCGGTGCCTGATGCTGCCGGCGAGTTGCTCCTGCGACGTTGCGCCCTGCATCGATGACAGCCCGAGAACCGTCAACAGCAGCAGCAATACCAGGCTGATCAAGAGCACCATGCCGCGCTGCCTGGAGGCCGATATCCGGAGCCCACTATTCAAGGCGATTACGCACAGCTGCGACGGCGCTGTAGATCTGGTCGCGCGCGCGACGTGCCGGATCGCGGAGCGTCAACGCCACACGCACAGTGCGGATCAGCGATTCGTCGCTGGGGTGGCTGTCATACCGGGTCACGACACTGGACCCGGGCCGGCTGGCCATCCCGAAACTCATTTCGAACGCCCCCACGTTATCCACCAGCACCGCCTTGGCCGGGGTTGTTGGAGTGCTGATCTTCAGTTGCCCTGACTCAAAGGTGTAGGTCAGCTTGCGCACGGGAAAAGCGATCTGCCCGGTCCCTGGCTTGGGGGGGACCCCCGAATAGGCCTGAGCACTGTCAATACAATTGCTGAGCACCGTCCAGTCAGGACGACTGCCCTGGTCGCCGACATCGCCCGTGACCAGCGTCAGGCTGGTTGAGGCACCATTGACCAGCACACTGACGGGCCTGGAAAAGTCAGCAGGCGCCTGAGCAATCAAAGGCAGGGACAGGCAACCGAACATCCCCGCCAAGCGAATCTCCTGGAGCATCTTGCCCAGGACAAACCGCCCATCATCCTGCAATAGCGCCGAGGCGTGCTGGCTGGCCGCAGTGCTTCGGGCAGCCAGTGTTACCTGGACGGCCGCCAGGACTACAAGTAACCCCAGGAGCGTCGCCAGCAGTGCCTCGACCAGGCCAAAGCCCGCACTGGAGCGCCTCATAGCACAGGCCTCGGATCAACCGCGACACGACTGGTCAGGGTGAATGTTTCACGGGTGTTGTCAGCATTGGCTGCACGCGAATCATCCCAACTGATGTTGATAGTCACCTCGCGCTGGCTGATCGCAATCGAACCTTTGGCGGAATCGCCAGCCAAGTGGCGGATATTGGCCTCGAAGTCGTGCAAGTCCAGGTCGCGGACACTCGCGGCCAAGGTGTTGGCTGCCCAGCTATCGCCACTTTCCCAGGAGTAGTCAGCACCCGCGTTGGCGCGGATCCGGTCGAGCATGTCATAGGCGATGAAACTCGCCTGGCTGATCATTCTGGAGCTGTCGGTGTACTTGAGTGCATTCAGCTGGATCAACCCGGCCCCCAGCAGGCCGACGCCGAGAATCAGCAGCGAGACCAGTACTTCGATCAGGCTCATGCCAACCTCCCGAGCGGCGGGGACGGGAGTACAACACGTTATCGGGCAGGCTCGCATAGCCATCGTCATCCTTGTCGAGGGTCATAAAAACGGCCGAGATGGCCGTGGGTTGTCCAAGACTAGCGCCGCCCTGGCAGCCGCGCTGCCCCTCGGAATATAGGGAAATACTTTGGACAGGAAGGCCATCACTGCGCAGTCGTGGACCGCCGCTATAACTATTCCTGTCACAAGCAAATGAACTGTCCACGGAGGGACGATGTATGAAACAACGCGGTTTCACATTGATCGAATTGCTGCTCGGTTTGATCGTCAGCGGCATCCTGGCGCAATTGGCAGTGCCCGGATTCAAGAGCCTGATGGACTCACAAACGCGACTGAGCGCGGCACAGGCACTGGCCTCCGGCCTGCGCTACGCCCGCACCCAAGCCATTGCTCGCAATCGGACGGTCGTCATCCATGCACTGGATGACGACTGGAGCAAAGGCTGGAGGGTGGTGGTGGACATGAATGGGCGCGGCCATCTGGACGACGACAACCCGGTACTGCTGGAGCGCCAGGACAATGGGCGGACTCCCATCGTAGGCAATACACCGGTGCGCACACAGATTCGTTTCAGCGGGCTGGGCGAACCCCTGCTGTCTGCGGGAGGGTTTCGTGCCGGCACCGTGCATGTGTGCTCAGCGGAGCAGCCGCTGAGCCTGCATCAGGTAGTGCTGGCACCCAGCGGCCGGATCAGCTTGCGCAGCGACAAGGCCGAGCAGGCATTGTGCCGCGGGTACACCAGCGAGACAGGGCTCAGAGCAGCGAACGAACCCGCAGCTCCTTGGGCATGGAAAAAGTAATGTTTTCTTCACGCCCTGCCAGTTCATCGGCGCCTGTCGCGCCCCACGCCTGCAACTGCTGGATGACGCCACGCACCAAGACTTCCGGCGCCGAGGCGCCCGCCGTGATACCGATACGCTCGACACCGTCGAACCAACTGCGTTGCAGGTCTTCGGCGCCATCGATCAGGTATGCCGGAGTAGCCATGCGTTCGGCCAGCTCACGCAGACGATTGGAGTTGGAGCTGTTGGGACTACCCACCACCAGTACTACGTCGCACTCGTCGGCCAGTTGTTTGACGGCATCCTGGCGGTTTTGTGTGGCGTAGCAGATATCGTCCTTGCGTGGCCCACCAATGGCGGGAAAACGAGTACGCAGGGCATCAATGACGCGGCTGGTGTCATCCATCGACAAGGTGGTCTGGGTCACGAATGCCAACTTTTCAGGGTTATGCACCTGCAGTTCGGCGACGTCTTTTTCGTCTTCCACGAGGTAGATCGCGCCGCCATTGCTGGCGTCGTACTGCCCCATGGTGCCTTCGACCTCCGGGTGGCCGGCGTGGCCGATCAGGATGCACTCACGGCCGTCACGGCTGTAGCGTGCCACTTCGATATGCACCTTGGTAACCAGCGGGCACGTCGCGTCGAAGACTTTCAGGCCGCGGCCTGCCGCTTCGGTGCGCACGGCCTGGGACACGCCGTGGGCGCTGAAAATGACGATAACGTCATCCGGCACCTGTTCCAGTTCCTCGACAAAAATCGCGCCGCGAGCCCGCAGGTCTTCGACCACGAACTTGTTGTGGACAACTTCATGGCGCACGTAGATCGGTGGCCCGAAGACTTCCAGGGCGCGATTGACGATTTCGATCGCCCGGTCCACGCCGGCGCAGAAGCCACGGGGGTTGGCGAGTTTGATTTGCATGCTGTGCCTCGTGTCTTGCCATGTAGGAGCGAGCTTGCTCGCGAAAATTTCACAGGCACCGCGATCATTCAGGATGCCAGGATTTTCGTTGAAGACCTTCGCGATCTAGCTCGCTCCTACAATAGGCCGGAATCGTCAGTTAGAGCGCTTTAACGTCGATGATTTCAACATCAAAGGTCAAGGTCTTGCCGGCCAACGGGTGGTTGAAGTCGATAGTCACCTGAGTGTCATCAAAGGTTTTGACCACGCCGGGCAGTTCAGTATTCGCCGCATCGTTGAAGATCACCAGCAAGCCTTCCGACAGCTCCATATCCTGGAACTGCGAACGCGGGATGATCTGTACGTTTTGCGGGTTGGGCTGGCCAAAGGCGTTTTCCGGCGGGATCTGCAAGTTGCGCTTGTCGCCTGCCTTGAAGCCGAAAAGTGCCGCTTCGAAGCCCGGCAGCAGGTTGCCGTCGCCGACCTTGAAGGTCGCCGGGGCCTTGTCGAACGTGCTGTCGACCGTGTCGCCATTCTCCAGGCGCAATGCAAAATGCAAGGTGACTTCCGTGTTCTGGCCAATGCGTTGTTCGGCCAATACTTGTTCAGTCATTTACGGCTTCTCCGGGTTTGTTGCCCTTGAACATATCCAGCGCCAGCATGACAGCGCCAACGCAGATGGCGCTGTCGGCAAAATTGAACGCCGGGAAATAATGGCGGTTCTGCCAGTGCACCAGAATGAAGTCGATCACATGGCCAAGGGCAATGCGGTCGTACAGATTGCCTAGGGCCCCGCCCAGCACCAGTGCCAGGGCGATAGCCAGCCAGGTGTCGTTGCGGCCCAGGCGCTTGAGCCAGACCACCAGCACCGCGCTGACCACCACGGCGATCAGGGCAAACAGCCAGCGCTGCCAACCGCCACTGTCAGCCAGGAAACTGAACGCAGCGCCGGTGTTGTAGGCCAGGGTCCAGCTGAAGTAGTCAGGAATCACCACGATCTGCTGGAACATTTCCAGGGAGCCCTCGAAGTGAGCCTTGCTGACCTGGTCGATGACCAGGACCAGCAAGCTCAATACGAGCCAACCCAGACGTCCGAAACGGCTGGATTTAGGCATAGTGGCGAACCTCGCCAGCACCGCTGATGTTGTCGACGCAACGACCGCAGATTTCCGGATGCTCAGGGTTCACGCCAACATCTTCACGGCAGTGCCAGCAACGGGCGCACTTGGCGAAGGTCGACTTGACCACCTTGAGCTTGAGGCCCGGTACTTCGGTAGCCACCGCATCAGCCGGGGCCTGGGCGAATGGCGCGAGGCTGGCTGTGGAGGTAATCAGCACGAAGCGCAGTTCGTTGCTCAACTTGCCCAGATCGGCGGTCAGGCCCTCCTCGGCAAACAGCGTGACTTCGGCTTGCAGGTTGCCACCGACGGCCTTGGCCGCACGCTGGACTTCCAGTTCCTTGTTCACCGCAACCTTGACGGCCATCACACCTTCCCAGTACTCGCGGCCCAGTTCGAAGTCGGCCGGCAATTCGGTCAGGCCTTCGTACCAGGTGTTGAGCATCACGGACTCGTTACGCTCGCCCGGCAGGTACTCCCACAGTTCGTCGGCGGTGAAGGCCAGGATCGGTGCGATCCAGCGCACCAGCGCTTCGGAGATGTGATACAGCGCGGTTTGCGCCGAGCGGCGCGCCTTGCTGTTGGCGCCGGTGGTGTACTGGCGGTCCTTGATGATGTCGAGGTAGAAGCCACCCAACTCCTGCACGCAGAAGTTGTGGATCTTCGAATAGACGTTCCAGAACCGGTACTCGCCGTAGTGTTCCTGCAACTCGCGCTGCAGCAACAGGGTACGGTCCACGGCCCAACGGTCCAGGGCGAGCATTTCCTCCGCCGGCAGGATGTCGGTGGCCGGGTTGAAGCCGGTCAGGTTCGACAGCATGAAGCGTGCGGTATTGCGGATACGGCGGTAGGCATCGGCGCTGCGTTGCAGGATCTGCTCCGAAACGGCCATCTCGCCCGAGTAGTCGGTGGAAGCCACCCACAGGCGCATGATATCGGCGCCCAGGGTGTCGTTGACCTTCTGCGGCGCGATCACGTTGCCCAGGGACTTGGACATCTTGCGACCGTTCTCGTCAACGGTGAAGCCGTGGGTCAGCAGTTCGCGGTACGGGGCGTGATCGTCGATGGCGCAGCCGGTCAGCAGGGACGAGTGGAACCAGCCACGGTGCTGGTCCGAGCCTTCCAGGTACAGGTCGGCACGCGGGCCGGTCTCGTGACCCATCGGGTGCGAACCACGCAGTACGTGCCAGTGGGTGGTACCGGAGTCGAACCACACGTCGAGGGTGTCGCTGATCTTGTCGTACAGCGGCGCTTCGTCGCCCAGCAGCTCAGCGGCATCCAGCTTGAACCAGGCTTCGATGCCTTCCTGTTCAACGCGCTGGGCCACCACTTCCATCAACTCGACGGTACGTGGGTGCAGTTCGCCGCTTTCCTTGTTCAGGAAGAACGGGATCGGCACGCCCCAGTTGCGCTGGCGGGAGATGCACCAGTCCGGACGGTTGGCAATCATCGAGTGCAGACGTGCCTGGCCCCAGGCCGGGACGAACTTGGTGTCTTCGATGGCTTTGATCGCACGCTTGCGCAGGGTTTCGCCGGCGACTGGCTCTTTGTCCATGCCGATGAACCACTGCGCGGTGGCGCGGTAGATCAGCGGGGTCTTGTGGCGCCAGCAGTGCATGTAGCTGTGCTTGATGGTTTCGGTGTGCAGCAGCGCACCGACTTCCGACAGCTTGTCGATGATCGGCTGGTTGGCCTTGAAGATGAACTGGCCGCCGAAGAACTCCAACGAAGGCGCGTACACGCCATTGCTCTGCACCGGGTTGAGGATGTCATCGTTGACCATGCCATAGGCTTTGCAGGTCACGAAGTCGTCCACGCCGTAGGCCGGCGCGGAGTGAACCACACCGGTACCCGAACCCAGTTCGACGTAGTCAGCCAGGTACACCGGCGACAGGCGGTCATAGAACGGGTGACGGAAGTTGATCAGTTCCAGCGCAGAGCCGGTGGCGGTGGCGATCACCGAGCCTTGCAGCTCGTAGCGGGCCAGGCAGGCCTCGACCATTTCCTCGGCCAGCACCAGCAGGCGATCACCAACGTCCACCAGGGCGTAGGTGAATTCCGGATGCACGTTCAGCGCCTGGTTGGCTGGGATGGTCCACGGGGTGGTGGTCCAGATCACGATGGCAGCTGGCTTGGCCAGGCTCGCCAGGCCAAAGGCCCCGGCCAGCTTGGCGTCGTCGGCAATCGGGAACGCGACGTCGATGGTCGAGGACTTCTTGTCTTCGTACTCGACTTCCGCTTCGGCCAGGGCCGAGCCGCAGTCAAAGCACCAGTTCACGGGCTTGAGGCCCTTGAAAACGAAGCCGCCCTTGACGATCTCGGCCAAGGCACGGATTTCACCGGCCTCGTTCTTGAAGTTCATGGTCTTGTACGGGTTGTCCCAGTCGCCCAACACACCCAGGCGGATGAATTCGGACTTCTGCCCTTCGATCTGCTCGGTGGCGTAGGCACGGCACAGCTCGCGGGTCTTGTCGGCGCCCAGGTTCTTGCCGTAGGTCACTTCGACCTTGTGTTCGATCGGCAGGCCGTGGCAGTCCCAACCCGGGACATAAGGCGCATCGAAGCCCGCAAGGGTTTTCGAGCGGATAATCATGTCCTTGAGAATCTTGTTCAGCGCATGACCGATGTGAATCGTGCCGTTGGCATAAGGAGGGCCGTCGTGCAGGACGAATTTCGGACGATCCTTGCCAATCTCGCGCAACTTTCCGTACAGGCCAATACTGTCCCAGCGCTGCAGGATCTGCGGTTCGCGCTGTGGCAGGCCGGCCTTCATTGGGAAGGCGGTGTCCGGAAGGTTTAGCGTGGCTTTATAGTCGGTCATTTAAGGCTCTTCATTAGCGATGGGCGCTAGGTGCGGCTAGTGCACGGGCGGCGGCGACATCCGCATTGATCGCCGTTTTCAACGCCTCAAGGGAGGCGAATCGCTGCTCTTCACGCAGCTTTTGGTGGAAAACCACCGTCAAACGCCGGTCATACAAATCCCCGGCAAAATCCAAAAGGTGAACTTCCAGGTGGGCCTTGCCATCACCTGCAACCGTTGGCCTGACGCCTATATTGGCGACTCCGGGCCACGGTTGGCCGTCGATCTCGACACTCACCAGATACACCCCGGTCAGTGGCACGCGACGGCGCTTGAGTTGCACGTTGGCGGTTGGCGTGCCCAGTTGGCGCGCCAGCTTCTGGCCGTGCAGGACCCGCCCGGCAATCCGGAACGGGCGACCGAGCAAACGCTCGGCCAAGGCGAAGTCGGCAGCGGCCAGGGCATTTCGCACCTGGGTGCTGCTCACGCGCAGACCGTCCAGTTCAACGGTTTGCGCGGCTTCGACGGTAAACCCCTGGGTTACGCCGGCTTGTTGCAGGAAATCGAAATCCCCTACCCGGTCGCAACCGAAGCGGAAGTCGTCACCGACCTCCAAATGCTGCACACCCAAGCCATCGACAAGGATACGGTCGACGAACTCGGTGGCGCTGAGACTGCGTAAACGCTGGTTGAACGCCAGGCACAAGACCCGGTCCACGCCTTCTTCGGCCAGCAGCTGCAGTTTGTCCCGCAAGCGGGCCAAACGGGCCGGGGCCGTCTCGGGGGTGAAGAATTCACGGGGCTGCGGCTCGAAAATCACCACGCAGCTGGGCACACCCAACTCGACTGCGCGCTCGCGCAGCCGCGCCAGGATAGCCTGGTGGCCACGGTGAACACCGTCAAAGTTGCCAATAGTGGCGACGCAGCCCCGATGCTCGGGGCGCAGGTTGTGGAGACCTCGAACCAGCTGCATAACGCGCTTCTTGCTCATAAAGTGGTCGATTATAACCACACCCGGCCCCGGACGACAGGCAACAGCACAGGCCAAATGATTCGAATCGAAAAAACAGCCGGCTTATTGTTGATTGCGATCAATTCAGCGCCTTGCGATTGAAATCCCGCAGACGGAAGCCCAGCAGCAACAACATGCCAAAGTAGGCGATCACCCCGGCCACGACCAGCAGGCCAAGGCGCAGGAATCGCTCGAGCATCTGCCCTTCGTCCCACGCCGGCATCCAATGCATCAGCCCCAGCAATACTGCCGACATCACGGCCACGGCCAGCAGCAACTTGAGGGCAAACACGCCCCAGCCTGGCTGCGGCTGATACATTTTTTGTTTACGCAGTTGATAAAACAGCAGGCCAGCATTGATGCAGGCGCCGGCGCTGATAGCCAGGGCCAGGCCGGCGTGAGCCAGCGGCCCGATGAATATCAGGTTGAACAGTTGGGTGACCACCAGGGTGAAAATGGCGATTTTCACTGGGGTACGAATGTTTTGCTGGGCATAAAAGCCCGGCGCCAAGACCTTGATCACAATAATCCCCAGCAACCCCACCGAATAAGCGACCAGCGCGCGCTGGGTCATCAAGGCATCAAAGGCACTGAATTGGCCATACTGGAACAGCGAAACCGTCAGCGGCTCCGCCAGGATTCCCAGGGCCAGGGCGCATGGCAGCACCAGCACAAAGCACAGGCGCAGGCCCCAGTCGAGAATGCGCGAGTATTCATGGCGGTCCTTGCTGGCATAGGTTCGTGCCAGGGTCGGCAGCAAAATGGTGCCCAGCGCCACGCCCAGCACGCCGGATGGCAATTCCATCAGACGGTCGGCGTAATACATCCACGACACGGAGCCGGAGACCAGCAGCGAAGCAAACGCAGTGTTGATGATCAGGGAGATCTGGCTGACCGACACCCCGAGAATCGCCGGCAGCATGTTTTTCATCACGCGCCACACGCCAGTGTCCTTGAGATTGAGGCGCGGCAACACGAGCATGCCGATCTTTTTCAGGTGCGGCAGCTGATACAACAGTTGCGCCAGGCCACCGGCCAGCACTGCCCAGCCGAGCGCCATGACCGGCGGATCGAAGTACGGCGTGAGGAACAACGCAAAGATGATCATGCTGACGTTAAGCAGGGTCGGCACAAACGCCGGCACCGAGAAACGATTCCAGGTATTGAGGATCGCGCCCGCCAGGGACGATAGGGAGATCAGCAATATATAAGGAAAGGTCACCCGCAACAGATCGCTGGTGAGGGCGAATTTTTCCGGGGTGTTGGCAAAACCGGGCGCCGTGGCCCAGATAATCCAGGGTGCGGCGAGCATCCCGGCGATGGTCACCAGCATCAGCACCAGGGTCAACAGGCCCGAGACGTAGGCGATGAAGGTGCGGGTGGCCTCCTCGCCTTGCTGGGTTTTGTATTCCGCCAGAATCGGCACAAATGCCTGGGAAAACGCACCCTCGGCGAAGATCCGTCGCAGCAGGTTGGGCAGCTTGAAGGCGATAAAGAAGGCATCCGTGGCCATGCTCGCGCCAAAAATACGTGCAATGAGGGTGTCACGTACAAACCCCAGAACCCTGGAAATCATCGTGATAGAGCTGACGGCGGCCAACGACTTGAGCAGATTCATTGAAAGAGTTTTTGCCTATAGATAAAGAGCAGGCGAACAAAGCGCCCACTTATGCGATACTGCGCGCCTGCAACAGCACAGAGCCAAAGCTCGCGAGTTTACAGGTCAAGCGCCGGAAATAAATAACCCGCCTCTTCAGATCGACCACTCAGCAGTTCGCATCAGCCGCCCTTGACAAGACTTCAACTCATCGGCATGATTCGCGGCCTATTTTGTTTGCTATTTCCTAAAAAGTCTTTCGAGGAGCTCGACGGTGGCCAACACACCTTCCGCCAAAAAACGTGCAAAACAGGCTGAGAAGCGTCGCAGCCACAACGCCAGCCTGCGTTCCATGGTTCGTACCTACATCAAGAATGTAGTTAAGGCCATTGACGCAAAAGACGCTGAAAAAGCTCAAGCTGCTTACGTTCTGGCCGTGCCAGTTATCGACCGTATGGCCGATAAAGGCATCATCCACAAGAACAAAGCTGCTCGCCATAAAGGTCGTCTGAATGGCCACATCAAGGCTCTGAACCTTGCTGTTGCAGCCTAAGCGATAAGCTTGTTAAAAAACCGACCCCAGGGTCGGTTTTTTATTGCCTACGATTTATGCCAACCCCAAAACAAATGCGGGAGCTGGCTTGCCTGCGACGGGCACATAACATTCAACACAGATGTCGACTGTTAAACCGCTATCGCAGCATAGGTATCTACACAACTTTGCCGCAACGCCTAAATCCAGGCAGATAGCGCAGTTGTGGCGAGCGGGCTTGCCCCGCGCTGGGCTGCGAAGCAGCCCCAATAAGACGAATGCGTTGTACCAGATACACCGCAGCGGCTGGTTTTGGGGCTGCTTCGCAGCCCCCC
>NZ_VFEV01000042.1 GCF_007858275.1 Pseudomonas proteolytica
AACATTTCCATGCTGATCACCCTGTGTTCTCCTGCTCAAAAAGTGAGCAGAAGCAGTTGAACACCTGGGTCAGTTTTCAGTCGGCAGAACAGCCTCTACTGGGTCAGTTTTCGGTCAGCGGCAACAGCCTTGCTCAGTGAGAGCGGTAGACCAGTTGGTGGGCTTGATGTATTCGTTAGTTTTCATGTGGGATCTCCTTGAGTTGTTCGAAGTGATGTTCTTTGTGGACCGCTTAGCTGTTGTCAATTACGACGAGCTGCGCGAATGGCCGCACCGTGTGCCCGGATGTCTGCTGCTCGTTTCTCTTTGGCTTCACGAGCCCGAGCCACTTCAAGGCGTGTAGGTGCCTGATAGGAAGCGCATCGGTCTGCGTGGAACTGAGCGTCACGGAGCTGAGCTGCTCGAAGGTCTTCACCTGCTTTGATCTCTTGGCGGGCCAGCGAGGTCTGCTCAGGGAATGCTGAGGTACTGAGACCAGCTTCGATGTACTGGCGCACGATGGCCGTGATCGAACTCTGATTCTTACCAGCAGCAGCGATAAGACCTGCGAGCATTACGCCCTCGGCATAAGCCTTGGTCACGGGTTGGCCTTGAACGGTCAAGGAGTTGTCACTGAGTTGGATGTCGAGCTTCATATTGGGGTTCTCCTTTGAGAGACCCTTAAGCCAAACCTTGCCGCCATGATCGCGTGACCAATGGGGAAAGGAGACCCGCACGGGATCAACAAGGTTTGCTTAAAGGTATTGGATTGAAGGTGGTTTCACAGTCCTGTGGGGTTACTTTGGCGGGGACTGTAGGAGCGCCTCTGTGCTGAATGGCGGACAGCGAGGAGGTTCCGGTGTGGTGCATAGATTGCCCACTACTGACGCTTAGGGCGCCTCGTGGGACCTTGAGGAGACCATGGGTGATTGATTCCCGTGGCCGTAGTGAGGTTTTTTACGACAGTTCTCAGGCCAGCATTATCGGCTGACTGCTCATCGGAATGGACAAGTCACAGCGAACAAGCGTCTTTAAACTGAGACCGTCTTCAAGAGCTTCCTTGAGCGCTTCCATGCATCGCTGGTTTGTTATGAGGGCAATGTAGGGAAGCGTCACCGCGAGGTCGTAAACAGTGCCCAATTCAGGATCGCGCGAACGGCCTGGAGCATTCACCTTAGAGACCAAGGCGCGGATCGTAATAAGCGATGTCCGGCGTGGCTTGGTGAACACCCTGTTAATCAAGGCGAGCTCAGCGGTTGTCGGAATGGTTTTCTTAAAGTTGCTCATTTAGCGAATCCTCTAAGGCCGTCTCTGGCTGCAAGGGCGGCTGCTTGAGCCTCTGTAAGGTTGCCTTTAGCGATAGCTGAGCGTAGGCCCTGTACGGTGTTACGGTGCCCCAGAGAGCTCCATTGGCACTTGTTATTGAATGTCATGCGCTTGAGGATGGATGCACTGTGATCGTTTCCCAAAGAGGCCATCTTGTCAGCAACGATCAAAGCTACTTCTGGTAGCTCAAGGATCGCCTCGAAGGCGTCATAGACAAGATCTTTGAATTCATCCGAGACCCAGCCCGCATATTCAAGGGTTGCGCGTTTGGTCGCCCATGAGCCTGCACCATTGGAGCTGTGCAAATTTTGCATAGCTTCCATTCGTTTAGCCTGCTTGGTCCGCCACTGCGCAGGTCCGTTCTTTACTGGTAACTTTAAGGTTCGCCAGATATCAGTTAGGTCCCACTGCCCTGCATTATTGGCCTTGAATGCTTGACCTTCTATAATGATGACGTGCCCAGCGTGCTTATGTTTGATGTCAGTGATCATTTGTCTATTCCTCTTGTTTGCTTCCTCAGGTTCGCTCCCACAGCCCAGCGCAGAGACCCGACAAAGGTTCTGGACGGTGGCATGAAGAAGCAAACAGGAAGACTCTGCGATTATCTGTGTGATGCCCAGCGATGGGCGTGGTGTGTCTGTAGCCTTAGTGAGGGTTTTTACGACCACTTGCTTCACATGGCCCGAGAGAACCTCTTAAAGTAAACCAAGCACCACTGGTGTAAACGATCACTTGCAGCCCTGCTTAATCTTACTCTCGGCAAGCAGGGGTAATTATTGTCGCAAGACAAATCCCCTCCAAGAGAAACCTATAAGTCCTTTCTTAAAGACAAAAGAATAGATTTATATAAAGATAATTATTAGATAGTTCTCAATGAGTAATCTTTAAGATCTTTAAGTTAAGGTCCCCGTGAACATTGAGCAATACACGGTGGCCCCAATCCCGTGCAAGGCTTCTCAGCGATGCCCTAAAAGGCACCGACTTACGATCAGCAATATCAATGTTCGCTCCTCCCTACTGGAGCCAGACGCTTAGTCTGCTTACCGGGGACGGTTGAGCGTTGGCGTGTCACCCTGTGGGTGATCGCTCTTGGCACTCTGTAGTCTCAGGTCAAATGGTAGGAATCTGAATGTACAGGCAGGATTTATTTCTGTGTGTCTGCCTACCTGTACCCTTAGTGAGGGTTTTTAAATAGTTCTTGACAAGTGACAAGAAGAAATATTTTAGATATGACAACTTGCATGAAATCAGATGTGGCACAATGACATCTTTTGGCAACCTAACCAAGGAGACTCAATGCCTTACACACTCCTCATCCTCAAACTGATGGGTGCCCAATTGGTAATCAACTTCGTAGCAACGCTAATCACCTCAGGCATGCGACCGTCAATCAATGTGGCACGGCGCAAAATCATGCAGGCTCTATGGGCAATCTCTGGGTTTGCATTCATTGGAGCTGTCGTGTGGGACGTTTTCAAGATGTTCAAATAATCCCCATTGCGATTGGGTTTGTGGACTCACCTGCGCTGTAGGGGCCAGTCTTGCGAATGGTCGGTAGGACTTCCTCTGTGACCCACTTTCGGAACGGCTCAGAGGCTGGTGCGCGTCCCCGTAGGAGCATCTGATAGGCCGCAGCCTCAGTAAAAACTCAGCTCCTTGACTGCACGTTAGGGAGCTTTGGTAAGGTATCTACATTTGGTATAGACCCTAATGTGATAGCTCCAGATGTCCCTGAGTACCCGGCGTGACGGCTGACCTGCTGACTTGGGTTCTTCAAGCCAGCGGCGCGGGCAACCTGAACAGCCACAAACAGCAGTTCATGCTCAGGGTGGCCGACAAGAACGTCCAGTTCGACACCCATAAAGTTGCGCTTAAAAATCCTGCCTAACTTTATAAGTAATTGTCCTCGGGGTTGTTTTAGGAATGTGTTCCATCAGCACCACACATTCACCAACAACATATTTTATTGCTTTGACAGCCTCCCACCCCTGACAGGCCGAGCTATTTATTTTGAATGTTCCGAGCTTGTGCACTCCCCCTTTTGCACCGACATGCAACTTGCTATTTAACTTAAGGTGATAACTGGTCACTTCAACAATTAACGACTTGTCATCGACAAGTATTAGTTCAAGCGTAGGCTTAGACTTAACGGGATTAGTTTCCATACAAGTATCTCTCAATTGTTGTCTGTCAGCTTAAAGGATTTGCTCAACGCCTCAGCCATCCGTTCTACCTGAACGGCGCTGCCAGATCCATACAGATCATAACTAATCGACCCCGACGAATGCCCCAAGATTGCCTCAGCGGTCCCCACAGGCACCTCAGCGGCCTTCAAGGCACCGGCCAGCGAGTGACGTAACGAGTGGAAGGTCTGGGTCCGATCAGTGTTCAGGCTCAAGACATCTCGCAACGCCCCATTAAGCACGTTTGAGAACTGACCAGCGCCTAACGTGAACAGCCGAGAGTCAGAGCTATCGACAAACGCAAGGAACGCTTTTAGGTCAAACCCATAGGCCGCATCGGTCAACGGTATGACACGCAGAGCATTCCTGGTCTTGGCTGTCTTGCCATCGTTCCTATTTATGTCGATGACCCAAACGCCCCCAACCTGCTCAACGTCCGCCTTGGTCAACTGCCTGAGTTCTTCAATGCGGGTCCCAGTGATGACCCCAAGGGACAACGCCCAGCGCTGCCATACATCAGCAGATAGGCCGTTAGCGTAGGACATAAGCAACTGGACCTGATCCTGAGAGAACGCCTCACGCGAGCTGTCAGCATCCTTGGATAGCTTCAACCCCTTATCGAAGCTCTTGTCGATGTAGCCATTATGAACAGCCCAATCCATGACAGTTGATAGCCGGGTGAGTAGCTTGTTCACAGTGGAACCTTTGCGGTCCTCAAGGAGTTTTGCCTTGAGTGCCACCATGTCAGCCCGAGTGTGCCCTTTAAGGTCGAGCTCTCCCAGAGCAGCGCTAATAGCAGCACAAGACGACTTAACGTCTCGCATAGTGCTGGCCTGTACGTTGTCCTTTTGCTCCGCCATATAGAGCCCAGAGAGATGCTCGAACGTCAGTGCCTCAGAAGCGTTTACAGATAGGGACAGACAAGGGGCTACAGGCGTGCCACAAGGGACACCTCTGAGTTCCTCAACGATCCCAACCAGCTTGCCCGGCCTCCCCTTCAAGCGCTCCTGAGCGGCCTCAAGGATGTCCTCAGCTTTGCTCGCGGCCCTTTGTTGATCAACGGTCATTGGCCCCTTAGCTGATGCCTCACGAAGCGACAGACGCAGTTCGTCATAGATCATCTCGTAGGCCACCAATGAGTCATCACCATGAGCCATGGTCAGGCACTCCTCAGCGATGTCTGCCAACCGTTCTCTGAGCTCATCCCATGTTGCCGCTGGGTTATCCAAGTGGAAAGCAGCCAGCGTCTTGAGGATGTCCTTGGAGATGGTCATAGCAGTAGCCTTGTCTGTGGTCCTGAGCGATAGCGTGTAGAAGCCCTTAGCGGTTCCTTTAGGGCGAAGGCGAAGGTAATAGCGACCAGACCGGCGATAGTGGTACGGCTTGGCGAGCGCAGTTTGTAACAGGTTTGTCCCACTTTGGGAGCGGTGGATGACGGTCATCGGCTGAAACCCCTGTATCCATTGGGTTTAGCCTCATCGGATTGAGTTCTACAGCAACTACAAGGTCAGCCGTGACCTGATCGAGTTGCGCAACCTGGCCCAGGTCGCCGAGCTGATGATCCGCTCGGCCATGGAGCGCAAGGAAAGCCGAGGCCTGCATTACACGCTCGACTACCCGCAGATGCTGCCAGAGGCCCTCGACACTATCCTGGTGCCAACCACCTACGGCGACTGAACTTCAAGCGTACCCGCAGGCGCCGATGGACATCGGCGGCCTGCGAAGCATGGGGTACACACACCGAACGTACCCGCCATTCCCCCGGCAACCGGTAGCGCAGCACCACGATCAGCGGCAACGCCAGGCTGTCAGGGCACAACTGTACGGCGTGCCAACCTCGCGCCGCGCTCCACAATTGCCAGCCGTCGGCATTGCGGCGCAGGCCACGAACCGACGAACGGTGGGTCAAGCGAATATGACGCGGCAGGGTCCACAAGGCATGGGCCAGGCACGCCAGTACACCCAGTAGAGTAATTAAGACAGGTACGGCCAGCAGGTACAGCGCACCGAGTGCCAGCACCTGGGCAAGGAGATACGCCGCCAGCAACCGCCCGCAGGCCTGCCAGCGGCATTCAAAGCTATTACTTGGGCTGGACACGATCCAGGATCATCCGGACCATGCGTTGCAGCTCCGGGTCTTCCGATTCGGCACGTTCCATGAACCAGCCGAACATATCCTGATCTTCGCAGGTCAGCAGCCTGACGTAGAGGTCGCGATCCACCTTATCGAGAGTCGCGTAAACCTCTTTGGTGAAAGGCACCAGCAACACATCCAACTCCAGCATGCCGCGACGGCTGTGCCAGTACAGGCGATTGATTTCTACATCTTCGACCATGGAGCGCTCCTCAAATAGGGCGCAAGTATACAGGCCCACGCCCCTTGGAACAGTCGGCTTTGGTCGGGCTTATGAAACTACCCATTTACCGGGCGCCCCTCTATGATGCACCCATGACTTTCCAACTGCGATGACCCATGGCTGACTCTGCTTTCTTCTGCCCCCTGTCCCACGAAGGCGTCCTGGCCGTTCGCGGCGCTGACGCGGCCAAGTTCCTCCAGGGACAACTGACCTGCAACCTCAACTACCTCAACGACACCCACGCCAGCCTCGGCGCGCGCTGCACCCAAAAGGGCCGTATGCAGTCGAGCTTCCGTATCGTGCTGCAAGGTGACGGCGTGTTGCTGGCCATGGCCAGCGAACTGCTGGAGCCACAACTGGCGGACCTGAAAAAATACGCCGTGTTTTCCAAGTCCAAGCTCACGGACGAAAGCGCCGCCTGGGTCCGCTTCGGCCTGGCCGACGCTGACCAGGCAATCGCCAGCCTGGGCCTGGATTTGCCAGCCGAGACCGACAGCGTGGCGCGCCATGAAGAGCTGCTGGCCATTCGCGTCTCCCCCGGCCGCGCCGAACTCTGGGCGCCCGCCGCGCAAGCCGAGCCGCTGCGCAACCAACTGGCCGCAACACTTGCCGAAGGCGATCTCAATGCCTGGCTGCTGGGGCAGGTCCGCGCCGGCATCGGCCAGGTCATGGCCCAGACCCGCGAGCTGTTCATCCCGCAGATGCTCAACCTGCAGGCGGTTGGTGGCGTAAGTTTCAAGAAAGGCTGCTACACCGGCCAGGAAATCGTCGCCCGCATGCAATACCTGGGCAAACTCAAGCGGCGCCTGTACCGCCTGAGCCTGGATGGCGACGTATTGCCCGAACCAGGTACACCACTGTTTGCCCCCAGCCATAACAGTGCCATCGGCGAGGTGGTGATTGCCGCCCGGGCCGACGAAGGGATTGAACTTCTGGCGGTGCTGCAAGCCGAAGCAGCCGACAGTGGCGATGTGCATTTAGGTACGCTGGAAGGCCCGGGTCTCAAGTTGCTCGACCTGCCCTACCCACTGGACCGTGATCGCGAGATCCAGCGTTAATCGCCACACCCTTTTGCAGCACCCTAGAGAGCATGAATGAACAAACTGGCGGAAAAAGTCCAACAGGCGTTGGTGATGGCCATCGATAACGATGACCTGGTTCTGCCCACGTTACCGGAAGTGGCCCTGAAAATTCGTCAGGCCGCCGAAGACCCCGAAGTCAGCATCAGTCATTTAAGCAAAGTCATCAGCCGCGATACCGCCCTCACGGCGCGGCTGATCAAGGTGGTCAACAGCCCGCTGTTACGTGCCTCCCAGGAAGTCACCGACCTGCACACCGCCATCACGCGCCTGGGCACCAACTACAGCAGCAACCTGGCGATCGGCCTGGTGATGGAACAAATCTTCCATGCCCGCTCAGAAGCCGTCGAACAGAAGATGCGTGAGGTCTGGCGCCGCAGCCTGGAAGTGGCGGGCGTCTGCTATGCCTTGTGCCGCAACCACAGCCAGCTCAAGCCGGACCAGGCGGCGCTCGGCGGGCTGGTGCACCAGATCGGCGTATTGCCGATCCTGACCTACGCCGAAGATCACTACGAACTGCTCTCTGACCCGGTCAGCCTCAACCATGTGATCGATAGCATCCACCCGCTGCTGGGGGACAAACTGCTGCGTGGCTGGGACTTCCCGGAAATGCTGGTGAATGTGCCCGCGCACTACCAGGACCTTGAGCGCGACTCGGCCAGCCTGGACTATGTCGACCTGGTGCAAGTGGCCGTGCTGTATTGCCACAAGAATACCAACCACCCGCTGGCCCACACTGCGCTGTCGAACTTGCCGGCATTCAAGAAGCTGCGCATCGACCCGCTCAATGAAGTGGTGCGCACCGAGCTGGACGAAGCACGCTCAATGTTCTACTGACCCCCTGTAGGAGCGGGCTTGCCCGCGATGTTCGCCAAAGATGACGCTGGGCGCCTGGCACTCTGCGGCGGTATGTCGCCCGCTATCGCAGGCAAGCCAGCTCCCACAGGTAAGCAGCTCGGCCCTCGCTGTCAGCCCGCGATAAAACTTACCCGCACCTTGAGCCCTTTCAGCTCGCCATCATGCAGGCTGATCTGGGCCAGGTGCGCGCGGCAGATTTCCCCGACAATCGCCAACCCCAGGCCTGACCCCGCGCCCTGCTGGTTGCGCCGATAGAAGCGCTCGAACACCCGGTCGCGCTCATCCAGCGGAATGCCTGGGCCATCATCTTCCACTTCCAGCACCGCCGGCGCCGTGACCCGCAGGATCACGTTGCCACCTGATGGCGTGTGCGCCAGGGCGTTATCCACCAGGTTGCTCAACAGCTCGTTCAGCAAGGTCGGCTCGCCGCGCAACCACACCGGCTGATCCGCCTCCAATGCCAATGCCACGCCGCGAGCATGGGCCAGGGGCGCCATGGCCATGCCCAATTCACGGGCCAGTTGACTGAGGTCGAGCAACTGCGCCCCCCCTTCAGCAATCGCCCGCGCACCGTTTTCGATGCGTGCCAGGGACAGCAATTGATTGGCCAGGTGGGTCAAGCGATCCGTACCTTGCGCCGCCGTCTCCAGGGTGCTGCGCCAGATGGCCGGCTCCTCGGCGCGCAGGCCCAATTCCAGCCGGGCCTTGAGCGCGGCCAATGGGGTGCGCAACTCGTGGGAAGCGTCGGCAATAAATTGGGCCTGGCGCTCGAACTGCCCGCGCAGGCGTTCGGTAAAGTGGTTCAAGGCCCGCACCAGCGGCCCCAGTTCGTGCTGCACTTCAACCAGCGGCAGCGGCCGCAGATCATCCGGCTGGCGTTCTTCCACCGCCGTGCGCAATCGCTCCAGCGGGCGCAGCGCCGCACTTACCGCAAACCACACCAGCAGCAAGGCGCCAATGGCCAGCATGCCCAGGCGCAGCAAGGTATCGGCCATCAGGCTGCGGGCCATGCTGACGCGGGCTTCGTCGGTTTCTGCCACGCGGATTTCGGCCATGCCATTCATGTTCGGTTCCGACACCGCCTTGAGCAGGCTCACCACCCGCACATTCTGCCCCTGGTACTTGGCGTTATAGAAACGCGCCAAGGCCGGATAATCGTCGGTGCGCGGCGTGCCCGGCGGCGGGCCTGGCAGGTGTTCGTAGCCAGAAATCAGCTTCTGGTGAATATCATTGACCTGGTAATAAATCCGCCCGGCACTGTCATAGGCGAATGTGTCCAGTGCCACGTAGGGCACATCGGCGCTGAGCGTGCCGTCGCGCTGGGACAGGCCGGCGGCGATGGTCCGCGCCGAGGCCAGCAACGTGCGGTCGTAGGCGGTGTCTGCCGCCTCGCGACCGTTCCAGTAGGCGCTCAAGCCGCTGGCCAGCATCAACACCACCAACAGCAATGCCAGGTTCCACAGCAGGCGCCATCGCAGGCTGCTGTGCTTACGCATCACGGGCTTCCAGCAAGTATCCAAGACCACGGAAAGTGACGATGGCGACCGGCTGCCCATCGAGTTTCTTGCGCAAGCGGTGCACATAGATTTCGATGGCATCGGGGCTGGCTTCCTCATCCAGGCCAAACACCTGGGACGCCAGTTGCTCCTTGCTCATGACCCGGCCAGGGCGGGCGATCAGCGCTTCGAGCACCGCCTGCTCACGGGAGGTCAACGTCAGCAACTCACCACCAAGGGTGAAACGCCGGGTTTCCACGTCATACACCAGCACGCCACAGGTCTGCTGCCGCTCGCCACCCAGCACGCTGCGGCGCAGCAGCGCCTTGACCCTGGCTTCCAGTTCAGTCAGTTCAAAGGGTTTGGCCAGATAGTCATCGGCGCCCAGGTTAAGGCCGTGTACCCGGTCCTTTACATCGCTGCGGGCAGTCAGCATCAACACCGGAAGATTTTTCCCACGGGCCCGCAAGCGCGCCAGCACCTCGAAACCATCCATGCGCGGCAAGCCCACATCGAGAATCGCCACGGCGTATTCCTCGCTGCTCAAGGCCAGGTCCGCCGCCACGCCATCGTGCAACACATCCACCGTCAACCCCGTGCTCTTGAGCGCCTGGGCCACACTTTCGGCCAGTTGCAGATGGTCTTCGACGAGCAGGACACGCATGGGTTTGTACCTCGTTGAGGGGTGGCCGGTGCCACCCTTTGTTTACCAACTCGCGGCGCAGTTTACAGCCGCGGCCTGTGCTGTGAAGCCCGAAAACATTGAAAGGACGCTGAAAGGTTAGTGAAAGGTTCGCCCATTAGCATCCGGAAACGGACGGTTACACCTTCCGAGCTATTTCACCCATAGCGCCCGAAAAACGCCTCGAAGCGTTTTCGCCTCATAAGAACAATAACGGAGTGCATCACGATGCTGTCGACACAGCCCCAGGCTTGCCCGCCTGTTCGTTTTTCCCGCCTGACCCAGACCGCCCTCGCCAGTGCCGCTGCCCTTGCCGGCTTTTCGCCGCTTAGCCAGGCTGCCTTCTTTGAAGACAGTAGCGCGACCCTGGAAACCCGCAACATGTACTTCAACCGCGACTTTCGCGACGGTACCAGCGCCCAGCAGTCCAAGCGCGACGAGTGGGCCCAGGGCTTCATGCTCAACCTGCAATCAGGCTACACCGACGGCACTGTCGGTTTTGGCGTAGATGCGCTGGGCATGCTCGGGGTCAAGCTCGACTCCAGCCCCGACCGCACCGGCAGCGGCCTGCTGCCCACCCACGATGATGGCCGCGCCGCTGACGAGTACTCCAAGCTGGGCCTGACCGGCAAAGTGAAAATCTCCGCCACCGAGCTTAAGGTCGGTTCGCTGATCCCCGAGTTGCCAATCCTCAAGGCCAACGACGGGCGCATCCTGCCGCAGACCTTCAACGGTGGCCTGCTGACCTCCAAGGAGTTCAAGAACCTGACGTTCACTGGCGGGCGCCTGGACAAGGCCAAGGACCGCGACGACACCAACTACGAGGACATTGCCCTCAACAACAAGAACAGCCGCTTCCTCAGCGGAGCCACCGGCAAGCACTTCAACTTCGGTGGCGTGGACTACAAGTTTGCCGAGAAGATCACCGGCAGCTACCACTTCGCCCAACTGGACGACGTGTACCGCCAACACTTCCTCGGCGTGGTCGCCTCAACGCCCATGGGCCCGGGCACCTTCGGCACCGACCTGCGCCTGGCCATCAGCGATGACACCGGCAGCGCGCGCGGCGGCAGCATTGACAACAAATCCCTCAACGGCATTTTCAGCTACGCCCTCAACGGCCATAAACTGAGCGCCGGCTACCAGCACATGTCCGGTGATAGCGCATTCCCGTACGTGGATGGCAGCGACCCGTACCTGGTCAACTTTGTGCAGATCAACGACTTTGCCGGCGCCGAAGAACGTTCCTGGCAGGCCCGTTACGACTACGATTTTGCCAAGCTGGGGATCCCCGGCCTGAGCTTCATGAGCCGCTACTTGTCCGGTGACAACATCAAGCTCAAGAATGGCGACACCGGCAAAGAGTGGGAACGCAACACCGAAATCAAATATGTGGTGCAAAGCGGCGCGCTCAAGGACGTGGCCGTACGCCTGCGTAACGCCACCTACCGCTCCAACTACTCGGCCCGGGACGCAGACGAAGTGCGCGTGCTGGTCAGTTACAGCGTCGCACTGTGGTAACCCTGAAAGTCATACCCCCAATAACAACAATGACGGAGTTCCCCATGTCCTCATCCCTGCGTAAATTTGCCCTGGCCGCCGGCTGCATGTTGTTCGCCGGCCAACTGCTGGCCGCCGATGAACCCAAGCGCCCGGAGTGCATCGCACCGGCCTCCCCCGGCGGCGGTTTTGACCTGACGTGCAAACTGGTGCAAAGCGCACTGGTCAACGAGAAGCTGCTGAGCAAGCCCATGCGCGTGACCTACATGCCTGGCGGCGTGGGTGCGGTGGCCTATAACGCCGTCGTGGCCCAGCGCCCCGCCGATGCTGGCACGCTGGTAGCCTGGTCCAGTGGTTCGCTGCTGAACCTGGCCCAGGGCAAATTCGGGCGGTTCGATGAAAGCGCAGTGAAATGGCTGGCTGCGGTTGGCACCAGCTATGGCGCGATTGCGGTGAAAGCCGATTCGCCCTACAAGAGCCTCGATGACCTGGTACAGGCGCTGAAGAAAGATCCGAGCAAAGTAGTGATTGGTTCCGGCGGCACCGTCGGCAGCCAGGACTGGATGCAGACCGCCCTGATCGCCAAGGCTGCCGGCATCAACCCCCGTGACCTGCGTTATGTGGCCCTCGAAGGCGGCGGTGAAATCGCCACTGCCCTGCTCGGCGGGCATATCCAGGTGGGCAGTACCGACATCTCCGACTCCATGCCCCACATCCTCAGCGGCGATATGCGCCTGCTCGCGGTGTTCTCCGAAGAGCGCCTGGACGAGCCGGAAATGAAGAATATTCCGACCGCCAAAGAGCAAGGCTACGACATCGTCTGGCCGGTGGTACGCGGTTTCTACCTCGGGCCAAAAGTCAGCGATGCCGACTACGCCTGGTGGAAGGATGCGTTCGACAAACTGCTGGCCTCCGAAGAGTTCGCCAAGCTGCGTGACCAGCGCGAGCTGTTCCCCTTCGCCATGACCGGCCAGGAGCTGGACACCTACGTGAAGAAACAGGTGGCTGACTACAAAGTGCTGGCCAAAGAGTTCGGCCTGATCCAGTAATCGCCCCTGTCATGTAATGCCCCTGTAGGAGCGAGCTTGCTCGCGAAAAACGTCAACGAAAACGCGGTTCAACTGGTTTGACGCGGCGCTTTCACGTTCTTCGCGAGCAAGCTCGCGCCTACAAAGGTGGCCTTGGAGTTTCCTATGCTCTTACAACGCATTTTCGCCGCAGTGCTGCTGCTGGCCTGCGCCGGCCTGGCGCTGATGGCCTGGCCGTACCAGGCGTCCTTTTCCTACGAACCCGTGGGGCCGCGGGCCTACCCGCTGCTGATGCTCGGGCTGATGAGCCTGGCACTGATCTACATGCTGTTTCGCCCGCAGCCGACCAAGCACACCGAAGAAGAGCCCGCCCTCGACCGTCAGACCCTGTTCAAGATCGCTATCTGCGTCGCGCTGCTGATCGTGTTCGCCGGCACCTTCGAACCCTTGGGTTTTATCCTCAGCAGCATGCTGATCGGCATCCCCATGGCGCGCCTGTATGGCGGCCGCTGGATGCCCAGCGTGGTAATCGTCAGCCTGATGGCCATTGGTCTTTATCTGCTCTTTGATAAAGCCATGGACGTGCCGCTGCCCCTCGGTCTGCTCGACGTTCTGGAGAACTGATATGGATACTTTTGGCTATTTGGGCCAGGGCTTCGGCGTCGCACTGAGCCCCTACAACCTGGTGACCGCGCTGTGCGGCACCCTGATCGGCACCGTGGTCGGCCTGCTGCCGGGCCTGGGCCCGATCAATGGCGTGGCACTGTTGATCCCCATCGCCTTTGCCCTGGGCCTGCCGCCAGAATCGGCCTTGATCCTGCTGGCAGCCGTATACCTGGGTTGCGAATACGGCGGGCGTATCAGCTCGATCCTGCTGAACATCCCCGGCGAAGCTTCCACCGTGATGACTACCCTGGACGGCTACCCAATGGCCCGCAAAGGCCTGGCCGGCGTAGCCCTGTCGTTGTCGGCATGGAGTTCGTTTATCGGCGCGTTTATCGCCACCTGCGGCATGGTGCTGTTTGCCCCGCTGCTGGCCAAATGGGCGATTGCATTTGGCCCGGCGGAATACTTCGTGCTGATGGTATTTGCCATCGTCTGCCTCGGTGGCATGGCCGGTGACAAACCGCTGAAGACCTTTGTAGCGGCGCTGATCGGCCTGTTCCTGTCGGCGGTGGGTATTGACGCCAACAGCGGCGTTTACCGCTTTACCGGCGACAATATTCACCTGACCGACGGCATCCAGTTTGTGGTGCTGGTATTGGGCCTGTTCTCCATCAGCGAGATCCTGCTGCTGCTGGAAAAAACCCATCGTGGCCAGGAGGCGGTAAAAGCCACTGGGCGGATGATGTTCAACCTGAAGGAGGCTTCTGCGGTATTTGTAGTCAACATCCGCTGTGGCCTGCTGGGCTTCATCATGGGCGTACTGCCCGGGGCGGGTGCCACCCTGGCATCAGCCGTGGCCTACATGACCGAGAAACGCCTGGCCGGTGCCAGTGGTAAATTCGGGCAAGGCGACATGCGTGGCCTGGCCGCGCCAGAAACCGCCATCGGCGCCTCCGCCTGCGGTGCGCTGGTACCGATGTTGACCCTCGGCGTACCCGGCTCGGGTACCACTGCGGTGATGATCGGCGCGTTGTCGCTGTACAACATCACCCCTGGCCCGCTGTTGTTCCAACAGCAGCCGGATATTGTCTGGGGCCTGATCGCTTCGTTGTTTATCGCCAACATCATGCTGGTGATCCTCAACATCCCGATGATCCGCATCTTCACCCGCATCCTCGCCGTGCCGAACTGGGCACTGGTGCCGGTGATCGCCATCATCACCGCGATTGGTGTGTACGCGGTCCACGCCACCACCTTCGACCTGTTCCTGATGGTGGGTATCGGTATCTTCGGTTACATCCTGCGCAAGCTGGACTTCCCGCTGTCACCGGTGTTGCTGGGCTTTATCCTCGGCGGCCTGATGGAGCAGAACCTGCGCCGGGCGCTGTCGATCTCCAACGGCGATTTGCAGATTCTCTGGTCGAGCCCGATCACCTTTGGCGTCTGGGTACTGACGGCATTGATGCTGGCCTTCCCGCTGATCCGCATCTACCGCAAACGGGCCCTGCAGCGTCGCGCCGTGGCCGATGTCTGAAGTCACCTTTAAACAATGGTGGGCAACACCGCTGGTCGGTCTGGCCGGCGGTTACCTGGCCAGCCTGGTCGGCTGGCCTTTGCCGTATATGGTCGGTTCGTTGCTGGCGATCATCCTGGTGCGCTGCCTCACGCCCTGGCAGTTGGGCGAGATTCCCGGCGGGCGCAAATGTGGCCAGTGGGTGGTGGGCATCGGTATCGGCCTGCACTTCACCCCGATGGTGATCGAGCAGGTGATGAGCCACTTTGGCCTGATCTTCTTCGGCGCGCTGGTCACCAGCCTGTCGAGCATTGTCGGTGTGTGGTTGATGCGCCGCAGCGGTGAAGACCGTGCCACGGCGTTTTTCTCGAGTATGCCGGGCGGCTCCGGCGAGATGGTCAACCTCGGTGCGCGTAATGGCGCGGTACTCAGCCGCGTGGCAGCAGGCCAGAGTCTGCGGGTGTTGTTGGTGGTGCTGTGCGTACCGGCGATCTTCAAATATTTGCTCGGCGGCGGCGCGCCACAATTTCACCCGGCACCCGTGGACTGGGCCTGGCTGGCCGTGCTGTTTCCCATCGGCGCCCTGGTCGCCTGGGGCTGGCAGCGTCTGCACCAGCCCAACCCGTGGTTGTTCGGGCCATTGCTGGTCAGCGCCATCGCCAGCATCACCTGGGATCTGCACATCGGCCTGCCCGATGGCGGCAGTCAGATTGGCCAATGGTTGATCGGCAGCGGCCTGGGTTGCCACTTCAACCGGCAGTTCTTTCGTCGGGCGCCCGCCTTCATGGGCCGCACCTTGATCGGCACAGTGCTGACCATGTTGATCGCCACCCTGGCGGCGGTAGGTTTGAGTGCGCTGACGCAGTTGGATCTGCGCTCGCTGACGCTGGGCATGATGCCCGGAGGGATTGCAGAGATGAGTTTGACGGCGGAGACCCTGCAACTGTCGGTGCCGTTGGTGACGGCGATGCAGGTGATGCGGTTGTTGTTTGTGCTGTTCCTCGCGGAACCATTATTCCGCCACTGGAATCGCCAGCCGGACACCGTCTAAAACCTGGCACAACCCTAATGTGGGAGCGGGCTTGCTCGCGAAGGCGGTGGCTCAGTTGATAAATACTTGACTGACCCACCGCCTTCGCGAGCAAGCCCGCTCCCACACAATTGCGCTCTCACATCCTTTGGTGTTGGGCCTTAGATGGGCGGCAAACGCCACTCGATCGGCGTCTCGCCATTCTGCTCAAGAAACTTGTTCGTCCGGCTGAAATGCCCGCAGCCCAAAAACCCGCGATACGCCGACAATGGCGACGGATGCACCGAAGTCAGCACCAAATGCTTGGTGGCATCAATCAGCTTCTGCTTGCCCTGGGCATGCGCGCCCCACAGCAGGAACACCAGGTGCGGCTGATGCTCGCTGACCACTTCAATCACCCGGTCAGTGAAGAACTGCCAGCCCTTGCCCGCATGGGCGTTGGCTGTCGCACGTTCCACGGTCATGGTGGTGTTGAGCAGCAACACGCCCTGGTCGGCCCAGCTTTGCAAGCAACCATGGTTGGGAATGTCGATATTGAGGTCGCGCTTGAGCTCTTTATAGATGTTGAGCAGCGACGGCGGCGTCGGCACGCCCGGCTGCACCGAGAAGCACAGGCCATGGGCCTGGCCCGGGCCGTGGTAGGGGTCCTGGCCGAGGATCACCACCTTGACCTTGTCCAGCGGCGTGGAGTTGAGCGCATTGAAAATCAGCGGGCCCGGCGGGTAGATCTCTTTGCCTGCCGCATGCTCCTGGCGCAGGAACTCGCGCAACTCGTTCATGTACGGCTGCTCGAACTCCTCGCGCAAGGCGTGTTTCCAGCTCGGTTCGAGTTTGATACGGTCGTCGGAAGTCATCAGAAACACATCATGTAAAAAGAGTGGGCGAACCCTAGGAAAGCCCACCCCACTTGTCAATTGATCTGACGCATAACCGGCACATTCCCACGAAGGGATCATACTCAACGTTCAATTTACCGATTGAGGTCATGATGAATCTGCACTTCGAAGAGCTCACTGGCACCGATGGGGCCCGTATCGGCATCGCCAGCCTGGACGCGGAAAAATCCCTCAATGCCCTCTCCCTCCCGATGATCCTGGCCCTGGGCGAACGCCTGGACCAGTGGGCCAGGGACCCGCAAATCGTCTGCGTGCTGCTGCGCGGCAATGGGGCCAAGGCGTTCTGCGCCGGCGGTGAAGTGCGCAGCCTGGCCCAGGCCTGTCGTGAGCAGCCGGGTGAAGTGCCGGCGTTGGCTGCACAGTTTTTTGCTGCGGAATATCGTCTCGACTATCGCTTGCATACCTACCCCAAGCCACTGATCTGCTGGGGCCATGGCTATGTGCTGGGCGGCGGCATGGGCTTGCTGCAAAGCGCAGCCATCCGCGTGGTCACACCGAGCAGCCGCCTGGCCATGCCGGAAATCAGCATCGGCCTGTACCCGGATGTGGGCGCCAGTTGGTTCCTCTCACGCCTGCCGGGCAAGCTCGGCCTGTTTCTCGGCCTCACCGGCGCCCATATGAATGGTCGCGACGCCCTGGACCTGGGCCTGGCCGACCGTTTCCTGCTGGATGAACAACAGGACGAGATGCTCGAAGGCCTGCTGCAGTTGAATTGGCAGGAGCAGACGGCGATGCAACTCAACAGCCTGTTCAAGGCCCTGGCCCAGGAAGCCGTCAGCCAGCAGCCCGCGCCGCAGTGGTTGCCACGACGCCAGCAAATCGACGAATGGCTGGATGTGGGCGACGTGTGCGGCGCCTGGCGCGCGTTGAACCAGTTGCGCGAGCATGCCGACCCGCTGTTCAGCCGGGCCGGCAAGACATTGAGCGAGGGCTGCCCACTGACTGCCCATCTGGTGTGGGAGCAGATCCAACGGGCACGGCACCTGTCCCTGTCAGAGGTTTTCCAGATGGAGTACACCTTGAGCCTCAATTGCTGTCGGCACCCGGAGTTCAGTGAAGGGGTACGGGCACGTCTGATCGACAAGGATCAGCAGCCCCATTGGCATTGGCCGGATATCAAGCGCGTTCCCGAGGCGGTGGTCGAGGCGCACTTTCACAAGGCCTGGGAAGGACGCCATCCGCTGGCGGACCTGTCTGACTTATGACAGAGCGGCGTCAGGCAATTGGCTAGTTTTGGGGGTTATCGAGGGTGAACGAACAGTTGTCGGGCTGGCTGTCCGTACATATGTAGATTTGCTGGTCAAACGGCCCACGGGCCGGCACCCAGTGGGTGGAATCGCTCAGTGACATACTGGGGCGCGGCTCGGGCGCCTGGAACCTGAGGTTGACCCACTGGTTGTTGGCCGCCTTGTAGGTGCAGTATTCCAGATGCCCTCGCCTGCGCTCCCCGGCCTCGGTCGGCGTAAAAACGGCGCCGACAAACGTGTCCACAAAGCCCGGAAACTCAACCTTGGGGCTTTTCCAGGCGCCGTTGTCACTTTGCAAATAACCACCCGTGCGCTTGATCGACGAGGGATAGGGGCAGCCGAACTCTGCGCTGGCATCAGCGATCGGAAAAACGCCTAGTAAACATAGAATGACTACCCGGCTGATCATGTGTCATCCCAGTGCGCTGCTAAGGTATTGCCACTTAGTTAAGTCCGAGAAGGGCGCGCAAGATAGCTGTGAAATATGACAGTGGAGACAAACGGTCGCCCACAAAAAACGGCGCTTTGCGCGCCGTTTAAAGGAATAGATGTTTACCGGTGCCCGCCGCGGCCCCGGCCATGATCGCCGCCACGGCCGTCTCCTCGCCCATGACCACTGTAGCCGCGGTGATCGCCCCAACCCTGGCTTGGGTAGGGCCGGTAGCCCGCTCTTGGCCCCGCTGGGTAGTAACGGGGTGCCGGCTGATAATAACGAGGCGCGGAATAGTAGCGCGGGGGCGGTGCGTAATACCCACGCCGATACTGGTAAGACGGCCCGCCGCCGTAGTAATAGACCGGCGCCGGCGCGGTGTAGACTTCGGATCGGTAGTAGCTGGAGCCTCCATCGTAATAGGGCACACAGGCAGAAAGGGTCAAGCCGAGCACAGCGGTGAGGAGCAATCGACGATACATGGCGGCCTCCTGGACCGCGGAAGAGCCCACACCAGCGACGCTGGAGGGCGACACACAGCCTTCGCTGAATGACGAAATATCTGACATCAAAAACAGAATCTGGTGCGACATGGACATAGATTGAAACATCTGTGGCGCAATAAACCGCCCAGGGCTGTATCGTGCCAGGTATACCGGGTTTCACCGCAATCTCGACTGAATCACGCCTGAACCGACCAATGACCACTCCCACACTTTGCCCGGCCTGCGGCGCCCGCAACGACTGCACCCTGGCCGACCCACGCACCGCTGACCGCGCCTGCTGGTGCTACAGCGTCACCATCGACCCCAAGGTGCTCGAAGCCCTGCCGATGGAGCTTCGCAACAAGGCTTGCCTGTGCCCGCGCTGTGCCCAGGTCGATGCCCAATTGCGCGGGGCCGAGCCCCAGTAATGCGTATCGACCGATTTCTCAGCAACCTGCCGCGCTTCAATCGCCAGCAGGTGCGCCTGCTGCTGGCGGAGCGGCGGATCCAGGTGGATGGACAGCCGGTAAACGATCCACGGCATGACGTTCGCGAATTCAGCCGGGTGGAATGTGATGGCCAACTCCTGCAAGCCGGCAAACCCGCACGGTACTTCATGCTGCACAAGCCGCCTGGCTGCGTGAGTGCCACCGTCGACCCGCAACACGCCACCGTCCTCGACCTGCTGGATGAACCCGACAAGGGCGACCTGCATATCGCCGGCCGCCTGGACTTCAACACCACTGGCCTGCTGCTGCTCACCAATGACGGCCAGTGGTCGCGACGCCTGACCCAGCCCCAGACCAAACTGCCCAAGGTCTACTACGTCGAGACCGAACAGGAGATTGGCCCGGACTATGCCGCAACGTTCAGCGCCGGCCTGTACTTCGCCTTCGAGGACCTGACCACCCAACCGGCCGATCTGCAGGTGCTGGGCCCCAAAAGTGCGCGTCTAAGCATCATTGAAGGGCGTTATCACCAGGTCAAGCGCATGTTCGGGCACTTCAACAACAAGGTCACGCGCCTGCACCGCGAGCGCATGGGGCCGCTGGCGCTGGATGAACAGCTCGCCCCCGGCCAGTATCGGCCGCTGACCGAGGCTGAAATCCGCCAGATATGACCGTTGGGCCGGTGATCGGCAAAACTCCAGGGGGAAACTGGCGACCTGGCCCGCCTCCTGCTTGAATCAAATCGCCAGCCGCAATCTGACTGGCTAGTCACAGCCTCTTCCAAGAAACACATTGCCTGCCCGCACTCCCTTGATTGCCGGCGTTGCAGGCAAGCTGCCCGCCATAACAACACCCGTCGGCCAGTTTCATCGGACCGACATGGGCCTCCCTTCCAGGCGTATGCCTACCTGTCACAAAGCTCGTGCAGAGTGATCTGCGCGCACCACCCGCTTGCCAGGAGTCTTACGACATGAGGCCAGAAATCGCTGTGCTGGATATACAGGGTCAGTATCGGGTTTACACGGAGTTCTATCGCGCGGAGGCTGCTCAAAAGACCATCATCCTGGTCAACGGCTCCATGGCCACCACCGCGTCTTTTGCCCAGACCGTGAAAAGCCTGTATCCGCAGTTCAACGTGGTTTTGTACGATCAGCCCTACGCCGGTCGCTCCAAAGCCCACAACCGTCATGAGCAAATGCTGACGAAGGACAGTGAAGGCCAGATCCTCCTGGAACTCATCGAGCACTTCGCCGCCGAACATGTGCTGTCCTTCTCCTGGGGCGGTGTCGCCACCCTCGTCGCCCTTGCCCAGCGGCCTCGGCGAGTGGAAAAGGCCGTCATCAGCTCGTTCTCTCCGGTGATCAACGCGCCGATGCGCGACTACCTGGAGCGCGGCGTCGACTACCTCGGCAGCCTCGACCGCCACAGCGTCGGGCACCTGGTCAACAGCACCATCGGCAAACACCTGCCGCCGCTGTTCAAGCGCTTCAACTATCGGCACGTCAGCACCCTGGCCGAGCACGAGTATGGGCAGATGCACTTCCACATCAGCCAGGTCCTCAACAGCGACCGCCAGTGCTACCTCAAGGCTGCGCGGCAGATCGACATTCCGGTGTTGTTCTTGAATGGCGAATGGGACGAATACACCAGCGCCGAGGATGCCCGACTGTTTGGCCAACATGTGGCCAACAGCAGCTTTGGCACCATCCAGGCCACCGGGCACTTCCTGGACATGGAGCACAAGGCCGCGTGCAACGACAGCCGGAAGGCATTGATGGGCTTTTTGAAACCGCAACAGTCGGTGAGTCGACTGCGGTATCACCAGGGGCAGGCTGTGCATGCACTGGCAATTTAAAGGCTGGACCCTGGGCGGGTATGACGCTGTGTCGCTGCCCAGGGTTGGCTGAAAGTTTGGACGGACGCTCGCAACTTGCACATTTTTCAAAGAAAAACTTCAAATCGCCGCGCACATCTGGTACAAAGTCAGCCGCTTTGAGCGGGTATAGTTTAGTGGCAAAACGAAAGCTTCCCAAGCTTTAGTTGAGGGTTCTTACTGGACAACCGCTTTTGTGAGCGAGCTTTACTAGCAATACGTGCGGGTATAGTTGAATGGTACAACTATTGCTTCCCAAGCAATCGGTGAGGGTTCGATTCCCTCTACCCGCTCCACATTCTTTGATCTAGAGCACTTCCAGGCTTTCTGCCTAGTACTTTGAATCCCTCGAAACTCCCTCTCCTTCCCTAGAAATTCTGAAACGACCTCACTCACAAACGTGATGACTCGTACACCCATGCCCATTGGGTGCCGCACAACACTGCATACCGATGCCTGAACCCTCGAAAAAGCTCAACCTGCGATCAGCCCAGCCTCCTCCCCTACGAAAAGTCGATTTTCCAGACAATTGGATCGTGCTGAATCGAAAAGGGCCGGCCATACATTGCTTCAGGCCAGCCCTAGACACTTCATACCAATACCGTCAGGCGATACGACCGCCGCCATCCACGTGCAACACAGTCGCATTGATGAACTCGCTCTCGACCAGCGAGAGGACAGCATCAGCGAGATTATCAGCACGCCCTACCTGTCAGCCCGGCAGCCCCGACCCCACCTGAGCGAACAGACCAGCACGATCCTGCTCCGACAAGACGTTCTAGGTCGGAGTATCAACAACACCTAGGGAGATCACATTGACGCGCAGCGGTTTGACCTCCAACGCCAGAGCCATCGAGAAGCCTTCAAGACCCGCATGCAACGCCGCGACAGTGGTAGTGTCAACGGCTGGACGATAAGCCGCGAGGCCAGAGAAGTAGGTGACCGAGCCTTTGCGGTTGATGAAGTTCAGGCAGTAATTCGCGGCGTTTACAGGCCCCAGAACTTCGAGTTAAGCATGCGTTGAATGTCGTTGGTGTTGAGTTGGACCAACGGTGCGAAGGTCAGGTCTGCAGCGGTCACGACGAGATGATCGTAGGTGCCGATCGCGATGGAAGAATTGATCACGTCCTGGCTGACACCGGCGTGGAACGCCTAGTAGCTCGCAGCGCTTCCCTACTCGGCCAGGGTGGACACCGCAGTTTCCAGCTTGCACGAGCTCCGACCGCAAAGCACGACCTCCCCCTTCCTGAACCACCTCGCCAAGGCCAATCCCATCCTCGACGAATCACCGATAATGACAAGGCGCTGTTTTGTGATGCTCATGGTATTCCCCTTTTAGGAATTCCGATGAAGTCAGCACAGGCCATCTGACCTGTGCTGACTTGTTCGGAGCTTCCCTAACTCCTCTATGGTTTTCGGCTGGGTGCTATAGCCAGACTGTGCCAGATGCATTTAGGATCAGGCCTTCCCGATCAGGAGAGTGGGTGTAGCAATGAATCTAACAGCTTTAGGTTCAAAGCTGTCTCGGTATCGCAAGCAGCTTGCGATGAGCGAGGAAGAAGTGTGTGCGGTCACCCACATCCCCCTTGAGCGCCTGCAGTCAGTTGAAGCCGGCTCTCAGGCGCCTACGGGTGATGAAGTGCTTATCCTGGCCGATCTCTACCACTGCAACTTCAAATTCTTCATCTCGAACGAGCCGCTCGCCCCCTTTGAGCAGACCGAAATCCTGTACCGCAGGCACGGAGCTGAGTTCATCAAGGAGGATCGTAGAGCCGTCCAAGAATTCCTGTACCTCTGCGAAACAGAGGACTTCCTGATGAGTGAGTTGAAGGCTATGAAGCTCGAATTTCCGCTGCCGCAGGCTTCTGGGAATTTTAAGAATGATGGAATCCGAGCGGCTGAAGCCTTTCGCCTTTTCAATCAGCACCCCACAAACGCCGTGCCTCGGGATGTGTATCAGGAGATTCGCCAAACCGGAGTGCATGTGTTCCGTAGAAAGCTTGGTAACTCTAACATTTCGGGGCTTTTCCTGGCTCACCCCACGGCTGGGAAGTGCATTCTGGTCAACTACAGCGAAGACGTATACCGGCAGCGGTTTAGCGCTGCGCATGAATTTTCTCACGCTCTTTTCGATGCGCAGGGTGGCCCCAGTATTACCTACTCCCGTACGACTAAGGCTGACCTAGTCGAAGTGAGAGCAAACACCTTTGCCTCCCGGTATCTGATGCCTTCAGAAATCCTCCGACAGCTGCCCAACCCTGAGCAATGGACACAGGAAAATACCCAGTATTGGGCTCATGAGTTGCGAGTCAGCTGCGTTGCCTTGGGCATAGGTCTGAAGTCCGAGGGCTTAATTAGCGAGCAAGCATTCCAGAGGATAAAGTCGTACCGCGTTCCTCGTGAACTGAAGATTGACCCAGAATTGCCGGCCCAATTGACGACGCAACAGCGTGAGCGAAAGGCTAAGTTACTGGAAAAGGGGTTATCTGACAGCTACGTCGCGCTGTGCCTAGACGCTCAGAGCCGTGGCATCATCACTCAAGGTCGATTGGCTGAAGCCTTGCTTAGTGACTTGGGAGGCCTTCAAGAGCTGCTCAGCCTTTATGGAAGATCGCGCAATGGCCATTGACCCATCCCGCTTTCATTTGATCAATGTGACAGACACCTGTTCGGTGTGGAATGTTCTCTCGTCTAGCACCCTGTACCGCGCTGCGCTGGCAGCGCAATGCCACTTCTGCGTTACCGAATTCGTAAACTACGAGTGTCTAGTGAAGCCCAGAACGTCACCAACCAACGCTAGCCGAGAGCTACAGCGTCGACTAATTGACGCGCGTGAAAAGGGTCAGTTCCCGGTACATGCTTGCAGTCTTGATGATCTTCAAGCCATGAGCAGATTGGAAAACCTTAGGCGTCTTGGAAAGGGGGAGTTGTCCTCTATCGCATTTGCAATGAGTCGTGGTTTAGCTGTGATGACCGACGATCAGGGTGCTAGAAAGCTTTCCGCGGCAGCGGGGAGCCATCCCACGCAGACGACTCCGCACCTGCACAGTTGGCTGATTTTTCATCGTAAATTGGATGATGCTGATCACTCCAACGTGATGACACAGCATATGAGCATGGAGGGCTGTATTGCACCTCACCTGGCAGACGCCTACGGCTTAGCTTTACAGTGCGCTCGAAACGCGCATTCTGCTGAATCTACGCAGGCTTAGCGTCATCTCATCAGAATATATTGCAGGGAGTGATTATGTGGGTATTAGGTGATGGCAGAAAACATTTTTTAGAGTTCCTTCGCAACACTTCCATCCAATTCTTTTTAATGATTTTAGTCGCTGTCTCAGGTGGAAAATTTAACGCTCTGATCTTAAAGCATGACTACAAAAATGCTTTTCCGATGGGGTTTATAACAATTGTGATACTGTTGTTGCTCTGGCTGGCCGCTCACGCCAACATTAAAAATTTCTTTGTGGAATTTAAACGCGGTACGACTCCTGGTCTGAAGCCCTACCTCGACAGCCTACCAGTTCAAAACCTAAAAAAGAAAAATAGGCTAACCATTATTTATTTAGCCAAGCACGGTAAATTTGCCTTGGCGGAAGCGGGGCTTCTGATACTAGGATTTTATTTCTCATTAGTGTTCGGGGCATTCTATTCCTTTGAAAGCGCACAAAGGTTTCTTTCCAAGGAAAAGGATCGTAGCTGTTTTTCGGTAGTTCAAACCGCAAGCTTATCGAGTAGCTCAGGCCTGGCTGGCTCTATCAACAATAGTGCAGAATAGGAGCCAATGAAAATGCAGGGCGAGGTAGGTTTTTGTGAATGGCACCCCTGGTCTGGTCGTAGTGAAATTCCAGGGAGGAATCTGCCTGGGGTCTACTTCATCGCTAGGAGCAAAAAGAAGCCGGACAACTTTAGGGTAAACAATGATTTCATAATTTATATAGGAGAAACCACAGGGCAGACGCTAGCAGATCGCCTCCGCCAGTTTGATACATCTGCATTCAGTGAGCGTCCGGGCCATTCGGGTGGCAATACTTTCAGACTAATGCTGCTTGACACTACCCCGCTTGATCACTTATGGGTATCTGCCTGCCCTGTAGATATGGGGTCTCCCTACACAACCGCCTATATCAAACATCTTGAAAGGAAACTGCTCTGGGAGTTCGCCTGTACTTGGGGACGCTACCCTGAATGTAATAAATCCTGAACCCTCGTTGTGATTGATGTACTTTAAATGGCTAGCCCTCTATACCTAAGAGGATAGCTTATACTCATCAGCTAAATCCGCTAGACTAAGGAGATCATCAATTTCCTGGAACTCCCTCCACACCAGAAACCCTTTATCGACAATTTTTAGTCGAGATCGCGTCTGATCATATTCGATAATTATCGGTGAGATCTTTTTCTCTTGTTGAAGGTCAATAACTTTTGCAAGCGCCGCTAATATCCTACCAATTTTTATCTGATTGCCATTTGGGTGCCATTTTTCTAAAAAGCGCCTCAGGGCTTGGGCGGTTAGTCCATTTGCTAAAACCCCATTACTAAAGGTTATTAGAGGGCAGAGAATCCACTTATAAAGTTCAAACTCTGTCGTGCCAAAACCAACAGAGAAATCCATTAGGAATTTTGTATAGCGTCCCGTCTGGCTTTCTAATATATCCTTTATTTCTGCGCGCACGTCCAGTTCGCTAGCTACCAATACAGTCAACTCTTGACGGCGATGAATACCTTGTTGCTCGCACGCGACTAGGCAAATTTGCTGAACCAGAAATACGTTGCCCCTACAATACTTCTTTACCTCTTCCTTGAAGGGGTGTGCAAAAACCAAGTTGAGCATTTCCTCACTGGTCTTGAAGAGATTGTCTATATCTTCATCATGCCAACTATCAGCATTGACGGATGTTATGCGGCCATCAAGATCATTATTCAGAGATGTCAGCTTGTCCGCTTCAAGCCAGACTCCGACAATGATAAAGCATATCTTGCTTAGCTCATGAAAGGCCTTCAATGCTTGAGCGAAGTCGACTTGAGTGGACTCCTCAAGATAATGAAACTCTTCAATTACGAAGAACTTATCGAATCTGATTTCCTGCAAGGCACGAATTACATCTGTAACACTACCTATGTTAATTTCCAACGGCTTTGTAGTCACTGCCGTTGTTTTCCCATCCTCTATCTGTTTTGTGCCAACACCGGCATTCAAATGAACTTTCTGAATACCGTTGGTTGACACTTCACTTGACAAAGTTAAATCATAGCCTGCCTCTTTAAGAATTGCGTCATGGAGATCAATCATTTTCCATGAGCGCTGGCATGTAATGGTCTTGTAATCAGAAGCCAGAAGATGCTTTTTTCTCAGTGAGGTCTTTCCTTGCTTAGAGCTTCCGTGAACAATAACATGCCTATCCTTGGTTAAAGAGTCGACAAATTTGAAATCTACATGTTCTCTGATTACGTAGTTCGCCGGAAGCTCCCTTGAGGTGCCAAACACGTCAAGAACTGTTGGGCCGGAGTCGGTCATATAGATAATCCCTGAACCATATTAATTATGACTCTCATAGCAAGCCAATTAGTCCAGAAACTCCTGCCCCTATGACGCTGCTCACAGTAGCGTTCTCCAGCAACCCCTTCAATAGACTTTTTGCTTTGGGGTCATCTGTTTTGGCGATCTCTTTAGCGAGTTGCTCAATCGATATATTTACGTTCTGAGTATTTCCATTTCCCACCTGAACCTGTTGACCATTCAGCGTGCCGATACTGATCATGCTGGTTGCTTCCTTCGCTTTGTGCGCTGATGACGAAATGTTTTCGGTATGCAGTTCTAGTATGTGATCGTGGGTTGTTCCAATCTTCTGAGATGGATAACTTGCGAAATCTACCACCTTCAACTCAAGAGTTTGAGCACCAACGGTGATGGTTGCAATATCCCCCAGTTTGACATTCAAGTCAGTGGTGTATGGTACATACAGAATGCCTTCTTTTGGCTTTCTAGCGCACGCAAGAACCTGATTCCCTATAGAAATCTTGTCAGGATAGCAGTCAAAGTCCATTTGAATTTCCATTGGTGGCTGATCGGCCAACGCTATCAAATAGCCAGCTCCACGTCCATCCGCCCCGCTTGGATAGGCGAAATCACATCAGTGCCTAGGCTCTGCCTGAAAAAAGGTGCTTCAAACACCGCATGACGCAAGCCGGCGAGATCATTGCCGCATAGCTTTTCGCAAGCTTGTCGAAACGAGTCACGACCCTTCGACTCTCTTTCGACCAGCCAATCATGCCCTCGATAATTGCGTTACCGGTATCTTCGGCGATCAAAAAGCCGGGGCAGCGCAAGTTTGGGCTTGCGCGTCATCGAGCGCAAAGTAAAGACCGGCTGCATGCGATATCGGTCGCAGTAGCGCCGCAGAGCATAGGCATCGTAGCCCTTGTCAGCCCGCAGCCAACGGGCAACGCTTGCGAGGGCGATCGCGCTTGTTCGTCGGGGTGCTTACATCACCCAGTAGCGGCTGGGCGAGCTGATGTCACTGGCTTGACCGCCAGATAGAAGGAAGTGCAACAGCACGCCACTGGCATCGCAATGCATATGAATTTTAGTTGTGAGGCCACCACGACTGCGGCCTAGAGTGTGATCGGCAGGCTCAATTCGCTTTTTTACTTGCACCTGATTAGGGGCGGGTTGCGCGGGCAGCGATTGAAGCGATCATCCAGGTATGCAGGTCTATGAGACCTTGATCGTTTAGCGTGAGGTGCAATCGTTTGAGCAACTGATCGAACGCGCCCCGATTCCGCCATACCCGGAGGCGATGGTAGGTCGTTCGCCAAGGCCCGTAACGATCGGCAATCCCCCCCCCCCAGCGCCTGAGCACAGCGGACAAAGCAACCACAGCACGTCGTCGAGCATCAGGGGATCACTTGATCGCTGCCTGCTTCTGGAGTGGGTTGAGGTAAGGAGATCCGCAATCACGTCTCATGCTTCTTCTGACAGTTCATAGCGCTTAACCACCCATAGCGCTCTCAGATAACGTCATCTGCCGCGTTACCGGCAGAAAAATTACAGAAATACAATCAACAAATGCTTATCAATAGTAATTATCTATTGATTCATTTGCAAAAAGACCAGAAATGGTTTATACCAGAGTAAATAGCACAGAATCTAACAGGTGTCAATATATGGATAAGTCGACTTTACCTGATCGCGTCCAACTGACAACAGGCGTACAGGATTCAGCCGACTGGAGCGGCCAAAAGCTTCCCCCAAAAAGCAATTTGAAAAATGTGCTCCTGGTGAACGCCGACCCGCCGCGTCTCTACGAATCGGCAACCGGGGAACCAGTGCCCTCGTTCAACGCCTACTCCCGAGGGATCCATCGACACCTGGGGACGAAACGATCACGTGCGGGCAATGAACAATACACCTACCGCAATGCAGGCTTCATAGACTATCTGTACGAGTCCAGAGCCCTCGGCGCGGGCCAGATCGATCCGGAAGCCCTCAACGAAACGATCAATTCCTACTTCATCTTTTTGACCCAGGGGGTCAACAGCACCGACTTCGTGATCAGGACGGTGGCAAAACGACTGGGACGGAAGCCAATCAGTATCGTCTCGGGCCTTGCCTATAAAGCAGCTGCCAACGATTTTCTGCGGCTTCACGCAGCTCTTCTGAGGGACTCCTTGGCCATGGCCAGATTCCTCAACCCTGGAACCGTGATCGAGGCGCCTAACGAACTCGATGCTCTGGCAGATCGTCGTCGGAGCAAAACCGAGATCGAACAGATGCGTTCGAAGCTCATGGAGTTCAAGGAAAAACCTGCTGAGGTCTATCAGACCGCGCCGGGAGGCCTAGAGGGCGGAAAGGCTCCCAAAAGAAAGCCCCCAAAGGAGTTTCCATCACGTCGAATTTTGAGGCTGATCGAGAATCTGCCGCCCCTAGAGAAGGTAGTTTCCCTGCTCCAAGCTGGCGGTGGCCTTCGGCAGTCCGAAGCCTGGGCCATGAAGAACGATGAGATCAATGTGAAGGAACGTTCCCTTCGCATAGAAGACCCTAACCACTGGCGCGACCCGTCAGCTCAAGACTTGCCATTCAAAGGACGAACGACCGCCAGAATCTACATGTTCGAACCCTTTGAAACCCTCTTCTATGATGCACTGGCTGAATATAAGGCAATACGCCCCACCTCGGACAGCGAGTTCCTTTTTGTATCAGACAATCCCGACAGCTATGGCGAGGCATTGGTTGACGCTATCAAACCGAACTCGCTTAACCGCAGGCTTAATCGAGCGCTCGCCAAAGCTCAACAAGAGGCCGGCTTCACTGAATGCACAGGCACCAAGGTTTACACCTCCCATAGCCTTCGTCACTTCTACGGCTATTGGGCCAGAAATTTTGTTTACATCCCTGGGCGCCGCACAGTTGGGTTAACCCTGGGTGAAATTCAAGTGCTGATGGGGCACGCAAAAATCACATCCACCATTATTTACGCCAAGCTCGACCAAGAGGTGCTCATGGCCGAAATCCACGCCTCGCAGCAGATGGCGGCAATCTGGAATAAAACCGGCAGCATCGATAGTCTGCGTGCGGATGCATATGAAAGTCTCGCCCAAGACCTGCGTGAGCGCTTGGCAGCATGATAAATGTATCGACGGAAATTCAGTTAATCGCGCCCGATAGACTGCACGCTGCGTCAACTATTATTCTCAGCAAAATGACTGAGCCATTGACGTCCAGGCAGGTGAACCTAAACGAATTCTCAAGCGACAGGCAGTATCACAAGCGTCACGCCATCGTAAAGTTCAGTCGTTTGAGATCTACTCGTCGAATGTACCAGAGCGATCTGAACACTATTTTCAAAATCACTCTACTGGACGGAGATGCTGGCCCTGCAGGATCAACGCTGTATCACCAACTGACGGGCCAGCTTCCCGACCGACCCGAAGATGTGACGGGACTGGTAGTACCATTCAAAGCTTGGCTCTGTCTGCTCTGGGCAGAGAAAATAGTGACTCTGCCATTCACATTCGAGTTGAGCTCCGTTTGGAAAAAGAATCCAGAGCTTGAAAAGTACACCTATGGATTTATTTTCGAGGTAGCGAGGGGCTCAAACAACATTGAAAGAGCCTCCAGAGGCTGGCAGTACCGCACCTCATGGCAATCTAAAGACGATGTTAATTTTGACGAAATCTGGGCAGCCATACCTGAGATAGTTAGCCTAAAGCTGGACAAGGGAAATAAAAATTTCTCTTTGATACCTTGGCTTAAGAAATTTTCGGCTACATTCAGCGAAATCATTTCACCCGAGCAGTGTTTCTACCTTGAGCGATATCAAATGTACCTGATATCCAAGCGCGCTCACAACGAGGATATCGCTAAAAATATTAAGAACTATGATGAATATGTCAAATATTATGTCATGACACCTGAGGAAGCGCAAAGCATACCCACTCACGACCGAAAACTTCGCCGCTTCAAAATCAGAAATATTAATAAACAGTATGCCCGCTCTTCTCCGAAAGCCAAGCTTAAAAGAAAAGAGCGCACACTCATGGAAAGACAGAAGGCGCGATTAGACAAGGCGCAGCGCGTCGCAGAAGAAAGCATGGCCTTGTATGACGAACTACACTCTTCAATATTCGCCGAGGACTACCTACTTTTACTATCTCTACCTCCGCGAAAGCCTGACTTCAATTGGGTGAAGAATGATTTCTACCCAGGGCGCGCGCACATAGAGATCGAAAATACTTATAGCCAGTGGGTGACAATGGCAAACATATTTGTTACCAAACTCAACAAATCTAATAATTCCAGAAACTATATCGACAACCAGATCAACCACATCAAATTCTTATTTGACTACATTTTCTTTTACCTCCCCGTATGGAAAGAACTGCATCCAGGCTCAACACTTCGATTGCCAGAAACTGTCAACGACTTCGAGCGAATAGTATTTTGGTGCGACGACCTCATTGACCACGAGACTGTACAGTCGATTTATCGAGAGCATGACATTTGTGGTAACTTTGAAATGCCGTTGACTGCATTAAAACTTCGCACATTGATGTTCACAGAGAAATCTACCAAGCCTTTTGTTAATTCAGTGCATCTCTTCTTCGAACTGGTCAGAACCTATGGCGCACCTCATGGCTTCGTAGATGGTGGGTATGCCAACCCTGTCAACCGCTCTATGGATTCGACTGGAAGTGGCGGACGATCTAAGTCTGATAAGAAGCCGTTCCCTCGGGACATTTCAATAATCGCCAAAGCCTATATGAGCGCGCTTGACACCATTGGCATCAACATCAGGAACGCGATACTAGATGGCCGCCTTGATCGTGAAACCATTACAGAAATAAAAACAAGCGACTGGATTGACCTCACAAAAATCAACCTCAACACTACAGCAACTTTACGCAGCTCGAAGCGTCCACTGGAGACCTATGATATACCCATTACAACCATACCCAACATCTACAATTGGTGGTATGGCGATTACCGTCCGCGCGACCTAGACAACTCCAATGTGGTTACTGCTTATGTACCCTGGCTTTCAACACTCAGGATGCTCGCTATTGGCCTATTCGCAGGCCAAAGAATTCAGAGCGGGCAGTGGCTTGATCTTAGAACGTTCGACAGTCTTTATCACGAAAAATATGTAGACGCCTTTAACCTCTGCAACCTGCATGTCAACACAAATAAGTCCGGGAAATCTGGGGATGTTGTGATTGATGGCGATGTGATGAAGAGCCTTATTGATGAGCGGCATTTTCAGACGCAGATTTACACCAAAGCCCCCGGCCTTGTTCATTACGAGAACGACCCAAGGGATCCCAATAAATACGGCAAAATTTGCCCACTCTTCAGAAGCCCTTGGAAAGACAACGATCTGCCTTTTTCGGATGGGACATACTCTGTCGAATGGGTACATTTTTGCCGTGGACTGGAGCAAGTTTACAACTCCATTGTGAGCCCCGATTCCCATCACAGTTTCATTACCATAAGTGCTTCCGGAAACGAACTGGCGGTGCATGTCCCCCACTCTCTTCGCGTGACGTGGATCTCTCACATGCGGTTGTATGGGCACCTCGATGTCACCTACACCGCCCAACAGGCGGGCCACAGGATCAAAGATCAGATTGCTGTATCTACTGACTACTATACCGTGGTTACGCCCGAAGACATGTTGGAGAACATCGGTCGTGCTAATAGCTTGGTCACAGACAGTGCCTATGAGGCGCTGATGGGAAAAATCCCTCAGCCGAGCTCACCGAACAGCGCCATTGTGAAAGGGTGGCACGAAAATAAGAAGCAGCTCGTCAAAGATCAAAAATTCAGAAGCCAACAATTCTATCTCATAGACAGCCAAGAATCAGGCACAGACTTAATAGCCAGAAGCAAAGCCCCGCCGGGATTTTACACTCACTGTATCTGCATGCGTGATGGCGACTGCCCTAAACAACTTGTAGACTTCACAGGACGGTCGAGAGTTTGTAGCCTTTGCGATGCAGCAGTATGGGGCATCGATCATTTGCCAGGCATGAACGTGAAGATGCGACAGGCTCAAATCAACAGTCTTCACCTCGTGGATAAAATCAGTCAGTTAGCTGAAGCAGACATTTCACAAGCTGAGATGGAGCCATACCATCACGAACTGACAATCGCTCGCTACGAACTAGCATCATATAAGCACTTAGCCGACCAACTTAATGAGGTGCTGGATTCCGATAATCATAATCAGGGATACATCTCCCGCTACCGTGACCTAGTCGGTGCGAAACGACATGCTGTGGACATGTCAAACCCTCTCCACCGGGTTATTGCGGGAATTCTTGATTCTGAAGCCTACCCGCACCTGACCTCAGCCAACTACCCCTACATGGTTGAGCGGCTGGCCAAAAACCCAGACCTACTCAAGTTAGAGCTTAGCGATCCTACCACCAAGCAGCTTATGGCCTGCCAGATAGCCACCATCCTCAAAAGCTCAGGTCTTACTTTTGACGAGGTGATTGCATCTTTGTCAACTCCTAGCCTGTCACTGGAGCGTGAACAAATTGAATAACTACCGCCCGAGCAAACTGGCGACTCAAAGCAAAGATAAGCATGACTGGAAGCAGGAACAACTTAACAGAACATTAGCAAAAACCAAGACTACTCTAGAATCACTGATTAAAAAAAATGTGCCACCCTACGAAAATTTTTCAAAACTTGCCAGAGATGTCGCCCTGATTGTCGGGGTGGATCCGTCACTTTATAGAAAGGCAGGCACACCTCAAAGGAAACTTTTTGAGAGCTACGCAGTGAAACTTTGCACGAAAATTCCCCGTTCGGTCGGAGAAGCCTTAATTCCAGAAGAAACGCTGCAGATTCAGCTGAGTGAAGCAAGGCATCGCATCAATGTTCTAGAAAAAATATTGGTCGACCTAACAACCAAATCAAAACCCAAACCAACCCTTATTAAAACCGACAGTTTCCTGCAGGCGTTTGAAGCAACCTGCCAACTAGTTGAAACCGTATTGAAGGAGGAGCAGTACCTATACTTCGAAAAAGGTCGGCTGATGACACGCGCAACGATGACAGGAGTTCCCGCCCCGCTCTCTGATGCGAAAATTTGTAAACCCTACTTGGACTGGCGCCATGCAAAAAACACTAATCCTGGATCGCTTAGCACAGCTGAACTTGAAGAATCGCTTCGCCCTTCTATTGAAACGGGAACTAGCGAAACTGATTGAGGCAGAAGCCTTTATTCCCATGAGGAAAGGCAGTATTAATCTTACTTGGTTGGCAGCCAAGATTGGGGCCACTCGACAAATATTTTATCCTGGCCGAGGCAACCCTGAAGTACATATGCTCCTGGCGATACTGAACGAGTACCTGAAAAAATCGATCAGCACTCTTCCAGGAGGAGCACCTCCCAACATTGAAAATTCTAGATTGCAAACCGAATTAACCCTGATCAAACAGGAAAATTCGACGCTGAAGCAAAAACTGCGATCAGCACGTCATGAGCTAAACATGATCCACGCAGGTGGCATCGTACTGAGCGATCGCTCGTGAAGAAGTACCTCATCAAGCGGGTCATCCATAGGCTAGATGGCATCAGTCAAATCACCTGCGTCGACTCAGGCAACGGTAGAATCGCCTCATTGCGCTTTCGCACTGATGCATTCGATTTACCGCTGCTTGCCGGGCGTATGTACATGCTGAGAACTGCTGCACGTAGCCATGGAGTCAACCTGGTAGCCGCCCTGGAATGTGGCCTCGACATCTCGGCCTGGGCCACGCTCACTGAGCACAACTTTTTCCTCGCCGATATACAGCTCAAACCCACTGCAAAACGACTGCTCACCTCCCTGGACGCGGTTCAACGCGAGAGGCTCTTAGCCAGCCTCGTCCAGAATGACCTGAAATCCTGGCAAGGGGTACTGCCAGAACCGCAATGCACCCTGCTAGGGGTAGCGTTCCAAGAGGCTCAGCAACGGTACCAGCACGTTAAGCGACTGATGGCCTGGGGGCTTCCTCAAACGCGCGCAGAAGCCTGCTATGACACGTTTGGTTCCGATGCATGCGCACTTCCGCTTGCCAGGCTCAAGGCCCTCTTGTCGTTCGGCTCATCGCAGTTGATTCAATCAGCCTTATCCTCGCAAACGAGTCTGGAAGCCAGCCAACGTGGGGCGCTTGAGCTGCTGACCTGGTTCAGAGATCAAGGCTTGAGGGGACGCACGATCGTTCACAAGACGGAGCTGCCAAAATCCCCCGCAAAGGCCCTCGAACTCTGCACCGACCGGGACTGGACGATTGTTGACGGGGAGTACTGCCAACTCAAATCCCACGCCATGCTTCAGGTCGCCGTGCGCAGACAGCTTGAACGCCTATCGAGCAGTTTTTTCCCCACCTATACGCCTCAGGAAGTCCAGTACGGCTACTCCAGGTACAGCCAAGTCATCGCGTCCTATGACCATCATAATTACCAGGACGAAATCATCGTAGCCATCAACTCAAGGCTGTCGGTGATCACTGCCCGTGCTCTACCAAGCGTTTGTGAGTTCACGAGCCAGCTGTACGGCACCCTGCAGATCTTGTACGCGCCGGCTCCTCAGCTCGTCGTGTATTCGACTTCCATGCTGCCTATCTATGATGCCTGTACTGAGAACGTTGCAGTGCCTTTCCACGAACTTCCGCCTGACCTCGCTGAGTACGCCACCGTCATCATCACCGACTGCCATCTACTGACACTCAGTGACTTCTTGGTGGCCCTCAAGGGCATCCCTGCCTCCGCGCGGGTGGTGCTATTCGATGCACGGCCAGCCATGCCTGAGCACCCTGCACATTTTCTGGATGATCTCAAAACCTACTACCCCGTCATCACCCTGCACGCTGCAAATCACGCCGTATCAGCGATCCCAGCACCGGAACCTAAGCCCAGCGGCGACGAGCAGATGTTCAATGTCTACTGTGCCGAGCAATGGCATCAATCGTCCACGGGTGAAATTTTTGTCAGTGACTCTCCTTCGCTGATCGCAACGATCAATCAGCGTCTGAGTCGAGTGCGAGCAACGGTAGTCCTTCAAACCCAGGAAACAAGTTTCAGAAAGCACGATCGAATCAGGGTGCGCCCGGCCCATGCTAACAAATGGGATCCCTTCATCTGCCGGATACATTCCGTCAGTGTGAAGGGGCTGTTTGTGCAAGCGGAAGGGCGGTACAGCACTTTATCGCCTGAGCTCGTTGACGAGGCAAAGGTGTCAGTGGGCTTCGCCATGTCTCCAGAAGCTGCCGTCCAGGCAGGCGCACGATCGGTCGTGCTGATCGCGACGAAGGCATCCAGGTATGCCTGGGTGGAATACCTGAAGGCCTATCGCATTGAGGTCAAGCAGGTGTATGTGCATGATCAACTCATGGCGGCGAAGACAGTAACGATTTCTCACCAGCGGCTGACCCCACTGGTCGAGTAGGGCCTTGAGTCTCCTCCCCGGCTTGTCCTGTGGATCATCGACCAATCCACGGCTAGCTGCCGGAACGTTTACTCCACTCACCGCCAAGACATAGATGTAATAGCCACCCCCGAATAACGACCTTGCTCAAGGACGCGCCTCATGCCCATTGATCTATTCACCCATCAAGTCGATGTCGATACCCAGCATGCGCTCTTCAAAATGATGAACGAAGCGCCCTATGGGCCGGAGCGCGCGGTATTGGCTAAATGGGCCGAAGGCTTCGAAGACCGTGATGGCAAGTTTGTAAGGGAGCTACAAACGACCTTCGAGTCGTCATTCTGGGAGCTTTACCTGTTTGCCGCGCTCAAGGAATTGGGTTTACCAATCGACCTTCGCCACCATGCCCCCGACTTCGTGGTGGACGGGGAAGTGCCCTTCTGCCTGGAGGCTACGATTGCTAAACCACCGGCTGGTGGGGAGCCTGCATACGGCTTTCCTATGGCCGCGCCGCCTAAGGATTTCACCGACTTCAACATCGAATCGACTCTGCGGATCTGCAACAGCTTCGATGTCAAGGTCAAGAAGTACCGGAAAAGCTACCTCAACCATGCACACGTGGAAGGCAAGCCTTTCGTACTTGGCATTGCATCGTTCGACAGACCGCACTCACATTTTGCATCTGGACGCCCAATCCTTGCAGCGCTGTATGGGCTGTACCACGATGAGGCAGCGACCAAACCAGGGGATACCCACGTCGCATCGTACAACGTCACTGCAGCCCCTAAAAATGCCAACACCAACATTGAGGTCGGACTGTTTTGTGACGACTCACACGCGGAAGTATCAGCGGTTGTGTATAGCTGCCTCGCCACCTGGGGGAAGCTGAGAGCTCTGGCTGATAATCCTGAGGCACCCTCCGTGTACACCACCTTGCATCCTAATCCAGGGAGCCTGACTCCAGTGGTGCGGACTGCCCGGAAACGAGACTACACAGAGCACCTCATGGACGGACTGTATGTGCTCCACAATCCGTTTGCTCGCCATCCCCTGCCTTCTGGCCTGCTCAGCCATCCCCGGCTATGCGAGGTAAGGGTCGCTGATGATGGGGAGCTCATCATGAATGCCCCGGACGACTTTCTGCTCTTGAGGATGCTGCAAAGCATCAAGCTCACTTAAGGGCCGACCAGCCACATGCTGCTGGTCGCTTCGAATGTCTGCCCTTCAGATCCACTGTATCCTGCCAGACCAGATGGAGCGGGCTCGAATCCGCAGTTGTTAAAGGCAAATCCAGATGTCCGTCAGATTCATACTTTTCGATGCCTTCGGCACCTTGCTTCGAATCCCACAGGGCAGACACCCCTATCGCATGATTTTGAAAGAAGGCATCCGACAGGGTCGTCGCCCGCAACCGAACGACCTGCATCAGGTCATGACCCGCAGTCTGAGCCTGGCGGAAGCGGCTGAGCTTTTCGGAATCAGCATCCGACCCGATCTTATGGCCGAAATCCAAGGTGCACTTGACGCTGATCTAGATAGCATTGAACCGTTTGATGATGGGTTGCAAGCAGTGGAAATGTTGCAGGCCGAAGGCATCAAGATCGCGGTTGCCTCCAATCTCGCTGAGCCGTATGGAGAACCCGTACGCCGGCTTTATCCCACGCTTGAGGGTTACGGTTTCAGCTACGCAATCGGCGCGATGAAACCTGAGCCATTCATGTACAGGGCGAGCTGTGAGCTACTCGGTGCTGATACCAGCGAGTACTTCAGCGGCAACCAAGTGATGATGATTGGTGACTCGATCCAGCGTGATTGCTACGCGCCTCGCGAGGTGGGAATTCAAGGCTTCTTCTTAAATCGCAGAGGTGGTGACGGCTTCAAGAGCCTGACCGACTTCGCTCACTACGTGTTAGCCACCAACAGCGGGTTGGTATCTTGAACTCTCTACGGTATAGCGAGATCGGGGAAGGCAACATCCATTGCGGCATGCTGCTTGGCAAATACCCTGCTTCACACCGGCATCAAACCCATCAGACCGGGACGACAGAAACCAGCTCGATGTACTTGAACCGTTTTTTCCTGGCTGCGTTTCTAGCCTCTTGTTCTGCTAGCAGGGTGCTCAAGGTACTCGCGTCGTAACTGAAGAGCTCCTCATCGCCTTCGAAGACTTTGCTGACCTTCAGCGTTACTCGAAGCTTGGGTGACGAGAATTTACGAGCTGCCGGTTTGGCGGCGATCGGTTTGATAGCTTCAGATGAAAGAGGTTTTTCAGATGCAGTGGGGGCAGAGCTGGAGGTGCCGAACAGCGCCCGGCGCATTTCCTCTTCACTCAAATCGACGGTCATCACAGGTGTCTCGCGGGGGGGCTAGAGGCATGCGGCGGCATAATCTTGAAATGCCAGCATCGAGAATTGCCCCTGCATTATGACTCAACAAGGATCTGAGCGCCGCTGTGATCTTCAGACATAGAGCTCATTTTGCATGCCTTTCAGCGACCGAAGATAACGGGCACGATTAGGATCATGAACACCAGCAAACATCGACTGTAAACCATTTTTTTGCACTGTAAACCTTAGTAGTTAACAGTACAAAAAAATGGTTTACAGCCAAATGTTAATCCCCAGGCTTAACCTTCACCGGCATGCTGCGAGCCATGCTGTCGCACTGCAGCCACTCAAAATCTGGCTATTATTCAGAGCGGAGCGGCATCGGGCTGCTCAGCATCCAGGAAAGCAGTGTATGGCAAGGATTCGTCGGATTCAGATCGAAAATTTCCGTTCAATTCAAAGCCTGGACTGGAGTCCTGCTCCAGGATTCAATTGCCTGGTTGGCCCTGGCGACAGCGGGAAGTCCAGCATTCTCGATGCTATCGACCTCTGTCTGGGTGCCCGGCGCAACGCATCGTTTGGTGACACTGATTTCTATCGACTGGATGTCACACGCCCGATCCAGATCATGGCGACCCTAGGCGATCTGCCCGACGACTTGATCAACCTGGACAGCTACGGGGATTTCCTTCGAGGCTTCGACCTCGCCAATCAAACACTGGAAGACGAACCGCGCTTTGGCATTGAGACAGTCCTGACCTTAACGCTGAGGGTAGAGAGCGACCTTGAACCCCTCTGGCAGCTCTACTCCGAGCGGGCGCAGCAGCAGGGGATTGAACGTAACCTTGCCTGGAAAGACCGTGCTCGCATCTCTCCTGCTCGCATCGGCAGCTATGCCAACATCAATTTGTCGTGGAGTCGCAACTCCATCCTCAACCGACTTACTGAAGACCGGCCCGACCTGGGCGGAGCGTTGGCGGCAGCAGCGCGAGACGCCCGCCTGAGCTTCGGCGCTCAAGCCGGCGCACAGCTCCGAGAACCACTTCAAATCGTGACTCAGACTGCCACGAATCTCGGAGTTCCTGTGGGCGCATTCGCGCAGGCTCTACTCGACGCACATGCTGTTTCGATTGGTGATGGCGCTATCGCCTTGCACAACGAGCAGGGCATTCCTTTGCGATCCTTGGGCACAGGTTCATCCCGCTTACTCATCGCTGGGTTGCAGCGCCAAGCAGCCCAGGCAGCTTCAATCGCTTTGGTGGACGAGGTGGAGTTCGGCCTGGAGCCGCACCGGTTGATCAGATTCATGGATTCTCTTGGCGCCAAGAACGTTCCAGAGCCACTTCAGGTGTTTTTGACCACCCATTCCCCAGTAGCGCTGCGAGAACTTTCAGGTCATCAACTCTTCGTGGTTCGTTCACTTGCTGATCGCCATGAGGTACGCCAGGCCGGTATCACCGATGACGTTCAAAGCACACTTCGAGCAGACCCTGAGGCTTTTTTGGCCAAGCGCGTGGTGGTATGCGAGGGAGCCAGCGAAGTGGGACTTATGCGTGGCCTGGATCAGCACTGGGGCACCTTGGGTCATCCCTCTTTCCTGGCCCTTGGTGGAGCATATGTCAACGTCAACGGAGGCAGCCCCGACAGGGCCTACCAACGTGGCTCCGCACTGCTCAGCCTTGGCTACCAAGTACTCGTCATTATCGATGCGGACAAGCCCGTCAACGCAGAAATCCAAAACGCGTTCCTTGCGGCAGGTGGGCAGTCCGCTACCTGGGGTCAGGGTAGAGCCCTGGAAGATGAGCTGTTCGCAAGCCTGCCGGATGCGGCGGTCGACAGGCTGATTGCACTAGCTATCGAAGTCCGGGAACGAGACCTAGTGGCTAGCCACATACGAGATCGATCTCAGAACACTTTGAATCTTGACGCAATACAAGGATTTCGGGAACAAGGTATCCCCTATGCCCCACCTACGCGAGCAGCATTGGGCCTGGCGTCCCGCATCCGCAACAATGGCTGGTTCAAATCGGTGACAACGTACGAGTTCATTGCCAAGACCATCATCGGCCCTGAACTGAGCGCTTCTCACCAAAGCCTCCAAGCGACCATCAACTGGATCGAGGGCTGGATACATGCCGCCTGAGATCGCTCTGTTCGACTTTCCTAGGGGATCCATCACTGCGCCTGCAGGCTGCGGTAAGACCCAGCTGATCGCCGACACGTTGGCTCAGCACAACGGCCCCAGGCCCATTCTGATCCTCACCCATACCAACGCCGGGGTCACAGCCCTTCGCGCCCGGATGGCTCGGGCCAGGGTGGCACCGACCTCATTCCGAATTGCCACGCTTGATGGGTTCACCATGAAGCTGATCAGCATGTTCCCAGGCAGGAGTGGCCACGACCCGGCAATCATGCTGCTGACGAACCGCGCCAATGACTACCCCGCCATCCGTGCAGCTGCCCTCGCGCTGTTGAGGGCCAGGCATCTTGATCAAGTACTGCAATCGACCTATTCGCGCGTCCTTGTCGACGAGTATCAAGATTGCAATCGAGTGCAGCACGCCATCGTCACCTGCCTGGCCGCCACGTTGCCCACGTATGTCATGGGCGACCCAATGCAGTCGATCTTCGACATCGCCCAAAACAGGTTGGTCGACTGGAACGCGGAGGTTCTTCCGGAATTTCCCGCTATTGGAGCCCTGGGTACGCCTTGGCGATGGCGACTGGCAGGCGCAGAAAACCTGGGACAGTGGTTGCTACACGCGAGACGGCTACTGGAAGCTGGCCAGCCCATTGACCTCGCCGCAGTGCCTCCTGAAGTTCAATGCGTGCAGATTCAGGCAGCAACCGCCGACGCGCAGCGGCGAGCCGCTGCCATGACGCCCCTGGGCCAAGGAGAGTCCGCGCTCATTATCGGCGATTCGAGAAACGTCACTGGCCGACAGCGTCTGACCAGCCAAACACCCGGTGCGACCACAGTTGAGGCTGTGGATCTCCCCGACCTCATTACCTTTGCCCAGAATTTCCAACTGGCGGGGCCAATGGCACTGACTCACATAGCAAACTTCGCCGGGAGCGTGATGACCGGTGTCGGCGTTACTCCCTTCCTCACACGAGTCGAGACGATTCGCAATGCTCGCAACCGCACCCCGCCAACAGTCGCAGAGTCCGTGGCCGTAAGCTTCCTGGCAGAGCCAACCTATCCAAGGGTGATAGACCTCTTGCAGATACTTTCCGAGCAGCAGGATTGCCGCGTCTATCGACCTGAAATTCTTCGCTGCTGTATCGCCGCGCTCCGGATCGCAGCGTCCAGAACTCACACACTCCATGAAGCCGCCATCCAGATCCGAGAGCGCAATCGACTCCAAGGCCGACCTCTATCTCGTAGGGCAGTCGGCAGCACTCTGCTGCTGAAGGGCCTGGAAGCAGATGTTGCGGTGATTTTGGAGCCAGAGGAAATGAATGCCAGGAATCTGTACGTTGCAATGACCAGAGGCGCTAGACGGCTCGTCATCTGCAGTCAAAACCAATTCATCGGTCACCGGAGATAGGTCAAAGTGGACGCCGGCTGAGAGTCAGAAATGCTTCATGCCATCACCTTCGACATGACCGTCATAGTCATTGATGGCATCACGACTCTGTGCCGCCGACTGCCGCATCCACCCTCGACTGGTTCAATACGTCAGGGGTCGAAGCTGCACGATTCAACGCCACCTGTTCACTCATCCACTCGCCGACAGAATCGAACTCTTTCAGCATCGCCGCGAACTCATCATCACTCAGAGCTCGCGCGAATTCACTGTCGTGAGGGCTTTTGTCCGCGCCACCTACTATCCCTAAGCCTACATGCCCCAAGGTCTAGAACAGGTTCTTCACTTCGACGAAGACTGATCCCGTCTCGGCAGCAGCTCTTACCTTACGGTCGATGACGTCTGTGAAAGGTATCTGCTTTTCTAGAGCATCATGAATATCTTTGCCGGAAATACACACCAGGCTTTTTCCTCGACCGAAGGCCTTTAGCCCAACATCGGAAAATCCGTAATAGCTTATGAACACGCCGCGTGTCCAGGCAGCCTTATCAACGACCTTACCTTGCAGGATATGGAGCTCACCGACACCCACAGGCGTACTCACCCATTTTGCTTCGACTAGGTAGATTTCACCTCGACAGAGAAAGCTGCCGTCGATTTGCTCACCAGTGTTCCGAAACGGGGCCCGAGGCTGAAGGTTCGAAATCTCAAACAGTTCCTGCAGGAACGTCTCGAACGCATATCCGCGCGCTTGGGGCTGCAGCTTATGGATAGCCAGCAGTTTCTGCTTGAGCGCAGCTGCTTGATCAATGCTGACCTTGCGAACTGCAGCAAATGGGTCGCCAGCAACACTACCTGCGGTGCCAGATTCCAGATTCTGAATCAGCGTTAAAAAACGCCCTTCGGCATTCGCAACTGGCTCATCCTTTGCCTGGTGGATGAGAAGGCTCTGCCGATGTGCCCACAGCGCTTTCAGAGCTCGGACACTCGTCTGAGTATCTGCGAGCCTGAGGAAACTACGAAGACGTCGGGCCTTGGACGTACCATCGGCAGTGAAGAGAGGATCATCTATATCGATCTCCAGCTCCTCGAAGAAGAATCGGCTGAATGTAGGATTTGAGAAGTCCAAAACGTATCCCCCCTCCATTTCGAAGAGAAGATCCAAGAGCTTCATGTCCAACGGTTTTATCTTCGGCATGCCACCCGTCCTTGATCAAGCACAGCAAACCGAGCATACGACATCGCAGTGAAAGACCCAACGGGCAAGCCTTCAGGACTTAGGTAAGCGGCTGGAGAATTCATCCAAAAATTCTAGGTGCCGTGGCAACCGAAGGACGCAAAAAATGGGTGTAAATGGGTTCGTACTGGGCGACCGAGAAGCCTGCAGGAGTTAAAAGCAGATGCCGTGATCAATTCGCATGAGCATATCAGCAGCATCTGAGTATCCCGTGGGGGTATATAGCAGTGTGCAAGGTGTCCGGTGGCCCAGTCCAACCACCGACCTTCCAATCCAGCGTTGAGCTTTGTCACGATCTCCGAACACTCCTTCCGCGACCGAAAGAATTTGCTCGTATCGGCCCACGAAGCAACGATGCTCAGCGCTCCAGCACGCGACTGGCGAGCACGTGCATGGCGCAATAGTTCTCGAATCACTCATGGTTCAGCCTCATGGAGCCTGTATCAAAACACCTTTAGCACTGTGGACAGCTGCATCCGCCGACGCTGTCCGTCCCCGACGAGGACGTAGACGGTGTGCGCCGTCACAAAAAACTTCGAGTCACTGAATTCAACCATGGGCTGGGTGCGCACCCAGCTCTCGCTGATATCTGAGTCGAGGCTGTCGTAGAGCGCGTTGAATGCCAGGATCATCACCGGCTGCTGTCCTTGCGCCCGAATCCCCTGCAGCACCTCCTCAGGTGCAGCAAGATCGAGCCAAACCCAATCACTGACAACGCAGTGACTACGGCCTGGATAACGCTCCTTCACCTGCTCAATCGCATCCTCAACGTCCAGCTTAACACCTGGCATATGCAACGCTGGCCCAGCCAACCTCGCTTTTATTTCATTCATCCTGGAGCTCCGATTTGACGTGATTTTAGGAGCTTGGGCTCTTTCAGCCTAGGCTCGTCCTGATCTGGGTTCCTTACCCCGAACAGGCAAATCGCCCAAAGAGATATTGATATCAAATAGACACCATATTCGTCGAATTGAATCTAGCTGATACCTCTCCCTCAGGCGTCCAGGGCTTCCGTTGATGTAATCGAGAATGGAGTGACAATCACGTAATGGTCGGCACCCGAAATGCTACGAAGAAGCGTCATGCCATGCTTCTGCGATAGCCGAACTACGTGTGGTGTTATCACTGTCATTCCGTCCAGCGCTGCCCCTGAGCGATCGCAGTAAACAGAGCCTGTGAACCGAGAGCCCACCTGAGCAGCGTGCATCAGAAACGCGTCGATCAGCACACCCCAGGCGATGGCCTTTGCAGCCTCAACTTCCGGGGGAACATGAGATATCAGTGTTGTATTTATCGAGCTGTACGACACAGCGCACTCCGTATCTTCAAAATTCCACGATCTTCCCGAGATCGAAACCACACTCTTCTTCCGGATAACCTCGTTGATTGCTGATCAGCCTGCAGCCTGATAGCTCAACATCAGTCGAATGGTGGGTATGGCCAAAAATCCATGCATCGGCTCGGTGGACTAGAGCGTGCCATGTATTGCAGTAAGCAGCGTTCAGGTGGCCCTCGTGCTCGCCACCACAGACTTCGATAATGGGCGCATGATGTGTGATTACGACAGTTTTGCCGGCGAACGGCTTTTGCAGCTCTTCAGTTAGCCATTGCTTCGCTTGGTGATTCCTGCTGGCGACGTCGTCCGGGCGCAGCCGTCGATAGTTTTGATCGGCGCGTATCGCCCGGTAGTCAGTCATCATCGACCGCGCCATATTCGTTGCAGCGATCACATCGCCGGTCGAGCTGAAATCTGTCCAGCCGCTTGTTCCCAAGAACCGAATCCTGCCTGCTATGTAGCACTCGTTTTCGAGCACATGGACATGACTCTGCGCAGCGGCGCGGGCTTTCTGAAGCGTCCTATCAAAATGGCCGGCGTAAAACTCGTGATTGCCCATCACATAGAGGACGTCGCAGCTGAAGGTCTCATTAGCCCACCGCACACCTTTATCCAATTTGTGAATGTCTCCAGCTAGCACTACAAGATCGAGGCTTCCTGGGGCAAATGGTGGAAGCTGGAGCGCTGAGAATTCCAAGTGCAAATCGGAGAGGATGTACACCCGCATATCGCCGCCTCTTAATTCGATTTAATCGTAAATTGACAGCCCTACTCTGCTCGAACTCAGACGCAGGGATGGATCACGTGCGACCAAAGATCATCGCCGGAACATGCTGCAAAAGAGTCCATGATAGCCGAGAGGTTCTTATAAGCACAACCTGCGCTATTTATCAGAACCACCAGGATATGGCTCTATCCTGACTTTTCGGATGATCATGACGCTGAAAAACGAGATAGGTGCAGCGCTTAGGGCCATACGGCAGCAGCGCGGCTTGAGCTACGAAGAGCTCAATGAGTCGACCTTCCGAACCTCGCTAAGCCTAATCGAGCGTGGCAAATCCAAGCTCACCATCGAAAAGCTTTCCTCCTTGGCCAAGGCCTTGGATTTTGACCTCCTTGCGTTCATGGCGATGTGCATAGCGCTTGAGCGCGGTCAGACACCTGATGACGCCATCGCCGCAGCCCAGAGTGAATTGGATCGTTTCAAGGCCGCTGGTGGCCTGGCGCTGCTGCAAGAGCAGATCGTAGACGGGGAGCTTGTTTCTCGATCCAAGGGCAAGCCGGCGAATTCCGAAAACAAAAATGCGGTGCGGCGGCTGAAGGCTGAGGGGAAGACCCAAGCCGAAATCCGGCAGCTGCTTGGACTTTCAAAATCGACGGTGAGTCAGTACTGGCACTCAGAGTCGTGAGCTGAGGCTTCAAGGAAAGTTGAGGTGGTCTTGCGGGCGGCTTTGACACAATCTAACTCCACCCATGCATAGCAGAGCCTCCTGCTTGAGAATGCCAGAAGCCGCCAATCAGGTACGTGGGCAGCATCACCAGCCCGCGTAATGAGTTACAAGCAGTCCCCACTCCCGTAGCGCTGTTCCATTTGCTCGCAACACTGCGAGCGCTTCAGCTGCAGAAATCTTGGTAGGACAGCCACCTATCAAGTAGAAGTCGTCCTTTCCAGGGGAGTAGAGGTGAAGCAGCGTAAGTACCATCACACGCTGTAAATCAGTCATTTTTCTGTATGCACGGCGCATCGCCTTTAAACCTTCGGGGTCAGGCTCTGACCGATCATGATCAAAGCCACAGGGACGCATGGTGTAGTGGCTACCTTCTTGAATCCCCCACGGCCTACTTTCAGTGAAGCAGGCATCCAGCTCGTATTTCTTAACGATATGCCAAGCGAAATCTCCGAACTTTCTCCCTCGTTCTTCGGATGGCCCGTCTATCGGCGGAGGTACCCACCGCCAATTCAATTGAAGTCGTAGGCTACCACTGCCATCAGATCCAGGGCGTGAGTTGGTCAACGGGGCTTCGCGCAACCGGCACCGGTCTTATGCTCATGGTCTGACCATGTAGGGAGTACTGGGTCACTCACCCACAGTCAGGCCAAGCGGTCGATTGCCTGCTGGAGCAAAGCCTAGAGAGCTCGCCACCGCCAAAGCCACGTTGTTAATTCCAGCGGTCACGATCAAACCCGAATGCTCATTTTCGCCTCAAAAATCATCAGATCGCTGACCTCGTCACTCATCATTTTTCTGACGATGCGCGAGTCCACTTGGACTTCGCCATCCGATCCCACCCTGACCATTTCTGCATAATCTGCGAGCATGAGGTCGGCCAGGCCACGGCTGAAGCCGTCCCGAATCAGCTTGATCCTGAGATCATCGTCGGTACCATATTTGATCCGCTTGTAGAACCCAGCCTCCAAAGCACCGACACCGTTGAGCACTTCCACGAACTTTAAGATCCGGTTGTCGAAGAAATCCTCTTCGTCCTTCAAATGCACGATAGCCAGGTTGATGCGCTCGGCATCATCTTTCTGAGAGATCCTGACCCAGTTCTCGTACACGCTCTCACCGAAGGTCGAGTCGCCCCATTTGCCCACAAAAACGTGGTCGGTGACTCCTTCTTCGGCAAGCTTGTTCCAGTACCGAAGGGTGAGCCGGATCATTCTCTTGAGGCTGTATCGCTTCAACCTCCAATCCAGAAGCATGGTGTAGAACTTAAGCGCAGGGAGCTCGTTGAGACGTAGCAAATCACGGTGCTCTCGGCTATCTTCAAAGTTTGCGATGAAGAGCTTCTGGACAGCCCGCATCAGTCGTGCAACGTCGCTGATTTGCCCAAGCGTCTTGACCGAATTCTTGATCCGCCGATCAATACGTTCCTCATGCTTGAAAACATCGAGTTCACTGATGCTATTGGCGATCATCAGCTTTCCAAGCTCGGTCGTCACGTATTGGCAAGGACGATCCCCCAGCAAGCCCGGATGCAAATTTGCCAGGCGTTCAACCGCATCGTTGTACAGTTTCGAAATCTTGCCATCCACGATGGTCGTGGCCTCAAGCATGACATTACCGACGCTATCCTGGTCAACCTGCGAGACGTTCACCGCCTTTTGGTAAAAGCTTTGGAGATTTGCCCGCTTGCTGGTGAACCCCTCGACTCCGAGCAGATAAATACTGGACTCCAGCTTCTTCAGTGAAGCCTGCGCCTCAGGCGCAAATACTTCGCTAAAACGATTGACCCGCCCAATCAGGTTTTTGAACTGGGACGACGTGAGATTGCTTTGCCCTTTTGTGTAATCAAAGATAAACAACCGCTCGATGGGTAGATTCACGCCCTCCAGTAACGTTGAATTACACACCAGGTATTTCATTTTCTTTGAAGCGCTGAAGAGACTTTCAAGATACAGGCGGATGGTGTCCGGGATAGAGCCATGGTGATACATGACGCCTTTCCTGAGACACGAGATCAAGCGATAGCGCTTATCAAAAGCATCCTCCAGCTCGTCGCATGCACGCGCGATGAAGGGACAATCAACAGGCTTCAGTGTCGCAGCCAACCCCACAGCGAATGCCTCAATACTCTTCTTCTTGTTTCCATAGATGATGTTCTTGTTGAGCGACTCGCGTCGGATCAGCTCGAAGCAATTCTGGTATTTGCCGTCAATATCAAGCCAGACATTGAGGAAATGGTCGTACAGTTTGAGTTTTCCATCCCCCTTGTTTGGCCTGAAATCTCGAAGGTAAAAGCGCTCTGACTTGATGTACTCATCAATCCTGAATCCCGTAGGGATCATGTCCAGAAAGCGTACCCTGACGTTGAGCTCGTCACAGAGAAAGGGAGTGAGGAACTTGAACGAGGTCTTTTGGTTGCGCGCTCCCAGAATGCACAGCATGGTAGCCAGCAGTTCGCTTCGTCGGTCATTCTGAAGAAGGTTGTGCGCCTCATCGACAAACACCATGTCGAAACTTAGCAAGGGGTGATCGTTCAGCAGCCGGCTCAAGCGCTCCTGGGTCAGCACAAATGCTCGATCGTTTCGGCCTTCAACATACATCTCAGGATGAGAGATCACCTTCCCCAAACCTTCAATATCGGCATAAATGAGGCGCTTCTTGGTCTGTGCTAGGAGCGCTTTGGAAGGCACCAGGATCAGGATCTTACTGTGAGGGTTATCGTTCACTGACTTGATGATCAGCTCGGACTTTCCATACGACGTCGGGGCCACTACCACGGAAGAGTGCTCGTATTCGGACTGGACGAACGTGCGCAGTGCCTCCTGCTGCTCGGTCAGTACAATGCCCTGATCGCGGAATGTGTCAACGTAGCTTCCTACAATCTGTCGGATGAAAGAGTCGCTGCGGTGGTCGTCCTCTGGAAAGTCGTTACCGATCACGGCAGATACAGGATGTAAGCCGTGGTGGAGCGCGACATCGTAGAGGGCTTCGTATCGGCCAGTGAGGTTTCCGTAAAACAGGATGATCCGATAGCCCAGACGCTTGATCTCCGGCGTCTGATGGTTAAGCAACAGCACTGCGATAGCCAGCAGCTTAACGACCTCCGAGTCTTCCATCTCATCCTTGCTGAGGAGGCGGAAGTACAGGTCTTTGAATTTCGTGTTGGCTAACTTCCTGATTGTCAGCTCTTTCATGTCAGTGTCCCGATTCCGCTTTCAAAAATTCTTCCAACCGCGTCAGCGTGCCCTTGTGCAGCGACAGCACCACCAGCGTTTTGAAGGCAGACTCGCTTGCTAGGTCAGTTGTGAACTTGGAGATGGTTTTTTCTGCAACGCGCTGGGAGACGTCACTGAACAGGGCCGATATCAGAAAGACGTTATTGTCAGCTGCAGTCGCCGATTGACCCACGGCCATGTCAGCCTCAAGCTCTAGAATCTCCAGCACGGAGTCCCTGAAGTCAGCCTTGGCGTGGATGGAGTTGCGGGCCGCGTTGATCGCGTTCTGCCAATGATTCATCTCCTGCTCCGCGAGTCGTCCCTTTAGATCATCGCGGGCCTTAGCGAGCAGATCACGAGTGGCAGTACATGGGGTCTTGCCCACCCTAATCCCACCGGATTTCACCTCAGTGATCCAGACCTCATTGCTTGACGATTCATAGAGCAGCAGATCGAAGCCCTTGCGTATGCTTTTCTCTTCCATGTTGAAAAATGGAGAGACAACGTCAAAGCCAGGGAAAAGCTTCAGGATCACAACGTGGGACAGGAGCTCTCCAAGCATCCCTACCTGAGTCTTGCGTGTTTTACCGGAGTATCGATCCCAAAACGCACGCAAGGTTGCCGGGTACTTGTACAAAGCTCTGTCACGGCTCGCCTGGTCAACGCCATGGCATATCCGCGTCAGATTTTCCCGAAGGGCATCCTTGAGCTCATCAGATAAACGCTCGACACAGCACAACGCATACTGATCAACCTGCTTGAAACTTACACCATCCATAACCTATCCATGAGGGTCATCTCTGGTAATTCCTTTGCATGACGATAGCGGCAAAACGCCACCCATCGATGCAAACTATCCTGATTTTAAGGCAGAGGTAAACAGGTAATTGCGTCCCTGTGAAATTTGCCAGATATCGTTACGTAGGAGCTTGGGAGCGACAAGACGATCGTACTATTCCAATGCATGGCTTGCCGATGCACCCGCGCCAAGCGATGATCGCTTGGCGGCTATCACCCGCCGTCCCATCTGGATCATATGTGGTACTACGAGGGCTTATCCTTGACACTTGGAACTTGCGCCTGCAAACCCGAGTTCTTGGCCGATGGCCAATGCTTGTCGTGCGACGATACCCGGGTCAGAAACCTCAACCGAGAAAAGACGCTGAGGAGCAACCATGCTAGGCGAATTCCTGGATGGAATGACTACCTCGCCTTTGAGGGGGCGCACTGCAGACACTTGTACGCAAATTTGAGTGACCAATGGAAGTGCCCGTGCTGCGACCGGACGAAATTTGAGTTACTCCGCTGGACAATGCTTTTTCCCAGTAGACCAGACAAGCGGGAAGGTTGGGCCGTTGGGGTTCATACCCATCATGATCATGGCGCTGATCCATACGGGATCAAGCCTCAGCCGGGTGAGGTCTGCCGAATCAGCAGCTTTGCACCGATAACAATTTGTGAACAGTGCAACAGTGCTGACGGTTCAGCTAAAAGGCACCTGAAACTCCCTAGGCATTTTACTTTTGGGCCTGCGGAGATTCGGGCGTTTGTCCGCTCAACGCCACACGGCAAGCACCTCATCAAGTACGACGTCGCCAAGGCGATATTCGATCAGGTTACCGCTCCCCACCCGTTCCCCCCCTGGCGATAGCACTCAGTTGAGTTGCAAACCCAGTTCCGAGCCCCGGATGCACCTTCTATGGATAGATGATGGTCACTGCTGTTGTTTCGATTAGCTAGGCAGTACCCCTGAATAGTGATCCACCTACCCTGGTACATCGGCTTGAGGTCGATTAGGTGGGCTCATCCAAGCGGAGGCTTGCCACATGTGGCGCTAAGTTGCCGGCAACTGAGCTGACAATTCCCCTGCTTGCTCACGATCCGCCACGCTCACTATACAGCGCTCAATAAACTCAAGCTCTTGGGTGAGTTCAGTGGCGCGTTTTTCCAGCGCATTCAACCCGGCCCGGTGTTCCTTTTGCACCTCTTCAGGAGCTCTGGCGAGGCCTGCTAGCTTCCTGCGGGCCTTCTCGATCTTTTCATTGACCTCAGCAAGGTATCTCTCACCGGACTCCTTCTTTTTGTCCGTGAAAAGCTGGCATTCCAAGAAGCGGATGGCATCGTAGATTTTCAAGACCTCCCCACTGGTCTTGGAGTGCACGAAGTTCAGGCTGCCTTCATCAAAGGCGTGGTGCTCCTGGTTTTGGCCGCCCCAGTTGACCAGATCGTTCTTGATGAAATTGAAGTGCGACAAGTCGTAGTCAATGAACGGCTCCACCAGCTTGAAGGTGTGCTCCAGGCTAACCTGCAGGTACACGCTCTTCTTGAGCTGCGACTTGTTGAAGTTCGCAGTGACCTGCACGCCGTTCTCAATGCAGAACTCCAGCACCATGGACTCGAACCAGATCCGGCAATACAGCAACGCCTGTCGAACGTCGAAAACCGACAGCGCCACGTGCACCTTTTTCTGAAAACCACCCGCGTGATCAATGACCACGATGCCTTTGTTCGTATAGCTGAGCACATGGTTTGCGTGCTGGTCGGATTGAGGATGGCGATCAGCGATGATGCAGAAGCGCTCCCAGAAGAGGCGATCGTGGGTCGTCACCACCATCTGGATCCGGCGCAGGTAGTCATCATTGAAAAACAAGTCGATGATGTTGGATCGGTGATCCGTATCGATCGCGTTGACGACGTCATCAAAAACGATGAGCGGAAAATTGTTTTTCTCAGCCATCGCCAAGAGAATCGACAAGCCCAGTGCCCTCAGATGCCCTTCGCTGAGCACAGCAAACGCATCCAACAGGGAGCCGTCAACGTTGGTGATCTTGATCCGGTAGCTCTCCGTAAGCTTTTCAAAGGCCAGCGTCTCAATCTGCTCATGGTCATCGTCGTGGTTATTGATCGCTCGGTAGTACTCGGCAGCCTTGGCTTCGATCCCTGTAATGCGCGCTTTTTCAAGCTCCAGCTTGTAGTCCAACAGGTCGCCGTAAAGCGTTCGGTATTCAGCCTCAAGATCCTTGAGCAACTGGTTGAAGTGGCTGTTATCCACCGAGTCGTTGAGCAAAGCCGTTCTCTGCCCTATCAGCGCAAACATCCTGTCATTGGCGTCTGTGAACCCGGTTAGCGCCTGGGTTTTGAGGTCAAACTGTCGTTTCAGCGACTCATCGACCTGCTTGAGGTGTTCGATGAGCGCATCCAGACGAGCCGCTTGAACCTCCGCCTGATCAACCTCCCGTTGCCTGCGCTCGCAGGCACGCAGATAGGCCTCGATCTGGGCTGTACTGTCAGCACAGAGCGCGATGAAAGCATTGAGGACAGACGCCGCCACCGTCGAGCGGTCAGTGGCCGTATGGAACTCTGTGAGCACCGCTTCCAATACGTCCATCGCCACTGGGCAGGGTACATCGGCATAGGCATTGGCCTTCACGGAACTGACCCCGGTCGCGATCCTTGAAGCCCAGAGGACAACTTGAGTATCATTTTTCTGTTTGGATTGCTTCAGGGCCTCCAGAGCCCCGAGCGCCTTGATCTGATCACGCGCCCTTTCAAACGGGTTCACCGTGACTTGGTCAAGGGGCGTCAAACAGGCGGGACAGGTCTGCTCAGACGGCTGTTCGGTGGCTTCCAAAGCTTCCAAGGCTTCAAAAACAGCGCGATAGTTAACGTCACTGGCCCTTTGCAGAAACAGTGTCTCGATCTGCGTTTTGCGGCTGAGCAACCGCTTGGCGATGGCAGACGTACGCGCAACATGCTTGATGGGAATGACCACCGGTGCTTTGGCCGCTCGCAGTCGCTCGGCCCCACGGATGTGCATGTCTATCGTCTTGCGCAGCCGCTGTACCTTTGGACGAATTTCGAAATCCTGATCGGCCCGCAGCCCCAAGAGCTGACAGGTTTGCGAAATCGCAGCGTAGATGTCTGCCCTGTGCTTGCTCCGCACTTGGCCAAGCTCTGTTCGTGCGCGTTCAAGGTTCGCCAGGGCCTCGGCCTGGTCGGCACGCATGAATGCCTTGAGCGTAAAGCTGTCAGGGCGCACGAATCGGGAAATGACTTCCTGAAGCTCTTCCAGGCCGAACAAGGTCGCCAAGACATCACTTTCGCCACTACCAGTGTCCTTCGAGCCCAGCAGCGAAAACTCCTGAAGGCGATTGCGATCAATGAAGCAACTCGACCAACTGATACTGGGCGCAATTTTGAGCTTATTCGCTCCCAGGAGAGCGAGCTGGGGCTTGGTTTCTCCTCGTGCAATGTACTGCTTGACCTTGGTCTTGCGCCTGGCGGCTTCCTTGATGTCCCCAGTGGTGCAAATTTCGATGGCTTCACAGAGCGATGATTTGCCGCCGCCATTGGGCGCGTAGAAAATGTTTTTCAGCTTACTGAATCGAATGAACGTGCCTTTGTCGTCGGCACCAAACTCGCCAAAGCCCCGGAAATTCCTGACGCGCAGGTGATCTAACGCCCCCAAGCCCGAGGGTGGTATCCGATCCAGTTCAGGCCTTTTATCGAGCACTTTCTTGAAGCGAGCAGCGACGCGCTGGTAGTTACGACCCAGCAACTGATCCGACGCAGTGGTGATGTGTGACTTGATGTGGTCGGAGTAGCGGCCCTTGCTTTGGTTGGCCTGGTACATACACCAGAGAAGCACCAGGTACGCATCAGTACGCCCCTCAAGGTTCTGCCTGGCAAAACTTAAAAGGTACTGACTCATTGCGCCTCCTCCCTGGTACGCATCAGCGTAACCGGACTGGCATCAGGAAGCCATTACCGAGCGTTGTGGATGGGCCGCTGTCCGGAAAAACTTGGGCGGTTTCATACAACATGGGGGATGCACCCAACCTGACTCGCAGCCCCAGTTACAGAGATATTGATCCCATAGTCTGATCCCAAACCCGGTTTGACGCCCGGTATACTCAGGACAAATAGTGCTGCATCAAAACGCCGTTCAAGCCTCCAGCACCCATTTTTGATAATACCGAGGAAGCACCATGCCAGTTGACGGGCCTCTACCTGGGACGGGTGATCAGCACGACATCAATGCCGATGCAACACGTTGCCTGATGGCTCGACATCCCAAGAATTGGCGAGTGCAAAGCCTGGAAGGGACTGACGACTATGGCTATGACTTCCAAGTGCAGACCACGCCGAATCAACAAGCGACGGATATTTTCCGTATCCAGCTTAAGGGCACCCGCTCTCCGAACCTGACGGCGGATGGCGAATACATTTCGGTGTCTCTGAAAGCCACCACTGTCCGCTATTACGCCCGAGCCGTAGAACCGGTACTTCTGGTGATCTGCGACCTATCGGTGAACGAAGATCCTGTCGACTGCCCCCTTTACTATGTTTGGCTCAGGGATGAGCTGAATCGCATCTCGGTCGACGATCTGTCCGCTGAACGCAAATCCGTCACCCTTCGTGCGCCCACAAAGAACGTACTAAAAATAGCTACGGATCTCTCGGAGGACATTCGCCACCAGAACGAACTGTCTCGCATGGGGCATATCCTGAGTGAGCGCGCAGAGCAAACACACCCAGGGATGCAAGCAGATGACCGCTTAACCCTGGTTCAGGGCGTGGTAAAAGGCGTGGCTGCACGAGGCTCCGCACTGATGAACGCCTTGGCAGGCCCAACGGAAGACTACTGGGTCAACCCAGCTCGCGGCACGCTTGCCTGGAACTTGACTCAGGCCAAGGCAGATCTACAGGTCACCGCGCTGGATCGAGCGAAGATCCAGCTAGATGAGGCAGAGCCAAAACTCGAAGGGTCGGCCACCCTTGAGCGCGCAGAATATTGGCGCCTACGTGGCAACTGGCAGGTTCAAACGGGAGATAACAGAGCGGCAGTCTCTTCCTACCAGAACGCGTATGAGGTAACGCCGCTCCCCAAGTTCCGAGCAGCCCAGGTGGAAGCGGAGATCCGCATCCGATTCGAGAACGATAGCGACTCACTTGCAGAGCTACATGATTTACTGGAGGGTGCAGATCCAGCCATCATTGCCATTCGCTCCCGGCTGCATGCCGTGCAAGGGCATTACGAGTTGGCCGTTGAGCAGGCGAATTTGCTTGCGGAACCTCAACGGTCTTTCGCCAGAGCGTTTGCACATTGGCTGTCTGAAGAACCGGCAAATGCCCTGACGGACTGCGAGGCGGGCCTTGAAGCCTGTGACGCGTCCGATGACATTCGTGAACTGTTGCTGTTGCTTAGGGCCCGAGCCAAATTTTCCCTCGCAGTGGCCACCGCCACTACGCCGCGACGTGAATCTATCCCACCCGCAGGTCTTCCGGGTGTAGACCTTCAAAAGCTTGAGGAAGCTTGGGTTGCGATTAACGATGCTGTCCTGTCCATAAAGGCATCTGGCTGGGGCTCCAACATAGAGCAGCTCGTCGACATCTGGGGGGCCACAGCGTCGGCCCTTGGCAAGGCAGAGTCGATACTTGCAGACCTGAAGGATGCAGCGCAGAAGCGCCCTGACTTGCCCCATATCCATGAGGTCTTGCGGGGCATTGCGGGTCAATTGGCGGACTTCACCCTCGCATTGTCGGCAAATGATCAGTTGCCCGACTCACCTGACAAGCAGTTCTGGGGCACGCTTCTGCTCTATGAAACCCGTAAATTTCGGGCGTGCTATCAAGGCTTTGGCGCATACGTCGGTGACGTGGATCGCAGCCACCCCCTGTTTGGGGCGGCTGTCACCGCAGCGTCTATTTCGGCGCACAAATCAGTTCAGACCGGCCTCGTGAACCAGTGGATGGGGCTGCTCGAAGCAGATCCTGCTCTGGCCCCCGAAGCCGCCCTCGCACAATTTTATCTCCAGTTGGAGATGAGCAGGTTGGCCAAGGATGAGGCGTTGAGGACGCTGCAGGCCAGGTATGAAGAACTGGATCGGCCCGTCAGTATTGCACTCACCCTCATCCACGAGCTTGACCCTACCGACCCGCAGAGCGCGCAGGCGTGTGTTCGACTCTCCGAAAGGATCACTGAGCACTATGTCCTCTCGCCTGCGGTGGCTGTGCGGCTTGGGCTGGCCTTGGTGACCTTGAGAGATTGGCAAGGCATCGTAGAGCTGTGTCAAAGCAATCGAGTTCGCGTTGAGCCTGGCGATCGAATGGGAGCCTTCGAGGCATTGGCACTTGATCACCTGGGCGAAACGGAAAAGGCCCGCGATCGGTTGTTGAAAATTGTAGCCACAGGATCTGACGATCCACTGGCACTGAACACCTATGCGACGATTGCCACGCGTTGCGGCTACGTCGATGACGCCGTGGAGGCAGCGGAAAGAGCGCTCGAAACTGCGAGATCCAAAGGGGAACAATTGGAGTTCGTTAAGTTACTGTTCTTTCTCATTCAGTTTTCCGACCCAACGAGCGAACGGCTACTGGAGCTGGCCCTGCGAGCGGGCGAGCTGGTGGATCAGAGTGTAGAGAGCCAGGAAGGCACCTACTTGATGATGCACCTGAGCGGCACTCTGGGTGGACGCAGTGACATCGACCTTGCCAGGGATAGAGAGCAGTTCCGCACACGCGCTGATGCATTCTTCAGGAATTTCCCGAATTCCCGGATGCTCTGGAGAGGCGAAATCCGAGAGGGCGCCTCTGGCACGGAGTTGGTGGAAAGCCTGAAAGCACTGACTGGAATGACGCCCGACAGAGAGGCCTTCCAGAAGCGGCTAGAGCGCTCCCTACAGCAGGGATTGAATACCGTTCCTTTCTCGTGGCGCCCACGACTGGTGCTGTCTTACGTTTGCGATATCGTGCACCTGTGGGAAATTGCCAAGGTGTCCAGCCGGGATGATCGCCAGTATCACTTGGCAATGGTCAACGATACAGGTTGGCAGCCGACCGGTGCCGATGACCTGCGCAAGCGAGTGCCTTTGCTGGATTGGACAGCACTGTTAGTCCTTAACGACTTGGGGCTGATCGACGCCGTCATTACTTTCTTCGGTCAAATTGCGGTGGCCAAGGCCACGATGGAGGAGCTTGCCGAGTTCACGAACCCCGTGTTTGGAAGCCCAAAGCGAAGCAAATGCTTGGAGCTACAGAACGCTTTGAAACCCCATCTCGCCTCGATCCTTCAGCCCTCCCCTCCAGAGGTGGCAAGCGAGGCATCGCCCGCCAGAGTCATTGGGCGCAGCAACAGTGAAATCGTGGAGATACTTGGCAAAGAGCCGGAACGGTACCGGCTCTATTCTGATGACGAATCGCTGCGGATATTTTGTGCTGCAGGTTCCGAGGTCGACGGTTTCTGCACGCTTGATGTCCTGACCGCAATGACAGAGGTTGGGCAGCTCTCCCCTATTGAAAAAGCCGGCAAAATTGCGCAGCTGTGCGAATGGCGGGTCGGGGTAATCGTACAGCTATCCGAAATTGTCCGGCTGCTCCCCCCGGCTGCCTATACTGCACGAACCGTACGTCAAGCCGTAGAAATCCTCGACGCTGAACCTAGGCTCATTTCAGTGATCTCGGCGCTCTGGGATTATCGAGTACCCTTTGAAAAATCGCTGGGGCATGCAGCATCGGCGTTGCATGCACTAGTGGAGCAGGCTCAGCTTCCTGAGACTGGACTAGCTGCGCTGATGCGACACTGGCATGTCAAAGCAGCTATGAAAAATGATGCCCCTGATCAGGCCCTTGAGACCATAGTCCTTTTGATCATCACCGCCGCACTCATGGGTCATTTGCCGAAGGCTTGTGCCAAACGACTCTGGGCGGTTTACAGGCTGTTGGTCGAGTCTCACCATGGAGACCAAATGGACGAGCGTCTTGAGAAGGTTTCCATCCGGTTGCTAGGTTCGAAATGTGCTCAGTTGGAATCTGTAGCGGCTGGCGAAGGGTTGCGAATCTTCACCGAGCTCAATGAGAGCCTAACGGAGGGCACGATTGACCAGTCAGAGTTCGCCAACGCTTACACCACAGCACGAATAGCGGCGCAAAGCCCCAAATTCGGGCGATGAGTGCGGGCCGCAGGCGCTGGACGCAGCGCTATGTGGCCTAAGTATGGTCGACGCTGGACGCGTCGCAGTTAGGGTTGGAGCAGATACCCTCACGCGCTTCTCGAAACGCTCTCTTGACCGCCGGAGCGAAATCATCCGCATGACGGGCCGACGAGCCCCCCCCCCCGCTCAACATCCGCTAGTTGGCGCGAATCAACCTTGTGATAGAAACGGCCACCGATGCTTTTCGGCCTGCTCAGTTTCTGGCCAGGAGTGGTTATCATCGTACCCACAACACGACAGGGCAACGAGCTCATGACCTACGCACTTATAGACAATGCCACCCTCACAGCTGTCCAGCGTGCCACTGGAGCTGTCACGGTACAAAACACCGACACGATCAATGGAGACCTGTGCGCTGTAGAGAATTTCCTCCAGGGCATTCTTTTCTACGATGACCTGTTGTGCATCGACAACTACAAGCCTCAGCACCGGGAAGCGCGGAAAAAGCAGTTCCCGTACCTGCGCTTCGTTGACCCAACCCAGTTCGAACTGCAGACGGTCGACGAGGTTGCACAACGGGAAGCCGCGCTGATCCGCCCCGAGATTCGCGGAGGTGAGTTCGTCGATGAGGACTTCGCAGGTCTCCTGGAGCAGCTGAAAATGAACATGGTCTGCACCTGGGATAAATCTTCCAGCGTGTACTACCTGACCATGAGAATGCTCGGGCACCAAGCCACTGATGCCTATGGCAAGTACAGCGCCTTGAGCGCTGCAATCTTTGCCGAATTGGCAGACGTGGGCGACACACGTGGACGCTGGTCGCAAGAAGTGAAACTCGTAGGCTCCGATGGCCACGTCTTCACCGAGCAAGACTTTGCCAGGAAGAAGCCCGAAGATTTCGGCGGCGCCACAAAGCAGCTGGAGATGTTCATCGCTTCCCTGAACTGGCTGGCCTACAAGTCCATCTACTATTCCATGGCAGCTAAGCACCTTAAGGCCGACTCATTTATTCATCCGATACGCCATGCCTATCAGTTGCACTGGCTGAAAAAAAGCGGCTTCTTCGGTCACGACTTCACGGCTCGCCTCCTGGCCAACCTCTCCAGCAAAACACAGACGAGCATCGCTGAAATCAAATCTCACGGGGGTGCGCAGACTGTAGCTCTTGACCTGCCGCTTTTCTCAGCCTGGATGACCCAGGTCTCCGGCAGCGTGCCGAACGCGATCATGGCTGCCAAGCAGATTCGCAACGAAGACCATTTCGTCACCATCCGACAGACTCTGAAGGAAATACGGGTCGCGTTCGATGAAAAGGGCATCGGTGACGGCAACAGGTTGGTCACCAAATTGGTAGGCGATGTTGACAAGATTTGCGGCGACCTGAAACGCAAATACGGCGTGCCCTCTGCCCAAGGCATCCAAGGAAGCTTCCTGATCAAAGCGGTTAACACCATGACTGGATGGGCCGGCATTCCGGGCTTACCGGATCGCGAGTTTGCCCTGTCCACCCCTGAGTTCATGAAGTCGCAGTCGACCAAGGCGTTCACGACCGTCGTAAAGGACATCACGGCAGAGCTGACGTCTATGGAGCGCCTCGGTGGTGTTCGAGACCTCATGGCCAAATCTTTCGTTATCGACAAAGAAAAATTCGGCAGTCCGAAGGTTCAAAACCCCCGGTACCGTCACGCGACCTCTGAGTGGCAAAAACCAATGTAAATGCCGCTCCGGAGCCCGCCCCAGGGCATTGCTGTACACAGGGCGGGCCGTTCTGATGATGGGAGGCTGCCCACGTTGATCTGCATTCAGGCCTCAGCATGACGACGCTACGCGCAGTTTAGAGACAGCAGTTTTTGTACTTAACACCGCTTCCGCAGGGACAGAGTTCGTTGCGCCCGCATTTCCTTGGGATCAGTTGACCACTACGAAGTTTCGGTTCAGTCGTTCCGCCATGGATGGCCATTGCGTGATATCCCTGGCGTTTACCGACTTCAACAATGGTCACAATCGGGAGAGTGAGATTGAGCTGCGCATAAAGAAGATCGAGTTCGATGAGGCCCGTCGTGGGCTGGACAAGAATGAAGGTATGCGTCCGGGCATCACCCCTTGCGTAACTAAACCGGCTGCCACCTATGCGGCAGCAACTCCTCAATTTCACTCGCCCGCTGCGTCGGCAGACGCGTGAGGACGTCCTTCAAGTAGGCATACGGA
>NZ_VFEV01000043.1 GCF_007858275.1 Pseudomonas proteolytica
GCACAAACAAGCTAGCCGCGAGCAGCTGAATCATACGTTCGGCAGTGCCTTTGATTTTGAGGCCGTCAGCCTCGATAGAAATTGTCTTGGCTTTCATCGGTGTTCCTCGGGTAAGCGCCGCCCTCCGCGTTACCGGATGCAGCGAGTAGGGTGGGTTATTCGTCGTGGTAGATGCGAAGGGCTTCGCGGTTGTAGGCGAGCTGCAGTTTTGCCGACACGTTTTCGGGTATCACGTATTCGTGTCGCGGCGGTGCGAGAAACTGAGCTGATCCCGCTTGGCCCAGGCCGTGCAGGTGGTGAATCATCAGCGTCATGGCCTCGCCCTGTTCCTTGATGCTGTGCCAGGCCATCAGGTCAGCCAAGGCCTGGCGGGTTCCGGACATGGTGTGGAGTCGCAATTCTTCCTCGCCGCGAGTCTTTCGCCTCGCCGCAGTCTTTGCCGATCGGTCTTTCTGCGCGGCAGCCATGGCCTACCTCTTCTATTCCGCTGGCCGGCAGTGCGAGCCAGGTTTGACGTTTGCGTTGCTGGATGCGGGTTATGGGGCGCATGGTCAGGCTCCCAGGCGGTGGGCTTGCGCCCGTGCCTTGTCTGCGACCTCGTCGACCATGCGATTGAGTTCCAGGTTGAACTGGACCAGCTCCTTGTGCAGGTTTGCGATGTAGTCCTCGTCGCGGTAAATCGTCTCGATATAGAGCTGACACTCCTCATCCTGACGGGAATCGAACGAAATGAAGTCCCACCACTTGCGACCTGTAACGAACATGCATCCCTGAATCTGCGGGATGTGTTCTTCGGGCATGCCTTCGAGCCAGGTCCTGATGTGAATTGCTTCGTTGAAAGGGCACTTTGATTCAGTACCGCCGTCATCGTTGATCAGGCCGTCGGGAGAGCAGCCAAGCCAGTCGTACTTGGGGTGGACGATGAACTCGGAGGGGAGGACGATGTTGCCGGTCAGCATCTCGTAGGCGTCCTGGGCCTTTTGCTCTTCAGCGTGCCCCCATTTCAGGGAGGCGCTGCTGACGTTGTGTTTGGACTTCTTTGCCAGCCGCTCGAAGCACAGTTCGCGCATATAGGAGGTGCGCGCGCCCATCGGCTCGCGCTTCCCATGTTTGTCAGGCTTTCCCCAGGCCAACGCGTCTTTAAAGCGGCTGGCTGTCACGCGACCAGATCGGTCTGCATGCCACTTGTCCGTGCCCTGAAGCTCAGTTCTCACTACGCGGCCTCCTCTGAATGGGGCTGGTCTGCGTTGGAGCCGCTCATGTCGGTGAAGTCAGCATCAACGGTCGCCGCCATGCTCTTGAGTGCTTCGTGGCATTCAAGACCGATTGCCGCTCGCTGCTTCGGCTTGAGGCCCGCCCAAGCTGCTGCGTAGGCTTCGATGTCCTGGCGCTTCGCGACGACCAGAAGATCCGCAAATACTCCGTCGATGTCAGGCGATGAAGATTTAGGCCCGAACGACACGCCTGCCGCGGCAGCGGTGTTCGCAGTCTGCTTGGCGGGGGTGATATCGATCTCGCCGCCGTACGAGTCCTCGAATTCGTCAGGGGTGTAAACACCAAGGATCACGTCAGGGCAGAAGAGTCGCGCCCATTTTTTGGTGACCAGGTATGCGATTTGCTGCTTCGGGTCTTCCGCCCAGAGCGTAGAGTTGCGTGTGCGAACCTGGGTCAGCAACAGCTCAAGAGTGCGGGGTTCGTCTTCGCCTTTGAAAGTTGCCCAGACCTTGATCCCGAGGCCTTTTTCGTCGTCAAAGCTCCAGGCCGGGACACGATACTTTTTGGGCTCGCCTGTATCCTCGTCCTTCTTGGTCTTACTGGTGACTTCGCGCATCTTCCCGATGACGTTTTCCCAGGAGCCGAACCACTCAAAGTTCAAGCGACCTTTGACCGGCGCCTTGGCGGTGATCACTGCGTTCACGAGCTGGGCCTCATAGCTCAATGCGCCACCGTTGACGATAAAGGTCTTCTGCGCCACCGCGAATGGGTTCATCTGCCATTGCATCGCTTGCAGCACTACCGCCATGCAGTCAGCCTGGTTGCCTTTGAGGTGCTTAGGGACTGTTGTAACGCCCTTTGACATCATCATCGCGAGATCGCTCATCGACTTCATGGTGCCCGGGTCGAGGATGAGTGCTGCAGCGTTGTGCGATGGGTCGTGATAAGTGGCGAGGCCTGTTTGGGCTTGGGTGTCTGTGTCGGTCATAGCGCTCTCCGTAGCCAGCATGGGTTGTGCTGGCCGTCAGATGGAAAGGGTGGTTAGAAGCTGAGGGCACGCAGCCAAGTGCGAGCGGTGTCGATGTCAACGTCGAAGCCCAGGGCGACCACTTCGACAATTTCTTCAGCCGGGGGTGAAGTCGGGTCTACGTCGATGGAAGCCATGGAGGCGGCGACTACTGCAACAGGCGCAGTTTCAACTTCCTTTTCGATTGGAGCGGCAGCGACAGCCGCTACTGGAGCAGGCGCGGCAGCCTGGGCGCGCAGACGGGCCAGCTCTTCCTGGTCGCGCTGATACTGTGCCTCGCGCTCGCGCTGCTGGCGTTGTTGCTCTTCCTGCTGCTCACGCTGCTGACGTTGCTGAGCCTCCATGTCACGGCGTTGCTGGTCCAACTCATCCTGTTGCTGCTTCAAGCGCTTGCGGTCTTCTTCTGCGCGCTGTTTGCGAAGTTCTTCAGCCTCTGCGTCTGCGATTCGTTGCTTCTCGCGGAGCTCATCAAGCTCCCTTTGCTGTGCCAGTAGCTTTTCGGCGGCCGCTTCGCGCTCCAGGGCAGACTTGTGCAGTGCTTCCAACTGATCAATCGCATTGTCGCGAGCGATGGTGGCTTCAGCTTCAAACTCGCCATACTCTTCGGGCAGGATCACCGCTTCCTTGACGCCCTGCAGGATGTTATAGACGTCGGCTGCGCTTCGGCTTGCATAGGCGGCAGCGACAGAGCTGAAGCGGTTGATTCTTGTCCGGATGGCTTCGATGCGCTCATGTTCCAGGCGCTCTTTCTCGGCCTTCGCGTCAGCGACACGTTTTTCTTCGGCTTTGATGGCGTCATCAACAGGCTCTTCGAGCACCAAAACACGGGCCTTCAACGCTTCGCCAAAATCTTTGACCTGATTAACTCGTGCCTGCGCTTCTTTCACCTTCTGCTGGTATGGCACCAATGCTGTCTTGGTGGTGTTCGCCAGGGCATAGCGCACGTCGCGGATGTCGACGCGAACCTCTTTGGCATTTGCCAAACCTTCGCTCGTCGAGCAATCAACGACCAGCTTCGCGTAGGTGGTCTCTAGGCGAACGATCTGTTCTTCATGCGGTTGATATTCGACGATGTCGGTTATCGAAACGGCAGGCGTTACAGATTTGTTCACTTCTGGGGCCTCAGATGTTTCGAGCGATTCTTGTGCAAGTGCTTGATTGGTATTTTTGGACATGACGATTCCTCGCCGCGCCAGGCGCAGCATTGAAAGTAGTAAGGTTGGGTGATGCCGTCAGGCGGCAGTAACGGGCGATGCGTTGTAGTTGGAGTAGATCTCGTCGATGCGCGCGCGGAAGCGCCGATGCTCGTTGTCGTCTATAACTCTCAGCATGAAAGCTAGGGTGACGCACGATGTAGCGGCCGCGCTGGCATTGGTCTTTCCCAGGTCGCGAATCATGTTTTTGATCTCGCCCTCGATCCAGCTCACGGCGTTCTGGTGGTCGCGCTGAGCGATGTTCATTCAGCGCCCCTTACTGGCGGGCAGATCAGTTCCATCTGCCCCATGGCTACGCTGATACGCAGCTTTAAGCTGGCGCGCTCTCTAAGGCGGCGCGCTTCAATCTTCGCCAGGTCTTCTGCCGTGTATTCGTGGAACAGATCGAAATGCTGAGTTTTACCGAAGTTCGGTAAATCCCAGCGCCTGTCGGATTCCCGGGCCTGGGCGCTATCCGCGTAGCTGGTTGGCATGGCGAGACTCCAGGGACCGGGAAAGGGCACAGGCTTCATTGTGGTCTTGGCGGAACCCCTTCACCTTTCCGGTGGAGGCTTCGACGACGTGGAAGAACTCGTGGCCCGCTGGAACTACACGGTAGCGGGGGGAGCTCTTTGGCGTGCTGGAGCCGACCATGCCGAGACAAAAGGCTATGGAGATATTGCGGCGTTGGTTCATTGCAAGTGCTACATCGCAGTGAGCTTGGTGACTTTGGATCATGGTCGCCTCCAGATTGGCGGGTTGTTCACCTATATTCGTCAACACTCATGCCTTCCGCTGGTTGCCGATGGGCGCGGGGGAGGAGTGCTGACGGGTAGAGGCGCGTAAAAAAGCCCAGTCGAAACCGGGCTTTTCCCTCTTTACGTACAAGCCTGCCGGGCGCATGTGGCGTCGGGCAGCTATTGGCTAGTCCATGGTGAAACCCTCCTATCGTTCGCTCACTGGGAAGGCAGTGGCCACCTATTGAATTAATCCGCATGTGCGGGCTGCTGCTACCTTTCGGCTCCCTCCCGGCGGGATGTGCAGTGGGCCCCGGGGCTTCCAAATACCTCCAGGGGGACTAGAGGCATTTGTGAAACCAGATGGCAGGCCTGAAACAGCAGGGCGCCATCTGTGATGCAGGTGGTCGGTTATAGGCCGCAGTTTCGTCCGCATCCGTCTGCCCACTCGGCGGAATGGACAGAGGTGATGCTTCATGCTGGAAACAGTTCTTTCTGAGCCACCCGTCTAGCCTTGTACTCATCAATCACACCGTTAACCGTCTCCAGATATCGAGTCAGAATTTCCGTGGCAATCTCTCCAACCCCCTCAGTAGCCAGCGCCTCTTCAAACCTTGTCTTGAGTTTGACTACAGCCGGAAGCGCTACACGCTCTTGGTAGTCAACCGTTCGCATGTCGTTCGACGAAATTTGCAGACATTCGATGTTTTGCGTTTCGATGTGCATTTGAGTTTGTCTCCGGTTGTTTTCCCAATGCCCACCGCTCTGGATGGGCATCAGTGAAAAGGTCAGTACGGCTTTTCAGCCTTGCCTTGGTCTTGCAAGCTTTTGATGTGAAACAGGCCGTCCAGCATGGTGTCCATCTGTTTGGCCAGTTGGATGCGAAGGCCGTCTTTCAGGGCGCCCGATACGTTGCGCACGCTCTGGGTCATTTCCTTTGTGAAGTCTTCGGCGCAGACCTGAGTCATGATGTATTCGGCTCGGGTGACCGTGTTGTAGTCGCTCGTTGCCGCTTTGCCGGTGCGCGGTTCAACCTTGGCTGACCAGTAAGCGTTCACGGTCTTTTCCAACTCTTTGCGGATGGTGGTGGCCGGGCCTTCTGGCTCGCCCCAGGTGTTAACTCGGCGATATTCGCGTTCGAACGAACCGTTGATGGTTTCGTTGATTGCGGCTTCAATTTGCGCTGTTACGCGCTCGTTGAAGATCTTGTCGATGCGTTTTTTCAGTTCCGCAGCGACCATGCCGGAAAGGTCATCGCCGGCGCGCAGAAGCTCATCAGATACCTTGGCTACGATTGCGGTTTTCAGATCGTCTTCGTTGATGTTGAGCATTTTGTGACTCCCGTTGATTTCCAATGCCGCCTCATAGAAGCGGCATCAGGAATATTCGGATCAGCCATGCGCATAAGGCACGCCGTTTGCGATAAGCCACTTCTCCATCCATGCATTGGTGGAGTGTTCAATGCTCCGGCAGTCGAAGCTGAGGCAGTCCTCGGCATCACTGTTGAAGTGACCGCCGTCTGGCATCACCACTCGCAGCCATGTTTCGTCATGGCCTTTATGCATGCTGAGCGTGCAACCTGCTTTCAGCAGCGGCACCAAGCTCACCGTTACCTGTCTGCCCATCTTTGTATCTCCTTGCTTGTTTGATTTTCCGGATGACCCTGTCGCCAAGGTCATCGAGGAAATCTGCTCTCTCCACCACGCTCATCGCCCGATTCATATCTCTAGTCGGCGTCACACATTTCGTGGACGGTGTTCTTCGCCGACCGGCTTGCGTGGTTTCGCGTACTCACATCTGGTGAGCACGGCCAGTTCCAGAGCTGGCGTGGAGATCGAATTTATTGTTCGCGCTGTGCCCGTTGCCGGGGATCGATCTGCGAAGTTCCTGAGCTGTTAAAGAGCGGTCAGGCCCTGAGGCCCTGGCGAGTCCCTGTTGGGTGACTCGATGGGGTGAACATTAGGCATTCCTTCTTTTGTAGTCAATAGGTATGCCTAATTATTTTTCGTTAGGCATGAAAAAACCCGCTCAGTGGCGGGCTTCTACATTTCCTGTTCGGTTACGGCGCGTAGCCAAACTGTTTTCTGAAATCATCCTCAAGCTTGCGGCAGGCGCCGCTGATTATTCCTTTAGCTCCAGCGGAGCCTGTGTAGCTGCTTTCCTCTCGATGGCATAGATCAATTGCATCGCGTGCACGCGCTTTTGCTTTTCCCTCAGGTGTGTTTCCGACAATGGCGCCAAACCCTAGGAACAGCACAACCGCCACTACCAGACCTATCACTATCTTCCCGATCATTGGTATCCCTCCCGTAATTGAGCCAGCACTTTACCATTCGTGGCGTACAGCCACCATTGGCATCCAGGGCGAGGGTGCGCAAGAACCAAGTGGGGCTGGTCGTTAACATGCCAGGCACCTACTGCGGAGTTAATTGCGTTGGATACGCGGGCAGATCAGTGGAGTACAGGGGAAAAGAGCGCCCTGGCAGCCTCGTCCAGTAGCCTATCGATCTCAACCAGTTCGGCCTCTTTGATATCAATCGCACTTTTATAGGCGCATGCCATGAACTGCAGCACCTCAAGGTCTGAAATCTTCGCAAGATCTTCTTTAAGGTCGGGGCGCTGGCTGAGTAGAAGCGCTCGAATCTCTTGTGCTGTTTTCGATTTTTCCATGCGTGATTCCTCCATAGCTCAGCCCAAGTCTAGCCCAAGAGAATGCGTAATAACGCCCGCTGATCGCCAGATTGCCGAAGGGGTGGGTCTAGATACAAGAAGCCCGGCGCTGGGCCGGGCTATTGAATACAGCTACATTTCAAGCAGCGCGGAGCGCCGAAGTTAACTGCGCTGGCGAGGTGTAGATCAGAACGGATGCGCATTCAGCTAGAGCGGCAGAGGCCTTGGCAATTTCATTCGCAGCCGCTTCCTCAAAAATCACCGTCCGACGAATGCCAGGTATCGCATTCTTGATGTCGATCATTTTTCCAAGCGCCTGGTACACAGAGGGCCAGTAAGGAGTGCCGCCTACCGCGCTGATAGTTTGCACCACTTGAATCTCAGCCTTGTCGACGTCAATGGCAAACGGAAATTTCAGCTGGTGCCCGCTGGCTCCTGTAATTGAGTAATTACGCTTCACCTTGCCAGGGAAGGTCTTTCTCAAGGCGGCGGAGATAAGGCTCTCGAATCTGGACTCTCCACTCGCTTCCCATTGCCCGCAATGGTGGCTTATAGCGGTGGCAGCATCGATTATCTGCGTTAGATAAAACGGTGCCTCGGCTTGATCGCAGGCAACGAAAATCTCACCATCATCAGAAAGCTGGACATGATTTTCCATAGCTATCGCTGCCAGCTTTCTGCCGCGCGCGGCCGTTGGCTGGATGCCGACAGTCATCGCGTGGAAAAGGGTGTCTGCGTTATCCGAGATTCGGACCCTGCCGCGACCTATGTCTTGGACGTAGGCACCGATCAAGTTGCCGTCGTACGGGACGGAGACATGGCTTTCCATGTAAATAACGCTTTCGCTTACCGGGATACAGGTTAGAGCGAGTGCGCTTCCAAGGTCTGCGCAGTTCATATCAGCCTCAATTGGCCGTCATGGCCTATCTCATCAGGTAAATTCAGTTTTGGTGCGCCTGTGATATTGGCACGCATCAGAAACAGCTGCCATAGCTGTTCAGCGGATTCTCTGGGAATGGGCTCAGCGTACCCATAGGACGCCTCAAGCACTGGGATGTGCATGTGTGGATGGCCTATGGTTTGCTGGTAGTAGGCGAGACCTTTTCCGACCTTGTTTCGATGGCGAGTGAAGCCACCTTCGTCGACGGCGAATGAGCGGCTGCTTTTCACAAAGAACCCGAAGTAAAGGTGCTCGGGTACGCCATCAACCTTGCCAGCCTTATACTCAAGCTGGACGAAAAGACCCTCCAGGGTTCGCTCGCCTACCATGAGCGTTGCACGATACTTGTGCGTCGATGGCCACTTATGAACGCTGGTCATGACCCAATCAATTCGGTCCCCGCCAAACCATCGTTTCTGAGTATTGATGCCCTTCATAGCCTCTTCATAAGGTATGAGATTCTTAGAAACCATCCTGGTACTACTCCTCACCCTTATTAATGCAGCTTACAATTCCCGCCGCGCTACCTACTCAGCCCGTTCCCGCACGATCCGGCCATCCCGCACCTCATCCGCATACCCGGCGAGCTTGTCCTCGGCGGACTGCATCACCCGGCAGATCTTCAGCACGGCCTGGGCGTCTGCCTCATTTCCGGCCAGGCTCAATCGCTCAGCGATTCGCATCAGTTCGACAGCGGACCACTTGAGGTCCGAGGCGATGCCCTGGAGGTCGCGCTTTAGGTCTTGATTAGGTTTGGTTAGGGTCATGCTTTAACCTCAGATCTTCTGCGAGCCTCTGACTGAACCGCTCCACAGGAATGCCGGTAAGCTTAAGAACCGCTTGAGCAACCTCAATGTCTAGAGCCTTAGTACCTAGAAAATAATTATTAATGGTCGAAGTGGATACCCCTATCTCGCTCGCTATGGCGCTCCGAGCTAGACGATCCGCCTTTTGCCTGCTTGCGTTATAAGCGGCAATCGCTCTGCGAAGGGCTAGGCACTCGTCTTCTTCCCATATCCACAAGCCATGATTACGCATAAATTCTCGCTCAAGTGCGCAATGCCATTCTGGCTAGGTAGGTCGCACAACCTTCACGCCTTCACCGCATCCGCAAGCGCCGCCGCCCGATCCGCATGCTTGTAGAGTTTCGCAATCAGCATAAGGGCAGCTGTCGCATCGACATCTCGGCAGTCATTAGTGATTCTCAGCACTTCGTCTGCGGCCTGCTCGATATCAAGCGCTAGGGTCTTGAGTTCGCGGCTTAGCTCTTGGTCGGGCTTGGTGAGGGGCATGGGGCCTCCGGCAGAACTCTGTGCAATTTTTATCCGGCTTTAGCTTTGCAAAGTCGCATCGCCACGTTTTGAGCGCCGCCAAGCCTTTCAACAATTGACTCCCAGGACTTGCTGCTGGCAACGGAGAGAGCCGCCGCGTGCTTTCCTGTGCTACGGGATTCAACTGCCTCACGGATAGTCAGTAGAAAGCGCAAGAAGTCGCCGCCACTTACTGGGATCTGACCAATTTCGGAGGCCATCGTCGCCTCGTATTCGAAAAGGCCGGATAGCCTTGTGCACGGCACCCAAATGCCCTGCCAGGACCTTTCGATAATCTTCGGCGGGGGCTGCGTGCGATCCCAGTGAGTATCGTTATGGTGCTGCAATATCCTAAGTGGCGTCCTTAGCTGCATAGTTGCGCAGAATTTGAAGTGCTGGATCAGTTCTGCATCATCCCACTGCGGCACTTCGCTCTTGTGCGTCATCCGTGGCATTTTGGTAATCGCCTAAAGCTTCCGGGCATTCCAGACAAGCAGAACACGGGCCTGGATATGCACTTTGGCGAGCATATCCCCCTCGATCATGATTGCTGGGTACACGGGGTTATCTGAAATCATGCGCAGGGAGCCGCCTGTCAGGCGCTGAAGCCGCTTAATGAAAAGCTCGCCCTCCAGCGTGAAGACATAGATCGCATCGGTTCGGATCTCGGTTATGCCGCGATCTACCAGCAGGGCGTCGCCATTACGGAAAGTGCCCTCCATGCTGTCACCATCGCCATCGATGATGGCCAGGTTCTCTAGCTTGGAATACGACAAGCCCTGAGTCTTCAGCCAGTCGAGATGAACGGTAATATCCCTGATCACTTCGATGTGATCGGGCGGCACTCTTCCCGGCCCCATTGAGCCGGCCACGTCCAGCTGAGGGATCGTGATGAAGCTGGAATCTTGCGATTTTCGGCGAGACTCAATCAGCACGACATTGCTCTCCTTGCTTGCAGGCTGCGCTCCACCATCCACCCCCTTACGCATCGGCCCCTTTCCAGTAGCCAGCCACATCGGCATCACCTTCAGATAGTCGGCAGCGATCAAAAGATTCTGCCCCTCAATCGTCTTTGTTTTCCCTGAGATCCAGTCGTTTACAGACGGCGCGCGAATGCCACAAGCGCGAGCCAGGGCGGCCTGCGTAACTTTTGGCGGGCCGGCCATCACCAGTTTTAACCGTTCTTGAAGTGTCCTCATTAGGGGAGCCTAACACCAGGCATCTAAGGTATTCCTATTGACCTAAATAAAAGGTATGCCTAATATCCGTACCTATGCGAATAGCCGGAGAAATCAGGCATGAACCCAAATGAAATTATTGACGCTCTCGGTGGCACTTTCCGTGTCGCCGAGTTGTGTGAAGTGCGACCTCCATCAGTAAGCGATTGGAGGAAATACGGCATCCCAAGGGCTCGGATGATGTTTCTGCGCATCGCCAGGCCAGACGTGTTCAAGGAACTGGACGCCCAAGGCGCCAAGAAAACCGCCGCCTGACATCCCCGTCCGCCGTTCCATTGAGCAAATGATCGCCTCTGCACCTGCAGGGCGCCACGTAAAGAATTTCGAGGTTTTAGGCATGCAGGATTTTTTGAGGGCTTGCGACACCGCCGTAGAAGAGGCGAACACCAAGAATCTCGCCACGTTGATGAGTATGCCTCCTGTGAGCCTGCTTCAGCGTGCCAACGCGAATTACGACAACGCCTGGTTCAACGTAAAGCACCTGTATGCCTTGCTGCTGCATACGGATGACATGCGCCCCTTGGCTGCACTGGCTGGCGAGTTTGGTTATTCGATCATGAAGACGGATCAGCCTAAGGCTATCGACATTCATGACGCACTGGGGCGCGCAACCCTGGAGTTTGCAGAAGTCACCGTCGAGACGCATGCGGCGATGGCTGATGGTCGAGTAGACCAGGTTGATCGCGCCCGGATTCTTCGCGAGATCGATCATGCCGAGAGCGCCCTGGCGCAGTTGAAAGCCTCGGTGAAGGTGGCCTGATGTTTCGCCCGCACCCTGCGCGTCATATCAATCAGGTTCTCGATGAGGCCTTGGAAAAACTCGCTGACTCAGTGCCGGTGGAGGCGGGCACCCGTGAGTTTCATCAATTCGCAGCAGAGAAGGCTGCGCTACTGGTTCGGCTTTCCTACAGCGATCCAGCCAAGAAAAAAGCCCGCAACGACTGCATGAGTCATTTGCGGGCTTCTTTGTCTCGTTCGGCTGCAACCGAAGCGAGCATTTCAAATATCAGGACGCATTAAGTATGAGCAATGTCATCCCACTTCGCAATACCGGGGGATTTACCCGGATGGACAACGACCTGTACGAAGCCTTGATAGGTGCAGACCTGTCAGGCCGTGAGCTGCGTGTCGCCCTGGCGATCCACAGGCTCACCAGCGGCTACAACAAGGAAGCGGTGAAGGTAGCGGCCCTCTACATCGCCAAGATGATGTACAGCGACGAAGACAAGGCTGTGTCTGAGCGCGCAAACGTATCTCGGGCCATCAACTCCCTGATTCGCCAGCGGGTTTTGTTTCGTAATGGTGGAAGCCGTGATCCGATCACTTTCCTACCCGTCAACGAATGGAAAATTGACCATAAATCCATTGTGTTGAAATCTACACACTGTGTAGAAAAGACACCTGCCACTGTGTCGAAAATTACACACATAAAAGACATAAATACAAATCTAACTGCTAACGCAGTTGTCGCCGCTGACGCTTCGACCGGCGAGGATTTGGAATCTGAACCGGAACAGCAGGGCACCCCAGAACCTGATCAGCCTCCTGCAGCCAAGGTTGATCGAATCCCATACGGACGCATCGCTGAGATCTACAACACCGTATGCGGCGAGAAGCTGCCGAAGTGCCTGAAGCTCTCGAACAAACGCAAGAACCTGATCAAGGGCTGCTGGAACCTGGAGATCAACGGCGTTCATCCCTTCCGCAAGGGTGAGTTCTGGACTGCGTACTTCACCGATTGCCTGACCAACAAGCACTGGATCGGCGAGAACGACCGTGGCTGGACTGCTGATATTGAGTTTCTGACCCGCCAGGACAAGGTCCTGAAAGTGTTGGAGGCCCTATGATTACTGACCGTCCACTGGTTGCGATGGAAGCGGAGTACGGCGTTGTCGGCTCCCTGTTCATCAAGCCAGACCTGATTGAAACGATCGGCGCCATGGTTAGCCCGACCGACTTCTACGACCAAGACGTTGCTGAGATTTACACGCTGATCCTTGCCGCCCGTTCCGCTGGCCGCCCTGCAGACCCTGTTTCGATTGCTGACATTCGCCACGAACTGTCCAGCGGCGAACTGACCATGATTCGGGCCTCCGAGATCTATAACGGTGTGCCAAGCGCCGCGAACGGTCTTGAATACGCCCGAATCGTGGTAGAGCGATCCAAGGCCCGCAAGGTCGCGGAGATCGGTCAAGCCATCATCGACATGGCGAGCCACGCACGACCATTGGCCGGGATCATCGCCGACGCTCAAGAGGCCGTCCTGGCCCTGAACAGCGAAGACGACGAGCCGGATGTGATCAGCCTACGTGAAGCGCTCGGCCCGGTCGTTGACGAAATGGACGCTCGCTTCAATGGCGAGGGCATCAACGGACACGCCACGGGGTTGAAGGATCTGGACGAGTTGGTCCAAGGCCTGCGCGGCTCACACGTCATCATCATCGCTGGGCGTCCGGGCACTGGTAAAACCACGCTGGGCCTGGGTATCGCCGAAAACCTGACTATCCGAGAAAGCAAGTCAGCGCTGGTGTTCTCGCTCGAAATGTCTGCCAAGGAGCTTTCCAAGCGCAGCCTGGCGTCTTCTTCGGCGGTAACGCTTGGCAGCATCGACACCGGCCAGGCCATGGGCAACGGCGAATCGATCACGCGCATTACCGGCGCCGTGAGCCGCATGCACTCTGCCGATCTGCGCATCTGTCAGAAGGGCGGGCTGCCACTGAGCCGCATCCGCAACATCGCCCGGTTTCAGCACCGCGCAAAGCCGCTGGACTTGATCGTCATCGACTACATCGGCCTGATCGCACCAGAGGCTAGCTCTCGCCAGCAGAACCGGAACCTGGAGCTGGGCGCCATCAGTCGGGGCATCAAGGCAATGGCCAAGGAACTGGACATCCCGATCATCGTCCTGGCCCAGCTCAATCGCAGCATCGAGACGCGCTCGACCAAGAAGCCGCAAATGTCCGACCTGCGCGACTCCGGCGAGATTGAGCAGGACGCCGACATCATCATGATCGCCCACCGCGACGCTGATTCAGACCTTGGGCGCAGCGGCGTAACCGAGATCGACGTGGTGAAGCACCGTCATGCAGCAGTCGGCCACTGCCTGCTGCAGCACCAGGGCGAGTATGCACGGTTCGTGAATTACGCCGGGCAACGTGAGCAGCAGCAAGAGGCCGCCGCGCCAGCGCCCCGCAAGTCCTCCAAATCCCTTCTGAACGACTTTAACCCACGGGGTGGTTTCTGATGAACGAATCCAGACAGCAACAGATTCTCGCCGGTCAGTCCTCAATCGCTCAGAAGGTTTTCACCCTCGTTCCCATCCAGGCGGCTTGGAGCAATCACGAAATCCACGGTGCCGCCCTCACAGCCAAGGCCACCGGCGCATCGCCCTACGCCATCCGCCGCGCCTTGGGCGAACTCAAGGAAGCCGGTCTGATCCGTGAGCCGGTTGGTGGCAAGTTTCAGCGTGACGCAGCGACCCCCAAAAAAATCAAGGAGCAAGCCGTGACCCAGGTAGCCAAACAAGCCGTTGTTTCGATCAAGAAGCCCGAAGGTGCCCTGGATGTTCTGGCCAGCCTTTCCGGTGAGGTTGTGAGCCTGGCTGATGATTTCAGCAGGCGCATGAAGGCGCTCGCCAGTCGCATCGAAGAGGTGGCGCTGTCCGTGGAGGTTGAGCGCGAAACCAACGCAGCGGCCGTGGGCAAGCTGAAACAGCTGCAGGAACTGCTGAAGGGGATCTCGCAATGACCGACTACACCGAACTGCAGCGTCTGGCCGAGCATCATCTTTCGCTTGGCCATGCCTACACGGTAGCAACTCCATCCGCAGTCCTGGCCCTGATCGCCGAGAACGATCGGCTTCGGGAAGCGCATGAGCAGATCTGCACGAATTACAACAAGGTCAGCTACGCGTCAGAAGAGCGAGGCAAGCAGATCGACCAGCTCAAGGCAGAGCTTGAACACACTGGGTACGACCACGACCTGTTGCGCAATGAGCGCGACCAGCTAAAGGCCGAGAACGAGTCGCTGCGCGACGATATTGAGCAGACCCAGTACGACACCAACGCTTGGCGCAATGGTGAAGAGTCGGTCTGGATCGAGGTCTTTAACAGCGAAGGCGATGACCCATTCATCAGCGCTATCAGCGGCCAGATTACCGTCGAGCAGTTGGCCCTGATCCAGGCTGAGATCCTTGAATATCGGGAGGACTATTTCGAGAAGGGTTCGGGACTTTACGTTTTCAGGTGTGCCCATCACCAGGCCCATCACGACAACGTAGGCATGACTGAGCCTGCTCACTGGGAGACTGACTTTGAGTCGTATAGCCCTTTCCCATGGGAAGAAGAGGCCGCCGCCATGGGCAATGGAGAGCAGTCATGAACCCGATCATCACTCACCAGATGCAACCGTGCGCTTACAGCTGCGTGTCGACCTGCATGGCAATGATCGTTGGCCGGCCGGCACAGGAAGTCATCGAAGAGATGCATCAGCCATATCGCGCCGGCGAGCTGACTTTGCGGCAGATGCTGGAGCGCCTCGGCGTTGAATACACGGCCTTCTTCAGTCTGGACTGCCCACCGCTAGCCGATGAAGGCGTTTATATGTGCACGTCACCTTCGCTCAACATCGAAGGCGGCAACCATCAGATCCTGATCGAGGTTACCGACCAGGGCTACTTCGTATTTGACCCGGTGCAGGGTCGCGAGGATCGCAAATATTACGTGGCGCGCGGTCGCGGCGAGGGCATTCCGCTGGCGATCGACCTTGGCGGCTTCGTCGTCGACGCCTTTATCTCGCGTGAACATCTTTTGGCCCGGCGCGCCGGCGAACCTTTGACGGAGGTTGCAGCATGACCAAGCCTGCCAAGCCTCGCCCAATGCCCGTGTACCTGGTGCTGCGCCGTCTGGTCGACCCTGCCACCGGCAAGGAGGTGGCCGCTTTCGTGCCTTCCTCCGACGCTGACCGGTCGATCCTTCGCGAGCGGGATTTCCGGATCAACACGAAGATCCGCGCCGACCTCAAGCAGCCGCGCAATCCTCGGTTCAATGGATTGGTCCACGGCCTGGGCCGGGTGCTGAGCCAGAACATCGAACGGTTCTCCGGAAAGCAGTCCCACGACGCAATCAAGGCCCTGCAGCTGGAGTCTGGCGTTTACTGCGACGAGGAGCTGTTCGACATCCCTGGTCTGGGCCAACTCACCCGCAAGACGCCGCGCAGCCTCTCGTACGACTCGATGGGCGAAGAGATCTTCCAAGACTTTTGGCGCCAGTGCTGCGCATACCTCGTGCTGCATGATTGGCCGACGCTCACCGAAGAGCGACTGACCGAGATGGCCGAGTTCGAAGCATTCAAGGAGGTCGCATGAGCCTCCAAGCCAAACAACCCAAGCCAAAGACCTGCAAGAACCCAGCATGCAGGGCCTCATTTGTCCCGCAGCGCCTCGGTCAGGCGGTGTGCAGCCCTAAGTGTGCGCTGGCCACCGTAGAGGTGCAGAAGGCCAAGGAGAAGAAGTCGCTGGCCCAGGCCGGCCGCCGGGAGATCAAGGTGCGCAAGGAGGCGCTCAAGACTCGTGGCTACCACATTCGCGAAGCACAGCAGGCGTTCAACGAGTACATCCGCACCCGGGACCAGGCCGCCGGCCACCTCTGCATATCCAGCGGCAAGCCATTGGACTGGAGCGGTAACGCGGTAGATGCAGGCCATTACCGCAGCGTCGGCTCTGCGCCGCACCTGCGCTTCGATGAGCGCAACTGCCACGCACAGAGCAAGCAGGATAACCGATTCCTCTCCGGCAACGCGGTGGACTACCGGATTGGCCTGATCGCGCGCATCGGCCAGGAGGCGGTCGACGCCCTGGAATCCGACCAGAGCGTGCGCAAGTACACCGTGGATGAGATCAAGGTCATCAAGGCTGCGTACCGGGCAAAGACCAGAGAACTGAAGAAGGGGCAGGTAGCATGAAGATCAACTCAGCGCGCCAGGCGTGGCATGACTGCAAATACAACCCGGCCCCGGGCCAGACCTCTGATGTTGTGCAATTGGGCGTGGTGGTGCAGAACACCGAGCGCGGCCCTACGGCGAATCATGCGGTGCATGGGGCGCTGGCGGGGCATATCCAGTCGGCAATCGCTCGGCTACATCCGCAGATCCGCGTCTTCGGCGACTTCATGTACGCCGCTGAGCAGAGCGACGACATCCGTGAGGCAGCCGAGGAGGTGGTATTCCTGGCAGTGCAGAGCAAGTCGCCACGCATGACGGCGGCCAAGCGGGAGAAGCTGGAGTATGTGGTGAAGGGCGTCATGCGTCGGTACCAGTACATGCACCAGGGCGGCCAGTCGGCCAACGAAGACCCGTTCGCCAATCCCGAGAAGTTCAGGGAGTGGATGTGGCAGTTCTACGGTGTGCGCCTGGAGTCGGTTCGATGGGATCGGGAGTGGGGTGGCTATATCAAGCTCGCATTCGAGTGCTGCGAGGATCTGGACCGCCGAGCGCTCAGCCCGGTTGCGGCGGTAATTTACGAAATGCGCGAGGCCGCTTGAGGCCCTATTGCGTTCCCGCTCGGCTGGTGGCATATTAGCGCCATCCTGATAATTTTGCCTTCGGCAACTTAATTACTGATCCAAGAAAACCCGGCCATCGAGCCGGGTTTTTTATTGCTCAAAATTCACTGCAGCCAGGGCAGCCCTCGGGAGGCCTGGACGCTGATAAGCCGGTAGTGCAGCGCTACGGAAAAACACCGGCAGCCCGTGCACTCTGACCTCACATGCTTGTGGAGTGGCGCGAGACAGGAAGGGCGAGATCGATGCATTGGGGCGTCGACGCTTGGATTGTCTCTGGCAGACAGCGCGGAAAGACGCGCACACTTATTCAGGGCCTCGACATTGATCGGGGCCTTTTCGTTTTCGGCCCCGCCACACCCATTGCCCCGAGCTGGGAGTGCTGCCGGGACTGATTCAACTCGCAATGGAGAGAGCAATGGCAGAACCAGCGAGCACAGCCGCCAGCGTATTGCTGGTGAAGTACGGCGTGGTCATGGCTGCATTCATTGGCTCGATCTTGTCTCTTGGCTTCCTCAGAGATCTGACTCGGGGCCAGGCAGCCGCAGCGGTGGCCACCGGCTTCTTTTTCTCTGTGTACCTGACACAGCCCGTCACTGGCTGGCTCGCTACAAGACTGGAACTTGTAGTAGACGACAACCTCCTGTGCGGTGTTGCCTTCGTACTTGGCCTGACCGCCATGAACATCATCCCAGCCATCAAAGCAGTCATAGGGTCTTTCCCGACGACGCGAGGTGCCTGACATGAACAGCATCCTAGTTTCAGTGATGGGGGTATTTGATGCGCTTCTGTGCGTATTGGTGGCCCTGGCTGCGTGTGACTATCTTCGCCGGATTCGCCCCGTAGACCAGCCGCTTCTGTGTTCAGCCTTCTACCTGGTAGCCATTGGTGCGTTCGGCGCGTTCGTGACCGCCATCCAAGGCCATTGGGTCAACCCGTTCGGCGTGATGCTTCATGCCGGTGTGGTGGCTTATGCCTGGGCGAGACGCGGCTATGTCTTCGGCAAGGTCGAATAATCCGCGCCACGTTTTCGAATGTGCCAAATCGTGGCGCGCAATTGGAGTAGGGCATGAGCGACCAATCAGGCGAACACGTCCACTACAGGGATGATGGCCGAGGCCGGCGTTAGGTGATCATCGACGGCCAGCCCGCTACACACGTGATCTGGTGCGACACAAAGGCCGGTATCGCAGTTGTTGCCGACCAGCCGATCAAGTCCACCGATGGCGAGACAGTCGACTTTCACCCGGTATGGGGTGAGATCAAGGTGATCCCAATTGAACAGGCCTCTTCCCCCGGCGAACCTGCTTGAGCTGTCCGATCTCTCCGACTTCGGTATCCGCCTGACGCCTGCGCCCGAAGTGTGGGAGTGGCTCCAGGCCGAGATCCTTGCTGACACCGGCAGCATTCACAATGAAGACCATGCTCATCTACTGGATGCAGACATCCGGATCATGTGGGCCTCGTCTAGCTTCGAGAAGCAGGGTCGTACAATTCTAGGCCAGGCCGAGCAGGTAGCGTTCCGCGCTGGTGGCTGGCAGAAGGCCCGGATGGAACAACAGATGCGTGATTGGTTCGGCGATGTGCCGGCCTTCATCATCACCTTGGCTGCCGACTACTGCGCCCAGTGCAGCGACCTTGAGTTCTGTGCGCTCCTGGAGCACGAGCTTTACCACATTGCTCATGCCATGGATAAGTACGGTCAGCCAGCCTTCACCAAAGAAGGGGCGCCGAAGCTCGAGATGCGTGGCCACGATGTCGAGGAGTTCGTCGGTGTCGTCCGCCGCTACGGTGCAAGCCCTGACGTTCAAGCGTTGGTGGATGCTGCAAACAGTCCTGCTGAGGTGGGGAAATTGAACATTGCGAGGGCCTGCGGAACCTGTCTGCTGAGATCGGCCTGATTCTTGACAGGCTCTAGACGGATGAGAATTTATGGCAGCCCTGAAAAATGAGGTTAAGAGCTTCATCGTTCAGGCGCTGGCGTGCTTTGACACCCCCTCCCAGGTGGTGGAAGCCGTCAAGAACGAATACGGGGTTGTGGTGAGCCGCCAGCAGGTGGAGACGCACGACCCAACCAAGTCTGCTGGGAAGGGGCTGGCGGTGAAGTGGGTGACCCTGTTTCACGATACTCGTAAGCGATTCCGCGAAGAGACCGCAGAGATACCCATCGCCAACCGCGCCTATCGACTTCGTGGCCTGGGACGAATGGCTGAGAAGGCCGAGAGCATGCGCAACCTGGCGCTGACCGCTCAGCTGTACGAGCAGGCCGCCAAAGAGGTGGGCGACGTCTACGTGAATCGCCGCCTCGAACCTGAGAAACCTCTGGGCTCCCAAGCGGACCAGCAGCACGCCGTTGCTGAGTACACCTTGGAGCCTGATGAGAATGTCCCCGCTACCCCGTACCTTTGACCCACCAGTGAAACTGACGACCAAGCAGGCGAACATTTACTGCTGGGGCTTCCAGCCTGAGGCCCGCTTCCGCGATGCGGTGTGTGGCCGCCGGTTCGGCAAGACGTTCCTGGGCAAGGCCGAAATGCGCCGTGCTGCCCGCCTGGCTGCTGAGTGGGGCGTGAGTGTTGAGGACGAGATCTGGTATGGCGCGCCGACGTTCAAACAGGCCAAGCGCGTGTTCTGGCGGCGACTGAAGCAGGCTATCCCCGAAGCATGGCGTGCACACCGCCCGAACGAGACGGAATGCTCGATCACCCTTAAGTCCGGCCACGTCATGCGCGTGGTGGGGCTCGACAACTACGACAACCTGCGCGGCTCCGGCCTGTTCTTCGTCCTGGTGGATGAATGGGCCGACTGCCCGTGGGCGGCGTGGGAAGAAGTTCTGCGGCCGATGCTATCGACTTGTCAGTACCAGATTCCTGACGTTGGTATGCGAAAGGGAGGCCATGCACTTCGCATTGGCACTCCGAAGGGCTTCAACCACTGCTACGACACTTATCTGGACGGTAAACCAGGTGGCGAGCCGGACCACAAGAGCTGGCAGTACACCTCGTTACAAGGCGGCAACGTTCCTCCTGAAGAGCTTGAGGCGGCACGCCGGAAGATGGACCCGCGCACCTTCCGGCAAGAGTACGAAGCCGGCTTTGAGAACTACGCGGGCGTCGTCTACTACACGTTCAATCGCGACGAGTGCCGAACCAGCGAGCGAATCAAGCCGGGCGAGGCGTTGCACATCGGCATGGACTTCAACGTCATGAAGATGGCGGCCGTTGTCTATGTCGTGCGTAACGATTTGCCGATGGCCCTGGATGAGTTTCACGGTGTTCGGGACACACCGGAGATGATCGAGAAGATCCAGGCACGATTCCCTGGGCACTCGGTGGCGGTCTATCCCGACGCCAGCGGGCAGAACACCAGCAGCAATAACGCGAGCGAGTCCGACTTGTCTCTGCTGAAAAAAGCAAAATTCACGGTGATCGTCGACTCCACAAACCCTGGTGTGAAAGACCGCGTGAACTCGGTAAACGCCATGTTCCTGAACGCCTACGGCGAGCGACGACTGAAGGTCAATATCGACCAGTGCCCTCAGCTCACCTTGTGCCTGGAGCGACAGACCTACACCGACAAGGGCGAGCCGGACAAAGACCCGAAGAAGGGTCATGACCACATGAACGACGCCGCCGGCTACTTCATCGCCAAGCGCTATCCGATCAAAGCGATCGTCACTTCTATCAAAATGGGATACGCCCGATGAGCAACGACGTCTCCTTCAAGCGGGCGGAATACATAGCTGTGCTGGATCGCTGGGCAACCGTTCGCGACGTCTGTGCCGGCCAGCACCGGGTTGTCGACCGACTGCCGTACATCAACTCACACGACAAGTCGCCTGAGAACCTAGACCGGAACAAGGCCTATCGCGAACGTGCGGTATTCAAGAACGCCACTGGGCACACCCGTAACGGGCTGCTCGGCCTGGCGTTCCACAAAGACCCAACGTTGACGGTGTCGAAGAAGCTGGAATACCTGCAGGACAACGCCAACGGTTCGGGCGTGAGCATCTACCAGCACTCGCAGGGCACGCTAGAGAAGGTGCTTGAGGCCGGTCGGCATGGCCTGTACGTCGACTATCACCAGGACGACGGTATCGGCGGCCACTCGGTGATCCTTTCCTACTGCGCCGAGGACATCATCAACTGGCGCACGGGAATGGTTAACGGCCATAGTGTGTTGACCCTAGTGGTGCTGCGCGAGTCGCCAGAGATACCTGAAGGCTTTGGTTTCAAGACGGTTGAGCAGTACCGGGAGCTGGCGCTGGAAGACGACGGTTTCGTTTGCCGCGTTTGGCGCCGGTCTGGGCCTAAAGGTGGCGGGCCACTGGCAGTCATCGACGAGTTCAAGCCCGAAGGTGTAACCGGTCGCCTCAAGGAGATCCCGTTCACCTTCGTCGGTGCACAGAACAACGATCCAAGCATCGACGAGTCGCCGCTCTACGACATCGCCATGATCAACCTGGGCCATTACCGGAACAGTGCCGATTACGAAGACAGCGTTTTCTGGTGTGGGCAGGCACAGCCTTGGATCAGTGGTTTGGATGAGCAGTGGGTAAAGCTGCTCGAGGCAAAGGGTGTCTACGTCGGATCGCGCGCGCCGATGCTTCTGCCTGCTGGTAGTGCATTTGGCTATGCACAGCCCGCTCCGAACACTCTGGTCAAGGAGGCCATGGGCGACAAGAACCAGATGATGATCGAGCTGGGCGCCCGGATGGTGGTTGCGTCACTTGCTACCAAGACCGCTACGGAGTCCCGCGGCGATCAGTCAGCCTCGACATCGGTGCTGGCCGGGTGCGTGGCGAACGTCAGCGAGGCCTACACCCGGGCAATCATGTGGTGCTGCGCTTACATGGGCATCACCGACAAGAAGGTCGCCTACCAGGTCAATCAAGAGTTCGTCGAGCTGACGGCCGATCCGCAGATGATCACGGCCTTGGTGGGCTTGTGGCAGAACGGTGGCTTCGCGAAAGCGGATCTTCGAGCCTACCTACGCAAGCTTGGACTGATCGCACCAGAGCGCACCGACCAACAGATCGACGGCGAGCTGGAAGAGCAGGGCGACGGCCTGGGCCTGGACGACGAGGACAAAGTAGATGGCGGTGAACCAAGCGATACTTGATGCAACCATCCGGCACGCAGTGTTCCTCGAAAAGCTCAAGGCGGGGGAGGTGGGCAAGTTTGCTCCCTTCCTCAAGGAGATTGACCGGTCTATCCGTGAGCGGCTGACCCAGTCGGACCTGACGGAATACAACACGAAGCGTCTGGAAGCGTTGCTGAAAGAGGTCGACAGCCTGTTACTGGGCATTTTCGACCGCTACAGCGCGCAACTGAACCTAGACCTGGTGGATATTGCCAACTACGAGGCTGAGTTTGAGGCGACAAGTCTCGTCAGGTCGGCGCCGGTTGGCGTGTCGCTGGATGTGGTCGCCCCGACGGCTGCTGCAATCCGTACCGCAGTGTTGACGAACCCGCTCAGCGTGCGTGGTACCGGTGGCGGGAAGCTGCTAAAGGCCTTCATCAAGGGGTGGACTGGCGCAGAGCGTGAGCGTGTAACCGGCACGATCCGGCAAGGCTTCTTCGAGGGGCAAACCAACTTCCAGATCATTCGCAACATTCGCGGTACCAAGGCGGCGGGGTACAAAGACGGGATTCTCGCGACTACCAACCGCAATGCCAGCACGGTTGTGCACACCGCCATTCAGCATGTGTCATCCCAGGCACGGATGGAGGTCGCCAAGGCCAACACGGATATCGTCGAAGAAATCCAGATGGTGGCCACGCTGGACAGCAAGACCAGCCAGCAATGCCGCTCACTGGATGGCCGCAGGTTTCCGGTCGAGTCTGGCCCAAGGCCGCCGTTTCACCCGAATTGCCGAACCACGTGGATCATGCTGATCAGGCTCAGCGAGCTTTTCGCCAAGGATGCCACGCGGGCTTCAGTAGGCGCTGACGGTGGTAGGCAGGTTAACGCCAGTCTCGACTACTACCACTGGCTACAGCAGCAACCAGCAGCGTTTCAGGATGCCGCAATCGGGCCTGTAAGAGCCAAGCTGTTCCGCGAGGGAGGTCTGACCATCGAGCGTTTCACTGAACTACAGCTTGATCGCAACTTTGCGCCGTTAACGCTCGCCCAGATGAAGGTTTTGGAGCCTCTGGCATTCGAGCAGGCCGGAATTTAACCGAACATATTCAATCAGCCGCCTCCGGGCGGTTTTTTATTGCTTGCAAAGCGGGCGAAACATACCCAAGGGGTGCATCAACGTGGCAGAAGAAAACGAAATCGACCTGGAAAATCCGGCAATCAAGGCCGCTATCGCGACTGCCGTTGAAGCATCAGTTTCTGGTCTGAAAACTAAAAACTCGGAACTGCTGGGCAAGCTGAAGGAAACCTCCGGCAAGCTGACCCAGTTTGAAACCCAGTTTGAAGGCATCGACATCGACGCCGTCAAAGGCCTGCTCAGTCGCGCCGGGCAGGACGAAGAAACCAAGTTGCTGACTGAGGGCAAGGTGGACGAGGTGTTTAATAAGCGCACCGAGCGCCTGCGTGGCGAGCACGACAAGCAGTTGAAGACGCTCGCGGGCCGCGCCGAGAAGGCCGAAGCGTTCGCCGCCAAGTTCCAGGGCAAAGTCCTGGGCGACTCGGTGCGCGGTGCGGCACTGAAAGCCGGCGCGCTGCCAGAAGCAACCGACGACATCATCCTGCGCGCCAAAGGCGTGTTCTCTCTGAACGAAGAGGGCGAAGCGGTCGCTGTTGACGAGAATGGCCAGATCATCCTCGGCAAAGACGGCAAGACCCCTCTTACTCCGCTTGAATGGGCGGAATCACTGCGCGAAAGCGCACCTCACTTGTGGCCCAGGGCTACAGGAACAAATGCCCTGGAGCGGGTGCATGGTCAGGCCACGCCGAAACGCTCCGAAATGACCTCCGAGCAGAAGCGCGATTTCCAGCGCAAGCACGGCCAAACCGCATATCTCGCATTGCCCAAGTAAGGGGATTGACCCATGGCTACAACTGTTAACAGCGACCTGATCATCTACAACGATGAGGCGCAAACCGCATATCTGGAACGCATTCAGGACAACCTGGACGTGTTCAACGCATCGTCCAACGGCGCGATCGTTCTCGACAACGAGCTGATCCAGGGCGACTTCCGCAAGCGTGCCTTTTACAAACTCGGCGGCGGTCTGGAACACCGCGATGTCAACTCCGACGGCAAGGTCACCGCTAAGAAAATCGGCGCTGGCGAGGCTGTAGGCGTCAAGGCACCATGGAAATACGGCCCGTACCAGACCACCGAAGAGGCGTTTAAGCGCCGCGGCCGGGCAGTGGAAGAGTTCTCCCAAATCATCGGCGCCGATGTTGCCGATGCCACCATCGAAGGCTTCATCGAATACGCCACCGGCGCACTCAAGGCCGCCATCGGCTCGAACGCCGCCATGGTGGTGTCGGCCAACATCGAAACCGACGGCAAGAAAACCCTGACCCGTGGCATGCGCAAATTCGGTGACAAATTCGGCCGGATCGCGCTGTGGGTCATGCACTCGTCTGCCTACTTCGACATCGTTGATGAAGCGATTGCGAGCAAGGTCTACGAAGAAGCCGGCGTCGTGATCTACGGCGGCCTGCCTGGCACCCTGGGCAAGCCTGTGCTGGTGACCGACAAGGCGCCAGTGGATGCCATCTTCGGCTTGCTGCCGAACGCCGTGGTCATCACCGAGTCCCAGGCCCCCGGCTTCCGCTCGTACGACGTCAACGACGAGGAAAACCTGGCTATCGGCTACCGCGCCGAAGGTACCGTCAACATCGACGTGCTGGGCTACAGCTGGAAGGAGTCCACCGGCGGCACCAACCCAACACTGGCGGCCGTTGGCTCTGCTGCGAACTGGGTTAAGCACTCCGACAGCAACAAGGTCACCGCCGGCGTGATGATCAATCTCACCACCACGCCACCAGTTGGCGGCTGATATCCACCCCAGGAAGCGGCCAGCGATGGCCGCCACGGAGATTACGATGGAACTCGTTTACACGAACCAGCTTGATGGCTTTGAGCCGGGCAAGCGCTACCGCGTCCCGGGCCTATTCCGCAGCGTCGAGCGAGATGTAACATCGGTGACCGTAGTAGGTGACTATCCGGGGATCGTCGCTGCATACGAAGATGCCGGTGTTGATGTTGAGGTTGTTGAGTTGCCGGTGCCTGTTGTTTTCGGCACGCAGACGTCGGTCTCTGGTGAGCTGTCTCAGCTGCTTGCCGATCTGCAAGCCGAGAGTGGCGCCATGGTTCTGCTGGTTGAAGGCATGGAGGGTGGCGAAATCCACCGTCCAGAGTCTGGCGACTTGGCATTGCGCTTGTTCGAAGTGCTGGGCACCATCCATGCATCAGTTGGTGAGCTGACAGCCGAGCGTGACGGCTTGCTTCTTACTGTCGACGAGCTGCGCGATGAGGTTGAAGCTCTGAAGAGAGCCGCCATCACGCCGACGGCTGGTGAGGTCGATGAGATCGCCGCGCTGAAAGCAAAGCTCGATGAGGCCAAGGTTCCGTACCGGGCCAACGCTTCGAAGGAATCCCTGGAGAAGCTCGTTGCTGAGCTGACCAAGGAGTAATACTGCTGGCTGTCGGCGATCCGGCGGCCAATCTTCAAACCATTCCAGCGAGTTGACGCATGACACTCATCATCGAGGACGGCACCGGCAAGCCTGATGCCGAAAGTTACGCGAGCGCGGAGGATCTGGCCCTGTATGCCGTGAAATTCGGCACGGTCATCCCTGGGGGCGTACCAGAGCAGGAAGCGTTGCTGCGCCGGGCCGCTCTGGCGATGGATGGCATGATCTGGAAGGGGCGCAAGACCAGCAGCGAGCAGGCGTTGTCCTGGCCGCGCCGGGAAGTGCTGCTGGATCACGAGATCAAGCCGAACAACTACCTGCCGGCGCGGATCCAGTATGGCCAGATGGCCCTGGCCGCCGAAATCCATCAGGACGACATTGACCCGGTGGAGAAGCGCAAGGGGGCGGTTCTGCTTGATCGTGTTGAAGGTGCGGTGACCCGGCAGTACGCGGCGATTCCAAACACCAGCAACCGGCTACTGCCAGCGGCACCGGATCGGCCAAGTGCTACGCAGTTTGCGGATTACCTACAAAAGCGCGGGCTGTTCGCCGTCCGCGCATAGCCACAACGGAGACCACCATGGCCACCTTCTACGACGAAATGGCCGTGATGGCTCTGGAGATGATCACAGAGTTCGGCCAGCCCGTGACCATTCGCAAAACTGAAGTAGGCGAGTGGGACCCTGAGCTGGGCGGTGAAGTACCAGGAGCAACCGTCGAGCAGATCGCCCAGGGCATCCTGCTCGACTTCACCGGCCAAGAATTCCAAAACAACAGCCTCATCAGGCAGGGCGACAAGAAGCTCAAGATCGCCGCGCAGGGCTTGTCCTGGGTGCCGGGCTTGCTCGACAAGGTGGTCGCTCAGGGCCGCACTTGGGCTATCGTCCCTCCGCTGAAAGAGGTCAACCCTGCTGGCACTCAGATCCTGTATGAGTTGCAGGTGCGGTCGTAATCCGGGATTTGAAGCTGACATCATTATTGTGGGTGTTGATGAGTGGACAAAAAATCGTGGCCGTAATAGCGTTGTGCCTTAACTTTCTTGCTGTGAGAAACGTATATGGATATGCGCCGCATTATTACACTGGTTGGCATTGCAGCTTTCTTATCTACTACAGCCTATGCGGACACTGATGTAAAAAAAGAGATCATTGATCGATGCAAGGTTCAGATGGGGAGTTACGGATCAGCAATGGTGAAGGCTTGCGTTGATCAGGATCTAAGTGCAGTAGCTGAAATCAAGCAAATTCCAGACGAGCACAAAAAAACTGTGGCTCGCTGTATGAAGCAGATGCGCCAGTACGGATTCGCTATGGTCAAAGCCTGCGCTGATCAGGATATTGAGGCGGACAAGGCGCTCGAGGAGTATTGAGCCTTCGCGGCGTAACTGCCTGATCGGCGGTCATACGCTCAAACCAATTAATTGTCGTAACTAAACCCGCCATTGAGCGGGTTTTTTTATGCTCGGCTGGAGAGGAGTCGGTTGTGTCTACCAAATACGCAAACCAATCCGGCAGCTTCGCTCTGAGCCTGGCCGCGTTCGCCGCCCAGGCTACCGAAGCACTCGATGCAAGCCTGCGCGAGATCATCATCGAAGTCGGTAGCAGTCTGATCCGCATGTCTCCCGTGGGTAACCCGGAGATTTGGGCGCAGAACGCTGTGGCGACCCAGTACAACAAGGCCGTCGACGACCACAACAGCGCGCTGCGGAGCGATCCGGACAACCTCACAAAGGCGGGCAGGCTAAGGCCAGGGCGCAAGGTGCACGACGGCATGGACATCGTCGCACCAGCAGGCTACGTCGGCGGCAGGTTTCGCGGTAACTGGATGTTCAGTATCGGTACACCGAACAACGCCACGACCGAAGAGGTCGACCCTAAGGGCGCCAAGTCAACGGCGCGTATCACTGCCGGCGCAATCGAATTCAAGGCAGGCGACACCTGCTACATCACCAACAGTCTCGGTTATGCCATCCCGCTGGAGTTCGGCCATTCGACCCAGGCGCCCGGCGGCATGGTCCGGGTAACCGTGGCTCGCTTCCAGCAGATCGTGCTGGAGGCCATCAGGAACAATCAGGTATGACTCACGCAATCATTGCTTCGATCTACGAGGCCAAGCTCATCGCCTGGAACGCTGCCAGGTCGGAGAAGTTGAAGATCATCTTCGAGAACACGGCCTACACGCCGGCGGCGGGCGAGACATACCTGCGAGCGGTCACGATCCCCGGCGACACCGCGAGCAATACGCTTGGGGGTGACCATCGGCTGTTCACTGGCGTGTTCCAAGTGAGCATCATCGCGCCGGCTGGCACGGGCAAGACCAAGACGAACCCGATAGCAGCCGAACTGACCGACCTCTTCCCGCTATATGTGCGCGACACGAAGAACGGCTTCGTCGTCACGCCCATGACGCCGGTAGATCAGGGGCCAGGTATCACCGGCGACTCCACCTACACCGTACCGCTGTCGTTCTCGTACCGGTCCGACACCACACCATAACCCGCCCGTTGGGCAAATCCTGAACCCGCCAAGTGCGGGTTTTGTCATTTCTGCAAAGAGGAAAACCCATGTCGATCTACTTCCCCAACGGGGCAACACTGGCGATCTCAACCGGCTTTGCTGCCGCCAAGTTGATCTCCGCCATCAGCAACGCAAGTCCGGGCGTGGCCACGGCCCTGGCCAACGGTTTCGCCAATGGAGACATCCTGCTGGTCACTTCTGGTTGGGAGGACATCAACGAGCGAGCCGTGCGCGTTTCCAACGCTGCGGCCGGCGCCTTCACGCTGGAAGGCATCGATACCTCGAACGTTGCGTTCTTCCCGGAGGGCATCAGCGCGGGCACCGCCAAAAAGGTCACCGGCTGGGTTGCGGTGAACCAAGTGATCGGTAACTCGATGTCTGGCGGTGAGCAGCAATACTGGACGTATGCACCGCTGGAGGCTCGCCGCGACAAGCAGATCCCGACCACCAAGAATGCCCAGGCGTTTGCGTTCCAGCTCGCCGACGATGACAGCCTGGCCTGGTACGACGAACTGGACAAGGCTGATCGTGAGAAGGAAGTGCGGATTCTGCGCATGTCTCTGCCGAACGGCAAAACGATCTACTACGCTGGTTACCCGTCGTTCAACAAAACGCCAACGCTGGTGCGCAACGAGGGTGCGGCTGTGACGTTCGGCTTCACCATCAACGCAGAGATTACGGCGTACCGCGCGCCGGTGGCTGCTGGCGGGGTTAGCTGATCATGGCGAAGTTCAAGATCGCGCAAGGCGCTACCTTTAAGGCTGATGTGGAGATTCCGCGCGTTGGCGGTGCATTCATCAAGGTGCCGTTTGAGTTCAAGTATCGGAACCGCAATGAGCTGGCGGCCTTGTTTGCGGGGTGGCAGCAGCGGGCGAAGGACGATCAGGAGGCTTTCAAGGCCAAAGCTGACGATCTGACTCTGGTGGATATCACTGATGCGGATATTGAACGCCAGGTAGATCAGGTCCAGGCATTGGTTGAAGGCTGGGGGTTTGAAGACAAGCTGAACCTTGAGTCGATCCGTGCGCTGGTGGAAACATCTGCCGGCGCCGGTGAGGCTATTGTCGCGGCCTATCAAACGGCTTACGCACCGGCCCGCACGGGAAACTGATTCGCGTCGCACGCGCCCTGTATGAGCCACCTCCGAGTGCCGAGCAGTTGGCGGCATTTGGTCTTGACGCCTCGGACATGGAAGAGGCGTTCGAGGTGTGGCCGTGTGTTTGGCCTTCATTCCGCCTATTCGACGGCCTCTCTACTCAGTGGCGCACCGGTGCGTGCGGCGCGACCGGCATTGATTACACCGCAATCACCAGCGTTGCCGAGCTCATCGGCATGAAGAAAAAACAACTCAGAGAGATCTTCCCCGACCTTCAAGTAATGGAGGCCGAGGCGTTGCTCGTTATGTCTGAGCAATCGAAATAATGGAGCACTCATGTCTACGATCGCTGAGCTTGGCATTGCGGTAAATTCAGGCGAAGCGGTCAAGGCCACCTCCGACCTGGAGAATCTCGCGAAGGCCGGCGCCAAGGCTGAGAAAGCGGCTGATGGTGTGTCTGCCGGCTTCGACAAGGCGGCGACCGCAACGGCGGATCTGTCGGCGTCTGAGCGCAAGCTTTCCGAGACGCTCGACGAGGCCAAGGCCCGCCTTCTGGCAACGGCGAAGGCTTCCCTGGAGTCGAGCGAGTATTACCAGCGCTTGACCACCAGCGTGAACACCAACGCTTCCGCCATGGAGTCGTCTGGATCGTCGGTCAGCAGCCTGGCTTCGCTTCAGCGGCGCTTGCAGGCTGAATCGGATGCGCTTGTCGGCTCCACTGATCGGCAGGCCGAGGCAACCAAGAAGGCGGCTGCGGCGACCGGCGCGCAGGCCGAAGGGCTGCAAGAGCTGCTCAGCAAGCTCAACCCAACGATGGCTGCGCTCGACAAGCTCGATCAGCAGCAGGCGCAGCTGCAGAAGTACAAGGCCGCCGGCGTCATTAATGCCGATACCTTCCGCGAATACTCGACACGCATCGACGCGTCCCGGCAGAAGCTGGGCGAATTCGATGAGGGGCTTCGAAAAACCGGTATCAGTTCGGGGCAGACGCAGGCGGCGCTTCGGCAATTGCCTGCGCAGTTCACGGACATCTTCACCAGCCTGGCGGGCGGGCAGAACCCGCTACTGGTACTGATTCAGCAGGGCGGCCAGATCAAGGACTCTTTCGGCGGCATTGGCCCGACGATGGACGCCCTGAAAGACAAGTTCCGGTCGTTGTTTTCTGGTGGCGCCGGTGCTGCTGTGCTGGGGGAATCCCTCGCAGGTATCGCCTCGGGCGCGAAGGACACCGCCGAGAACGCGGGCGAGGCAAGCGAAAGCCTGTCAGACCTGGCTGAAAGTTCGAACACCGCAGCGGAAGCCGCTGAGAACGCCAAGAAGGCTGTCGGAGCTATTGGTCCAGCAGTCAGTGGTGTGACGTTTAGTCTTGCGGGAATGGCGCTCGCTGTGGTCGCAGCAGTTGCTGTGCTGGGAACGTTGATCTATGGCTACAACACCGGCAGTCAGGAGGCGGATGAGTACAAGAAGGCGCTGATCCTCACTGGCAACGCAGCTGGCACATCTGCTGGGCAACTGGCTGATCTTGCGCAACAGGTGAGCGCAACCAACGGCACCACCAGCGAGGCTGCTGCATCGCTCGCCAAGCTGGCAGCCAGCGGCGTGGTAGCCGGTGGAAGCTTCAAAGATATCGCGGATGCTGCGGCGGCCATGGAAGACGCTACCGGTAAATCGGTGGATGCCACCATCGCTGAGTTCGTCAAGATCGCGAAGGACCCGGTTGCAGCAGCCAAAGAGCTGAACGATCAGTACCACTTTCTGACCGCATCGGTTTATTCGCAGATCGTTGCACTTAAGGAGCAGGGCGACACCATCGGCGCGGCCAAGCTGCTGACTGATACCTACGCGGATACCGTCAAAAGCCGATCCACGGAGATCACCGACAATCTGGGCTTCATAGAAAAAGCCTGGAAAGGCATCACCGACGAAGCAAAGAAATCGCTGGATGCGATCAAGAACATTGGTCGTGACGAAGGGCCAGCAAAAAGGATTATCGATTTAACGCAGAAAGTCGCTTTTGCAGAGAGCGCGCTCAAGGCCGACCCTAAAGATAGCGATGCCAAAAAGAAGCTTGCAGAGTCCAAGCTAGAGCTCGACTTCCTCGTAAAGCAGCGGGATACCCAGGACGCAATAAACAAGGCCCAGGCCCTCTATCAGAGCAAGCAGGATAAGGCTCAGGATTCGCAGCGGACATTCGATGCGAGAGAAAAATCATTCCGTACCAACGAGCAGAAGCGTAATGCTGAACTCAAGGAGCTGGATCGGGAGCTGAAGTCGTTTCGTGATGCAGATCCGAACGACCCGCGCCTTGAGCAGTCGCGGGTAGACAAGCAGCGCGCGAACATCAATGCCAAGTTCAAGGACCCCAAGGGTGCATCATCCGCCGGCGCTGTAGACCTCACGGCATACAACGATGCGCAGAACGCGCTCAAGGGTATTCAGGACGAATACGCCAACACCCAGAAGCAGTTGGACGCCGCGCAGAAGGCCGGGTTGATCTCGCAAGCTGATTACGCGATACAGCGTGCAGTTTTGATCAGAGCTGAAAAGGACGAGGTAACCGCCGGTTACGAAGCGGAGATATCCGCTCTTGAAGCCGCCCAGGGCAAAAAGACCACCACCGCCGCGCAAAGCATCGAGCTAGATAAGAAGATTGCCGACGCGCGAGCAGGGATGGTAAAGGCGCAGAAGGACGCCGACAGCCAGCTAGAGGTGCTGGCTACCAATGAGACCGGGCGACTCGCCAAGCAGGAGCGGGCTATCAGCTCATACGTGCAGGCGCTGGGGCAGCAACAGCGGGCCCTGGAGCTTGCCGGCCAGCGTGCAGTGCTCGGCGTTGGCCAGGGAGATCGGCAGAACGCGCTCAACGGAGAGCTGAACAGTCAGCAAGATCGGTTTGCTCAGCAGTCGCTGGATCTGGAAAACCAGCGCTCCGATCCATCGCGCAATATGTCGGACGAAGAGTTCACCCGAAAATCGCAGGCGCTCGCCGATGCGAACAAGAAGGCGACCGACCAGATCCGGCAAAACTACGCGGATGTGGAGGCCGCTCAGGGCGATTGGACGAAGGGCGCTACATCGGCCTGGGCCAACTACCTGGATTCGGCGCAAAACATCGCAGGGCAGACCAAGAGCCTGTTCGGCAACGCGTTCAGCTCGATGGAGGATTCAATCGTCAACTTCGCCATGACCGGGAAGCTGTCGTTTGCTGACTTCACCAAGTCGATCCTGGCAGACATGGCGCGCATTGCCACCCGCCAGGCCAGTTCGGCATTGTTGGGCAGTTTGGTGGGGGCAGCGGCCAGCTACTTGGGCGGCAGCGCCGCGGGTGGCGGCAATGGGCTGGCAGCTGGGTCTGCTGGTGCCACATCGTCAAACCTCGGCGCGTCCTCGGCCGGTTATTCAGGTACCTACCTCAGTGGCTTCAGGGCAACTGGCGGCCCCGTTGATCCGAACTCTCTGTACCAGGTGAACGAACTCGGTCCAGAGCTCTACAACGAGGGAGGGAAGTCGTACCTGATGACGGGTGCAAACGGCGGGAGTGTTACGCCACTTACTTCAGGGGGCGGCGCAGGTTTGTCGGGTATTTCTGGAGCCGGGGCTGCGCAGATCAGTGTTTCGGTAACGCTTAACAGTGATGGATCGAGCAAGACGGAAACGAACACCCCAGGCCTTGAGCAGTTCGGCAAGGATATTGGGGCGTTCGTTGATACTCGGTACAGGAAGCTTTTATCTATGGATCTGCGTCCTGATGGAGCCATTGGCAGGGCAATGAATCGTCGATGACTGTTAGGTCAGGGAGGACCGCACCTTGTCGAGCACTAGTTTTTCTAGCTGATTGAAGGTGAGATCGCGCGCGCCTTCATGCTCAAAGGTGACGCCGATTCTGCCCCCGCCCTGGCCGCCGGGTATGTCGAGGCGAACATCGACGCTGCCGCAGATGCTTGATTTTCCCGACTCTGCGAAGTGGTCATCGACACTCAGTTCCAACACTTTAAGTTCCATAAACGCCTCTTTCCTTGATTAAAAAATCATTCTATCCGGAGCCGTCATGGTAATCGAGACTTTCGCCTGGGCAACGCAGAATGGGGATTCGCCAACATTTGAATACAGGACCAGAGAGTCCCGGTTCGGTGGAGGCTACAAGCAAGTTGTTGGTGATGGGCCAAACAATAAAGAGGACTCATACCCAATCACGCACACCGGTAGCAAGGCGAGAGTGCTTGAAGTTATGGCCTTCTTCGACCGGCACGGCGGAGCGAAGGCGTTCCTCTGGACAACCCCGCTTGGCGAGCTTGGGCTTTTCACATGCAAGGATCCTGTACCGACGCCCGTCGGCGGCGGGGTCTTCAAGCTGACGGCGACGTTCGAGCGTGCGTTCCACCCATAAGGAGCTCCCATGTCACTTATCAGTGATATCCAGACTCTAGAGCCTGGTAGTGAAGTACTGCTGTTTGAGTTGGATGGCTCCGACTATGGAGCTGACATCTTAAGGTTTCACGGTCACGCCATTCCGCACACGCCCGAGGATTTGTTGGCTGCAGGCGTGAATGCAGACCAGTTGCCTGCCAAATCCATCTGGTGGCAGGGAAACGAGTATGCCGCCTGGCCAATGCAGATCGACGGGATCGAGGCAAATTCGGACGGCACCGCAGTGCGGCCAACATTGACGGTGGGTAACGTCAACGGTCGTATTACGGCGCTTTGTTTGGCTTTCGACAATCTGCTCGAATTCCAACTGACGATGCATCTCACCCTGGCTCAGTACCTGGACGCTGCCAACTTCCCCGAGGGCAATCCCGAGGCTGATCCGGGGGAGGAGGCGCTTGAGGTTTGGTACGTGGATCAGAAGATATCTGAGAACGGCACCACTGTGGCTTGGGAGCTCGCCAGCCCCGGCGACGTTGGTGGTGAGACGATCGGTCGGCAGATGACAACCCTGTGCCACTGGGCGATGACCAACGGCTACCGAGGGCCGAACTGCGGATACACCGGCCCTTACCGCGACAAGGATGGCAACCTGACCGACAACCCCGTGCTGGACGAGTGCGACGGTTGTATGGGTACCGGGTGCGTACCGCGTTTTGGCGTCGGCAACCCGCTGCCGTACGGGGGATTTCCCGCTGTGTCCCTCATCGCCAGGAGCTGAAAAATGCGCAAACACATCATTGCGGCTATCCAGGCGCATGCGGCAGCCGAGTACCCGAAAGAGTGCTGCGGGCTTTTGATTTCCGTGGGCCGGGCGCAGAAGTACTTCCCGTGCCGGAACATCGCCATGGAGCCGAATGAAGAATTCCAGCTCGATCCCGAGGACTATGCCGCGGCTGAAGATATTGGCGAGGTGATGGGGGTTGTCCATTCACACCCTGATGCGACCTCCAGGCCATCACCTCACGACTTGGCCATGTGTGAGGCCACGGCCTTGCCCTGGCACATTTTGTCTTGGCCTGAAGGGGATATAAGGACGATCACACCGACAGGCAGTGTGCCGCTACTCAAGCGACCGTTTGTTCATGGAGTTTGGGACTGTTGGGCGGTATGCGCCGAGTGGTACCAGCGTGAGTGGGGGCTGGAGTTCGAAGCCTTCCAGCGTGCCGATGGCTGGTGGGAGAGTGCTGATAGCGCCAGCCTGTACGAGCAACATTATGAGGCCGCTGGGTTCATCCGAGTAGACAGACCGCAGCGTGGCGACATGATCGTGATGGCTGTAGGTCGCACTGCGCACCCGAACCACGCCGGCATCTATCTGGGCAGTGCCCCCGCGCTACCCGGTGAGCAGACCGAGGTCTTCGGCTCCGGTCCGTTCCTGCTGCACCACCTGTATGGCAGGCCGTCAGAAATCATCGTTTTTGGTGGGCCATGGTTCGACCGGACCCGCCTGGTGCTGCGCCACCATGATGCGAGGTGATACATTGAGCGCTTTCGAGGGAGAGAAGAAATGCGAATTCTGATCGGGGCGTTGGGCTTGGCGTTGGTCGCGGGGTGTGTTTCTCCAGCAGATCTGGAAAGTAATAAGCCGAGTATTGCGGCGAACACCAAGAAAGACCCAAAAAGGTACGCGCTCTGTGTGTTCCCGAAATGGCAGGCAGCCAGAACAGATTCATCGATGGTCGAGACTGAATCCGGGTATCGGCTATGGGTCGCGAGCAACAACATGGCGGACGAGCTTCTTGATATCACAAAAAACGCTGATGGTAGCTCTGTAACTCTGCGGCAGCGAATGCCGTGGTCGGCGATGCTTGGGCGATCCAGCATAGAATCGGCGGTTAAGTCTTGCCTCTAATTACACGACCAACCAAGGCCGCCTACGGGCGGTTTTTTATTGCCAGGAGAAAAGTATGGCTGCAACGGTAGTGCACTACACCCCTATGGCCAGCATAAAGTTCTCGGGCTCTCTGGCGCAGAGGTTTGGCCGCCTGCATCGCAGGCAAATTGACTCAGGTTCTGGCTGGGAAGTTTTTCGGGCACTGAACGCGACCCTGGAGGGCTTCGAGGAAGAAATCAAACGGCTTGGCCGCTTAGGGATGCGCTTCGCTATTTTCAGAAACAGAAAAAACGTTGGCCCGGATGAGCTCGGTCGTGGCGGAACCAAAGAAATTCGAATCGTGCCGGTAGTGGAAGGCAGTAAGCGAGGAGGAATTCTGCAAACGATAATTGGTGCGGTATTACTTGTGGCGAGTATTTGGTTTCCTTCTCTGGCTCCGGCCGGTATCGCAATGGTCGCTGGTGGCGTAATCCAAATGCTAAGCCCTCAGGCCAAAGGCCTTTCCCAGAGCGGAAATCCTGAAAACATGCCTTCCTACGCTTTCGGATCTGCCAAGAACACTACGGCTAGCGGCAACCCGGTCCCGATCTGCATCGGCCGGCGCCGGTGGGGTGGGGCGATCATCTCTGCCTCGATCTACGCCCAAGACAAGGCGTAGCGCTCATCACCAAATATTACAGAACGCCTCCGGGCGTTTTTTTATGCCTGGAGAAAAACGTGGACGCAGCAGCTCACATTGATGTTACCGGTTCGAAGGGTGGCGAGAAGAAGCCGAAGGCCCCGGTAGAGGCGCCGGACAGTCTCCGCTCCACGAACATTGCCAAGATCCTGCTGGCGGTGGGCGAGGGCGAGTTTGATGGCACGCCGGCCGCGCGTGACATTTATCTCGACAACACGCCGATCATGGACGCCAACGGAAATCTAAATTTCCCGGGCGTGAAGTGGGAGTGGCGGCCAGGCACGGTGGAGCAGGAATACATACGGGGTATCCCTTCAGTTGAAAACGAAACCACCGTCAACGTCGAGCTGCGTAGTGACAATCCCTTCACCCGCACATTGAGTAACATCCAACTCTCCAGGCTGCGCGTGCGATTCGCTTGGCCGCGCCTGGTGAGCCAAGACGGCAGCGGCAACACCAATGGCTATCGGATCGAGTACGCCATCGACATCTCTACCGATGGCGGCGCGTTCGTGGAATCGCTGCGCGGGGCTGTGGACGGCAAGACCACCAACGGTTATCAGCGCTCCGAGCCCGTGAGTCTCCCGAGCGCCACTTTAGGCTGGGCCTTCCGAGTGCGCCGCCTCACCCCGAACGCCAACGCCGGAACGATCGCTGACACGATGACCATCGCGGGATACACCGAGATCATCGACCAGAAACTGCGGTACCCGAATACCGCGCTGCTGTACATCGAGTTCGACGCCGAGCAGTTCCAGAACATCCCGGCTGTTACCGTCAACTGCAACGGCCAGCGCTGGCCAGTACCGAGCAACTATGACCCCGTATCTAGGACCTACACCGGGGCGTGGGATGGCACGTTCAAACTGGCCTGGACGAACAATCCGGTGTGGGCTACCTACGGCATCTGCATCAATGATCGTTTTGGCCTTGGCAAGCGCATCCAGAGCTGGATGGTCGACAAATGGGAGATGTACCGCATCGGCCAATACTGTGATCAACAGGTGTCGAACGGGGTTGGAGGCATGGAGCCGCGCTATCTGTGTGATCTGAACCTGCAAGGCAAGGTCGAGGCCTGGACGCTGCTGCGTGACCTGTCGGCAATCTATCGCGGAATGGTTTACTGGGCGCAGGGCTCGCTGTACATGCAGGCCGACATGCCGCGCGCGCAGGACATCGATTACACCTTCACCCGTTCGAATGTCATCGACGGCGACTTCGTCTACGGCGGCGCCGAGCGTGACACGCATTACAGTCGCGCCCTGGTCAGCTATGACAACCCGCTCAACAACTTCGACACCGATGTAATACCGGTGACTGACGCAGCCCTCCAGCGCCGGTACCGCGACCGGCCCATTGAAATCTCGGCGATCGGCTGCACGCGGGCCAGTGAGGCCCAGCGCCGCGGCAAGTGGGCGCTGCTCAGTAACAGCCAAGACCGCACCGTATCGTTCAAGACGGGCATGGAAGGGGCGAGCGTCTTGCCAGGTTTCGTGATACCCGTCGCTGACGAGCTGGTGGCGGGAAGGCCGAATGGCGGGCGCATCTCTGCGGTGTCGGGACGCGCCGTGACGTTGGACCGTGACACGCCGGTGAAGGCCGGTGACCGCTTGATCGTCAACCTTCCGAACGGTACGGCTCAGGCAAGGACCGTAGAGTCTGTTGCCGACCGCACCGTGACGGTGACCACTGTTTACACGCTGCAGCCCGAGCCGCAACTGCAATGGGCGATTGACTACGAGGATCTGGCCGTTCAGTTGTTCCGCGTGCTCAAGCGCAAGCGCACAGCCGAAGGTGAGTACGAGTTCACCGCCCTGGAGTTCAACCCCGGCAAGTTCGCGGCGATCGACAACGGCGCCAAACTGGAAGAGCGCCCAATCAGCGTTATCCCGGTGACCACCGTCCCGGCCCCGGTCAGCGTCAACCTGACCTCTGGTCACGCTATTGATCAGGGTATCGCGGTAAACACACTGACGATTGAGTGGCCTGCGGTTGAGGGGGCGGTCGCCTATGACATTGAGTGGCGCAAGGACAGCAACAACTGGATCAAGCTGCAGCGCACTGGCTCGACCAGTGTAGATGTCACGGGTATTTACTCGGGGGCGTATCTGGCCCGGGTGCGTGCGGTGAGCGCCTTTGACATCACATCGCAATGGCGAAACTCGATCCTGACCAACCTGGAAGGCAAAGTCGGCCTTCCGCCGGCGGTGGCGTTCCTGACCACCACCAGCATGGTCTATGGCATCGGCATCCAGTGGGGTTTTCCACCAGGTGCAGAGGACACCCAGCGCACGGAGGTCTGGTATAGCGAGTCGCCGGACCTGACGACGGCCGAGAAGCTGAGCGATTTCAGCTACCCCCAAGCGTCTCATGAGATGTACATCCCCGTGGCCGGCGCGTCGTTCTTCTTCTGGGCTCGGCTAGTTGACCGCACCGGCAATATTGGACCGTTCTACCCGGTACCCGGCGCAGTAAACGGCGCATCAAGTTCCGTCCAAAGCGAATACGAGAAACACTTCGAAGGGATGATCAGCAAAGGTTCGCTGTACCAGAGCCTGCGCGAAGAGATCGAGCTGATCTCTGGCGATGGGCCTGGGTCCGTCAATGATCGGCTGACGGAGGCCAAGGCAGAGCTGGAGGGGCTGCTGGGACAGATCACCGGGGCAGAGCCATACGACCCTGCGAAGCCATACGGCGCCGGCGCATTCACGCAAAAGGATGGGCACCTGTACCAGGCGACTGGCCCGGTACCGGCCGGCGAAGCACCGCCAAACCCGCTGTACTGGAAGGATATCGGCACGATCCTGCAAACCACCGACGCGCTGGCCCAGCAGGTTCAACTGGTCACCAGCATGATCGAAGAGATCGAGGGCCAGGTGGTGGCCACCGCGACATCGGTTGAGGCATTGCGCTCGGCCGCCCGTGGCGATGATGGTGCGGGCGACCTGGCGGACGCGGTGAAGGGCTGGCAATCGACGGCTGATCTCGGGATTGAGAAGCGCACGCGAGCTTCTGAAAGCGATGCAATGGCGCGGCAACTGACCACGCTCAACGCCAGGGTAGGGGCGAACCAGTCCGGGCTGACCGTGCTGGAGCAGGTGGTGGCCACCAACAAGCAGACGGCAGCCACCCAACTGACTCAGCTCAAAAGCGACTTGGAGTTGACCGAAGGGAAGGTCGCTGGGAATGCGCAGGCAATCACCGGCCTCGACACCAAGGTCACTAACCTCGACGGGAAGGTCACGTCTCAAGCGTCCAGTAATGAGGCGCTGCGGGCTTCGGTGCGCGGCGATGATGGTGCCGGCGATCTTGCCGGCGCTATCAAGGCCTGGGAGGCGGCGGCCAGCTTTGAGGTTGAGAAGAAGGTGCAGGCTTCCGCTAACCAGGCGCTGGCCAGAACCTCGGAAACCCTGCAGTCGAGCATCGGCGAGACCAACGCCTCGGTTCAGCAAGTGAGCGAGACGGTTGTCGATCTCAACGGCAAGGTGTCCGCTCAGACGACGATCAAAACCAAGACCACCGCCAACGGCAAGACAGTAATGGCGGCCTTGGCACTGGGTAGCGATGGGGAAACGTCGGAGATCCTGGCGTTTGCGCAGCGCTTCGCGATTGTCGATGAGGTCAGTGGGCAGTTGATTACGCCGTTCGTTGTGAGCGGTGGCCAGGTGTTCATCAACCAGGCGGTGATCAACAAGGCATTTATCCAGGAGATCATCCTGGGCATGACGCTGCGATCTGAGGCTGTCGACTCTAGGGGGCGCCCGCTGCTGGAGATAAATGTGAAGGCGGGCACATTCGTACTTCGCGGCGATGGTACTGGCGGATCGATTCTGCTCAATAACAACGGCCTTGCTGTGTATGACGGTAATGACGTGCGTCGGACTATGACCGGCAATCTAAGGCTTTGACTGGGTTGAAGTTGCAGGGGAGGTGTGGGCATGGACTTTGGTTTAAGTGTGTTTGACGCTAACGGCGTTAAAACATTAGGTATGGAGGATTTCACCCTACAGAAGTTGGCGGTGTTGATAGTCCCGGCTGCAACTGGTGGCGGAAGAGGTTCTAACTATGAGTACATCCTTATGGATGTTCCAGGCTATGATCCCGCCACCTGCTTTGTCACGATCACTCCCAAAGTTTACGCGCCGTATGATCAGCCTGGTTACCCTGATACTTGGGGTGGCTTACCGACTTACACAAACTTGGGCGGGACAAGAATTGCGATTTACACACAAATCAATTACCGCGAGCCGGACGGTGGTGGTGGCGGGAAAAACCGCGAGATGTGGACGCGCAATGTTGTGGAGAGCGTCGTAGAAGTGGTCAAGGTAAATTGATATGGATGACTACGGTTTTGTAGCTGTAAACGATCACGGATCTGTCAGCATCAGCAGCGTGTACAAAGTACTGGTGTTCTCCGAGCGAGGGCAGTTCAGAATCCAGTCTCGCTACACTGACAAGGAAGGCAAAGGGCAGTTTACCTTTGCCAAACCTATTCGCACCGTGGAACCGCCCCAAATATTTTTGAGGACGATATCGGCATCACACGCCAGCCTTGGGCTGTATACCTCCATTGAAGGATCTTCCGGTAACTGGACCGGGTTTCATGTCACATCAGCAGTTCGGGGTGGAAGCGTGTTGCAAGACTATTTAATGGAGTTTGTGTCTTGCAAATATTCCGACCAAAGCAGCTCATCTGAATACGGACTTGAAGTGCGCGATGCACAAAACCGGATCATGTTTGTGTCCAGTGATAGGGTTGTTCGTTATGGGAAGTTCTCAAAGAGTTGGACGGTGGGCAGAGGACGTTTTGTAGACATTTACTACAGCGATGTAGCAGTAGAAGCCGATGATTTTATAAGTGTGTCGAGTCTTGATCGAGGAATAATGTGGTTTGCAAATGACTCGAAATATGCGGGTATCACAATTTTAGAGGGTGGGGTTCCGGTGTTGCAGATCTTTAATCAGAGGCACTACCTAGAACGATTTTATTGGCAAGGCTCAGACGGTTTTTTTCTTGGCGTACCTGTCTGCAAGTTTCCAATAGAACGTTACTACAACTAATTTCAAGTGCTGATGTGGGCACTCAACTGGAGAAACCTATGGCTTCTTGGTTTTCAGAAGGGACTGTGAGCGTGCAGAACGGGGGCACGACAGTAACGGGCGTCGGCACCAAGTTCTCGAACTGCCGTTCCGGGGATATGTTCGTCGGCCCTGACCAGGGCATCTATCAGGTGATCAACCCTGCAAGCGATACCTCGTTGTCGATCTCCCCGGCATACCGTGGTGCGGCCGTTGGCGGCGCCGGGTACGGGATTGTGCCCGTCAATGGCTACCCCAAAGCCCTGGCCGATGCCGTGAACCAAATGGTTCAGCAGTGGGGCGCCACGCTCGCGGGCCTGGGGAGCGTATCGACGGAGAACGTCGTGCCGGTGGACAAGGGCGGCACTGGTGGCAGAAATCAGGCTGAAGGGCGCTCAGGTCTGGGGCTCGGCACTGCTGCAACAGCGGCGCTGACCGTGGGCAATGCGGATACCACACCAGGGCGAGTGCTGAAAAATGGAGACCTTGGCCTTGGTGCGGACTGTGTAGGGATTTCAGATTGGACGACTGCCTACGATGAACTTGGAGGTGCCTTTATTGCGGGTAATGCGATCTTTCCCGGCGGTACCGGAGAGTCTATTAACGCAACAGGCATAACCCTAAGGCGCTCAGGGCGAGTTGGGGCCCAGATGATGATCTACAACGGCGACAACCAATTCCTCTTTCGCTCTGCATTCAACGGCTTCCTTCCCTGGGTGCGGATGTACCACACCGGCAACACCACCCGCATGGCCGACAACACACTGAGGGCGATCTGATCATGGCAAGAGCAGCAATTAACATCACCGGCACGGGTGAAAAGTTCGATTTCGTTTCGCTGGGCGGGACCGAGGTGACCTGTTCTCGAAAGGACGTGGGCGTCTACTGCGTCACCGGCACCCGGGGGATGGTCCCATTCCCGCCCATCGATCAGGGCTGGGGCTACGGGCTTCACCCCTCGGAAAATTCCGCCGAGGTGAACATCTCGTTTGAAGATGACCTACTCACGGTCACCGTGACCAAGGATGGCGAGCCGTACGATTTGAAGGTCATGATCACGCTGCACATCCTGGTGCCGGATCTACCCCGACAGGAAGAGCTGCCGCCGCCGGCGCTTGATCCAGTGGTGGCTGCACAAACCCAGATCGCGCACCTGCGAGCCGAGGCGGATTACGCAATCGCGCCACTTCAGGACGCCGTCGATATCGACGAAGGGACCGAAGCAGAGCTGGCTACCCTCAAGGCCTGGAAGAAATACCGCGTAGCCCTGAACCGAGTGCCCGAGCAGGACGGGTACCCACTCGCCATTGATTGGCCCGCCGCGCCGTGACGCCGCGCTGCTGTCGACCACACCCGCCATCGAGCGGGTTTATTTTTGCCTGGAGAAAAGCATGACCACTTCCGAAAAAGACCGGGACATCCTGGCGCGTACGCTGTGGGGTGAGGCCCGCGGCGAGGGGCTGTCCGGCCAGATCGCCGTAGCCTGGACCATCCGCAACCGCGTGTTCGACGGCAAGGCCAAGTCCTGGTGGGGTGAGGGCTACGCCGGCGTGTGCCTGAAGCCATGGCAGTTCAGCTGCTGGAACCAGAACGACCCGAACTACGCCTACCTCAGCGGTGTGAAGCCGATCCCGGCCGCGCAGCTCGCACAGGCCCAGCGTGCTGCTGACCAGGTGATGGCCGGCGCGGTACCGGATCCAACCGGCGGGGCCACGCACTACTACGCAACCACGATGCCCAGGGCCCCGGCCTGGGCGGCGAAGGCGAAGCAAACGCTGCGCCTGGGGCACCACATCTTTTTCAAGGCCGTGCCGTAATGACGCCCGCGCAGAAGCTGGGCGGGCTGGTGGTGCTGATCCTGGTGCTGATGGCCAGCGCCGCCGGCGTCACCTGGCAGGTGCAGGACTGGCGCTACGGAAAACAACTGGCAGAGATCGGCAAAGCCCAGGCAATCGCCCTAACCGAGGCTGGCAATATGGCCCGCCAAGAAGAACAGCGCCGCCAATCGGCAGTGAATAAGGAGGCGAGTGATGCGCGAGAACAAAACAAGGCTGCTGCTGTGGATGCTGGCACCGCTGATGCTGTTGGCGACCGGCTGCACGTCGAGGCAGGTAAATTTGCCGCCACTACCTGCGTCGATCCCGGAATTGCCCGAGGAGGCGCGTCAGCCGCCCGCGCCGCCATGGTGCTCTCCGAATTGTTCCAGCGGGCTGACAAGAGAGCGGGAGAGCTGGCGGCGGCGTATGACCGAGCCAGGATAGCAGGGCTAGCTTGCGAGCGGAGCTATCAATCGATGAACCACATTCGTGGTCGAGAAAATTAGCATGACCTCAATTCATTTAGGAAAAGCGGAATAGGACTGCGTCGACTGAGTAGCGGCAGCGCATGGGCTATGAGCGGCATCAGCCCGCAGCCTCCAGAGCTTGTCAGTAGCTCTTAGGCTGCTCCGACTACACTTTTTTTGCCAGAGTGCTTGCATAATCTTGAACGACTTCCGCTGTAGGAATCATTCCAGAGAAGCAGTGGGTTTCTTTGATGCTTCTCTGTAGTCCTATATTGACAAGAGACGCCATCACACTCGGCTTTTCACTTGTTTCGCAAGGAGCTAAGTCTTTTCAACGACCATCGTCTGACGCCTTCAGAAAATGTAGGACGAGGAGGCCAGACAGTGATTCTTTCGAAATCTATTTCTAAAGCGTCGCCGACAAAGTGCCCTCTAAAGGTGCGGACATCAGTGTAGACCGTATCACCCGTTCTACTTAGGAACGGCGTTTGCGAAACCGCGTTTAAGTCGTTTTCAGTTCGTGTGTATGGTACCGGGCTGCCGACATCGAGACCGGCGCCTTTCATGTAGGAGTCAATTTTTTTGAGTACATCATCCGGTTTTTCTACGGTGCGCCAATAGATGAAATGGCCGTCGTCAGTAAATACCAAATAGACGTGCCAAGGGGCGGTGGCTGGTCTCTCTCCTTCGGAATACCACACTTGCTCGCGCACATCAGAACTGACGCTTGTTGTGCAGCCAGAGAGGAGCATTAGGCAGAACGTAGCAATCAATAAGCGAATCATATTTCCTTCCTTGAGTTAACTATCCAACTCGAAGCGTCGCACGCAGGCTGGCCCTAAGAATTTTTAACTACTTCTGCCTTGCCGATCCGTAAAAGTGGTTCAGTACTCTTAACTCAAGCACTGCCGCGAAAACGCAGAGCGCCAAAAGCCAAGACTGAAGACTCGCTTACGATGGAGTCACCCCAACAGACCAGCGCTCACAAAAGCGAGCTCAAGATCATCCCGAAGGATACATGGAACGCCTGGAAGCCGCGAGGGTACTGACCTCAGCCACAATTGAGCGTTATACGTGGCAATCGATGCAGCTGCATTCGAGGTCCGTCAAGCGATGACGCTTTGAACCTTTCATCTATTGGAGTATGGGGAATTGATCTTCATTCCTCCGCGCATTTTTTTTACACCCGGCTCCATATCCGCCGGGCACGCGCCCTGAAAGCTGCCACTAATCACTGTGTGTTGTCTTTCAATTTTTCCATTTAGCTCAAACGACGTATCGGCCGTCAGTACATAGGATTTCGCAAGGTCGCCTTTGAAAGATCCGGTCATAATCGCTTCAGAGCAGCGTGATTTGAAATTGTAGCTATCGACGTTACCGCTTTTAGATTCGATTTTGCACTCCTGTTCGAAGTCACTCCACAGGTCGTCATCTATAAGCCTGTCTTTCTCATGGTCGACGCATACTTCCCAAGAAAACGGCGAGGTGGACGGAGTAACCTTCCACAAACCTGAAGCGCGTTGCAGACGCAGCGATGGTTCAGCGGCTGACGCCAAAAATGTTACTGAGAAAGCAATTGCGGTCGACAGCAATATGGCGAAGTACTTCATCATGCATCCTATTTGTAGATGATCACGTTGAGCAGGATACTTAAAAAACAAGTCCTCCTCGCTTGGAAAGAGCCATTGATTCACAGCTGCGTGCCTAAACTGCCCACGGCATGGTCAGCGTTACTTGCGTAGCCCGCAATACCCAATGTGCCTCAGCGCATGCTCAACGAGTTATCGTCATCACCGATGCCGGCGACCAAGGATTGATCGCGCTGCGGGCGTGCCAGGCGTAAGTAAGAGCCATTGCGCATTGAGGATGATGGGCTACGCTTTTGGCTTGGATGTTCAGGACAGCAATTTTTCATTAAAACTGACAGGCTCTTATGGACAAGCAGTTGGCAGGTCTTTCATTCTTTCTCACGCTTAGCTGGGTTGCCTCTGTGATCTTCGTCATGTGGTTTTTCAGCAAATGATCACGTTAGCTGTATCAGCTCTGGCCCTTTGTTTCGAACGTTGCCCACGGCCGTGTTGACTTTAAACCATTCGAAAGCCTCGGCCGGCTCGCCCTGGTGCAACACCATCTGCTCGGCACGCTCCTTGGGCGTGGCCGGGTCCAGCCATTCCCTGGCCAACTCCGGCGTTAGCACCACGGGCCGCCGGTCGTGGATGTCCACCATGCCGCCGGCGCTGTCGGCGGTGATGATGACAAAACCGTCATGCTCGCCTTGGCCTTCATCTGCGTCGGGTAGCTGGCCTATGGCCGCGCACAGCACTGGCGCGCCATCCCGCCGGCGGATCAGGTAGGGCTGTTTCTTAGGCCCGCCTTCATCAACCCATTCAAACCAGTTGTCCACGGGCGTGATTGCCCGGTGCGGCCAGATCGCCCTGAAGAATGGCCCGTGGGCCACTTTCTCCACGCGGGCGTTGATCGGGGCTGCTCTATCCTTGGCCCAATGCGGCCGCCAACCCCACCGCACCAGGTCTGCGTGCAAGGTTTCATCCTGCAGGTGGAGCAGGGCGACTTGGGTTGTGGGCGCCACGTTGTAACGCTCAAGTGGTGCCTCACCTACGGAGTTCACCAGGGTGCCGGTCATGCTCAGCGTGGACACATACTCTTGAATACCGCTGTACTGCGAAATCCTCCCGCACATACGCACCTCTCCGTCTGTCGAAATCCCCTACAGAAAAATTGACCGCAAGCCGGCTGCAAAGTTAACTGTACGTCTATACAGTATTTGTAAAAGGCTGCTCTATGAGCTTTACCATTTTAGGTCCGATATCCGAAGGCGGCACGAAGCTGCCATTTTGCTCTTTCCGCGTGCCGGCCGGATTCCCGTCGCCGGCGGCCGACCACATCGAGCAGCACATCTCATTGGATGAGGTTCTAAATATCAGGGCTCCCCACGTTTACTTGATCGCTATCACCGGCGAGAGCATGCAGGGGGCGGGCATCTTTGAAGGTGACCTCGCAGTCGTGGATCGCTCGATTGAGCCAGTCCACGGGCATATCGTTGTGGCTTTGCTTAACAACGACCCTATCTGTAAGCGCCTGTGCAAGCGAGGGAAAGAGGTCATTCTGCTATCGGAAAACCCGAAGTATCCGGCTCGCTACATCCTGGAAGGCGATGAGCTCTCAATCTGGGGGGTGATAACCAACACCGTGCGCAGCCATGTCTAAGCAGCCTGTGTTCGCGCTGATCGACTGCAACAGCTTCTATGCGAGCTGCGAGCGCGTCTTCCGTCCTGACCTGGCCAAGGTGCCCATCGTAGTTCTCAGCAATAACGATGGCTGTGTTATCGCCCGCAGCTACGACGCGAAGCCTTTTATCAAAATGGGCGAGCCCTATTTCCAGATCAAGCACAAGCTCAAGCAGCACGGTATTGTGCCGTTTTCTTCAAATTACGCCCTGTATGGGGATATGAGCGAGCGGGTAATGACCGTGATCGAGAGCATGGTGCCTGCGGTCGAGATCTACAGTATCGATGAAGCATTTGCTGACTTGACTGGCATCGATGGTCTGGATGCCCTCGGGCGAAATATTCGGGCCCAGGTGCTGCGCGTTACCGGCATTCCAGTTGGCGTAGGCATCGCAACTACGAAAACGCTGGCCAAGCTTGCCAACCACACGGCGAAGCGGCTGCAGTCCCAGACCGGTGGAGTGGTGAACATCACCGATCCGGCCAAGCGCGCCTGGGTGCTGCGCAATACCGACGTGGCCGAGGTGTGGGGTGTCGGTCGAAAAATGAAACTCCACCTCGACGCACTTGGCATCAAGACGGCCATGGACCTGGCCAAGGCTGACCCGTGGGCGCTGCGCAAGAAGTTCAGCATCGTGATTGAGAAGACTGCCCGGGAGTTGGCCGGCACGTCTTGCCTGGAGCTGGACGAGCCCGACCCGCCGAAGCAGGAGATTTGTTGCAGTCGGATGTTCGGTAAGCGCCTGACCGAGTTGCCGCCGATCAAGGAGGCGCTGGCCACCTACATGATGCGGGCCTCTGAAAAGCTCCGGGCTCAGGGTTCGCTATGCAAGAAGGTCCGTGTCTGCATCCGTACCGGCATGTTCAACCCGGAAGAGGCCAAGTATGCGAACGGGGTTGTAGTCGATCTGCCTTATCCAACCGACGACGTGCGCCTACTCACGAAGGCTGCGGTTGATGCGGTGGACCATATCTACCGGCCAGGCTTTAAATACAACAAGGCCGAGGTGATGCTGCTCAACCTTTGCCGGCCAGGCGAGTACACCGACGATCTATTCACCGTGTCGCAGCCTGCGCAGGCTACCAGGGTAATGAGGGTGCTGGACCAGATCAATGGGCGGTGGGGAAAGGGAACGCTGCGGTCTGCCAGTGTGCCGATGAACCCCGACTGGGGAATGCGTCGGGAAATGATGAGCCAGAGTTTTACGACGAGGCTTGATCAGCTGTGGTCGGTGGCTTGTAAGTAGCGACGGTATCCGACGATCAGTCAGGAGTCATGAGTACGGCTAGTGTCAGCTTTATGAACTCCTCATTCCGGTCGATGGCGTCCAGCGCTCCGCGAACGTTGTCGGCGATTTCGGTGCCGCCTTGCTGCTCAACCCAGTTCGTAAGTTCCATGATGGCTGCTTCAAGGGCGAGCTGGTTTTCGTTGATTTTGGAAAGCAGGGAAGGGAGCAGGTCAGAGTTCGGCATCGGTGTTCCTCCTTGGAGTGAACAGCGTAGCAGTTGGGTTGCTTGGTGGTGGATTGTGTTCGGTCGGCAGGACGCCGGGGAGAGAATTGCGGAACAGCTTGTAAAATTGCGGAACAGAAAAGATAAGGGCCTGCGTGAGGTATCTCACGCAAGCCCTTGATATCTATGGTGCCCGAACCCGGAATCGAACCGGGACGCCCTTACGAGCGGGGGATTTTAAGTCCCATGCGTCTACCAGTTTCGCCATTCGGGCGGCAGCGCGATGAAGCAACTCAGTGGGGCTTTGCCTGGCAAAGCGCTTGAGCGGTGCAGCAGGCTAGGGAATATATAGATCAAGGCACCTTGGCGCAAGTTTGCGTGCGGTCTTTTTCTGCTTGATCGTGTGTGCAAGCTTTGAAAAAAAGCTCGCTATATCAGTGATCTACATTTGCGGGTGAGGGCGGGCGACTCGCCGGCTCGTCCACCAGCCTGGTACCTGGCTGGTCCGGTAGCCGCAGTTTAAAGCATGGCAATGTGCGATCATTCACGTTTATAGCACTCGAATAGGAAAAGTGGCATGCGCGTCATCACGGTGAGGACTAAAACGGAACTTGAATCTGCCAAAAATGCCGGGTACGAGCAGATCACGGTAGAAGGTGAGCTAGCGAACAAGCTCAAATCGTCCAAGAAGATCGCGGTAGCGGGGACGATCACGGTTGGGCTGTTGGCCACTGCATTGGCGGCTGTGCCCTTTACGGGTGGTCTTTCGATGGCAGCGGCTGTGCCTATCGCCACGCTGACTGGGCTTGAAGTCGCGGCCATTATTACAGCCGCGTCATTGGGGCTCGGGCTGATCATTGCCCTGTTCAAGGGGTATGAGGAGATCTCTTTCGAGGCCGGAAAAATGGTCCTGAAAAAGAAACAGTCATGAGCGGTTTTGTCGACAGGCCGCCCTATTTTTTCCGCTGCAAGAAGTGCGAGCATCGCTTCACGCGTAGGGTGCGGCTGGGGCTGTTGTGCCCCCAGTGTCATTCGATACGCATTGAAAGAGATCGGCGGGTGAGCAAGTAAAGCGAGAGGGCTTGTGCGAGATGTTCGCCAAGCCCAGCCCGGCATTTACCCGTGTAATCGCCGAATAATCTCCTCGTACCCGACCGCCCGCGACAGCCGCTGCAGTGCATCCAGGCGGCGGGAATAGGCTTTTGCGTCACCATAGGTCAGCTCGACATGCAGGCTGTCGATCGTCACCAGATAGGCCTCTGCCAGCACTTCACTGGCCTGGTCCTCTACGCCTGGACAGGCTTTAAGTAACCCTTTCTGGAAGTGACTGCGGATCGTGGCCATGTAGTCATTGAACCCGGACATGACCACGTGCCTCAGTGGCGTCGGTGGGTAAAAGGCGGCCCTGAGCAAAAAGCGCAGGGATTCATGCTGGTTGTACCGGCGTTGCAGGTTGTCGATGTAGACCTCGCCGGGGGCCTTGATCGATCGAGAGTTTTTCGCAAATTGGCTTTGCACGTAGTCCAGTTCGGCGCGCAGTGCGAGTTCGAGTGCGACCACGTACAGCGCATCCTTGCTCGCAAAATGTGCGTACAGCGAGGCCTTTTTGATGCCTGCGCGCACGGCGATATCATTCAGCGAGGCGGCGTCGTAGCCATGCTCGGCAAATTGGTCCAGTGCCAGATACGCGATGCGTTCGGCAGCCGAGGTCAGGATGGTGGCTGTCATGTGGTTCTTCCTTAATCAGTGCCCGGCCAGGTCAAAGGTTTCGCCCGCTCCCCGGGGGAGGCTGATTGTCGTCAGCAGGCAGGTCAGCAATGCACTGGCCAGCAGCAGTGCGGTCCAAGCCACCGGTCCATAGGTCAGCGCCAATGCCGACAGTGGCGTTGCGCTGGCGGAAACGGACAGTTGGAATGCGCCCAGCAGTGCAGCGGTGGAGCCCAGTGCGCGCTTTTGCGAGGACATCACCAGTGACATCAGCGTGGACTCGGCGATGCCCAGGCCAAACAGGGCAAGGGCCATGCCCGCCACTATACCGGGCAGACCCACGTAGGTCAGGGTGGATGCCAGCGCGATTGCCGAGCCAGCGGCCATGCAACACACGCCGATCAGTGACAGGCGGCCCAAGCCAAGCCGGCTGACCAGTTTCCCGGCGCTCATTGCCCCGATCAGGATGGCTACCCCGGTGACGCCGAACAGCATGCCAAAGGCTTGCGGGCTCAGGCCGTAGGTCTGCTGGTAGACCAGTGTCGCACCGCCGATGTAGGCAAACAGAAAGAAGAAAACTGCGGCCACGGCCAGGGTCGGACGCAAGAAGTGTCGGTCTCTGGCGATCGTCAGGTACGTGCGGCAGGCGGCGCCCAGGCGCAACGGCTCGCGTTGGCTGGCGGGCAGGGTTTCCGGCAGCGACAGCCAGCTGTTGCCCAGCACCGCCAGGCCAAATGCAGCGAGCACCAGCATCACCGCACGCCAGCCGTAGTGAGTGTCGATAACCCCGCCCAGTGCCGGGGCGAAGATGGGCGCGACGCCCTCGATGGTCATCAGCAATGCGAAGAGCTTGGCCGCCGCCACGCCTTCGCTGACGTCCCGCACCATGCTCATGATCACCACCAGCGTCAGGGCGCTGCCAAGCCCCTGCACGAAGCGCAGGGCGATCAATGTCTCAAGTGTCGGCGCCCATGCGGCGCCCAATGAGCACAAGGTAAACACCACAAGGCCGGCCAGCAGGGGCCGGCGGCGCCCGTAGGCGTCGACGATGGGCCCGAAGATCATCTGGCCGGCACCCATGGCCAGGAGGAAGAACGTCAGGGTCAACTGCACGCTGGCGAAGCTGCTCTGATATTCGCGGGCAATTTCGGGAAGGCTCGACAGGTACATATCGACAGCCGAAGGGCCAAGGGCGCCGATCAGTCCCAGGCCAATAGCCAGCCTCAGGGCGACCCTGTGGGTGGGTTGCGAATTCATAGCGTCTCCAACGAAAAAAAACAGCCTACCGGTCGGTAGGTTTTCGCATAATAGCGACACCTCTTAAATCGGTCAACGTCCCAGTATTCGGGAGGATTTGCACATGCACAGTGCAATCCGAGCGAGCGAATGAGAGTTGTTATCAATTATGTTTCTTTAGTTTTTTGATTGGATTAGACTCCCGCCAGCTGTGCACGAGCAGCGTTCTGGGCATTAGAACAAACAAAAAAAACGGCGTAGGGAGCAGGACGTGAATTTCAAGAAAACGACAATGGCAGTGGCTGTTGGCTCGGCAATCTACCTGTGCAACGGTGCGTGGGCCGCAGAACCTGCGAGCGCGCTGGAGATTGCACCGATCACCGTCACCGGTGAAAAGATCAACCGCAGCCTGGAGCAGACCCAGTCGAGCGTGGTGGTGGTCACCGACCAGCAACTGCGTGAAAAGCAGGACCGTGACCTGGTGGACGTATTCGCGCGTACGCCAGGTGTGTACAACCAGTCCGGCAACGAAAACTGGGGTATTCGCGGCGTGCCCGTGTCCGGTTTCGACGACCAGGGGCCCGCCACGCTTAACGGTGCGGTTTCGGTATTTGTCGACGGCGCCGTGCAACCCAACCGCGCCCTGACCCTCAGCCCGATGCCGCTGTGGGACGTCGACCAGGTCGAAGTGTTCCTCGGCCCGCAATCCACCACCCAGGGCCGTAACTCCCTGGCCGGTGCGGTGGTGATCCAGACCCGCAACCCCACCTTCGAGCCGAGTTTTTCCGCACGCACCAACATGGGCAGCTATGGCGAGCGCGGTGCGGCAGTGGCCGGTGGCGGAGCGTTGGTCGATGACAAGATCGCCGGGCGTATTGCCGTGGATTACCAAGAGGGTGACGGCTATATCGACAACATCGCCCTGCATGACGACGCCAACCCCACACGCACCGGCAATGCCCGGGGCAAGCTGTTGATCCTGCCCAACGATGACCTGGATGTGCTGCTGACTTACGCCCACAGTGAAAGCCGCAAGGGCGATAACTCGGCGATGCGCCAGAACGACAAGATCCGTTATTACAAGATGACCTCCAACACCAAGGCCTATGACAAGCTTGAGCAGGACACGCTCAGCGCCAAGGTGGACTATCGCCTGGACGACAACTGGTCGCTGACCAGCCTGACCGCCAATACCCGCTCGGACTACGACGCGCGCCTGGATTTCGACCAGTCGGCCGACGCCAACCAAGTGGTATTGCGCAAACAGGACGGCGACCTGTTCAGCCAGGAACTGCGCCTGAACTACAGCGGCGATACGGTGAAGAGTTTTGTCGGTGCCTACTACGGCCACAACACCAACAACTTCCACGACCGCCTGTTGTTCAACAACCTTCTGTTCGGTACCGCCAAGGGCGATACGACCATTGAAAGCAAGGCCGTGTTTGGTGAAATCAACTGGACATTCGCCCCACGCTGGACCTTGATCACCGGCCTGCGCTACGACCACGAAACCAACGACACCGATATCAAGCAAGACGATTTCTCCAGCCCCGGCAAGCTCAGCAAGTCGTTTGATGCGCTCCTGCCGAAACTGGGCCTGGACTATGAACTGGCCGCCAACCAGTACCTGGGCGTGATGGTGCAGAAGGGCTATCGCGGTGGCGGCGTCAACGTGCGTGCCGGTGGCGGCCACGAAGGTTATGACCCGGAATACACCACCAACTACGAGCTGTCCTACCGTGGCTCGTTCTTCGACAAGACCCTGCGCACCCGCGCCAACCTGTACTACACCGACTGGAAAGACCAGCAGGTCAGCGCGCTCGAGCGCAACACCGACTTCGTCCAGGTGTTCAACGCCGGCAGCAGCGATATCAAGGGCCTGGAAGTATTTGTCGAAAAAGACCTCGGCGAGCAGTTGACCCTGACGGCGGGTGGCTCTATCACCGCGGGCAAGTACAAGGACTTTGTGACAGGTGATGGTCGCGATATGAGCGGCGAGGACTTCCTTTATTCACCCAAGTACAAACTGTCCCTGGGTGGCATCTACCGTTGGAATGACCGCCTGACCCTGAACACCGACCTGGTGTACCAGAGCACCGCGCCCTCGGAGTATGAGTTCGATACCGCAGGCCAGGTCACGGGCGAGCGCCGGAGCGACAGCTACTGGCTGGTCAACTTCAACACCGAGTACAAAGTCACCAAGAATGTCGCGGTTTCCGGCTTCGTGAAAAACGCTTTTGACAAGGAGTACATCACCAACAACCGCAGCGGCGATATCGTCGATGTGGGAGCGCCACGTACGGTTGGGCTGGTGTTGCGCTACGACATGTAGTGACAAGGAAGACAGGCTACTCCCTCACTCCCTCAGGGATCGACGGCGTAGCCTGTTTTTTCAGCACATACAAAGTTCCGACGCGTGCATCGATCAGTGGGCGATGCAATTTCGCCCATGCGTTCTCTTTTCAGCAGGGCGGCAAGGAAATTTCCGAGACTTTTGTCGGAAGCGTTCCGTGGGCTGCCCGATCGGTGGTGTTTAGCATTCTCCAGGCAAAGAAAGCTCCTGCGACAAGTCACGGTGTTGACACACAACGACCTGCGCAAGAGGCCTTGTTCATAGAGAAAGCGGAGCCCCACCTTGAAAACTTTAAGCAAAGTGTTATTGCCAATGGCCGGCCTGTTGATTGCCGGCTCGCTGCAGACTGCTAGCGCTGCCAACGGCACCGTGAATTTCACAGGGGAGATTGTCCAGTCGACCTGCGCGGTTGTTTCCGGTGATCAAACCAAAACCGTGGTCTTGGGCAAATACCCGACCAGTGCCTTCCCCAAGACCGGTGCAACCAGTGGCGCCAAGGCGTTCACCATCAGCCTGGAAAAATGCGAGGCCGGTGACTACTCCCTGCGTTTTGACGGCAATACCCCGACCGGTAATCCGGACCTGCTGGCTGTTACTGGGGGCGCGAAGGGCGTAGGCGTGGAAATTCTCGATAACAACAGCGCCATCGTCCCCATCACCCAGGACGTGGCTGCCCCGGCCAGTGTCACCATTGCGGCCACCGGCACCAGCCCGGGGGCTGCGACATTCAACCTGCGGGCCCGTTACCGCTCATTCCAGGATGTAGTGACAGCGGGCCAGGCTAACTCCAACGCCACGTTTACCATTCAATACAAGTAAATCGCTGATCCTGATGGGGCGTGAAAGGCTCATCGTCATCATGAGTAGTTGTTATGAAAGTTTTAACTTGTTTTCCCCTGCTTATGTTTTCGATGAGCGCTTATGCTGGCATCCAGGTTGATGCAACACGCGTAATTTATAACGGTGGCAATCAGTCTTCCTCGCTGTCGATTAAAAACGACAGTGACGATACCTATATGGTGCAAAGCTGGTTGGATACTGGTGATTCAACGCAAAATCCCAAAGGGTTGCCAATAGTGGTAACGCCGCCCATCTTAAAGTTGGCTTCGAAAAAGGAGGCTGTCCTGCGGTTTATCTACTCCGGCCAGGGCTTGCCGCAAGATAAAGAGTCGTTGTTCTGGATTAATGTTCAGGAGATACCACCGGCACCGAAAGTGGAGAACGTGTTGCAGGTTGCCATTCGCACACGGATCAAGCTGTTCTACCGCCCAGCAGCCCTGAAGATTGATTTGTACAAGCAGGCGCAAGCCCTTAAGTGGCAGCGGCACGGTGACGGCGTCGTGGTGACTAACAACGGGCCGGCCCATGTCACTCTGGGGACTCTGAACTTCGCGAAAAACGGTCAGCTCGGGTGTTCCCTCAATGGTGACATGTTGATGCCTCTGGGCAACTTGCGTATTGCATTGCCGCCCGCATGCCGAATGGCCCGCGAACTTTCATTCAGTTTTATCAATGACTACGGTGGTCACACCGAAATCAAAGACATTAGGCTCGATCGTTAAGTCTGTCATGAGGTAGTGGTCGTGGTGTTTATCTCAACGCGCATAAGTGTGGCCGGTCGTCAGGCGGGGTTATGTTTGACTTGTCTGTTACTGAGCAAAATTTCCGCTGCGCAAGAGCAATATAATGCCTCTTTTATACGGGGTGATGCCGCGGTTGAAATGGTCAGCCAGTTGGCTGCCGGCGATGACATTCTGCCCGGCACTTACTTGTTTGATATTTATCTTAACGACCAGCAGATCGATCAACGTGAACTGACGTTTGCCCGTCGCGAGAAGGACTCGGCAGTTGCCCCATGCCTGAGCATGGAGGATTACCGCGAGTACGGCGTGCGGTTGCCAGTGGCCAATGAGCAGCCAGGTTGTTATGACTTGGTGAGTACCATGGGCGAGGTGAAAATGGCGATTGATGCCGGGGTTCACCGCCTTGACCTGTATGTTCCGCAGACCCATCTGATCGCACGTCCGCAGGGGGCGGTGTCTACGAAGCTGTACGACCAGGGCATCAACGCTGGCTATCTGAACTACAACCTCAATGGCACCCAAAGCCGTAACCGCTTCAACGGAACCAATGCCAAGGCGGATTACTATTTCGCCAGCGTCAACAGTGGCATCAACCTGGGGCCATGGCGTCTGCGCAATGATTCTACGGTTGATCGGCAACCTGAAGCAGGTACGCAGTGGCGTAACATCGCGACGTGGGCAGAGACCTGTTGCCGCTGACCGAAAACTGACCCAGTAGAGGCTGTTCTGCCGACTGAAAACTGACCCAGGTGTTCAACTGCTTCTGCTCACTTTTTGAGCAGGAGAACACAGGGTGATCAGCATGGAAATGTT
>NZ_VFEV01000044.1 GCF_007858275.1 Pseudomonas proteolytica
GTGTATCTGGTACAACGCATTCGGCTTATTGGGGCTGCTTCGCAGCCCAGCGCGGGGCAAGCCCGCTCGCCACAACTGCGCTATCTGCCTGGATCTAGGCGTTGCGGCAAAGTTGTGTAGATACCTAGGCTCATCGCGGGCAAGCCCACTCCCACACTAGTTGGCGCCCAGCCAAAGCCCTTGCCGATTCAGCCGCCAGGCAATCGCCCACAACGTCAAACTGCGCACCGCCATGAACAGCAGGAACGTTATCCACAGCCCGTGGTTACCCAACCCCTGCAACGCCCAGGCAACTGGCAGCATCATCAGCACCGTCAGCAACATGCCATTGCGCATCTCCCGCGCGCGGGTCGCGCCAATAAACAAACCATCCAGCAGATAACTCCACACCGCAATCAACGGCAGTACCGCCAGGTACGGCAGGTAGATATCGGCGGTTGTGCGCACGCTGGGGATATCGGTTTGCATGGCGATAAACAAGTGGCCGGCGAAGGTGAACAGCAGCACAAAGCCGAGGCTGGCGATCAGCGACCAGCCGCAGGCGACTACCAGCGAGCGGCGCAATGCCTGGCGATCATGGGCGCCGATGGCGTGGCCGCAGAGTGCTTCCACTGCGTGGGCGAGGCCGTCCAGCGCATGGGCCGTCAACAAGAGCCCGTTGAGCAGCAGGGCATTGGCCGCGACCGTGGCATCGCCCAGCCGAGCGCCTTGCACCGTGATCATGAAAAACACCGATTGCAGCGCCAGGCTGCGAATGAAAATGTCGCGGTTGACCGCCAGCAGCGCGCGCCAGCTTTGCCAGACCTTGAGCGCCGCCCAGGCAATATGCCCGGGGTAGGCGCGCAGGGCTTTTTGCGTAAGGGCCAGGCCGAGCAGGGCGCCGGTCCATTCGGCAATCACCGAGGCCCGCGCCGAACCGGCCACGCCCCAGTCCAGGCCCAGTACAAACCACAGGTTCAGGGCGATATTCACCAGGTTGGTGGTCAAAAGAATCGCCAGCGGCGCCCGGGCGTTTTGCGTGCCGAGGAACCAGCCCACCAGCGCATAAGTGGCCAACGCCGCAGGTAACCCGAACAGGCGGGTGTGGAAAAACTCGCGGGTCAGTTGATTCAACTCGGCCGAAGGCTGCATCCATTCCAGCGCCAGATGGCTCAGGGGAATGCCCACCGTGCCCAGCACCATGGCCAACCCCAGCGCCAACAGCAGGCCTTGCAACAGGATTTGCCGCAGCGCCGCGCCATCATTGCGCCCGGCCGCCTGGGCGGCGAACCCGGTGGTGCCCATGCGCAGAAACCCCATGGCCCAGGCCAGGAAGGTATACAGACTGGCCCCCACGGCCACCGCGCCCAACTGGTGCGCGTGGGGCAGGTGGCCGATGACCATGCTGTCCACCAAGGCCACCAGCGGCACCGAGATATTCGACAGAATCATCGGCGCGGCCAGGGCCCAGACACGGCGATGGGTGGGGCGGTGACGCCAGTCGGTGATTAAGGTGGACATTCGGGCTCCTTGGGGGAGCGGCATTGTAACTGGCCCTCAACAGCGGCGCAGATCCAAATGTGGGAGCGGGCTTGCTCGCGAATGCGGTGGGTCAGTCAACCTATATATTGGCTGATCCACCGCATTCGCGAGCAAGCCCGCTCCCACAGGGGGGGTTCTACGCTTTTGAGGTAGTTGAGAACCAAACCGCCCTCCGTCGGTCAATGTGAGCAGCGCCACAGCCACTTGGCTGGCACTGATATATAGTTCACCCCTCAGACACCCCGACAACGAGTGCCCCATGCTTAACAAAGGATTGTTCCTGGCCTGTGCGCTGGCCCTGCTGAGCGCCTGCGATTCTTCCGATAAACCGGCTGCACCCACTGCCCCTGCGGCGGCGGTGACGGCGCCAAAGCCGGCCAAGGCCGCGGTGGATGTGGCGACGCTCAAGCAGCGTTATGCCGGCCGTGAGTTAAGCGTGGTGGACGTGTCTGAGGTGCAACTGGATGGCGCCAGCACCTTGTCGGTGAGTTTTTCAATCCCGCTGGATCCCGAGCAGAAGTTCGCCGACAAACTGCACCTGGTGGACAGCAAGTCCGGCAAGGTCGACGGTGCCTGGGAGCTTTCCGACAACCTGATGGAATTGCGCCTGCGTCACCTGGAGCCCCAGCGCAAGCTGGTGCTGACCGTGGACGCCGGGCTGCGTGGGGTCAACGACGCCAAGCTCGCCGCTGAATACACGGCACGCCTGGAAACCCGCGACCTGCAAGCCACCGTCGGCTTCGCCAGCCGTGGCACCCTGTTGCCCACTCGTCTGGCCGAAGGCCTGCCGGTGATCGCGTTGAATGTCGACAAGATCGACGTCGAATTCTTCCGCATCAAACCCGAATCGCTGCCGGCGTTCCTCGCCCAGTGGGGCCGCAATACCAGCCTGCAAAGCTACGAATCCCGTGAACTGTTGCCCATGGCCGACCTGGTCTACGGCGGCCGCTTCGACCTCAATCCTGCGCGCAATACCCGCGAAACCCTGTTGTTGCCCATCGCCGGTCTCAAACAGTTGCAACAGCCGGGCGTGTACCTGGCGGTGATGCGTGCTTCGGGCACCTACAACTATTCCCAACCGGCCACGTTGTTCACCCTCAGTGATATCGGCCTGTCGGTACACCGTTACGCCAACCGCCTGGATGTGTTCACCCAGGCGCTGGAGGGCGGCAAGGCGCTGGATGGCGTCGAGCTGGAAATCCTCGATGCCGAAGGCCGCGTGTTGGGCCAGGGCAAGACCGAGAAGGGCGGCCACGCTGAACTGCCGCTGCCGAAAAAGGCCCAGGTATTGCTCGCCAAACAGGGCGAGCAGACCAGCCTGTTGCGCCTCGACAGCGCAGCCCTGGACCTGGCCGAGTTCGATATCGGCGGCCAGCCCGCGCACCCCCTGCAATTCTTTGTGTTCGGCCCGCGCGACCTGTACCGCCCTGGCGAAACCGTGCTGCTCAATGCGCTGCTGCGCGACAAGGACGGGAATGCCGTCAAGCCGCAACCGGTGAGTGTTGAAGTACGCCGCCCGGATGAGCAGGTCAGCCGCAAATTCGTGTGGGATGCCGATGCTTCCGGCCTCTATCAATACCAACTGCAACTGGCCGGCGAAGCGCCGACCGGGCGCTGGCAACTGGTGTTCGACCTGGGTGACGGCAAGCCGCAACTGTACGAATTCCTCGTCGAAGATTTCCTGCCCGAGCGCCTGGCCCTGGAGCTCAAGGGCAGCGATACACCGCTTAATCCTGCAGACAATGCGGTTATCCAGGTCAATGGCCGCTACCTCTACGGCGCCCCTGCGGCGGGCAATCGCCTGAGCGGGCAAGTGTATGTGCGGCCGTTGCGCGAGGCGGTCAAGTCGCTGCCCGGTTATGAGTTTGGCTCGGTGACTGAAGAAGAACTGAGTCAGGATTTTGAACTGGATGAAAGCGTGCTCGACGCCAAGGGCGAGGAAAAACTCACCCTGGAAAGCAAGTGGAGCGAAGCCAAGTCGCCGCTGCAACTGATCGTCCAGGCCAGCCTGCAAGAGTCTGGCGGGCGCCCGATCACCCGGCGCCTGGTGCAGCCGGTCTGGCCGGCCGAGCAACTGCCCGGCCTGCGTGGCCTGTTCGATGGCAAGGAAACCAATGGCGACGGCCCGGCGGAGTTTGAAGTGCTGCTGGCCAACCAGCAGGGCCAGAAACTCGCGGTCGACAACCTCAAGGTCCGCCTGGTTCGCGAGCGCCGCGACTACTACTGGAACTACTCGGACAACGATGGCTGGAGCTATCACTACAACGAGAAATTCCTCAACCTCGATGAGCAGACCGTCAACATCAAGGCCGGCGACACGGCCAAGGTCAGCTTCCAGGTGGAGTGGGGCCCGTACCGCGTCGAAGTCGAAGACCCGCAGACCGGCCTGATCAGCAGCAAGCGCTTCTGGGCCGGTTACCAGGGCCAGGACAACACCGAAGGCGGCGCCGTGCGCCCCGATCAGGTCAAGCTGGCGCTGGACAAACCGGCGTATGGCGATGGCGATACGGCCAACGTCACCGTCACCCCGCCGGCGGCTGGTAAAGGCTACCTGTTGGTGGAGTCCAGCGAAGGCCCGCTGTGGTGGCAAGAGATCGACGTGCCGGCCGAAGGCAAGAGCTTTGCGGTGAAGCTCGACCCGAAATGGTCGCGCCATGACCTGTATGTGAGTGCGCTGGTGATTCGCCCGGGTGAGCGCAAGGCCAACATCACGCCTAAACGCGCCGTGGGCTTGCTGCATCTGCCGTTGGATCGTACCCAGCGCAAACTGGGCCTGACCCTGACCGCGCCGGAAAAAATGCGCCCCAAACAACCGCTGACGGTCAAGGTCGCGGCAAAAAATGCCGATGGCAGCGTGCCCAAACAGGTGCATGTGCTGGTGGCAGCGGTGGACGTGGGCATTCTTAATATCACCGAATACCCAACCCCGGATCCCTACTCCAGCCTGTTTGGCCGCAAGGCCTACGGTGTGGACCAGTTCGATATCTATGGGCAGTTGATCGAAGCCGGCCAGGGCCGCCTGGCCAGCCTGGCCTTTGGTGGTGACGCGGCGCTGGCCAAGGGCGGCAAGCGCCCGGACACCAGCGTCACCATCGTCGCTTTGCAAAGCGCGCCGGTGACCTTGAGCGACAAAGGCGAGGGCGAAGTCAGCGTCAATATCCCTGACTTCAACGGCGAACTGCGTCTGATGGCCCAGGCCTGGAGTGACGACCGCTACGGCATGGCCGAAGCCAAGACCGTGATCGCCGCGCCTTTGATTGCCGAACTGTCGGCCCCGCGCTTCCTCGCCGGCGGCGACCAGACGCGCCTGGCACTGGACCTGTCCAACCTGTCGGGCAAGGCACAGAAGCTGGATGTGCAACTGACCGCCGAAGGTCAACTGACCCTGCTGGGCGAGCCATCGCACAGCGTGCAACTGACCGAGGGCCAGCGCACCACCTTGCAGATTCCGGTGCGCGCGCTGGGTGGCTTCGGCCAGGGCAAAGTCAAGGTCACGGTCAATGGCCTGGACCTGCCGGGCGAGAACCTGCCGGCGTTTACCCGCGAATGGACATTGGGCGTGCGCCCGGCTTATCCGGCGCTGCTCAAGCAATACCGTGCGGTGCTCAAGGATGAAGCCTGGAGCCTGCCGGATGCGGAGCTGGCCTTGTTTGAACCCGCCGGGCGTGAGGCGCTGTTGAGTCTGTCGAGCCGGCCACCGTTGAACCTTGGCGAGCAGATTCGTGCACTCAAGGCCTACCCGTACGGTTGCCTGGAGCAAACCGCCAGCGGCCTGTATCCGTCGCTGTATGCCGATGCCACCGTGCTGGCGCGCCTGGGTTTGACCGGCGAGCCGGATGTGGAGCGCAAGCGCAAGATCGAACTGGGTATCGAACGCCTATTGGGCATGCAGCGCTACAACGGCAGCTTTGGTTTGTGGGGCGCCGATGGCGAGGAAGAGTACTGGCTGACGGCTTACGTCACCGACTTCCTGCTGCGCGCCCGCGACCAGGGTTTTGCGGTACCGCCTGAAGCGCTGAAGAAGGCCAGCGAACGCCTGCTGCGCTATGTGCAGGAACGCAACCTGATCGAGGTCGACTACAGCGACAACGCCGACCACACACGCTTCGCCGTGCAGGCCTATGCCGGCCTGGTGCTGTCACGTACCCAGCAGGCACCGTTGGGCGCTTTGCGCAGCCTGTTCGAGCGCCGCAGCGATGCGCGTTCGGGCCTACCGCTGGTGCAGTTGGCGATTGCCTTGCAGAAGATGGGCGATCAGCCGCGTGCCGACCAGGCGCTGCTGGCGGGTCTTGCCGTGCAGCGCAAGGCCAATGAATGGCTGGCCGACTACGGCAGCCCGCTGCGTGACCAGGCGATGATCCTGGCCTTGCTCGAAGAAAACGACCTGGCCAAGGGCAAGCGTGAAGAGCGCCTGTTCGAGCTGTCGGACCAGATGGCGGCCAGCCCATGGTTGTCGACCCAGGAGCGCAACTCGCTGTTCCTCGCCGGCCGTGGCTTGCTGGGCAAGCCGGAAACCAACTGGACTGCCCAGTTGAGCAGCGGCGGCGAAACCCGCGAGCTGAACAACGGCCAGTCCGGCCTGAAGCTGGAAGGGCCGTTGCTGGCCTCACCGCTGACCGTGCGCAACCCAGGCAGCGAGCCGATTTACCAGCAACTGAGCATTTCCGGTTATCCACAGCAGGCGCCAGCGGCGGGCGGTGAAAACCTGAGCATCCGCCGCGAATACCTGGGGATGAATGGCCAGCCGCTGAACCTGCAAAGCCTGCGCAGTGGTGACCTGGTGCTGGTGCATATTGCGGTCAGCGCCAAGAAGCAACGGGTGCCGGATGCATTGGTTGTGGATCTGCTGCCGGCTGGCCTGGAGCTGGAGAACCAGAACCTGGGACAAAGTGCTGCCAGCCTGGAAAACGCCAGCAGCCAGGTCAAGGAGTGGCGTGAGTCGATGCAGAATGCGTCGATCAAGCATCAGGAGTATCGCGATGATCGTTACGTGGCAGCGCTGAACCTGGACGGCTACGGCACCACGCACCTGCTGTACCTGGCTCGCGCGGTCACACCTGGGACTTATCGCGTACCGCCACCGCAAGTGGAGTCGATGTACCGGCCGAACTGGCAGGCAGTGGGGGAAACCCCGGCGGATATGGTGATCAAGGGGCGTTAAGCGCCCGACCTGTGGGAGCAGGCTCTATCTTTAATGTGGGAGCGGGCTTGCCCGCGATAGCGGTGTATCAGCCGCCGAATGTATCGGCTGAAATAGCGCTATCGCGGGCAAGCCCGCTCCCACAGGTAAGGGGTGTTAATGCACAACCCAACTGAGCAGCCACAGCCCCAGCAGCAACCAGATAATCCCCATGATGATCGAGGCCCGCATAAATGCCCGGACTGCCGAGTACAGCAGCATCAGGCCAATGATCAGGGTGATGATGCTGATGATCGAGGTATCCATGCCCAGGGTGCGGGACAGGCCATCTATAAAATTGCCACCGGCATTGGTCAGGGCGCCGAACAGTCCGCTGAGCCCGTCGACGATAAAGCGGATGACCGAACCGAGCGCCTGGCCCAGCCATTCGAAAAAGCTTTCTACCTGCATATGAGTTTCCTGATGAAAGGGTGGGCGTATCTGCCGGACCTGAGCCTTTGGTCGCCAATCCCTTGGGCGAGTTCCCTTGAAGCATAGAGGTTTGCCCGTTTGAATTTGCGAATAGTTGCACGCGCTACCCTGGGTAGCCTGCTGGTGGTGACAGCCCTGCTTTGGCTGGCCGACCGCCTCTGGCCCTTGCCGCTGCCCAAGGACGACCTGGCCCGCGTGGTGCTGGCCGAAGATGGCACGCCGCTCTGGCGTTTCGCGGATGCCAACGGCGTATGGCGTTACCCGGTCGCCACCGGTGAAGTCTCGCCGTATTACCTCGATGCGCTGCTGACCTACGAAGACCGTTGGTTCTACCAACACCCCGGCGTCAACCCGCTGGCCCTGGTGCGGGCGACCTGGCAGAACCTCTCTGGGGCGCGAGTGGTGTCCGGCGGCAGCACCTTGTCGATGCAAGTGGCGCGCCTGCTCGATCCCCATTCGCGCACCTTGCCCGGCAAGTTTCGCCAGCTGTGGCGCACGGCGCAATTGGAGTGGCACCTGTCCAAGGATCAAATCCTCAACCTGTACCTCAATCGCGCGCCCTTCGGCGGCACCTTGCAAGGGGTGGCAGCAGCCAGTTGGGCGTACCTGGGCAAATCTCCACAGCACCTGACCCACGCCGAAGCGGCTTTGCTCGCGGTGCTGCCCCAGGCGCCGAGCCGCCTGCGCCCGGATCGTCACCCGCAGCGCGCCCAGGAGGCGCGGGACAAAGTGCTGCGGCGCCTGGCCGAGTTTCAGGTCTGGCCGCAATCGGCGGTCGACGAGGCCCTGGAAGAACCCCTGTTGCTGGCGCCGCGCCTGGAACCCAGCCTGGCGCCGCTGCTGGCGCGCCGCCTGAACCGTCCTGACAGCCCGCCGCTGATTCGCACCACGATCGACGCGACCCTGCAACGCCGTCTCGAAGACCTGCTGCTGGGCTGGCGCGCACGCCTGCCGGAGCACACCTCGGCGGCCATCCTCGTGGTCGAGGAAGAAAGCATGGCCGTGCGCGCCTACCTGGGATCGGTGGACATCAACGATGCACGGCGCTTTGGCCATGTGGATATGATCAGCGCCCTGCGCTCGCCGGGCTCGACCCTCAAACCCTTTCTGTATGGCATGGCCCTGGACGCGGGGCTGATTCACTCCGAATCGCTGCTGCAGGATGTGCCACGGCGCTATGGCGATTACCGGCCGGGCAATTTCTCCATGGGCTTTACCGGTGCGGTACCGGCCAGTACGGCGCTCTCCAGCTCGTTGAACCTGCCGGCGGTGCAACTGCTGGAAGCCTACGGGCCCAAGCGCTTTGCCGGGGAGATGCGCATCGGCGGCATGCCCCTGGCGTTGCCGGCGCTGGCTGAACCGAACCTGGCGTTGATCCTCGGCGGTGCCGGCAGCCGCCTGGAGGACCTGGTCGGCGGCTACAGCGCGTTGGCCCGTGACGGCAAGAGCGCCGCGATTCGCTTGCAGCCTGGGGATGCGCTCAAGGAGCGTCCGCTGTTATCGCCAGGTTCGGCGTGGATCGTGCGGCGCATCCTCAGTGGCCAGGCACGGCCGGATCGTGATCCCCGGGCCGAGTTGGTACAGCGCCCGGTGCTGGCCTGGAAGACCGGCACCAGCTACGGCTTTCGCGATGCCTGGGCCATCGGGGTCGGGCCGCGCTACTTGATTGGGGTGTGGATCGGCCGCCCGGACGGCACCCCGGTGCCGGGCCAGTTTGGCCTGGCCTCGGCGGCGCCGTTGATGCTGCAAGTACACGACGTGCTGACCAACCGCGACAGCCAGCGCGGCATTACCGCGCCCGTCAAAGCCGTGCCGATGAACGTCGGCGTGGCGGCGATCTGTTGGCCCCTGGGCCAGCCCATGGGGCGTAGCGACTCCAATTGCCGGCGCCAGCGCTTTGCCTGGACGCTGGACAACACCACGCCGCCGACCCTGCAGGCACTGGATCAGCCGTTGGGTGTCGGCTTGATGGAAACCATATGGGTCAACGCCAAAGGCTTGCGCGTGGCCGCCAGTTGTCCGGGCGCGGTATCGCGGGATATTGCCCTGTGGCCGGCACCGTTGGAGCCGTGGCTGCCGAAAATCGAGCGGCGTGACGCTCGCATCCCCGCGCCAGACCCGGATTGCCCGCCACCGGCGTTGGCGGCGTCGTCGCCGTTGTCGGTGGTGGGCGTGCGGGAGGGAGATCAACTGCGCTTGCCGGCGGGCAGCCAGCAGCAGTTGCGCTTGAAGCTATCGGCGTTGGGCGGCAGTGGGCGGCGCTGGTGGTTCCTTAACGGGGCGCCGCTGGGCGACAGTGCCAACCAGGACAGCATCAATGCCAGCCTGGAGCAGTTGGGGCGCTATCAACTGAGTGTGCTCGATGAGGCGGGGCAGACGGCCCGGGTTGAGTTCAGCGTGGTTGATTAGATCGCTATCGCAGGCAAGCCAGCGCCCACAGTTTGATTTTTGAATACCGTCAAATGTGGGCGCTGGCTTGCCTGCGATGGCGGCCTTGAGCGCGCCGCAAATTTATTTGCCATCCCCGCCCTTGAGCCCGAAGCTATACCTCTTCAGGAGCCCCCCATGAATCTCGAACACCTTACCGAACGCATGCATCGCATCCGCGATAACAACGACTGGAAACAGTTCCACAGCCCGAAAAACCTGGCCATGGCCGCCAGTGTCGAAATGGCTGAACTGGTAGAAATCTTCCAGTGGCTGAGCGAAGACCAATCCCGCCAGTTACCCGCCGACAAACTCGCCCACGCCGGCCAGGAAGTGGGTGACATCGTGCTCTATCTCCTGCTGCTGTGCGGTGAGCTAGGCCTGGATATGAACCAGGTGGTAAGCGCCAAACTGGCTGACAACGAGCGGCGGTTTGCCCATGAGTGATCGTCATTTCGACCAGTTGGCCACGCGATTTGCCGAGAAGATCTACGGCGGTGCCAAGGGCGCGATTCGCCTGGCCGTGTTGCAGGCCGACCTGATCGAGGCCCTGCCGGATCGCCCCTTGCGCGTGCTGGATATCGGCGCAGGCCTGGGCCATATGTCGCTGTGGCTGGCCGAGCGCGGGCATCAGGTGACGTTGGCCGAACCCGCCGAGCCGATGCTTGAAGGCGCCCGTCAGCGTTTTGCCGAGGCGGGGCAGACTGCAACGTTCATCCAGGCTCCGTGGCAGGAGCTGTTGGGTCAGCTCACCGAGCCCTATGACCTGGTGCTGTGCCACGCCGTGCTGGAATGGCTGGCTGAACCCCACGCGATCCTGCCGGTGCTGCACCAGTTGACGACGCCGGGCGGCTGGTTGTCCCTGGCGTTCTATAACCGTGATGCGTTGATTTATCGCAACTTGCTCAAGGGCCACTTTCGCAAGATGCGCAAGAACGACATGGCCGGCGAAAAACAGAGCCTGACCCCGCAACAGCCCCTGGACCCGCGTGAACTGGCGGCGCAACTTGAAGGCCTGTGGCAGGTCGAAAGCCAGAGCGGGGTACGGGTATTTCACGACTACATGCCGGTGGAATTCCAGGCCCGCGCCGATTTGCAGGACTTGTTGGAGATGGAACTCGCTCACCGTCGTCACCCAAGCTTTGCCGGACTTGGGCGTTATTTGCACTGGATCTGCCGTCCGGTTTAAGCGGCCCAGTCTGCGGAGATCGAAATGAAGCGCTGTGCATTGATCCTGCTGTGCCTGGGGCTGGGTGCCTGCTCCAGCAACAACCCGTATGTTGCGGCGTCCAAGCCCATGCCGCCGGCGCCTGCCCAGGCGGCCAACACCTTTGACGCCAGCGCCTACCCGGCGCCGGTGCGCGATTATGGCGCCTACCGCAACTGGGCCTGGCGCAACGGCCAATTGCCGGCGGGGTCGGCCTGGGCCGATCCTGCGCAGATCGCCGAAGCCGTCAGCGGTGCCCTCGACCAGCGCGGCCTGCGCCCGGTACATGACCAGCGTGCGCCGGACTTGCTGGTCAGCGCCGACGTGCACCTGGAAAAGCGCCTGCGCCAGGTGCAGGACGATTATGGCTATGGCTACGGTGGCTACAATCGCTATGGCAACGGCTACGGCATGTACAACTCGGTGCCGATTGTGCGCACCTATGAAGTGCAGGTCGTGGTGGTGCGCGTCAACCTGTTCGACGCCCGCACGGGCCAGCCGGTGTGGAGCGCCAGCGCCGAAACGGGCAGCCAGGGCAGCTTGAGTGAACGTGGTGATGCCTTGCGCCAGGCTGTGCAGAAGGCGATGACGGCGTATCCTCCGAGTTAACAGCTATTCTCATCTCAGGTTCGGTTTGCCCTTTGGAGAACTACCATGTTGCGTCGTATCGCTTTGCTCGCTTTTGCCGTGCTGCTGGGCGGTTGCCAGACCCATCAGGTCAACCACGACTTTGACGCCAGCCGCGACTTTGGGGCGTACCGTAGCTGGGCCTGGAAAGATCCGGCGTTGCAGTACCGTCCTGACGATCCGCGAATCAAGAGTGACCTTACCGAACAGCGTATCCGCCAGGCGGTGGCCGACCAGCTCGACCAACGCGGCCTGCGCCCGGCCGCCCCCGGGGCCAAGGCTGACGTGAACGTGCAGGCCTACCTGATCGTCGAAGATCGCCAGCAACAAGTCACCACCAACTACGGCGGCGCCTGGGGTGGCCCGTGGAATGGCTATTGGGGCGCGCCGATGTACAACGAAACGCGCAACGTCACCTATAAGGTCGCCACCCTCCAGATCGACCTGCTCGACGGCAAGGACGGCAAGCTGGTGTGGCGCGGCAGCGATGAACAAATGATGAGCAGCTCCCCCAGCCCCCAAGACCGCAGCGCGGCGATCCGGGCGACGGTGACCAAGGTGCTGTCCAACTACCCGCCACGGTAAGTCTTACTCGGTCCGAACAGGCGCTGGCTTTCTGTGGCGAGCGGGCTTGCCCCGCGCTGGGCTGCGAAGCAGCCCCCAGTGAACCGAATGCGGTGTATCAGGTTCTCCGTGGCGTCTGGTTTTGGGGCTGCTGCGCAGCCCAGCGCGGGGCAAGCCCGCTCGCCACAAAGGGTTGGTGGGCCTTGAGGGTTCCGTCAGTCGCCAAAGTGGCAACTTGCCAGCGCACCTCCCAAGCCTTGTCTACACTGCTGTTCATTACAGGAGAGTAAGCGCTCGGCAGTTCGCCGGCAAAGGAGTGCTCGATGTCTCCCCGACTTCGTTCTGGCCAACGTGGCGCAATCGGTCTGGTGTTCGCCGGGACCTTGGCCTTGGCCCTGGTATTTCTGTTGCTGGTGGTCGATAGCGGTCGCCTGTACCTGGAAAAACGCAAGCTGCAGGCCGTTGCCGACACCGCCGCCCTGGAAGCCGCCAACCGCGGCGGGCAGTGTGCAGGCAGCACCACCGCCGTCGACTACGCCAAGCAGAACGCCACCCGCAATGGCTTCACCGTCGTCGCCAACGACCCCAGCCGCGCCCTGGCGGTGACGTGCGGGACGTTGTTGACCAATGGCCTCAACACCCGTGTCTTTACGGCGGATGCCACCAAGAATGAGGCCATCCGCGTAGTCGCGAGCCGCACCGTCACCACGGGTATCGCCAATGGGGTGTGGAAGTTGTTCAGCGGGACGTACAACGCAAGTACTACGTTGACTGCGACAGCGGTGGCGGCGCTGGCGCCGCCGGTGGCGCAATTGACGATTCGTAGTTCGCTGCTGACGGTCAATTCGGCTCAATCAGACATCTTGAACAAAACCATCGGTGGCTTGCTTGGTGGTGGCCTGTCTCTGACCGCCGTGGGTTGGCAGGGCTTGATCAATACCAATGTGAACCTGCTCAGTTACCTGGACCAGTTGGCAATTCAAGCGAACGTGGCGGCGGGTGACTACACGACGCTGCTCAACACCGCGGTTTCGGCGACGCAATTGATCGACGCGGCGGTCAAGGTGCTGCAAACCAACGGTTCGGCGGTCGCGGCGACGATCACCAACGTGCTTGCCATCGAAGCCATCGCACCGAATACCAAGGTGCTCAAACTGGGCGATTTGTTAAATGTCGCGACGGGCACGCCCACAGCGGCCTTGAATACGGATGTGCAGTTGTTCCAGTTGCTGCAGGGCGTGGCCCAACTCTCCAATGGCAATAGTTTGGTGAGGGCAGATTTTCAATTGAGCGTGCCACTGGTCGCCACCTTCTCAGTCAAAACCAAAGTCATGGAGCCGCCACAGCTATCCGCCATCGGCAACCCCGCGCTGGCCAAGGCTGGCTTGGCTACGGGGACAAATCAGATTTCCGTGCGCACTGCACAAGTACGCACGTTGATCTCGGTGGATGCGCCGATTTTGAGGACGGTTTCTTCTGTGATATCGGGGCTGGCAGGCTTGACCGACCCGGTGATCAAGGTAGTGAAGGGGCTTTTGAATCTGGATCTGGCAGCTATCGTAAATGCTCTTTTATGTGCCCTGTCTTGCGAGCGCACAGATATTGATATTGCCAGCACGCTGGACATTTACATCGAGGCTGCCAGTGGCGAAAGCCATGTTACCGACTTCACCTGTGCAACCTCCGCAACCAAGACATTAACTGCCCAGGCCACCAGTTCTTTGGCCACCCTGGCAGTCGGTAAAATTGACCCGGCCAAGGCGTTCTCCTCATCGACACCAGTGGATGTCCAGCCGGTCCGCCTCATTGATATCGGTACCCAGCACTGCACTTTGTTGGGAGGCTGCGACCCACGCAAAGCCAATGTCGGCGGCGGATTTTTGTTAAAGGCGCAATCAACTGTAGGGCAGAGAACAGAAAGCCTGTTTTATTCCCCGGTGGCAGAAATGAACCTCCCGCCGACCTACAAAAGTATTTCCAGTGTCAACATCATCAACAGCCTGGGTAACACGTTGAATGGACTTCAGGTGACCTACGCACCGCCTCCCGCCCCGGCGATTCCGAATGGAGCATTGGCGGGTGTCGCGGCGCTCCTGGCCACGATCACCACAACCCTCGTCGGGCTCGTTCAAGGGCTTTTATCCCCGCTGCTGGACCCTATCGTCAATACGCTGTTGGCTGCCCTGGGCATCAACCTGGGCAACGCAGACGTTGGCGCCAACCTCACCTGCCACATGGGCCGCGCCTACCTCGTCATCTAACCCACACCCACCACCGGCAACTCCACACAAAACCGCGCGCCGTGTTCGCTGTTGGCGACGCTCAGGCGTCCGCCCATGTTTTCCACGATGCCGTAGCTCACCGACAACCCCAGCCCGGTGCCGACGCCAATGGGCTTGGTGGTAAAGAACGGCTCGAAGATGCGCTCCAGCAACCGTGCATCGATGCCGCCGCCGTTGTCTTCGACAAAGAGGCGCACATGGCGGCTGTCGTGTTCGCTGTACAGCGCGATCCATGGGTGGAAGTCGTGGTTTTTTTCGTGCCGTGCCATCAGCGCGTCGCGGGCGTTGACTACCAGGTTGATCAGTACCTGTTCCAGTTGGTCCACATGGCCGTTGACCTGCGCGCTGAAGTCCATGGGGGTGATGCGCAGGTCCACGCCCTTGCCGCGCAGGCCTTCGCCCAGCAGTGACTGGGTACCTTCCACCGCCTGGGCCGGGTCGAAGGGTTGTTGCTCGACCTCCGAGCGGCGGCCGAACACGCGCATATGGTCCACCACCCTGGCCGCACGCTGGACCTGGGCGTCGATGCGCTGGAGTTTTTCGGTCAGGTAGTCGATCTGTACGTCGCCGTTGCCCAGGCGCTTGAGCACATTGACGATGGCCATGCGCATCACGTTCAGCGGTTGGTTGATCTCATGGGCCAGGCCGGTAGCCATTTCGCCGAGGGTGGCCATTTTTGCGCTTTGGGTCAGTTGCTGCTGGGAGCGGCGCACTTCAGTGTTGTCGCGGCCCACGGCCTGGATTTCCTGCAGTTGGCCGTGCTCGTCGAACACGCCACGGTCGGACCACACCCACCACGCATGTTCGCGCCCCGGCAGTTGCAGGCTGATTTCGGCAGTACTGACGGGGAACTCCGGGCTCAACTGGCCGATGCGTTTTACGAAGGCGTTGCGCTGTTCTTCAGATAACCAGTGGCCCAGGTTGACCCCCGGCAACTGTGCCGGCGTACATTCCAGGTAGTTGGCCAGGGGCGTGTTGCCGAAGGTCAGGGTCAGGTCCGGGCGGTAGCGGCAGATCATGGCCGGCGAGTCTTCGACGAGGATGCGATAGCGCTCTTCGCTGTCCTTGATTTGCTGCGCCGCGAGGGTCGCTTCCGTGACGTCCAGCCACAGGCCGACGGCTTCCACCGGCAAACCGAGGTCGTCGCGCAAAAGCTTGGCTTCGTCCAGCAGCCAGTGGTAATTGCCCTGGCGATCGCGCACGCGGTAGCGACTGCGCACGCTGCCTTCGCGCAGTAATTGCCGGGTACGTTCGAAGTACAGGTCACGGTCTTCGGGGTGTACCCATTCCACGGAGGTGTCGTGGGTGCATTCGGCCAGGGTCCAGCCCAGCACCTGCATGGTCAGCGCGGCCAGCAGCATGTAGCGGCCGCTGTCGTCGTTCCACATGGTCAGCAGGTAGCCGGGGTTGATCAGCATGAAATAGCCCACCATCGCAATCGGCATGCCGGCCAGCACAAAGGCCGTGACGCGGGTCTCGCCGGTCATGGCGCGCAATTGCCGCGCGCCTTGCTCCCGTTCGCGGATGACCTTGATCAGGTTCTCCAGCAAGTCACTGGCGTTGCCGCCGTAGCGGTGGTTGACCTTGAGTCCCAGGGCGAGCATGCGGAACTCGTCCTGCTCGTAGAGTTCGGCAAAATCACTGGCGGCCTCGGGCAGGCTGACCCCCAATTGCACGTTGCGCTGGATACGCTCCATGGCAGGCTTCAAAGGCGCCTCGGTGCTGTCGATGGCACCCAGCAGGGCATCGGCCAGGGTGCGCCCGGATTTCAGGCTGCGCACGGTGTGGTCGAGGACTTGCGGCAATTGTTCGACCATCCGTTTCACCCGCCGCCGATAGCGCCAGGCGATATACAGCCGCAGTATCAGGGGCGGAAGCACTAACATTGCGGCCATCCCGACCCAGCTCCACACCAGCAAGCCCAGGAGCGCGCCCAACACCCAGCAGGTCACCCACAGGCCCAGGCTGTCAGTGGGCTTGCCCAGGCCCGCGCGCTGGAACATGCGCTCCAGGCCGACCCAGCGGCCGCGCTCTTCGGCCAGCAGCGGCTGCCCTTCGGCGAGCCGCTCCAGCACCCGATCGGTTTCCGCCTGGCGCAGGCCACTGAGGAACAGATGCAGCGACACGCCAATCAGGATCACGCAACTGAACATCAAGATGGCGCCGGTCATGGTGACGCTCCTATAGCGGCAAGGCCGATTCGCGGCGCAGCTTGTCACCTGCCGGGTTGACCGCCTCGCGCAGGAAACCAAAGCCGGTGCGCCGGTCATGGCGGAACAGGGTGTTGGTGACATACACGTCATCGCGCACCCCCACGACCTCCACCACTTCACTGACGCAGCGCCGGCCATCGGGCATGCGGGTCAGCTGGATCACCACATCCAGGGCCGCACAGATCATCTGGCGCAGGGTTTTCTCCGCGACCACGCGACCGGTCAGGCCCACCAGGGTTTCCAGGCGCAATAGCGCGTCCTGGGCATTGTTGGCGTGCACGGTACTCATGGAACCGTCGTGGCCGGTGTTCATTGCGGTCATCACATCCAGCACTTCCACGCCGCGGATCTCACCGAGGATGATGCGGTCCGGCCGCATCCGCAGGGCGTTGCGGATCAGGTCGCTGGCCTTTACCTCACCATGCCCTTCGGCATTCGGCGGGCGGGTTTCCAGGCGCACCACGTGGGGGTGGCCCAGTTGCAGTTCGGCGACGTCTTCGATGGTCACCAGGCGTTCATGGGGGTTGATCAATTGGCTGAGGATATTGAGCAGGGTGGTCTTGCCGGTGCCGGTGCCGCCGCTGATCAGGATATTGCAGCGCTTGCCGACCGCCTCCTGGAAAAACTCGAAGATCGCCTGGTCGATGGTCTGCATCGCTACCAGGTCGCTGCTCTTGAGCATGTCCTTGCGAAACTTACGAATCGACAGGCACGGGCCGTCCAGGGCAATCGGCGGGATGATCGCGTTGACCCGGCTGCCATCGGGCAGCCGGGCATCGACCATCGGCGATGACTCATCCAGGCGCCGGCCCAGCGGTGCGAGGATGCGTTGCATGACCCGCTCCACATGATGGGCGTCGATAAAACGCAGGTCGCTCTGGTGCAACAGGCCGTCGCGCTCGACAAATACCCGGTGCGGGCCGTTGACCAGGATCTCGGTCACCGAGGGGTCGCGCAACAACACTTCCAGCGGGCCGAAACCGGTCAGCTCATCGACGATTTCTTCGGCCAGGCGCTCCATCTCATAACGCGAAATCGCCAGGTGCATGCGCGTGATGTATTCCGACACCTTGTCGATGACAAATTGCGCCAGGGATTGGCGCGAGCCTTCCAGCAGGTTTTTGCCTGACTCTTCGATGGCATCGATGATGTAGCGGTGCAGCACCAGTTTCAGGCCGTCGTGATCCACCGCACTGTTAAGCCCACGGGCGGGTGCGCCGAAGAGTTTTTCGCTGCTCATTTGGGAGTCCCCAGCAGCCGATCGAACCAGCGGGTGGAGGGTTTTTCCAGACCTTCGGAGCGCTTGGCCAGGCGTTCACCGAGGGTCTTGAGGTTTTGCGTCAGGGTCTCCCGGGGCGCCAGGCTGAATAAGGTTTGCCCCTGGTTCTTGGCGTTCAGGCGCACCTCGGGGCTGAAGGGCAACACGGCGATGGCCTCCAGGCCGAAGCTCTTTTCCAGGGCATCGGTGTCCGGCGCGGCACCTTTGAGGTAGCGGTCCACCAGCAGCTTGGCATGATCAAGCTTCATGCCTTTTTCCCGCCACTGATTGAGTACCGCCAGGTTGCGCCGGCAGTCGAGGACGTTCTGGTCGGTGCACCACAAGAGCTTGTCGCAATGGCTGACGAAGGTGCGCAAGGCTTCGCTGTCGCGCTGGCCGGTGAGGTTCACCACGATGTGCTGGAAGTGCTGGCGCAGGGCGCTGAGCAGCATGTACAACTCGGCGGCGCTGGTCATTTCCAGCGGCTCGTCGCTTTCGGTATAGGCGAGGATGCGCAGCCCACCCTCGGTGGCGGTGAACGCGCTGTTGATCAGGGTGGTGTCCAGGCGGCGCAGGTGGCGCAGGGCATCGCCAAAGTTGAACGAACTTTCCAGGCCCAGCAGCGCCAGGCTGTCACCACGGGGCAGGCCCAGGTCCAGCAGCAGGGTCTGTTGACCACTCTTTTGCACCACCATCGCCAGGTGGCTGGCGAGCAGGGCGCCGTCGGCATTGCCCTGGGTGCCATACAGCACGGTGAGGCCGCCCAGGTGTGCGCTGTGCGCCACCGGTGGCAGGCGCTTGCTCAGGCGTCGCACCAGGCCGGCGACTTCGCTGGAGCGCGAGCCGTAGGCGACAAAATCCCGCGCGCCGGCACGCATTGCGTTGAGCACCAGTTGATTGTCCATGCCGTCGCCCAGGGCGACGATGGCGAGCATTGGCTTGGCTTCCAGGGCACCTTCGATCAAGGCGCTCTGGGCCACCACATGCTCGCGGTCCAGGCCCACGAACACCAGGTTGGCGAAGGTCACGTCCACCAGGGCCAACAGTTCATCAAGGCTGCCACCACCGGCACTGACCACTTGGCCCAGGGGCGCCAGGGCGCCTTGCAGCCATTCCAGGTCGGTGGTGTTGCGGGTGATTGCCAGGAACGTCTGGCTCAGGCTATCGCTCATTGGGAAAGTCCTGTGCGTCGGTCGAAGTTGCCGTTTTCCAGGAAGTACAGGCGATACCAGTTGGGGTCGTAGGTGCGCAGTTTTTCCCCGGGCAGGGACGGCAGGCGTGCGTTGGCGGCCAGGGGCTGGACCAAGTGCGGGGTGACGATCATCAGCAGCTCTTTTTCCTCGCGGCTGACGTTGCTGTCACGGAAAAACGCGCCGAGGATCGGGATATCGCCCAGGCCTGGAAACTTGCTGATGGTGGAGCGGTTGTTATTGCTGATCAGGCCGCTGATCACAAAGCTTTCGCCATCGGCCAGGGACACCGTGGTGTCGGTGCGGCGCACGGTCAGGGCCGGCACCTGGATGCCCTCTACCTGTAGGGCGTTGGCGTAATCCAGCTCGCTGACTTCCGGCGCCACCTTCAGGGAAATCCGCGTGCGGTCGATCACGGTCGGGGTCAGCGTCAGGCGGATGCCGAACTCTTTGTACTCGATGGAGATCGTGTCGCTGCCGGCGCTGGGCACCGGGATCGGCACTTCGCCGCCGGCCAGAAAGGTCGCACTGTGCCCGCTCATGGCAACCAGGCTCGGACGCGCGAGGGTGTAGGCAAAGCCGCTGCGTTCCAGGGCATTGATCACCGCCGAAAAACGCCCACCACCAATGCCGATGTTAAAACTTTCGTTATCCAGCGGCAGGCTCATCCCGGCGGTGCGCGGGCTACCGAACAGGAAGTTGCGCGTGCCGCCAAAAATCGAGGTACTGGCCTCCTTGAGCTTGGTGCGGCTGACTTCCACAAAGCGGATATCGGTCTGCACCTGGCTCGGCAGGGACGGGTCGTCGGAGGGCGACAGGGCCATGCTGGTCAGGCTTGAGCTGGCCTTGCCCTTGACGAACACCATGCTCTGGCGCGGGGCGCTGGAACAACGGGTCCAGACCATCAGGCTAGTGGCGCCAGAGGCCACGCCGGTGAGCAGGAACGCGCGGTCACCATTGAGGTGTACGTCGGCGATTTTGGGGTCACCAATGGCCAGCCGGGTGATCGCCACCGGTGACTGCAGGTTTTGCTGCAAGCCTTCGCCGACCTCGACCACGGCCGGCAGGGCACCCAGGTTGCTGCAGGTGTCCGAGGCGCCGAATGCCAGGCCGACAGGCAGGCTGGACAGCATCAAGGCCCAGGCCATTTGAGTGAACGCAGGTGCGAAACGTTGGCGCATTCAGGGCATCCTTGCTCAATCAGGGGTTTTGTTGGGTCGCTTGGTTACCACGTATGACCTCGATGCCGGAGCGCCTGGTTTCGTTGGCGCCCCCGGCTTGCGCGACTCTTTTCGGGGCCCCGAGCATCGCCAGTTGAGTGAACTGGTACAGCTCGCGATTAGCGCTTTGCAGGTTGGCGGGGGCGTCGTTGTTGCCGGCCCAGTACTGGCTCAGCAACTGCTCATCGGCACTGCGTACGGCCAGGCGCAAGGTGCCGGCGCTGGTTGCCAGCATCAAACGGCTCATCAACTGTTGTGGCACTGCCAACACCACGGTCCGCGGCGGGCTTGCCTGGCGTTGTGCCTGGCGGGCCTTTTCTTCATCGGTGGTGGGCGGGGCTACGGCCGGCTTGCCATCGTTGGTCGGGCCGAGGTTATCGCCCACACTGAGCAGGCGCAGGGCCGGCACGATGACCTGGGCCGTGGCCTCAGGGTTGGTGCCTTCCGGACGCAGGAACAGCAGCACATCCACAAAATCCCCGGGGCTCAACTGGCCGGCGGCGCCGATGACCTCATCGACGGCGACCGCCAGGGCGCGTTCGTCAGGGCGGATCATGCGGGCCAGGGGGCCACCGGCATTGAAGCTCGAATCATCCAGCCAAGTACCGGCAGGCAGGGCTCTCAAGGGCGTGCGGCCGATGGCCTGGTCGAGGCTGGTCAGGCTGCCGGCCGGTGCCGTGCGCAGTCTTTCCAGGGTCAGGTCGGCGGCGGTGAGGGCGATATACGGCGGCACATCATGGGCCAGGACCACTACCGATTGGCGGGTCTGGTCTTCGACGGCGGCGACGGTTTTTTCCACGGAAACGCCAGATGGCGACGGTTCGACAACCGGCTCAGGCGGGCGACTCAGCACCAGCCCCCAATAGCCTGCGAATAGCGCACCGATTAATAACAACCCGGCCAGGATCATGCTGACACGACTGTTCATGAAGGCTCTCCCTTTCCTGTTGCACTACGGGCCCGTTTTTCCCAACGAGTTGATTTCGCAACCAGGCAGCTATGAACATCTAACGATTTCGCTATTTGACGGTAGCCGAGCTAGGACAAAATGCCATTAGCCATCACGATTTATTTTGGAACTATCGACATGCCTCCTGAAAACGCGGGTTTATGACGCCAGTGTTGCGACTACTACTTTGTGATTAATCCGTTCTTACAGTTGTTGATGTGGGGTTTGTTGACAATGCTCTAGTGGCACGCAGCAATCACCGTGCAGTACCGCGATCTGCGCAAGCAAGCGCAAAGGAGAAGTCATATGTTCCTTACCTTCATGATGAAGCTCTACCTTCAACTCCAACTGCTGTTTCATCGCAAAGAGGGCGCTACGGCGATCGAGTACGTGATCCTCGTGGCAGTTATTGCGCTAGTCGTATTGGCAGCGGGGAAATTGCTTGGGCCTCAGATCGCGGCCATGTTCGCTAAAGTCGGGGCAGCCTTGACCTGATTGGCAATAGCGCTTTGAGCAAGCCCATCAGTGATTGTCTTGGAAGGTATTGCTCATGAACGCTGTTGTGACGAGCCGCCAGCAGATCCTGTTGGTGGATGACGAAGAAGATGCCCTCGTAGAACTGGCGGAATCGCTGGGGAACGAGGGCTTTGTTTGCTTCTGTGCCAGCTCCGTCACGGATGCACTACAGGAACTGACACTGCATCCTGATATTGCGCTGGTCATCACTGACTTGCGCATGCCTGAGGAAAGCGGCATTTCCCTGATCAAGCGCTTGCGTGAGCACACCTCACGCCAGCACCTGCCCGTGATTGTCATGTCGGGTCATGCCGAAATGGATGACGTCAGTGACATGTTGCGCTTGCAGGTCCTGGACCTGTTTCGCAAACCCATCTACCTGGTTCGGTTGTTCGATACCCTCAACAATCTGTTTCCCCTGAAGACGGGGAAGCCGTGACTCATCCATAGCGCCGGTTCAGGAGAGTTCCTATGTTGCTTACCTTGCTGATGAGGATGTGTGCTTGGTCGATGCTGCTCTTGCGCCGCAGGGACGGTGCGACGGCCATCGAGTATGTGATTTTGATTGTGGTGATTGCGTTGGTAGTGCTGGCCGCCGGGAAGTTGCTGGGACCGCAGATTGCGACATTCTTTGGCAAGGTGGGGGATGCGTTGACCTGAGTACGGCGGCTATTGTGGCGAGGGGGCTTGTCCCCCGCTGGGCTGCGCAGCAGCCCCAAAACCGGCCACTTCGGTGTGGCTGATAAAAATCAGTAAGTCTTATTGGGGCTGCTGCGCAGCCCAACGGGGGACAAGCCCCCTCTCCACAGGTCCGCGTGCCTTTATTAGCTCAATCCACCCCTACAACTGATAGCTGAAACTCAACGTATACCGCGGCCGCCGGTTAAAACTGTCCAGCGCCATATCCGACATCGGCTTGGCCGCCTCCAACGCAATGTTGTAGTACTTGGCATCGCCAAACCGCAGGCCTATGGCGGCAGAGGACATGTCGCTATCTTTCACCGGCAAGTTGTTGAACCACGCCTTGGCACGGTCGAGCACGATGTAGGGCTGCACGATCCTTACCCAGTCACCACTGCGGTTGTAGCTGTAGTTGACCTCGTAGGCCACCCCCCAGCCCTTGTCGCCCGAGCCCTGGTCATCCGGGTAACCACGCCCGAAATTCTGCCCGCCGAACACTGCGCGTTCGCTGTCGGGCAAGGTGTCGTCGCTCCAGTACAGCGCTGCCGAGAGCACGCCTTGCCAATTGTCGAAGAACTTGTCGCTCTGTACCCCGGACAGGCGCAGGCGGAAGAAGTCCAGGTCAGACTTTATCCCTTCCAGGTCGCTGCGTGTCTTGGCCCCCAAGCCGTCGATGCCTTGGTACAGGCCGGCACTGAGGATGCGCAATTGGCGATCATCGGCCTTGCGCCAGTCTCCTTCGAAGGCCAGTGCGCGCAGGTCGGTTTCTACGTCGAACCGTTGCGGGTAACCCACCAGTTGATAGCGGGTCCGGTCGTTCACTCCGTAGAAGCGGGTGCCGAGGGTCAGGGACTCGCTGGGCGAGGCGATCAGCGGATGGCTCAGGCCGATGGAGAAGCGGTCGTTCTCCCGGTGCGGCTTGAGTGAAAAGCCGCCGTCCAGGCGGATACGGGTGCTCGGGTCGCTGCGATAGCGCGCGCCATACAGGCTCAATTGCGTGCCTTCGGCATTGATGAACTGGCTGTAGTCGAGCCGGTAGTAACGCTCTTTGTCTTCCCCCGGAGGGAACAGGCCGCTGAGGCTCACTTGTTCGCCCATTGCAGTGTGGGAGTTGCTGGTGCCGGCGATCAGGGCTTGCAGGCCGCCACGGCTGTCGTCGGTCATGCTCATGCTGCTGGTAAACGGTTTGCGGCTGGCCTGAATATTCATATGCGCGGCACCGTCGGTGGTGCCCGGTGGCGGTACTTGCGCTTGCAGGGTCACGCCAGGAATCCGCCCCATCAAGGTGGTGTAACGCTCAAACGTCTTGCGGGTCAGCGGGCGTTCGGCCTGGAGTTTTTGTGCCAGCTTGTCGACGTAGCCCGAGACCGAACCAATGTCGCCCTGCACTTGGTAGTCCTTGATGTAGCCCTCGACCAAAACCACCCGCACCAGGCCCTGCTCGAAGCGTTGGTCGGGCAGGAAGGCGTAGGACAACAGGTAGCCGTCCTGCTGATAGCGACGGGTGATGCTGCGGGTGGCTTCGATCAGTTGCGCAAGGTTGGTTTCACGGCCAATCAACGGCTCGAAAACCTGGGCGACTTCCTGCAGCGGGTACACGGTGCCGCCCTCGATCTGCAGTTTGCGGATGGTGACTTTGGTGTCCATCAGCAACGGTTGCGCTTGTGCGGCCGGGGTCTCTGGTAGCTGGGTCTGCGGCGTCACCGGGCGGTAGGCGTCGGCCGGCAGGTTGGGTACGGGGAGGTTGCGGATGGTGTCGTTGCTGTTGAGGAAGCTGGGTAGGGTCTCGGCGTGTACGTAAGCGCTGAGGGTGAGCAATAACAACGGCGTCAAAACGCGCATAGGACACTCCATGGTCAAAACTGCAGCGGCATTTCGCAGGTTCCCGCCGGGTTCTTGGGCACGGTTCGGGAGTTCCAATAAAAAAGACGAGAGACCCATTGGAATCTCTCGTCTCAACCAAGCGTAGGCGCTGTAGAGGAGGCCGTCTAATGGCCAGGTGCAATTCTTCTATTTGCCGGTCAGGCCCTTGAGCAGGCCACCTACGCCGGTGTTTGCAGTGGCCGATCCAGACGCCGTGGCATTGGCGTTGGCGTTGATGTTCAGACCGCCGAGCAGGCCACCACCACTACTACCGCCGGTGCCGCCGGTTACCAGGCCACCGACCGAGGACACCACCCCACCGACTGTGTTGACGGTCTGGCCTACAGTGTTGGTGATCGGGTTGGCATTGGCTGCAGTGATGTTGCCGCCGAGGCTGCTGACTGCGCCGCCCACTTGAGTCACCAGGCCGTTGACCGGTGCGCCGATGCCGGTGGTGGTGCCGATGTTCTGGGTCAGGCTGCTGACACCCGAAGTCACAGGGTTAAGCGCCGCGCCCACATTGGTCGCCAGACCTGCTACCGGTGCGGTTGCTGCGGTGTTGGCCACACCATTGCCACCGATCACTGTGCCGAGCGAGGCCACGGTGTTGCCCAGTGCGCCACCTGCCACACCCCCTGCACTGACGGTGCCGTTGGTGTTGCCCGCATTCAGGCCGTTACCGACGTTGGCCACCAGGCCGCCCACCAGTTCAGGCAGACCGGATGCCGGGGCACTGCCACTGCCGGTACCGGCAGACGGTGCCACATAACCACCCGCAGTGCCTGCTACCGCACCGACACCGCTGAGCACGCTGCCCACGGCACCGGTCACTGGGTTGCCAGCGCCACCTGCGCCTGCCACCTGAGTCCCGAGGCCGGTGACGGTAGAGCCGACTTTATCCAGCAGGCCATTGACCGGGTTGCCCAGGCCGGTGGCTTTACCCAGGTTGCCGGTGGTGTTTTCCACCAGCGAGACCACAGGCACCAGCACTTTGCCGCCCAGGGTGTTGGTGACCGATCCCAGTGGGCCGGTGGTGCTGGCGGTACTCAAGGTATCGCCGAGCATGGTGACTGCCTGGCCAACTTTATCCACCAGGCCACCTGCCGCCCCACCGACGCCGCCGGTAAGGCCGCCGACTACCGGGATACCGCCCAGGGTAGTCGAGAGTGTTTTGCCGGTGTTCGAAACACCCGTGCCCAGGTCGGCAACGCCGTTGGCTACGCCGGCCACGGTAACGCCTACGGAGTTGCTGTTGGTGCCCAGGGAGCCCAGGCCAGTGCCGACGCCAGTGCCGACGCTGCCAACCGCGGTGCCCACGCTGGTCACCAGGCCGCCTGCGGCAGTGCCGACTACCGGAACGCCGCCAACGGTTGTGCCGATGCCACCGATCGCTGTACCGACGTTACCGAGGGTGCTGCCCAGATTGGCCGCAATCTGACCAGTGACCAATGGGCTGGTAGTCGAGCCGGTGCCGCCGCCTGTGCCGCCACCTGTGCCGCCGCCAGTACCACCGCCAGTGCCGCCACCTGTGCCGCCGCCAGTACCACCGCCAGTGCCGCCACCTGTGCCGCCGCCAGTACCACCGCCAGTGCCGCCACCAGTACCACCGCCGGTGCCGCCACCTGTGCCGCCGCCAGTGCCACCGCCGGTTCCGCCACCTGTGCCGCCGCCAGTGCCACCGCCGGTGCCGCCACCTGTGCCGCCGCCAGTGCCACCACCGTCGCCGCCACCCGTGCCGCCGCCGTCACCACCACCGGTACCGGCGCCAGCATCCGGGGACGAGGATGCAACGCTGCTCTTATGACCGCCACCACCACTGCTGCAGCCTCCCAGGCTCATCGCCAAGATAAGGGCCAATGCAGTACTTGCCTTCCACAACACGACTTGAGTTTTCATGATGAGTTCCTTAGCACCTGGTACAGCCTTTGTTGGTCTCGCAAGTTCACCCGTTCTTCAGCAGGCAATATTTGCGTCCGTTGTGGCTATAACAGTCCTCGGCACTCTTTGTCGCAACGCTCAACTTGGTATTAACGATTTATATACAGGCACGGATATGCGTCTTGGTGATTAATACCAACGGTATATAAGTGAGGTTTCTGTTAAATATGATGCGATGTAAATCAACGAGTTGAATAAGTTAGCGGGCTATCGATAGCCCGCTATAACTTAGGTTGTATATATACAATTAATCAGCCGGTTAACCCGTTTTCAGGCAATCGGCTGCCACTTGCCGAGCATATGCTCGATATCGCCAGCGCCCTTGAGTTGCAACTCGCCGCTGGAACCGGGCGCACTGCTCAACAAGATGACCTCGCCAGGCAGGCGTACCGGTTTCTTGAACTCAACGTAGATCTCGATGTTCGCCGCGGGTAGATGTTCATGCAGGGCCGCCACAGTGCGCGCCTTGTTCCACAGGCCATGGGCGATCGCCTGGGGGAAGCCGAACAACTTGGCGGTCAGGGCGCTTAAGTGGATCGGGTTGTAGTCGCCGGATACCCGGGCATACCGCCGACCGATGTCGGACGGTGCCTTCCAGCGAGTCAGCTCGCTGACCGTACTGGGCGCTGGCAGGGATTGCTCCGGTACCTCGCCATCGAGTTTCACCCCGCGACAGAGCATTTGGCTTTCACCTTCCCACAGCAAACCCAGGGAATCCTCGACGGTGGTGATCAGGTCAAAGGTCGCGCCCTTGGCGTGGGGTTGCAGGTTGCGCGTATGCACACTGACCCGCACATCGCTGACCCCGCCCATGGGGCGAAACACGCGGATACGGTTGCTCAAGTGCACCAGCCCTAGCAGCGGGAAGGGGAACTGCGGTGCCGTCAGCAGTTGCAGCTGCAGGCCGAACGCCATGATGTGTGGATAAGTCGCCGGCAACATCGGGCTCTCGGCAAACCCACAGACCTTGCGGTAGGCCGTCACTGCCGCAGGATTGACCTGCACCCGGCAATGCAACCCTGAGTCGGGCAGCGTGGTGCCGGTGATCTTGCGCTTGAGTGCGGCGCGCCAATACAGCGGCGGTAGTGCCGGGCTGCGAGGTAATGTGTACCACAGCATAGTTACGCTCCCAGCAGGCTTTGCCCGCATACACGCAACGCCTGGCCACTGACCGCACCTGAGCCCGGTTGGCCCAGCCACGCTACCGCTTCGGCAACATCCTGCGGCAAACCACCCTGGCCCAGGGAGCTCATGCGCCGCCCGGCTTCACGCAAGGCGAAAGGAATATGTGCAGTCATCTGGGTTTCGATAAAGCCCGGGGCCACGGCGTTGATGCTGATGCCCCGTTGCGCCAGCAGCGGCGCCCAGGCCTGGGCCAGGCCGATCAGCCCGGCCTTGCTCGCGGCGTAGTTGGTTTGCCCGCGGTTGCCGGCGATGCCGCTGATCGAAGCTAGCAACACCACGCGGCCGTTGTCGTGCAGGGTGCCGCTGTCGAGCAGGGCCTTGGTCAGCACTTGTGGGGCGTTGAGGTTGACCGCCAATACGGCGTCCCAGTATTCCGGGGTCATATTGGCCAGGGTCTTGTCGCGGGTGATCCCGGCGTTGTGCACCACGATGTCGATGCCATCTGGCAATTGTTCGATCAGTTGCGTGGCGGCGTCATCGGCGCAGATATCCAGGGCAATGCCACGCCCGCCCAAGCGTGCGGCCAGGGCGTCGAGATCGGCCTTGGCCTGCGGCACATCCAGCAACACAATTTCGGCACCGTCCCGGGCCAGGGTTTCGGCAATCGAAGCGCCGATACCTCGGGCAGCCCCGGTCACCAGGGCCTTGAGCCCGGCCAGTGGGCGCGTCCAGTCATGCACTTGGGTCGGGCAGGCGCTCAGGCGCAGCACCTGGCCGGAGACATAGGCGCTTTTCGGCGAGAGGAAAAACCGCAGCGCGCCTTCCAACTGTGCTTCGGCGCCTTCGCCGACATACAGCAACTGCAAGGTGCCGCCGTTGCGCAGCTCTTTGGCCAGCGACCGGCTGAAGCCTTCGAGGGCCCGCTGGGCACTGGCGGCGAATGGATCGCTGAGGCTTTCCGGGGCGCGACCGAGAATCACCAGGTGCGCGCTGTGATCGAGATTTTTCAGCAGCGGCTGGAAGAACTCGCGCAGTTGCTTGAGTTGGTCGGTGTGTTGCAAATGGCTGGCATCGAACAGTACCGCCTTGAGCTTGGGGCCATGCCCGGGGATCCAGGGCGTGGCCTTGAGCGGCTCGGCCCCGTAGCTGTAGATGGCCTCGGTGAGTTTATTGGCAAATCCCAGCACCTGGGCCGCCAGCGGGCCGCCACCCAACAGCAGGGCGCCTTCCACCGGGCGCAGGCGCCCGGCTTGCCAGCGCTCCAGGCGTACCGGGGACGGCAGGCCAATGGCCGAGACCACGCGGTGGCCAAGGCTTGAGTTGGCGAAGTCGATATAACGGTCAGACATGGAACGCTCTCCGGCTGCTGGGGTTCAAAGGGTGGACCATCAATAGGTGACAGTCGTTCCTAGTCTAGGCTCAGGATTGCACCTACCACCTAACAGGGAGCTTTCCATGACTCAGTTGCGCCGTGTCGCGATCATTGGCGGTAATCGTATCCCCTTCGCCCGTTCCAATGGCCCTTACGCCACGGCCAGTAACCAGGCGATGCTGACGGCTGCCCTGGAAGGCTTGATCGAGCGCTACAACCTGCACGGCCTGCGCATGGGCGAAGTGGCTGCAGGTGCGGTGCTCAAGCATTCGCGGGACTTCAACCTGACCCGTGAGTGCGTGCTGGGCTCGCGCCTGTCGCCGCAAACCCCGGCCTACGACATTCAACAGGCCTGCGGCACCGGGCTCGAAGCGGCGCTGCTGGTGGCCAACAAGATTGCCCTGGGGCAGATCGAATGTGGGATCGCAGGTGGTGTCGACACCACTTCCGACGCGCCCATCGGAGTGAATGAGGGCCTGCGCAAAATCCTCCTGCAAGCCAATCGCAGCAAATCCATGGCGGATAAATTAAAAGTCCTGTTACAACTTCGTCCCCAGCACCTCAAACCGGAGTTGCCGCGCAATGGCGAGCCGCGTACTGGCCTGTCCATGGGCCAGCATTGCGAATTGATGGCGCAGACCTGGCAGATTCCCCGCGCCGAGCAGGACCAACTGGCCCTGCAAAGCCATCAGAAAATGGCCGCGTCCTATGCCGAGGGCTGGCACAACGATTTGCTCACGCCGTTCCTGGGCCTGACCCGTGACAACAACCTGCGCCCGGACCTGACCCTGGAGAAACTCGCCAGCCTCAAACCGGCTTTTGAGCGCAGTGAAAAGGGCACTCTCACCGCTGGCAACTCCACGCCACTGACCGATGGCGCCTCCCTGGTGTTGCTGGGCAGCGAAGCCTGGGCCAAGGAACGTGGCCTGCCGATTCTCGCCTACCTGCGTGATGGCGAAGCGGCGGCGGTGGATTTCGTCAACGGTGCCGAAGGGCTGTTGATGGCGCCGGTGTATGCCGTCCCACGCTTGCTGGCGAGAAATGGCCTGACCTTGCAGGATTTTGATTACTACGAAATTCACGAAGCCTTCGCTGCCCAAGTGCTATGCACACTCAAGGCCTGGGAAGATGCCGATTACTGCAAGACCCGCCTGGGGCTGGATGCGCCGTTGGGCTCAATCGACCGCAGCCGCCTGAACGTCAAGGGCAGTTCCCTGGCCGCCGGGCACCCATTTGCCGCCACCGGTGGGCGTATTGTCGCCAACCTGGCCAAGCTGCTGGACGCGGCGGGCAAGGGGCGCGGGCTGATCTCGATCTGCGCGGCGGGGGGCCAAGGCGTGACGGCGATCATTGAGCGCTGATCTCGGCTATTATCCGAACGCCTCGGGCAATAGCGGCTTTGTCGGATTAATCTGGCATATTGGATGCATTCTTTAGCAGATCAAGGCTCGTTACCCTCTCCCCGCTGTGCGAGGATTGCCGTATAACGAGTGCCATACGCGTGTTTGGTAATAAAGGACCCACAATAAAAGCTGATGAAGACTCCTAAACGCATTGAACCCCTGATCGAGGACGGTCTGGTCGACGAAGTGCTGCGCCCACTCATGAGTGGTAAAGAAGCAGCTGTTTATGTGGTGCGCTGCGGCAACGAGTTACGTTGCGCCAAGGTCTACAAGGAGGCGAATAAACGAAGTTTTCGTCAGGCGGCCGAATACCAGGAAGGCCGCAAGGTCCGCAACAGCCGGCAGGCCCGGGCCATGGCCAAGGGTTCCAAGTTCGGCAAGAAAGAAACCGAAGACGCGTGGCAGAACGCCGAAGTTGCGGCTCTGTTTCGTTTGGCCGGCGCCGGTGTGCGCGTGCCCCAGCCCTACGACTTCCTTGAAGGCGTATTGCTGATGGAACTGGTGGCCGATGAATACGGTGATGCGGCGCCAAGACTCAACGACGTGGTGCTGGAGCCGGATCAGGCCCGTGAGTATCACGCGTTCCTGATCTCGCAGATCGTGCTGATGCTGTGTACCGGCCTGGTGCACGGTGACCTGTCGGAGTTCAACGTACTGTTGACGCCGACGGGCCCTGTGATCATCGACTTGCCGCAAGCGGTGGACGCGGCGGGCAACAACCACGCATTCACCATGCTGGAGCGGGACGTGGGCAACATGGCTTCGTATTTCGGGCGATTTGCCCCGGAATTGAAGACCACCAAGTACGCCAAGGAGATGTGGGCGCTGTACGAAGCCGGCACCTTGCACCCGGCCAGTGTGTTGACTGGCGAGTTCGATGAGCCGGAAGAATTGGCAGACGTCGGCGGCGTGATGCGTGAGATCGAAGCGGCGCGGCTCGACGAAGAGCGACGCCAGGCGATCCGCGCAGCGGACGATGCACCACCGGGCAAACCGGCGGAAGAACCGCCGCCGCCTTGGATGCAGTGATCGCCAGATTCATGACGATCTAAAAATGTGGGAGCCGGTTTGTGTGGGAGCTGGCTTGCCTGCGATAGCATCACCTCGGTGCAACTGATGTACCGAGGTGCCTGCATCGCAGGCAAGCCAGCTCCCACAAAAGCCAGCTCCCACATTGGGTTTTGCGTTCGGTCAGTTAGATCCGCAACAGCTGCCCGACGCCAATTCCTTGAGAATCGGACAATCGGGCCGGTGATCGCCCTGGCAGTGCTCCACCAGGTCCTGCAACGTATCGCGCAACTGCCCCAGTTCGCGGATCTTGTGATCCAGCTCCTCGATATGCTGGCGAGCCAACGCTTTCACGTCGGCACTGGCCCGTTGCCGGTCCTGCCACAACTCCAGCAACTTGCCGACTTCCTCCAGGGAGAACCCCAGGTCTCGCGAGCGTTTGATAAAGCCCAGGGTGTGCAGGTCGTCGTCGTTATACAGGCGATAGCCGCTGTCGCTGCGATGGGCCGGCTTGAGCAGGTTGATCGACTCGTAATAGCGAATCATCTTGGCGCTCAAGCCGCTTTGCCGGGCTGCCTGGCCGATGTTCATTGGCGGTGATCCTCCAGATCCTTGGGTTTCCAGGTTTTCAACAGTAGCGCATTGCTGACCACGCTCACGCTGGACAGGGCCATGGCGGCACCGGCCAATACCGGGTTGAGCAGGCCGAATACGGCCAGCGGAATGCCGATCAAGTTATACACAAAGGCCCAGAACAGGTTCTGTCGAATTTTCGCGTAGGTCTTGCGGCTGATTTCCAGGGCCGCGGGCACCAGGCGCGGATCGCCGCGCATCAAGGTGATGCCGGCCGCGTGCATGGCGACGTCGGTGCCGCCGCCCATGGCAATGCCAATATCTGCTGCGGCCAAGGCCGGCGCATCGTTGATGCCGTCGCCGACCATGGCCACCACGCCGGTCTTTTTCAGCTCGGCGACGGTGGCGGCTTTATCGGCGGGCAATACTTCGGCGTGCACATCATCGATGCCCAGCGCTTGTGCCACCACGCGGGCGCTGCCGCGGTTGTCGCCGGTCAACAAATGGCTGCTGATATGCCGCGCCTTGAGCTGTTGCACGGCTTGCAGGGCACCCTCCTTGAGCGTGTCGCCAAAGGCGAACAGGCCCAGCACGCGAAGCTGTGGGCTTTGCTCGATCAGCCAGGACAAGGTGCGGCCTTCGGCTTCCCAGGCGCTGGCATTGGCGGCCAGGTCACCTGGCTTCAAGCCGGTTTCGTCGAGCATGCGCCGATTGCCCAAGGCCAGTTGCCGACCGTCCAGGGTGCCGGCAATGCCGCGTCCGGTCAGGGATTGGCTGGCGCTCACATCGGCAACCGGCAAACCTTGATCATTACAGGCGTCCAGCACCGCCTTGGCCAAGGGGTGTTCGCTGCCGCGTTGCAGCGCGCCGGCCTGTTGCAGCAACAAGGCTTCGTTGCCATCCACTGCCCTCAGGTGGGCGATTTTCGGCGCGCCGGAGGTGAGGGTGCCGGTCTTGTCGAATACCACCGCGCTGACTTCGTGGGCGCGCTCCAGCGCTTCAGCGTCCTTGATCAGAATCCCGTGGCGGGCCGCGACGCCAGTGCCGGCCATGATCGCCGTTGGCGTGGCCAGGCCCAGTGCGCAAGGGCAGGCAATGACCAGCACCGCCACCGCATTGATCAATGCCGTTTCCAGCGGTGCACCGTACAACCACCAGCCAATCAGCGTGGCGAGGGCGATCACCAGCACGGTCGGCACAAACACCTGGCTGACTTTATCCACCAGTTTCTGGATCGGCGCCTTGGCCGCCTGAGCGTCTTCGACCAGGCGAATGATCCGCGCCAGCACGCTCTCGGCACCGAGGGCCAGGGTGCGTACCAGCAAACGGCCTTCACCGTTGATTGCGCCGCCGGTGACTTTATCCCCAGGCTGTTTCGGCACCGGCAAGCTTTCACCGGTGATCAAGGCTTCATCGGCGTGGCTTTGGCCCTCGACCACTTCGCCGTCCACCGGAAAGCGCTCGCCGGGCTTGACCAGCACCAGGTCGTTGAGGCGCAGGGCGCTGATGGCAACCTCTTGCTCACGGCCATCGATCAACTGAATCGCCCGCTCCGGCCGCAAGGCCTCCAGGGCACGGATGGCGCTGGCGGTCTGGCGTTTGGCGCGGCTTTCCAGGTATTTGCCCAGCAGCACCAGGGCAATCACCACCGCCGAGGCTTCGAAGTACAGATGGGGTTCAACCCCTGCCGGGGCGATAAGCCACTGGTAGATACTCAGGCCATACCCGGCGCTGGTACCGATGGCCACCAGCAGGTCCATATTGCCGGCGCCGGCGCGCACGGCTTTCCAGGCGGCGACATAGAAGCGCGCACCGAAAATGAACTGCACCGGCGTGGCGAGGAGGAACTGCACCCAGGCCGGCAGCATCCAGTGCAGGCCGAAAGGCTGCACCAGCATCGGCAAAACCAGCGGCAACGCCAACGCAATGGCCATCACCAGCGACCAGCGTTCGCGTTTCAGACGCTGTTCCTGGCTGGCTTGGGTGGCGGTTTCGCTTTGCGGCAGGGTGGCGGTGTAGCCGGCTTTTTCCACGGCGGCGATCAGCACGGCAGGGTCCATCTGGCCCGCCACCTCGACATGGGCCCGTTCATTGGCCAGGTTGACGCTGACGCTTTGCACGCCGGGCACCTTGTTCAGGGCGCGCTCGACCCGGCCCACGCAACTGGCGCAGGTCATGCCGCTGATCGGCAGGTCGAAGGTGGTGGATCCATTCATGGGGCGTTCCTCCAGGAAAAGTTGCCTGTAGGATCAAGCTTGACCTTAGGGGAAGGTCAAGCCCCTTAATTCACGGCAAGCCCTGATACCGTTTTTTTGTAGGAGCGAGCTTGCTCGCGAAGAACTGGAGAGCGCCGCATTTACCCGGTAAATACGCGTCATCGTTTTCGTTCTTCGCGAGCAAGCTCGCTCCTACAAAAACGGTCAGTAGCCGAGCTTGGCGGGCTTGAGGTACATGCCGTCGGCGCCCTGGGCAATGCGCAACTTGCGTACGTCGCCGGCTTTCAGCGTGATCTCTTGGGCCTTGGGTGCCAACAGCCCCGGCAGGCAGCCTGGAGCCTGGCCCGGCAGCAGCTTGAGACGCAGCGAGACCTTGCCTTCCGGGAAGTTGAACGAGGTGGCCTGCTCCTGGAACAGCCGCCCGGCCAACTGGTCATTGACGTACAGGCCAATCTCGCAGTTGGTGGGCACTTCCAGGCGCTCCCTGGATACGATCAGCACCGCGTAGTCCTCGGCGGCGCTGGCCTGGGGGACGGCGGCGAACAGGCTCAGCAGACTGGCAAGGCCAAAAAACGACCAGCGCATGGTGAATTCTCCGGTTTCAAATCGTGGATGCTTGCAGCTTGGCGGACGTCGCCAGGGAATACCAGCCCGGCGGTTTTTTTCAGCGCTTGACCTTGCCATCGTGGCAAGGATGAGACTGGGTGCAACCTCACTCAAGGAGTCATGTCATGCAAATATTCAGCGTTGAAGGAATGACCTGCGGCCACTGCGTTCGGGCCGTGACCCAAGCGGTACAGGCCAAGGACCCGGCGGCCAGTGTGAATGTGAATCTGGCCGCCAAGGAAGTCGGTGTTGAAAGTCGTTTATCGCCGGACGAAGTGATCAGCCTGATCAGCGAAGAAGGCTACAGCGCCAAGCTCGCCTGATTATTTAATAGGTAGCGAGCTAACGTAATGTTCAAGGCACCCAAGCGCGGCTAGACTGTCGGGCTGCCGACTCTACCGGGTGCCTGATGAACCTTCGCATAATCCTTATTCTGGGGGCCTTGAGCGCATTTGCGCCGCTGGCCATCGACTTTTACCTGCCGGGCTTCCCGGCCATGGCCGTGGCATTCGGCACTGACGAAAAACATATCCAACTGACCCTGGCGGTGTACTTCACGGGCCTGGCGATCGGTCAGTTGATCTATGGGCCGCTGGCGGATCGTTTTGGCCGGCGTATCCCGCTGTTGAGCGGTGTCACTTTGTTCACCGTGGCTTCCCTGGCGTGCGCCTATGCGCCGTCCCTGGAATGGCTGATCGGTGCGCGCTTCGTCCAGGCCCTGGGCGGGTGTGCGGGCATGGTGATTTCCCGGGCGGTGGTCAGCGACAAGTGCGATGCGGTGGGCTCGGCCAAGGTTTTTTCGCAATTGATGCTGGTGGTCGGGCTGGCACCGATCCTGGCGCCGATGCTCGGTGGGGTGATGGTCAGCCTGTGGGGCTGGCAGTCGATCTTCCTCGCGTTGACGGTATTCAGTGTCGGCGCCGGGGTGGCGGTGGCTGTCGGCTTGCCGGAAAGTTTTCCGGCCCATCAGCCTCGGCAGCCACTGTCCGGGGCGTTGCGCCAATACGGGCGGCTGCTGGCTGATCGGGTCTACCTGGGGTATGCCGTGACTGGCGGTATCGCAATTGGCGGGATGTTTGCCTACATCGCCGGTTCACCTTTCGTCTTTATCAAGCTGTATGGCGTGCCGGCCGAGCACTACGGTTGGCTGTTCGGCACCAATGCCGCGGGCTTTATCCTGGTGGCTCAGGTCAACGCGCGGCTGCTGTCCAAGCGCGGCCCGGCGTTTCTGCTGACCCGCACGGTGTGGGTCTACCTCGCAGCGGCGTTGGCGTTGCTGGCGGTCAGTGCCTTGCATACCGAAGCATTGTGGCCGCTGCTGGTGCCGCTGTTCCTGTGTATTGCCAGCCTGGGTTGCATCATGCCCAACACCTCGGCATGCGCCATGAACGGCCAGGGCGCACGGGCCGGCAGCGCGTCGGCACTGCTGGGCTGCATCCAGTTTGGCGTGGCCGCGGGTGCAGCGTCGTTGGTCGGCGCATTGCACGACGGCACAGCCATGCCGATGTCGATCGTCATCAGCTTGTGCGGGGTGTTGGCGGTAGTGGTGGCCATGTTGACCCAGCGCCTGCAACGGCAGCGAGCCTTGCAAGCGCAGGTCTGACGGCGTTTTCAGCCAGTAGCGCGCTGCTGGCTTTCGGGAAAGCGGTGGGGCGCCTGGATGCGGTTTTGCAGGGTGTTGGCGAAGGCGCGGGCCTCGGCTTCAGTGCGGAAGGTAAAGGCGTCGTGGTCCAGGCGGACCTGCCATTTGTTGCCTTGGGATTTTGCTAACGCTTTTATCAGGATCTTCATTGCTGACTTCCTCACGTAAAAGATTGCGTGGCAAAGGCGGCCAATATAAACCCGAATACGCTCACAAATATGACAAGGATCAAGTCTCTGACTAGCGGTGCCGTCCGTTACCTACAGAGATAACAGACGGTGCTGACAGAGCCCTTGGCTTAGAAGCCTTCCAGCACGATCTTGCCCTTGGCCTTGCCGCTTTCCAGCAGGGCATGGGCCCGGCGCAGGTTCTCTGCGTTGATCAGGCCGAAGTGTTCGCCCACCGTGGTTTTCAGGGTGCCGGCATCGATCAGTTCGGCTACCCGATTGAGCAGGTTGTGCTGCTCGATCATGTCGGCGGTCTCGAACATCGAGCGGGTGTACATGAACTCCCAGTGCAGCGACAGGCTCTTGCGCTTGAGCTTGAGCACGTCCAGTGACTTGGGATCATCGATCAAGGCCAGTTTGCCTTGGGGCGCGAGGGCTTCGACCAACTGGTCCAGATGCTGGTCGGTCTGGGTCAGGCTGGCAACATGGGTCACCTGTGGGTGGCCTGCGCGCTTGAGTTCTTCGCTCAGTGGCCGGCTGTGGTCGACCACCAGATCAGCCCCCAGGTCCTTGGCCCAGGCCTGGGTTTGCGGGCGCGAGGCACTGCCGATCACCTTGAGCGCGGTGAGTTGCGCAGCCAGCTGGGTAAGGATCGACCCCACGCCACCGGCAGCGCCGACTATCAGCAGGCTCTGGCCTTGATCGGTCTGGCCTTCAGCAATTTGCAGGCGCTCGAACAGCAGCTCCCAGGCTGTGATGGCCGTCAATGGCAGGGCGGCCGCCTCGGCAAAACCCAGGCTCTGGGGCATATGGCCGACGATGCGCTCATCCACGGTGTGCAACTCGCTGTTGCCGCCCGGGCGTGTCAGGGAACCGGCGTAAAACACCTTGTCGCCGACCTTGAATAGGGTGACGTCGCTGCCCACGGCCTTGACCACGCCAGCCACGTCCCAGCCCAGCACCTTGGCCGCGCCGTTTTCCGGGGCGACGTTCTGGCGGATCTTGGTATCGACCGGGTTGACCGAGATGGCTTTGACTTCCACCAGCAGGTCGCGCGGGCCGGCTACCGGCTCAGGCAGTTGCACATCTTGCAGGGACTTGGGGTCGTTGATCGGCAATGCGGCGTAGTAGGCGATGGCTTTCATGACGAGTTCCAGGGTGTACGGAATGGGATGGGTAGATCATTGGCTATTTCTCTTGCAGATAAAACCCGCTAAAAGAGCAGTCTCTTTCAATATTTTTTTGATAATTGCCCGGGGCGGTGCTCATGCTGCGTTTTGATGATTTGCAGTTGTTCGTGCGTGCGGCGGATTTGGGGAGCTTGTCGGCTGCCGCACGGGTCATGGATATGTCGGCAGCGGTGGCCAGTGCTGCGTTGAAACGCATTGAGCAACAGTTGGGCGCGCGCTTGCTGGCACGTTCCACCCGCAGCCTGCGCCTGACCGCCGAGGGCGAAGGCTTTCTAGAGTACGCCCGGGGTGCCTTGAGCCAACTGGATGAAGGCCGGCGCCTGCTGGCCAGCGGCCAGGATCATGTCAGCGGCGTCCTGCAGCTGTCGGCGCCATCGGACTTCGGACGGAACCTGTTGCTGCCGTGGTTGGACGAGTTTCAGCGCGAGCACCCGCAATTGAGCGTGCGCCTGCTGCTGGGCGACCGGATCGCCGACCTGTTCCGCCAACCGGTGGATATAGCCTTGCGTTATGGCGAACCCGAGGATTCGAGCCTGGTGGCGTTGCCGGTGGCGCCGGACAATCGTCGGGTACTGTGCGCAGCGCCCGGCTACTTGGCCCGGCATGGCGAGCCGCGCCATCTGGAAGAACTGGCCCAGCACAATTGCCTGCTCTATATGCTCGGCAGCCGGGTGCACGACCATTGGCGGTTTCAGGACGCCAAACGGGAAATCAGCCTGACTGTCAGCGGTGACCGTTTCAGTGACGATGCGGATGTGGTGCGGCGCTGGGCCGTGGCCGGGGTGGGCATTGCCTACAAGTCCTGGCTGGATGTCAGCGCCGATGTGCTGGCTGGTCGCCTGCAGTTGCTCTTGCCCGAGCTGCAGGGTGAACGCACACCGCTCAATCTGCTGTGTGCCCATCGCGCGCAATTGAGTAAACCGATCAACCTCTTGCGTGAAATGCTTGTGGCACGTTGTGGGAAGTTGAGCGCGCAATTGCCCGAACGCAGGGGAACTACGCAATAACCTCAGGGATTTCAGGAAATTTCAGGCAGCTGCTGTCGCTGATTTGGCGGTAGGACGCCACGGAATCTGCTGCCCACACACTTATACTTTTGCGCGAAATGGAGCAGACCAACGATTCAACAGGGAGTGAGTACATGGAACAGGCACCTTGCATCAGCCAGATCGCCACCTTGCTGGCAGACCCCAAGCGCACTGCAATGATCTGGGCGTTGATGGACGGTTCGGCCAAGCCGTCCGAGGAGCTGGCGATGCTGGCCGGGTTGTCAGCGTCATCGGCCAATGCGCATTTGGCGCGGTTGGCGGCGGGCGGGTTGCTGCGTATTGAAGCCCGGGGGCGCAAGCGCTTCTTCCGCATGGCGGCGGCGGATGTGGCCGCAGCCATCGATGCATTGGCCAGTACCACAATGGCCAGTGTGGCGCGCAGTGCGCCCAGCCGGTCGGTCGCGGTATTGCTGGCGCCCGCGTTGTTGCGTCAGGCACGGCTCTGCCATGACCACCTGGGCGGGGAAATGGCCGCGGCACTTTATCAACGCATGGTGTTGGCGAAGTGGATTGAACGCTTCGAGCAACGGATCCACGTGACCCCCTTGGGCGCACGCCATTTGGCCGAGCATGGCATTTTTACCCAGGCCCTGGCCCACCAGAGTTACGCGACGATGGCTTGCGATTGTTATGACTGGAGCGAACAGCAGCCGCACCTGGGGGGGGCGTTGGGGGCAGGGTTGTTGCAGTTGTTCATGCAGTCGCGCTGGTTGCAGACGATCAGTGAGTCGAGCGCACTGCAGGTTACCGAGACCGGACGCCTGGAAATTGCCCGGATGGCAGCTGTGTAGGAGCGGGCTTGCCCGCGAACAATTCAAAGGCGCCGCGTTCATCCAGGATGTACGCTTTATCGTTGGCGTCCTTCGCGAGCAAGCTCGCTCCTACAGGGAGGGGTCAGGGCTTGACCAGGCGTGCATCCAGGCTGTTTTGCGCCAGGCGGCTGGCCTGGTCCTGGGTCATGCCCAGGGAGGTGTGCAGCGCGTGGAAGTTTTCGGTGACATACCCGCCAAAGTAAGCCGGGTCATCGGAGTTCACCGTGACCTTCACCCCACGCTCGAGCATGTCGAGGATGTTGTGCTGGGCCATGTCGTCGAATACACACAGCTTGGTATTGGACAGCGGGCACACGGTCAGGGGGATCTGCTCGTCGATGATCCGCTGCATCAGGCGCTCGTCTTCGATGGCGCGCACGCCATGGTCGATACGCTGGATTTTCAGCAGGTCGAGGGCTTCCCAGATGTATTCCGGCGGGCCTTCTTCGCCAGCATGGGCAACGGTCAGGAAACCTTCGCCACGGGCGCGATCGAACACGCGCTGGAACTTGCTCGGTGGATGGCCCATTTCCGAGCTGTCCAGGCCCACGGCGACAAACGCATCACGGAACGGCAGCGCCTGGTCGAGGGTTTTTTGCGCTTCTTCTTCGCTCAGGTGGCGCAGGAAGCTTAGGATCAGGCCGCTGGTGATACCCAGTTGCTGCTCGCCATCCTTGAGCGCGCTGGCGATGCCATTGAGCACTACTTCAAAAGGGATGCCACGGTCGGTGTGGGTCTGCGGGTCGAAGAACGGCTCGGTATGAATCACGTTCTGCGCCTTGCAACGCAGCAGGTAGGCCCAGGTCAGGTCGTAGAAGTCCTGGGACGTGCGCAATACATCGGCGCCCTTGTAATAGAGGTCGAGAAACTCCTGCAGGTTGTTGAAGGCGTAGGCCTTGCGCAGGGTCTCGACGTCGTTCCACGGCAGCGCGATCTTGTTGCGTTCGGCCAGGCTGAACAGCAGCTCGGGCTCCAGCGAACCTTCCAGGTGCAGGTGCAGTTCAGCCTTGGGCAGGGCGTTTAGCCAGTCGTACATGTGTGCGTTCTCATCAGGTGCAATGGCGACATTCTACAGGCCAGGGCGCAAATAATCGGTAAAACCTGACCGAGCGGTAAGCATTCTTCGTGCCTGTGCCAGTGGGTGAATGAACTAAGGTGTAACGAAACGTTAGCGATTCGCTGCAGTCTGTACCCCATCAATGACTGAATCGCCGCTCGAAAAGGCCCGCAATGCTCACATCCCTCAAGCAAGAAAAATTCATGTGGCTGGCGCTGATCGCCGCCATTGCGGCCTACCCGCTGGAACACTGGCTGCTGCACAGTGGGCAGGCCACGGCGCTGCTCGGTGGCCTGGTGCTGATCGGCTTTATTGTCATGGCTTCGATGCGCGTGGCCCATCACGCCGAATTGCTCGCCGAAAAGGTGGGCGACCCCTACGGCACGATGATCCTGACCCTCGCGGCAGTGCTGGTGGAAGTGGTGATCCTGGCGATCATGATGAGCAACGAGGCGTCGCCGACCCTGGTGCGCGACACGATTTACTCGGCGGTGATGCTGGATATCAACGGCATCCTCGGCCTGGCCGCGCTGATGGGCGGCATCAAGCATGGCGAGCAGTCCTACAACGATGATTCGGCGCGGACCTACAGCGTGATGATCCTGACCGCCATGGGTGTGTCCATGGTGGTGCCGGAATTCATCCCCGAGGCCGACTGGAAAATCTACTCGGCCTTCACCATTGGCGCGATGGTGGTGCTGTATGCATTGTTTCTGCGTATGCAGGTGGGGCCACACAGTTACTTCTTCAGCTACAGCTATCCGGAAAAACGTCGCAAGACGCTGCCGCAAGAACAGGCGTCGCCGGTCAACCTGACATTCTCCATCGCAACCCTGGTGTTTGGCGTGGTGGTGATTGGCGCATTGGCCGAAGTGATGTCCAAGACCCTGGACCTTGGCCTGGAGGGCACGGGTGCGCCGCCGGTGATCACGGCGATCCTGGTGGCAGCGATTTCTGCCGCGCCGGAGATACTGACCGCGTTGCGCGCAGCGTTGGCCAACCGCATGCAGTCGGTGGTCAACATCGCGCTGGGGGCTTCGTTGTCGACGGTGATCTTGACTGTGCCGGTGATGGAAGCGATGGCGCTGTACACCGGCCAGCCGTTTCAGATGGCGATGACACCGGTGCAAACAGTGATGGTGTTTATCACGCTGATTGTCAGCGCGATCAACCTCAACGATGGCGAAACCAACGCCATCGAAGGGATGACCCACTTTGTGCTGTTTGCGACCTTTATCATGTTGTCGCTGCTGGGTGTGTAGCTAGCCGGCAATCAACTGCCGCGCCGCCTGGCTGTGATCGGCGATCAGGCCCTTGAGGTCCATGCCTTCGATCTGCCCGTCGATCACCCGCCACTTGCCGCCCACCATCACCCGGTCCGCGCGGTCGGCGCCGCACAACAGCAGCGCTGAAACAGGATCGTGGCTGCCGGAGAAGCGCAGCTCATCAAGCTTGAACAGCGCCAGGTCAGCTTGTTTGCCTACGGCCAACTCGCCGATGTCGCTACGGCCGAGCAGTTGCGCAGAGCCTTTGGTGGCCCAGCCCAGCACGCCTTCAGGGGTGATTTTTTCCGCCCCGTAGCGCAGGCGCTGGATATACAGGGCCTGGCGTGCTTCGAGGATCATATTGGACGCATCGTTGGAGGCTGAACCGTCGACGCCCAGGCCAATCGGCGCGCCAGCGGCGATCAGGTCCAGGGTCGGGCAGATGCCGGAGGCCAGGCGCATGTTGGAGCTTGGGCAGTGGCAAATCCCGGTGCCGGCCGCGCCCAGGCGGGCGATTTCATCGGGGTTGAAGTGAATGCCATGGGCCAGCCAGGTACGTGGGCCGAGCCAGCCGACGCTGTCGAGGTAGTCCACGGTGCGCAAGCCGAAGCGTTGCAGGCAGAAGTCTTCTTCGTCGAGGGTTTCGGCCAAGTGGGTGTGCAGGCGTACGTCGAGCTGGTTGGCCAGTTCAGCGCTGGCGCTCATGATTTCGGGGGTGACCGAGAACGGCGAGCAGGGCGCCAGGGCGATCTGGATTTGCGCGCCGTCGCCGCGCTCGTGGTAGCGCTTGATCAGGCGCTGGCTGTCTTCGAGGATCACTTCACCCTGCTGCACGGTCTGCTGCGGCGGCAGCCCACCGTCGGCTTCGCCCAGGCTCATGGAACCGCGCGTGAGCATGGCGCGCATGCCCAGTTCGCGCACGCTGTCGACTTGCACGTCGATCGCATTTTCCAGGCCGTCGGGGAACAGGTAGTGGTGGTCGGCGGCGGTGGTGCAGCCCGAGAGCAGTAATTCTGCCAGGGCGACCTTGCTGGCCAGCGCGAGTTTTTCCGGGGTCAGGCGTGCCCACACCGGGTACAGGGTTTTCAGCCAGGGGAACAACGGCTGGTTGACCACCGGCGCCCAGGCGCGGGTCAGGGTTTGGTAGAAGTGATGGTGGGTGTTGATCAGGCCGGGAAGGATCACATGCTCGCGGGCGTCGAAGGTTTGTTCGCAGGCCATGCTCGGTTGTTGGCCGAGGGCGAGCACTTCGACGATCACGCCGTCTTGCAGCACCAGGCCGCCACGGGCATCGAGGGCATTGGCGGTGAAGATCGCGAGAGGGTTTTTTAACCAGATACGGGTCGCAGGCATTGGCCGGCTCCTCTGAATGATGGGTTCAGGTTTGCCAGCTCAGTGTTGCCCTGTCTGCTGATCCAGGGTCGCCGGTAAGGGCGAGGAGGGAAGTTTACGTGGAGTGAGCGGTGGGGTCTATCCACCGCTCATCGGTGGTGAGTGAGTGTGTTGTGGCAAGTTGGCTTGTCGTGGCGAGCGGGCTTTCCCCGCGCTGGGCTGCGTAGCAGCCCTGAAACCTGGCGCCGAGGTGTGTCTGAAAAAATACGGTGAGCTTATTGGGGCTGCTGCGCAGCCCAGCGCGGGGCAAGCCCGCTCGCCACAACAAGCCCGCTCGCCACAACATCGCTACAGTCTTACCAGGGAATGGTCTGGCCCTTGTAGTTGACGAAGTGATGGCCGCCCTTGCCGGTGTAGGCGTTCACTTGGGCAATCAGGCCGCGCACGCTGGTCTCCACATCGAGGTCGGCACCTTCGCCGCCCATATCGGTCTTGACCCACCCCGGGTGCAGTGACAGTACGGTCAACTTCTGCTCGCCCAATTGCGTTACAAAGCTGTTGGTCATGGAGTTCAGCGCGGCTTTGCTCGCCTTGTACAGCGCCAGGTCCGGCGCATCGGGCATGGTTACGCTGCCCAGTACCGAACTCATGAATGCCAGTACGCCACTGCCTTGGCGGATCTGCGGGGCAAAGCGTTGGGCCAGGTTGATCGGCGCCACGGCGTTGGTGAAAAACAGTTGGCCGACTTCGGCCTGGGTCGCGTGGCCTGGGGTCTGGATGGCCGGGCCCTTGACGCCGGCGTTGACGAACAGCAGGTCAAAGGTGCGGTCCTTGAGGCGCTGGCTCAGGGCGATCACGGCCTGCTGGTCGTCCATGTCGAGTTTCTCGATCTGGACCGGGCCCACGGCTTTCAGGGCATCGGCCTTGCTTGGATCGCGCACGGTGGCGGTCACATCCCAGCCGTCCAGGAGCAATTGCTTGACCAGGCCCAGGCCCAGCCCGCGCGAGGCGCCGATGATCAATGCGGTTTTTGGCGTAGACATGAAGGCTTCCTTTGGCGTCGAGGTTCAGTGAACAACATTATCAGGTTCAACGTTGCAGCAGGATTCGCCCACGGCTCAGGTCGGCCAACTGCGATTGCAGGGTGTCGATATGGGCTTCGCCGAGTGCCAGTTGCAGCTCCACGCCGTTGGCGGTGAAGGTTTCTTCCAGGACCAGGCCGCCCAGTTCGGCGACACGCAGCTTTACCAGCGGCAACTCAGCAAAACCACAGGCACAGCTCAAGGGCACGCGGCTGATCAACTCGACCCGTTCGGCGTTTTGCAGGCATTTATTGGCGCCGCCCCCATACGCGCGGGCCAGGCCACCGGTGCCCAGTTGGATGCCGCCGTACCAGCGGACCACCAGCACCACGACCTGGTCAAACCCCTGGGCCTCGATGGCGGCCAGGATCGGGCGCCCGGCGGTGCCGCCGGGTTCGCCGTCGTCGTTGCTGCGGTATTGCCCGCCCAGTTTCCAGGCCCAGCAGTTATGCGTGGCGTTGAGGTCGCTGTGCTGCTCGATAAACGCCTGGGCGTCTTGCGGGCTGGTAATCGGTGCAGCAAAGGTGATGAAGCGGCTTTTGCGGATTTCTTCGCGAAATTCACAAAAGCCCGTAAGGGTGAAAGGCATCGGGTCGCTTCGTTCAGAGGGCCGGCTTGATGCCACAGCCCTTGAGAATAATGTGGATGAGGTTGCTGCCAGCGTCTTCCATGTCCTGCTTGGTCAGCTTGGTGCGCCCGGTCACGCGGCAGATCTGGGTCGCGAAGTCGGCGTAATGCTGGGTGCTGCCCCACAGCAGGAAGATCAAGTGTACCGGATCCACGGGGTCCATCTTGCCGGCATCGATCCAGGCCTGGAATACCGCGGCCCGGCCGCTGAACCAGGTGCGGTAGTCCTGGCTGAAATATTCGGTAAGGCATTCGCCGCCGCTGATGATCTCCATGGCGAAAATCCGCGAGGCCTGTGGTTGGCGTCGCGAGTATTCCATCTTGGTGCGGATATAGCGGGTCAGCGCCTCGGCGGGATCATCCTCGGCGGTGAGGGTGTTGAAGGTGCTGTCCCACAGTTCGAGGATATTGCTCAGCACCGCGATGTACAGCCCCAGCTTGTTGGTGAAGTAATAATGCAGGTTGGCCTTCGGCAGCCCGGCACTCGCGGCGATGGTGTTCATGCTGGTGCCTTTGTAGCCGTGCCGGGCGAATTCGTCTTCGGCGGCCTGGATGATCGCTTGTTCGTTCTTTTGTCGAATGCGGCTGGCGGGTTTTCCGGCGTGGCTGTTGTGGGCAGGAACTTCGAGGCTCATGGAGGTTTCCGTGCAGATCGATGAATGCGATTGCTGCACAGATAACCCACCCTCAAGCCTCAGACAAGTCCCGATACGATAAAAGCGTCAAAGCGGTTCCAGTGTGTCGTTTTCCACGAGTGGATTTGCGGCGCGCGTTTCGGTCTTGGATTCCGGCAGGATCAGGCACAGCACAATTGCCGTCAGCCCGCCGCTGGTGATGGCCGAGTCGAACAGGTTTTGCACCAGGGTTGGCATCAGGTGCAACAAATTCGGTTGCGCGGCGATGCCCAGGCCGACCCCAAACGAGGTGGCGATGATCAGCATGCTGCGTCGGTCCAGCGGGGCCTGGGCCAGGATGCGCACGCCAGCAGCGGCCACACTGCCGAACATCACCAGGGTCGCGCCGCCGAGCACCGGCTTGGGGACTTGCTGCAGTACCGCGCCAATCAGCGGAAACAGCCCGAGACAAAACAGCACCACGCCTATGTATAGCCCCACATAGCGGCTGGCGACGCCGGTCAACTGAATCACCCCGTTGTTCTGGGCGAAGGTGGTGTTGGGAAAGGCGCTGAAGGTGGCGGCGATCATGCAGCTGACGCCATCCCCGAGCACGCCGCCCTTGAGCCGGCTTATATAGGAAGGGCCGCTGATGGGCTGGCGGGCGATCATGCAGTTGGCGGTGAGGTCGCCCACGGTTTCGATGCTGCTGATCAGATAAATCAGCGCGACCGGCAGGAAGGCGCTCCAGTCGAAGTTGAAACCAAAACGGAACGGTGTCGGCAGGCTGATCAAGGGCAGGTCGGGCAGGGGCTGGGGTACCAGTTTGCCGCTGAACCATGCAGCGAGGCTGCCCAGTACCAGGCCGATGATGATCGCGCTAAGGCGTACCCACGGCGTATCCGAACGGTTGAGCAGGATAATCGTCAGCACCACGAACAGGCCCAGGGCCAGGTTGGTCGGCGCGCCAAAGTCCGGGGCATTGAAGCCGCCGCCCAGGTCGGTGATGCCCACTTTGATCAGGCTGATGCCAATCAGAGTAATCACAATGCCGGTCACCAGCGGCGTGATGACCCGGCGCAATTGGCCGATAAAACGGCTCAGCACGATCTGCACCAGCGCGCCGAAAAAGCACACGCCGAAAATCATCGCCAGGATGTCTTCCGGGCTGCCGCCGCGCTGCTTGACCAGGAAACCCGCTGACAAGACCGCGCCGAGAAAGGCAAAGCTGGTGCCTTGCAGGCAGATCATCCCCGCGCCAATTCCAAACGGCCTACGCGCCTGGATGAAGGTGCCGACACCGGAAACCATCAACGCCATGCTGATCAGGTAGGGCAGGTGGGCGGCCAGGCCCAGGGTGGAGCCGATGATCAGTGGCGGGGTGATGATGCCGACGAAGCTGGCGAGCACATGTTGCAGTGCTGCGAGCAAGGCGGGCAGTGGTTTGGGGCGGTCGTTGAGACCGTAGATCAGGTCGCTGGCGCTGGAGGATTCTGGTGGCATGGCATGTGGACTCAGGGCTGACGGTTCATGGTCCCTGTGCCTTGCAAAAAGCTGTCCACTTGCTCAGGTTTTGTGGGGAGCCCGTATCAGCGGGTCGCGGCCAGGCTTTCGAGGAAGCTTTCCAGCACCAAATGAGGGCGGCGGCCTTTGCGCGTGACCGAAGCCAGGCTTAAATCGTAAAAGCGTGTAGGTGGTTTCAGCGCACGCAGTCGGCCTTGTTGTACCCACAGACTGGCGTAGTGATCGGGCAGGTAGCCGATATAGCGCCCGGTAAGGATCAGGAAGGCCATGCCTTCGCGGTCGGACGCGCTGGCGGTGCAGTTGAGCGCCTGATAATGGGCCTGGATATCGGCGGGCAGGCGGAAGGTCGGTGCGATGGCGTCCTGGCTGTTGATGCGTTGATCGTCCAATTGTTTGTCGTCGGCGTAAAACAGCGGGTGGCCCACCGCGCAGTAGAGCAGCGAACGCTCGCTGTACAGGGGTTGGTATTCCAGGCCCGACAGGGCGCTGGCCTGGGGGACCACGCCGACATGCAGGCGCCCGTCGAGCACGCCTTGCTCAACTTCATTGGGGGCGATCATGCGGATCTGGATTTGCACGTCGGGGCCGCGCTCTTTCAACTGCGCCAGTGCATGGGTGATGCGCATATGGGGCAGGGTCACCAGGTTATCGGTCAGGCCGATGATCAGTTCGCCGCGCAGGTGTTGGTGCAGGCCGTTGACCTCGGTGCGGAAACTTTCCAGCGCACTTAACAGTTGCAGGGCCGATTGGTAGACCTCCCGGCCTTCTTCCGTCAGGGAGAAACCGGCGCGCCCGCGTTGGCACAGGCGCAGGCCCAGGCGCTGCTCGAGATCGCTCATTTGCTGGCTGATCGCAGAGCGACCAATGCCCAGCACGGTTTCCGCCGCCGAGAAGCCTCCGCACTCCACCACGCTGCGGAAGATGCGCAACAGGCGGATATCGAAGTCGCTCACTTGGGCCAGCGGGTCGGGTCGGCGGCTGCTCATAGTTTAGTAAAAGCCTGACTTAAGGTTAGAAGAGTTGCATTTCCCAGACTTTATCCCCGTGGCAATTTAGCTGCAACAACGCTTTTCAATCCCGACGCTGCCTTTTGCCCTGCGAGGTTTTGCTGATGAACATGCCCGAAAACGCCCCATCCACCCTGGCCAGCCAGCTGAAGCTGGATGCTCACTGGATGCCTTACACCGCCAACCGCAACTTCCAGCGCGACCCGCGTCTGATCGTGGGGGCCGAAGGCAGTTGGTTGATCGATGACAAGGGGCGTCGGGTGTACGACTCGTTGTCGGGCCTGTGGACCTGCGGCGCGGGGCACACCCGCAAGGAAATCCAGGAAGCCGTCGCCAAACAACTTGGCACCTTGGATTACTCGCCGGGCTTCCAATACGGCCATCCTTTGTCCTTCCAGTTGGCGGAAAAGATCACCGATCTGACCCCCGGCAATCTGAACCATGTGTTCTTCACCGACTCCGGTTCCGAGTGCGCCGATACAGCAGTGAAGATGGTGCGTGCGTACTGGCGCCTAAAGGGCCAGGCGACCAAGACCAAGATGATCGGGCGTGCCCGTGGTTATCACGGGGTGAACATCGCCGGTACCAGCCTGGGTGGCGTCAACGGCAACCGGAAGATTTTTGGCCAGGCGATGATGGATGTCGATCACCTGCCCCACACGCTGCTGGCGAGCAATGCCTTCTCCCGCGGCATGCCGGAGCTGGGTGGTATTGCCCTGGCTGACGAGTTGCTCAAGCTGATCGAGTTGCATGATGCGTCAAACATTGCTGCGGTGTTCGTTGAGCCGATGGCAGGCTCGGCCGGGGTGCTCGTACCGCCGCAGGGCTACCTCAAGCGGCTACGTGAGATCTGTGACCAGCACAATATCCTGCTGGTGTTCGACGAAGTGATCACCGGCTTTGGTCGTACCGGCTCGATGTTCGGTGCAGATAGCTTCGGTGTGACGCCGGACCTGATGTGCATCGCCAAGCAGGTCACCAACGGTGCGATCCCGATGGGGGCAGTGATTGCCAGCAGCGAGATCTATCAGACCTTCATGAACCAGGCGACGCCTGAGTACGCGGTGGAATTCCCACACGGCTACACCTACTCGGCCCACCCGGTAGCCTGCGCGGCCGGGCTGGCGGCATTGGATCTGCTGCAGAAGGAAAACCTGGTGCAGAGCGTGGCCGAAGTCGCACCGCACTTTGAGAATGCGCTGCATGGTCTCAAGGGCAGCAAGAACGTGATCGACATCCGTAACTACGGCCTGGCCGGTGCGATCCAGATCGCCCCGCGTGATGGGGATGCGATCGTGCGTCCATTCGAAGCGGGCATGGCGTTGTGGAAGGCCGGGTTCTATGTGCGCTTTGGCGGCGACACCCTGCAGTTCGGCCCAACCTTCAACAGCAAGCCGCAGGACCTGGATCGCTTGTTCGATGCCGTCGGCGAAGTGCTGAACAAGATCGACTGATTTCTCCTTCTATATAGAACAACAGCCTGGCGCGACGCGTGTCGCGCCTGTGGACAACTTTTCAGGAGCCTTGCATGAGCCTTATCCAGCATTTGATCAACGGCGAACTGGTCAACGACAGCGGTCGCAGCGCCGACGTTTACAACCCTTCTACTGGCCAGGTGATTCATCAGGTGCCATTGGCCAGCCGTGAAACCATTCAACAGGCTATCGACTCGGCCAAGGCCGCATTCCCGGCCTGGCGCAATACGCCGCCGGCCAAGCGTGCCCAGGTGATGTTTCGTTTCAAGCAATTGCTGGAGCAGAACGAAGCCCGTATCTCGCAGTTGATCAGCGAAGAACATGGCAAGACCCTGGAAGATGCTGCCGGTGAGTTGAAGCGCGGGATCGAGAACGTCGAGTACGCGTGTTCGGCGCCGGAGATCCTCAAGGGCGAGTACAGCCGTAACGTCGGCCCGAACATTGATGCCTGGTCCGACTTCCAGCCGCTGGGCGTGGTGGCCGGTATTACGCCGTTCAACTTCCCGGCCATGGTGCCGCTGTGGATGTATCCACTGGCGATCGTCTGCGGTAACTGCTTCATCCTCAAGCCATCGGAGCGCGATCCAAGCTCGACGCTGCTGATTGCCCAACTGTTGCAGGAAGCCGGTTTGCCCAAAGGTGTGTTGAGTGTGGTCCATGGCGACAAGGGCGCGGTGGATGCGCTGATCGAGGCGCCTGAGGTCAAGGCCTTGAGTTTTGTGGGCTCGACGCCGATTGCCGAGTACATCTATTCCGAAGCGACCAAGCGCGGCAAGCGTGTACAGGCGCTGGGCGGGGCGAAGAACCATGCGGTGCTGATGCCGGATGCGGATCTGGATAATGCCGTAAGCGCCTTGATGGGGGCCGCCTATGGCTCCTGCGGCGAGCGTTGCATGGCGATCTCGGTGGCGGTCTGCGTGGGTGACCAGGTGGCGGATGCATTGATTGCCAAGCTGGTACCACAGGTCAAGGCACTGAAGATTGGTGCAGGTACTTCCTGTGGCTTGGACATGGGGCCACTGGTCTCTGCGCAGGCGCGGGACAAGGTTAGCGGCTATATAGAAGATGGTGTGTCTTCGGGCGCTGAGCTGGTGGTCGATGGGCGTGGCCTGAGCGTTGCCGGGAATGAAGACGGGTTCTTCCTGGGTGGCTGCCTGTTTGATCGCGTGACGCCCGAGATGCGCATCTATAAAGAAGAGATCTTTGGCCCAGTGCTATGCGTCGTCCGGGTGAACAGCCTGGAAGCGGCGATGCAACTGATCAACGACCATGAATATGGCAACGGTACCTGTATCTTCACCCGTGATGGTGAAGCTGCGCGCCTGTTCTGTGACGAGATTGAAGTGGGCATGGTAGGGGTTAACGTGCCATTGCCGGTGCCGGTGGCTTATCACAGCTTTGGCGGCTGGAAGCGTTCGCTGTTTGGCGACTTGCACGCCTATGGGCCGGACGGGGTGCGTTTCTATACCCGTCGCAAGGCGATCACCCAGCGTTGGCCGCAGCGTGCCAGCCATGAAGCGTCGCAGTTTGCCTTCCCTAGTTTGTAAGGTTGGATGAGCAGAAGGCCGGCCCCTTGGGGCCGGCCTTTGCGTTTCTGGGCTGTTTTGATCGATATGACAGAAATGTGAAAGTAACGGTTGACGGCGAATTATATCTGTCTATAATTCGCCCCACTTCCGGCGCAGTCGAAACGGAAAACTCCTTGGTAAACAATGAGTTATGCGAGATTCGACAGTAAGTTGCTTCAGTTCATCGAAGCCAAAAGGAAGTTGAAAAAGAGGTGTTGACAGCAGCGTGTAACGCTGTAGAATTCGCCTCCCGCTAACGAGAGATCGGAAGCGCAAGTGGTTGAAGTTGTTGAGAAAATCCTCGAAAACTTCTGAAAATAACCACTTGACAGCAAATGAGGCTGCTGTAGAATGCGCGCCTCGGTTGAGACGAAAGATCTTAACCAACCGCTCTTTAACAACTGAATCAAGCAATTCGTGTGGGTGCTTGTGGAG
>NZ_VFEV01000045.1 GCF_007858275.1 Pseudomonas proteolytica
GCAAGTACACCCCATGTACGCAACGAAACTCACCCTGCTCTTGACAGCCATCGTGTTGTACGTGGCGGGGTCCACCTTCTGGTTTTTCTGGCAGGTGCCGGAGCTGCTCTCCACCGGTACCGAACAAACCCTGGTCGTAGCATTCGCCGGCTCCGTCGCCTGGGCGCTGCTCACCTTCAGTTTCATCATCCACATCATCAAGACAGCGCGGCCTACAGCTGGCGTAAGGAGAGAGTCATGAACAGAGCAGAAAACATTGATCGCTTCCTGCGCCTCGACGAGGTGCTTCACACCACCGGCCTGGGCCGTAACACGGTTTATCGTCGCATCAGGGAAGGCACCTTCCCAAAACAGGTTAGAATAGGCCCAAACTCGGTCGCCTGGCGCCAGTCAGTCATTGCTGAATGGATGGCTGCAACAACCCCCAGCGAAGACCAATCAGTACATTGATCAGTACACCAGCAAACGAAACCCTCATACACCCCGCCAAAATCAAGCCTTACAGGTCATACCGTGGAAATTTTCAAAGAGTTCACATTCGAGTCCGCCCACCGCTTGCCTCACGTCCCCGAAGGCCATAAGTGCGGGCGCCTGCATGGTCACTCCTTCAAGGTGGCCATCCACCTGAGCGGCGACCTTGACCCGCATACCGGCTGGATCCGTGACTTTTCGGAGATCAAGGCGATTTTCAAGCCGCTCTATGAGCGCCTCGACCACAACTACCTCAACGACATCCCCGGCCTGGAGAACCCGACCAGCGAAGTGCTGGCCAAGTGGATCTGGAACGAGTTGAAGCCCTTGCTGCCGGAACTCAGCGCCATTCGTATCCACGAGACCTGCACCAGTGGCTGTATTTATCGCGGTGAGTAAATCCTGGAATTGATTGCAGGATCGAGCCTGCAAAATGTAAAGCGAGCTTGACACTCGACATTTGCCCTCCTAATGTAAAGCTCCCTTTACTTACGGAACGCGCGCATGCCAATCAAACGCTATTTGGTGGAATTCTTCATCGCCCTGGCCGCCTATGTGGTTGCCGTGCTTGTCAGTACCCACTTTCTGGCCGACGCCCCCGAGGGCGCAGGGAAAATCTCCCTCGCCCTGGTCCCGGTCATTCCCCACGTCGCCATGGCCTTGGTGGCGATCCGCCAATTGGGGCGAATGGATGAGATGGGCCGCAAGATTCAATTGGAAGCCCTGGGCATTGCATTTATCTGCACGGCGCTGATCACCTTCAGCTATGGCTTCCTGGAAACCGCCGGCCTGCCCCGCCTGTCGATGTTTTTTGTATGGCCCGTCATGGGCGGTATCTGGGCAATAGCCACGGTGATCGGCGCAAGGCGTTATCGATGAACAACCTTATGCGCCAATTGCGCACTGAGCGAGGCTGGTCCCAGGCGGATCTGGCGGCACAACTTGAAGTGTCGCGCCAGACCGTCAACGCCATCGAAACGGGCCGCTACGACCCCAGCCTGCCGTTGGCCTTCAAAATAGCCAGGCTGTTTGAACGGCCGATCGAGGCGATTTTTGAGGCACCCTCGGCGTAAGGGTTTGCGTTCGAGGATCACAGCGATTAAAACCAGACTTCGCCGCAACTCAAGGAACCAAACCATGGAATCCACCTGGCTGGCCCAGGCCAAGCGCCTGCAGGCATTGGCATCCACCGGGCTGCACTTTTGCACTGATGACTTCGAGCGCGAACGCCTGGAAGAGATCGCCCATATTGCCCACAGTATGCTTGCGCAGTTGGGACAAGTGCCTCTGGAGCGCATTACCGGCCTGGTCTCGGACTTCGCGCAGCGCTATTCAACACCGATGATCGATGTGCGTGGCGCGCTGATTGAAGACGAGCGGATCCTGCTGGTACGCGAAGCAACGGATGGCTGTTAGGCATTACCGGGGGGTTATGCGGATATCGGATTGTCGGCTGCAGAAAACATCGTCAAGGAACTTCGCGAAGAAGCTGGCTTAAGCGTCACCGCACGCACGTTGTACAGCGTGACCCACAAAGCCAAGGGCCTGTACCGGCCCGACGTGCGTGACTTCTATAAGTTGTACTTTCTCTGCGAGCGCACCGACCAGGCCGCCCCCACCGCGGGGTTTGAAACCACCGACGTCGGCTTCTTCCGCCTCGACGAACTGCCGCCCCTGTCACGCGGCCGCACCATCGAGAGTGATCTTGAAGCAGCCTTCGCCTTTCACCGCGGCGAAATCACCCAGACCCTGTTCGACTGACACCCCGGCACGGTGATCCAATTTGTATCACCGCTGCACCGCTATCGCGCCTGACTGGGCATAACCAACAAGCAATCTCCTCTACCTGCCCCGCCCGCCCCCTGAATAGTGTGCAACCTGCACAGCGTCCACCGTGCAGCCGTCACTGCCCGGCAGTTGGCACGCCGGCTGCAACGGGCCCTGGGTCACTCACAGGGGAACGGCACATGACGCAGCACGAACCGGGCAACGATTACCCTCTCAGCGAAGTACCCATGCATGCACGCAAGGGCCTTGGCTCCACGGCCATGGTGTTGCTGGGCTTCACCTTTTTTACCGCGACCATGTTCGCCGGCGGCAAGCTTGGGGTGGCCTTCAGTTTTACCCAGATGCTCGGTGTCGTGGCCCTGGGTAACCTGCTGTTGGGTATCTACGCCGCAGGCCTGGGTTACATCGCCTTCAAGAGCGGCTTGAACTCGGTGCTGATGGGGCGGTTCTGCTTTGGCGAAGTGGGTAGCAAGTTGAGTGACCTGATCCTGGGTTTCACCCAGATTGGCTGGTACGCCTGGGGCACCGCCACGGCGGCCGTGGTACTGGGCAAATATTTCGAGCTGGGCCAGGGCAGCGTGCTGGCACTGATGGTGCTGTTCGGCCTGGTGTTCTGCGCCACGGCCTACGTGGGCTATCGCGGCCTGGAAATCCTCTCTTACATCGCAGTCCCGGCCATGGGCCTGCTGCTGTTGCTGTCGATGTGGGTGGCCACGGTGCACATCGGGGGGCTGGAGGGCTTGCTTGCCGTGGTACCCAGCGGTGAGTTGGATTTGTCCACGGCCATTACCCTGGTATTCGGCACCTTTGTCAGTGGCGCAACCCAGGCTACCAACTGGACGCGCTTCTCCCGGTCGGCCAAAGTGGCAGTCCTGGCCAGCCTGATCGGCTTTTTTATCGGCAACGGCCTGATGGTGCTGATTGGGGCCTACGGCGCTATCGTCTATCAACAGCCGGATGTGGTGGAGGTGTTGCTGCTGCAAGGTTTCGCCATGGCTGCAATGGCCATGTTGCTGCTCAATATCTGGAGCACCCAGGACAACACCATCTACAACTTCGCCGTCGCCGGCTGCAACCTGCTGCGTACCAAACGCCGCAAGACTGTGACCCTGGTCGGCGCCGTGATCGGCACCCTGCTCGCCTTGCTGGGCATGTACGACATGCTGGTGCCCTATCTGATTTTGCTGGGCACCGTGATTCCACCGATTGGCGGGGTGATCATGGCCGACTTCTTCTATCGCTATCGCGGCCAGTACCCTCGGCTGGCGGAGGTGCGTTTGCCCGCGTTCAATTGGCCGGGGCTGATTGCCTATGGGGTGGGTACGGTGCTGGCGTTCAGTTCGCCATGGGTCGCGCCGCTGGTGGGAATTATCGCCGCGGCCGCCACCTACATCTTGCTCACCGCGATCCTGCGGGTGCGGGTGCCCTTGGCTGACACCCAGGCATGAGCCTGACCGTGGCGGATGTGCTGGCCCTGCCCGGGCTGGAGTCCATGACCCTGCGAGCCGGTAGCGCAGGCCTGGACAATGGCGTGCGCTGGCCTTATGTGGCCGAGAACAGCGGCATTGCAGAATGGGTGTTGGGCGGCGAACTGGTGTTCATCACCGGTATCAACCACCCGCGTGATGAGGCCAATCTCTTGCGCCTGCTGGATGAAGCCTGCTCGCGGCGTGTCGCCGGCCTGGTGATCCTGACCGGTGCGGATTACATCCAGGGGATTGCCCCTGGGTTGCTGCAAGCCGCCGACGCCGCCGGGATGCCGCTGATCGAACAACCGTACTCGCTGAAAATGGTCCTGGTGACCCAGGCCATCGGCTCGGCGCTGATCGAGTCCGAGCAGTTGGGGCGTTCACGGCATGAGGTGCTGGAACGCCTGTTGGCGGGGGACTACCAATCCCTCGACCTGCTGTTGCATCGCGCCAGCCAACTGGGCATGCCATTGGCCGGACACTGGCAAGTGGCGCAGTTACAACTGGAGGGTGGCGACGCGTTATTTGCGCAAACCGTGGCTGGGGAGGCCGAAGCTCAGCTCGCTCGCCAACACGAAGGCATTACCCGCCGATTGCGCCAGTTCGCCGCCGAGCATCCCTCACCCCTGCCCGTACTCGACAGGGCTGGGCAATGGACCTTGCTGCTGCCGGCCACCGAAGATCACCGGCAACGCCTGGCAAATTGGCTGAGGCCGCTGAACCTGCGCCTGGCCCCGCTGAAGCTATGCATCGGCTTGAGCGCGGCAAAACATCCGCCCGCCGGCCTCGCCCAGGGCTTGGACGAAGCTCGCCAGGCGCTGGTGGTTGCCCGGCGCTTTGGCGAGCATGCCGGCGTCTGTGTCTACGATGAGCTAGGGCTGCTGAAGCTAATGAGTGCGGTACGCGATCGCGGGCTGCTCGAGCAGTTCCTCCATGAACGCCTGGGGCCGCTGCTGCGCCATGACCAGCGTCACGGCCCCAGCCTGATGCCGACCCTGCAAGCCTGGTTCCTGGACAATGGTAACCTTGTGGCTGCGTCCCAGCGGTTGGCGGTCCACCGCAACACCTTGACCCACCGCGTCCAACGTATCGAGGCCCTGTGCGGGCTGTCGCTGGACAATCCCAATGACCGTCTGGACATCGGCGTCGCGCTGATGATCTGGCGGCTGTCTGCCTGATTGCTTTTTGCCCAAGAGGAACTTGCCCATGCATATCATCAACGCCCGCCTGCGCAACCGTGAAGGCCTGCATGATCTGCACCTGGAACATGGCCGGATCGCCAGTATTACGCCTCAAACTGCCACGCCGCCCATGGGCCCGGACGATCTGGATGCCGCGGGTAACCTGGTGGTGCCACCCTTTGTCGAGCCGCATATCCACCTTGATGCCACCCTCACTGCCGGCGAGCCGCGCTGGAATATGAGCGGGACGCTGTTTGAAGGGATCGAGTGCTGGGGCGAACGCAAGGCCACCATCACCCATGAAGACACCAAGACCCGCGCCAAACAGACCATCCAGGCCCTGGCGGCCCACGGTATCCAGCATGTACGCACCCACGTGGACGTCACCGACCCGCAGTTGACGGCGCTCAAGGCCATGCTCGAAGTGCGCCAGGAGAGCGCACACCTGATCGACCTGCAGATCGTGGCATTTCCCCAGGAAGGCATCGAGTCCTACCGCAATGGCCGTGAGTTGATGGAAGAAGCCATTCGCCTCGGCGCCGATGTGGTGGGCGGCATTCCCCATTTCGAATACACCCGCGACCAAGGGGTCAGCTCGGTCAAGTTCCTCATGGACCTGGCCGAACGCACGGGCTGCCTGGTCGACGTGCATTGCGATGAAACCGACGACCCGCACTCGCGCTTTCTCGAAGTGCTGGCCGAAGAGGCCCGCAGTCGCGACATGGGCAGCCGGGTCACCGCCAGCCACACCACGGCCATGGGCTCCTACGACAATGCCTACTGCGCAAAACTGTTCCGGCTGTTGGGGCACTCTGGCATCAGCTTTGTTTCCTGCCCCACCGAAAGCATTCACTTGCAGGGCCGCTTCGACAACTTCCCGAAACGCCGGGGCGTAACCCGGGTCAACGAACTGTTGGAGGCCGGCATGAACGTGTGCTTCGGCCAGGACTCCATCGTCGATCCCTGGTACCCACTGGGCAACGGCAATATTCTGCGGGTGCTCGAAGCCGGTCTGCATATCTGCCATATGCTCGGCTACAGCAACCTGCAAAGGGCCCTGGACCTTGTCACCGACAACAGCGCCAAAGCCATGGCCCTGGGCGATCGCTACGGCCTGGAACCGGGGCGGCCGGCCAACCTGCTGATTCTCTCGGCCGACAGCGACTACGAGGTCATTCGCAGCCAGGGCCTGGCGCTGTATTCGATCCGCAACGGCAAGGTGTTGATGAAGCGCCAGCTGGCGCAGGTGGCTTTTTTGTAAAACCCTGGGCTAAACGATCGAGTCGAGGTCCAACGGCTGGCCTTTGCCATGCTCGTCATGCAAGGCCGGCGGGATGCTTGCCACTTGCGATAGCTCACGGTTTTCCCGGTGGCTGAACCAGCGTTTGAGGCTGGCTGGCAAGTTTGCACCCTGAGCATGGCTGCCATAGACGTCACGCGCTTGCAGGCGGCGCCAGCGCAAACTTTCCAGGCGCTGGCGACTGATTTGCAAGCGGTCGATTTCAGCGGCCAAGCCGTCGTAGTGCTCATGGCTACGCCCGTTCGCTGGTCGGCGACGGTGCAGTTCCAACTGTTTGTCCTGCAATTGGCGGCCCATGGTGCCCAAGGCGTCGTCGATCAGTGCGTACTCCCGCGACGTCACGAGGGCGCCGCGGTTATCCAGGGTTTGTTGCCAACGACGCAAGGTCGCCCAGGCTGCCGGCACGTAGCTGCTGACCATAAAATGCTGGCTGGCCTGGAACAACTGCTTGAGCAGGTTATCGCGCTCGGGCATATCGCCGCTCAGGTACAAGGCGCGATTGCATCCCGCCTCCTCCAGAGACTCACACCCGGGCTTCCACAGCACCGATGAATGCGCGCCGTCCGGGAGCAGGATCGGCATGAAGTGTTGTTGCTCGCCGTGGTGCCAGTAAGGATTGCCACCGACGCGTACCAGGCCCGCCGCAAACAGCAGGCCTGCGGGCGCGGGGGCGCTGAACAACGTCACCGCGCCGGGAACCCAGAGTTTGGCCGTGGTGTTCATCCAGGGTGCCGGCACGCTGGGAACCGGGTCATTGTGGTTGACGATACGGTGATGGACCAGGTCTGCCGCGCCTCTGATAAATTCCGCGTCAGCGGCACGCGGCGCACCGTAGGTGTAGAGGAGCACGTTGTAGTCGGCATCTTTGACCCGGCGCAGTCCCTCTGCCAGCAGCAGGGCGATTGCCCCTCCCAGGCTATGGCCGCAGATCACGATACGTTGGCCGCTGTAGAACTGATCGAGGTAGCGCAGCACGAAGTCGCGCATGGCTCGATAGGCCTGATAAAAACCTTCATGGGCCTTGCCGATGCCCTCCGCGAACGGCACCTGGTGGGCGTTTGCATCACGCAGGCCATCAGCGGCACTGGCCGTACCCCGTACAGAAATCAGCACGATCTCATCGTGATGACTGATAAAGGCCTGGGTATCAGTACCCAGCTCTTCATCATCGAAAAAATGCAGGTTCGCCGGATGCTCCTGCTCGCCCGCGAGCTTCGGGCTGTTTTGCGGATACAACTGGGGATCGAAGGGCAGGATCTCGAAACGCCGGGAATAGGCGACCTCTTCATACAGCGGGTAAAACCGTTGTACTTGCCCAGCGTCGACCCTCCAGGCTTGCTCATACCCCGAGAGTTTTTCAGCAAACAGATGACCAATGCTTGGGTCCACGGGAAAACGGACCTCATCTTGCGGTTGGGTGGCCGGCTCCTGGCCAAATGGGCAGTAGCTCAAGGTCGCCATCAATGCCAGTTGGTACAGGTTCAGGGCGCAGAACCCATCCTCGGTAGACAGCATCGGGCGCAACGCCCGCAAGGGCCGGACCTCCAGTACGCTGTGCTGGTTGGGGAACAGCACCACACCCGACAATGCAGGCTGCGGTGGGCCGAATCCAAGGTCGGCCATCATTTTCAGGGCATGCCGTCGGGGGGCGAAAGGCCGGGGCGCCGCAGGCGGCAAATGGGCGGCATGGCGGACGAGGTCGCGGACTTCGACTTGGTAGAAACGGTCTGCTTGTTGCTTAGCGGGATTGTCTTCACGACGTTGACCATCAGCAGCATAAAACAAGGTTCGCTCGACGCGAACTTGAAGTTCGCTTATAGGCAGTTTGTAAGTCAGGCGTGTCCTCAGCCGGTGATAGGGCTCTTCTGACCCGGTGTATGGGTCATCCACCCTCAGAACCACAGGCCCGCAGTAAAAATCCGTTAATCTGGCGAATCCTTCTCCATTCAATCTACCGCTGTACCGTTGACCCGCACTGTCGTGGAGCGTGTATGGAAGCCCGCCATAACTCTTTCCATTTCCAGTCTCGTCCACCACGCAGAAGCTCACCCAGTGCCCTCGTAGCGCGCAAGCCGGCATATTGTCACTGAAAAAATCCTGCTTCCATGCCGCCAGTTCCATTGGCTTACTCCTTGTTAGTTACAGGTTGGATAAACATCACATATACGCCCGTCAGGCATCTTTATAGGCTTGAAATCCGTAGTGTTGCCTCTGCAATACGCGGATGTATCTTCGAAGCTGTTACCTCGGCATCGCCTCCACCCGCCGGGAACTGCTATCCAGTTATCATCAAAAGCTGGCAACTCCTCATCGGACACATTCAGCACCAACCTCAGGGTTTTCCCCATGAGTCGATCTCGCTGCACTACACCACCTGCCCGTGTTTTTTCCGGCTGTCCATTTTCAGCCAGTGAATTGCATTTCAAGATTTTCCTGATCCCATGGAGCCGCCCCACGGTTCGAAAGAACCACTGACATCGCCCTTTCAACTCCAAAGTCTCCAACCCAGGCGTTTCCCCTCCTGCCCGGTCCTGAATGTAGATCGCCGCAATATCCCCCCCGATATCCGTGTCCCGCGTTCCCCACCGTGCGTAAAAATCAAACTCCACACTGCGCAACACCAACGGGCAACCTTCTACCGTTTCAGTCAGCGGCAGGTCCTGGGTCACGCGGCTGGCTGCGGTGTTATACGCAACGCTGAAGACCTTGCGCTCTGGCCTCTTGCCTCGGCGCACTGGCAAGGTGCAGCTTTCGCCTGCGGCGGGGCTGTAGTTGGCCGCGCTTTTGAATCGAAAATTGGCCGGCAGGTCTACCTGCAAGGTAAAACGCTCTGCGGGCACGCTTGCACATCCCGCCAACCACGCCATGCCCACGACCAGTAACGCACCGCACGCCCGCCTACTCATGTTTTTCCCTCAAGGTGTGCCACTGCGCCAACACCCGTGCAAAGTGATCTCCCGGCGCCTCACCCGCCAACGGCTGCCACCGGATCACGCTGGCCCCCGTCGCTTCCTCCAACCGGCGCACCACCAAGAACTCCAGTTGTTGCGCCCCGCGCCATTGCCAGGTGCGGGCCTGTTCCAGTACCTGGGCCAGCCATACCCTCGGGTCCTGGAATTCAGCCAATGCCGCGAGATCTTCACTGTGCTCAGCCAGCAGGTAGCGCAGGATATTGGCGTGCAGAATGGCCGAGACCTGGGGGTTGGGAATGCTGAGCCATGGGGCGGGATCAGGTACCGGGTAATGGCCGGGCGCAGGGTTGCTGGCGCTGCACCATTGGTCTTCATACCAGTAGCACACACTGATCAGCGGCCCGAGATAGGCTGGCCGTTGCGCTACCGGCAAGCAAGCAAGCGCTCGCGCCAAGGTGCGGTTGTCGTGGAACCGGTACAGGGCCTGCTTGCCCGGCGGCCCCACCAGCATCCGCGCGTGCCAATGCTCGATAACGCCACCCAGGTCTGTGTCGGGCAAGCTGCCCAGCCAGCCCCAATTCGCCTGCGGCTGCTCCAGCAAGCTCACCAGCGCGGGTTCACCGAGTTGCTCCACCAGCAGGATCACCGGCCCTGCAGCCGCCAGCGCCGCCACTGCGCTGCCACCGTACACGCTAAGACATTGCGCCAGGTTGCGGGACGCTATCAACGACAAGCGCGCATCGCTGCTTCCCTCGAGGACCAGACACAAGCGGCGCCCTGCCTGCTGTTGTTGGGCCATCCATTGGCCGGGCGCCATCACGCGACCCTCCCGCGAATGTCACACACACCTTCGCGGCAGCGCTCGCACACCGGGCAAAAATCCGCATCCAGTTGCCTCGCCCTGTGCATGATTGCGCCCTGGATAACTGAAATGGAGGGAACACCCGCGGCGCGCGGAGGCGATGATGGGTTATCGCCCGGGCCCACGGGGTTGGCCGAGCGTGCGACCCCTGGCAAGCCACCCAGGGTGATGGGGCGACTGCTGAAAATTCCGCCTGCCTGGATCAGCAGGTGTTCGCCTCCCGCCTTGAAACTCAACTGCGCACCCGCGTCGATCACCAGGCTGGCGCCCGCCTTGAGATGGATCTGTTGCCCCGCCTCGATCACCAGGGCCTGGCCGATGTAGGCCTGGCTGTCGCCCTTTACCTGCAGGTGATCGCCGGCCCCGATCAGGACCTTGCGATTGCCGCGAACGTCGCGGTGTTCCTCGCTTTCCAGGTACGCCGTGCTCAGGCCGCGAATGGTTTCACGTCGCTCGCCCCCGACGTCCAGGTGGCAGTCATGCCCCACCTGTTGCTGCAGGTCCCGTTGGGCCCGCAGGTAAATGAGCTCCTTGCCCAGGTGGTCCTCCAGGTGCAGTTCGTTGGCGCCCGCGCCACCGGGGGAACTGCGGCTGCGCAATACGCTGCGGGTCTTGTGTTGCGGTAACGGATAAGGGGGCAGATGCCGCGCATTGGGCAGGCAGCCATTGATCAAAGGCCGATCAGGATCGCCGTCCAGGAACGTCACCAGCACCTCCATGCCGACCCGAGGCGTCATGATCGCGCCAAAGCCGTCACCAGCCCACCCGGAGGCCACTCGCACCCAGCAACTGCTTTTATCACTCGTCTTGTCCAACCTATCCCAGTGAAACCGCACCTTCACCCGACCATAGGCATCACAGTGCACCTCCTCGCCCACCGGCCCCGTCACGGTGGCCGTCTGGCTACCAGTGATTGTCGGTTTGGGGTGCTTGAGCGCCGGGCGGTGGACCGCGCGCCAAGGTGTGGCGTTGAAGCGGTTGCGATATCCCTGGAACACTTCACTGCCCGGCATCGCCTCTTCCAGCACCTGTGGTTGATACCCCTCGTGACGCACTGAAGTCAGTAGCCACAAGTCATTGCAGGAGGGCTGCGGGTGATCGCTCAACGGCAGGAAATGGCCACTGCATAACGCCGGTTGATCACTCTTGCCCAAGGCCCGGTGTTGGTCACGCTGATGGCGCTCCAGGCTGCGACGCGCCAGTTGCACGCCGCGTGCCTGCCCCGTAAAACCTGCGGGGTAGTGATAGTCCTCAAGCGGCAGCACCGATGGCGCCCCGGCTTGCGCTTGCAGGCGCCGCGCAGGGTGCTCGAAGTCATGATCACGACGCACGACCTGGCGGCTGCGGGTGGCCAGGCGCACATCGAAGCGCTGGATGCCCGGCGCCTCGGTGCTGGCCGGGCGATAACGCTGTACAGGCAAGCGGCGAAACACTGTCTGGTCATCACCGAACACCAGCACATGGGCGTGCGGGCTGTGGCGAAAGTGGTAGTGAATCCCCTCTTCTTCACACAGTCGCTGGATAAAGTGCAGGTCGGTTTCTGCGTATTGCACACAGAATGTACGTGGCGGATAGACCACCGGGCCCAATTCGAAGGCATACGCGTCGGCCAGGATACCGTGGCGTTCGAGCACGGCCGCAATGATCTGCGGCACGCTGCGTTGTTGAAAGATGCGCAGGTCACGGCGGTGTTCCAGCCACGCCAGGCGCGGTGCCAGGGTCAGACGATAAAGGGTGAGCCGGGCCCCGGGGTCATCACGGCCGACTGCATACACCTGCCCATGCAGGCCTGCGCCCGCTTCGCCGAAGCCCAGGTAGGCCGGCTGGTGCAGCAATGTTTCCAGATCAAGGCCAGGGTTTTCGCTGACCAACTGCACCTCGATGAAGTAGGGCTGATCAAGGGCTTCGCGGCCTTTGAATGCCAGGACTTGAAAGTCATTTTCCACACTTTGCAGGATAAATTTGAAACGTGACGAAACAAGCGCATTAACCATCCGTTGTTACCCGCCGTCCGCTATCTGATTGAAATACTCTCCCCCGCCAAGCTCAATCGCGCGGCCAAAGAAAGTGCCTGAACGCTCTAAAGATTAGCGAGATCCGCGAACATTCGGCACTTTGAAAATAAAAAAGAAGTTTCGTACGAACAAGGTGGAAGTCTCTTTTACAAGATGAGAAATCCGCAAAACAAATCATGCATTAACAACAAGAAATCACTTACGTAATACACCAGGCGATAACTAAACAATAAGGAAACAACTGACACTTATTTAAGCTACCGAATACTTGCGTCCTCAGCCTTGAAGCGTTGCGGCCCCGAACAGACTGACACTGAGCAACGTCCCGGCCTGAGCATGCAAACGTACCGGCGCCGTGCCACCCGGCATCACCACCGCAACCTCCCCCGCCTCGACCCACCCCGCGCGCCATGCTGCACAGGCCACCGCGCTGGCACTGGTCCCGGAGGATGCCGTGGGGCCTTCGCCGCGCTCAAATACCCGGGCGATCACCCGATTGACAGAATCGCGCGCGGCCCACTGCAGGTTGATCCCGGCAGCACAAGGCCGGCCATCACCTGCCGGCGGGGCAACGGCAATCGCTTTCAAGGGCGCGAACACCCCCGGCTGATGCATTTGCCGATTGTCCGGCAAGGCCGATGCGTGCTCGACCAAGGTCACACAATGGGGGTTGCCGATACGCACAAACTCACTGCGGGCCCATTGCGGGTTGATCGCAGCCAGCGCACTCACATGGGCAGGCTCGTTGCTCGCCAACCCCACGGCCCCCACTGCCTGGGGCCCGAATACTGGCTGGCCCAACGTCAACCAGAACCCCGCAACCTGCTGGTGGACCGCCGGCTCAACCCACGTCGCCACCGTTGAGGGGGCATCCGGTTTGTCATGGTGCACCCGCAGCTCACAGGCCCCAGTCATCAGCCCCGCGTCCGTCAGGGCCTGGGCAAAAATCGTCAAGCCATTGCCGCTGCGCTCGGCCAGGGAGCCATCGGTGTTGATGATCAGCAGGTCATACGGTGGCAATGCCTGAAACGGCCCGACCAGCAAACCATCGCAGCGATAGGCCTTGGCCTGGGCTGGACGCGGCGACGTGCCCCAGCCGCATTCGGACGCTATCGCCGACGCCGCCCACGCCTGGCGAGTGCTGGCGGCCAGGGCGGCGCTATCGGGCACGGCAATGCCCCGGCTGCGTAACAGGGCCGGGCTGGCCACACCGTAGATATTGCCGCGAGCGTCGTAGAACAGGGTCATGGGGTCATCCACCTCGGCATGGGAAAAGCGCCGGGTGATTGTGGGGAATATCGGCCCCGGATACCACCCGCCAAAGTGGCCTGGAAGGTGGTAATCCTCTGCAAGCAGCCTGGGGTTCGCCGCCACTCCCAGGGATTACGCACCATCCAGGCCACCTCAAGCGAGCCCGGTAGCCTCTATGTGGCGCTCACCGGCAAAGTGTTCCATGTTGTAAAAAAAAAGTTCGCAGGGGCCACGGGAACCTGGCTCGCTCGATACGGCCTGATGTGCAAGGATGTCGCGCCGGACATCGTTCGCTGAACGCAAAATCAAGGACTTTCATGACTGCCATCCCCACTCCAGCGCCTGTGATTCCAGGACGCCTGGAACAAATGTCGACCCGCATCGCGTTTTTCATTGCCGGCTTTGGCATCGCGGCCTGGGCACCGCTGGTGCCCTACGCCAAGGCCCGTGCCCAACTCAACGAAGGTACGCTGGGCCTGTTGCTGCTGTGCCTGGGGGTGGGGTCCATCATCGCCATGCCGGTAGCGGGCGCGCTGGCGTCACGCTTTGGCTGCCGACGCGTGCTCAGCGCCGGCACCATTCTCCTCTGCGTGGCTTTGCCGATGCTGGCTACCGTCAGCTCGATACCGTTGCTGATGGCGGGGTTGTTTCTGTTTGGTGCCGGCCTTGGCACGGTGGATTCCACCGTCAACCTGCAAGCCGTGATCGTAGAACGGGCCAGTGGCAAGACGATGATGTCGGGCTTCCATGGGCTGTTCAGCCTGGGAGGCATCGTGGGGGCGGCGGGCGTCAGCGCCTTGCTCGGCCTGGGCCTGTCACCGCTGTCGGCGACCCTGGTGGTGATCGTGATTACGCTGGCCGCACTGCTCAAGGCGGCCCCCCATTTGCTGCCCTACGGCAGTGAAAGTTCCGGCCCCGCCTTCGCCATCCCCCACGGCGTGGTGCTGTTTATCGGTTGCCTGTGTTTTATCGTGTTCCTGGCAGAAGGTGCCGTGCTCGACTGGAGCGCCGTGTTCCTCAGTGACGAACGCGGCCTCGACGAGGCCTATGCGGGCCTGGGCTATGCGGCGTTTGCCTTGACCATGACCATCGGCCGCCTGACCGGCGATGCAATTGTTCGTCGCCTGGGGGCCAAACGGGTGATCGTGATCGGTGGCTTGCTGGCCACCGCCGGCATGCTCCTGGCCACGCTGCTCCCGGCGTGGGAAACCGCACTGCTGGGCTATGCGCTGGTAGGCGCCGGCTGTTCGAATATCGTGCCGGTGCTGTACACCGCTGTCGGTAAGCAAACGGTCATGCCGGAGCACATTGCGGTGCCTGCCATCACCACCCTGGGTTATGCGGGCATTCTTGCGGGCCCGGCGCTGATCGGCTTTATCGCCCATGGCAGCAGCTTGAGCGTCGCCTTTGTGTTGATCGCCGTGCTCCTGCTGGGCGTGGCGGTCAGCGGGAAAATCCTGCGGGTGTCATGAGTCCGGGGGGGCTACTGGCTCTTGTTGTTTTCCAGCCAGCCGTCGAGGTCTTTGCTGCTCAACCACTCCTTCTGGTAGCGACTGCCATAAATGCGTCGCCAGCCTGAATGGATGCGCGCGAGTGAGTTCAATAGCCTGGGACGGTCCACCAGGTTTTTTGACATGTACACCAGCTGTTCGCTGTACATCTTTTTCGGCAGACCCGTGGCGGGGTCCCGGATAACCGTGCCTTGGGTGTCCGTTTCGTCCGGGTCCTTGCTGATTGAGACAAGCCTCTCGATCTGGACGAAGCCGACCTGCTCAAAAAAGTTCATGCGGTCCCGGGACCTGTCCCGAAGTTCATCAAATGCATCCCGGAATGCCTGCACCAGCTCGACATTGGTCTTGGCGTGAAAAGGGTCCGAGCTGAAGGCATTGGGGTCGCTGTTGCCGAACACTGCCTGCACGGCCTTTGACAGGCTTTGCCGCGTGATGACCCCTCGCTCATCGACAATCGCGTCGATCAACCGCGGGCGCTGGACAAGTGCCCTGGCCAGCAGGATGGCGTTGTTGCGTGCGGGTGTGTCGGTCATTTTTTCACTGGCGATTTGCCTCAGCGCCGACAGTTTCAATCCTTCATTTTTCATGAAATCTTTCCAGCACGGAAAAATGCTCACCCAGCGCCGTCACTAGCTGGCTATCGGGCAGTTGGGTAAAGGGGTTTACATCGGTTGCGCGCACCAACGGCGTGTTTCTCAGCTCCTGATGATGCAGCGTGATCTCGTCGGGCGTGGCCCAGCGCAGGGGACGCCGGAAACCCGAAGAACGAATCGTACTGGGCAACGGCTGATTATCATCCTGCCAGCCACGGGGTGTGGTTTCGCTTGAAGCAGCATGAGCTTTTTGTTGTGCGTCATCCGGTATCGCATCATGGCGGCTCGTACTACCGGGCCGCAGGAGAGGTACCCCACCGTCAATTGCCATGTTTCATATCCACCTTTTATAGACACCTACTCAGACCGGCTACCACCCTTGTCACTGCAATAGTGGCGCTCCAACAAACGCAAAGTATGTGGCCTGGCATCCACAATGGTTCCGGGGCGGCCGATCAATTTCGATGACTGCATGTAAACAACGGGCAGGACCTGGGGCAGCCTCAGTCCGTCTTTCGACACCCCAACGCGACCTATCTGGAAACACCCAGCAAGACCTTCAATGCACTGATCAATCCGGTTGTCGTGCCCGCCGTTTCCGGCATCGGGGCACCAGAGGTGTGGGGGGCACGATGAGGAAGCAGGCCTTTGGCGAAATCATCCGCCGCCGGTGCCTTGAATGTGTACTGCCCTGGAAAGAACGTTTCTCGCAGGGCTTCGGCCCCCTCTTCGACAGGCTTGTGCTGAGCCTGGGCACCGAAGCGTCGACCCTGCTCGCCATTGTCACGGGTGGGTGCAAGAAGGGATTGCGGCAGACCGGGAGTTTGAGTTCCAAGTGACGTTGAAGTCATGTCAACACCCTCTCTTTGAGTGAAACCGTCGGCGTCATAAAGGCCGTCGAATACACGTTATGTGGCAAACAGCACAAAACAGTTCCTGCCGATTGATACGGCACAGGCGCACCGGTAAAAGCCGCGCAGAGCCTGCGACCTTTCCCGCTGTTGGAACACCTGCGCAGTACCGATGGTTGACTAGGACATCAGTTGACGTAGCGTTTGTCGGCTAATCCGGCCGTCGTAGTGATGGCCTGCGATGTTGTCCATTTGTTGCAAGAGGCTCGACCGACTGACGACTTCTTTCGCCAGGAGGACGAGTTGATCCCTTTGCGGGTTGCCTGTCAGAGGACGCTGGGCCAGGGCACGCAGATCAGCGACCTTGATGGTCTGGCTCCAGAACCCGCCCTTCAACTTGTTGAAGTTCTCCAGCATCGCACTGGCCAGTTGCTTGTCATCCTGGAACTTCAACGGATTGCTGGAACGTACAACATCGTTGATGTTCTGCCAGCTGAACCGGTTGTCCTGCACGCCCGTGCGCCCGTCGCGGTCCAGGGCGCCCATGAGCTCCGGCCGCTTCAGGATTTCCCTGGCCAGCCTGATGTTCTGATCCATGCCCGGATTGCCCGTCAACGGTCTTTCCGCCATGTTGCTCAGACTTTGCCGCGTCACGTAGCCCGGGTTTCTCGGGTCCGTGAATGTCTGGAATTTATCCAGCAGCTGTTGGGCCAACTGCTCATGGCTGCGCTTTGAATAGTGCGGATCGGGCTGCTGGGGAAACGGCCTTGGCGGCGGGCCTCCATGGATCGGATGAGGCCTTTGCGGCGGATGCCCGTGGCCCGGATGGGGCCTGTGCGGCAGATGCCCGTGACCCGGATGGGCCATGTGCGGTGGATGCCCATGGCCCGGCTGAGGCCTGTGCGGCATGTGCCCGTAATGGGGCGGCCTGGCGGGGAAGAAAAACCCTTTCAAGCGGCCGAACACTCCCCGAGAGGAGTCGTTCTGCCATGTGGAAGCCTGGCTGGCCCCCTGGTCGCGGGCCCCCGCAGCGGCAGGCGCCAACGGTGGTGCCCCGGCGAACACCGGGCCCGACTTAGCCGCAGGCGCGCTGAAACTCGGGCCACTGGAAGGCGACCCGATAACCGGAGCCTTTGCCTCTTTGGCGCTGGCCCCTTGAGGGGCCCCTTGACGTGTGTCGTCAGTGGGTAGATTGACAACCGGCTGATTGAACGCAGGTACCGACATAAATGTTCTCCAGTACGACTTGTTGACACGGTCCACCTCACGCACCCAAGCACCTCGACAACGCAGTTATCACAAGGCACCCGTGCACGGTGGGTTGATGGTGTGTGGCAGGCCTACGGAGTTCGGTTCCTGAAAGCGATGAAAGCCGCATAAAAAAGGTAGGAAATGCAACCCTCACCCTCTTCAAGCTGCACAGAAGAATCGTCAGGTTTATGCACGGCGGCGCAAGGAAAAAAGCTGAAGTGCGTCAGCAGCCGTCTTGGATCAGCAGGCACATCGCCGCGGCTCGTTCGAGCCGCGGCGACGCAGCCGTCACCTGATCAGAAGCCCACGCTCGCCTGCACAAAGAACGTACGCGGTTCGCCCAGGTAAATCCCGGCGTTGTTGTCGCTGGAACGGGTGTAGTGCTGCTGGTCGAACAGGTTTTTTACCCCCACGCCCAGTTTCAGGTTCGACAGTTGGGCGCCAAAGTCATAGCCACTGCGCACGTTGACCGACACATATCCCGGAATATCACCGTACTGGCCGTCAGCGGTCGGCTGGGTGATATAGGTGCTGGTGGTGCCGGGTGCGCGCTGGCCGGACTGAGCGTAGGCGTCCAGGTTGTGGGTCCAGTGATTGACCGCGTATCGCAGCCCCAGGGTCGCCACCTGGCGCGAATACAACGGCAGGTCACGGCCCTTGAACGCCACATCGCCCTCGGCAGTCGCCCTGGTGTAGGTAAAGCCGGCGTTGGCGCTCAAGCCCTCCAGGCGTGGGTCGAGGTTGGACAGATCGTAGTGGGCCGAGGTTTCGATACCCGTGTGTTTGGTGGCGCCGAGGTTGGTCCAACCCACGTCATTGCTGACGTACTGCAGCTCATCGGAGAAGTCGATATAGAACAGCGTGACTTCGCCACCCCAGACCTCATCGTTGTAGCGGGTGCCGACCTCGTAGGTCTTGGCCTTTTCCGGTTGCAGGCCATTGGCTGTCTGGTCGCCGTTACCGCCCTGGCCCAATTGGAAATACTGCAGGCTGCCGAAGGACGTTTCGTAGTTGGCAAACAGTTTCCAGGCATCGGAGACGTGGTACATCACGCTCAGGGCCGGCAGCGGTTCGTTGTTCTTGATCTCGCGGTGCTTCTCCTGGGTACGCGTGCCGTTCAAGCCCACTACCGGGCGGTCGTGCCATTCGGTGCGGATGCTCTCAAAGCGGATACCTGGGGTGATCGTCCATTTGCCGACGTCGATTTTGTCATCAATGTAGAACGCGTTGGCCTCGGTGCCACCGGTACGGTCCTGATAAACGTGGCCGTCATTTTGACCGACCGGGGTGGGGACGTTGTTGACCAGTCTCAGAGTGCTGGCCTGCTCGTGCATGCCTTCTTTCAGGTAGCGGTAGCCGACGCTGACTTCCTGGCTGGTCGGGCCCAGGTCAAACACATGGGACACCCGTGGCTCGATGCCAAAGGTGTAGTAGGTGCGAGGAAACGAACCGAGGGTCTGCTGGTCACGGCTGGCGATGTTGCTGCCACGAAAGCTGTCGGAGTAGTACGTCAGCACTTCCGCCTGGGTACGGTCGTCAACCTGGCGGATGTACTTGAACGACACATCCTTGCGCCGGCCGCTGAAATTGTCCCAGTCGCGCACCGACTGATAAGGGTTGGCGTCGAACTGCTGCTGGGTCAGGCCTCCCGGCATATCGGCACGGGCGTCGTAGTAATGGAAGTTGAGTGTGAAGTCATCCTGGTCGGTCGGAGCCCAGTGGGTCTTGAGGATCACATCGTCGATGTCGTTACCGTTGTTGCTGTCACGATAACCGTTGCCATTGACCCCGGAATACAAGAGCGCCATGCCGATGCCGTTGTCTGCGGTCCCCCCGATAAAGGCATTGTCGACATGCTTCCAGCCGCCATGGGAAGACGTTTGCAGGGTGGTGCCGACTTCGCCGGAAAAGGTCTCGGGGATCGCGCGGGTCACGAAGTTGATCACACCGCCGACGTTCTGCGGTCCATAACGCACGGAACCGGCGCCGCGTACCACATCGATGCTCTCCAGGTTGCCGGCGGAAATCGGCGCCATCGACAACTGCGGCTGGCCGTAGGGGGCGAACGCCGCGGGAATCCCGTCAATCAGCACGGTGGAACGCGGCGACAGGCGGGACGTCAGGCCGCGTACGCCGACGTTGAGGGAAATATCGCTGCCGCCGGTGCCGTTGGCTTCCTGCACCTGCACCCCGGGAACCCGGCGCAGCACGTCGCCGACGTTCATCGCGCCCTGCTCCACCATAGCTTCGCGGCGGATTACGGTACGCGCGCCGGGATGGTTCTGCACCACTTCGGCATTGGCGTCGCCCAGCCAATCACCCACGACCTTGATCGCGGTGGCGCCCAGCTCCAGGGGTGAACCGGCTTCACCGGTGCCCGTGGAGGCTGGATGCAACGTCACCGAGCCCGAGTCGATCTGATAGTCCAGGCCACTGCCTTGCAGCAGCTGGCGCAGGGCCTGTTCCGGCGACAGGTTGCCGTCGACGGCCTGGGCTTGTTTGCCGGCCACCATCTGCGGGCTGAAAAACACTTGCAGCGACGTTTGCTGGCCCAATTGGCTCAGCGCCGCGCCCAGGGGCTGGGCCTTGATATGAATGGCCTCGTCGGCGTAGGCCGCAGGCATGGCGGCACTGACCGCCAAGGCCAGGGCAAGGGGGGCCCAACGGGAGGTTTTATTGTTGTTCGCAGCGAGTGTTTTCACGTCGTACCTAGTCCAGTGATGCCAAGAGAGCGCGTCGGTTAATGCAAACCAGTTGCAGTTGGACAAGAAGACGAAGAACTCGAAAAAAACCTGAACCTAGCGTGAAATTATTTCCTGGCTACCGTCAGGCAACGTGCGCAGGGCCACCGGCAGGATGTGCGGCAACGCCTTGAGCAAGGCATCGGTGTCGTTGGACTTGAACACGCTGGTCAGGCGCAACTCGCTGGCCGCAGTGCTGACCCGCAAGGGTTTTTCGCGGTAGCGCGAGACTTCCCGCGCCACCTCGGCCAGGCTGGCGTCATTGAACACCAGCTTGCCGGTCTGCCAAGCCAGCAGGGCCTGGGCGTTGACCGGGCGGGCCGCCGCGACCGCGCCCTGGTTGTCGATCGATGTACCCAGGCCCGCCGTCAGTGTGACCACCGGCTGCGCGGCATGCCCTTGCACCTTGACCGTTCCGGCCTCGACCACCACGCGGGTCTGGTCATCGTCGCGGCGCACATCAAACCGGGTACCGGTGACCGTCACCTGCCCTGCCCCAGCCTGCACCACGAACGGTCGGCTGCTGTCGTGCTCGACGCTGAACAGCGCTTCGCCTTGCTTGAGCTCAATCCCACGCTGGCCCTTTTCGTAGTGCACCGCCACCACGCTGCGACTATTGAGGTCCATCAGCGAGCCGTCGGGCAACGCCACCTGGCGACGCTCACCCAACACCGTGCTGAACTGCGCGTCGTACACCGCCGGATGGTCCAGGCCGCTGAACAACCCCAGGCCCACCGCCACCGCCAGCACGCTCGCGGCCATGGCATAGCGCACCAGCGCACGGCGCTTGCGCGGTACAGGTGTCTCGACCAGAGCCTGCAAACGGTGCCTGGGCAGCAGGTCGGCGACGCTCCACAGCCCTTGCAGCACCTCGAATTCATACTGGTGCGCAGGATGCTCCCCACGCCAGGCGTCAAAAAGATGCTGGTCCTCAACGCTCAAGGGCTGGTCCTGCAAACGCACGAACCACTGCGCCGCCTCGTCACGCACCGTTGCGCTGCCACAGGCACACTCACGGGTATCCATCATGGAAAATCCTGTTTCAAAGCGGGCATTGGTCATGGGGCCAGCGCGTCCAGGCGGTCACGCAGATGCCGCAGGGTGCGGATCATATACTTTTCCACCATGTTTTTAGAAAGCCCCAGGCGCTCGGCGATTTCCTGCTGGGTCAGGCCCTCGATCTTTTGCCAGATGAAAATCTTGCGGCAATTGAGGGGCAATTCAGCCAGGGCCCGCTCGATGGAGTCCGCCAACTGCACGGCGTGCATGAAATGCTCCGGGTCGCCACTGTGCGACGCACTCGGTTCAAAGGCCTGCAACGCCACCGCGTCGTGCCGATCTGCACGGCGATAGGCATCCACCGCAATATTGCGCGCCGTCTGGTGCAAATAGGCACGCGGCTGCTCGACCAGCGCCGACTTGGACTCCAAGACCCGCACAAACGTGTCATGGGCCAGATCCTCGGCCTGTTGGCGATTGCGCAGGCGACGCGTCCAGGTCCCGACCAACTCTTCGTAGTACGCGAAAAAGCCTGGTCTGCGGGGCGGCTGGGGAGTCATCGGGGATGCACTGGATAGGCGGGGCGTGAATAGTAATGCTTCCTATTAAGCAGAGCAATTGCTTGCCGTCGCCAATCCAGCTTCTAGACCAACCGCTTAATCTGCTTATGCCGCCACACCAACCGGTAATACGCGGTCTGCAAACCGAGCATCACCAGATAGGTCACCGGGAACGCCATCCACACTCCTTCCAGGCCGAAGCGTGCATTGAGCAGATACGCCACCGGCAGCTCCACGCCCAACACACAGAAGATCGAGATCGCCACCGGCATCAGGACCACGCCGCTGGCGCGCATGATCCCGCCTATCACCGCCTGGAAGCCAAACACCAGAATGCTCCAGAGCATGATGTGCAGCAGGTGTTCGGCCTGGACCCGCGCCTGGTCATCGGTGATGAACAGGCCCAGGAGCCAGTGGGACAAGGCGTAGCCGAGCAGGATCAGGCCACCGGTCAGGCACAGGTTGATCGCAAGCCCGGTGCGCAGGATCGGCCCGATGCGTTCCAGGCGCCCGGCGCCGATGGCCTGGGCGCCGAGGATAGAGGCGGTGATGGCAATCGACAGCGCCGGAAATTGCACGTAGTTGACGATCTGCGTGACCGCGCCATACGCCGCTGTGGCCTGGGAGCCGTGGCCATTGACCAGTGCCAGGATCACCAGCTCCGACAACGACAGCACCACCATCTGCAAGCCCGTGGGTAGGCCGATGCGCAGGACCTTGCCGAGGATCGCCCGGTCCAGGCGCAAGGCCGCCAGCAATAGGCGGTCCGGCGCCATCACGTGGTTTTTGTGGCGCAGGCGCAGCACCAGAAACAACATGGCCACGGCATTCGCCGCCAGGCCGGCATAGGCCGCGCTCTGGATCCCCATGGGCGGCAGCCCGAACCAGCCGCGGATCAGGGCCGGGGTCAGCAACAGGCCAACCACCGTCGAAACGATCAGCGCCAGCAGCGGTGACACCGTATCGCTCACGCCCCGCAGCAGTTGGGTGTAGAGGATGAACACCAGCAACAACGGCATGATCAGCATCATCACCTGGGCATAGCCGACCGCGTCGTCCAGTACATCCAACGGCGTGCCCAAAGCTTGCATCGCCGGACGCGCGAACAGGCTGCCGAGCACAGCAGCGATCAGCCCGATCAACGCGCCCAGGGTCAGGGTCGCGCCGGTGATGACCTTGACCAACGCCGTTTCCCCCGCGCCCCAGGCCTGGCCGATCAGCACCGAAGCGCCCGCCCCGAGGCCGATCACCAGGGCGATAAAAAAGAACACGATGGGAAACATCCCCGACACCGCCGCCAGCGCCTGGGTGCCGAGCATCTGCCCAACATAGATACCGTTGAGGGTGCCGGAAAAACTCTGCAGGAAGTTGGACAGCACCATCGGCGCAAGGAAGAACAGGTAGACCTGCCACAGCGGGCGTTGCAAAGGGTTCTGCATGAAAAGCGGGGCCTCGGATTTACACAGCGACCGAGGGTTTATAGCGTATTGGATCCGATCATGCTGTGTTTTAAACCGCCCTCCCGCTCACAAGCCCTAGCCCAGCATTTCCCGCAGCCGGTACCACAACATGCCCAGCGCCAGTAAAGGCGAGCGCAAGGCCTTGCCGCCCGGGAACGTCATATGTGGCACCCGGCTGAAGGTCTCCAGGCCCTGGCTGTGGCCGGCATGGATCGCTTCGGCCAGCAGCCGCGCGCACCAGTGGGTGACATTAAGCCCATGCCCCGAATAGCCCTGGGCGTAAAACACGTTGGGGTACTGTTGCAACCGACCGACCTGGGGAAAGCGATTGGCGGTAATACCAATCTTGCCGCCCCATTGGAACTCGATGGCGGTAGTGGCCAACTGTGGAAACACCTTGAGCATTTTCGGGCGCATATAAGCGGCGATATCCAGCGGGTCGCGCCCTGAGTAATGACAGGCACCTCCAAACAGCAACCGACGGTCCGCCGAGAGCCGGTAATAGTCCAGGCCGACTTTCTGGTCGCACAGCGCCAGGTTCTGCGGGATCAGTTCATCGGCAAGCGCGGCCGGTAATGGCTCGGTAGCGATGATATAGCTGCCGGCCGGCAGTACCTTGCCGCTCAGGCGTGGCTCCAGTTCCTCGAGGTGTGCATTGCACGCCAATACCAGGTTGGCAGCCCGCACAGTGCCGCTGGCGCAGCGCACCTGCACGGTGTCGCCATGGATCAGTTGCAGCGCCGGGCTCTGCTCGAAAATCCGCACGCCCAGCGCCTCGGCCACGCGGGCCTCGCCCAACACCAGGTTGAGCGGATGCAAGTGGCCCGAGCCCATGTCCACCAAACCACCGGCGTACCGCTCAGAGCCGACCACCTGCGCCATATCCTGCGCCGCCACCAGCCGGGTTTCAGGCTTATAACCCAGAGCAGCCAGGCTTTGCTGCTCGCCCTTGAACGCGGCAAATTGCGCCGGCGTATTGGCCAACTCACAAAAGCCCCAGCGCAGGTCGCAGTCGATCGAATGCTCACGGATACGCTCCCCCACCAACGCCACCGAATCGATCCCGGCCCGTTGCAGGTATCGCACGCCTTCCTCGCCCACATGGCGGGCAAAGCCCGAGACATCATGGCCGATCCCCCGGATCAACTGCCCACCATTGCGCCCACTGGCGCCCCAACCAATACGCCGGGCTTCCAGGAGGATCACCGAAAGGCCGCGCTGGGCCAGTTCGATGGCGGTGTTGACGCCGGTAAAGCCGCCGCCGATCACACACACATCGGCACTCAAGTCCTCGGCCAGCGCTGGGCGTTCGGGCATGGCATTGGCCGAAGCCAGGTAATAGGAGCGGGCGTGGTCGTGGGACTGGTTCATCGGTTGGACTTCACTTTGCTCCAGGCGCGGGTCATCACACGCATGATGGCCGGGCTGGGGGTGGTGGAAATGTACAGTTTGTCGAGCACCTCCTGGGGCGGGTACACCTCGGGATTATTCACCAGCTCCGGTGCCATGAAGGCCTTCGCCGCCAGGTTGGGATTGGCGTAGCCGACATAGGTGCTGACCTTGGCAATGACCTCGGGGTCCAGCAGATAGTTGATAAACGCATGGGCCTCTTTCGGGTTGGTGGCGTCTGCGGGAATCGCCAGCAGGTCGAACCACAGGTTGCTGCCCTCCTTGGGAATCGAATAGGCGATGTTCACCCCGTTCTTGGCTTCCTTGGCGCGGTTGGCCGCCTGGAACACATCACCGGAGTAGCCGAAGGCCACGCAGATATCACCATTGGCCAGGTCCGAGATGTACTTGGATGAATGGAAATAGGTGATGTACGGGCGCAGGGTCAGCAACTTGGCTTCGGCCTTTTCATAGTCGCCGACCTTCTCGCTGCGCGGGTCCATGCCCAGGTAGTTGAGGATCGCCGGGAACGCTTCATCCGCCGAATCCAGGAACGCCACGCCGCATTGCTGCAGCTTCTTCAGGTTCTCGGGCTCGAACATCACCGCCCACGAATCGATATGGTCGATGCCCAGCACTTGCTTGACCTTGTCGACGTTATAGCCGATGCCATTGGTGCCCCACAGGTACGGCACCGCGTGCGCGTTGCCGGGGTCGTTCTGCTCCAGCAGCTTGAGCAACTTGGGGTCCAGGTTCGGGTAGTTGGGCAATTGCGCGCGGTCCAGCTTGAGGAACGCCCCGGCCTTTACCTGGCGCCCCAAAAAATGATTGGACGGCACCACCACGTCGTACCCGGTTCGCCCCGCCAGCAGCTTGCCCTCCAGGGTTTCATTGGAGTCGAACACGTCGTACACCACCTTGGTCCCGGTCTTGGCCTGGAAGTCGGCCAGGGTGGTCTCGCCGATGTAATCGGTCCAGTTGTAGACACTGACCGTCGGTGCGGCGTGGCTGGCGCTGCTGAACACTGCGGCCAGGGCCAACGGGAGAAGCTGTTTGACGAGACGCATATCGACACCTTTTTTATGGTTGGTGGTGGAGTCAGACACTCAGCAGCAGGAACTCACGCTCCCAGGAGCTGATCACCCGTTTGAAATTCTCATGCTCGGCACGTTTCACCGCGACGTAACCCCGCACAAACTTGTCCCCCAGGTACTGCTTGACCGTGTCGCAGGCTTCCATGCGCGCCAGGGCATCTTCGATGGTGATCGGCAGGCGCAGGTTGCGGCGTTCATAAGCGCGGCCTTCCACCGGCGCGCTTGGCTGAATCTTTTCGATCATTCCCAGGTAGCCGCACAGCAGGCTGGCGGCGATAGCCAGGTAGGGGTTGGCATCGGCCCCCGGCAGGCGGTTTTCGACGCGCATCGCGTCGGGGCTGGAGGTCGGCACACGCAGGCCGACGGTGCGGTTTTCTTCGCCCCACTCCACGTTGACCGGCGCCGAGGTGTCGGGCAGGAAGCGGCGGAACGAGTTGACGTTGGGCGCGAACATCGGCAGCAGCATCGGGATGTATTTCTGCAGCCCGCCAATGTGCTGCAAGAACAGCTGGCTCATCTGCCCGTCAGCGTCGACAAACACCGGTTGGCCGGTAGCGATATCCACCACGCTCTGGTGCAGGTGCATGGCGCTGCCCGGCTCGTCGGCCACAGGCTTGGCCATAAAGGTCGCGGCCACATTGTGCTTGAGCGCCGCTTCGCGCAGGGTGCGCTTGAACACGGTGATCTGGTCGGCCAGGTCGAGGGCGTCGCCGTGGCGGAAGTTGATTTCCATCTGCGCCGGACCGTCTTCGTGGATCAGCGTATCGAGGTCCAGGCCCTGGGCTTCGCACCAGTCATAGACATCTTCAAACAGCGGGTCGAACTCGTTAGCCGCGTCGATGGAGAACGACTGGCGCCCTGTCTCGGCACGCCCGGAACGGCCCACCGGGGTTTTCAGCGGCAGGTCCGGGTCTTCGCAGCGCTGGGTCAGGTAAAACTCCATTTCCGGCGCGACAATGGGCTGCCAGCCCTGGTCCGTATACAGCTGCAGGACCTTTTTCAGCACGTTGCGCGGCGACAGTTCGATGGGGTTGCCCTGTTTATCGAAGGTGTCGTGGATCACGATGGCGGTGGGTTCGATGGCCCACGGCACCACATAAGTGGCGTTGGCCACCGGGCGGCAGATCATGTCGATATCGGCCGGGTCCAGCAGGTCGTAATAGATATCGTCGTCGACAAAGTCCCCGGTTACCGTTTGCAGCAACACACTTTCCGGCAGGCGCATGCCGCGCTCATGCAGGAACTTGTTGGTGGGCGCGATCTTGCCGCGGGCAATGCCCGTCAGGTCGCTGATCACGCATTCGACTTCGGTAATCTTGTGTTCTTTCAGCCAGGTGGACAGCTGATCGAAAGGGGCATTCATAAAGACCTCGGCATGGGTTGGATGCGGCGCCCAGTTGTACTCCCGGCGCATTGAGGTCTATCTTGGGCCAGCCTTCGAAGGGCATCTATCCACTTTGCACGAACCACAACGCACCAATAGAGTGCGCACGGATCACCCATGACACAGGCAACAGCTTTGCGCGTACAGGCCTTCACCACCGGTGATGTGGCCGCTCAATGCAGTGCAACACCCGGTTGGGTGCAGCAGTACCAGCAGATGTCCCCAGGGCATTTTGCCGGGCAGGTGCGCTACCTCGACCTGCAGGGTGTGCAGGTGTACGAAGAGTGCATGAATACCCGTGTCGAGCAGCACTTCAACGCGCCGCCGGGCTCACTCGCCTTCTGTTTCGACGGCAGCGACAACGCGCTGTATCTGCTCAATGGCGAAAGCCGCAATACCTGGATCACCCCGGAAAACTACCGTGAAGTGGCGGTGGTGTTCGGCCCACAGTTCGTGCAGCGCCATGGCCTGGATGTGGCCAGCCTCGAAAGTTTGTTCATGGCCCCGTTGACCTGCCAGCAAAACGCGCTGTTCAGCCGCTGGCTCAGTGGCACCCTGACGCGCCTGGCCTGTGCGGTCGACCCGATCAGCCGCGACGCCCTCACCCGGCAACTGCTGGACGATTGCCTGTTTATTCTCGACAACGCCTGTGTCTGCCTGGACCGCCACTCATTGCAGCGACGCGGCGCAGAACGCCAGTTGATGGCACGCATTGGCGAGTGGGCGGCAGATGCGCCGGATGAAACGGTCAACCTGCTGCAACTGGCGCAGATTGCCGGTGTGCCGCTGCGGCAGTTGCAGCAGGGCTTCAAGACCTACACCGGGATGAGCCCGGCACAATGGCTGCGCCTGCGCCGATTGAACGGCGCGCGGCGCGAGTTGTTGAGTTCAGCCACCACCACGGTGGCCGAGGTGGCGATGAATTGGTCGTTCTGGCACCTGGGGCGGTTTTCCAATAGCTACCGGGCGCTGTTCAAGGAACTGCCCAGCGAGACCCTCAAGCGTCATGGTTGATACACGGTCAACCCTGTGGGAGCGGGCTTGCTCGCGAAAGCGGTGTGTCAGGCAATGAATGTCTGACTGACCCACCGTATTCGCGAGCAAGCCCGCTCCCACATTTGATTGCTATCAGGCTTGAGATTTGAGGAAGAGACTCAGCAACTGATTCACTTGCTCCGCCGCCTCCAACTGCACCATATGCCCCTGCCCCGGCAAGACCTCCACCTGGGCCTGCAACCCCTGGGCATGCCGCACCGGGATGATGGCATCGTCACTGCCCCAGATCACCAGGCTCGGCTGTTGCCCTACCACCGCGCGTAAATCCAGCATCTGCCGCCCACCATCGAACAGCTTGGCATTGAGTTGGCGCAGCGCCTGCTCCACCCCTTCCAGCCGTTTGAACTTGAGCATGTCTTCAAGCATCTGCCGCGTGACCAATGCCGGGTCACTGAACAGTTGCACCAACTGCGGCTTGAGCGCGTTGCGGTTATTGGCCTCGGTGAATCCCTGCAGGTAATCGCCGTTGATATCCGCGCCCAGGCCGGCGCTGGCGATCAGCACCAACGACGCTACGCGCTCCGGCGCCTGGCTCGCCACCGCCAGCGAAACCAGCCCGCCCATGGAGTGCCCAGCCAGGTGCACGCGTTCGAGGTTGAGGTGATCGAGCAACGCCAGCACCGCCTGGCTCAATTCCTCGGCATCGCCATTGTGCAAGTGCTTGCCCGATTCGCCATGCCCCGGCAGGTCCAGGGCGATCACCCGGCGCTCGGCGGCCAGGGCCGGATGATTGAACAGCCAGTTGTTCAAGTCGCCACCAAAACCGTGGATCAGCACCAGCGGCGTGCCGCCCTCGCCGAGGTCGAGATAACGCAGCAGGCGCCCATCCAGCTCGACCTTCTGCGCGCTCGGCCCCGACGCCTGCGCCTCGGCGCTGCTGGAGACAAAGCCGGCATTGAAGCTGTCGATCACCGCATCGATCTCTGCCTCCGTGGCTTCGCCTTCTACCACAATGCCCAGCAATGCGCCGACCGCCAACGTCTCATCGCTCTGCGCCAGCACCCGGCGCAGCACGCCACTGAACGGCGCCTCGACGCTGCTGGAGATTTTGTCGGTCTCCACGTCGAGCACTTCCTCGCCCTTCTCCACCCGGTCGCCCGGCTGCTTGAGCCAGACATCGACCCGGCCTTCGGTCATCGACAAGCCCCACTTGGGCATGGTCAAGGTATGGATCATGCCGCAGTCCTCTTGTCAGCGATCTTGCGCACAGCGGCCTCGATCTTCGCCGCATTGGGGATGTACAGGTCTTCCAGGGCATCGGAAAACGGCACCGGGGTATGCGGCGCGGTGACCATCTCGATCGGCGCGCGCAGAAACGAAAAACCACGCTGGGCCACCAGGGCGCTGATGTCCGTGGCGATGGAGCAGCGCGGGTTGGACTCGTCGATCACCACCAGGCGCCCGGTTTTCTCCACGCTTTCAAGGATGCTGTCTTCATCCAGTGGGCTGGTGGTGCGCAGGTCCAGCACCTCGCAGTCGATACCCTGGCGCGCCAGGTTGGCCGCGGCTTCCAGGGCGATATGCAGCATGCGCCCGTAGGTCACCAGGGTCACGTCGTTGCCTTCGCGTACAAAGTTGGCCTCGCCAAATGGCACGGTGTACAGCTCCTCCGGCACTTCGCCTTGCAGGCTGTAGAGCATCTTGTGTTCGAGGAAGATCACCGGGTCGTTGTCGCGGATCGCCTGGATCAGCATGCCCTTGGCGTCATAGGGCGTGGCCGGGCAGACCACCTTCAGGCCAGGGATGTGCGTCCACATCGAGGTGAGCATCTGCGAATGCTGGGCCGCGGCACGCAGGCCGGCGCCGTACATGGCGCGCACCACCAGGGGCGTGGTGGTCTTGCCGCCGAACATGTAGCGGAACTTGGCGGCCTGGTTGAGCAACTGGTCGAGGCAGCAGCCGATAAAGTCGACGAACATCAACTCGCACACCGGGCGCATGCCCCGGGTGGCGGCGCCAACGGCCATGCCCACGTAACCGACTTCAGACAGCGGCGCATCCAGCACACGCTCGGGGAACTCCGGGTACAGGCCCTTAGTCACCCCCAGCACACCGCCCCAGGCGTCCTGCTCACCCGGGGCGCCGGTGCCGCCGGACACGTCCTGGCCGATGATAAAAACGCTCTGGTCGCGGCGCATTTCCTGGGCCAGGGCTTCGTTGATTGCCTGCTGATAACTGATTTTGCGAGCCATAAAATTCTCTCCGGGTCTTGTTGTTATTAGCGGTAGGCGACGTAGACATCGCTGAGCAGGTCGGCGGCCTGGGGCTTGGGATCGGACTTGGCCAGGCGCACGGCGTCGTCGATCAACTGCGCGACTTCCCCGTCGATACGCTCGAACTGCGCCGCGTCCAGCCAGCCTTCGGCGCTGCAGCGCTGGCGAAACAGCGCCAGGCAGTCCTGGGTTTCGCGCAGGTTTTTCACTTCATCGCGGCCGCGATAGGTTTGCGCGTCGCCTTCAAAGTGGCCGTAGAAGCGGTGCAGCTTGACCTCGACCAGGGTCGGCCCCTCGCCCTGGCGCGCCCGCTCCACCGCTACGCCCAGCGCTGCGTGGACGGCAAAGAAGTCATTGCCATCGACGATCACCCCCGGCATGCCAAAACCCACGGCGCGCTCGGCAATGTCCTTGCACGCCACCGACCAGCCGGAGCCGGTCGCTTCCGCGTAGCCGTTGTTCTCGGCGACAAACAGGCACGGCAATTTCATGATCGCGGCCAGGTTCATCGCCTCGAATACCGCGCCTTCGTTGGAACCGCCGTCGCCAAAAAACGCCACGGCCACGCCCTGGCTGCCCTTGAGCTTGGACGCCAACGCCGCGCCGGCCGCCAGCGGTGCGCCGGCACCGACAATGCCGTTGGCGCCGAGCATGCCCTTCTCCTGGTCGGCGATGTGCATGGAGCCACCCTTGCCGCCACAGACCCCAGTTTTCTTGCCGTAGATCTCGGCCATCATGCCGAACACATCCACGCCCTTGGCGATGCAGTGGCCGTGGCCACGGTGGTTGGAGGCGATGCAATCTTCATCGTTGAGATGGGCCATGACCCCGGCGGCGCAAGCCTCCTGGCCGGCATACAGGTGCACGAAGCCGGGGATCTCGCCGGTGGCGAATTCCACGTGCAGGCGTTCTTCAAAATCACGGATGGTGCGCATCACGGTATAGGCATGCAGCAGTTGATCAGTGGACAGGTGAGTGGACATCTTGTTGTTCTCCAGGTTGTCTCGACACACAAAAGGCTGGCTGCGGCCAGCTGCAACCTGTTCAGCACAGCCTGTGCCAAGGCGCGGTAAAACCTGGCAAAGCCTTGATCCAGAGCAGTGCCGTGCGGTTGTGCCGCTGCGGCATGCCACCGCACAATGAGACGACGCATTGCAGCGTGCAGGCTGCGTCTCAGGCAGGATGAGACGTTGCGTCTCACGGCGGGCAGTTGGTCAGGCCGCCCTTGTCCCCTTGCGCCCCCGGGCGCTTAGGCGGGCATAACAACAAAGATCGAGAACCGGAGGCCTTATGCTCGCCGCGAACTCCAGGGAGCATGTCGACTGTGTCAGTCGCGTGGTCCGCAATGCCGAGCGCCTGCCCCAGGCGCCAGTGCCGTCGCTGATTTTCGATTCATGGCGCCGTTCCATGGAGCAACACCACCTGGACCCCGGCTCGCTGCAGGGCCCACGGATCCTCACCGAACCGTTGCTCAAGGAATGCCGCGAGCGCGCCGAGCTGTTCATGCGCATTGCCAGCGAGCAAGTCAGCCAACTGCACCACCGCGTGCGCCATGCCGACTACTGCGTGATGCTCACCGACGCCCAGGGCCAGACCATCGACCACCGGGTAGATGCAGCGATCCGCAGCGACTGCCGCAAGGCCGGCCTGTACCTGGGCACCTGCTGGTCGGAAGCCGAAGAAGGCACCTGCGGCGTGGCCACGGTGTTGACCAGCCAAGCGGCGGTGACGGTGCACAAGCGCGATCACTTCCGCGCCGCCTTTATCAACCTGACCTGCTCCGCCGCGCCGATCTTCGACCCCCAGGGCAACCTGCTGGGGGTGATGGACGCTTCGGCGCTGCAATCGCCGGATGACCGACGCAGCCAGCACCTGGTGCGCCAGATGGTGGCGCAGAGCGCCCAGGCCATCGAAAACGCCTTCTTCATGCACAGCGCCGCCCGCCACTGGGTGCTCCAGGCCCACAGCACACCGGGTTATGTGGACAGCCAACCCGATCTGCTGCTGGCCTGGGACCAGGACGGTCGCCTGCAAGCCTTGAACAGCAAGGCACGCCAGGCGTTGCGCCGGCGTTTTGGTCAGGTGCCGGTGCATATCGGCGAGGTGTTCGACCTCGATGCGTTGCGCGCGGTGACCGATCAATCGGTCCAGCAACTGCAGTGGCTGGGAGAAACCGGCGTGCTGCATGTGCGCGTCAACACCCCGCGGCGCCAACCTGCGCGGGCGCTGCCCCATGCCCAGGTCGACCCACGGGTGGAAGAACACCTGCGCCTGGCCGTGCGGGTCAAGGACCGCAACCTGCCGGTGCTGGTGCAAGGCGAAACCGGGGCCGGCAAGGAAGTCTTCGCCCGCCAACTGCACGCCCGCAGTGCGCGCCGCGACGGACCATTCGTGGCGGTGAACTGTGCGGCGATCCCGGAAAACCTGATTGAAAGCGAGCTGTTCGGCTACGTCGCCGGGGCCTTTACCGGGGCCTCCAGCAAGGGCATGACCGGGCTGTTGCAACAGGCCCACGGCGGCACGTTGTTCCTCGATGAAATCGGCGATATGCCCCTGGCCCTGCAGACGCGCTTGCTGCGGGTGATGGCCGAAGGTGAAGTAGCCCCGCTGGGCGCGGCGAAAACCCGCGCGGTGGATATCCAGGTGATCTGCGCCAGCCACCGCGACCTCGCGGCCCTGGTCAATGACGGGCGTTTTCGTGAAGACCTGTACTTTCGCCTGGGCTGCGCCCGCGTCACCCTGCCGCCGCTGCGCGAGCGCACCGACAAACTGGGCTTGATCAACCGGCTGTTGGAGCAGGAAGCACGCAACAGCGGGATCACGGTGGGAATCGGCCAGGCGGCGCTTGAAGCACTGCTGGGCTTTGCATGGCCTGGCAACGTGCGGCAACTGCACCATGTGCTGGCGTATGCCTGTGCGGTGTGCGAAGGCGGGACGATCCAACTGGCGGATTTGCCGGTCGAAGTGCGCGGCGAGCGGGTGGAGGCCGAGGTCGAGCACAGTGCGAGCCCAGAGCGGCAGGTGCTGCTGGATGCGCTGGTGCGCCATCGCTGGAAGCCGTTGCCGGCGGCGCAGGCGCTGGGGATTTCCCGCGCGACCCTGTACCGCCGGGTCAAGCAACTGGGCATCGATATGCCCGGTAAACACTAACCCTGTGGGAGCTGGCTTGCCTGCGATAGCGGCGGATCAGCTAGCAAATTTGCTACTGGCACACCGCTATCGCAGGCAAGCCAGCTCCCACATTTGACCGAGTTGAACCAGAGAACGGGGTTTAGCGGTATACAAGGCCGCCGTCGATCAACGGTGCCTGGCCGGTCATGTAGTCCGAATCCGGGCCGGCCAGGTATGCCACCAGGCCTGCCACGTCCTCCGGCGTTTCTGCACGGCCCAGCGCGATGCCATCCACATACTTCTTGTACGTTTCTCCCACTGGCGCACCGGTAATCTCGGCCATGCGCTTGTCGATCTCGACCCACATATCGGTGCCCACCACACCCGGGCAATAGGCATTGACCGTCACCCCGGCGCTGGCCAGTTCCTTGGCCGCCGCCTGGGTCAGGGCGCGCACGGCAAACTTGGTCGCCGAGTACACGCCCAGCAGTGCAAAGCCTTCATGCCCGGCGATCGAGCAGGCATTGATGATCTTGCCCTTCTGTTTGAGCGCCTTGAACTTATTGCCGGCGGCCTGGATGCCCCACAATACGCCCTGCACGTTGATGCCCAGGGTGCGTTCGACCTGTTCCGGGGTCACATCCAGCAGCGAATCGATCTGCGCCACTCCAGCGTTGTTGACGATGATGTCGAAGCCACCGAGGGTCTGGTGCGCATGGTCGACCGCCGCGACGACCTGTTCACGCTTGGACACGTCGGCGGTAAACACCGAGGCTTTGCGTCCAAGTGCCACGACCTCGGCTGCCACGGCTTCGAGCTTGGCGCTATTGATGTCGACCAGGGCGATATCCGCCCCGTCCCGCGCCAGGCGCAGGGCGATGGCCCTGCCAATGCCCTGCCCGGCGCCGGTCACCAGTGCAACTTTTCCAGCGATACCCATGACGATCTCCTGCAACGATAAGCGAAGCCTTGTCTATCGCAGGTGCGGGGTCGCGCTGTCGAGGCCCGGATGAACTGGCGTGGGGCTTGAGACGCAACGTCTCAAGCCGACGCGCCACGGCCAGTACTTGTAAAGGCGCGCAGTTATGCCTAGCTTATGCGCCCCCGCCCCGCGCTTTAAGGCCTTGCCCCCATGGTTTTGCGTTTTCGCCCCGAAGTCACTTCACATTTGGCCCTCGGCCTGCTGCTCAGCGGCGGTATCGGCAACAGCCTGGCGGCTGAGCTTGAACTGCCAGCGCTGAACATTCAGGGCCAGGATGAGTCCGGTTATCGCGCACAAAGCGCGTCGGTCGGCGGCTTCGATGAAGCGCCGCTGCTCGACACCCCGGCCTCGATCACCGTGATCAATGCCGCGTTGATCAAGGACCAGCAGGCACGCCTGCTCAGTGAAGTGCTGCGCAACGACGCCTCGGTGGGCGAAAGCTACGCGCCGATCGGCTACTACGAAAACTTCGTGGTCCGGGGTTTTTCCCTGAATGCCGCCAGCAGCTACAAGATCAACGGCCGCACCGTCACCGGCGAGCAGAACGTCGCCCTGGAAAACAAACAGCGGGTGGAATTGCTCAAAGGCCTGGCGGGCCTGCAAAGCGGGATTGCCGAACCCAGCGGCGTGATCAACTACGTGACCAAGCGCCCGGAAGATGTGCGTTCGGTCACGGTGTCCACCGATGATCGCGGCAGCGGCTACATCGCTACCGATGTCGGCGGCTGGTTTGGCAGCGAGCAGCAGTTTGGCTTGCGCGCCAACGTCGCCCATGAAGACCTCAACTCTTATGTCGAACACGCCAATGGCCAGCGGGATTTTGTGTCCCTGGCCTTCGACTGGAACATCAGCCCCGACGCCGTGCTGCAACTGGATGCCGAATACCAGGACAAGCAGCAGCGCTCGGTGCCCGGCTACCAACTGCTTGGCGGCACCGAAGTGCCCCATGACGCCTCGCCGAAAAAACTGCTCGGCCATCAGAGCGGCTCCAAACAGGTGGGCATCGACTCGCTGAACCTCAACGGCAAGTTCGAGTACCGCTTCAGCGACCAGTGGAAAGGTAGCGTCAGCGCGGCCCGCAGCAAGGTGGTGATTGATGACTACAGTTCGTTTGCGTGGGGTTGCTACTACGTTGGCACGTGCAACGCGAACACCTTCAGCCCCGAGGGTGACTACGACGTCTACGACTACCGAAGCCCCGACGACACCCGACGCAATGATGAAATCCAGGCGGCAATGACCGGGCTGTTCGACACTGCGGGGATAGGCCATGAACTGACCTTCGGCACCAGCGCGTTCCGCCGGGTGATCGACAAGCGCAAGTCAGTCAACGAGTACATCGGCAGCGGCAATATCGATCAGGACCCGGAAACCTTCCTGCCCACCGACAAGCCCCTGAACGACAGTCACCGGCGCCTCGACAGCCGCCAGTACGGGCTGTTCGTCACCGACCGCATCAGTTTCAACGAGCAATGGCAAACCGTGCTCGGTGGCCGTGAAGTGCGCCTGGATGAAAAGTCTTTCGATCAAAATGGCGTGCAAGAGCGTCACACCCAGCAGTACGAGTTCCTGCCCAACGCTGCGCTGATCTACAAGCCGATGGCCAATCTGTCGCTGTACACCAGCTACAGCAAAGGCTTGTCGCTGGGCGGCGAGGCACCGTGGTACGCGAGCAATGATGGGGAAATCCTCGCGCCGACGGTCTCCCGGCAGATCGAAGCCGGGGTGAAATACGACTGGCGCCGCATCAGCTTCGCCGCCGCCGTGTTCCAGACACGCCAGGCCTACCAGTACGCCAAGCCCGATAGCGCCGGCGATTTCACCTACGTGCAGCAGGGCCAGCAGAAAAACACCGGCCTGGAGCTGTCGGCCAATGGCTGGGCCACCGAGCGTCTGCAGATCGCCACCAGCGTGGCGGCGATTCGCGCACGGGTGAACGGCAGCGGCACGCCGCAGTATGAAGATCACCAGACGATCAACGTGCCCAAGTTGCGCGCCAGCGTATACGCCGACTACGCCCTGCCTTGGGTCAACGGCCTGGCGGTACTCGGCGGCGTGCAATACAGCGCCAGTAAAAACGCCAATCGCACCGGCAATGTAGAGGTGGGGGATTATGCGCTGGTCAACATTGGCAGCCGCTACACCACCAAGGTCGAGGGGTATGAAACGGTGTTGCGCCTGAGCGTCGACAACCTGTTCGACAAGCGCTACTGGCGTGACGCGGGCGAATACATGGGCGATGACTATCTGTTCCAGGGCGCGCCATTGACGGCGCGCTTGAGTGCCTCCGTCAACTTCTGACCCCGCCCCCAGCAACGGGCTGTCGTGGCGAGCGGGCTTGCCCGCGCTGGGCTGCGAAGCAGCCCCAATAAGCCGAATGCGGTGTGCCAGATACACCCTAGCGGCTGGTTTTGGGGCTGCTACGCAGCCCAGCGCGGGCAAGCCCGCTCGCCACAATGGCAAGTCCCGCAATATGGTGTTACTTAGGCATCTTGCGAAAGCCCACTGCCAGCCGGTTCCAGCTGTTGATGGTGGCGATGGCCACGCTCAGGTCAACCTGTTCGGCCGGGCTGAATTGGTCATTGAGCAACGCGTAATCTTCGTCCGAGGCGTGGGTCTGGCTGATCAGTGTCAGGCTTTCGGCCCAGGCCAGGGCGGCACGTTCCCGTGGGGTGAAGAACGGTGTTTCACGCCAGGCCGAAAGGGTGCACAGGCGGCGTTCGGTCTCGCCGCCCTTGCGTGCATCGGCGGTGTGCATGTCCAGGCAGAAGGCGCAGCCGTTGATCTGGGACACGCGCAGGCGCACCAGTTCCAGCAGGGGCAGTTCGATGGACAATTTGCCGACGGCCGCTTCCAGGGCAAGCATGGCTTTCATTGCGTCAGGGGAAGCGGTGTAGAAATCGATACGGGCAGACATGTTGTAACTCCAGGGCAGAGGGGATTGGTGCCCAGCTTAATCACCCCACTGCCCTGCACAAATAGCCAATCCGGGGGAAGAACAGGTAGCCAATGCCAGGCGAGTCAGGCCCGGCTGCGCAGCCAATGCAGGAAACCCTTTTTCACCGGCACGATTGGCGCATCCTGGGTCAGGTGCTGGGCGGCGTGCAGGCGGAAATCCAGGAGGTTTTGCATGGCTTCGCTGATATCGTGGCGCGCGTCCAGGCACGGTTTGAGGTATTCCTTTTCGATGCGGTAGAGGGTGCAGTAGGTCTTCGCCACAAAGTCCGCCGGCACGCCTTGCTCACCGAGGATCCCGGCTTCGCCGATCACTTCACCGGGGCCCATGCGCCCTCCTTCGAACGTGTGCCCGGCCTTGGCCAGCATCACCGAAACCACCCCGGACTCGATGATAAACAGATGATCGCTGACCTCCCCCGTCGGCAGGATCATCTCGCCGGCGCGGAAGGTGTGCAGGGTCATGTTCTGGCTGAACGTTTCCTTCTCTTCCTGGCGCAGGGTCGAGAAGATGTTGGAGCTTTCCAGCAGCGCCCGCGCCGGCGAGGTGGTCGGCGAGGTGGGGCTTTCGGCGCTCGACAGCAGGCTGACGCCAGCCGCCTGCAAATGCCGGTAGGCCAGGTCATAAAGCTGATTGCGCACTTCGCGCTTGAGGCCCATGGCGGGCACAAAGCCGCTGATTTCATATTCCACACCGCCGCCCGTGGAGGTCTTGAACGCCACGCTTGGCGCCGGCTTGGCCAGCAATTGCCGGCAGCCCTGCATGGCACGCTCCAAGGCTTCGAGCACTGTTTGTGGGCGCGCATGGGGGCTGACTTGCAGGCTCACCGCCAGGCCGAACATATCGGCCGGGCGCGAGAAGTTGATGATTTTGGCCTTGGCCGCCAACGAATTGGGGATCACTGCCATGCTGCCCTGGGAGGTTTGCAGGCGCGTGGCGCGCCAGTCGATATCCGTCACCCGGCCTTCGGTACCGTCGATGGAGATCCAGTCATCGAGTTGGTAGGGCTTGGTGGTGTTGAGCACGATCCCGGAGAACACGTCGCTCAAGGTGCTTTGCAAGGCCAGGCCGACGATGATCGCCACCGCGCCGGACGTCGCCAGCACGCCCTTGACTGGCAGGTCGAGCACGTAGGCCATGGCCGCGATGATCGCGATCAGGAAGATCACCGCGCCCATCAGGTCTTGCAGCAACCGCCCGGTATGGCCGACCCGTTGCATCATCAAGGCCCCGAGCAAGACCGTCAGGGTGCGCGCGGCGAACAACCACCAGCCGATCTGCAACGCCGTGGCGGCCAGGTGCAGCGGGGTGTTGTCGGCATAAGGTGCCAGTTGCATGGGGTTCATGCCGTCGTTGAACAGCACGGCGCTGAACACGGCGAAAATCCCCAGGCGTGCGATCAGTTTCCAGTTGCCGGGGCTGGCCGAAAACAGACGCCAGACGAAGATATCGATAATGATCAGCGCCAGGGCGCACAGCATCGGGTGATCGGAGATAAAAGACAGCATCCAGGCGACTCCAGGGCGAATGCCCTGAAGATCGCACGAAATGCAGTTGGCGGGTATAGGGCGCCGCCAATCAGCTGGCGGCGCCGTGCAGTTGGCCGAATTGGCCGGACTGGAAGTCGGCAAAGGCCTGGTGGATCTCTTGCTCGGTGTTCATCACGAACGGGCCGTGACCGACGATGGGCTCGTCGATGGGTTCACCACTGAGCAACAGCACCATGGCGTCGGCATTGGACTCCAGGCTGATCTGCTCGCCATCACGCTCGAACAGCACCAGTTGCCCTTCGCGTGCCAGTTCACCGCCGTTGACTTGCACGGTGCCTTTGAGCACCACCAGCGCGGTATTGCGCCCGGCGTGCAGGTCAAAGGTCACGGCCTTGTCGCCATTGAGGCGCAGATCCCACACATCAATGGGCGTAAAGGTGCGCGCCGGGCCTGTGTGGCCGGCGAACTCACCGGCGATCAGGCGCAGGCTGCCGGCGCCGTTGGCCAGGGGCAACGCTGGGATATCGCCGTCGAGGATGGTCTGGTAGCCGGCGTCGCTCATTTTGTCCTTGGCCGGCAGGTTGACCCACAGCTGCACCATTTCCAGGGTCCCACCTCGTTTGGCGAAGGCTTGGGAATGGAACTCCTCATGCAGGATTCCCTTGGCTGCCGTCATCCACTGCACGTCGCCGGGGCCGATGGTGCCGCCTGCACCGGTTGAATCGCGGTGCTCGACTTCACCTTCGTAAACGATCGTCACGGTTTCAAAGCCGCGATGGGGATGCTGGCCCACGCCACGTCGCTGGGTGGTGGGGGTGAAATCCGCCGGGCCGGCGTGGTCCAGCAGCAGGAACGGGCTGATGTGCTTGCCCATGGTGTCGTAGGAAAACAGCGTGCGAACCGGGAAACCGTCGCCAACCCAATGGCCACGTGGGCTGGTGTAGATACCGATGATGTTTTTCATGATGGTCCTCCAATGTGCATACACCTTAAATCCAATACCAATAAGGCGGTAGACGGCGGATTTGGCTCGCATCGTTCCATACATGGGACGACCCTGGAACGATGGCGCATAAAGCGAGTGAATGATAATGACTCGTAGTAATATCCCCACTCTCCCGTTCAACTCCCCGAGGGCCACCATGCCATTTGCTCCTGCGCCGGCAGCGCCGCGCGTCCTGGTGGTGGACGACCACCGCAAGATCCGCGAGCCGCTGGCCATCTATTTGCGTCGCCACAGCTTCGAAGTGCGCACCGCTGAAGATGCAGCGGGCATGTGGCAATTGCTCAAGACCCAGGCCTTCGACGTGATCGTGCTGGATGTGCTGCTGCCCGATGGCGACGGTTTCGAGTTGTGCAACCAATTGCATCGGCGCAGCAACACCCCGGTGATCCTGTTGACCGCCCGCGATGCCGCCGCCGACCGCATCCGGGGCCTGGACCTGGGTGCCGATGACTACATCACCAAGCCCTTCGAACCCCGGGAACTGGTGGCACGCCTCAACAGCGTGCTGCGTCGCCAGGGCCGCACCCATGCCCCCCTGGCACCGACCAGCCGCACCTATGGCTTCGCCGGCTGGCACTTCAGCACCATCAGCGCAGTGCTGACCCGCGAAGGCTGCCCCCCCGTTCAACTGAGCACCGCCGAAAGTCGGTTGCTGCAAGTGTTCCTCAACCACCCCAATACCCTGTTGCCCCGCGAGCGCCTGATCGACCTGACCGCCGCCGCCGACAGCGATGTCAGCGACCGCGCCATCGACCGCCAGGTCAGCCGCCTGCGCCGCAAGCTGGCCCACGACACCGAAGCCGTGGACCTGTTGCGCACCATCTGGGGTGGCGGCTACCTGCTGGCGGCTGATGTGACCCCATGCGTCTCTTGAACCGTTTGCGCCGCCTATGGCCGCGCACGCTGGTGCAGCAATTGAGCCTGTTGCTGCTGTTGGCGCTGCTGGCCTCCAACGCCATCGCCATGCTGTTCCTGCAACGCACCGGCAGCCTGATCCACCCGCTATCGCGCAGTTTCAGCCTGGAACGCCTGGTGATCGCGCACCACGCGGCCGTCGACCTGCACGGCGAAGAACCCGCGCACTTGATGGCCGCCATGAGCAACGAAGGCGCCCGTTTCTGGATCGCCCCCACCGCCGAAGTCGAGCCGTTTGAACTGCGCCCCGAAGAGCGCCGCCTGGCCAACGAATTGCGCCAGCAACTGCAACTGCCACCAGACGTGAGCATCGGCATGCAGTTGGAGCGGGTCAGCGGCGCCAATGCCCGCACCCATGTGTTCAGCCCCGCCGGTTGGGCGCCGTTGCGTTTGCGCAGCAGCATCGCCCTGCCGGACGGCCAGTACCTGAACGCGCTGCAGCATCCCGCGGGGGCGTATGAATGGGGCCGCGTCCTGGCCTACAGCCTGCCGGTGACCACGGTGCCAGTGCTGCTGATCGTGATGTTTTTCATCGCGCGGGTGGTGCGCCCGGTCAAGACCCTGGCCCAGGCCACCGAACGGGTCAGCCGGGGCGAATGGATCGCGCCGCTGCCCTTGAGCGGCCCCCAGGAAGCCCGCGACCTGACCACCGCCTTCAACACCATGCAGGCCAACCTGGCGCGGCATGTCGAAGGGCGCACGCGGATGTTGGCGGCGGTCAGTCACGACCTCAACACCCCGATCACCGAACTGCGCTTGCAGGTGGAGTTGCTGGAACCTGGCCCTGAACGCGACGACATGCTCGACAGCCTCGGCGAACTGAGCGCCATGGTGCGCGAAACCCTGAATTTCGTGCGCGACGATGCCGTGCAGGAAGCCACCCGCCGCACCTCGCTGAGCGCTTTGCTGGATGACTTGGCCAAACGCTACCGGCGCATGCAGCAACCGGTCACCTGGCAAGGCGCCCCACCGCTGCTGCTCGATTGCCGCCCGCTGGCCCTCAAGCGCGCCCTGACCAACCTGATCGACAACGCCGTCAAACACGGTGGCGATGCCTGTATCAGCCTCAAGCGCGAGGACAACGGTGTGCTGTGCGTGGAGATTCTCGATCATGGCAGCGGCCTGCCGCAGGACTGGCTGAACAAGGTCTTCGAGCCGTTTGTGCAGTTGGGTGCCAGCGACGGTGGCCTGGGGTTGGGCCTGGCGATTGCACGCTCGTGCATCCAGGCCCATGGCGGCGAACTGCTCCTGGAAAACCGCCCACCGGCCGGGCTGTGCGCGGTGGTGCGCCTGCCCCAGGCGGCTTAGATTGATGTGGCTGTAGGGCTTGATGTGGCTAGGGGGCTTGTCCCCCGTCGGGCTGCGTAGCAGCCCCAAAACCTGCTATCTCGGTCTATCAGATAAACCGGGGGTGAGGCTTGTTGGGGCTGCTTCGCAGCCCAGCGGGGGACAAGCCCCCTCGCCACAGCAAGCCCTTTTTCCACAGCAAGCCTCCTAGCCATCACAAAGGCCGTCTGCAACTGACCTAGAAGTTGAGCGTTGCGCCCATCCACAAGGTGCGGCCGTAGTTCACCGTGCCGTAGGTCTCGTCATCCAGGCGCTTGTTGGCCAGGTTGTTGAGTGAGGCATTCAGTACCAGCGAGTCGGTCACATCGAACGAGCCGCCCAGGTCGGCCGTGGTGTAGCCCGGCGCCGGTTTTTCGCTGGTGAGGGTGTTGCCGGTTTCCTCGCCGTAGTAGCTCAGCGACGCCCAGGCCTGGGCGCGGTCGTTGATGCTCCATTCGGTGCGCACATTGGCCTTTTGCTTGGGGGTCAGGGCCAGGGGCGCGCCAGCGTTGGCGCCGGTTTTCTGTTCGGAATCGGTGTAGGTGTAGTTGGCCTTGAGCAGCACGCTGGGGTTGATATCCCATTGGCCGTTGAGCTCCACGCCCTGGATGATTGCCTTGTCGACGTTGACCCGCTCCATGATGGTGTAGCCATTCCAGCGCTGGTCGGTGGTCACGGTGGACAGCTTGTCCTGGAAGTCGTTGTAGAACAGGGTCACGCCCGCCGACAGATCATCACGGTTGCTCCACAGCGCCGAGACTTCATAGTTGGTGCTGGTCTCTGGCTTGAGGTCGGGGTTGCCGAACATCACAAAACGGTTGCGCCGCAGGTAGGCGTAGTCCGCCACGACTGCACGGATCTCCGGGGCCTTGAAGCCACGGGCGATACCCCCCTTGAGTGTCCACTGCTCGGTGGCGCGCCACACCCCATAGAGCCGTGGGCTGACGTGGGCACCGTACTCTTCGTGATGATCCAGGCGCAGGCCGGTGGTCAGGGCGAAGCTGTCGGTGACCGACCATTCGTTCTCGGCAAACAGGGCTTTTTGCACCACCGAAAACTCGTAATCCACGCGGTCGCCCAGGCCCTGGTTCCAGTCGGTCAGCTGGCTTTCGTTCCACTGCATGCCCACGGTGCTGACGTTATGGGTGGTGGGCACTACCAACTTGGCGTCGAACACGCTGTTCTTGACCTCGGGCTTGCGTCCGAAAATATCGGTTTGGGCTGGCGTGGCACGGCCTTCACGGGTGGAGGTTTCCTGGGAAAAGGCGATGTCCGAGGTGGCCCAGCCCCAGCGACCCTGGTGCGACAGCGACCAGTGATCGCGGTTGTTCTCTTGCTCACGGGTGGCCCAGTTGGCGCTGATCCCATCACCGTTTTTCAGGCGCGTGGCCCCGGCTTCGAGGAGGATGTCGTGGTCGATGCTTGGGGTGAAGGCCAGTCGTGCGGTGAGATCGCGGTGATCCGCCTTGCTGAAGCCATTGGTCTGCTCGATATCATCATCGGCCTGGCGATCGAGGTAACGGCCCCACACCTGCAGGCCCAGCAGGTCTTCCTTGAGCGGGCCGCTGAGGTAGAACTGGGTCTGGCGCGCATTGCCCTGGTCGCTGTGCTGGCGGGCCGAGTAGTCATAGCCAATCGAACCGCCCCATTGTGGCGAGACCTTGCGCGTAATCACGTTGATCACGCCGCCGATGGCGTCGGAACCGTACAGCGACGACATTGGCCCGCGCACCACTTCAATGCGCTCGATGGCGGCGGCTGGCGGTACAAAACTCTGCTCATAACCACTGTTGCCATTGACCCGCGATTCCCGGGCGCTCTGGCGTTTGCCATCCACCATGATCAGCGTGTAGTCGGCGGGCATGCCACGGATCGAGATGTCGGTTTCATTGGCCCCGCCATTGACCGTAACGCCCTCCACATCCCGCACGGCATCGCCCAGGTCGCGGTACGACTTGCGGCGCAGGGCCTCGCCGTCGATCACGGTGACCGAAGCGGGTGCGTCTTCGACGTTCTGTTCAAAGCCAGAAGCGGTGACCACCACTTCATTGAGTTCCAGTGACGCAGGCTCGTTGGCGTGAGCGTTGAGACTGCCGGCCACCAGCAGGGCCAGCGGCGCAAGACGAAAAGCAGGAAGCATGGCGTAGACCTTCAGGATTATTCTCAAAAGAGAATCGTAATCATCTACGCCCCAATAACTTGGACAAAGTGTGACAACTCCACCCACGTCCCTGGCCGCTTGCTTTTGTAGGAGCTGGCTTGCCAGCGATGACCATAAGTATCTACACAACTTTCAGAAACTGACGAACTCCCCTGTGGCGAGCGGGCTTGTCGGGACGCCACAACTGCGCTATCTGCCTGGATTTAGGCGTTGCGGCAAAGTTGTGTAGATACCGATGCAGCGATGACGCCAGCAAGAACACCCCGGAGCGCCAGGTATCTGACCTCATCCTGAACGACCATCACCGGCGAGCCGACGCCTACAAAACCTGAACAAGGGCTGGCTTAAATTATATTTCGGTCGTAATATTCGGCAAAATATTACGATTGTAATTTCACCGACCCAGCGCCGCCAGGAGCCTGAAATGAGCCCACGCCCTCCCCTTCACAGCCTTTTCCCGCCCCTGGTGCTGTTGCTCCTGCTCAGCGGCTGTAACAGCCAGGCCGACCCCAGCGCCAACGCTGCCCCGCCGCGCCCGGTGCTGGCGGCCAAGGTCGAAGCCGCCGCCAGCCAGCAGAACGCCTATACCGGCGTGGTGGCGGCCCGTACTGAAAGTGACCTGGGTTTCCGGGTCAGCGGCAAAGTGATCGAACGCAAGGTCGATCCCGGCCAGCATGTGTCCCGGGGCGATACCTTGTTGGTGCTGGATATCGGCGACTTCGAACTGGCGCTGCGTTCGGCGAAAAACCGCGTCAACGCCGCCCAGGCCCAGTTACGCCAGCGCCGCGATGACGCAAACCGCTACCAGCGCCTGGCCAGTACCGGCGCGGTGTCACGGCAGATTTTCGACCAGTCCGCGACTAACCTGCGGGTCGCCGAAGCGGAGCTTGCCGCCGCCCAGTCGGATGCCAGCCAGATCGAAAACCGTCGTACCTACTCGGTGCTCAGGGCCGATGGCGACGGAGTGATCACCGACGTGCGGGTAGAGCGCGGGCAGGTGGTGGCCGAAGGGCAGATCGTCGCCCGCCTTGCCCACGACGGAGCGCGGGAAGCGGTCATCAACCTGCCGGAAAACCAGCGCGACCGCGCCTCGCAAAAAGCCCTGGCCTTGCCCTTCGGTGCACCGGACCAAGCCGTCAACGCGACCTTGCGTGAACTGTCCGCCAGTGCCGATCCCGTCACCCGCACCTATCGCGCGCGCTATGTGTTGCACGGTGCGGGTGAGCGTTTCGCCCTCGGCTCCACCATCACCTTGCACCTGCAAGGCAACGGCCAGCCGCCACAGACCCGCGTGCCGATCGGCGCCCTGCAGGATGCCGGCAGCGGCACCGGGGTGTGGCTGATTGGAGCAGATGACAAGGTCAGCTTCGCCCCGGTCACCGTGGCCAGCCTGGGCCAGGAAGAAGCCTTGCTTTCTGGCGGCGTCAGCCCCGGCCAACTGATCGTCGCCCTCGGCGCGCATCTGCTGCACCAGGGTGACAGCGTGCGCCTGTTGCCCGCCCAGGCACTGACCCTCAATCGCCGGCAGGAACCTTGAGCATGCATGGCCTGAACCTCTCCGCACTGGCGGTCAAACACCGCGCCGTCACGCTGTTCCTGATTCTCGCGATACTCGCCGCCGGGATTTTTTCCTTTGGCAAACTGGGGCGCGCCGAAGACCCGTTGTTCACGGTCAAGGTCATGACCATCACCGCCGCCTGGCCCGGCGCCACGGCCCAGGAGATGCAGGAGCAAGTGGCCGACCGCCTGGAAAAGCGCCTGCAGGAACTGGACTACTACGATCGCGTGGAAACCATCGCCCAACCGGGGTTTGTGTCGATGCGCATGACCTTTCTCGAGTCCACGCGCCCCAATGAAATCCAGGACCTGTTCTACCAGACCCGCAAAAAACTCAGCGACGAAGCGGCCAGGCTGCCCAAGGGCGTGATCGGGCCCTTCTTCAACGATGAATATTCCGATGTGTACTTCGCCCTGTACGCCCTGGAAGCCGAACACTTGCCCCATCGCCAGCAGGTGCAGATGGCCGAAGCCATGCGCCAGGACTTCCTTAGGCTACCGGGGGTGAAGAAGGTCAATATCCTCGGCGAACAAGCGCAGCGGGTGTTTGTCGAGTTCTCCTACGAGCGCCTGGCCACCCTCGGGATCAAACCCGAACAGATCTTCGCCGCCCTCGCTGCGCAAAACGCTGTGGCCCCGTCGGGGTTTGTCGAAACCGCCGGTGCCCGCGCCTATATCCGTATCGACGGCGCCTTCGACAGCCTGGCGCTGATCGAAAACGTGCCGCTGCCGGAGGACGGCAAAGTGCTGCGCATCGCCGACGTCGCCACCGTCAGCCGTGGCTATGAAGACCCGCCCAGCTACCGCATCCGCCACCAGGGCGACCCCGCGTTGATGCTCGGCATCATCATGGAAAAACACTGGAACGGCCTGGACCTGGACAAGAGCCTCAAGGCCGAGGAAGCCAGGATCCAGGCAGACCTGCCCCTGGGCGTCAACTTCGCGAAAGTCTCCGACCAGGCGAAAAACATCAGCCTGGCAGTCAATGAATTCATGCTCAAATTCTTCGTCGCCCTGGCGGTAGTGATGCTCATCAGCCTGTTGGCCCTGGGCTTTCGCGTCGGTTTGGTGGTGGCGGCCGCGGTGCCGCTGACCCTGTCCATCGTGTTTGTGATCATGCTGCTGACCGGTCGCGAATTTGACCGCATCACCCTCGGCGCGCTGATTATTTCCCTGGGGCTTTTGGTGGACGACGCGATCATCGCCATTGAAATGATGGTGGTGAAGCTCGAAGAAGGTTTCGACCGCATCCACGCCGCCACCTTTGCCTGGAGTTCCACCGCCGCCCCCATGCTGACCGGCACCCTGGTGACGATCATCGGCTTTCTGCCGGTGGGTTTTGCCCGTTCGGGTGCGGGCGAGTATGCCGGCAATATTTTCTGGATCGTTGGCTTTGCCCTGATCGCCTCCTGGTTGGTGGCGGTGGTATTTACCCCGTACCTGGGGGTCAAGCTGCTGCCGAACATCCAGCCGGTGCCCGGCGGCCACGACGCAATCTATGCCGGCCGCTGGTACCAGAAACTGCGCGACCTGGTGCAAACCTGCGTGCGCCGGCGCTGGCTGGTGACCGGCCTGGTCGTGTCGGCGTTTGTGCTGTGCGGCTTGGGCATGGCCGTGGTGAAGAAGCAGTTCTTCCCTAACTCCGACCGCTCCGAACTGATCCTGGAGGTGTATATGCCGCCGGGCAGTGCCTTCAAAAGCACCGAGGCGGTGGCGGCGCAACTGGAAAAGGCCCTGCTGCAGGAACCGCAGACCCGCATGGTCGACACCTACGTGGGCGGCGGCGCGCCACGCTTTTTCCTGTCGCTCAACCCCGAATTGCCCGACCCGGCGTTCGCCAAACTGATCGTGCAAACCGCCGATGCCCATGCCCGGGACGCCTTGAAACTGCGCATGCGCGAACGTATCGCCGACGGTGAATTCCCCGCCGCGCGGGTACGGGTGACGCAATTGCTGTTCGGCCCGCCGGTACCCTTCCCGGTGGTTTTTCGCGTGTCTGGCCCGGACGTGAATGTGCTGCGCAGCCTGTCTGAGGAAGTGCGCCAGGTGGTCGCCGCCAATCGCCTGACCAAGGATGCGTTCCTCGATTGGGGCGAGCGCAGCAGCGGTTATCGCCTGGTGCTGGACCAGGATCGCCTGCGCCTGCTGGGCTTCACCCCCGACGAGGTGAAATCCCAACTCAATGCCCTGCTCAGCGGCAACCCCATCACCGAAGTGCGCGAAGGCAACCGTACGGTATCGGTGGTAGCCCGTGCCCAGGGCAGCCAGCGCGAGGACCTCGGCAACCTCGCCAATATGACCCTGACCAACAGCGCCGGGGTATCGGTGCCCCTGGCGCAGGTAGGGCATTTTCAGCCGGTGATGGAAGAACCGATCCTCAAGCGCCGCAACCGCGCGAGCACCGTCGAAGTACGCGCCGATATCGTCGACGGCGTGCAGCCGCCCGATGTGGAAATGGCCGTCTACAAAGACCTGCAACCGCTGATCGCACGATTGCCGACCGGCTATCACCTGGACATCGGCGGCCCCGTCGAAGAAAGCGCCAAGGCCAACGTGGCCCTCGCGGCGCTATTCCCCATCATGATCCTGCTGACCCTGACGGTGATCATGTTCCAGGTGCGCTCGTTCGGCGTGATGTTCATGGTCTTCGCCACCGCGCCGCTGGGCTTGATCGGCGCGGTGCCGACCCTGCTGCTGTTCAACCAGCCGTTCGGCTTCAATGCGATCCTGGGGCTGATCGGGATTGGCGGGATCCTGATGCGTAACACGCTGATCTTCACCGATCAGATCCGCCAGAACCAGGAACACGGCATGGCGACCAGCGAAGCGATTGTCGAAGCCACCGTACGCCGCGCACGGCCGGTGATATTGACCGCACTGGCGGCTGCGTTGGCGTTTATTCCGCTGACCTTGTCAGTGTTCTGGTCGTCGCTGGCCTATGTGCTGATTGGTGGGGTTTTGGTGGGGACGGTGTTGACGCTGCTGTTCTTGCCGGCGTTGTGCAGCTTGGTGCTGGGCCGGGACAAGCAGCAGGCAGCAATCCCCCAAACCCCATAAATCCAATGTGTGTGTGTAAGCTTATGTGGGAGCGGGCTTGCTCGCGAAAGCGTAGTGTCAGTCGCCGAATTTATTGACTGTTCCACCGCTTTCGCGAGCAAGCCCACACACACAAGCCCACTCCTACAACGAGGTCAACGCTTGGCCAACGCCATCCACCGAAATATCCCACCCTGCGGCCAGATAAACTCTACTTATACCCCCTGAAAACCTCTGCAAAGTCCCTCGCCTGATCACACAGCGCAAGGGACCGCCGATGTACTTTCCAATTGATGCCCCCGTCCTGGGGGCCACCTCTTGAATGCCGCCATTGGCTTTATGGTCCTGGCGGCCATGGACTTCAAAACACGGGACGTCGAAGCGGTCCTCAGCGACTTCCGGCAATGCCTGAATACCTATGAACAGTGGGCCGAGAGTTTCTGGAGCTTCTCGGCGCTGGAGGTCGAGCAGGTCTTCAAGGTGGGCGATGAGGTGGCGCTGGTGGCGCCCATTTCGTCCAAAGCCCCCAGCAGCACGGTCGCGATGTGCAAGGCCAGTGGCTCGTTGACCCTGGTGCACCTGTTCCAAAGCACACGCTTTGTGCCCATCGGCAACACCCCGGTGATGCTGCAAGCTGTCCCCAAGGACGGTGGCCCGCTGGGCGAACCCATTTACAAAACCATCGGCCCCAGCGGCATTCTTGAAGTCACCGACTGTACCCGCGACCAGTCGTATCGGATCACCTTCTACCCCAATGTTTGCGCGGACCACGTCAAGGCGTTGTATGCCTCTTATCAGTCGCTCATTGCGCCGCTGGAAAGCCAGTTGCGCAACGACTGGACCAGCACATTTGAGCCGCTGTGGCAGGACTACTCCGAAGCCAACTTTGTGCAGCGCTACCGCCTGCTGGACCACGCCTATGCCCGTGGATTTGGCGACGCACTGCATGAGCTCTGGGACAACATCGAGCAATTGTATGAATGGCTGGCGGACCTTGGGCCCAACAGCGAGAAACTCCTGCAATACCTCACCCAGGCCGAACTGGATGCCCTGCTGGAACTGAGCCAGGAGGCCATCGCCAATGGCCTGCTGGTGCTCAGCGACGAGCCGCTGCTGTTCATCTACCTGTCGGCGATGGTCAGTTGGCTGCGCATGCTGCCGCCGCCGTACTTGAACGAACTGCTGGGGCAAATCAGCGCCGAAGTGCTGATCAACCTGTTGCTGGTGTGGGTCACTGCCGGCATGGGCGTGACAGTGCGCCTGGGCGCGCAGGTGCTGGGCAAGGTCAAGTCGGGGCGCGTCCGCCAGTGGCTGGAGCAACTGGCCCGACCGTTTGCACAAACCGGGTTGGGCCCCCATGCCGAGGCGCTCAAGCCGTTATTGCTAGGCAGCCCCGCAACACAGATCAAAACGGTGCCCAGCGTGCCACTCAAGGCCGGCGCGATTGAAGTCGCCAATCCGGTGCCACTGGTGCGGGAAAAATCCGCGCCCAAGACGGCCTTGATCAAACATGAGGCGGTGGACGACGCACCTTCCTCCGCGAAAAACCCCAACGGCGCGGCCAGCGCCAGCGCCGATAAAACCGCGACCCATGGCTGCCCGGTGTCCATGGTCACCGGCGAAGAACTGCTGACCCTGACCGATGGCGAGTTGCAGGGCGTACTGCCGTTTGCCTGGACGCGGCTGT
>NZ_VFEV01000046.1 GCF_007858275.1 Pseudomonas proteolytica
ATCCCTTGGGCAGACTTGGACGCGGCAAGAGCCGCATCCAAGCTTCAAATGTGTAAACGATGTCCCCGGTTTCAGATGTAAAGGATGTCTACGGTTCTACACCCCCGTTGGGCTGCGCAGCAGCCCCAAAATATGCCACCCCGGTGTGTCAGATAAAACTCTGTGAGGCTTATTGGGTTGGGGCTGCTGCGCAGCCCAACGGGGGACGAGCCCCCTCGCCACAGGCGGGGTTCGCGCTTAATTGAGCGTCCTGGGTCGAAGCGTTTATCGCGCCTTGTCCTCACGCCCACGCAACAGGTGGTTGGGCATGGCAATCGCCGCCGCCAGCCCCAGCAGCGACACCGCCGCACTGATCATCAATAAATGCCGGAACGTACTCAGCAACTCCCCACGCAAGGCATCCTGCGCCGGGCCGGGCGCGGCATTGAGGCCATCGAGCAGGACGTTGCCGGAACTGCCTTCAGCCATCATCGAGCCACCGGCCAGATGGGCAATACTCGAATCCTGCAACAACGCCAGCAGCAAGGCCGACATGCACGCCACGCCAACCGCGCCACCCAGGGAGCGGAACAGGTTGGTGGTGCTGGTGGCGACGCCAATGTCGTGTTGGGCCACCGAGTTTTGCGTGCCCACCAGGGACGTCGGGAACTGCATGCCTGAGGCAATGCCACTGAGCACCATGAACAGGCTGCTCAAGACCAGGGACTGGGGTGCGCTGAAGGCCATGCCGAGGATCGCAATCGGCGTGAGCACTGCCCCGGCCAGGATCATGGGTTTGTAGCGCCCCGTCACCGAGGTCATGCGCCCGGCGAAGAACGCGCCCATGGGCAAGCCCATCGCCAGCGGCAGCAGGTGCAGCGCAGCGCTGTCGGCGCCGGCGCCCGTGACGCTCTGGTAGCGCAGGGGCATCAGTACGATCAGCGAGATGGCCTGGAAACTGGTGAAGAAAATCGTGCACCAGCACAGCACCGCGCTGCGATTGGCGAACAGGTGCATGGGCAACAACGGCTCCCGCGCCCGGCGCTCGTGCCAGACAAACAGCGTCAACGCCACCAGGGCACATGCCAGCAGGCCCAGCACTTGATCATCGCGCCAATGATGGCCCTGGCCGATTTCAGTGATGCCCAGCAACAGCGCCGTCAGGCCAACGATCATCAGCAGCGTGCCGAGGTAATCGATGATCGGCTTGCGCTGTGGCACCGGCAGCCCCACGAGGGTGCGATGGGCCACCCACCAGGCGCCCGCGCCCAATGGCAGGTTGATCAAAAACACCCAGCGCCACGACAGGTACTCGGTCATATAGCCGCCCAGCACCGGCCCGGCCACGCTGGCGACGGCGTACATGCTGCTGAAGTAACCCTGGTAACGCCCGCGCTCGCGGGGTGGGATGATGTCGCCGATGATCGCCTGGCTCACGGAAATCATCCCGCCCGCGCCAATGCCCTGGAGGATACGCGCCAGCACCAGTTGTTCCATGCTTTGCGCCATGCCACAAAACAGCGAGGCGACGGTGAACAGGCCCATGCCGATCAGCATCATGGGCCGGCGCCCGTACAGGTCGCCGAGCTTGCCGTAGATCGGCACCGCCACCGTCATCGCCACCATGTAGCCGGAGATGACCCAGGCCAGCAGGTTGACGTCGTTGAACTGGGCGGAAATGGCCGGCATCGACACCGCCACGATGGTCTGGTCCAGGGCGCCGAGGAAAATCGCCAACATCAGCGCGGCGAGGACACTGCGTACAGAAGGTGTGGGTTGAGTCACGGCAGAACCTGCAGGCAAGGCCACGGAAAAAGAGGCCCGCGGCAATGCCCGTCATGTTACTCGATAGCCAGCTATTGGATAGCTTCGTAGGGAAGTCCTACGTAATTTTCTGCAATGGTTTTACGCCCGGCCTCAGACTCGACAAAGTACTCCAGCTCACTCTGGGCGATGCGTTGGCTGAAGCCATCCGCCTCGGGAAACTGGTGCAGCATCGAGGTCATCCACCACGAAAACCGCTCGGCCTTCCAGATACGGCGCAGGCAGATCTGTGAGTATTTTTCCAGCAGCTCCACGCGCCCTTCCCGGTACACCTTGCACAGGATCGTAAACAGGGTGCTGACATCACCGGCCGCCAGGTTCAGGCCCTTGGCCCCGGTGGGCGGCACGATGTGGGCGGCGTCTCCCAGCAGGAACAGGCGCCCGTACTGCATGGGCTCCACCACGAAACTGCGCAGCGGGGCGATGCTCTTTTCGATCGACGGCCCGGTGACCAATTGCGCCGCCAGATCCGTGGGTAAGCGCGCCTTGAGTTCATCCCAGAAGCGCTGGTCGGACCACGCGTCAATCGACTCCGCGGCCGGCACTTGCAGGTAATAGCGGCTGCGGCTGGACGAACGCATGCTGCACAGGGCAAAGCCGCGCGGGTGCTTGGCGTATACCAATTCGTCGTGGACCGGCGGGGTGTCGGCAAGAATGCCCAGCCAGCCGAAGGGGTAAACCCGCTCGAAGGTCTTGAGCACGTCACTGGGGATCGACTGACGCGCCACGCCGTGGAAGCCATCGCAACCGGCGATGTAGTCACAGTCCACGCGTACCTGCTGGCCTTGATGCTCGAAGGTCAGCCAGGGCCGCTCGCCCTTGAGGTCGTGGGGTTGTACGTTGCGTGCTTCATAGAAAGTGATGGCGCCGGCCTGCTCGCGGGCGGCCATCAGGTCGCGGGTGACTTCGGTCTGGCCGTAGATCATCACGGTCTTGCCGCCGGTCAGGGATTTCAGGTCGATATGTTGCAAACGCCCATTCAGAGCCAGCTCGAAGCCTTCATGCACCAGGCCCTCGGCGTCCATCCGCTGGCCGACGCCCGCCTGGCGCAACAGCTCGACCATGCCCTGCTCCAGCACCCCGGCGCGAATCCGCCCCAGTACATAGTCCGGGGTCTGCCGCTCAAGAATCAGGGTTTCAATCCCGGCGTTGTGCAGCAACTGGCCGAGCAGCAGCCCCGAAGGACCGGCGCCGATGATGGCGATTTGGGTTTTTAGCGTTTTCATTATTTTTATGACCCGCCTGCTTCCCCCGAACGTAACCGGTGAAAGCGTTGTCAGTGGTTTTGGTACTGGCATTTTTCCCTTGAGTGACCGCCACAAGAAGGTGAAAACTGAGCCAAAGCCTGCGCTTTTCGCCAATCGGGGCGATTACCGAACCACTGTCCTGAGTATCGGATAAAAACATGACCAAAAATGCCAGCCCCGCGATTCCAGTGTTCAAACTCTACGGGGAAAGCCAACAGTGGCCGACGCCAGACTTGCTGCACTGTGAAACCATCTCCCGGCGCAGCCGTGAGTACCAGTGGGAGATCCAGCCCCACCGGCATGCGGACCTGTGCCAATTGCTCTACGTGTACAAGGGCCAGGCGCAACTGGAGATCGAGGGCCAGCGCACGACGCTGACGCAGTCGACCCTGCAGGTGCTACCGCCGCTGTGTGTGCATGGGTTCCGGTTTTCCGAGGATGTCGAAGGATTTGTGGTGACACTGGCCGCGCCACTGGTGGCGCACCTGCAAGGCCAATTGGGTTCGGCGGTGGACGGTTTGAGCGCCCTGGGCAGCTACCCGGCGGGCCAGGACAGTGACTATCTCAATAGCCTTTTTACGCGGTTGCAGAACGAATACAGCGACGACTTCCCGGCCCGGGACATGATGATGCACGCCCTGGTCAGCGTGCTATTGGTGTGGATCAGCCGCCAGGCCATCCAGCGCCGCCATCCACGGGCCCCACGGGGCCGTGAATACTTCCGGCGTTTCACCCAGTTGGTGGAGCAGCACTACCGCGAACACCCGAAAATCGAAGACCTGGCGCACAAGCTGGGGATCTCTGTGTCGCACCTCAACGGCACCTGCCGCGAATTGGGCGGGCAGCCGGCCTTGCAGATCATGCATGACCGTCAGTTGTTGGAGGCCAAGCGCCTGCTGACCTACACCAGCATGACCATCAACGAAATGTCTGAGGTTTTGGGGTTTTCAGATCCGACCAACTTTTCACGCCTGTTCCGACGACGCGTGGGGTTTTCACCCAAGGCATTTCGCGAACAGCTGAACGCGGCGCCTAACGATGGGGTGTCAGCGCAGAGCGCTCAACGTCGCTGAGTAGGTGCATTGCCCATGGTTGCAGCTCGCGGCCATGCCCGGTTGCTGGCGGGCCTGTTCGGCGCGGTAGGCGGCGGTGCCGTACAGGGCTGTGGCGAAGGCGCACAGGGCAAAGATCATCAGGTACTTTCTGGTTTTGATCGTCATGGCGGTGACCTCCGGACAGATCAAGAAGGTGCTGTCTTAAGCATAGGTCAGCCAGGGCGAGTTGCCAGTATTGACGGGTATTCAGGCGCCTTATCGGCCCTACAGCCCCGCATCCCATTGCGGCTCGGGCGGGAAGCGCAATACCAGGAAATCCAGAAGGCTGCGCAAGGCCTGCGGCATGTGCTTACGCGAGGCGTAGACCGCGTACATGTTCATCCGCCGGGGCTCGGCATGGGGCAGCAGGCGGATCAGTTGCCCGCTGCGGATGTAATCGCCGGCCTGATAGGTCGGCAACATCGCCACCCCCGCGCCGGCCAGGGTCAGCCGTAGCAAGGTGCTGGCCTCATTGGCGCTGATATTGCCGTGCACCGGCACCGATACCGGTTCGCCATCCTCCTCGAAATGCCACAGGCTTTTGCCGAAGTAAGAATGGGTCAGGCAGTTATGCCCCGCCAGCTCCTCTACCCGCTGGGGTTGCGGGTGTTCCTGCAGATACGCCGGCGAAGCGCAGATCACCGAGCGGCATACCGTCAGTTGACGGGCGATCAGGTTAGGGTCCAGGTCATTGCTGGTGCGGATCGCCAGGTCAATGCGCTCATCCACCAGGTTCACCGTGCGATCGAGCATCTGCAGGTCAATGCTGACCAACGGGTAACGCTTGACGTAATCGGCCATCGCCTCGGCCAACTGCGCCTGGCCAAACGAGGTGCTGACACTCAGGCGCACCAGGCCACGGGGGGCGTCGTCCGGTTCGCTGACGGCGGCCTGCATGTCGCAGGACAATTCCAGCATCTGCCGGCATCGTGGCAGGGTTTCGCTGCCGGCGGCGGTCAGGCTGAGCTTGCGAGTGGTGCGGTGCATCAAGCGGGCGCCGACCCAGTCCTCCAACTCCGCCAGATAACGCGACACCACAGGGCGCGACAGGTCCAGATGATCGGCGGCGGCAGATTGGCTGCCCAGGTCGACCACGGTGACAAACACGCGCATTGCTTGAAGACGATCCATGATTTGCCCGATTTCAGAAACAAACTATGTTCCAGCATCGCATTTTTTGCTGCGTTCAGTGCAACTAAGCTCTGTCCATCGCCTGCCAAGGCACCCCTGACCTGGACCTGAACATGCTCACCACCCTCAAGCGCTTTGTATTGGCCACTACCGTTCTCGGCTTTGCCGCCCACGCCGTCGCCGCCGACCTCACCCTCGATGTCTACAACCCGGGCGAATCGGCGATCTTCCCTGTCAGTTCGGTGCTGGTCAGCGGCGAGAAAGACGCGATCCTGGTGGACGCGCAGTTTGGCAAAGGCCAGGCCGAACAACTGGTGCAGAAAATCCGCGCCAGCGGCAAACAACTGACCACCATCTATATCAGCCATGGCGACCCAGACTACTACTTCGGCCTCGACACTCTGGCCAGCGCCTTCCCCCAGGCCAAGATCCTCGCCCCGCAGCCAGTGGTCGACCATATCAAGGCCACCGTTGCCGGAAAGATCGAATACTGGGGTCCGAAAATGGGCGACGACAAGCCGGCCAAAACCATTATTCCCCAAGTCCTCGAAGGCCATAGCCTGACGCTTGAAGGGCAAGCACTGGAAGTGATCGGCCTGGACGGCCCGCAGCCGGATCGCAGCTTTGTCTGGATCCCATCGATCAAGGCCGTGGTCGGCGGCGTGGTGGTCTCGCAAAACATCCACCTGTGGATGGCCGACACCCAGGGCGCGAAATCCCACGCCGATTGGCTGGGCACCCTGCAACGTATCGAAAAACTCAAACCGGTCACCGTGGTACCCGGTCACTACCTGGGCACACCTTCGGCCAAATCTGTCGCCTTCACTGCCGACTACATCAAGGCGTTCGACGTAGAGACCGCCAAGGCCAAGGATTCCACCGCACTGATTGCGGCGATGAAAAAACGCTACCCGCACCTGGCCGATGAAAGCTCTCTGGAACTGAGCGCCAAAGTCGCCAAGGGCGAAATGAAGTGGTGAATTGATCCAACCTTTACCCACCCTGGAGAACGTCATGAGCAAGATTGCAATCATTGGTGCCACCGGCCGTGCCGGTAGCCAACTGCTGGAAGAAGCCCTGCGTCGCGGCCACACGGTCACTGCCATTGCCCGTAACACTGGCGCTATCGCAGCGCGTCCCGGCCTGACCGTCAAACAGGTCGACGCCCTGGACGCGGCAGCTCTGCAACAGGCCATCAGCGGCAGCGACGTGGTGATCAGCGCCGCGCACTTCGCCACCCTGCCCGCTGCCGCAGTGATCGGCCCGGTCAAACAGGCCGGCGTAAAGCGTTTGCTGGTAGTGGGCGGTGCGGGTTCGCTGCTGTTGCCGGGCGGCGGGCGGGTCATCGACAGCGAAGGGTTCCCTGCCGAATACAAGGCCGAGGCCAGTGCGGGTGCGGCGTTCCTCGACACCTTGCGCCAGGAAAAGACGTTGGACTGGACCTTTCTTTCGCCCTCGGCAGAGTTTGTCGAGACTGAGCGCACCGGCACGTTCCGCCTGGGCCAGGACGACCTGCTGGTGAGCAGCGAAGGCCGCAGTTGGATCAGCTTTGCCGACTTCGCGATTGCGTTGATCGATGAAGTGGAAACACCGAAACATTCGCGCCAGCGTTTCACCGTAGGCTACTAAACACACGCTCTGTGGCGAGCGGGCTTGCCCCGCGCGGCATGAGTATCTACACAACTCGCTCTTCTGGGGATGTGTACATACCCGTTGCTGCGGTTATGGCGGCTATGGGTTCCGCCCTGACGGCGGGTCACTTTCGAAAAGCCGGAGTGCCGGCCCAGTCCAAAGTAACCAAAGCGCTCTTGCCCCACCACTCGGTGCCTCGCCAAGGCTCGGCATGCCCGCAGTCAGGCATTGCTCCGTGGGCCCGCCGCGATCGGCCATCCATGGCCGTGTCGCGGCTACCCCGGCATCCCTGCCGGGGTGCCCACTGCGCAATACCTGCCTGCGGCCATCGTGGTTTGACGGGGCGCCCAAGATCAAAAGCCAGATCAAAAGCTGGGCAACAGCAAAGCCAGAGCGCGAAGCTGCATTCCCCTGTGGGAGCTGGCTTGCCTGCGATAGCGGTGTATCAGCCGATAAATATATTGACTGATCGACCGCTATCGCAGGCAAGCCAGCTCCCACAGGTATACGCGTAAGCCTCACCGATCAGGTCGGCTGTCAGGGCGGAACCCATAGCCGCCGTGACCGCAGCAACGGATATGTACACAACCCAAAGAACCATCAAAGAGTTGTGTAGATACTCATGCCCGCGCGGGGCTGCGCAGCAGCCCCACAACCAGTCTCTGCGCAATACCTGATTGGGGGCGCTACGCGCCCCAACGCGGGGCAAGCCCGCTCGCCACAGGTCAGGTGTGCAATCGACAAAGCGGCGCCTGTTTATTCAATAGCCCCTGCGACTTTCTCATTTGCCCCTCGCCCTGGGTGGCCGCCTAATAGCGACCTTGTCCGCTCAAGGCCCGCCCATGGAAAACGTCCACGCTAAACCCACCACCGCCCTCTGGTTGATGCTCAGCGTTGTGCTGGTGGCCCTGAACCTGCGCCCGTCCATGGCGGCGGTCGGGCCTTTGTTATCGTCGATCCGCGCCGATGTACCCCTGAGTTTCAGCACCGCCTCGTTGTTGACCATGCTGCCAGTGATGGCGATGGGCTTGGCGATGTTCTTTGGCATTGGCCTGGGCAAACGGTTGGGTGAGCATCGCAGTATCGTGCTGTCGCTGGTGGTGATTGGCCTGGCCACGCTGTCGCGGCTGTTTCTCGACTCTGCGGCCGAATTGATCCTCAGCGCCATTGCCGCCGGCGTGGGCATTGCCTTGATCCAGGCGTTGATGCCCGCGCTGATCAAGTCGCACTTTCGTGACAATGTTTCGCTGTTCATGGGCCTGTACGTCACCGCAATCATGGGTGGCGCAGCATTGGCGGCATCGTTCTCGCCGTTCATCCAGGTGCAAACCGGCAGTTGGCGTATCGGCCTGGCAATCTGGGCGGTGCTTGCGGTATTGGCGCTGCTGTTCTGGTACGCCCAGCGCGCGGCGTTGCCACCCCTGCCCCCAGCCGGCGCCGGCCCCCAGGAGTCATTTTTCGGTAATCGCCGTGCGTGGTTGCTGGCGATTTTCTTCGGCCTCGGTACCGCTTCCTACACCTGCGTACTGGCATGGCTGGCGCCGTACTACGTCGAGCAGGGCTGGAGCGAACAGAACGCCGGGCTGCTACTGGGCTTCCTGACGGCCATGGAAGTGGTGTCCGGGCTGATCACCCCGGCCATCGCCAACCGGCGGCAGGACAAGCGCGGCGTGGTTGCCGTGTTGCTGGTGCTGATCATCGCGGGCTTCTGTGGCCTGATCCTCTCGCCGCAGCACCTCACATTACTGTGGCCGTGCCTGCTGGGCCTGGGCATTGGCGGGCTGTTCCCCATGAGCCTGATCCTGTCCCTCGACCATCTGGACAACCCACGCCGCGCCGGCGGCCTGACGGCATTCGTGCAGGGCATCGGCTACCTGATTGCTGGCGTATCGCCGCTGATTGCCGGGATGATCCGCGACCAACTGGGCAGTTTCGAGTGGGCCTGGTGGTCGCTCACCGCCGTGGTGGTGGTGATGTTACTGATCGTCCTGCGCTTCGACCCACGCCACTATGCACGGCATATCCGCTAGGGCGTCGTGTTCCAAACAGTATCTGTCCCACAATGAACATAGAAAGGTCCGACAGACCTTTCTATTGGTACGAGCGTTCCGTTAACATTTTGTCTTGTTTGCGCTGCGGTCGCGCAACAGACTCACGGACGGAACGAATGCTAAACAGCAACTTGCTTAGAAAGCTCGATATGCAGGACCTGATGGTGTTCATCGCGGTGTATGAGCAAAGCAGCGTCACCGATGTGTCCGAAACCCTGTTTGTCAGCCAGTCCACCGTCAGTTACAGCCTGAAGAAGCTGCGCACCAGCTTCGAGGACGACTTGTTTATCAATACCCGTGCCGGCATGCGCCCGACCTACAAGGCCAGCACCATGTATGGCCATGTGCAGAAAATCCTCGAAAGCATCAACCTCTGCCATGCGGGTGCGCAGACGTTCGACCCCAAGCAAAAAACCGTCACCTTCAACCTTTGTGCGCCCGAGTACTTCGAACAACTGATCCTGCCCAGATTGTTGAAAGACTTCGATCATGCCGACCTGCCGGTGATCGTCAACGTGCAGAAGCTGGAAACCGAGATTCCCATCGAAGCGCTGCGCGACGGGCGCCTGGACCTGGTGATCTGCTTCGGCCCGCACTTTCATCGCGAGCACAAGGACCTCAGGACCGAGATGCTGCTGGAGGACGACCTGGTCTGCGTCTTCGACAAACGCGCCGCCCCGCGCGAGCCGGCGTTCAGCCTGCAGTCCTTTGTGGCACGGCGCCACGTATTCCCCACGCCCTGGACCTCGGACACCAACATGATCGACGGCTGGCTGGCCCGCCAGGCCCACAAGCGCCAGGTCATCGCCCGCGCCAACAGCTACAGCGCGGCGCTGAAGATGATTGCCGGCACCGACTTCATCGTCACCCTGCCCCGACGTGTGCAGCAGTTGCTGGCCGTGGAGCCGCAGTTTGGCCACTGCGAGGCACCCAACGGCCTACCGGGGTTTACCCTGGATATGCAATGGAACGACGCCAGCGAGCAGGAAAGCGCCAACCTGTGGTTTCGGGAACAGGTGGCCAGAGCCGCAGCAAGCCTCAAGCTGGAAGCGCTGAAAGAAGCCCATGCATAGCGTGCAATCCAACGTTCTCAGCCCTTCATAAAGGCTTCCAGCCGTGAGCGCATCCAGCGCTCGGCGGGGTCGCTGTCAACGTGGCTGAGCCAGACCATGGACAGGTCCAGGGTCGGCGTGTCGAACGGGAACGGCTCGCAAAACAGGTTGCCCGCCGCCGCCATGGCCTGGGCCGCATAGTCCGGCAGGCTGGCGATCATATCGGTGCCGGCCAACAACGCCGGCAAGGAGCTGTATTGCGGCACGGATAACACTACGTGCCGCTTGCGACCGATCTCTGCCAGCCACTCATCGGCAAAACCCGCGACATTGGCGGTGTGGGACACCAGCACATGGGGCCGTGAGCAATATTCATCGAGGGTCAGCGGCTGGTCCGAGGGGTCGGCGCGTAGCACGCTGGGGCGGATATGGCGCAACAACTTGCGCTTGGCATTGGCCGGCAGGCCGCGGGTCTGGGTGATGCCCACGGTAATATCGCCCGCTGCCAGCAAATCCGGGATGCGCCAGTAATCCACATGCTGTACCACAAATACCACCTGCGGCGCTTCGGTGCGCAGAGCACGCAGCAGCGGTGGCAACAGGCCGAACTCGACGTCATCGGACAGGCCGATGCGAAAGGTCATGGTGCTGACAGACGGGTCGAAATCATGGGTAAGACTCAACGCCGCCGACAGCGAATCCAGGGCCGGCGACAGATGCAGGATAAGTTCCTCGGCCCGCGCCGTGGGTTCCATGCGATGGCCGACGCGGATAAACAGCGGGTCGTTGAACAACGTGCGCAGGCGGTTGAGGGCGGCGCTGATCGTCGGCTGGCCGAGAAACAGCTTCTCTGCCGCGCGTGTCACGTTGCGCTCGAGCATCAGCGTTTCAAACACCACCATCAGATTGATATCGGCCTTGCGTAATTCATTGCGATTCATGGCACGCGCACCACAGCCCAAGACAGCCGGCAGTTTAGGAACACAGCGGGCCCTGCGTCTATGTGCAGACTATCCAAGCCAAGGGTTTGGGACTATAAATCAGCTTCCACGGCAACCGAGAACATCACCGTGCTGGTCATTCTTGTCCTGGCTGTTCTGATGGCCGGGATGTGCATCTGGTCCATCAAGTTCATCGCCCACCCTACCGCCAGAACACTGTTGCGGGTATTTGTAGGGTTGTGCCTGGCCGCTATCGTTGCGTACCTGGTGCTCGCGTCGGGGTTTCCTACGGCCTTGCTGGTATCGGCAGGCATTCTTTAATCGCCATCTCACTCAAGCATGGAGCGCTTAACCATGAAATTCGCCTACACCATCGTCTATGTGCCCGACGTCGCCGCGTCCCTGCAATTTTTTGAAAACGCCTTCGGCTTCAACCGGCGTTTCCTGCATGAATCAGGCACCTATGGCGAGCTGGATACGGGTGGCACCACCTTGTCCTTTGCGGCCCATGAGCTGGGGGAGATGAATTTTCCCGGCGGGCACGTGGCAGCCCACAGCTCGAAACAACCACTGGGCATGGAGTTGGGGTTCGTCACCGATGACGTGCCGGCCGCCCACGCCAAGGCGCTAAGCGCCGGTGCAAGCGAGCTGACGGCGCCAAGCAGCAAGCCCTGGGGCCAGGTGGTGTCGTATGTGCGTTGCCCGGATGGGACGCTAGTGGAACTGTGTACGCCGATCCAAGGCTGACACGCACCTGGCAAGCCGGCTGTTGCCGTCAGGGTTTCAGCGGACGCTCCTGATCGCGCTCGGACAGTTCCGTACCATCATCCGGGTGCTTCCAGGTCTGTGGCTTCTCTTCCTCGCGACGCTGCCGGGCGCGCTCCTGCTGCGTCTCGTCGTGCGGCTTGGGTTCATTGTTCATACCGTCCTCCCGTCCTTAAGATTGAGTCCCGCTTAAGCAGCATAGAACAGCAAACGCATTTCTTGCGGGCAGCAACCGCTGCAACTATGCAACTGGTTGCATATTAAAATTCACCCTGCTAATTTCTCCTCGCCGGGTACCCGACCCCCGATCCGATTGGAGCCGCCATGACTCTCCCCGCTGTGTTGCAAGGCCGTCTTTCGATTCCAGTGGTGTGTTCGCCGCTGTTTATTATTTCCAGCCCGCAGCTGGTGATCGCCCAGTGCAAGGCGGGCGTGGTGGGTTCGTTCCCGGCGCTGAATGCACGGCCGGCACCGGTGCTGGAGGAGTGGCTCAAACAGATTACAACCGAGCTAGCCGCGTACGATGCCCTGCATCCGGACAAGCCTTCTGCGCCGTTTGCGGTCAACCAGATCGTGCACAAGTCCAATGATCGCCTCGAGCACGACCTGGCCCTGTGCGCCAAGTACAAAGTCCCGATCATCATCACGTCCCTGGGTGCGCGGGTGGATGTGAATGACGCGGTGCACGCCTACGGCGGCATCGTGCTGCACGACGTGATCAACAATACCTTCGCCAAAAAAGCCATCGACAAAGGCGCCGACGGCCTGATCGCCGTGGCTGCAGGCGCTGGTGGCCATGCGGGGAAGATTTCGCCCTTTGCGCTTATCCAGGAAATCCGTGAATGGTTCGACGGCCCGCTGCTGCTTTCGGGGGCCATTTCCCACGGCAATGGAATTCTCGCCGCGCAGGCGGCAGGCGCGGACCTGGCCTACATAGGCTCGGCATTTATCGCCACTGAAGAAGCCCATGCACAGGCGGCCTACAAGCAAATGATTGTCGAGAGCTCGGCCGATGACATTGTGTACTCCAACCTGTTTACCGGCGTGCATGGCAATTACCTGCGCCAAAGCATCGCCAACAGCGGCCTGGACCCGGATGAACTACCGGTGTCCGACCCTTCGGCAATGAATTTCGGCACCGGTGAGGGGGCCAAGGCCAAGGCATGGAAAGATATCTGGGGCGCAGGCCAAGGTGTAGGCGCGGTCAAGTCGGTACTGCCGGCGGGCGGTTTGATCGAGCGGCTCAAGGGCGAGTATCAAGCCTCACGTAAACGCCTGGACCTCAGCGCGACTCATTAACGAAGAACAAAAGTGGGAGCTGTCGAGCCCCGGCGAGGCTGCGATGGCGGGGGGTCAGGCGACATCTTCAGTGCCTGTGTTGCCGCTATCGCAGCCTCGCTGAAGCTCGACAGCTCCTACAGGGGATTGGCGGTGGGGCGGAGTCGAACCCTGCCTGGCCTCACGCCTCAATCAATGGCAATAACTCGTCCGCCCAGGCCAGCCAGCTTTCTTCGAGCATGATTCCGCGCCGCAGCACCACGTATTGCAGGCGCTGTGCGTGGGTCAACGAAGCAGACGAAAAGTCGCGCTGTTCAATCTGCCGATATGTCTCAAGCATGGCCTGGTGTTGCTTGAACAGGCGCAGCACTTCCTCACGCAGGCCCAACGGCCCGATGACCGCCTCGGCACGTAGCTTGATCAACAGTGCCTGGCTCTGGTCCCCCGACTCTTGCGGCTCGCTCGCCCAACGCTGCAACTCTTCGCGCCCCGCAGGTAGCACCTGGTAGATTTTTTTGCGCCGCTTGTCGGCCTTGGGACAGTCCTGCGCCATGAGCCAGCCGGCCGTGACCATACGCCCCAGCTCACGATAGATCTGCTGATGGGTGGCCTGCCAGAAGTAACCAATGGAGCGGTCGAACCGATTGGCCAGCTCATACCCCGTCGAGGGTTTTTCCAGGAGTGAGGTCAGGAGTGCGTGTTGGATGGACATGGGGCGCAGTCTATCTCCGTGGTTCTGGAGCGGGCGAGCATGAAGTCGATGAACGTCGATGTCGCGCGAGTGTGGTGGTGGTCGGGCATGTAGAGCATATACATGTTGGTGCCGAAGATGCTCAGCCGCCAGGTGTCCAGTGCGGTCACCAACGTGCCCTGGCGTACGTCGTCCTGCACCAGGTAGTCCGGCACCAGCCCTACGCCCAGCCCGGCCAATACCGCTTGGCGCAGAAACAGGAAGTTCTCTGAAATCAGGGTGGGCTCCAGCAGTACCTCATGGCGCTCATCGTCCAGGTACGCAGCAACGCGCAATTGTCGGCCGACCACCGCCGCGGTAATCAGCGGCGCGGTGCGCAAGTCGCTCAGTTGTCCGGGCACGCCATGTTCCCGGGCATAGGCCGCCGAGACGCAAGCCACGTAGCGCAACACGCCCATGTCCCGAGCTACCAGGTTTTGCGGCGGCTCGGACATGACCCGTACTGCGATATCCACTTCATCGCGCATCAGGTCTTCGACGCGATTTTCGAACATCACATCCAGCACGATCCCCGGGTACAGCCGCTTGAAGTCCAGCAGCCAGTCGGCCATCACCCACTGCCCGTAACCGCTGGGCACACTCACCCGCACCCTGCCCTGCAAGCTCTGGCCCAGCGATGAGACCGACTCTTGCGCCGCCAGCAGTTCATTGCGAATGGCCCGCCCGTGCTCATACAGGCGCAGGCCGATCTCGGTCGGCTCAATGCGGCGCGTCGTGCGCCGCACCAGTTGCAAACCGATCGACTGCTCCAGGCGGCTGAGGTGGTAGCTGATATTGGCCCGGCTGACTTTAAGTCGCCGTGCGGCCTCGCTGAGGTTGCCTGCATCGATGATTTCGACCAGCAAGGTAAGCGACTTGAGGTCCATAGGGATCACTGTCAAAGAATTTTGAACAGCCTGTCAATCAGGGCTGTGATTGTCAATGAAGCTTTGCCTTCCGATAATCCTTGGAATAACCAGCCACTGAGCACAACAGGTGAAACCATGGGTGAACCGATTCTTGTGGGGCGTGAAGGTGCTGTCCTCGTGCTGTCCAATAACAACCCCGCCGCACGTAATGCACTCACGCCCGAGTTCTATGCCGCATTGCCCCAGGCACTGGCCCAGGCCGAGGCAGACCCGTCGATTGGCGCCGTGGTGCTGACCGGGGTTGGCGGCCATTTCTGCGCCGGCGGCGATCTGCATCGGCTGGCATTGCGTCGGGCCATGACGCCAGCGGAGCGCCGGGTCAATCTTGAAGGCCTGCATGACCTGATCCGCGCGCTCCAAAATTGCAGCAAGCCGGTGATTGCCGCCGTCGAAGGCGCCGCCGCCGGCGCCGGCCTATCGATTGCGTTGGCTTGCGACATGCTGGTCGTGGCGCGTAACGCTGCGTTTTCGGTGGCCTACGTCAAGGTTGGCCTCACGCCCGATGGTGGTGCCACGGCGTTCCTCGCCGAGTTTGTTTCGCGCCAGGTACTGACGCAACTGTGCCTGACAGGTGAGCGTATCAGCGGTGAACGCTTGCATGCCTTGGGCGCGGTCAATGCGCTGACCGAACCCGGTGACGCGCTCCCGGCAGCCATCACCCTGGCAACCCGGATTGCCGCTGGCCCACAGCGAGCAATGGCACGCATCAAGACCCTGTGCCGCCAGGCCAGCCGCACGACCCTGGAACAACAGCTGGAGCTGGAGGCCAACCATATGGTGGTGTCCATGGGGGACGATGAAGCTGCCGAAGGGATTGCCGCATTCTTTGAAAAACGCCCCGCAGACTTCAACGGCTTACGAATAACCGATCAATAGTTCCGCATAGCGAAACACGATTCCATATATTTGACATGCAACCGCATTGCGTGCAAATCTCCAGCGAGATGGCACCGCCATACCGCCCGCATATCGATTAACCCAGACTCATAACAATAGGGTTTTAGAATGTTCAACCGTCACCTGCCCCATTGGCCGGAGGGTGCGCCCCACCACCTGACACTGCCGGATACCAGCCTGTTCTGTAACCTGGAAATCTCTGCCCGGCGTTATCCGCAAAAGACCGCGATCATCTACTACGACACCCTCATCACCTACGCCCAGTTGCTTGATGAGGTCGAGCGGCTGGCCGGGTATTTCCAATCCCAGGGGGTCAAGCGCGGGGACCGAGTCCTGTTGTTCATGCAGAACTCGCCGCAGTTCATCATCACCTACTACGCCGCGCTGCGCGCCGATGCCATGGTGGTACCGCTCAACCCCATGAGCCGCGCCAGCGAGCTGGAACACTACCTGCACGATACTGACGGCGAGATCGTCGTCTGCGCCCAGGATCTCGCGCCGTTTGTCACGCCGCTGCTCGGCCGCTTCAAGCTGCGCCACGTATTGACCACGGCCTACTCCGAGTACCTGCGTACACCCACCAACCTGCCCCTGCCGCCCGAGTTGCTGGCCCCGGTTGAAACGGCAACGTTGCCGGGTGTGACACGCTGGCAGGCCGCCCTCGATTGCGGGCAACGCCCCGGCCCCCACCTGAGTGACGCCGACGATCACTGCGTGATGCCTTATAGCTCAGGCACCACCGGCGTACCCAAGGGCTGCCTGCATACCCATGGGTCGGTGATGGCGACGACGGTGCACCGCCAGGCCTGGACCAACCGCAATTGCGAAGACGTGGTGCTGACCACCCTGCCGCTGTTCCATGTCGCCGGTATGCAATCGTCGATGAACGGGCCGATTTTCAGTGGCGCCTGTGTGGTGGTCATGACCCGCTGGAACCGTGAAGTCGCCGCCCAGTTGATGCAGCGATATCGCGTCAGCAACTGGTCCAATATCGTCACCATGGCCGTGGATTTCCTGACCCAGGACGGGCTCGACCGCTATGACCTGTCGAGCCTCAACTACATTGGCGGCGGCGGCGCGGCGATGCCCGGCCCGGTCAAGGACAAGCTCAAGCAGTTGCTGGGCCTGGACTACATCGAAGGCTACGGCATGACCGAAACCATGGCCGCGACCCATATGAACCCCAAGGCGCGCAGCAAATCCCAATGCCTGGGCATTCCGGCGTTCGACGTCGACTCGCGCGTGATCGACAGCACCACCGGCCTGGAGCTGGCGCCCCACGAAGTGGGCGAAATTGTCTGCCGGGGCCCGCAGGTGTTCAAAGGCTACTGGCGACTCCCGCAGGACACCGAAAAAGCCTTTATCGAACTGGAAGGTAAACGCTTCCTACGCACCGGCGACCTCGGCTACTACGATGAAGACGGCTACTTCTTCATGGTCGACCGCATCAAACGCATGATCAACGCCTCCGGCTACAAGGTCTGGCCTTCGGAAGTCGAAAGCCTGATGTACCGCCATCCGGCGATCAAGCAGTGCTGCGTCATCTCCTCCCCCGACGCACGCCGAGGGGAAGCGGTCAAAGCCCTGGTGACCCTGCACCCCGGACAACAGGGCACCACGGCCAGCGACATCATCGAGTGGTGCAAGGCCAACATGTCGGCCTACAAAGTCCCCGTCACCATTGAGTTTCGCGAGCACCTGCCGCAATCCGGTGCCGGCAAACTGCTCTGGCGCCAATTGCAGGATGAAGAATGGGCCGCCCACACCCCCACCGTTACTGGCACAGGAAGCTGATTGATGTCTGACGCCGTTATTGTCTCCACCGCGCGTACCGCCCTGGGCAAATCCTACCGGGGCGCCCTGAACAACACCCACAGCATCGACCTGGCCGGGCATGTGATCCAACAGGCCGTGGCCCGTGCCGGGATTGATCCAGGGCTGATTGAGGATGTGATCCTCGGCGCGACGTTCCAGGAAGGCGCCCAGGGCAAGAACATGGCACGCCTGGCGGCCATCCGTGGCGGGTTGCCTACCACCACTGCGGGTTTGTCGATCAACCGTTTTTGCAGCTCGGGGCTGCAAGCCATCGCCCTCGCGGCACAACGTATCGTGTCGGAAAAAGTCCCGGCGATGATCGCTGGCGGCGTGGAATCCATCAGCCTGCTGCAAAACGACAAACTCAATACCTATCGCAGTCAGAACCCATGGCTGCTGGAGCACAAACCCGAGCTTTACCTGTCGATGATTGAAACCGCCGACATCGTTGCCCATCGCTACAACATCAGCCGCGAGGCCCAGGACGAATACGCCCTGCTCAGCCAGCAGCGCACCGCCGCGGCCCAGGCCGCCGGTTTGTTTGATGCCGAGATTGTCCCTTTCACCACGCACATGCTGGTCAAGGACAAACACAGCGGCGAGGTCAGCGAGCAGCCCGTCACCCTCACCCAAGACGAATGCAACCGCCCCTCCACCACCCTGCAAAACCTGGCTCTGTTGGAGCCGGTGCGCGGAGCCGGGCAATTCATCACGGCGGGCAATGCCAGCCAATTGTCCGATGGGGCATCGGTGTGCCTGGTCATGGACAGCCTCTACGCCGAACGCAATAACCTCGAGCCGCTGGGGATTTTCCGGGGTTTTGCCGTGGCCGGTTGCGAGCCGGACGAAATGGGCATTGGCCCGGTCTATGCCATCCCGCGCCTGCTCAAGCGCAACGGGCTGAAGATCGACGATATCGACCTGTGGGAGCTCAACGAGGCCTTCGCTTCGCAGGTGATCTACTGCCGGGAAAAGCTTGGCATTCCCTTGGAGAAGATGAATGTCAACGGCGGTTCCATCTCCATCGGCCACCCTTATGGCGTCACCGGCTCACGCCTGACCGGCCATGCCCTGATCGAAGGCAAACGGCGCGGCGCCAGATATGTGGTGGTGACCATGTGCATCGGCGGCGGGCAAGGCGCTGCCGGGTTGTTCGAGGTGGTCTGACGCAGAACCAGCGTGCGAAGCTGCATCTGTGTGGGAGCTTGCTCGCGAAAGCGGTGGGTCAGTCAGAATCTATTTTTCTGACCCACCGCTTTCGCGGGCAAGCCCGCTCCCACAGGGGATCTGTGCCAGGCGCAGAGTCTTTGCCCCCCCCCATCACATGGAGGAGCTGGCTTGCCTGGGATGACCATAGGTCTGAAACTGAAGACCTACCCTGTGGCGAGCGGGCTTGTCGGAACGCCGCATCGCCCGCGCTGGGCTGCGTAGCAGCCCCACTCCAGGCACCGCGGTTGTTTCAGGCATACCGAGCCGGCAGGTTTTGGGGCGACTCCGCCACCCAACGCGGGCGATGCGGCGTTCCGACAAGCCCGCTCGCCACAACAAGTCCGCATTTGCATGCGGTGGTTTCAGTCAAGCCGTTCGATCACGCAGGCAATGCCCTGGCCAATCCCGATGCATAGGCTCACCAATGCGTAGCGCCCTTGTTGGCGCTCCAGGCTGCGCAAGGCGGTCAGGGCCAAGCGGGCACCGGAGGCGCCCAGCGGGTGGCCGATGGCGATGGCACCGCCCTGGGCATTCAAGCGTGGGTCGTCGAAGGCCAGGCCCAACTCCTTGGCGCACCCCAGTACCTGGGTGGCGAAGGCTTCGTTGATTTCAATCACGTCCATATCCGCCAGGCTCAGCCCGGCACGCGCCAAGACCTTGCGAATCGCCGGTACCGGCCCCAGGCCCATCACCCGTGGTGCGACCCCCGCGACCGCACCGGCCACGATCCGTGCCCGTGGCTTGAGCCCGTGACGCTCACCGATAGCGCGGTTGCCCATAATCAGCGCCGCCGCGCCATCGTTGATCCCCGAGGCATTACCTGCCGTGACCACGCCGCCCTCGAACAGCGCCCCCAGACGGGCCAGCGCGGGTTCATCGGTGCTCGGCCGTGGATGCTCATCAGCGACCACCGCCTTGGGCGGCAACTTGCGCCCCTGGGGCACCAGGACCTGCAGCAGTTCCTCCTCGTAAAAACCCTCGGCCAGCGCCTTGGCATACAACGCCTGGCTGCGCGCCGCGAACGCATCACTGTCGCCACGGCTGATACCCAGATCGTGCGCAATGTTATCGGCGGTCTGCGGCATGCTGTCGGCGCCGAATTCAGCCTCGATCCGCGGGTTGGGAAAACGTGCACCGATACTGCTGTCAAAAACCTGGAACGCCCGGGAGAAGGCCGCCTCGCTCTTGCCGACAACAAACGGCGCACGGCTCATGCTCTCGGTGCCGCCGGCGATAAACAGCTGGCCTTCATCGCACCGGATCATCCGATTCACATCCAGCACCGCCGCCAGCCCCGAGCCGCACAAGCGGTTGACCGTCAAGCCACCGGTGGTCAATGGCAAACCCGCGAGCAAGGCCGCATTGCGGGCGACGTTGCGCGCATCTTCACCGGCCTGGCAGGCACAGCCCGCCACGACGTCTTCGTAGTCCTCGGCAGCGAACGGGCTACGCGCCACCAGGGCGCGGATGACCTCACCCAGCAAGTCATCGGGGCGCACGCTGGCCAAGGCGCCGGCGCTGCGGCCAAAAGGTGTACGCAGGCCATCATAGATATAAGCAGACATGGTTATTGCTCCTGCACGGCAGAGGGTTGATCGGGAGTTTGCAGGCTCAGGCCCAACTGGACCCGGCGACGCAGCCAGGGGCTGGGACGGTAGCGCGGCTCCTCATAGCAGCCTTGAATGCCACGCAGCACGGCGAGGATTTTGTCGGCGCCATAGAACTCGGCGAAGGCCAGTGGGCCGCGCGGATAACCCAGCGCCAGCATCACCGCGCGGTCGAGGGTGGCCGGGGTGGCGATGCCGCGCTGGACGATTTCCGCTCCCAGGTTGGCCACGCTTGCCACTACCCGCTGGATGATGAAACCGGGTGAGTCATTGATCACTTCCACCGGTACCCCGTTGCTGCCCAAGGCCTGAACCGCCTGGGCTTCGAATGCCGGGTCCAGCGCAGGCTGGCGCATCAACACCAGGCGTTTGGAGAAGTCGCAGAAGGTGTCCAGGGCCAGGGTGCGCTCGGCGGGCAACCCCTGGCGCGCGATCACGCTGCTGGCATCTTCCCCCAGCGGGGTGATCAGGCAGATCGCATTGGCCGAGGGTTGAGCGGCCTCTTCGAGCATCGCCCCACCGGCGCCGAGCAAGGCTGCCACTTCACCCCTCACCTGCGCATCCTGGCTGTCGAGCCAGAAGCTGCGGTCAACCGACACATGCGCGCGTTGGGGCTGCGGCGAACGCAGTTGCTGACCATCGACATAGCGGTAAAAGCCCTGCCCATCACTCTTGCGCCCCAGCAAACCTGCGGCCACCCGCTGGGCCGCCAGGTAAGACGGGGTATAACGCGGATCACCATAAAACTGCGCGTAGATCGACTCCATCACGCCATGGGAGATGTCCAGGCCGGTGAGGTCAAAAAGCTCGAACGGCCCCATGCGAAACCCCGGGCCATCGCGCAAGATGCGGTCGATCTGCTCGAAATCGGCAATGTTCTCGCCAAGGATACGCAACGCTTCAGTGCCATAGGCACGACCGGCATGGTTGACCAGAAAGCCCGGCGTGTCTGGGGTCTGAGCCGCAAAGTGACCAGCCGCCTCGGCCAGCGCACACAGGCGCTCCACCACCTGCACCTGGGTACGTTCGCCGCGCACTACCTCGACGATCTTCATCAGCGGTACGGGGTTAAAGAAGTGAAAACCGGCAACCCGCTCGGGGTGCTGGCATCCGCTGGCGATCTGCGTGACGGACAGCGACGACGTGTTGGTAGCCAATACCGCGCTCGGCGCAACGATGGCTTCCAACTGGCGAAACAGCCCTTGCTTGGCCTCCAGATTCTCGACGATGGCTTCGATCAACAGATCGCAACCGGCCAAGGCTTCCAGGCTGGCAGCAGGCTGCATGCGCGCCAGCGTCTGCGCCAACTGCTCGGGGCTGAGCTTGCCCTTGGCCACCTGGCGCTCCAACAGGTCTTTGTTAAAGCTCAGCGCCTGTTCGACCGCTTCAGGGCGCACGTCATACAGCAGCACCTCACAGCCTGACGTCGCAAACACTTGAACAATGCCACGGCCCATGGCGCCGCTGCCAATCACACCGATACGTGAAAACATGGTTTCTCCGATTTTATGTTTCGCTGTGCAGAACCTAATTCCGTATTGACTAGAATACTAATTATTGTCAGGCTCAACTTCAATCTAAAAAAGGCTCTTTGCGGAACATACCGTGCATAGCAAGTGCCGCCGTTCACCCATAACAAAAAGAGAACACACCATGACCGTCTCACCACCCGCCGACCTGCAAGGCCTGTTCAGTGGATTCGCCGCGTACCTGGGCCTTGATCTGGTTGAATACGGCCAGGCGCAAACCGTCATCGCGCTGCAGGTGCGCCCCGAGCATCTCAACCAGGCCGGCAACCTGCACGGCGGTGTGATTGCCGCCATGGCCGACGCGGCGCTGGGCATGTGCGGCACCTGGAACATCGACCCGGACCTGTGGCGCTTGTCCCTGACCCTGTCACTGAACATCAACTACATGGCTCCCGCCCCCGCAGGCAGTCGGGTTCGGGTCGTCGCCCGGGTCCGGGGCGGCGGGCCGAAAATCTACATGGCCGCGTGTGATGTGCTCGATGCCGAGGACCACCTGTTGGCCAGCGCCGAAGGTGTGTTCAAGCGTAGCCGCCTGCGCCGCCTGCCCGCGTGAAGCTGACACGCCTGCTGCCACTGGCCCTGCTCTGCGAACTGGTTGCCCTGGGCACGCGTACCAGTGCGTTCAGCCTGATCGCGGCGCTGCTGTTCGGGTTGTTTTTTATCCGCCACTGGCAGTCGCTCATGCCCTACCCTCGGCGCCTGGGCCTGGCGACGCTGGTGTTGCTCGCGATCTGGCTGCTCAAGGCCCCGCTGGATCTGCCCGCCGTCCAGCGCATGAGCAGCGCTGGCGCCTATTACGCAGCGTTCATTGGTGGATTGGGGCTGATGGGCTGCCTGGTCAAGCGCCTGCCGGCACTGCGGGAGGTGCATCGTTTTCTGTTGCGTGGACCACGTTCGCTGCTCTATCCGCGCTATCTGCTGGCCGCATTGGGACTGGGGTCAATCCTCAGTTTCGGCATGCTCAACCTGATGTGCTCGACCCTGCACAGCTACCTGCAGCCGTTTGCGCCGGATCATCCGGGCCGGCGTGATGGCCAGCGCGGCGTGCTGACCGCTGCCATTCGCGGTTTTGCCCTGGTGCCGTTGGTTGCGCCGACCAGTATTGTCGTGGCGATCATCACCCGTGAAGTGCCGAGCCTGGCCTGGGCCGACCTGCTGCCTTACGGGGTGATCGCCACGGTGCTGCTCATGCTCATTGGCGCACGCACGGAAAACCGCCACTTGCAGACCCTGGTCGACGAATCACCCGAAATCCCCGCCGCGTCTCTCAACCCGCTGGCGCTCGGCACCGCCGTGGGCATTGGTGCGATTGTGGCGCTGGCCAGCCTGAGTTGGCTGAACATCACCCAGGCATCGCTGATGGTGGTGCCGCTACTGGTCAGCGGCTGGCTGTTCCTCGAAAGCCCGCGCAAGGCCTACGACGAATTGGCCGAGCATCTGGCCGGCATGCGTAATGAGATTTTTATATTTGGCTGTTCGGCGCTGTTCGGTGCGCTGTTCAATCAACTGGTTTCCCTGGAGCAGGTGGTGCCGTTGCTCGGTGGCTCCTCTCAGGTTTTCTGGGTGCAATGCATGGCGTTGCTGGGCGTGGTGGGGCTCGCCCTGGTCGGTATTGCGCCGATTATCACCCTGAGCATTTGTGCCGGCTTGCTGGCCCAATTGCAGGTGGCCGGCATCAACCCATTGGGGCCTGCCGTCAGCCTGGTCTGCGCGTTTTCCCTGGCGATGCTGCTCTCGCCCTTTGGGCCTGCGGTGCTGATCCTGGCGCGCACGGCTGGCACCTCGGCGTGGACGATTGTCCTCACCTGGAATGGCCGTTTCGCGCTGATCGCCATTCCGGTGTTGCTGGCCCTGTCGTGGGTCGTGCAATGGTTCCACTAGCGGAACAGGATTCCGCTATGCTGCCACTTTGCGCGACTATATAAGTCGTTGCATTGAAATCGCGACGGTTACTGCCCACACTGCCGGGCATTATCGACTAACCTCTTCCACTGCCTGTCCGCTGCCCACACGAGCCTCCATGACTGAAGAAATCGAAACGCCCGAGAACGAACCCAAGGACCGGAAATTCGTCGAAGCCCTGAGTCGCGGTCTCGAAGTGCTGCGCGCGTTCACCCACGGCAACGTCACCCGTGGCAACCAGGACATTGCGCGGATTACCGGCCTGCCCAAGCCCACGGTTTCGCGCCTGACCTACACCCTGACGCAGCTTGGCTACCTGAGCTACAACCAGGACGTGGAAAAGTACCAACTGGACTCGGGGGTGCTGGCCCTGGGTTACGCCTACGTCAACAACCTGCGGGTGCGCCAGTTGGGCAAGCCGCTGATGGACGAGTTCGCACGGCGCACCAACACCACCGTTGGCCTCACCTGCCGCGACCGCCTGTCGATGATCTACGTGGAAAGCTGCCGCCCACCCGACGTCGCCAGCCTGCGTATGGAAGCCGGTGTGCGCCTGCCGTTGAGCACCACTGCCGCAGGTCGCGCCTACCTGGCCGCCACGCCGGAAAACGAGCGGGCGCATCTGATCGGCGAAATAGCCAAGAAAGCCGGTGACGAATGGCCGGCCCTGGAAATCTCGTTGAACGAGTCGTTCCGCGAGTATGAAGAGTTCGGTTTTTGCCTGTCCCTCGGCGAGTGGGACCGCAACGTCAACGCCGCAGGCGTTCCGCTGCGCCTGGCCGACGGCAGCATCATGGCCCTGACCTGTGGCGCGCCGAAGTTCCAGCTGCCTACCGACACCCTGCAAAGCTCCCTGGCGCATCAACTGGTGATGCTGGCCAGGGACATCGAAAGCCTGGGCGCCTGATCGCCATTGCTCATGCAGGCGCGCAACTGATCGCGCCTGCATGAGCCATCTACAGGCTAGCGCTCAACTCGGGAACCGCCTCGAACAAGTCCGCCACCAGGCCGTAATCAGCCACCTGGAAGATCGGTGCTTCTTCGTCCTTGTTGATCGCAACGATCACTTTGGAATCCTTCATACCGGCCAAATGCTGGATCGCGCCGGAGATGCCGACGGCGATGTAAAGCTGTGGCGCCACGATCTTGCCGGTCTGGCCGACCTGCATATCGTTGGGTACGAAGCCTGCGTCGACCGCCGCGCGCGAAGCGCCGACTGCCGCGCCCAGCTTGTCGGCCAGGGCGTACAGGTGCTTGAAGTTGTCACCGTTCTGCATGCCACGTCCGCCGGAAACGACGATCTTGGCAGCGGTCAGCTCAGGACGGTCGGACTTGGCCAGTTCTTCGCCAACAAAGCTGGAAGTGCCAGCATCGTGGGCAGCAGCAACTGCTTCAACGGCAGCCGAACCACCTTCGGCGGCAACTGGGTCGAAACCGGTAGCACGCACGGTGATGACTTTGACGGCAGCAGTCGATTGCACGGTGGCAATGGCGTTACCGGCGTAGATCGGGCGCTTGAAGGTGTCGGCGCTTTCGACCGAAACGATCTCGGAGATCTGGTCAACGTCCAACTGCGCAGCAACGCGTGGCAGGATGTTTTTGCCGTTGGAAGTGGCGGCAGCCAGGATGTGGCTGTAGCCAGAGCCTCCCGCCTCTAAACCAAGAGCAGCAATCAGAGGGGCAACGTTTTCCGGCAACTGGTGCGCGTAGGCAGCGTTATCGGCCAGCAGTACTTTGCTCACGCCCGCGACTTTTGCTGCGGCTTCAGCCACGGCGCCAGCGCCTTGACCAGCGACCAGTACGTGGATGTCGCCACCGATTTTGGCGGCAGCAGCAACGGTGTTCAGGGTGGCCGGGGCCAGCACCTTGTTGTCGTGTTCGGCGATTACCAAGATAGTCATGATCAGGCTCTCCAATTCAAAGCACCTTCGCTTCGTTTTTCAGTTTCTCGACCAGTTCAGCCACCGACTTGACCTTGATACCCGCGCTGCGTGCAGCTGGCGCTTGGACTTTGACGGTCTTGTTGGTGGAGGCAGTGGAAACGCCCAAAGCATCCGGAGTCAGCACTTCGAGAGGCTTTTTCTTGGCTTTCATGATGTTTGGCAGGGACGCATAACGCGGCTCGTTCAAACGCAGGTCGGTGGTGACGATGGCCGGCAGTTTCAGGGAAACCGTCTGCGCGCCGCCGTCGATTTCGCGGGTCACGGCAACGCTGTCGCCGCTGACTTCGACTTTGGAAGCGAAGGTGCCCTGGCCGTAACCGGTCAGTGCAGCCAGCATCTGGCCAGTCTGGTTGTTGTCGCTGTCGATGGCCTGTTTGCCAAGGATCACCAGTTGCGGCTGTTCCTTGTCGACAACGGCCTTGAGCAGCTTGGCAACGGCCAGCGAGGTCAGTTCTTCAGCGGATTCGACGAGTACGGCGCGATCAGCACCCAGCGCCAGAGCAGTACGCAACTGTTCTTGAGCAGTGGATGGCCCTACGGAAACGACGACGATTTCAGTGGCTTTACCGTTTTCCTTCAAACGTACGGCCTCTTCCACGGCGATTTCGCAGAAGGGGTTCATCGACATTTTGACGTTAGCCAGATCGACGCCGGAATTGTCCGCCTTGACGCGAACTTTCACGTTGTAATCGACCACTCGTTTGACTGCGACGAGGACTTTCATAAGGACTCCCTCAGAGTGAAAAATGGGCGGTTCATGCGGCATCGAGCAACGCGGCATAGGCCTTGAGGTGATGGTCGTCATCACCGAACTGATGGCTAAGCATCACCAGGCGTTTGGCGTGGTGCGCCAGGGAATATTCCCAAGTCATGCCAATCCCGCCGTGTAGCTGGATCGCCTGCTCGGCGATGTTGCGCGCGGCGCGGGTGACGATGAACTTGGCGGCGGCCAGGGTCCGGGTGCGTTCAAGGCTGTGCGCTTCATCGCAGTAGCACGCGGCCAGGATGGCCATGCTGGTGGCCTGTTCCAGTTCAGTGCGCATGTCGACCATACGGTGCTGCAGCACCTGGAACTGCCCAATTGCCACACCAAACTGCTGGCGCGTCTTCAGGTAGTCGAGGGTCAGGCGACAGGCTTCCTGCATGCTGCCCAGGGCATCGGCGCACTGTGCGGCAATGGCGCGCCCTTGCTGATAACGCAACGCTGCCAGTGCCTGGCCCGGCTCACCCAATACCTGATCGGCAGAGACGGTCACCTTGTCCAGGTAAAGGTCGCAGGCTTTGCGGCCATCCACCGTGGGATAGGTGCGGCGCTCGACGCCAGCGGCCTGCGGATCGACCAGGAACAGGCCGAGGCCGTGCTCATCGCGACTGTCACCGCTGATCCGCGCGCTGACCAGAATCAAGCCGGCTTGGTGCCCACCTATCACCACCGCTTTCCTGCCGGTCAGTGTCCAGCCCTCGGCCGTCTGTTCGGCACGGGTCTGCACATCGTTCAGATGGTAGTGACTCTGTGGTTCTTCAAAGGCCGTGGCCAGCAGCAATTGACCGCTGGCCACTTGTTGCAACAGGTTTTGCTGGGCCGGACTGCCGAGCTGCATCAGCAAGCCGCCCGCATAAATCACCGACTCCACATAGGGTTCCAGGCACAAGCCTCGGCCGAATTCGGTCATCAGCAGCATCGTGTCGACGCCGCCCCCGCCAAAACCGCCCAAGTCCTCGGGAAACGGCACTGCTGTCAGCCCCAACTCACCCAACTGCTGCCAGAAGGCCAGGCTGAAACCCGCGTCGCTCTGGGCATAGTGCTCACGCGCCTCGAAGCTGTAGGCGTCGCGTACCAGGCGTGTCGCTGTGTCTTGCAGCATTTGCTGCTCTTCGGTCAGTTTGAAGTCCATGGTCAGAGCCCCTTACAGTTCGAGAATCATCTTGGCGACGATGTTTTTCTGGATTTCGTTGGAACCGCCGAAGATCGACAGCTTGCGCAGGTTGAAATACTGGCTGGCCAACGCCACGCTGTAGTCGGCGTGCAGGGGTTCGCCCGGGTAATCCAGGCCCAACTCTTCTTCCAGAAACGGCAACGCGTACGGCCCGATCACCTTGCGCAGCAAGTGGCTGATGGCCTGGCGGACTTCAGTGCCCTTGACCTTGAGGATCGAACTTTCTGCCCCCGGCACCCCGCCGTCCTTGGCCGCAGCCAGGGTGCGCAGCGTGCTCATTTCGGCAGCCATGAGTTGCATTTCCAACTCTGCGACCTGGGCGCGAAACAGCGGGTCGTCGAATATCGGCCGACCTTCGCTCATCTGCTTGCGGGCAATGCGCTTGAGGTGGGCCAGCGCCGCTTTCGATGCACCGATTCCCGCAAGGCCGGTGCGCTCGTAGGTGAGCAGGTATTTGGCGCATGTCCAGCCTTGGTTTTCTTCGCCCACCAGGTTCGCTACGGGCACCTTGACGTTGTCGAAGAACACCTCGTTGACCTCGTGCTCGCCGTCCAGGGTGATGATCGGCCGCACGCTGATACCCGGGCTGGTCATATCGATCAGCAGAAAGGAAATACCCCGCTGCTTCTGCGCCTGTGGGTCGGTGCGCACCAGGCAGAAAATCATGTTGGCGTGCTGGCCCAGGGTGGTCCAGGTCTTCTGGCCATTGACGATGTAATAGTCGCCCTCGCGCACCGCGCGGGTTTTCAGCGAGGCCAGGTCAGAGCCGGCGCCTGGCTCGGAGTAGCCCTGGCACCACCAATCGGTACCGTTGAGGATGCGTGGCAAGTAGTGGTCTTGTTGCTGCGGCGTGCCGAACTTGATCAGCACCGGCGCCACCATGTTGACCCCGAACGGAATGCTGCGCGGAGCGCCCACCAGTGCGCATTCCTCATCAAAGATATGCTTTTGCACAGCACCCCAGCCGGTGCCGCCAAAGGCCACTGGCCAATGGGTGGCGTACCATCCCTGCGCGTTCTGGATTGCCTGCCAGCGCAGGTGATCATCCTTGGACAAGGGCTTGCCCAGGCGCACTTTGTCGGCCAGGTCCTGGGGCAGTTTGTTCTTCAAGAAGGCCCTGACTTCATCACGAAACGCCAGTTCTTCAGCGGTAAAATGAATATCCATGTTGTTTCTCCAAGCCATTGATAGACCGTGAAGCAGGCCGTTATGAATCCAGTTTCCAGTCAGCGAAGCGCCGCCCTTCTGCCGCCAGTTTTTCCAGCAGCGGCGCGGGCTCCCACCAGGCGCCGAAGCGTTGGTGGAACTCGCGAATACGGGCCAGTACCTTGTCCAGGCCAAGGCTGTCGGCATAGAACATCGGCCCGCCTCGCCAGGCGGCAAAACCATAGCCATTGAGGTAGATGACATCGATGTCGCTGCTACGTCGGGCGATGCCTTCCTGAAGGATTTTTGCGCCCTCGTTGATCAAGGCGAACAGGCAGCGTTCGACGATGTATTCATCAGTCAGGGCGCGGCGCTCGATGCCTTTGTCGCGGGAGACGGCTTGCAGCAGCGGCAACAGTTCAGGGTTGGGCTCGGGACGGCGGGAGCCGGGGGCGTAACAGTAGAAGCCCTTGCCGGTCTTCTGGCCGAGCATGCCGGCCGCGTACAACGCGTCGAGGACGCCGGGCAACGGATAGTTCGCGGGCAGCGTGGCGCGCTGGCGCTGGCGGATGCTCCAGCCGATATCCAGCCCCGACAGGTCCCGCATGGCATTGGGGCCCATGGCCATGCCGAAGGTGCGCAAGGCCCCGTCGACTTGCTCGGGAGTGGCGCCCTCCTCCAACAGGAACTCGGCCTCGCGGCCATACTGGAAGATCATGCGGTTACCGACAAACCCGTCACAGACGCCTACCACCACGGCAATCTTGTTGAGCTTTTTGCTCAATTGCATGACGGTGGCCAACACGTCGAGAGCGGTGTGCCGCCCGCGCACGACTTCCAGCAGGCGCATGACGTTGGCCGGGCTGAAAAAGTGCAGGCCCACCACATCCTGAGGCCGCGAAGTGAAGCCGGCGATGACGTCCAGGTCCAGTGACGAAGTATTGCTGGCGAGGATCGCGCCGGGTTTGCAGACCAGATCCAGGCGTTCAAACACCTGGCGCTTGACCTCCAGGCTTTCAAACACCGCCTCGATGACCAGATCGGCAGTGGCCAACTCGCTGTAGTCCACCCCGCCATGCAGCAGCGCCAAACGCTGCTCCATCACGGCAGGGCTCAAGCTGCCACGGGCGACACTGGCTTCGCAGGTCTCACGGGCACGCTGCAATGCCCGCTGCAGAGCCGGCTCATCGACTTCCAAGAGCAGCACGGCAATGCCGGCGCTGACAAAACTCAAGGCGATGCCCACGCCCATGGTGCCGCCACCGATCACCCCGACGCGTTCAACGTTACGCACGGGCGTGTCCTTGGGCAGGTCGTCGATCTGGGCACATTGGCGCTCGGCAAAAAAGGCGTGTACCAGCGCCGCACGCTGCTCAGAGGCCAGGCACTCCTGGAACAGTGCGCGCTCGCGCTGCAAGCCTTCGGCCAGTGGCAGCAAGGTCGCCGCCTCGACCGCCGCGACGCAGCGTGGAGGGGAAAAGAACCCCGGCAAACGCTGGCTGACCTCCACGCGTTTGGCGGCGATCAACGCGGCGTTGTCCGCGCCCTTGAGGGCGGCGGTTTGTTCACCGGTGCGCCGCACACCCAGGCCGTTATCCAGCATGCGTTGGGCAAAGGCGATGGCGGCGGTGCGAGGATCACCGTCGAACAGTTCATCGACAATGTGATGTTCCCGGGCGTGAGTGGCGTTGATGGGCTGGCCGGAGACAATCATCTCCAGGGCCTTGGCCACACCGGCCAGACGGGGCAAGCGCTGGGTGCCGCCCGCGCCCGGCAGCAACCCGAGCTTGACCTCCGGCAGGCCGACCTTGGCATCGCGGCGGGCAATTCGATAGTGACAACCCAGGGCCATTTCCAGGCCTCCTCCCAGGGCCGTGCCGTGAATCACCGCGACACAGGGTTTGTCGCTTTGTTCATAGGCGTTGACCACTTCCGGCAGGCTCGGCGCCTGAGGCGGCTTGCCGAATTCCTTGATATCAGCCCCGGCAATGAAAGTGCGGCCAGCGCACAGCAACACCAACACCTTGGCCTGCGTGTCGATCTGGCCCTGGTGCAAGGCGCGCAACAGACCTTCACGCTCGGCTTGACCGAGGGCATTGACCGGCGGGTTGTTCAGGGTGATCAGTGCAATCTCGCCTTGGCGCTCGTAGCTCACGCTGGAATTCATCTGAACCTCGATATCTTGTTTTTATTGAAACCATGTTCCGCATTGCGGAACATGTGGATCGATTTTATCAAAGAGCCATGTTTTGGCAAACGGTTTCTGGAAAGATTTCCGACGAAAAAAAAGCCGACACCCCACGGGGGTGCCAGCTTGATCGAGCGCGAGAAATTGCTGACTCAAGCGTCAGCCGCTGGCACCTGCCGCCCAGGGACCACCAGCGTGGGATCCTTGGGCGCCCAGCTTTTGAGACGCTCCAGGCTCTCGCGATACGACCGCAGGCCGCTCATCAGAATCACCACTGCCAGCACCAGCGAAACGCCCGTCACCACTGCCAGCGAGTAGCGCAGCGCCGAGTCGCTGCCGAACACATAATCGGTACCCAAGGCCACGGCCGTCGGGCCAATCCCCAGGCCGATCAGGGTCACGGCAAACTGATAAAGCGCCGAGGCCTGCCCACGCATCGGGCTGGGCACCACTTCTTGCACGGCCAAAGGACCGACGCCAAAGGGCATGCTCACGGTAAACACGTGAAGGGCCATCATCACCAGGGCCAGGTTCTTGTCATCCACCAAATAGCCCAAGTTCGACGGCAAGGTCAGCACAGCAGCCAGGATTGCGATACGCAGGGGAGCATCGCGGTGACCGCGCTTGATCAGCCAGTCGCACAACCGGCCGCCCACCAACAAGCCAAGGGAGCCGCAGATCGCCAGCATACTGCCGTAGATCACCCCGACCTCAGGTACGCTCATGTCGAACGAGCGCACAAAAAATGTCGGGATCCAGGCACTGCTGCCGTAGGCCGTAAACGTCAGGCAAGCAAAGCCCAGGTTATGGCAAAGCATGGTGCGGCGGTTTTTACGCAGGTAATCGACGAACTCCGAAAACGGCAGCTCCAGGCCCGCCCCCACGCCATGGCGCACCGGCTCGCGCAACAACAGCAAGCACAGGGAGAAGACCACGCCAACCGCGCCGAGAATCAGGAACACCATTTGCCACGGGCGCACCGTGCCGATAAGCGGCAATGTCATATCACCCTGGCTGGTAGCAAAGTGCACCGCCACCCCGCCCAACAACAGGGCAACGCCCGAACCCAGGTAAATCGCCGTCGAATACACGCTGAACGCCGTACCGCGACGCTCAGGGGTGAAACTGTCGGAGATCATCGAGTAAGCACAGGGCGCCAAGGAGGCTTCGCCTGCTGCCACGCCAATCCGGCAAAAAAGGAACTGCCAGTAACCTTTGACCATCCCGCAAGCGGCCGTCATGCCGCTCCACACCAGGATCCCGCACATCAGCAGGTTACGCCGGCTCTTGCTGTCGGCAATCCGCCCCAGCGGGATGCCACAGAGGGTGTAGAAAATCGCAAACGACAGCCCCATCAACAGGCTCATCTGCGTGTCACTGATATCCATGTCGTGACGGATCGGTCCCACCAGCAGGTTGAGAATCTGCCGGTCCACGAAGGATAAAACGTAGGCCAGCATCAGTATGCTGACGGTGAACCAGGCGCGTATACGTGATGGATAAAGTGCGTTCTTCATAGCCGCTACGACCTCATTGTTGTTATAGACCCGCCTGGCGGGCTGTCACCGACTCGACTACAGGAGTGGCAGGGTGTAACTGATGATCAGGCGGTTATCGTCCAGATCACTGCCAAAGTGATTCATGCGCAAAGACGAGTTACGCCATTTCACCCCCAGATTTTTCAACGAACCGTCCTGGAACACGTAGGCAATGTCCGTATCGCGCTCCCACTCAGAGCCCGTCGGCTTGCCAGCGCCCAACTCAATATCGCTGCCGTAGACGTAACGGGTCATGAAGGTCAGGCCCGGAATACCCACAGCGGCAAAATTGAAGTCGTAGCGAGCCTGCCAGGACATCTCATCCCGGTTGGCAAAATCGTTGTTGGAAATAAAGTTGAGCAAGAACGCATCGGCGCCATGGATATAGGCGTAGCCAGTGTCGCCACTCATCTTCTGATAGGCCAGACCAAACGCGTGGCCGCCCAGACTGTAGGTGAGCATCGCTGACACGGCAGTGTTATCGATATTGCTCTGGCCTTCGTTGTAGGACCTGGCATAACGCAAGTCACTCTTGAGCGACTGCCCTTCCCCAAGTGGCAGCACATGCAACAGGCTGAAATTGTGCTGGCGGTAAAAACGGTCGAGTTCACCGTAGAAGTAGCTGCCACTTAACTGGTTGCTCCACTTGTAACCGACGCCTGCGAAGTTGAACTCATCAGTGCTGGCGCCTTTGCTGACACGAATGCCCTTGGCGTTGGCCACTGACGGCGTCAGGTCTTCGCGGTTCGTGGAATCGCGCTGGGTCACCTGGCGGATCTGCCCCGCATCAAGGGTGGTGTTGGCGAACTCCTGGGAATTCAGATGTACGCCTTCGAACGTCTGCGGCAACAAGCGGGTGTCGTTGAACTGAACAACCGGCAGGCGCGGATGCAAGGTCCCGATCCTGAGCAAACTCTTGGACGCCCGCACCTTGGCCGTCAGGCCCAGGGAGCCTCTTTCATCCACCGCCCGGCCATCTCGCTGGCGAGGCAACAAACCGGAACCGGCACGGTCCTGGCTGGAGTCGAGCTTCACGCCAACCAAACCGATCGCATCCAGCCCAAAACCCACAGGGCCCGCGGTAAACCCAGATGCGTAACGCAGCAAAAAGCCCTGGGCCCACTCTTCCTGCTTGGACTGGGTGGTGCTGGCCTGGCTGTAATCGCGATTGATGTAAAAATTACGCAGCTCGACGCTGGCCTTACTGTCTGCGAAAAAGTCCGCATACGCCGACGCAGGCACAATGGAAACCAGGAGACACGTAGCAATGACGCAGGAATGGCGCTCCATGATGCAGCCCTATTTTTGTTGTTATGTGTGAAGTCCCTCGCCCCTCGCCAAGGACGAAGGAACGCTACAGCTTTGACAATTCAATCAATTTCGCTGTGCGGAACTGTATTTTGAATTAACAACAAAATATAAGCATTTCACCAATTTTAAGTAAAGGGCTGACGGGAAAAAAAAATCACAAAATGTGTATGTGATTGTTTTTTATGGGTTTACCTGAATGAAAACCGGGGAGCGATTGTTGGAAGTGTTTCGCCAGGCAAAACGCTGGGGAGAAATCGTCAAAACAGGGTGGCAAAACTGGGGAGGCAGGCGTTGGAAGAGAGGGAGACGGAAACGAAAAAGCCCCGCAGAAATTAATCTGCGGGGCTTTTCTATGTAATGGCGGAGAGATAGGGATTCGAACCCTAGGTACCGGTGAAGGTACAACGGATTTCGAATCCGTCCCATTCGGCCACTCTGGCATCTCTCCAACGGCGCGCATCATAACAGCCTGTTACTGGGAAGCAAAGCTCTCAGTGGATTTTTTTCCGTGCTATCAGATGCTTGCGTCGATTACAGCGGTACGCCGAGACGGTTGGCGACTTCTTCGTAGGCTTCGATAACGTCACCGAGGCCCTGGCGGAAGCGGTCTTTGTCCATCTTCTTGCGAGTGTCCTTGTCCCACAGGCGGCAGCCGTCTGGGCTGAATTCGTCGCCCAGGACGATGGAGCCGTCGTGGAATACGCCGAATTCCAGTTTGAAGTCCACCAGCAGCAGGCCAGCATCGTCAAACAGTTTGCTCAGGACGTCGTTGACCTTGAGCGACAGTTCTTTCATGCGTGCCAGCTGTTCAGCAGTGCCCCAGCCGAATGCCACGACGTGGGATTCGTTGATGAACGGGTCGCCCTTGGCGTCGTCCTTGAGGAACAGTTCGAACGTGTAAGGGTTAAGCTTGAGGCCCTCTTCCACGCCCAGGCGCTTGACCAGGCTGCCGGCTGCGTAGTTACGCACGACGCACTCGACCGGGATCATGTCGAGTTTTTTCACCAGGCATTCGTTGTCGCCCAGCAGTTTGTCGAATTGGGTCGGAATGCCGGCAGCTTCGAGTTTCTGCATGATGAAGGCGTTGAACTTGTTGTTCACCATGCCCTTGCGGTCGAGCTGTTCGATGCGCTTGCCATCGAACGCCGAGGTGTCGTTGCGAAACAGCAGGATCAAGCGGTTGGCGTCGTCGGTCTTGTAAACCGACTTGGCTTTGCCGCGGTAGAGTTCTTCACGTTTTTCCATGATGGGCTCCGCTTGGTAAGTAGATGGGCTAGGCGATATGTCGCCAGTCAAGCCCTGAATCTTGATCGGCCAGTTGCAGCCAGTCCGGGTCGCACCCGAGGGTGTCGACAAAACATTGCCGGGCAAGCTGCGGCAGGTTGTTCTTGCTGCTCAGGTGGGCCAGGACCAGGTGTTGCAGGTCTTGCCAGCCCAACTCATACACCAGGTACGCCGCCTGGTGGTTGTTCAAATGTCCCAGCTCGCCACCCACCCGTTGCTTGAGAAAGTACGGGTAGTGACCGCGCGCCAGCAGGTCACGGCAATGGTTGGACTCGATCATCAACGCATCGAGGTCACGATAGCCTTCCAGCACCTTGGCACAGTAGGAACCCAGGTCGGTAAGCAGGCCAAAGCGGCGCTCGCCGTCACTGAATACATATTGCGTGGGCTCGTGGGCATCATGCGCCACGGCAATCACGTCGACGCTCAAGGCACCGATCTGCAGTTGCTCGCCACCGGCCAGGAAACCTGCGGGTTCAATGGGTTTGCGCATCCCGCGCAAGGTGCCGCGACTCAGGTACACCGGAAGATTGTAGCGCCGAGACAGCAAACCCACGCCATGCACGTGGTCGGCATGTTCGTGGGTCACTAGAATCGCGCTCAACTGCGCGGGGTGAACCCCCAGGCGCAGCAGGCGTCGCTCGGTTTCCCGCAGGGAGAAACCACAATCCACCAGGACGTACGTGTCGTCGTGGGCTACAAGCGTGCCGTTCCCTTGGCTACCGCTGCCGAGAACAGCAAAACGCATCGGATCAGCCCAGGTTGTCCTGAATCACGCCCAACACTTTGCGCGCCGTTTCTGCTGGCGCCACGGTGTTGATGTTTTTCTCGACGGTGACTTGCACGTTGTCGCCGACCTTGCTCAAGCGCACTTGATAACGCTCGGCGCGGGTCTCGATCTCTTCCTTGGTCGGCTCGCTGCCGAACAACTTGCTGAAGAAACCACGTTCTTCGTCTTTCTTCTCGGCCTTTTCTGCCACGTTGATGTAGTACAGGCCCAGGCTGCGGTTGATGTCTTCGACGCGCCATGGCCCTTGCTCCAGGGCACGGCCGACGCTGGCCCAGGCACGGTCCAGGTCTTCACCCAGGTTGAGCACAACGTTGCCGCTGCCGTCTTCGGTGAGGCTGACACGGCTAGGGGTGTCGTAGTCACGGGCGGCGAGCAGCGAGACGGAACCGCCCTTCTCGGAGATGCGGCTCATGCTGGCAAGCATCTCGTCGACCAGCGCGGCATCGACACCGCTGTTGACCGAACGGTTGGTGAAGTCGACGTTGGCGGTGCTACCCGCAGGACGCTCGGCGCTGACCACGTAGACTTCACTGGTATTGCGCTGCACGCCTGGCTCGATGCGCACGCGGATGCGGCTTTCGCCATCAGCGGCGACGCCACCCGCCTGCAAGCGCTTGGCCATGTTGGCCGACAGCTCACTCGGCTGCTGCCACGCGGTGGTGAATTCACCGGTCTGCGGGCGTTGCTCGTCGATACGGAAGCCATTGTCCTGGAAGAACTGCACCGCCACCGGCCAGACTTCGGCAGGTGGGCGCTGGGCCATGATCCAGCGCGAATCGCCGCTTTTCTGCAGGCTGTAGTCGCTGGCATCGGCCAGGGCCGAAATCGGTTGTGGACGCGGTACTTCGTACTCGCCCTTGACGGTGTCGTCGGCTACGTTGCGCGGGATCGGCAGCAACGGGTCAAGGCGCTTGGCGACGTTGACGTCCGGCGGCAATTGCATCGGTGCGGTTTGTTGTGCTTCCAGGTAATCGCTGCCGCGGTCACGGAAGTAGCCTTCCGGGCCCCAGATCCAACCGCAGCCACTGGTGCTGGAGATAATCAAGGCAAGTGCGGAAAGTCCGGCCAATCGCTTCATGCGTAGTGCTTCCTCAATTAAACCAGGACGCCGGACTGGCGCAGGGCCTGTCGCAGCGGTTCGTGACAGGCTGGGCTGAGTTGGGTGAGCGGCAGACGGATACCGTCCGGCATCAGGCCCATTTCATGCAGCGCCCATTTCACGGGAATAGGGTTGGATTCGATGAACAGTGTTTTGTTGAGCGGCATCAGCTTTTCGTGAATCGCGCGGGCGGTCACGGCGTCGCCGGCGATGGCAGCGGCGCACATCTGGCTCATGGCACGCGGGGCAACGTTGGCGGTTACCGAGATATTGCCCTTGCCGCCCAGCAGGATCAGCTCCACAGCCGTGGCGTCATCGCCGGAGTACAGCAGGAAGTCGCTGCTCACGCCGGCCAGGATGTCCTTGGCGCGCTGCAGGTCGCCCGTGGCTTCTTTGATACCGATGATGTTCGGCACGGTCGACAGGCGGATCACGGTCGCGGCCTGCATGTCGCACGCCGTGCGCCCTGGCACGTTGTAGAGGATCTGCGGGATGTCGACGGCTTCGGCGATGGTCTTGAAGTGCTGGTACAAGCCTTCCTGGGTCGGCTTGTTGTAGTACGGCGTCACCAGCAGGCAGGCATCGGCACCGGCTTTCTTGGCGTTCTTGGTCAGCTCGATCGCTTCGCGAGTCGAGTTGGCGCCCGTACCGGCAATGACCGCGATACGCCCTGCAACGCGCTTGACCACAAACTCGATCACCTCGATGTGTTCTTCCACATCAAGCGTGGCCGATTCACCCGTGGTGCCGACGGCCACAATGGCGTTGGTGCCTTCTTGCAGGTGAAAGTCCACCAGTTTGCCCAGGCTGTCCCAGTCGAGATTACCTTGTGCATCCATGGGTGTGACCAGTGCCACCATACTGCCCGCAATCATGCAACCGCTCCTGCCGGAAAAAGAGAGCCGTAATGGTACTGGCGCCAAGATGCTTGCACAAGCGAAGTACCCTCTGAGGATGCGTTCTGGATCAACTTAGTTGCCGGCAATGCCATCATTGGGCCAAAGCACGGCCAACTGCCACTGAATATGCAATGAAAACGCCACGTCCTAGCCCTTGGCGGCGCTTTTCGCTACCCTTGATCCTTTGATCGGTACCGCACGCTCGTATCGACCGCTCATCGCTTTAGGAATGCTGCATGTCCACCCCCACAGTCCGCGAACAATTCCTTGTTATCAGTGCCCTTGGCGCCAACCCCATGGAGCTGACTAACGTCCTGTGCCGCGCCAGCCATGAAAACCGCTGCGCCGTCGTGACCTCACGCCTGACTCGCCATGGCGAATGCAGTGCGCTGGTCCTGCAGATTTCCGGAAGCTGGGATGCCCTGGCGCGCCTGGAAGCCGGCTTGCCGACCCTGGCCAAGAAGCACGACTTCACCGTCAATGTGGTGCGCAGTGCCGCCCTGGAGAACCGTCCCCAGGCGCTACCGTATGTGGCCTACGTCAGTTCGGCCTACCGTTCGGACATCGTCAATGAACTGTGCCAGTTCTTTATCGACCATAACGTCGAACTGGAAAACCTGACGTTTGACACTTATCAGGCCCCTCAGACCGGCGGCACCATGCTCAACGCCACCTTTACGGTGACCTTGCCGGCAGGCGTGCAGATCAGTTGGTTGCGTGACCAGTTCCTGGATTTCGCCGATGCGCTGAACCTGGATGCACTGATCGAACCCTGGCGCCCACAGAACCCAATGTAAGGAAGTTTTCCATGGCGGTAGTCATCGACACACCGGTCGCCGATTTCCAAGCCCCGGCGACCAGCGGGCAGACGTTCAGCCTCGCGGGACTCAAGGGCAAGCAAGTGGTGATCTACTTCTACCCCAAAGACAGCACGCCAGGCTGCACCACTGAAGGCCAGGGTTTCCGTGACCAGCACGCTGCCTTCCAGGCCGCCAACACCGAGGTGTTTGGCGTGTCCCGGGACAGCGTGAAGTCCCATGAGAACTTCAAGGCCAAGCAGGCCTTCCCCTTCGAGCTGATCAGCGACAAGGATGAAGCGGTTTGCCAGCTGTTTGATGTAATCAAGCTGAAGAAGCTGTACGGCAAGGAATACATGGGGGTGGATCGCAGCACCTTCCTGATCGACAAAAATGGCGTGCTGCGCCAGGAATGGCGCGGCGTGAAGGTGCCAGGGCATGTGGATGCCGTCTTGGCGGCGGCGCAGGCACTGGACAAGGCTTGATGTTGTGGGTGGCCGTTAGATAGCTATCGCTGGCAGGCCAGTTCCTACGTTGGATCGGTGCTCGACCAGACAACTCGTGAGTGTGGGAGCCGGGCTTGCCTGCGATGGGCATAGGTATCTACACAACTTTCAGAAACTGACGAACTCTCCTGTGGCAAGCGGGCTTGCCACAACTGCGCTATCTGCCTGGATTTAGGCGTTGCGGCAAAGTTGTGTAGATACCTATGCCGCGAGGGGGCCATCAGGCCTTGCGCAACCAGTAACGATACACACCGTTATCGGCCTCTTCGTGCAACAGCGCATGCCCCGCCAGCTTGGCAAACGTGCGGAAGTCGCGCTGGGAACCCGCATCCGTGGCAATCACCTTGAGTACCGCACCGCTGGCCAGCCGATTGAGCTCCATCTTGGCCTTGAGCAATGGCAACGGGCAGTTCAGGCCGCTGGCATCGAGCTCGGCGTCGTGGTTTACAGCATCGGTCATGGTTTTGCTCCTGGCGGCATCAAGGGGTGCTTAGAATATCTGGTCCCAGGCTCAGTGTCCGGCTACAGTAAGGTCTTTGTCGAAAGGCTTTGTGCATGACTTTTTTGCGCCCTACCCTGCTGACGCTAGCTTGCCTGCTTGCCTCTCCAGGCTTCGCCGACGATCTGCCGTCACTTGGCGACGCCAGTTCTGCCATTGTCTCGCCACAACAGGAACACCAACTGGGCCGGGCCTGGCTGGCATTCCTGCGCGGGCAGGTCTCGGTCCTCAATGACCCGCAACTCAAGGATTACGTCGAAACCAGCGTTTACAAGCTGGTGGAGACCAGCCAGGTCAATGACCGGCGGCTGGAGTTCATCCTGATCAATAGCCCGCAACTTAACGCATTTGCCGCACCGGGCGGGATTGTCGGGGTCAACGGTGGCCTGTTCCTCAATGCCCAGACCGAAGGCGAATACGCCTCGGTCATGGCTCACGAACTGGCGCACTTGTCGCAACGCCACTTCGCCCGTGGCGTGGAAGCCCAGCAACGGATGCAGATCCCGATGATGGCCGCGCTGCTCGGCGGGATTATCGCGGCAGCCGCCGGCGCAGGCGATGCAGGGATCGCTGCGATTGCCGGCAGTCAGGCCGCGGCCATCCAGGAGCAACGGCGCTTTTCCAGGCAGAATGAACAGGAAGCCGACCGCATCGGCATCCTCAACATGGTCAAGGCCGGCTACGACCCGCGCTCGATGCCAACCATGTTCGAGCGCTTGATGCGCCAATACCGCTTCGATGCCAAGCCACCGGAATTCCTGCTGACGCACCCGGTCACCGAATCGCGGATCGCCGACACCCGTAACCGCGCCGAGCAAGCCAAGACCGGCGGCACCGAAGACAGCCTGCGCTATCAATTGATACGCGCCCGGGTCCAGCTGTATTACGAAGACACACCTGGGCTGGCCGCCAAGCGCTTCCGCGCCCAACTGGATGAGAACCCGAAAAGCGATGTGGCGCGCTACGGCCTGGCCATCGCCCAGATCAAGGGCACCCAACTCAATGAGGCGCGGGAAACCCTCAAGCCGCTGCTGGCCAAGGCGCCCAACGACATCACCTACAACCTGGCGCAGATCGAGCTGGATATCACCAACAATCGCATGCCCGACGCGCAGCAACGTACCGATCGCATGCTGGCCCAGTACCCCAGCAACTACCCGTTGAACCAGGTGCGCGTGGACCTGCTGCTCAAGCAGAACCGTACGGCCGACGCGGAAAAGGCCCTGGAAGGTCTGCTCAAGTCGCGTTCCGATGATCCGGATGTGTGGTATCAGGTCGCCGAGACTCGTGGCCTGTCCGGCAATATCATCGGCTTGCATCAAGCCCGCGCCGAGTACTTCGCGCTGGTGGGCGACTTCCAGCAAGCGATCCAGCAATTGGACTTTGCCAAGCGCCGCGCCGGCAGCAATTTCCCGCTGTCGTCACGCATCGATGCGCGCCAGCGTGAGTTGATCGAGCAGGAACGCATTGTCAAAGGCATGATGAGCTAAACCCAGCGCCCACAAAAAAGCCCCGCTCTCGACTATCGAGAGCGGGGCTTTTTATTGACCCGCTACTAGCGCATTACTCCGCCAGTTTGAAGGTGATGAAGCTGGCGCGCCCTTGACGCAGGACCCGCATCGACACCGAGCGATTCTTCGGCAGCGCCTTGGCGATGTCGGTGAACTCCTTGGTGGAATTGATGGCCTGGTTGTTCAAGTGGGTAATCACGTCACCGGGTTGCAGGCCGATCAGGGCGGCCGGGCCGTCCTGAACTTCCTTGATCACCACGCCGCTCTTGAGGTCGAAGCTCTTCTTCTGTTCGTCGGTCAACTCCACCACGGCGATGCCCAGGCGGTTGCTGCTGCGCTCGGCGCCGGATTTGCCGCCCAGCGCGAGTTCCTGGCCTTCTTCCGGAATGGCTCCGACAGTCAGTTCAACATTCTGACGCTTGCCTTCGCGGATCACTTCAAGCTTGGCCTTGCCACCTGCCTTGAGTGCGCCTACCAGATGCGGCAGGTCAGCAGACATGACAATCGGCTGGCCATTCATGCTGAGAATCACATCGCCAACCTTCAAGCCGCCTTTGGCAGCCGGGCCATCATCCTGAATCTGCGCGACCAGGGCACCAGCCGGCTTGTCCAGGCCAAAGGATTCAGCCAGGTCTTTGTTCACTTCCTGGATAACCACGCCCAACCAGCCACGGCTGACCTTGCCACCGTCCTTGAGTTGGTTGGAAACGTCCAGGGCCACATCAATCGGGATAGCGAAGGAGACGCCCATGAACCCACCGGAACGGGTGTAGATCTGAGAGTTGATCCCCACCACTTCGCCCGCCAGGTTGAACAGCGGGCCACCGGAGTTGCCCGGGTTGATCGGCACGTCGGTCTGGATGAACGGTACATAGTTCTCGTTCGGCAGGCTGCGGCCGATAGCGCTGACGATGCCTTGGGTCACCGTATGGTCAAAGCCAAACGGCGAACCAATGGCCACCACCCATTGCCCGGCCTTGAGGTCCTGGGATTTACCCAGCTTCAACACCGGCAGGTCTTTGCCTTCAATCTTCAGCAAGGCGACGTCGGAGCGAGGATCGGTGCCGACCAGCTTGGCCTTGAGTTCACTGCGGTCAGCCAGGCGTACGAGAATTTCGTCGGCGTCGGCGATCACATGATTATTGGTCAGGATGTAGCCGTCGGGCGAAATGATAAAGCCCGAGCCCAGGGATTGCGCTTCGCGCTGACCACCGCCACCACGGGGCGAGCGCGGCTGGGGCATGCCACGCTCGAAGAACTCCCGCAGCATGGGCGGCAGGCCTTCAAGGTCGGGCATCTGCTGGTTCGAGACTTTACGATCCGGCAGCTTCTGGGTGGTACTGATGTTCACCACGGCAGGCGAAGCCTGCTCCACCAGTTGGGTGAAGTCAGGCAACTCCGCCGCTTGCGCGGAAACGGCCTGACCCAGCACCAGCACCGTGGCGACTATGGATAGGTAAGATTTCAAACGTGGTATCGACATACAGCTCCCGTTACGACGAGCAGGGTTGGGCGACAGGGTTCAATAAACGCCGAAGGCTACTACTAGCGACGTCAACATTGCGTGAACAACACAAGGCCAGGGCCGAGGAGTTCTGACCTATAAAAAACATAAGGAGATTTTGCAAGTGAAAATACTCTCCAGAAGTTTCATGTTCTCGGCAGAAGAACGAGGCAACCTTCGCCTGTCTCCTGCAGCACTGTGAACGATCTGGATGAGCATAGGATTAACGGTTCAAGGCTTTTCGGGCGCCGGGCCACTGCGAACAGACAGGATTATCCGTTCGGCGGTCCCCATCGGAATCTCCCCGACAACCGTGGCAACGATGTCGCCCTCAGGCGTACTCATGCGACGGGATACCGCAACCGTAGGACCAAGCTGAACGCGGCTTTCGGTAGCAGCCTCACCCGTCACAGGCTCAAGGAACAGTGAAAAACGCGCGAGCCCATCGTCATACATCAAACTGTTTACAACCACCTGGGTCTTGGGATCCTTGCGCGCGTCACTGCGGGTCAACTCGAACCCTGGCGGCAACCATTGTGGATGCCAAGCCTGGGCCTGGCCCGTCGGCGCTGACGCCTTATTGCTCGCAGGGGTCAACGGCTTGCAGTCGCTGCCTGGCTGCAAATCACGCGCATCGGGGGTTGTGGTCTTCAGTTGGGTGAACTGGAATCGCTCCAGCAATTGCCCCTTATCGTTAATCAGCAACGACTTGAGAGGCAGCGCGGTTTCACGATCCAGGTGCAACTCAAATCCGTAGCGGTACTGGTCACGCGGGGTCAGCGACACGATCACCGCTTTACGGCCGGCCACTAGCGACTTTCCGCTGACGACAATCTCGTAGAAAGGGTTGAGTTTTTGTGGGTCGAATTCGTGGGCGGAAGCGCCCGGGGAGTTATCGACGCCGGCCACCAGACTGCCGGAAACGCATTGGATGCGCCCATCGATACGCACAAGCTCCTGAGCCGATCCATCGAGCTGCAACAAGCGCTCATGAACCTGCCCGTTCTGGACGCGATGCCAGATCTCATGGGTAGAAAAACTACCGTTACGCTCGTAGATAAACGTGCCTTGGTAGCTTTGCTGCCCTGCCCGCCCAAGACGTTTCAGCCAATCCTGGCCTTCGTCGGCTTGGGCAGGAACTGCAAACCAGCCACTGAGCAAAAGCGCAAGGAGCGGTATGGCACGCATAAAGCTCCTTAGCGGTTTAGCGGTTTTCCAGGTTTGCAGCGCGAGCGTAAGGCAAGGCGCTTTCGGTGCCTTTTACCGCCGACTCCTGAGCGTGTTGACGCAGGTAGCCTGGCAGACGCTGGTCCTGCCAGCCGGATTGCCCTTGCAGCACGCCATTGGCCATCGGGCCTGGTGCTTCAGAGCTTTCCTTGTAGCCGGCCAGTACAGCTGGACCCTTGACCTGCGGACCGGCCATGACCGGTTGCTGGGTTTGCTGGGCCAGTTCGGCACCGGCGATCTCGTCCTGGTTGTACAGGCGCACACCAGCCAGTACGGCCACAGTCACCGAGGCAGCAACTGCCAAGCGACCCAGGCTACGCCACGGACCACGTGCAGCTTTTGCCGGAACGGCTTCATCGGCCAGCGCAGCAGAAACGGCCGCAGCAATATCCAGACGAGGGACTAGTAGATCCTTGTGCATCACCGCCCGAGCGACTTGGTAACGAGACCAGGTATCACGGGTTTCGGCGTCATCAAATGCATTGAGCACTCGACGAAGTTCCAGTTCATCCGCTTCGTTATCCATCACTGCGGACAGCGATTCCTGCAGGGCATCACGACTCATGGCGGTTCCTCTCTTGGCTGTCGCCGCTGTCTTTAGTTTTCCTGCAACAACGGTTGCAGGGCTTTATCGATGGCTTCCCGAGCCCGGAAAATCCGGGAGCGTACGGTCCCCACCGGACATTGCATGACGCTCGCAATGTCCTCGTAACTCAGACCATCGAATTCACGTAAAGTTAACGCCGTACGCAAATCTTCTGGCAGTTGCTGAATAGTGCGATGGACAGTGCCTTCGATCTCATCGCGCAGCAATGCACGCTCCGGCGACTCGAGATCTTTGAGGCCGTGATCACCATCATAAAATTCAGCATCTTCCGAACTCACATCACTATCTGGCGGGCGGCGACCGCGAGAAACCAGATAGTTCTTCGCCGTGTTGATGGCGATGCGGTAAAGCCACGTGTAAAACGCACTGTCACCGCGGAAATTACCGAGTGCACGGTAAGCCTTGATAAAGGCTTCCTGTGCAACGTCCTGCGCTTCATGGGTGTCGTGCACAAACCGCACGATCAACCCGAGAATTTTGTGCTGGTATTTCAGCACTAGCAGATCAAATGCTCGCTTGTCGCCGCGTTGAACGCGCTCAACAAGCTGCTGATCCTCTTCCTGGGTTAGCATGAACACTCCTCGTTGTACTTGAAGGAGGCTTGCATAACTAAACGATCAGGCTTGCAAACATAGACTAGGACTTTTCGCAAAAGTTCTCCCCCTTCAAGCAAGTTTCCGGTGGGCTCTGTTTTGGCACACACGAAAAACGCAGCGCGGGCATAGCCGGCTGCGCGAATAATCTTGTCGCCGGTTTTCTGACGCTCCCATGCTCCAGGCCAATCAGTAAAACCAACGTTTTCCCAGCTTTCGGGCATCCTGTAATGGAGTCGGGAGGGATACAAAAGTTCCCACCGCCCTACCGGACCGCCTCATCAAAGCCGTGCAGTTCGCTCACCGTAGTCTCACAATGCCACGAATGCCCGGCTATTGTGCCGATAGCCCCCTCTATATACTAGTGGGCCGTGTGACCCTTTGATTCGCCGATCCAGGCGTCCTGTTTGCGCCACCCCTTCGGATCGCTTTTTGCGGAATCCCATAAATGAGCCAACAGTTTCAACACGATGTCCTGGTGATTGGTAGCGGCGCCGCAGGCTTGAGCCTTGCACTGACCCTGCCGAGCCATCTGCGCGTAGCTGTATTGAGCAAGGGCGACCTGGCCAACGGTTCGACGTTCTGGGCCCAGGGCGGAGTTGCTGCCGTGCTGGATGACACCGACACGGTGCAATCCCACGTTGAAGACACCCTCAACGCCGGCGGCGGCCTGTGTAACGAACAAGCAGTGCGTTTCACCGTCGAGCACAGCCGCGAAGCCATCCAGTGGCTGATCGACCAGGGCGTGCCGTTTACCCGTGATGAACATGCGGGCAGTGATGACGGTGGTTTCGAGTTCCACCTGACCCGTGAAGGCGGCCACAGCCACCGGCGCATCATCCATGCCGCCGATGCCACCGGCGCCGCGATCTTCAAGACCCTGCTGGCCCAGGCCCGGCAACGGCCGAATATCGAACTGCTGGAGCAACGGGTCGCCGTCGACCTGATCACCGAAAAACGCCTGGGCCTGGCCGGCGAGCGTTGCCTGGGAGCCTACGTCCTCAACCGCGCCAGCGGTGAAGTCGATACCTACGGCGCGCGTTTCACCATCCTGGCATCAGGTGGCGCCGCCAAAGTCTACCTCTACACCAGCAACCCCGACGGTGCCTGCGGAGATGGCATCGCCATGGCCTGGCGGTCGGGTTGCCGGGTGGCGAACCTGGAGTTCAACCAGTTTCACCCCACCTGCCTGTATCACCCCCAGGCCAAGAGTTTCCTGATCACCGAAGCCCTGCGGGGCGAAGGCGCCCACCTGAAGCTACCCAACGGCGAGCGCTTCATGCAGCGCTTCGACCCGCGCGCCGAACTGGCACCAAGGGATATCGTGGCCCGCGCCATCGACCACGAGATGAAGCGCCTGGGCATCGATTGCGTCTACCTGGACATCAGCCACAAGCCAGCCGACTTCATCAAGACTCACTTCCCGACGGTCTACGAACGCTGCCTGGCCTTCAATATCGATATCACCAAAGGGCCGATCCCGGTGGTCCCGGCGGCGCACTACACCTGTGGCGGGGTGATGGTCGACCAGCAAGGCCGCACCGACGTCCCTGGCCTGTATGCGATTGGCGAAACCAGTTTCACCGGCCTGCACGGCGCCAACCGCATGGCCAGCAACTCGCTGCTCGAATGCTTCGTCTATGCCCGCTCCGCAGCCGCCGACATCCTCGAACAACTGCCGCGCGTCCCGGTCCCGGCCGCCCTGCCCCGCTGGGACGCCAGCCAGGTCACCGACTCGGACGAGGACGTGATCATCGCCCACAACTGGGACGAGCTGCGGCGCTTCATGTGGGACTACGTGGGGATCGTGCGCACCAACAAGCGCTTGGCACGGGCGCAGCATCGTGTGCGGTTGTTGCTGGATGAGATCGACGAGTTCTACAGCAACTACCGAGTAAGCAGAGACCTGATTGAATTGAGGAACCTTGCTCAGGTAGCGGAACTGATGATCAGGTCTGCGATGGAACGTAAGGAATCTCGGGGTCTGCACTACACGCTGGACTATCCAGGGATGCTGCCAGAGGCGAAGGATACGATCCTTACACCGACCTGATGAGGCACGTTAGGAGACCTTAGCGTAGCACCATAGGACCTCGATTTGTAACAGCTTTGGCGCACATTTGTCCCAACGCTGGGGTCCTTATCGCCTGCCCGCAAGGGTCCTTATCGTGCGCCTGAGCGAGCGTGCGAGGGCCTACGGGGGTAAGCGCGCCCAGAGAGTATTAAAGGTGATCGCTCAGATTTTTCTCTCAAATTCTAAAGGGACCTCAAGGAGTTCCTGTGTGAAATCTGAATAACCTGCGAGCCAAGAACCACTGCGAATTCATACATGGGCGCCCTACATAGCTGTCATTACATCGCTCAACAGATCGTGGGTAAGCTCAATGAGCCCCTCAGGCACGGCGACCCCACTGACTATGGCAATCATGGCGACTACCTTCCAGAAGCTGGGAGATTTAACGATAGCCTTGAGGACAGCTAACCGAATATCTTTCGCATGGTCATAGGGTCCTCCTTGAACCAGCCAATTAAAGCAATGAAATAACGTATCACTAAAAGAACCCAAGACTCCTCATAGGGAGCCTCAGGACTTCATCCATCTATTCGCCCAGCGTCACACGAGTGACCATTGGAAAATCTACCAGCTCAACTTGGAGCTTCTCGGCTGGGTCGGCTGGGTTTGCCAGCTTGAGTTGCACCTTGGCCTGAGCCATTACATCAGCCACACCAATGATCTCTACGTCCCATGCTGCTGCATTGGCGTTGCGGGTCGCATGGATCTGCCACACATCGCCATCACCATCTTGGCGGAAGCTCAAAGAGGCCATGTCTTTAGGAAGCATAAAGATGCCGAGGTCTTCACCAGAATAGAACTGCGTACCACAACCCAATAGCTCCTCTACATCCGACAAACCAGCTCGTTGAGCAGCACGCTCAAGACCAGCGACTTCCTTTGCAGGAATCAGCAACACAAAGTCAGACAGCGAAGTGCCAACGGCTTGGTTGATGTTCATGGTCAGGCCGTCGATGATGTCCTCTGCGCGTTCGCGTGGGTTCTTCGATAAGCCAGTCAGTGCCTTGGTCTCGGTGGATGCAGCACTGGTCAGGATCTTCGCAATGGTCGCCCCACAAGACAGCTCAAAGTCTTTCAGCATCTTCTCGGCCATCTGACCCATGCCATTGGCAGTGAAGCCAGCCATCATGTGGTGGTCGAAGAACGTTTGACGGAAAGAGAACAGAGCGGCATGCGGGGTCGCCTCACAGAACAGGAAGTCACCAGCGACTGCCTCACCCTTCTCAAAGGTCGAGTCATCGTAGATGGATTTACGGGGATCGAACTCAACGCTACGGTCTTGCATCAGCATAATCTGCTGTGTGGTTGGCTCAGCGCCCTTAGGGCGGAACTCACAGGGGATTGCGTCCTCTGCCGCCGCTTCCCAGTCACCGCCGTTAAAGTAGTCGTCAAGGCCCGCTGTAAGGATCTCAACGAACGTCTCAGCGCCAGTCGCGCCGTTGTCCTTTACCTCAGCCGAGGAGTTAAAACGGATGATGCCGCCTTGCTTGTTGGCGCTGATTTAAAACTGACCCACCCTGCCGACTGAAAATTGACCCAGGACGGATTGCTGATTTTTGCCCCAGCAATTGTGGATAAGCTTAGCAGCAGTGTTCCGATTCAAGACCATCAAGCC
>NZ_VFEV01000047.1 GCF_007858275.1 Pseudomonas proteolytica
CCCCGCCAATGGGTCATTGGAGCAAGATCAGCCCTTTCGCTCCAATCGATCAGCCGCTTCGAAGGGCATGCTTCCAGCAAAAGTGATAGCAGGGAAGAATGCAAAAGCTAAAAAAAAGGTTCTCAACGCCATGACCTATCCTTGGATTTGAATTTTACTTGTTTGGATCGAATTGCTGCCAAGAATCAGGCATGCCTGTGCCGAAGCCACAATTCAGACAATCCAGCCCTTTCTCATCAACTGATCGATTGAAAGCAAATGTCTTGCCTTTGAGGTCAGTCAAAAGCAGCTTTTCGCCTTTGCTTTTTGCCTCCCAGGTTTGTTCACTCAAGATCTTTTTCCGAAAAGGATCGACCTTCACTACTACGGCTTTACTGCCTTTAATATCGATCGCTACCAGTGGTCCTATGATGCCTTGCATGGCTCGATAGCTACCCTCAAATGGATTGCCACAACCACTCAGACCGACACACAGCCCGATGAGGCAACCAACTTTTTTCAACATCTGACTATCTCCTGGGAAATTGACCTTAGCGGTCATCCTCTACGGTCTCATTGCGTGACAGAAGCCTTTCAGGCTGAACGTTTGGATTCCTCAGCTGGACAACTAATTGCTCAAGCCCCAGCTCGGTAAGAAAGACCACCAGCTTGTCGAGACTCTTGAAGGTCCGCTCGCCGCCGCGCTGCCGGCGCAATGACACACATTCGGAACCCAATTGAATACGCAGCGACCACCCGTCGCGGGTGTTAAGGACCGAGATGTCATGCACCAGGCCAGCAGCTAGATATCGTCGTAGATCAGCTTCGAAAATTAAGGACATAGACCACGCATCAGAAATGGAGCAGGAGGGCAGCCCGCAGGTCTTCCCCCCCATCACCAGCAGCAGAGTTATGGATTTTACCCTTCTACTACCCTGAAGCGCCGCGGTCTTGATGATATCAGCGCGCTACAGATTATCAATGCACAATTATTGACGTATCAATAATTGTGTTTTGATAGCGCGTGTTGAAATTCTTCAGGAAGATCCGTCTCGCTTTCGCCGACGCGGCTGACAGTTCCTAACCCCCCGCAGCTCCCTCTCGAGCAATGGAGACGACCTTCCAGCCCCAACCAACCTTCGGAAAGCACTGTCTGGCTTCCATCCCTAAAGTCGAGGGTGACACTCAGAAAAGTGGACGAATATTTGAAAGGGTAGGTGTTAAGGATTCCGTGGCGCATCGCATCGTACGAGTACATTTTTCCGTAACCGGAGCTGTCGACCTTAAGCACTTTATAACCGGTACTCAATCCGCCATCGCTGATGTAGTACCCACTCACATCTGAAGAAATCATTTCTGGAATTTTTCCCCACGGGGTTAACACCAGAACACAACACGCGGCCACACAAAAAACCTTCGACCGTTGTTTCAAGGCATGCTCCTTTTGATCAGTACCAGGTCCAAAGAAAGGCGACCACCACCCCCCACAACACCCAGCAGAACCGCTCTCTAAGCGTGTTGAGCTGGCTACGATGTGTTGCGTATATTGCAAACAAGGTCGCGAGCAACAGAAGTGCCAGATAAGCTTTGTGGACAGTGCTTGAGGACGCCTGAGGGAGCAGTGCAACAGACATCGGAAGTAAAGCGATCGCGGAGATCAGCCACGCAACGACAACCTTGTGATGGGTCATTTTTCAAGCTCTCCCTACGTAAGGCACCGTCGCAACTGGCAGCTCATTGATCAAGTGTTGAAGCTGTACCTCATGAATTTCCGCCATTCGGTCATCAAAGCCGTTTCGTCGATTTAGCTCTGCAGTCACCAGATACCAGGTCAAAGCGTCCAGTGACGGCGTCTCAAAAAGCCGGATCTCGATGGGAGTGGTTTCATCCCACTCATAGGCACCTATTCCGCTCAGCTGGGGCGACAGAAAATACTGATCCCCACGCATGACCCACACCAATCCCGGCCAAGGAGCGAGGCCATCAAACAGGTACCTGAGGTCGAGTGGGTTGTCCCAGTTTTCGCAGTAAGTGGCCGTTAGGCAGTAATCGAAGGTAAGGCTCATCTAGATGCACTCAAGCAGGGCGAGTTTGCATCGAAGCATGGGGGCTCGCGTGCCAGAACCACCTGCAGAAGGACGCTGAGTGAGCTTCGCACTACTGATTGTCCGGTGGGTTGAGTGGCGACCGACGCTTTTCGGCACGCTCGCCGCGAGTTGTCCGTTTTTTCTGCTGACCTTCTGATCGATCGGCAGAGCCTGGCCGAGAAAGACGTTGACCGGCAGACTCCCGGCTTTGGCGAGAAGGCGCCGGTGTATCAGCTTTGTTAGGGGAGCCACCAGGTGACGACCCAGGCGAGCCCACGGTTTTCTGGGCTTGTTGAATCTTTGCGCGGAGTAGCTCTTGCTTTAGACCAGCGCTCTTGATGGCTGATATCTTAGAGAGCCCGCCAACTACTGAGCCTGCGACAGATGCAGCGATACTTCCTAATTGAGTGAAACTGGCAGCACTGTCCGTCTTCGGTAGCGTCTGAACTCTCAAAAGCGCTCCAGCAGCCCATGTCGCAGCCAGAATAACGAAACCGGCTCCACCAGCTAAAACTCCACGCATGCCATTAATATCCAATGGAGTACCAGTGCTGCTAATAGCCGTAGCGGCTTGTACAAAACTAATTGTGGCTAGCTGGCTAGCAAGTAAATACAGAATACCTTCAGCGAAAAAAAGAGACAGGTATGTAAACACCAGTAATCGTATCCAATAGAGCAATATTTCAATGCCAAAGATACATGCCAGCAGAGCAACCAGCGGAAATATATGAATGAGAGCGGCTTGTCCCATTGCTGTTAAATAGACAAACCATGGAAGCTTTGCCGCTAGATCCAAAGTTGAAAGTGCACCATTTGCTTCATTGAGTGCCCCAATCGCCTCAGATGCATTTTCGCGAACCTTTGAAGCAAAAGACGAATCATCAGGACCCGAATAAAGAGATCCTAGGCTTTTATTGACAACATCCGACCAGGCTCTCACCCCTGCAACAACAGATGGCTCTGAGTCAGGAGCTAAATTAGAAGGTCGAATACGGTCTCCCACTGCCCGATATCCCTCTTCAGCACCTGCTTGCGCGGCCTGATAAGCTTCGTAGCAATTCTCCGGAACGAAATATCGATTATTTACACCTGATGGCTCAGCTAACAGTGCTGAATCAGAGAGCGACCCATTAGCGATTTCCCAAGGATTCAGATAGCCTGCGGGTTCATCAACGCCACCTGACAATCTAGACTTCCATCCAGATTCATTAGGTAGCAAGTATCTTTTTCCAGTTTTCCATTTATCACTGCTCAGCTGCTCCAACGCAGCCTTGCCTGCCGACCTTCGAGCGCCTGCATTGTAAATGTCCATTACAGCTAGAGCTTGTCGAATTTGTGGAAACCAGGAAAAAGTCAGGCCGGATACCGTATCGGCACTGGCGCTACTAAGTATAGAAACTTGCGAGTCCGGTACTCCAAGCGCACCACCACCCCGTAGCCCTACGGCTTGCCAAGTAGTTTCCGGGACCTGTGCATTATCATTAGGATTTGGTTCGCAATATGTTTTGTAATCTTTCATGAGATTAGCTAAATCACTTCCCATGAAAGGGCTGATTTCCCGTTCGGTGAGATCGGCAATCATCAGTGCAGATTGTTCGTTATCTTCAGTCCGATAAACTTGTACGAGCTTTGCATATGTAGGAAGGATTACTTCAAGCGCAAATGATTGCCCCTTTGTCATTTCCATGCTGGCACGGCCAGGAAAGGTCACTGATTCAGTCTGCAAAGCAATAAATACAAACAGCGAGGTGATAAAAACACCAAACGGTATGCTGGTGGGCCTACCCTGCACCAGATTCCAGATAATCCAAGTTAAAGAAATATAAGGCACTGCTGTGGCGAGCTGGCGAACTACCTCCGCAAGCTCAGCGTGTTTTGTTCCCATCGATATTAACGATGAAATCATGGCGTCTAGGCCGCTTTGGAATAGCCATCCAAAATTACCAAATTCGCCCATACATCAAGCCTCGATACTTGAGAAGATTTTTCCCGGTACGGTAAACAAAATTGATGCGGTTCCAAGGATGAAGACAAGTGCTGCCCACAGAGGGCCGGCCTTTGTGTACGCATAGTTTTCTAGAGTAGTGAATCCGACCACTAGAATGACTAACGTCACCAGTCTGGATCGACTCATCTCAGTATTCAGCACCTTCACGATAAATTCCTCACCTGTTAATCCTCACGGAGTTTCACTCTGAAGGAATCTAGCCAAAGCTCAAGTCAAAACAAGGCATCCGAATTCGGTACCCGCTGTTAGCACTCAATGAATCGAAATAATCCATGCTCTGTAGCGTCATCACATTCAGTTCGTTCAGCTTAGGCTGAACGTGCAGCGCTCTACGCGCTGCTGCGTGCGAAGCACGCGGCTCTGTCAGGGTGATTCGCTACGCTCAACACCTCAGACAGAGCCGCGTCACGCGGTCAAAAGCGAAATCGATGTGACACTCAAAGTTCTGCGTTGACAGCTCCAATCCAGACCTTTCAAGATGGCCATGCACCCGAGTTCACCATGAACTCACCCCACTTACTGACGTGCTATTTCATGTAGGTAAGAGGTCTTGGACTACAGCTATTTCTGTAAACCTAGACCATGGGAGGCGCCGGCAATGAGCAGCTAATGCTGCCCATCACCGCGTAAACGACTAAATAGTTGTTTGGTCGAAACCAACACAGGCCGGCCATCTGTTGCGGTTATTGCAAAGGCCTGATTGAAAGACTGCTTCGCCTTTCAATTAGAAACAAACCACTGTCTAACTCTTGACATAAAATTGAGTTGTAACCAGGGCGCGTAACCCAGGCGAGGTCTACTGACTTCGAAACTCAGTTGAGTTTGGCAGTGAGAAGCAAACAGTGAGAGTGCTTTCGAGCGCATCGTTGCAACGATAAATTATCGTTTGTCAACTGATAAGTCCGACTGAAACACGGGGCTAGGCATTCATTGAATGTCGGAATCACCTGGCAGGAAGTTTCGAGCGCCCTTTTTGAGGTGCAGCTCAACCTCCAACATGCTTTAGTGGTTGCTGTAACTTACAACATAAGCCCCAGCTATGAACGACAAGCTATCTCCTTTTCGCGATGCGATTTTCTACCGTTATCGCCAGCGTTATACCCTAGAAATGATCAAGCTGTGGCTAAGTGAAGTCCACAAGCTATCCGTCTGCATAAGCGCGATCGCTCGTTGTATAAATAGGAGCATGAGAGCCGTTTCTGGCTTTAATCGTATTGATTCTGATGATGAATACAACTATTACAGGTCAAAGGCCACAGCACGACGACAAAACAGGAATTACAAGCGTCATTTAAGTCGATCATTAGGTCTGATCGAACACTATCGTGATAAATACAATTACACCGCCCGTGAGATACATGAACACCTAACAGATTTAGGAATCATTACATCGCTTAGCTCAATTCATAGAGCAATTAGGCTAATCAATGAACGAAAAAAAAATGAAATCAGCAAAAAATAAAGTACAGCGAACTTTTGCAAAACCAACGTCTCAAGCAAAAGCGTTGAGCAAAGCCATGTACAACGCCAATCAGATATCAGGATTGGGAACATCCCATAGCTATGAAGCTAGCTTGAAACTTGCTGCTCAATGGTTAAAAAATACTGGACGCGGCTCACTCTATGAACTTTCTCCCAAAGCCGCAAAGCAATACCTTAGCGAACGTGCAAAACTTGTCGGACAAAAAACTCTAGATCGTGATCGCCAAGCACTGCAGGCTGTACTTAGAGCTACAGGACGATTCAATTCCAAAGGCCGAATTTCTGTCATACAAGCTGACAAGCAGCAAGTACTCAAGAGTCGCAACTATACCGACGAGCAGTGGCGGCTTATTGCAGAGCACCAAACGTCGCGTAATGCATTGAGTACCGAGCTAGTCGCTGCATCAGGCTTAAGAGCTCACGAACTACTGACGCTACGACCCGCCGTCGAGCAGCCTATGAGCCAGCGCCCAGCAGATCCCGCTAAGTTTCGCTCTGGTATTCGCTATACCGTGGTTGGCAAGGGAGGACTCGTTCGAGAAATATCTCTTCCGCCGGAACTTGCTAAACGGCTTGAGGCATATAGGCGGGATGAAGCTGTTACCCGGATTGATCGTAGGATTCATTACAAATCGTACTATGACATCGGCGGAGGTCAGGCTTGGTCTCAATCATTCACCCAGGCTAGCAAAGTAGCGCTAGAGTTCAGCAATGGTGGCCACGGACTGCGTCATACCTACGCACAAGAAAGGCATAGAGAGCTGCAAGTTTTGCTGGGTGACAACGATCGTGCAAAGCAAGTCGTTTCACAAGAAGTGGGCCATTTCCGACCTGAGATCACAGATACTTACCTAAGGTGAATTGTCTTTGTATCCAAAAAACTTGATGACAGAGCTGCATACTCGTCAACATTCAACCTGGAGTGGCCCAAACGATTATATGCCTTCCAACGGCGAGGCCAGGATTGATTGCAATCCTACTCGATAGCCCAGACGCTGGGATCTACTGCCAGGCCTGGATCTCAAAACGCATGCCTTCACCGAAGGCACCTAGCGAACTGTTTGACGCCGCAGGAGGGAGGGCAGCCAGCGCGCACACGCGCCCGGTTGAGCCCGAAGGGCGATTTATCCGGGTCTTGCGCCCGTAGGGGAGCCGAAGGCTCTCTCAGGGCAGCTTTATCGCCCTGGGACGCTTAGACGGGCTGTGATAAGGTCTGCTTGTCACCCGTTCAACGGGTGCAGGGGCTGTAAGCCCTTGCCTGGGGCTCGGGGCGAGTAGCCCCGTACACCGAGCCGCACCGTAGGTGCGACATGCTCGGGCGTCATATTGGGGTTGCGCAGCAACACCACCCTTCTGATTCTTTTTTACCTTCTGGTTAATGAGCGACACTTAAAAAATCTCCTACCGACACTTAAGATATTATTTCTAGTTAGGTGTGTAGGCTCGCCTGTGCATAAGTCCGCTTTCGGGGTGATCGGGTGCCCTGAACGGGCATTGCGGAGAACTTGGAGGGAGGGATTAAGACAAATCGCTGAGGAATGGCCGTGCTTGCCGTAATCGAGGCGTGTGGGTACCTCCAGAGCCGTCAGGCTAGGAGTCTGCTGGCCTTGGCTTGAATGATTCGGTCAGCTTCTGCGTTTACTTCTGCTGCTGTCTTCTCGGGGTTGGCCATCTTTAGGGAGACCAGCAGCTCCATCCTGGCCCGCTGGTAGGCCTCATCGTAGGCCGGGGGCTGCTCCGGTCGCGTATCCCTGAGCCCTGCCCTCGAGGTCAGGCTGGCCGCTGGTGGATCATCAGGAGCAGCTTTAGGCGTTCCCTCACTGTTGTCCTTGGGGCTGCTAGCTTTGGGGTTTAGAATTCCGCCTATGACCAGTGCGTTACGCGCCCAGGAGGTCATGGTTCCACCTACTTTCTTGATCTTCTTGGCAAGACGCTTTATTGCGCGCTCCCGCTCATGCTGCAACCGGCGACCTAGGCCGAAAGCAGTGAAAAGCAGGCGGTTAACCGCCTTTACCGCTGCTAGGCCGCGCCAGGATCCGTCCTCTTTCATCTGTCGCGGCTGACTAACCGTCAGCAGGTTTGCACGTTGCAAATCTGCCATAGCGCGCTCTGCGCGACGGAAGTTTAGGCCAGTGAATTCAACAAGATAATCCAGCGTAAGGGACATAAAGCCCTGCCGTGTCGGGATGCCGCAGCGTAATGAAACTAGGTCGGTATTCGCGATGATTGCAGCAAGTAACACCAAACACGCCTCGCGGCGCTCGCTGCGCTGCTGTCGGCCCTTGGCACTGCGATTGGCGTTGCGCAGTGAAGGCAGCGCGTTAGGTGTGCTGTAGTAGCGCCGAGCGCGCTCGATCAGCTCTACTAGGATACCGGGCAAATTCTTATCGGAAGCGGTCACGGGCTTGACCAGCTCCAGCCTGGGGAATTCTGGCGAATGCCCGCAATAGTTGCCACCGTCGTTAACACGGGGCACATATGGCCTTTGACGTTTTCCTGAGGATGCTACTGAGCCTGAATCCATTTGCCCCGCCGTTCGGCGGCAAGCGTTCTACGGATAGCATTTTGCAACTTGCAAGAAGCCGCGGTGCTAGCCATAATCAGCTCACCTTGTCAGTGAACAGGTTTCAGCCCCGTCGAAAGAGCAACCTGTTCTCGTTTGTCCAGAAAGCCCGGTTACCAGCCGGGCTTTCTGGTTTCTGTAATCTGGTTTACGTCACCAGCGTCCTCATGTTCATTTCCCTCGACCTACCGGGCTGTCTAAATCCAGCCTGCATTGCGGGTGTTCTTCACCTGCGTCCAGCTCGTTTAGATACCTATAGATCGCTTCACGCAACACCGCAGACGTGGTTGTGCCACGAGCTCTCATAGCCGCGTCGAAACGTCGCTTTATCGACTCGTCCACTTTCGTGGCCATGATGGAAGATGGCGCGCTCGAGGTCATGGTCATCCAGGTTATACGGTTAAACGAAAGCCAAGATTATTGGTTTAACCGTTGAACGTCAAGATTCATCAATTGCTCATTTTCAAGCCTGATATTTTCCGGAACAGTAGCACCCGAGATTTTGGCAAGCAATAAAAAAGGTCGAGTTTTCTCGACCTTTTTTGAATCGTGGAGCAATCCTTACTACCGCTGCAGGCCTTTGAATACGGGAGTCTGTGAAGCTCTTCACAAACGAAAAATGCCATATTTAACTTACGTAATAGAAATAACTTACGTATATTACGCAACTGATTTACGTTAAATACGTTATTCGTCTTGCGTAACATCGTCGATAGGTTCTGCCTTGCTAGCACGCTCAAGCAGCTCCAGCAGCTCAGCCCTGTCGAGGTTCTGCAATGCAGCGATTCCAGCTCGGATCACATCTGAGCGAGTGGCTCGAAAATTCCTCGGGGTAAGCGAAATCTTATCGATTTGGCGGTTCAACTCTTTAGAGAGGGAGAAGGTCGTTCGGACAAACGTTGAAGAAGTCTTTTTGCGTCGACGCTTTGGTTCTGAATTGGCGCCCACAGGTGCATCAGCTATGAATGCCTGCGCAGCGGCCTCAATGCTCATATCAGGATTTTTTTCAGCCACTCGGGATGGCCGAGATAGATTGTTTAGGCCCATTTAGTGGTCCCCCATAGCTCAGTCGCTAGAGATTCAATTTCTTCTTTGGCTCGGGGGTCAGATCCGCTTTCCAATACAGAACAGCCATCTTCATCAGCGTCATCGTAAACGTTCCGTGCAGTGGTGATCGCGTTTAGTGGGATGATATCGAAGGAACGACAAGCGTCTTTTGCATCCAAAATTCTCTGGACTTGGCTTGGCAACGCTGGGCACTGAGTGATGACGGCTCGTATCGTCAGATCAGGATTAACTGCAATGGCGAGCCGCGCCAGGTTTTCAACTTTAGGAAGCGTCTTAAGGTCTCTCCGCTTCGGTCGGAATGGAATCAGCATATGAGTAGCTACAGTCATTGCCGAACGCAACGCTTCCGAGTCAGCTCCGCCGGCATCCACTACGATTTGTCTGTATCTATCTCGCAGATCCAGAAGGGTTTGACGAATGTTCCCATGGGCTTGCACAACCGGTATCGGCGGCAGGTCTCCCTGGTCATTCCGCTCAGCAGCCCAATCAGCCGTCGTGCCTTGAGGGTCTGCATCAAGCAGCAGGACATCACCACCCCGGGCCTTAATCCAAACGGCTAAGTTTTGAGCCAGACAGGACTTTCCACTGCCCCCTTTTTCCCCGCCCAATAGCAAAATCATGCTGCTTCGCTCCTCGAAATAGATAAGCCAAATAACTTACATAAGTTATGTACATTACACAACGTATTTCACTTACAGAATTGTGCGTACCCTGCTGATGTAAAAACCTAGAGGCCCCAAGAAACCTACTGAAGGAACGATGGGCTTAAGGCCTACACAGTTACGGTATGAATTGAATAGATAGGGGATCTGCTAAGTCTTCTGCTGTGTCTACAATAGGCCATCATCACCAAGGAGCGTTGCGCATGACTGTCTATACCTGCCCTGCCTGTAATGAGCTGTTTCATAAAAACTATCTGAGCGGCACTTTCCCTGGTGGTAAGGAAAAGGAAGACATTGATTGCCCGAGTTGTGGCCACACAGTAGCCACGGAAATGACCAGCGCGGTACTGGGCACCAAGGCGCTAACAGCTGATGAAAAGACCGCCTACCTAGCGAGCGCGACGAAGAGTAGGACGTAGAAGTTCGAATCGAACTCATCGCCCGCCGCAATGCCCAGGGCACGGAGTTTACAGGTGCGTCGGGCCCCCTGATGTCGTCTTTAGGGGAGCCAGCGGCTCCTGGAGCAGAAATAGGGTTCGCTAGAAACGCTGAGCGCCTTTGCCGAGGGCCGCCCAAGACAGTGCTCTATGCACGCATCCACTGAGGATGCAGTTTAACTGCGCGCAAAAAAAACCCCACCGAAGCGGGGCCCGTATCACTTACAGATCGTCTAGGTGGTCGCGCAGCCAAGCAAAAGCGCGATAAGCCTTAACCATTCGCAGCAGCGCACTAAAGCCCAGCCACAAACGGCGCACAGATTTGAAGGGGCGCATATGCGGCTTCCTCAAAAGAAGCCTGACCCCGCCGCCCTAACCGGGCCGCACGACGGTTCTACTGAAAGTTGGTCGAATGCTTTCAGCGAGCCAGGTGTTGATCGACCCTTTCAGATGCCGGCCACGTTTTCCAGACGCGTGTCCAAAGGGGGGTCGGGGCCATGCAGCAGCCCGTGCCCTACTCCAACGTGTTGCGGAGGCTATTGCGCAACAAATAGACCGTAACTTATGATCGATTCGTCGAATGCTTTCAGCGAACCGGTGAACCAGCCTCCAATTGGTTCGCACAAACTAACCGCCCTTCCACGGCGGTTTTTTTGTGCCTGTCGTTTTGTGTCGTTACCCGTCACAGCTCAACGGCAAACCCGGACAGGCCCAAGGTATCAACCCAACGTGTCAAGGTGTCGAGACTGGCCCAGGTGCGCACGGCCAACGACCAGCGCTGGCCTTCCCAGCGACTGACCCGCGCTCCGCGCACCAACCAGAGGCGCGCAGCGCGTCTTCATGGATCGCTTCACGCATGCCGCAGCACCTCGCGACGCTGCTCGGCGGCCGCTTCCAGCCCGATGTACAGAGTCTCAACCACCTCCGACGTGAAGGCCTTGACCGTCTCCAGCCCGAGCACAAACCCTTCGCCGCGCTGGGCAGCCATGTTCACGCCCTGGGCGCTGTCGGCCACTTCGATGGCGGCTAACAGGCGGTCGACCACCGTGCGCACCTCCGCCGGCAATACCAATTTGCTCAGGCTCATCAGTCCACCTTGCGCCATTCGCCTGGAGCGTCCGGGTCGAGGCCCACCCGACGATTAAATTCGGCCTGATTGATCTCGCCGTTCAGCAGTTGGACCATCAAGGTCTGCTGCTCATCCCGGGAAAGCTGCGGAAGGTCCTGATACGGGTCCAACGCCGCGAGCGTCTGTAGCTCGCGCTCGGCCGCTGCCGAGTCAAAGTCGGCCAGCTCCGCGTGCAAGTCGCGCTGCAGCGCGTCCACGTCGACCCCTTCCAGCACGTCCAAGGCGGCCGCCTGTTCGGCGTCCTTGAGCATGACTTGCTGGGAGGCATCGAGGTCCGTGTCATAGCGCAACAGCTGATCCAGCAGGGCGGCTGAATCTTCGGCGCTCAGCTGCTGCACCAGGGCATCCATATCGGCATCCAACGGCGGCAGGTCGTCCAGCGGATCCGGGGTGTGGTCAGTCATCGGGGCGGTTCCTTTTCGAGTTAGGGTCGGTCAGTGCGTAAAATCACTTAGGCCTAAAGTGGTGCCCACTTTAGCGAAAGTGGAAAACGTCGAGGCAAAGAAGGCCCCCGACCTTGCCTGAAAGGTGGGCTCTTTTACATAAGCGGCGTTATGCGCCCAGTTAGCATAGAAATTTCCGGTTTTTGTGCTATTCATGGCTCAGTAGTGGCAATATGCCAAAACAAGGTGTATTCACCGGAAACCACCCCCAAAACTTGGAGTTTTTTATGGTTGATAATGACGTGAAAGCCGTTGCTATAACTGGCGCAGGAGCTGTTACAGGTGCAGGTGGTGCTTTGGGTGCAGTATCAGCACTCGGCGTCTCTGGCCTTGGCGTGACAGGCGTAACCTCAGGACTGGCAGCGGTTGGAAGTGTTGTCGGGGGGGGCATGGTGGCCGGATTAGCTGTAACTGCGGCAGCACCGATTGCAGTAGGCGCCGTTGCATATGGCCTGTACAAATGGCTAAAAGACTAAAAAATTCCCTACAAAAAGCCCGCAAAAGCGGGCTTTTTTGTGAGCAAATTTTAATAAATGACTCGTATTCGCAGATTTGGCACTCGGCCATCAACATCCTAAAAACTTCATTGATATTACTTTGCCACCTTACCCTGCTCCCTAAGGACAAACGGATGAAAAACGCGCTGATAGTTTTGATGCTTATGATTTTTGGATGCCTAGGACTATGGGGATACGACACCTACAAGAAATCATCAGCCAAGACCAAACGCTTAGAATCGTTAGAGCACGCCAGGACGAGTGGGATGTCATCAATTCGTTCTGCTCTAAAAGACCCAGCATCAGCGCAATTCAAGGACGTTAGAATTGCAGATGTGACAGGTGCGGTTTGCGGTCAAGTAAACGCTAAAAATTCATATGGCGGCTATTCGGGTTTTGCTAGGTTTGCAGTCAGCAACGGACAGGCCACTATAGACGACGGTTCGCTAGCTGCGCTTACGCTCATAGCGGATCTTTGCGCGAAAATTTCTACTACAAATGAGGGGTAGACCATGGCTGAAAGCCCGCTAATCGGCCAACTTTTTTATGAACGCGATTTAACAAATGAGTCGTTACCAAAAGTGGGATGATTCAGAAAAATCATGGCAGAAATAGCGATGTCATTTTGCAATCACGATGGAGTTTATGGATGAACCGTTTTGCGCATTTTTTCGGAATTCTGGCTGCAGTCGCCAGCTTTTCTGCCTCCGCCGCATCTTCCCTCCAGGACATTAACTATTCAGTTACCAAGGATGAGTCGAAGCGCGATATCAAGCGCGTGGTGGAGATCGTTCTGGCCGAACGTGTGGATCAACCCACACTTGAAGCATTGGCTAATCAAATCAAAGATTCGAACCCAACGAGTTTTCAACGAACCTTTATCGGCTGGCGGATCAAAGGCGAGGAGGATGGCGCGTACTGGGCCAAGACAGATTTTGTCCCAGCCTTAAATGTTCAGTTTCTGGGGGCCACCGTGGCTGACTACAACAAACTCAAGACCACCAGCGCAGCAGCCGATGGAGAGGTATTTGGTAGCTGGCTGAGTACCTGGGGGGCCGATTACAAAATGGTAGGCTACCGAAAGGGTGGAAAAATTTTTATCCGTTCCACGTTTACTGATGGCTCGTCGGGCACCAAAGAATTTGTCCCCAAGAACTTCTCCGGTCGATCCGTTTTAGTCGATGCAGAAGGCAGCGATTTCGGTGAGTATTATCTCGTCAACGCTCACGGGGATCTGGAGTTCTGGGGCGAAGACGGCAGTTTCTATACAGCTAAGAAAACTGACTGAAGGAAATCATTGGCTAGGCCCGCTCATCAGGACAGGATGCCTTTAGACTGACTGGCCTTCAGACTTCGCCAGGCGATCCAACCGCGTCACGGTCAAAACCTCCCCTGGCCCGTTTGGGCGTGCTCCTATAGCGCAAGCCCAAACGCTCAATCGAGATTAACGATTGGTTCGCGTTCGCCTCTCCCACTTGTTGTAGTAGTGCGAATGGTCTTCGTCCCGACCACCCGACTCGATCCAATCGTCATATTCCGGGCTATCTTCAAAGCGACCTGACATATTTATCTCCTTACCAGTTCAGAACTCAGCGATATGCATCCCTGCATCGGCAGGCTCGATAAAAACTTGAGCCATCCTGCCTCGGGGTACGGTTTTAGCTAATTAAAGATAAATTCGCTCTACCTCACCCAGGCTGATCTCGTCCCGACGCCGATCATACAACTGCGTGGTACGCGTCGAAGCATGGTTGGCCATCGCCGCCGCGTTTTCCAAGGTGCCGCCGTTTTTCAGGTACGCCGTAATGCCTGTTGCTCTAAACGTGTGATTGCCGATCAATGTCTTGATCCCCCCCGCCAGGGCGCGTCGGCGCACCATGGCATGAGCGTTGGCCTGCGGCAGGGCAGTAGGGCTCAACTGCCCGGTACCGCGCCCAATGGTGCGAAACAGCGGGCCTTTCGGATCGCCCACGATCCCGGTCTGTACCAGATAGGCATGCAGGTACTCCTCCAACAGATGGTGGCAGGGCATGACATGCTGTTTACCGCCTTTCTCGCGCAGGCGTACCCATAACCGCCGATTCTGCGTGTAGACGTCTTCGACCTTCATCGCCAGGGCCGCGCCGATCCGCGCGAAGGAAAACACCATCAAGCTGATCAAGGCGCGATCCCGCAGGCCGGCAGGTGTACTGACATCAATGCTATCCAGCAGCTGTCGCGCCTCGGAAGGATCGAGCACCGGGGTTTTCCCCGTGCGGCTGGTATGACTCGGCCCGCGCACCGACGCCGCCGGGTTATGCGGCACCACCTGGCCCACCACCAGCCAGTCGAACAAGTGCCGGAGCGCGGCCAGGCGTTGTTTCACCGACGGTGCGGCCAGGGTCTGGCACTGCAGCTCGATCCAGGTCGCCACGTGCAGCGGAGACACCGCAACCAGATCAGGCACACCCACCGCCTGGCACCAGCTCAAAAACTCATCTACAGCGCGTGCATAGGCGCGCCGCGTGTTCGGGTTGCGGATATTGGCGGTGAAAAACTCCAGAAAGCGCATCTCCGCGCGCTCGCCGGCGTGGCTGATCAGCGCCGGAACATGCGTAGTGATAGAGGCCCTCCGGATGATTCCGCTCACAGCTCGATCCCCAGTTTCTCCTTGAGCACTTCTTTGCCGTAAGCCTTCCCGAGCTCCAGCAAGACGCCGAGACCTGCAACACCTGCCTTTTCAGCCCCGGCTTTGGTACGGCGCCATACCTCACCGTCGCGGACGGTGTCGAGGAACTCATGGCCTCTATAGGTCAAATGCTTGGGCTCCCAAATGAATCCACCCGGCCCTAGGTGATTATGACTCTGTCCTACCAGCAGCCCTGCCTCATGCAGCAGCATGACGTGGTAAGAAATCACCATCGGTGTTTTACCTTCGACTACTAACGAAATGCTTGCACGTGGATCTTCTTCACTGGCTTCGACAACCAGCAAAATTTCGCGCACCAGGTCTTTGTCGAGCTGCATCAGGAATTCCCTTAGCTATATGTGATAAAGGACATTATCACGTATAGATGGACTTGGAAGGAGCAGTCAAAGGCCCACACGGCACGGCGAAAATCCGCCCCACAAATAATCAAATTGATCATCATAAAATAATCATTGTAAATGACATATTTCATCGCTAGTCTATGCCCATACCCACTGATTGAGAGCAAAGACGATGAGCAGCTTCTGGCGTAACCAATTCGAGAAAAACTTCCTCCCCGCTCAGACAAAGCTCGGCCTGGACGAAATTATTCAGGAGGCACACGATGCCTATTGGGGTTCGCTAGGGGCGTCGCTGATGAAATTTAACGGCGAAATTGACCCGGCCAAGCTGAAAAGTCTGGATCAGCTCTACAACGGTGAAAGCGCTGTGCGGACAGCGGCCAAGGATTGCTACGACTACGCAATCAATGGCCGACTCAGCCTCGCCAAGGATGGGGAGGAAGAAACCAGGATGAATGACAACTGGGCTCGACTGGCAACGCTAGTGCTCTCCGCCCGGCCCGATATTGAGGTGTTCTCACCTCGAATCGGTGGACACGAGATGGTTTTACCGAAAGGACTCGAACACCTGCTTTTCCAGGCGCTGGTCAGAGCCCGCCTTGACCTGGATACCCACCCGAAATTTGAAGATGACGAGGCGGTGCCCATGTTCTTGTCGGGTGAGGACAACTGCGGCTACCTGACGCTAAAAGAAATCGCGGTCTTGGGACAGATGTCCGAGCGAGCGGTGCGCAATGCGGCCCAGCCCGCAGCGGCGGATCGACTGCAGACGCGCAAGGAACAAAGCCAGACGGTGGTCGACTCCGAAGAAGCGTTGCGCTGGTTGAAAGGTCGCAGGGGCTTCATTGCTACCCGTGCGGATTAACGCTCGCTAACCCAACAATTGCCTATCACCAAAGGACATCACCATGAGCCTCGAACAGTTCAGCGCCCTACTTTCCGCCTCCACGCACAATTTTGCCACGCTGCCGGCTGAGCTGTTGCTCGCTTCAGAAGGCAATCTGCAGACCTTTTATGCGCCATTTGATCACGTCAATACCAGTGCCCGCGTTGTGCTGTGCGGCATTACGCCGGGCTTGCAGCAGGCCAGCCGGGCCCTGGATGAAGCGCGCAAACAGCTGTGCAATGGCGCCTCCATCGAGCACGCCAAACAAACCGCCAAGGAAACGGCCAGTTTTGCCGGACCCATGCGCAACAACCTGACCAGCCTGCTGGATCACATCGGGCTGCAGACGCTGCTGGGCATCGATAGCTGTGCACGGCTATTTGATACGCACCGTCATCTGGTGCACTACACCTCGGCCCTGCGCTACCCGGTCTTTCTCGATGGTCAGAATTACAGCGGCAGCCCTGCCATGCTTACTCGTGCCAGTCTGCGTCATCAGGTGGAAACGCACCTGGCGGAAGAGATCCGGACATTGGGCCCACAGTGCCTCTATGTCCCGCTCGGGCCGAAAGTCACGGAGGTTTTTCAGCACCTGCAAGCCAAAGGACTGTTGAAAGCCGAGCAACTGCTGGACGGATTGCCGCATCCGTCGGGAGCCAACGCAGAACGCATCAGCTATTTCCTCGGCGGCAAACTTCGGGAAAAGCTGTCGAGCAAAACCAATGCGGCGGTAATCGACGCCGCTAAAGCCCGGCTAATGACAAAACTGACCACGCTGCGCAGCGCAGTTTCTCGGTAACGACCACAGGATGCCGCCTTTTAGAACCATACGACTGCCCTGTTAGCTCCTTTGCTGTAGTCACCGCCTGGGGTGGGGCGGAAGTACCCCCCCTCTCGTTGCTGGGTTCCCAGCTTGACTGCCTGACAGTCACAGCGGTCACTGGTCTTCAGTGGCCGTTTTTTTTGCTGTCGGTGGTGCGCTTACGTGACTGCAGTCGAAAGTGGCTGATCTAGAATCTTGAAACCCTTCGGTTACTGGTGAAGTTCTGATTCATTAGCGCCATGCGCCTTCGGCACCAATCTTTTTGAGACAAAAAAAACCGCCTCAGCGAAGCTGAAGCGGTCCGTCCTGCCGACCTTATTGCAGGTCGTCGAAGCGATCCCGTAGCAATTCGTAAACGTGATGTACACGTACACAAACCACCACGAAATCCCACGCATGTTTCAAAAACTTCAACATGCTTGGCCCTCCCGTCGTTGGGCCAAACCTCCAGCACACTCACCGGACTTGTGTGCCTTCGGGATCACGTGAATGCTCCCTGTGAGGCGGCTAAGCTGATGGACGCCTTCTGAGTCATCCGCACGGATTACTAGCTGTAACGGCTTGCAAACGAAAACGTCCCGACCTGCAATCAATACGATTTTCGACCGGAATTAACTGCGACTGACCGGCCCGGCAAACCAGTATTAGCTGCGAATGAACCTGCATTTATCCGCGCTGACCTGCATTCCATGGCTACCAACCAGCATTAATTGCAAATGACGGGGCTTATAGGTAGTGAATCGATTGCCTCGTTAGAGCGCATGTCTGCTTGGCATGCGGGAACATCTAGTCTCTTCCGCCCACGAGCCAGATCATTCCAGGCAAACACATGGGGCCTACAGCTTTGAGGCCCACTACGCTATGTGCGGGCTCGGTCTCGCCCAAAGGGTTCGGTCAACTGACCAAGGTAACCCTTGGGATAGTCCCTCTCACGCAAGCCGACATTGGCGTCGCCCTGCTTTCCTGTACTGTCGTAGAACGTCCCGAATAGCCGATCCCACACCATCAGAAATTCGCCGCAGTTCACCTGGGCATCTTCGAAGTCGCGCTTGTGGTGCCAACGATGAATTTCAGCCACCCCGATGACATGGCGCAGCCAACCCAGCCGGTAATCCAGGTTCGAGTGCTGAAAGCCCAAGTGAACGGTCAGAATGCCGAACCAGGTGGCAACCACTGCCGAAGGCGCGCCGGATGCAAACAGCAGCACCAATCCCGGGCCAGCCATGAGCATCGCATGTAGGGGATGCCGGCGCTCCCCATTCATCCAGTACAAGCGCTCGGCGCTGTGGTGAATCATGTGAAAACGCCACAGCCAGGGTACGTGGTGGCTGATGCGGTGCATGGCATACAGGCTCAGATCGAGCACGACGGCGACCAGCAGCAGCTGAACCCAAAGTGGACTCTCGACTGGGAAGAGACGAACTGTAGCCGGCACTGCATCGCCCAGCCTGGCCAGGATTTCGGCGGTGAACTGGATGACGGAAAGATTCACCAGCATATGCACCAGGTCGGTCAGGGTGTCCTGGTGATCCTCCAGCCAGCCCTCCCGGAAAGGCTGGATACGCTCCAGCCCCGCGACGGCCAATAGACCGACTGCGGCTACCAAGGGTGTGCTGGGCCAGTACGGCACCCCGGCGTACAAGGCCCAGACCATGAAGGCGGCGCTGCCACCAAACACGAGCGGATAGCTCAACCAGCGTAGGGCGAATCGAAGAGAAGTGGACATCGCTCAGCTCCTATGTAGAGAGCCTTCACGGTAGGTGCAGAGGACGACGTTCGACTTGAACGAAAGAGCTATGACTTCTGGAGATCGACCGCAGCCAGGGCGGAGGACGGATCGATGCCCAGCAGCGCCCTGAATGTCCGGGAGAAATGCGCCGAGTCGGAAAAACCTGCCGCATGCGCGGCTTCGGTCAGCCGTCCCCCTTTGGCCAGGTGTTGCAGGGCTTGGGTGAGGCGCAGCCATTTGACATAGCTGCGCAACGGCAGGCCGGTTTGCTCCACGAACCAATGGGAAAAACGCGTGGGTGACAAATGCACCAACGCGGCCATTGCCTCACGCCCCATTTGGCCTTCGCGCAGCGCTGCGGTGACCTTGGTCAAGCGCGGATCAGGGATTGGTGGATCGGCAAGCCGCAACAGCCGACGTACCTGCGCCTGCAACTGGACAGGCGAATGCCCCGACGCCCTCAGTGCCTCGACCATCGCAGCAATATCGGCCGCTACGATCTCCATCAGCCTCACGGCTCCGCTCACCCGCAAGGCACGCGCCTCATCGGACAGCACATCCAGGTAGATCGACAGGACATGCCCAGCACTGAGCCGGTGCTTCAAGCCTGCCGGAATCAAGATGGCAGCCCCAGATTGCCCACCCAACGGCGTTTCAACCGTTATCGCGGCGTCGAGCCCCACTGCAATTTGATGTGCTTGATGATGGTGCCAATCCTGGTGGGCGGCATGGCCGAGAAAGACGCCGATACCGGGGCCGACCCAGGCATGGCCTGACCAGCGAGCCACTTCTGCGGCATCCGAGCTTCGCATTATCTGCCCCGGTCCAGTTCCGCGCTTGGACTCAGCACACTGCTCAGGAGCAACATGGCGGCACCGCCCACGATGCCGATGTCCGCCAAGTTGAATGCAGGCCAATGCCAGGATTGCCAGAAAAAATCCAGATAGTCGATCACATGGCCTCGGAAGCTGCGATCGATCAGATTCCCCACTGCCCCTCCCAGTATGAGGCTATAGCCCAGCGCTTCGAGCTTGGCCCTGGGCTTACGCAAGAGCAACGCGAGCCCAATCGAAACAACCAGTGCGAGGAGAATGAAGAAGTAGCGCTGCCAACCGCCCGCGTCAGCTAGGAAGCTGAACGCTGCGCCGGTATTCCAGAAATGGACCAGATTGAAGACTGGGGTCAGAGGAACCACGGCGCCGACCGAGAGCGAACCCTCAATTACATATTTGATCGCCTGGTCGGCCAGGGCAACGGCTAGCGATAGCGTCCACCAGAGCCCGGGAGTGATACGGTGCGCCATTCCAAGTGGCGATTTCATTGTTTCGCTCCCTGAAACAGTCGCTGCAATCCGGGTGAGACGGGCATCGGCGCGAATGCACTGATCCTCGCGCGTCCGGTATTGCCGAGCGGTACCCAGATCTTCGAGAACAACACGGCAGCGATGATCCGTGGTGCTTGGCCGAACATTTCCCGGTAGTCGCGCAACTGCCAGCCAGCCCTTAGCATCAACCAATGGCTCCGCGCATGCAGGACGGGCATGTGCTGGCTCAAGATGTGGGCGCGCTCGAGCCAGGGGAATGCCTCGGTTGGCGCCTTTTCACGGAGTGCTGTCCTTGCCTGGAAAAAGGCTTCATCGATGGCATTGCGGAGGGCGGTATTCATCTGGAACTCACTTGCGCAGCAGTTGGAAGGCCATGATTCTGGGCCGATCGTGCAAGTGAACACCCTGTAGCCGCTATAGGGTCAAGCTCTACGCTTTGAGCAGAAGCGAATGGCACTTTTCTAGCGCGCCTTATGGAAGCCGTTTGCCTCCCTCCACTAGACCCGAAAGTATTCCGCAGTCCAGGCTTTGTCGTTCGTCATCGCAGCAGCTGCGTAACGTCACCAACTGGTTTTCCAGGGCTTGCAAGGATGCGATCTGGGCCCTGACCTGGGCGATATGGCTATCAAGCAGCGTATTGACCGCCGCGCACGGTTGCTGCGGCTGTGCTTGAACGCTCTGCAAAACACCAATTTCGTCCAACGACATGCCAAAGGACCGGCAACGGCGGATGAACAGCAGTTTCTCCACATGATCCGCTTCGTAGGCTCGGTAGCCATTTGCCTGGCGATTGGGCGATGCAAGCAGGCCCTGGCGCTCATAGAAACGAATGGTCTGAATGTCCGCTCCCGTCAGCTGTGCAAGTTGACCAATGCGCATAGGCTGCTCCTCGATAAACAGCCAGTATATCCAGGCTTGACCCTATACCTGCTATATGGTTTTCAATTGCCAGAATTGAACCTGATAGGAGAGGCGGATCATGAGCTCGTGTGAAAAATCCTGTGGCTGCGGTTCAGTGTCAGCGCCTGCTGAAGCAGCGAGCGCGCCCTCGACCGAAGGAGCCTGGGTCAGCCATTTTTCTGTACCCAAGATGGATTGCCCTTCGGAAGAGCGAATGATTCGGCTCGCGCTGAATAGCTTGCCTGAGCTTCGTTCGTTGTCCTTTGATCTGAGCAGCAGGCAGGTACTCGCTTTCCATGACGGGGCGGTTGACCCAATCACTACCAAGCTGGAGTCCCTGGGTCTAGGGGCAGCGCTACTGGGGACTCAACCAGCTAGTCAGGAAGCAGCCTCGACCAATCGCGCTGATGAGGAATTAGCGGCGTCGAAAGAGGCGAGCACCCTGAAAATTTTGCTCGGCATCAACGCTGCCATGTTTGTTATCGAGATGGGCGCAGGGTTGATCGCTCAGTCGACGGGCCTTATTGCCGACTCGCTGGACATGTTTGCGGATGCTGCCGTCTATGGCTTGGCTCTCTTTGCCGTCGGCCGCAGTGCACAGCTGCAAGTTCGCGCTGCGCACCTGGCGGGTTTCTTTCAGATCCTGTTGGCACTGGGCGTACTCGTGGAGGTGGCTAGACGCTTCCACTATGGCAGCGAACCTGAGTCGATGCTGATGATGGGGATTGGCTTAGTTGCACTCGTCGCAAACGCCAGCTGTCTCTTGATGATCTATGGCCATCGCGAAGGCGGTGCACACATGAAAGCGAGCTGGATTTTTTCGGCCAACGATGTGCTCGCGAACATTGGCGTTATCGTCGCCGGCGCGCTGGTTGCGTGGACGGGCTCTCCCTACCCAGACTTGGTGATTGGTACGGTCGTTGGCCTCATCGTATTGAACGGTGCGCGCCGAATCCTGGCATTGAAAGCCTGACCAACCGATCCTGTATTCCATCGCGATGGGCTCACTTTCTACAAGTGAACATCAATGGTACGGACAGTCCAATAAACCTTCGTTTGATAGACGCCTCTGGCGAGGTGTGCTGGGTGCACTCCTGGAAGGATTGAGCTACAATGTAGCTCATCAATCTGGAGGATCAAACCATGTCCGCAAATGCTGTAGTCCGTGCCCGTATCGACGAGCACATCAAGGAAGAGGCGACCGTCGTGCTGGCAGCGATGGGACTCACCGTGTCTGACGCCTTCCGCATCATGTTGACCCGAGTCGCCCGCGAGAAAGCCTTGCCGTTCGAGCCGCTGATTCCGAACGCCACCACCATCGAGGCGATGAAGGAAGCGCGCCGTGGCGGCTTGAAGTCGTTCGCTTCCGTCGAGGATCTGATGGCGGATCTGAATGCGGACGATTGAACAGACCAGCCGGTTCAAACGCGATTATAAACGCGAAGCCAAAGGCCCGCATCGTCAGACGCTGGCGAGCGATTTCATTGCCGTCGTCACAGCCCTGGCGAATAACCAGCCTCTGGCCGAGAAGCACCGTGACCACGCCCTCACCGGCGACTGGAAAGACCACCGGGACTGTCACATCAAGCCCGACCTGGTGTTGATTTACCGCAAGCCGGATGACGCCGTGCTGCAACTCGTGCGTCTCGGATCGCATAGCGAGCTTGGCCTGTAACGCCGGGGTCTGCCCAGGACAAGGAAAGAAGCTACATGACAATCAGCATCACCGACGACGATTGGAACGAACTGACTCCCGAGAGTTTCGATACCACCGCACTGCTGCGGGCAGTCGATGCCGTGGACGAGCTGCGCGGCGATTGAGTGACAACGCAGACGGCGGGCCTCCGCAACTGCGCACCGACCTGTTGAAGCTGCATCAACTGGCGATGAGGTGATCCAGGTGCGGATTCGAGAGCACGTCATCGCCACCAATGACATGCGTCTGTTCGGTCTGCACCTACTGGGGCAGGCGTCGCTGCGCATGGAGCAAGCGCTGTGGCCAGAAGAATATGAGCGGATGACCCGCGAGGTCGAAGAAGCTCTCCGTGAGGCCGACGACCCCAACGCCAAGTCGTACACCCACGAGAAGTCATGCAGGCGATGCAGGAACGAATCGACCAAGCACGAGACAAGCCATGTTGATCGGCCCTGCCCCAACTCCCTCGAACTCGGATGAGTCGGACCTAGCAACGTGGTGACACCGATCATCTAGGGCCGGAGCAGAGCCTGTGTCAGCCCGCGAGGCGGTGCGTCACTTCGCTGAGCTGGGCCGACAGCGTATGCAGGTTCTGGCTGGCTGCCTCGGTACGCTCGACATTGTCCTGGTTGGTGGTGGCGATGGCGGTAATTTCGGTCAGATTGCGCGAGATATCTTCCGCCACGGACGTCTGCTCTTCGGCAGCGGTAGCGATCTGACGGTTCATGTCGCGGATCGCTTCGACTTCTTGGGTGATGCGCTGAAGCATGCTGCCCGCTTCCGTAACCTGTTCGACACCTTCGTTGCTGCGGGTTTGTCCATTTTCAATCGCACGCACCGCATCCACCGCGCCGGTCTGCACCGTGTCGATAATCTGATGAATTTCAGCGGTGGAGTCGGCGGTGCGCCTGGCCAGCGTGCGCACCTCGTCGGCAACGACGGCAAACCCGCGTCCGGCATCGCCCGCGCGGGCGGCTTCGATGGCTGCGTTTAGCGCCAGCAGATTGGTCTGGTCGGCGATGCCGCGAATAACTTCCAGCACCTTGCCAATGCGACCGCTATCGGTCTCCAGACGGCGTATTACCTCGGCGGTGTTGCTGATCTCGCCGCGCATGTGGGTAATGGTCTGGATAGTCGAACGCATCATGGTCTCACCCTGCTGCGCCGAATGATCGGCCGCATCCGCTGCACGCGCGGCTTCGGCGGCGTGACGGGCGACTTCCTGCGCCGTAGCGGACATTTCATGCATGGCGGTAGCGACCTGATCGGTGCGCGAGAACTGCTCGCGAGTGCCTTGGCCCATCAGTGCGGCGATGGCGCTCAATTCACCACTGGCGCTGTCCAGGTCCGAGGTGTTGCGTTGCAGGAGGGTGAACGTATCGGCAAGGAAGTCACGCAGGATATTCGCGGCAACTGCCAGACGTCCCAATTCGTCAGCACGGGACGCATCGACGCGCTGTGCAAAGTCGCCCTGGCTGAGCTTGGCGATGTGGTCGATCAGGTGACGGATGGGGGCGATCAGATTGCGGTTTACCAACCATAGGCTGAGCAAGGCGATGAAAACGCCAGCGGCTAGCATTACCAACGAGCCGACGACTATTTTACGATCTGCGGCTTCGCTGATGGTTTCCGAACGATGCAGCGCCGAATCGCGCTGCTGGATGACCAAACCACTGAGCTGTTCGCTGGTGGCACGGTCGATGCCTTGAACCGCCTCGTCGCCGGCGAATGGATCGTTTCCGCCGGCGATGTAGGCCGCACGGCCCGCGCGGTAGGCGGCGCCGAGGCGCCGGTGCTCCTCGTGCAGGTCGCGGAGCTGCTTTGACAGGGCAGGGTTGTGCTCGCTTCGCTCAACGAGTCTGCCCAGGATGTCCTGGACCTTTCGTTCCTGGTTCTCGAAGCTTTGCCAGTACTTGCTCAAGGCTTCAGGTGATTTGCCACGCAGCAAGACGTTCTTCCACTCCTGCACCTGCACTTTGAATTCCACGTTGGCTTCGTCGATCAGGCGCGACGTTTCGATCGGACCCTTGAGTAGTTGTTGATACTTGGAAATGTCATCCGACAAGAAGGAAAAACTGGCGAAGGCGATCAGCAATATCACCAACAGGCTGCCGCCGATCAGTGTGAGCAGCTGAGCGCGCAGGGATTTTTTCAAGAGCATCTGGGCGGTCTCGTATCGAAAGGGGGGCGCTTGAGTCATACGCAAGATTGAGCGAGCGGTCAGCCAAATGACCGTTCGTTCGCCCCCTTATGTCGGCGTACCGCTGCGATACTTGAACGCTTTCAGACCAGACGCAGATGGTTGTCCCAGAGCCCTGCCGGCAATTGCAGCGCGGTGCTGACGAAGCCCCCGCTGGCGGGGTCGACCGTTAGGACAAGATGTCCGATCCGCGCTCATCGAAGCCTCCGCGCCTGGCCGGGGCACTTCTACCCGTGTGTTCGCGCAGTTGCGACAGCCAACCCGCAGGGAGTTTTTGCGGTTCATCCGCGTGGCTTGAGGAGACCAAGTTTCCGTCGCGGTCAAATAAGCTCATGCGCTTGAAAACCGGGTCCTCGGCGAGCATTCGCGCGGCTCGTCTCTGGTTTGGCCTTAAGCTACCGGCGCCCCTATCTGCCTGGTCTGCACTCTTTACTATACCGAACGACGAATGTCAGATCGAGCGCTCGGCGATCGGGAATATTTTTCGCCAAGCAAGGGCTACGCATGTCGCGAGATTCCAGCGCCTACGACTGGTGTTTAGAGTCGGCCAATACTCCTGTCCGGCCGGTCAGCCATGCGTCCTTGAGTCGTCGTGAATCCTGGCGGGATCGGACCTGGGCCCACAACCGTTCCCACCGAACATTTTCCCCGCCGGCGAGCGGCTTTCTCGCGCAACAAATTGTTCGGAGCTCAAGGTCCTTCTCTACGTTTCGGCTGCATTGGCAGTGCGTTCGGCCCTCACCCGCCGATCGGCTCACAACAAGGACGCGATGGGCGCGACCATGAATCCGAAAGGAGAACACCATGGCCATCATCGGCATCTTTACCACCTCTAAAGACGGGGCTAGTTGCAGTTAATGTGAGTAGGGGGATGTAAGCCGGAACCCCAGAAATTTCCGTCACCCTAGTTGGGTGGGCTCAACACTCGTGTCACCAGCTACCTTCTGGAGAATCGAGCTCGGCCATCCCTCCCTGGACGGGCATCGCTCGACGATGTTCAACGGCTCCCTCACGGGGCCGTCGTTTTGTGGGGGCTATTCCATCCACAAGTCGTCGAGGTTCTTGAAGTTCCAGAGCGTCGGGTCTTCGGGGCCAGTGATACTGTCCTTGCAACTCGTGGCCGCCAGGTCGATGGTCTGCATCGGGATCGGCTCTCTCGAGCGTAGCGAGAAGAACACGCGAACCTTGGGAGTCAGCAGTGATTCCATTCCCGGCTCAACGACAACGGCCAGACGCTGAGAGGACAGGCGAACCAAGGAGCCGACGGGGTAGATGCCCACGGCCTTGACGAAGGCGTGGAAGATGCGTTTGTCGAAATGGCCCTCCCACTTGGCCATCTGCCGCATCGCCGCGGACGGGTCCCACGGCTTTTTGTAGGCTCGCTCCGACGTCACGGCATCATAGACGTCGCAGATTGCGCCCATGCGGGCCAGGAGTGAAATGGCGTCACCGGCCAAGCGATCCGGGTAGCCGGTTCCGTCGATCTTCTCGTGATGGTGCAGGGCAATGTCCACCACCCCGGGCTCGGCCCCGCCTGCGCGCAGCATCTTTGCGCCCTCCACAGGGTGGCGCTTCATGATGGCGAACTCGGCATCGGTGAGCTTGCCTGGTTTGTTAAGCACTTCCAGCGGCATCGCGGCCTTGCCTAGGTCGTGCATCAGTCCGCCGATGCCAGCCAGGCGCGTTTGCTCCTCGTCTAGATCGAGATGCCGGGCCAGCGATAGCATCAGGGCGCAGACGGCAACCGAGTGCAGGTAGGTGTAATCGTCGTGCGTTTTGATGCGTGCGACGCTGATGAGGGCATGAGGTTGGCGCAGCACCGAGGCAGCGATTTCTCCGACCAGCGGCAACGTCGTGCTTGGGTCGACGGCCTTGCCAAGCCGGGCTTCCTGGAACATGTCCATGACTTGGGACTTGGCCGCAAGACAGAGTTTCCGTGCATAACACATTTCGCTCTCCATTGAGGTTGCGCCGTCACTTTTCTTGCTTAGTGGACTAGACGGCAGAGATTGCTCCTCCGACAATTCTCTGGGCTCTGGGCTCTGGGCTCTGGGCTCTGGGCTCTCTGGGCTCTCTGGGCTCTCTGGGCTCTCTGGGCTCTCTGGGCTCTCTGGGCTCTCTGGGTCGACTTGGCCAAGTCGACCCAGACCTCCCCGACGCCACATTCTCGAATGGCAGAGAGATCCTGAGGCTCGGTCAGCAGGAAGCTGCCGCGCCAGAATGGGTGTCGAACCCAAGAGCCGGCGAGCTTGTGGATGTACATGCCGAGACGAAGCTCGGATACGGGAATGCGTTTTACCAACTTATTTTCCTTTCTGAGTTGGGTGGTTAGGCGTGCGCCGAGGCTGGCACCCAGCGGTAGAGCGGAGGTAAGGTCACGCCAAGATTCTTGGATCAGCCGGAACCGCCGAAATTTCCGTCAGCCGATCAACATGGCTTTGTCTCGCGCTCGGTCGATGCGTTCCTGCATCGCCTGCATGACTTCTTCGTGGGTGTACGACTTGGCGTTGGGGTCGTCGGCCTCTCGGAGAGCTTCCTCGACCTCGCGGGTCATCCGCGCATATTCTTCCGGCCACAGCGCTTGCTCCATGCGCAGCGACGCCTGCCCAAGCAGGTGCAGCAGGCCGAACAGCCGCATGTCATTGGTGGCGACGACGTGCTCTCGAATCCGCTCCTGGATCACCTCGCAGGCCCGATGCGCCTCTGGCGTCGCCGTGCCCTCGTAGCCGGCTGGGAGTTCTGCTTCTTCAGCGATTCGCGCCCAAGCGATAGCCAGCGCCTCGATGGTGGACAGGTTCATTTGCTCATCCACTTGCGCAGCAGACGCTTTTTCAGGGAGGCGCGCTCTTGCGGATTGCGTCCCTTGTGGTTGGCAATGCGATCCGCCGTGGCGGCCTGGCGCTTGATGGGCCAGTAGGAGCGGCCATCCTTACCCATCGACCAGACGTTGCTGACCTGGTTTTCCAGTAGAGGCAGATGGGCGCATAGAGCTTCCGGCGACGCGCTGGCCAGCGCGGTGCGCTCGTGGGTTCGCCAGCGCTGATGCCAGAGTTTCTTGTCCTCGCGCTCGCTACGGCAGGTCGTGTGCCCAACGATGGGCGTTTTGCGGCGGCTGCGGCTCATGATGTGGTTGTCTCCAAGAACATTCAGGACAGGCTTTCTGGGTAGAGCGCCGTCAACCGGGACAGGGTTTCTTGCACTTGTTCCAGCGAGGTCATCAGATGATCAACCTGATCCTGAAGATCCACGGCGAGATCAAATAGCTCAGCCACTCGGCTGCGTGATCCCTCGTTGAACGCGGCCATTGCCAGTTGATGCAGCTTCAACAGGTCGGTGCGCAGTTGCGGAGGTGCGCCGTCTGCGCTGTCATTCAAATCGCCGCGCAGCACGTCCACGGCATCGACTGCACGCAGCAGTGCCGTGGTATCGAAATTCTCGGGAGTCAGTTCGTCCCATTCGTCGTCGGTGATGCGGGCTGCCATCAGGAGAGCTCCGATTAAGCGGTTGCGAGCGTTAGATGCCCGATCGGCTCGGCTGCTGGCCGTACCTTGATTTCGATGTCGTAGCCGAGGCGATTCAGACAATCCATCAGCTTGCGTTCGGATAGATTGGTGAAGTCGCCGCGCATCATGCCCGACACCTTCGGTTGCGGGATGCCCATGCGTTTGGCCGCCGCTTGTTGAGTCAGCCCAAGGGCGCGCATGGCCCTCCTGATCTCGACCACCAGGCCGGTCTTGATCTTGAGCTTTTCAGCGTCAGGCAGTCCAAGGTCGGCAAAGACGTTGCCCGAGCTGCGCTGAACCTCGACGCCTTCAATGATTCGTTTTTGCATTTCGTAGCTCCTGTGCCAATACCTCGGCCACCTTCAGCCGAGCGCGGATGATGTCCATGTCGGCCTTTGGCGTGGCGATTCCGCTCTTGCTCTTCTTCTGGAAGCAGTGCAGGACGAACACCGCTTCCGCAAACTTGACCGTGTATACCGCTCGATAGGTGCCGCCGGCATCGTCTTCGACGACCTCCAGCACGCCGGCACCACCGAACCCCTTGAGCACCTTTGCTGCGTCATCCTGATCGCCTATCTGCGCCAACGAGAGCGCGTAACCGAAACGGCGACGCACGTCGGACGGCAACGCCATCAAATCCTTGTGGCTGCTCGCGATCCATTCGAGCGGTTTTTCTTTGTTTGTCATGACGGAATTTTATACCTGTTCAGGTAATGATGTAAACGCGGCAACCTCAAGGAGGTGTCGTAAAACATTTGTTTTGCGACAGGCTGTCAGCCGCCGCTGTGCTACCTGTGCAACACCCCCTCAAAAATGTACGGAAAACTCTATCGCTATTCACTATTATGCGGAAACCTGTTTTTGATGGTTATCCGCCTATGTTGGTTGGCTACATGCGCGTGTCGTCGGACTCCGACCGCCAGAGCACGGACTTGCAGCGCGACGCGCTGCTCGCCGCCGGCGTCGATCCGCGTCACCTGTTTGAGGATCGTGCCTCTGGCGCGAAGGATGACCGTGCCGGCTTGGCGCGGGCGCTTGAGTTCGTTCGAGCCGGCGATGTGCTGGTGGTGTGGAAACTCGACCGGCTCGGTCGCTCGCTGTCGCACCTGCTCGCCATTGTGACTTCGCTCAAGGACAAGCGGGTGGCGTTCCGCTCGCTGACAGAGAACCTGGACACTACGACGCCCTCGGGCGAATTCCTGTTCCAGGTGTTCGGTGCGCTCGCGCAGTACGAGCGCGCCTTGATTCAGGAGCGCGTCGTCGCGGGCTTGGCCGCCGCACGCAAACGCGGCCGGATCGGCGGCCGGCCGCAGGCGATCACTGGTGAGAAGCTGGACGCCATCGTCGCCGCGCTCGATGGCGGCATGTCTAAGGCGGCGGTGTGCCGCAACTTCAATGTCAAGCGCACTACGTTGATCGAAACATTGACGCGAGCAGGTTGGCGTGGTGCGGGAAGGACGGTCGATGAGCAACAAGAATAAGCTACTCACCGTCTTTTCTGACGCAGAGCAGGAAGCCTTGTACGGCCTACCGGACTTCGACGATGCTCAGCGGCTGGAATACCTGGCGTTGACCGAATCTGAACTGGCGTTCGCCAGCAGCCGGCCTAGCCTGCAGGCCCAAGTCTATTGCGTCTTGCAGATCGGCTACTTCAAGGCCAAGCATGCTTTCTTCCGCTTCGATTGGCATGAGGTCGAGGACGATTGCGCCTTCGTGCTGAGTCGCTATTTCCACGGCGAAGCGTTCGAACGCAAGGCGATCACCAAGCATGAGCACTACAGCCAGAGGGGTCAGATCGCCGAACTGTTCGGCTACCGGTCGTGGGCGGCTAGCTTCCTGCCGCAACTGGCACAGCAGGCTGAACAGATCGTGCGGCGCGACGTAATGCCAGGATTCGTGGCCGCCGAACTGATCGTTTGGCTCAGCGAGCACAAAATCATCCGGCCCGGCCACACCACCTTACAAGAGCTGGTCAGTGAAGCCCTGTCCACCGAACGCAGGCGCTTGGGCGGCTTGCTGGCAGAAGTGTTGGACGAATCGGCCAAAGCTGCGCTGGGCCAGCTCCTGGTGCGTGACGACACCCTGTCTCAACTGGCAGCGCTCAAGCAGGACGCTAAAGATTTCGGCTGGCGTCAGATGGCAGGGGAGCGCGAGAAGCGCGCCACGCTGAAGTCCTTGCACGGGATCGCCAAGGCGCTGCTGCCCAAGCTCGGCATCTCGCAGCAGAACCTGCTGTACTACGCGAGCCTGGCGAACTTCTATACCGTCCATGACCTGCGCCACCTGAAGGCGGAGCAGACCCGGCTCTACCTGCTGTGCTATGCCTGGGTACGTTACCGGCAGCTCACCGACAACCTGGTCGACGCGATGGCCTTCCACATGAAAAAACTTGAGGACGAGAGCCGCACGGGTGCGAAACAGTCCTTTGTCGCCGAACAGCTGCGACGCCATCAGGAAACGCCGCAGGTTGGCCGCCTGCTGTCGCTGTACGTGGACGACAGCGTGGCCGATCCGACGCCGTTCGGCGAGGTGCGCCAACGCGCCTACAAAATCATGTCCAGGGAATTGCTGCAAAACACGGCGCAGCGCATGAGCGTCAAGCCACTGAACAAACTGGCGCTGCACTGGCAGGCGGTGGACGGCCTGGCCGAACGCATTCGACGCCATCTACGGCCGCTGTACGTCGCGCTCGACTTCGCCGGCACGGCCCCCGATAACCCATGGCTCGCGGCGCTGACTTGGGCCAAGAGCGTGTTCGCCAAGCAGCAGCGCCTATCACAACGGCCACTCGACGAATGTCCGGCGGCAACGCTGCCGAAACGCTTGCGTCCGTACCTGCTGATGTTCGATGCCGAAGGCACGCCGACAGGCCTGCATGCCGATCGTTACGAATTCTGGCTTTACCGTCAGGTCAGGAAACGCTTCCAGGCGGGCGAGCTCTACATTGACGATAGCTTGCAGCACCGGCATTTGTCCGACGAGTTGGTTTCGATGGACGAGAAAGCCGCCGTGCTCGCGCAGATGGACATCCCCTTCCTGCGGCAGCCGGTCAGTGCCCAGCTCGATGCACTGGCGGCCGAGTTGCGTGCGCAATGGGTGGCGTTCAATCGCGAGCTGAAACAGGGCAAGCTGACGCACCTGGAATACGACAAGGACACGCAGAGACTGACCTGGCGCAAGCCCAAGGGGGAGAACCAGAAGGCGCGCGAGCAAGCTCTCTACGAGCAACTGCCATACTGCGATGTCGCCGACGTGTTTCGCTTCGTCAACGGCCAGTGCCAGTTCCTGTCGGCGCTGACACCATTGCAGCCACGCTATGCGAAGAAGGTAGCCGACGCCGACAGTCTGATGGCGGTGATCATTGCCCAAGCCATGAACCACGGCAACCAGGTTATGGCACGTACCAGCGACATCCCGTACCACGTCCTGGAGAGTACCTACCAGCAGTACCTGCGCCAGGCGACGCTACATGTGGCCAACGATTGCATCAGCAACGCCATCGCCGCACTGCCGATCTTCCCGCATTACTCGTTCGACCTCGATTCGTTGTACGGTGCCGTTGATGGGCAGAAATTCGGCGTCGAGCGACCAACTGTGAAGGCGCGCTACTCGCGCAAATATTTCGGCCGCGGCAAGGGCGTCGTCGCCTACACGCTGCTGTGCAATCACGTGCCGTTGAACGGCTACCTGATAGGCGCACACGAGTACGAGGCTCACCACGTGTTCGACATCTGGTACCGCAACACGTCGGACATCGTGCCGAGCGCGATCACCGGCGACATGCACAGCATCAACAAGGCCAACTTCGCCATCCTGCACTGGTTCGGACTTCGTTTCGAGCCGCGCTTCACCGACCTCGACGACCAGTTGCAGGAGCTGTATTGCGCCGATGATCTGGCATTGTACGAGAAATGCCTGATCCGGCCGGCTGGCCAGATCGACCGGCAACTCATCGTCGGTGAGAAGGCGAACATCGACCGAATCGTCGCCACACTGGGCCTGAAGGAAATGACGCAGGGCACGCTGATCCGCAAGCTGTGCACCTATACGGCGCCGAACCCGACGCGGCGCGCAATCTTCGAGTTCGACAAGCTCATCCGCAGTATCTACACACTGCGCTACCTGCGCGACCCGCAACTGGAGCGTAATGTTCACCGCTCGCAGAACCGCATTGAGTCCTATCACCAGCTACGCTCGACCATCGCCCAAGTCGGTGGGAAGAAGGAATTGACCGGCCGCACCGACATCGAAATCGAGATCAGCAACCAGTGCGCCAGGCTGATCGGCAACGCGATCATCTTCTACAACTCGGCGATCCTGTCCCTGCTGCTGACGAAGTACGAGGCAGCTGGCAATGCCAAGGCGCTGGCGTTGATCACGCAGATGTCGCCAGCGGCCTGGCGGCACATCCTGCTGAACGGGCATTACACCTTCCAGACTGACGGCAAGTTCATCGACCTGGATGCGCTCGTGGCGGGACTGGAGCTGGGCTGACGGAAATTTCTGGGATTCCGGCGTACAACCCCAGTAGGGAACGATGGAATGCAAGCCGGCGCGGCTGAATGCAAGCTCGCTCGCAAATAATCTGAGCCAGACGGCTCCGTCAGTCGCAGTTAATCTGAGCCGGAAATTGCGCTGATTGCGAGCACGGCCGTTTTCGATTGCAAGCCGGTACAGCTACCTGCTCACCCGGAGCGAAGGCACCATCGGCGAGCTTGCACATCTGCTGGTGGCGGCGGCCGTCGCCGCCGTGGAGAGTGGCGAGGAAGCGATCAACCACCGCACGCTCAGCATGGCCGACTACATCGGCCCCAGTGAGCGGCGGCGACAGTTCGAGCGGGAACTGATGTGAAGTCCGCGCCGCGCTGGCCGCTGCATCCGGCACCCAAGGAAGGCGAAGCCCTGTCCTCATGGCTCAACCGGGTCGCCGCCTGCTACCAGATGGACGTGCACGAGCTGCTGGCCCACGATCTTGGTCACAGCCAACTTGATGACCTGGATACCGCACCATCCTTGTCGTTGCTGACGGCGCTCTGCCAGCGCAGTGGCGTCGAGCTGGAGCGGTTGCGCAGCATGAGTCTTGCAGGCTGGGTGCCGTGGCTGCTCGACAGTCTCGACGATTCGGTACCAGCAGCCTTGGAAACCTATACATTCCAATGCGCGGTGCTCCTGCCCAAGCGCACCCGCAAGGTGCGGTCCATCACTCGCTGGCGTGCCTGGCTACCGAGCCAGACGATTCGCCGGGCGTGTCCGCAGTGTCTGAACGATCCAACGAATCAAGCTGTGCTACTCGTCTGGCAGCTCCCCTTGATGCTGAGCTGCCCGCAGCATGGCTGCTGGCTGGAGTCCTACTGGGGCATGCCCGGCCGGTATCTTCAGTGGGAAATCGCCGATGCTGCGCCGCGCCCTGCCGATGACGCAATCGCCTGCATGGACCGGCGCACCTGGCAGGCGCTGACGACGGGTTTTGTGGAGCTGCCGCGTCGGCGTGTCCACGCCGGCTTGTGGTTCCGGCTGCTGCGCACCCTGCTTGATGAGCTGAACACGCCGCTCTCGCACTGCGGCAGTTGCTCGGCGAGCATCCGCCATGTCTGGGAGCGCTGCGGCCATCCGCTGCGCGCCGGGCAGAGTCTGTGGCGTCCCTACGAGATTCTGGCCCCGGCGGTGCAGTGGCAGATGCTGGAGGCGGCGGCCACCGCCATCACGCTGATCGAGTCAAAGGCGCTGATCCCGCGCGGGGAACAGGCCGCGCTGTTTCAGACGGAGCCGCACACTGGTTTCACCAACGGCCTGCCGGCGAAGGTGCCGAAGCCGGAACCCATCAACCACTGGCAACGAGCAGCCCAGGCCATCGATGAGGCCATCATTGAAGCGCGACACAACCCGGAGACGGCCCGCTTGCTGTTCACACTGGCGTCCTACGGGCGACGCGACCCCGAATCCCTGGAACGTTTGCGCGCCACGTTCACCAAGGAGGGCATCCCGCCGGAGTTTTTGTCACATTACGAGCCTGAATGGCCGTTTGCAGGTCTTAGACTAAATGACGGGTTAAGTGACAGTTTTTGACGGCGAGAACTTTCTGGCTCACACTGTCACATAATCGAACGTATATGTGACAGGTACGACATGCTGATAGGCTACATGCGGGTATCGAAGGCGGACGGCTCCCAGGCTACCGATTTGCAGCGCGACGCGCTGATTGCCGCCGGGGTCGATCCAGTACATCTTTACGAGGACCAGGCATCCGGCATGCGCGAGGATCGGCCCGGCTTGACGAGCTGCCTGAAGGCGTTGCGAACTGGCGACACACTGGTCGTGTGGAAACTGGATCGGCTCGGACGCGACCTGCGACATCTCATCAACACCGTGCACGACCTGACTGGGCGCGGCATCGGCTTGAAGGTATTAACCGGGCACGGCGCGGCCATCGACACCACGACCGCCGCCGGCAAGCTGGTCTTTGGCATCTTCGCCGCCCTGGCCGAGTTCGAGCGCGAGTTGATCGCGGAGCGCACGATTGCCGGCCTAGCCTCGGCCCGCGCGCGCGGGCGGAAAGGCGGCCGGCCGTTCAAGATGACCGCCGCCAAGCTGCGGCTGGCGATGGCGGCAATGGGTCAGCCAGAGACCAAGGTCGGCGACCTGTGCCAGGAACTTGGCGTCACGCGGCAGACCCTGTATCGGCATGTTTCACCCAAGGGTGAGCTACGTCCAGATGGCGAGAAGCTACTCAGCCGAATTTGATGCCGGCATGAGGCAACGTAGCGACAGCGTGGTTTGTCTCAATGGGAAGCGCTCATGATCGATCTTTGAAGGCCCGCAGCAGTCGTGTCACAGACAGGACGAACAAACCGGTCAGCGTGAGGGCTGCGATACCCCAGTACTCTCCGATGAACGCGCCGGCCGTCGTGCCGGCCAGCACAATGGCGAGAATCGGCAAATGGCAGGGACAGGTGAGCACGGCCAGCGCGCCCCACAGGTAGCCGGTGATCGGTTTGTGCGTCTCGGACGGCAAGCGCTCGGGGCTGTTCATGGCAGACTCTCCGCGTGCTGTGCCGGCTCGGTCGGCATGGTGGCCAACTGCACCTCCAGATCGGCCAACGCTTCGCGCCGACGCTCGACGAACTGGCGCAGAACGGCAAGCTGCGCGGCCGCTTCATCGCCGTCCGCAGCATCCAGCGCCCGGCACAGCCGCGCCAGCGCGTCCAGGCCGATGCCCGCCTCGAAGGCCGCCCGCACGAAGCACAGCCGTTGCAAGGCGGCATCATCGAACAGGCCATAGCCGCCCGGGGTGCACGCCACCGGACGCAGCAATCCGCGCAGCAGGTAGTCGCGCACGATATGCACGCTCACCCCGGCATCAAGGGCCAGCCGGGACACGGTGTAGGCGCTCATTGAAAACCTCCTTTTTTTATCCAGCGCAGCAGGAAAGCTGCTTCACGTCCTTGTTGAAGGTCTGCGCCGCAAGCTTCAACCCCTCGACCATTGTCAGGTAGGGGAACAACTGGTCGGCCAGTTCCTGCACCGTCATGCGGTTGCGGATGGCGAGCACCGCCGTCTGGATCAGTTCGCCCGCTTCCGGGGCCACCGCCTGCACGCCGATGAGCCGTCCGCTACCTTCCTCGATGACCAGCTTGATGAAGCCGCGTGTGTCGAAGTTGGCAAGCGCTCGCGGAACGTTGTCGAGTGTCAGCGTGCGACTGTCGGTCTCGATGCCATCGTGGTGCGCTTCCGCCTCGCTGTAGCCCACGGTGGCGACTTGCGGGTCGGTGAACACCACTGCCGGCATCGCGGTCAGATTGAGGGCTGCGTCGCCGCCGGTCATGTTGATCGCGGCACGGGTGCCGGCGGCCGCTGCCACGTAGACGAACTGCGGCTGGTCGGTGCAGTCGCCGGCCGCGTAGATGTTCGGGTTGCTCGTGCGCATGCCTTGGTCGATAACGATGGCCCCTTGCGCATTGACAGTGACCCCCGCCGCGTCCAGCGCGAGGCTGCGCGTATTCGGTGCCCGACCGGTGGCAACCAGCAACTTGTCAGCGCGCAATTCACCGTGTCCGGTGGTCAGCACGAATTCGCCGTTCACATGGGCGACCTGGCTGGCTTGCGTGTGCTCCAGCACCTCGATGCCCTCGGCGCGGAAAGCGGCTGTCACGGCCTCGCCGATGGCCGGGTCTTCCCGGAAGAACAAGGTGCTGCGTGCCAGGATCGTGACCTGGCTGCCGAGCCGGGCAAAGGCTTGCGCCAGTTCCAACGCCACCACCGACGAACCGATCACGGCCAGGCGTGCGGGAATGGTGTCGCTGACAAGCGCTTCGGTGGAAGTCCAGTAGGGTGACTCTTTCAGGCCCGGAATCGGCGGCACGGCCGGACTGGCACCGGTGGCGACCAGGCAGCGGTCGAACGTTACCTCGCGCTCGCCACCCTCGTTCAAACGGACGACCAGGCTCTGGTCGTCCTTGAAACGCGCTTCACCGTGCAAAACGGTGATGGCTGGATTGCCGTCCAGGATGCCTTCGTATTTGGCGTGCCGCAGTTCATCGACACGGGCCTGCTGCTGGGCCAGCAGTTTGCTGCGGTCAATCGCAGGCACAGTTGCCGCAATACCGCCGTCGAACGGACTTTCCCGGCGCAGATGGGCAATATGGGCAGCGCGGATCATGATCTTGGACGGCACACAGCCGATATTGACGCAGGTGCCGCCGATGGTGCCGCGTTCGATCAGCGTGACCGTCGCGCCTTGCTCGACGGCCTTCAGCGCCGCCGCCATCGCGGCCCCGCCGCTGCCAATGATGGCGATATGCAAACCGGCGCCCTCAAGTGCATCACGGATTTTTGGTTCATCTTTGAAATCACCAACCCGGATCGAGCCTTGATAACCCAATGCGGCGATGGCGGCCAGCAGTTGGTTGTGGCTCACGGCGGTGTCTGCCATGACTTGCGCGCGGCTTTCTGGATAGGACACCACAGCGGCATTCACGCCGGGAATCTTTTCCAAAGCATCTTTGACATGGGTGGCGCAGGATGTGCAGGTCATGCCATTCACGGTGATTTCGGTCATTTTTTTACTCCATTGAATTTCGGGGTGCAGCAGGCATCGGCTTGGCGTTTTCGTTGGATGGCGTAGATGGTCAAGCCGATGAAAATCGCCAGCGCAGGCAGCAGCACATAGTCCAGATAGCCGGTCAGCGCGGACAAGCCGACCACACCGAGCAAAATGACCAGAACAGGGGTGAAGCAACACAGCGCCACGAGGGTTGTGCCAATGATGCTGACCCGCAGCAGTGTCTTCGGGTCTTTCATGATCAGTTCTTGACTGATGATGGGTAGCCCGCATCCTCGGTAGCCTTGGTCAGTTTCTGCACGCTGGTCTTGGCATCATCGAAGGTGACCACCGCTTCGCGCGTCTCGAAGGTCACGTCAACTTTACTGACGCCATCGACCTTGGAAATCGCCTTCTTGACAGTGATCGGACAGGCCGAGCAGGTCATGCCCGGTACGGACAGCGTAACGGTCTGGGTGGCGGCCCACACGGGGGCAACAACGGCAGCGAGGGCAAGGGCGGAAAGCAGCTTTTTCATGGTGAACTCCTGTGATCAATAGAAAAATGGCACGACGTAGGGAAATCCGAGCGCGACCAAAACCAGCACGGCCACGCCCCAGAAAATGAGCTTGTAAGTAGCTCGCACTTGGGGAATCGCGCAAACCTCACCCGGTTTGCAGGCGGCTGACGGCCGGTAGATGCGCCGCCAGGCGAAGAACAACGCCACCAGCGCCACGCCGATAAAGATGGGGCGATAGGGTTCCAACACCGTCAAGTTGCCGATCCAAGCGCCGCTGAACCCCAAGGCGATCAGAACCAGCGGCCCGAGGCAGCAAGCCGAGGCGAGGATGGCGGCCAGCCCGCCAGTGAAGAGCGCGCCGCGCCCGTTTTGAGGTTCAGACATACGTTTGTCCTTTCGAATCTGAATTGGATAGCTTAAGCTTACTTCCGTAGTTATGTACGGAGTCAAGCGATATGGAAAACAATTTGGAGAACCTGACCATTGGCGTTTTCGCCAGGACGGCCGGGGTCAATGTGGAGACCATCCGGTTCTATCAGCGCAAGGGCTTGCTCCCGGAACCGGACAAGCCTTACGGCAGCATTCGCCGCTATGGCGAGACGGATGTAACGCGGGTGCGCTTCGTGAAATCAGCCCAGCGGTTGGGCTTCAGCCTGGATGAGATCGCCGAGCTGCTGCGGCTGGAGGATGGCACCCATTGTGAGGAAGCCAGCAGCCTGGCCGAGCACAAGCTCAAGGACGTGCGCGAGAGGATGGCTGACCTGGCGCGCATGGAGGCCGTGCTGTCTGATTTGGTGTGCGCCTGCCATGCGCGGAAGGGGAACGTTTCCTGCCCGCTGATTGCGTCACTGCAAGGGAAGAAAGAACCGCGCAGTGCGGACGCGGTGTAGCCCGAGGGAACTACGCCTTAGCGTGCTTTATTTTCCGTTTTCTGAGGCGACTCCAACGTCAGAAAAGACCGTGCGGTCGACTTTTGATATTTCGTGCTGTCGCCTTCTGAAAGTGACAGCAATTCCCACGCAAACCCGCATCGTTGGCATCCAACTACAGTCTCCATCTTTCAGTATCCGACTACACTGAACTATCGCTGAATAGTTGGACAACGCCATGTTGATTGGATATGCCCGCGTCTCGACCGACGACCAACTCCTCGATCTGCAACGCGATGCTCTGGCGAAGATCGGCTGCGAGCGGGTGTTCGAGGATACCGCCAGCGGTGCCAAGGCTGAGCGGGTTGGCTTGACCGCTTTGCTGGCCACGCTACGCCGTGACGACACCGTGGTGATTTGGCGCCTGGATCGCCTCGGCCGCTCGCTGAAGGATCTGATCCGGCTGGTTGAGCAATTGGACGCCGCCGGCGTCGGCTTGCGCAGCTTGCAGGAAAACATCGACACCGCCTCGATTGGTGGCCGCCTGGTGTTTCACCTGTTCGGTGCCTTGGCCGAGTTCGAACGCAACCTAATCCGCGAGCGCACCCAAGCCGGCTTATCCGCTGCACGGGCGCGAGGCCGCAAGGGCGGACGCAAGAAACGGCTCGACCCGGCCAAGCAGGAGCTTGCCCTGCGCCTCTACCATGAGCGGAAACATACCGTGGCGGAAATCTGTCGGATGATGGGCATCGGCCGCTCGACGCTCTACAACTATCTCACCGAGGCCGAGCGTGATGCCCAGCGGGCGGCGTAAAGCCATCCCGACCGATTCGCTGATGCAGTTGCGGCAGCGGCTCGACCGTCTGCCCAAGAAAAGCCCGGAACGGATTACTCAGGTGGCCGCGATAGCCGAGTTGTACGGCGTGTCCCCAAGCACCGTATACCGGGCGCTGAACCTCATCCATAAACCCCACGCGGCTCACCGCGCCGACCATGGTAAGCCGCGGGTATTGCAGCAGGCCGAGCTGGAGCGCTACTGCGAGCTAATTGCCGCGCTGAAACTGCGCACCACCAACAAACAAGGGCGGCACCTATCTACCCGCCGTGCCATCGAGCTGCTGGAGGGCTATGGGGTGGAAACCGAGCAAGGCTTGGTCAAGGCGCCCAAAGGGGTTCTGACCCGCAGCACGGTGAACGAGTACCTAAGCCGCTGGCACCTGGACCAGTCGCGGCTGTTGCGGCAACCACCGGCCACCCGCTTTCAGGCTGCGCACAGCAATGACTGCTGGCAGTTCGACCTGTCGCCCTCCGACCTCAAGCACATCGATAAGCCGGACTGGATCGATCCGGCTAGGGGCATGCCGACGCTGATGCTGTTCAGCGTGGTGGATGACCGCAGCGGAGTGGCCTATCAGGAGTACCACTGTGTATATGGCGAGGACGCGGAGTCAGCGCTGCGCTTCCTGTTCAACGCCATGACGCTGAAGGCGGACCCGACTTTTCCCTTCCAAGGCCGCCCGAAGATGATCTACCTGGACAACGGCCCGGTGGCCAAACGCCGAGTATTCCAGAACGTCATGCAGGCGCTGGACATCGAATGGCAGACACACATCCCGGCCGGCAAGGATGGCACCCGCACCACGGCTCGCTCGAAAGGCAAAGTGGAGCGCCCCTTCCGCACGGTGAAGGAAGCCCACGAGACGCTGTATCACTTCCACAAACCGGAAACCGAAGCGCAGGCCAATGAGTGGCTGCTGCGTTATCTGGTGCGCACCTACAACGTGCAGGATCATCGCTCCGAACCGCATTCGCGGATTGAGGACTGGCTGGCCAACCTGCCCGTCGAGGGCCTGCGCGAAATGTGCACCTGGGAACAGTTTTGCCGCTTTGCCCGCGAGCCGGAACGACGCAAGGTCGGCGTCGATGCCCGCGTCACCATCGACGGCACGGCCTACGAGGTGGAGCCCGACATGGCGGGCGAAACCGTGGTGTTGCTCTGGGGCTTGTTCGATGACGAACTCTATGCCGAGTTCGAGGGGGAGCGCTTCGGACCTTACTACCCCGTCTCCGGGCCAATTCCCCTACATCGTTACCGCGCCTTCAAACGCGGCAAGGCGGATGAGCGCTCTGATCGCATCCGCTTGCTAGCCGGCCAGCTTGGCCTGCCTATCGCCGCATTGGCTGGCGACGATGTGCGACTCACACCCTCTATTATTCCGACGGCACTGCCACGCCAACCCTTCGATGCCGAGGCGCACGAATACCGGTTTCCCAATGCCATCGCCGCCAAGCTCGCCATTGCCGATGACCTAGCGCAGCCGTTGGCTAAGCTCTCTCCCGACGATCAAGCCTTCATCCATCAGGTGCTGAGCGAAACCCTGACACGCCGCATTGTCTTGGAGCGCGTGCGGGGCTACTTCCGCCATAAGAAAACAGGAGAAGAACATGCGGGCTGAAGTAATGCAGCACTACGGACTGGCGTTGCCACTGAACCAGGCCGGCTATTTTGAAACCGCCCACCATCAGCAGTTGATCAAGGACATCAAGGGGGCGATCTTCGAAGGACGGCTGATTGCACTGTGCGGCGTCATCGGCAGCGGCAAGACCGTAATGCTGCGCCGGCTTCAACAAGCGATGGAAGAGGAAAAGAAGATCACGGTCTCCAAGTCTCTCGCCATTGAAAAGCACAGCATCAAGCTGGCCACTTTCATCGCAGCGCTCTTCTATGACCTCTCCACCGAGAAGCAGGTACGCATCCCCACCCAGGGCGAAAAGCGTGAGCGTGACCTACGCGAGTTGGTGAGGAAGAACAAGCGCCCGGTCGCCCTGTTCGTCGATGAGGCCCATGACCTCAACGGCCATACCCTGACCGGTCTTAAGCGTCTGATGGAGCTGGTGGAGGACGGTGACGGGCGGCTGTCGATCGTGTTGGCCGGGCATCCCAAGCTGCGTAACGACCTGCGCCGACCGACGATGGAGGAAATCGGCTACCGCACCGACATCTTCTCGCTCGATGGCATTGCTGGCAGTCAGCGGGAATACATTCAGTGGCTGCTGGAAACCTGCACTGCGGGGAAGGTCGAACCCGAGTCGATTCTGACCGAAGACGCGATCGACCTACTCGCCACTAAACTGCGCACGCCACTGCAAATCCAACTGCACCTCAGCCTGGCACTGGAAGCCGGCTACCTGACCGGCGAGAAACCCGTTTCGGCGGAACTCGTGCAATCGGTGCTGTCGCGCCAACTGGATGATCTGGAGCCAACCCTCACTCGTCACGGCTACCGCATCAAGGATCTAGTGGAGCAATTCGATGCCAAACCCACCGAAATCAAGGCTCTGTTCAGTAATGCGCTAGACCCGGCGCGGGCGGTTGAGTTACGTGACAAGATGCTGGCAGCGGGCTTGCCTATCTGAGTCCTGTCATTTGCAAATAATGCAGGCTGGCGACGATGGAATGCAGGTCGGCGCGGATCAATGCAGGCTCATTCGCAGTTAATGCTGGTTTGCCGGGCCGGTCAGTCGCAGTTAATTCCGGTCGAAAATCGTATTGATTGCAGGTCGGGACGTTTTTAAATGCAGGCCGCTACAACTAGCCCGTGTCAGTAAGGCCGCCGCACGGCATTTGCTAACACCGTACGAGTGCCTGCATGGTAACGAATTTATTTCCAACGTGGTGCGGCGTATCGGCTCATTGGCTGTGTATAAAAGAGCACTTTTTCGGCCAGAGCGAGGCACTACGGGGCTTTGGCGGGGGAAAGATTTTTTTCGAAAAATGGGCCTATTTGCTCGACTGCACAAAAAAACCATCAAAAAAGAACTTTTTTACCAAAAGGGTCGCACCAATCCCTACATCTTGTGTTTATCGTGCGCCCCAAAAACCGCCAATCGTTAATTATTGCCACTGCAAGTGCCACCTTGTACCCTGTCGGTACGTGAATGCTCCCTGTGAGTACGAAAGCTCGGCCACTAACTGGGCTTTCGACGAAAAAGCCGCCCTCCTAAGGCGGCTTTTTTTTGCCCGAAATTTGCTGGCGTGACGCGTCACAGCTCGACGGCAAACCCTTTGATGCCCTGGGCTTCGGCAAAGCGGCCCACCGCTATCAGACTCGCCCAGGTGCGCAGCGCTTCGCGCACCGCGCCGCCCTCGATCATCACCTGCAGAGCGTCTTCATGAATCCCAGCGCGCATTTTTCGTCGTCCTGTTCGTCCGTCTCAACCATGCAAACCCCATGAAAATCACCCTCAAAACCGGTGGGACAATAGGGGAAATCCAAAACGAGAGAAATGCAGATGAATACGTTTTTTATTACTGACAATGGGAACCTCATCGAGGTGATCGAACGCGTCATGCAGATCAAATTTTTCACTCCCTGGGGAGCGGCGACCCAGCCGCGGACAAACTACGAGTACCAGGATAGAGGTGAAGCCAGTGAGGAAGATCGCCGTCGCATCCCGCGAGAGCTGGGTGGGTACGCCTAAAACCCCTCACTAAGGGAATGGTAGGCCAGCCCCCCCACCGACTGGTATCCAGCAGCCACAAAAAAGCTCACCGAGGTGGGCCTGTTTGTAGGGGGCGATTGAACGAATGCCCCGTTATTCGCAGTGGCTCAGCCGGTCGGCCTTGGCTTGCAGTCGGCGCAGGCGGCAGTTGGGGTCGTTGCGCTGCGCACAGCCATTCTCGGCGGAACAGCTGAACTCGCGCTGAAGATCACCCTGGGGGCTGCCCAGGCCGGAGAGGCGGAACACTTGCTTGCTGAGGATGACGCGGGCACCGGAGAGTGGGCAGTCATAGTCGCGTTGTTGATGAGTCATGGAGGTCTCGCTGGGGGTAGGGATGATGCTTGAACGGTGCTGTCACGACACGCGGTCCGGGGCGGATTTCGCGTTGAAAGTCGACGGGCGGCCCCTGTTTGACTGTCCGGTTTTTTGAATTCGGCCGGGTTTTCAGAAAACAAAGAAAAGCTAATGCATCTGCCTGATGCACAAAAAAGCCCGCCGATTGGCGGGCTTTTTTGTGAGCGCGATTTGACGTCAACGCTCGTTACTCGAAACCTTTCTTGTTTTCATGATCATGGAATCATATGATTACATGATCATTAAAATAACAGGAGATCCCCATGAACATCATCATCATCCACAGCGTTAAACACGATTCCGAGGACGGCCTGCGCTTTGTCGTCGCAGAGTTCACCGTGGACGGTGAACTCTATGGGCATAGACTGGCTGACGGTGGATTGCTCGACCGCTCCAGCCTGGATCTTGACCACGAAACCTTGAATGCCATCCAGGAGGCCTTGGATGAGTTTATCCACGACCAGGCCGTGGATACTGAGCTGTACGACATTGACGAACTGACCCAACAGGCGCAGTTGCTGGGCTATCGGCAGGGCAAGCGCTATGTGCTCGACCAGATCGGCGAAACCGTCCAGCTGGTTGAGGTGACCGAGCGCTATCGAACGCCGGTGGCGGCATTTAACAATCGCACGGAATGTGCGCTCTGGCTCCAGCTCAACGAACCGCAGCTGGGAAAGGGACCGGTCAAACGCGTGAATGCAAATATTCCTGAGGCGTTGCACGATGATTTCAAGGCGCTTTGTGTGCGTCGCAAAGTGGACATGCAAGACGTGCTGGCCAAGTTGATTGTCCAGTGGATGCAATGACTGAGCCCACGCCTCGGCCTACCGCTCATTATTCTGCAGTGCCGGTGATCAGACGGTGTTCCTCTTGTGAGGGGAAAATTTATTCCCGTCACAGGTAACTATGGCCGCGAATGGCCACCTGAGACCGTCATCACTAGGACCGCGCGCAGGCCGAAGGCCGCAGACGTTAGGAATTGAAGCCCGAAGGGGCGAGACGGGTCGGCTTTTTTGACCCGGCTCGATGTGCCGTACAAGCCCGGCTCGTAACGTGGGCAACGCCTAAAACGGGAGTCTAGAGAGCGCCGACGTGAACTGCTGAGCCAAGGCTATACAACGAAGCTAGACCAGCTATGACGGGATAGTTTTACCTGATGCACGCCGACAAAACGAGCATTCTGGTGGCGCAAAAAGACGAAAGGGGCCCCTGTTTCCAGGGTCCCCTTTCATGGTGCATTGTTAGCCGATGCCTAACGTAGCGATTTATGGTTCTTAAAACCGGACCTCGCTTGAGGGTGCTCGCTCGGGCCCGCAGGTAAACCTGCTTCATATTTATCGACCACCGGGCATACAAGTGGTCTTTCCTACGCCTCAAATTTGATCATTTCCTTACGGCTATGTCAAGTAATGGGGTATGAATCATGCTATTTCTGCTCGCCAATTACAGTATCCCACGGCCGACCGCTATCCAAAGAGCTCAGGAGACACAGGGCGGAAACCTTATCTGCTCCCGATGCGACCAGCAAGCGCTTGGCAGTCAGAATTGAGGTTCCAGACGATAGCAAATCGTCCACCACCAACACCGACATCCCTTTAACGTCGAGATTTTCGTTTATTTTGAACGGGAACGTATAGCCTCGAAGGTGATTATCCACCTCTTTGAGCTTAAATGGTTCGCCTTCAGACACACTCAGCGTGTGTATCAATGAGGTTATGTCGCGCAAATGTTGTTTGCGGATCTCCCCATTTGATTTCTTATCTCGCAGCGCTTGTGCAACCTCAGCGTTGCTGCACTTCACGAAGAATTCGTAGGAGATCGGGACTGTCGGTAAAGCGCGCCCCACCCGCCTAGCCAAGCCGCTCGCGATCGGATGGCTTGAGGGCAACGCGATGATAAGGTCATAGGTTCGATGAGCCGTCATAAGGTTCAAAATAATGCGTAAATTCGGCATGAATTCAGTGATAGTTTCAGTCGATATCTGATATTTACGCATTCTTTTCAGCGCGAAAATCAGCGGGTTACCATCACCTTGATGACTGTCGCTCTTACGCCGACGGAATACAGAAATGACCTCCGTGCCCTTAATGGACTGCACAAATGGGTTTTTTTCTGTGGATGTGTCCACCAAAAACTGATGCTCATCAGTGTACGAAACAACCTTGTTTTCTACGTCTATACCCACTTGCTATGCCCGCTCCTAGCTCAGGATGGCGTTTTACCATACCAGGCAAATAAATCCGAGCCAGAAGTCATTCCGGAATAAAAGCCGCTTTCGCGGACCTGTCTCGGGTACAGATGCACCTCAGCTATGTCGTATCCGTTGCAGTTGATACAAGCTGCTACATCATCAAAGCAACCTTCCACAATCGTGCCTGAGCGACTTCCTCCACATGTCGAGGTGCAGCTATAGAAAATATGCTCACACCCCGCCAATGGGTCATTGGAGCAAGATCAGCCCTTTCGCTCCAATCGATCAGCCGCTTCGAAGGGCATGCTTCCAGCAAAAGTGATAGCAGGGAAGAATGCAAAAGCTAAAAAAAAGGTTCTCAAC
>NZ_VFEV01000048.1 GCF_007858275.1 Pseudomonas proteolytica
ATCCAGGCAGATAGCGCAGTTGTGGCGAGCGGGCTTGCCCCGCGCTGGGCTGCGAAGCAGCCCCAATAAGCCGAATGCGTTGTACCAGATACACCGCAGCGGCTGGTTTTGGGGCTGCTTCGCAGCCCAGCGCGGGGCAAGCCCGCTCGCCACAACTGCGCTATCTGCCTGGATCTAGGCGTTGCGGCAAAGTTGTGTAGATACCTATGGCTATCGCGGTCAAGCTAATTCCCACATGTGCATGGCGTTTCAGAAGGAGGACAGCAGTGTCTCGATCTCTTGGAACGCCGGACGCGTGAGCACCTGCGGCTGGCAGCAACTGTCACGCAGCGCCTCCAGCACTTGGCGCTGTTCATCGCTTAAGCCTTCGTCAATGCGCTCCAGCAACTCCCCCAGCAATACCCCGAACGCGCGCACTTCAATGCGCTGCAACGCCCTGGTTTCCAGGGTGTCTGCCGTGGCGTGGAACGATGCCGCGCCAAAGTCCCCGAGCAAGCAATCACCCTCGGCATTGCACAGGATATTGTGGCCATACAGGTCGCCATGGGTAATGCCGTGCCGGTGCAGATGCGCCGCTACGCAGGCGATGCCGCGCGCCATGCGCAATGCCACTTCCAGGCTGAAACGGGTGGCAGGGTCGTAGACGTCCCGGGTGCAGGACGCCAGGCTGGGCAGATCGGCGAGGTTGCGGTAGCTCGGGTCGATCAGCTCCATTACCAGCGCGGCCTGCTCAGTGGGGTGGCCGATCACGCGGCCTTGCACCTTGATCAGGTTGGAATGCAGCCCGGCGGCAATGCAGGCCTGCATTTCGTGCAGCGGCGAACCGTCGCTGGTGATGGTGCCCTTATAGAGCTTGACGGCGACAGATGCACCCGATGTTCCCCTGAGCGCCTTGCGAATCACCCCTGACGCGCCTTCGCCCAATATTTCGCCCAGTTGCAGTTCAGCCCAGGGAATATTCGGCGTCGCCTCATCATTTACCAGGTCCACCGCGCTTTCCACCGGGTTGCCGGCATAGGCCAGCCAGGTCAGGCGCGGCAGCGTCAGCAGCCATTGCGGCAATTGCGTCAAGCGGTTGGAGGCGATGCGCAGTAGCTCGAGGTTGTGGCACTGGGCCAAGCTCGCCGGCAGTTGCTCCAGGCGGTTGCCTGCCAGCATGAGCTTCTGTAGCAGGGGCCGCTCACCGAGTGCGTCCGGCAAGTGGCTGATGCGGTTATCGGTGAGGATCAACCAGCGCAACTGCGACGGCAGCGCGGCGGCGGGCACATGCTCGATCTGGTTGGCCTTGAAACCGACCATGCTCAGTTGCTGGCATTGGCCCAGGCACGCTGGCAGTTCGGTGAAGGCGTTGTCCGAGCAAAACAGCACACGCAGGTGGGGCAGGCGGTGCAAGTCGTCCGGCAGGCTGCTCAGGGCGTTGCCGCTCAGGTTGAGGATTTCCAGGGAGTCGGCCAGGTCGAAGATTTCCCGGGGGAACTGCGTCAGGCCGCAGGACAGGTCCAGGCGCTTGATGCCGGCCAGTTGGCCAGCCTTGAGTTGGGCAAGGGTATCCATGAACAGCTTCGGTCACTCGACAAGGGCAAAGGCGCTCATGATAGCGACTTGAGCGCTGGCGAGCTGATTTGTTGCAGCTGGCCCAGGCGGCTGCGGGTGCGGGCCAGGTCAATCGCCTGGCCTTGCAGGGCCGTATCCAGTGGCTGTTGGCCCAACAGTGTCAGGTGCTTGTCCTGGTCGTACAGCACGTCGATCAGGTTGATAAACCGCTGTTGCACGGCAATCGGGCAGTCGTCCAACCGGGGCAGGCCGTCGATGATCCAGTGGTCGAAGTCCTCGCACAGCAGCAGGTAATCCATCACGGCGGTGGGCTGTTCACACAGGTCCTCGAAGGCCAAGGCCAGGCTGCGTGCCTGTTGCCAGCGCACTCGCAGTTGCCGCGAGCCGACCGTCAGCGCCAGGGGCGGGCCATCGGTCGCGGGCAGCCCCAGTTCACGGCGCTGGGCCGGGGTGCCGGGCCACACGTATTGGCCGTGGGTGAAACGCTGCTGCCGGTGGTTTTGCGCCAAGCCGCGGTAGTCCTGGGGCGCGCTGACTTCCATGACGTCCATGCGCGCGCTGATCAGGTCGATCGCCGGCTTGAAGCGCTGGTGGTACAGCGGGTTGGGCAGCAAGCCTTGTGGCGGGTAGTTGGAGGTGACCAGCACCAGGATGCCGCGTTGGAACAGGGCCTTGAACAGCCGGGTGATCAACATCGCATCGCCGATGTCATGCACATGGAACTCGTCGAAACACAGCACCCGGCAGCCGTCTAGCAGCTGGTCCAAGGTCGCGCCCAGGGCATCGGCCTGCTGGCGGTGGGCAAACATGCCCCGGTGCAGGCGGGCGAAAAAGTCATGGAAATGCACGCGCTGTTTGCCGGGCAGCGCCAAGGCCTGGAAAAAACCGTCGAGTAACCAACTTTTGCCGCGGCCGACGGCGCCATGCAGGTACAGGCTGCGGGCCGGGCGGTTGGCTAACAATTGTGCGGTTTGCCGGGCCATGGCATCGATCACCCGCAACTGGCTGGGGCTGAGGGTGTAAGCCTGCTGCCGGGCCTTGTCCGCGAAGAAACGGTGAATGGCTGGCGCGCTATCGGTGGCGGTCTTTTTGCCCAGCAACCGTTTGAGCAAGGTCAGGCGACGGGGGCGGTTATCGTGAAAGGGCATGGCGTTGGCGTCCTAGAACCGTGTGGTTTGCTTGAGCAAGCGCGTGGTCGGTTCGTCCTCTGGGCTGACCATCGCGTAGTTGTAGCCGGGGCTGGACCAGTATTGGGCCTGGAGCCCGTCGGCACTGCGGCTGCCCCGTGGCAGCAAGGTGTTCTGCGGGCCCGGTGGGCGAATATAGAAACTGATGCGCCGGCCTTGTGGGTTCTCGTAGAGCACCATCGCCGCTGCGCCCTGGTCCGTGGTGAGCAGGCGCCCGCTGACGGGGTTGAAGCCGGCCCGGCTCAGGTCTGGCAGGCGATGGGCCTGGGCGAAGTAGCGGTCGAGCCAGGCTTGCATATCGCCGTTGTCGTGGACCTGATAGTCGGCGGGCATGATCTGGTCCTGGGCGAACAGGCGATAGGCCTGCAGGGCATCGGTCATCGGCAGTGCCGTGGTGACAAGCGTGGCCTGCCGCGCTTGCCAGCCCCCCAGGCCACCGAGCCCGACCGCGAGCAACAGCACGGCCGCACTGGCGAATCGACGGCGCGCGTGGCGCTTGAGGCGCTGGCGAATCAGCGCCGGGTCCAGATCGGCGTTGGCCGCAGGCTGGGCGCCAAGGGCCGCGCGCAGGTGCTGGGCATCCTGCTGCCAGGCGTGGACCTGGTCCGCGACCTCGGGGTGCGCGGCGAGCCAGATGTCCAGTTGGCGTCGATCAGGCTCCGTAAGCTGGTGATCGACGTAAGCGTGCAGGTCGCGCTCGCTGGGGGGCAGGCTGATCATTTGAGTCTCCGCAGGGAAGGGCTGGTGATGTCACCGTCGCTGAGTTGGCGCAAGGCCTGGCGCGCGCGGGACAGGCGCGACATCACGGTGCCGATGGGCACCTCAAGAATGTGGGCGACTTCCTTGTAGCTCAAGCCTTCCACCGAAACCCACAGCAGCAGGGCGCGTTGCTCGCTCGTCAATTGGTCAAAGGCTTGCAGGGTCGTCTGGGCGATTACTGTGCGTTCGGCGGACGGCTGCGCGTCATCGCGGCCGGTAAAGAACTCCAGCATTCGCGCGTAGCGCCGGGAGCGGCGGTGTGCATCGAGGAATTGCCGGTAGAGGATCGAGAACAGCCAGGCCCGCAAGTCACCGTCTACGCGTTTGTCGCGCCAATGGACGATGGCCCGCTCAAGGCTGGCCTGCACCAGGTCGTCAGCGCTGCTGGCGTTGCGTTGGGGAGTAGCTCACGCAACTGTTCGTCGAGTTCATGCATGGATGGCCTGCGGCGCGTGTGTGGCAATGGGCTGTGCTCAGGGAGACGCTAGCCAGCAATGGATATTCCATTTGTAGGAAAAATAAATCCAGTGAATGGCCTCGTTCCCTATCGTTTGTAGCCTCTCGCAAGTCTGTAATGTCGTGTCAGTTCCTCAATCAAGCGCCCTGACTGCCCGGTCACTGTGGGGCAGGAGCCAGATGAGGAGTAAGCCTATGATGTCGGCAACAGCAACGAGTAGTGGGTTTGTCAGTACCAGGGCGCTAGGCCATTTGCCGGCCCAGCAACGCGATACCCTCCAGGCCTGGGGATGCGGTGCGGTCAGCCCACTGCCGTACACCTCTATACACCAGGCCTTTGAGGCGCACGCGGCGGCAGCGCCCGAGGCGATAGCCGCCCGCTGGCTGGACCAGAGCATCAGCTATCGGCAGTTGAATCGCCAAGCCAATCGGCTGGCGGCGTACCTCATCGAGCAGGGGGTTGTGCCGGGCGACAGTGTGGCACTGTTTGTCGAACGCTCGATCCCCATGCTGGTGGGGATGCTCGCGGTGCTGAAAGTCGGCGCTGCGTATGTGCCCCAGGACGCCCGAATTACCCCACCGGCCCAGTTGGCGATGATCCTTGAGTCGTTGTCGAGCCAGGTGGTGCTGACATTGTCGGGGTTCAAGGATCGCCTGCCGCTGGCAGCGGATCAGCCGTGCGTGTGCCTAGATGAGTTTCTCGCGCAGGCGCCGTGGCCGGCAGAGGACGCAGACCAGAACGTCGTTGTGCCCCGCCCCGGCGACTTGTGTTTTGTATTGTTTACCTCTGGTACCACGGGTCGGCCCAACGGGGTGCAGGTGACCCATCGCAATGTGTGCAACGTGCTGCTGACGGCGCCGGGAAACCTGGGCATGAAGCCGGGCATGATCGTCGGGCAGATTCTCAACATTGCATTCGACATGGCCGCCTGGGAAATTCTCGGCTGCCTGGCCCACGGCGCAACATTGCATATCCGCACCCAGGATATCGGGCAGACGGCGCGCCTTTGCCAGGTGCTGATCGCAACGCCGTCAATCCTCGGCACCCTGGACCCCCAACAGTGCCCCGACCTTGAGACGGTAGCCGTGGCGGGTGAGCCGTGCCCACAGGCACTGGCGGACCGATGGGCGGCCCATTGTGTGTTCTACAACGGCTGCGGGCCTACCGAAACCACCATCGTCAACACCCTGCACCGGCACACGCCGGGGGCACCCTTGACCATCGGTACGCCTACGCCCAACAACACCGTGTATGTGCTGGATGAACACGGGCGGGCCTGCGCGCCAGGGGCGGTCGGTGAGATGTGGGCCGGGGGCGACGGGGTGACGGCGGGTTATCTGAACAACCCGCTATTGACCGCGCAACGTTATTGCCCAGATCCGTTCCTGGGGGCGGGCCGGATGATGTTTCGCACACGGGACCTGGGACGCTGGACCGACAGCGGGGCCCTGGAACATCTGGGGCGAGTGGACGATCAGGTCAAGGTGCGTGGTTTTCGCGTGGAGCTGGATGCGGTTTCAAGCACTTTGGAGGCGTGTGGGGCGTGTAGCCGGGCGGTGACGCTGAAGTTCGACAGTCAGCACCTTGTGGCGTTTGTGACGCCGGCCAGTGCGAATGTTCCGGCTGCCAGGCAGTACTGCGCGCAGCGGTTGGCCTACTACTGCGTTCCCGCGTTGATCTTTGCTGTGGAGAATCTGCCGCTGACGGCGCGCGGCAAGATCGACAAGACCTTACTGCTGCAATGGGCGCGCGACAGCGCCGAGGGGCAGCAACTCGCCCTGCAAGCAGGTGGCCGCCCATGATTGACAGGTTGATGGAAACACCATTGCCTGCACGGCCTGGTGGGTGGCGACGTTGGTCTGGTGCGCCGCTGTTTTCTCATTACAACCGGCTGGTAGCGCTGGTGCTGGTGGCCAACGGTTGGTTTGCGCTGGCCAGCCTGCAGCTGCCTTTTGTGGATGTGCAGGTGGTGTCGCAACTGGTGATGTTCAACCTGGCCCTGGCGATTCTGGTGCGCCAGCAGTACGTGATCAACGGGTTGTTCTGGCTGGCGACGCGGATCCCCGTGACGTGGCCGCTGTGCATCCGTCGCCATGCGGCCAAGGTCTATCACCTGGGGGGGCTGCACAGCGGTGGCGCGGTGGCGGCGACGTTGTGGTTCGCGTTGCTGGTCGGCAGCCAGGGATGGCGTTACCTGCAACAGCCCCACAGCGTTTCGGCGGCGTGGTTGCTGGTCAGTGGGGCGTTGTTGGGGATGTTGGTGCTGATGGTGGTGATGGCGCAGCCGTGGATTCGCGGTCGCTTCCATAACGGCTTTGAGCGCGTGCATCGGTTTGCAGGGTGGGCAGCCTTGTTGCTGTTCTGGGCGCAGACGCTGATGGCGGTACCCCAGGGCAGGCTGCTGCATGCCATGGAGTTCTGGGTGTTGCTCCTGCTGAGCCTGAGTATTGCCCTGCCTTGGTTGCGCCTGCGCAGGGTGGCGGTCAGTCATCACCGACCGTCCGACCATGCAATAGTGACCCGCCTGTGCCACACCACGCCGTTTGCCGGCTCGTCCACTGCAATCAGTCTCCAGCCGCTGCTGGAGTGGCATTCGTTTGCCAATATCCCAGCTCCGGGCCAGCCGGGTTTTCGCCTGATTATTTCCCGGGCCGGGGATTGGACGGGGCGCTATATCGACCGCTTGCCATCGCATGTGTGGGTCAAGGGGATTACTACCGCGGGCGTGGCCAACGTCGAGACCTTGTTCAAATCGGTGGTGTACATCGCCACAGGGAGTGGCATCGGCCCGGTGATGCCGCATTTGCTGGCGGCGCAGGTACCGATCCAACTGGTGTGGTCCACCCGCAGCCCCGCCAAGACCTTTGGCGCGCAATTAGTCGCGGAAATTGTGCGGGCACAACCCGACGCGGTGATCTGGGACACCGATGTGCGGGGCAAGCCGGATCTGGTGCAGTTGGCCTACGCTGCCGTGCAAGCCGCAGGGGCCGAAGCAGTGATCTGCATCGCCAACCAGGCCTTGACCCGGCGGGTGGTTGAAGAGATGAAAGCCCGGGGCATACCGGCCTACGGCGCGATCTGGGATTCCTGAGCAACGGTTTGGCACGCCGCCCCGCCAGCAGGGGTGGGATGAGTCCGAGAAATAGGACTACTTGGCACTTGTTCTGAAAATACCTACAGCTTCAGGGGAATAAGCCTGCGTCAGCAGCGTCTTATTGCACCTTCCCCTGTGGCCGTGGGCCTCGGAGCATTTCATGGTAGATCACTCATCACCGTCACGTCGGCCGTTGGGGCGTGCAAGCCTGCTGCTGCGCCTGGCCGCTATCGGTGTGGTTGTCGGCGCAGTGGCGGGAGCCTTTGCCTACGTCAATGGCACACTCGACCCACAACGTTTGCGGCCCAAGACTCTGGTCAATGCGCTGGAAACCAACAACGGCGTTCACCCCGGCTACCGACGCAACCATTCCAAGGGCGTGTGTGTCGCGGGCTATTTTGAGAGCGGTCCTGCGGCGCGTGCGTATTCCAGTGCGCAGGTGTTCCACGAGGCACGCACTCCGGTGATCGGGCGTTTTGCCTTGCCCAGCGGCAACCCGTATGCCCCCGACAGCAGCGTGCCGATCCGTAGCCTGGCCTTGCAGTTCAGTCAGGCCAACGGCCAGCAGTGGCGCACTGGGATGAACAGCATGCCGGTGTTCCCGGTGGGCACGCCCGAGGCGTTCTACCAGATGCTCAAGGCGGGCGCTCCGGACCCGGCGACCGGCAAGCCGAACCCGGCCAGTATGCCGGCATTTTTTGCCAGCCATCCCGAGGCTGCGCCGTTTCTGGCATGGGTCAAGACCGCCAAGCCTTCGGCCAGTTATGCCACCGAGTCCTACAACGGCATCAATGGGTTTTACCTGATCAACGCCAATGGCCAGCGCCAGGCCGTGCGCTGGGGAGTGGTGCCAATCAGCCAGGACACAAAGGAGGCGGCGGCGCCTGCGGGGGCCGATTTCTTGCAACAGGACCTGGAACAACGCTTGCTCGCCGGCCCCGTGCGCTGGCAATTGCTGATCACCCTGGCCAACCCCGCTGACCCCGTGGATGACGCCAGCAAAGTGTGGGCTGGCGAGCATACGGTGCTCAATGCCGGCACGCTGGTGCTCGACAGCAGCCAGCCGCAACTGAGCGGCGATTGTCGTGATATCAATTTTGATCCGCTGATCCTGCCGAGTGGCATTGAAGCGTCCAACGATCCGCTGCTGGCGGCGCGTTCTGCCGCCTATGCCAGTTCGTATCTGCGGCGTACCGGTGAAGTCAGCCAACTGCACAACGCGGTTCAGGAGTCGAAGCCATGAATGCCCCATCCCGGTTTTTTACCCCGCTGGCGCGCTTGCTGCACTGGCTGATGGCATTGATGGTCATCGCCATGCTGTTTATCGGTGCCGGCATGGTGGCGTCGGTTTCTCAACGGCATGAGTGGCTGCTGCACCTGCACAAGCCTTTGGGTATTGCGATTCTGGCGTTGGTGATCGTGCGCCTGGTGGTGCGTTTTTCGACGCGCCAGCCGCCGTTGCCTTCTGATTTGCCGCTGTGGCAGGTGCTGGCGGCCAAGGCGTCTCATCTGCTGCTGTATGGCTTGATGCTGGTGTTGCCGTTGCTGGGTTGGGCGATGATTTCGGCGGCGGGCGACCCGGTGATGCTCTCCAGCACCGTGCAGTTGCCGGCGTGGGTGCCGGCCAATGCCCAGGTGTTTGCGGTGTTGCGCAAGGCTCACGGGTACCTCGCCTATTTACTGTTTCTGACGGTGCTGCTGCATTTGGCGGCGGCGTTGTTTCATGGCTGGGTGCGTCGTGATGGCGTGTTGCAAAGCATGCTGGGCAAGGACTGAGCACCGAGGGTAAACCGCCAGTAAACCAGGGCCAACAGGTTGATGGCAGCGCCCAGGGCGCACACGCCGAGCCAACCGGCCCAGGCGTACATCATCGTGGCCATGACCGAGCCCAGGGCGCTGCCTGCCGAGTAGAACAGCATGTAGGCGGCCACCAGCCTGCTCTGGGCATCGGGGCGCACGCTGTAGATCAGGCTTTGGCTGGTGACATGCACGGCTTGCAGGCCGAGGTCGAAGGTAATCACGCCGAGCAATAACGCCCATAACGAGGACTGGGTGAAGGCGATGGCCAGCCACGACAGCAGCATCAACATCAAGGCTGCACCGCTGGTCCACTGGGCGCGGCCTCGGTCGGCCAGGCGCCCGGCATGGGCCGCACCCAGTGCGCCGGCGGCACCGGCAAGGCCGAATAGGCCGATCTGGGTGTGGGACAACGACAATGGCGGGGTGCTCAGCGGCAACACCAAAGGCGTCCAGAGCACGGTGCCAGCGGCAAACGTCAGCAACGCCAGCACTGCACGATCCCGCAGGACTTTTTCCTCGCGCAACAGGCTGAACACCGAGCGTAGCAATTGTCCGTAGGAACCCTGCGTACGAGGCTGTTCGGTGGCGGGCAACACACGCCACAGCAACAGTGCCATCAGCAGCGTCAGGCCGGCCGACAACAGGTACACCGAACGCCAGCCGGCCAGGTCCGCCATGATCCCGGATACCGTGCGCGCCAGCAGCAGGCCGACCACGATGCCACTGGTCACCAGGCCGACCACGTGCCCCCGTTGCTCGGGCTGTGCCAGGTGGGCGGCGTACGCCACTAACACCTGGGCCACCACGGCGAGCAGGCCCGTCAGCAGCAGGTCCGCCAGGAACCACGGGCCGCTGCTGGACAGCGCGACCAGCAGAACCGCACAGGTCGAGAGCAACAACTGGCTGACAATCAAGTGGCGGCGATTGAGCAGGTCTCCCAGCGGCACCAGCAATAACAGGCCGATGCCATAACCGACCTGGGTCAGGCTGATGACGATGCCGACGGTGGCCGGGTCCATGGCGAACGTGCTGGCCATGGCATCGAGCAGGGGTTGGGCGTAATACACATTCGCCACCGATAACCCGCAGGCAATGGCGAACAGCAGCACGACCGCGCCGCTCAAGGGGGATTTTGGCATGTTGGATGCTCGTTATGGTTTTGAAATGAAACCAGTTGTACGGTAGGTATTCCGGTTTTATATTGCAACTACATTTTTTGTCAGGCAGGCATCATCCATGGTCAAACTCACCCGCTTTGAAACAGCCGAATGCCCGGTCGCGCGCTCACTGGAGGCCATTGGCGATGGGTGGGCGCTGTTGATCATTCGTGATGCCTTCGATGGCATCCGCCGTTTTGGCGAGTTCCAGCGCAGCCTGGGGATGGCCAAGAACATTCTCTCGGCGCGCCTGCGCAACCTGGTGGCCCATGGGATTTTCGAGATCGTCCCAGCCTCCGATGGCAGTGCTTATCAGGAGTATGTGTTGACCGAAAAGGGCAGGGGGTTGTTTGCCGTGATCATTGGGTTACGGCAGTGGGGCGAGGGCTTTTTTTACGCTGAGGGCGAGGCGCATTCGTTGATGCTGGACCGAGAGCACGGGCAGGCCCTGCAGCCCTTGCAAGTGCGTGCGGCGGATGGCCGGGTGCTCGGGCCGCAGGAATGTCTGCGGGTGGCGGCGCAATCCGGGGGCTGAATGACCCCCCGGGTTGGCCAGGGTCAGCGCAGTACGTCGACGATATCCGCCACGCTGCTCAGCACGTCCTTGCCCAGTTGCAGCGAGCGTTTGCCGGACCAACCGGTATGCGGGTCGGGTGCATCGTCGTTGTCCTTGAACGGCATTTCCAGGGTCAGGGACAGGCAATCGAACCGCTCGCCCACACTGTTGCACGCCAGGGTCATGTTGGCCTGGCCTGGCAAGTCGCGGGTGTAGCCATGGGTGGTCTGGAAGTCGCGGGTCAGTTCGCTCAAGTGGCTGCGAAAGTGTTTTTCCAGGGCCTCGATACGTGGCGTATAGCCGGGGTTGCCTTCACAACCTGCGGTGAACACGTAGGGGATTTCCTCGTCGCCGTGGATATCCAGGAACAGGTCGACGCCGTATTTCTCCATTTGCTGTTGGACGAACAACACTTCCGGGCTCTGCTCCTGGCTTGCGCTTTGCCAGGCCCGATTGAGGTCCTGGCCCATGGCGTTGGTGCGCAGATGGCCGTGGAACGCGCCATCCGGGTTCATGTTCGGCACCAGGTAGAGGTCGGCGGCGGCCAGCAGTTTTTTCAGCTCATCATCACCGTCCTGTTGCAGGCGTTCGATGATGCCTTCCATAAACCATTCAGCCATGTGCTCGCCGGGGTGCTGCTGGGCGATGATCCACACTTTGCGTTGCCCCGCACCGCCCTTGCCACGGCGCAGCAGGGGGATATCGCGGCCCTCGATGCTTTTGCCAGTTGCCAGCAATTGGGTGCCTGCGCGGTTCAGCGCTCGGTCGATCAACCAGGCGTGACGCTCGCGGCTGTAGGGTTCGAAGTAGGCGAGCCAGGCGTGTTTTTGCTCGGTCTTGAATTCGATGTGCAAGGTTTCGCCATCAAAGCGTGTTGGCACGCGGAACCAGTTGATATGGTCGTAGGATGCCACTGCGTTGTAGCCGCTCCAGGCATGTTTGTAGGAGGACTGGCCGGCGTTGCTCAGGCGAAAGGTATGGGTATGACCGATGTGCATACCTTCGGCCTTGAAGTGGAACCATTGGAAGTGCTGGCTGCGGGTATCGGGTTTGATCGCCAGCAGCGGTTGATGGGCATCGCGGGTGTCGAGTACCTGGATATTGCCGCTGTCGAAATCGCTGCTGATTTTAAGGGAGGTCAAGGCCACGGTCATAGTCTGGTTGCCTGAATATGAGAGATGTGACAGGCAGTTTACACAGGGGCGGGGTAAAGTTTGGGACGCAAATTGTTGCGAAAAAGGAGGGGGCGTCGTCCGTGACGCAGCAGCAGCTTAGAGTCTATGAGATTGATTCTCAAGTGCTAATTTGGAAAGAACCGGACCAGAGCGCTTTCTCGGCTTTCTTTCGGCGATGGTCTTTTGCTACCATGCGCGCCATCAAGCAACACACAGTCTTCATTAGCCTGAAGCCACGCCAGAATAACTGGCAAAAAAAAGACCCGGCCAAAGAGCCGGGTCAAAAACCGTGATTAGCCTGATGAGGAGATATTCCAAGAGTCCGACCTAAGGTCTCTTGGTCTATCGACTGATCTCGCGACCAGTTGCTTGCAATAATAATCATTATCATTTGCAAGTCAAATGTTTTTATCTACCAGATAGAAATATTTTTCCTTCTGTTCCTGCACGCCTACCTGGTTACGAGGTTTTCCCGCCTGCCAGTTGCAGTGGACGCTCCAGCATGGCCTTGGCCATATCAATTAGATACACCACCGAAAACGCCAGGTCCCGGGTGCCTCCCAGCTTGTTGTTCGCCAGCTCATACGCGATGGCGGCGGCGCTGCGCAGCAAGTCCGACGCGTGGATCAGGGCTTCTTCACTGCTGACGGTGGGGTTGGCCTCGAACCAGGCCATATCGTCCGATGCAGGGTCTGTATCCTCTTTCAAGTAGTAATCCAGTGCGCGTCGAGCTGCGTCGCTGCCCTGCAAGAACTTTATTTCGTCGGTATCAGGTGTACCGTCCAAGTGATCCGGGGTTGTGGTCATGGGGTGGGTGCTCTGGGTGGGAAGGTGAACAGGTACGACTGATAATAATACGATCTGTATTTATGTCATTTGATTGATTACTACAAACTGTTTATTGTCGCCGCGAATACACCCGGTATTGTCTGCCCCATGGATAAATGGATAGCGTTGGTCAAAGCCAACATGAAGGCCCGCAAGGTCACGCAGAATCAACTGGCTGCACGCATGGGCATGTCCCAGGGCGGCATTGGCCATTGGCTGGGCAAGCGCCGTGTACCGAGCCTCGCCGACATGAACCGGGTGCTCGAAGAACTAGGCCTGGGGTATCTCGAAGCGGCGCTGGTGATTCGCGAGAAAGGCCACGCCCCGGCAGACGATAAAGTCGCGCCGGTCGTTCAATACAACCCGTACTTTCGCTACCCGGTAAAAGACTGGAAACAGCCCTGCCAGGTCCACGAACAGCGTCTGGCCTACGGATCCGGGCGTTTTCAGGCAAGCGACTACGACGCCGACGGCGAGGCGTTCTGGCTCCAGGTGAGCGGCGATGCAATGACCGCGCCCAGCGGGCCGAGCATCGCCGATGGGATGATGATCCTAGTGGATCCGGCCCTCGACGCCGAGCCTGGCAAACTGGTGGTGGCCCAATGGGCAGGCAGCAGTCAGGCGACGTTTCGCAAGCTGCTGGAAGAAAGCGGCCAGCGTTACCTGGTGCCACTCAACCCGACCTACCCAAAGGCGTTGCTCACCGATGACTGCCGGATCATCGGCGTGGTGGTACAAGCCACGGTGAAGTTCTAGGGCTGGGCCTCCAGCTCCACCAAGGCGCTGCCTTCGCCGACCATTTCGCCTTCCTGGCAATACAGCGCCTTGACCACACCTGCATGGGGCGCGCGGATGCTGTGCTCCATCTTCATCGCCTCGAGCACCACCAATTGCGTACCGGCCTCAACCGTCTGGCCGACCTCCACCAGCACCCGCACGATACTGCCGTTCATTGGCGCAGTCAGGCCGCCCTGATGCGCCTGCCCGGCATCGACCGCGGCGATCGGATCAAACAGCGTCACACTGCGCATCTCACCTTGCCAGCGCAGGAACAGCGTCTGCCCCTGGCGCACCGCCAGGTGCGAGCGGCGAAGCCCTGCGTCTTCGATCAGCAGGTGTTCGTCCCGCAGTTGCGGCGCAGTGGTGGTTTGCAGCGTCACCAGGCGGTCCTGGCCGTCGCAGCTCAGGTGCAGTGATGTCTCGGCAGGCAGGCCTGCACGAAACCCCTGTGTCGCAGCCCACGGCGAGGCGGGATCGTCGTCCCGCAGTCGAGGCAGTTGGCTTTGTATGAAGGCGTGGCCAGCCGCCTGCCAGAACTCATCGCTCAACGCGCTTGCAACAGGCAGCAGTTGTTCCTGATAGCGCGGGATAAACCCGGTATCCAACTGCGCTGCGGCGAACGCCGGGTGGCCGATGATGCGCCGTAAAAAACCCAGGTTGGTCTTCAAGCCGCCGACCGCAAACTCGTCCAGCATGCTCAAAAGGCGCAGGCGCGCCTGTTCGCGGTCCTCGCCCCAAGCGATCAGCTTGCCGAGCATCGGGTCGTAGAAGGGCGACACGTCGTCACCTTGCTCCACGCCGCTGTCTACCCGGCGCCCCGGGCCTGGCGCCGATTCGCGGTACAGCGCCAGATGCCCGGTGGCCGGTAAAAAGTCATGGGTCGGGTCTTCGGCATACAGTCGCACTTCGATGGCGTGGCCGCGCAACGGCACCTGCTCCTGGGTCATTGGCAGCGGCTCGCCTTGAGCCACGCGAATCTGCCAGGCCACCAGGTCCAGGCCGGTGATGGCCTCGGTCACCGGGTGTTCCACCTGCAAGCGGGTGTTCATCTCCATGAAGAAGAACTCACCGCGCGCATCCAGCAGGAACTCCACAGTGCCGGCGCCCACATAGCCAATCGCCTGGGCCGCACGTACCGCCGCTTCCCCCATGGCCTGGCGCAGGGCAGGGCTGAGGCCGGGGGCGGGTGCTTCCTCGACGACCTTTTGGTGGCGACGCTGGATCGAGCAGTCGCGCTCATTGAGGTACAGGCAATTGCCATGCTGGTCGGCAAACACCTGGATCTCCACGTGGCGTGGCTTGAGCAGGTACTTCTCCACCAGCATCTGCCCATTGCCAAACGACGACAGCGCTTCACGCTGGGCCGAGGCCAGGGCTTCGCCCAGTTGGCTTTCGTCCTCGACCACTTTCATGCCCTTGCCGCCGCCGCCAGCGGTGGCCTTGAGCAGCACCGGGTAGCCAATGCGCTCGGCGGCCTGGCGGAAGGTTTCCAGGTCCTGCCCGGCACCGTGGTAACCCGGCACCAGCGGCACACCGGCGGTTTCCATCAGCGCCTTGGCGGCGGACTTGCTGCCCATGGCATCAATGGCCGAAGCCGGCGGGCCGAGAAAAATCAGCCCCGCCTCTTCAATTGCCCGCGCAAAGCCTGGGTTTTCGGAAAGAAAGCCATAGCCAGGATGAATCGCCTGGGCGCCGCTGGCCTTGGCGGCGGCAATCAATTTGTCGATCTGCAGGTAGCTGTCGGCGGCCTTGCTGCCGCCCAGGTCCACGCGGATATCAGCTTCGCGGCTGTGGCGCGCATTGCGGTCCGTGGCGCTATGCACGGCAACGGTGGTCATGCCCATCGCCTTGGCCGTGCGCATGACGCGGCAGGCGATTTCGCCACGGTTGGCCACCAGCACGCAGGTAATCAACGGTGAACTCATGAACGAGGCTCCTGGGACTGCCAGCTGGGTGCACGCTTTTGCAAAAACGCGCGCAAGCCTTCCTGGCCCTCGGTGCTGACGCGGATGCGTGAGATGGCGTTTTCGCAGTAACGGCGCAACGCCGGGGTGAGCGCGCCGTTGCCGACTTCACGCAGCAAGTCCTTGCTGGCGCGCATGGCGGCCGGGCTGTTGAGTAGCAGGTTGGCAGTCCACTGTTCGACCTGCTGATTCAGCTCATCGAAGGGATAGCTTTGCGCCAATAGCCCGATCGCCTGTGCCTGCTGGCCGTCGAAGCGTTCTGCGGTGAGGGCATAACGCCGGGCCGCGCGCTCGCCAATCGCCTGCACCACAAACGGGCTGATGACCGCCGGTGCGAGGCCGATGCGTACTTCCGACAGGCAGAACTGCGCATCATCGGCACCAATGGCCATGTCGCAGCAACTGATCAGGCCCAGGGCGCCGCCATACGCCGCGCCCTGGACCACGGCCAGGGTCGGGATTTTCAGCTTGGCCAGGTTGTACATCAACTCCGCCAGCTCGCGGGCGTCGTCAAGGTTGGTGTGGTAATCCAGTTCGGCCGACTGTTGCATCCAGGCCAGGTCCGCGCCGGCGCTGAAGTGCTTGCCGCGCCCGCGTATCAGCAAAAAGCGCAGGGTTGCGTCGGCTTGCACCTGATCCAGGGCAATGATCAGCTCGCGGATCATTTCGGCGTTGAACGCGTTGTTCTTCTCTTGCCGGCTCAACCACAGCGTGGCAAAGCCACGGGGGTCGTTCACCAGTTCAACGGTGTTGAAATCGCTCATGGGTGCAGCTCCAATTACATGCGGAACACGCCGAAGCGGCTCGGCTCGATGGGGGCATTCAGCGCAGCGGACAGGGCCAGGGCCAGCACGTCACGGGTTTGCAAAGGGTCGATGACACCGTCATCCCACAGGCGGGCGCTGGAGTAATAGGGGTGGCCCTGGGTCTCGTACTGGTCGAGGATCGGCTGTTTGATCTGCGCTTCGTCCTCGGCGCTGAACCCCTGGCCACTGCGTTCGGCCTGCTCGCGCTTGACCTGCACCAGCACGCCGGCTGCCTGTTCGGCGCCCATTACGCCAATACGGGCGTTAGGCCACATCCACAAAAAGCGCGGGTCATAGGCGCGCCCGCACATCCCGTAGTTTCCGGCACCAAAGCTGCCACCGATGATCACCGTGAATTTCGGCACCTTGGCGCAGGCCACCGCCGTCACCAGCTTGGCGCCGTGCTTGGCGATGCCACCGGCTTCGTACTTCTGGCCGACCATAAAGCCGGTGATGTTCTGCAAGAACAGCAGGGGAATCCCGCGCTGGCAGGCCAGTTCGATAAAGTGCGCGCCTTTTTGCGCCGCTTCGGCAAAGAGGATGCCGTTGTTGGCGAGGATCGCGACGGGATAGCCATGCAAATGGGCAAAACCGCAGACCAGCGTGGTGCCGAACAGCGCCTTGAACTCATCGAAAACCGAACCGTCCACCAGCCGCGCAATCACTTCGCGCACATCGAACGGTTGCTTGGCGTCGGCCGGGATAACCCCATACAACTCGTCGCTGGCATACAGCGGCGCGACTGGCGTGCGCTGCTGCAACTGCCCCTGTTTGCGCCAGTTGAGGTTGGCGATACTACGGCGGGCCAGGGCCAGGGCGTGTTCGTCGCTGTCGGCGTAATGGTCGGCCACCCCAGAGATCTTGCAGTGCACATCGGCACCGCCAAGGTCTTCGGCGCTGACCACTTCGCCCGTGGCGGCCTTCACCAGCGGCGGGCCGGCGAGGAAGATGGTCGCCTGCTGGCGCACCATGATCGCTTCGTCGGCCATCGCTGGCACATAGGCACCACCGGCGGTGCAGGAGCCCATGACCACGGCAATCTGCGGGATGCCTTGGGCGCTCATGTTGGCCTGGTTGAAGAAGATCCGCCCAAAGTGCTCGCGGTCGGGAAACACTTCATCCTGGCGCGGCAGGTTGGCGCCGCCGGAATCCACCAGGTAGATGCAGGGCAGGCGGTTCTGCTCGGCAATGGTTTGCGCGCGCAGGTGTTTTTTCACGGTCAGCGGGTAGTAGGAGCCACCTTTTACCGTGGCGTCGTTGGCGACGATCATGCATTCCACGCCTTCGACCCGGCCGATCCCGGCGATCACGCCAGCGGCCGGCACCTCTTCACCGTAGACCTGATACGCCGCCAGTTGGCTGAGCTCAAGGAATGCCGAGCCCGGGTCGAGCAGGCGGTTGATGCGTTCGCGCGGCAACAGCTTGCCCCGGGAAGTGTGGCGCTCCTGGGCCTTGCTGCCGCCGCCTTGCTGGACCTGGGCGAGCAGGGTGTGCAGGGCGTCGACCTGTTTGAGCATTGCCGCGCTGTTGGTGGCGAATTCTGCCGAGCGTGGGTTGAGTTGGGTGTGCAGGGTGGCCATGGTGCACTCCCTCAGCGGGTTTCGTTGAACAGTTCGCGGCCAATCAACATGCGCCGGATCTCGCTGGTGCCCGCGCCGATTTCATACAGCTTGGCATCGCGCAGCAGGCGGCCGGCCGGGAATTCATTGATATAGCCATTGCCGCCGAGAATCTGGATTGCATCGAGGGCCATCTGCGTGGCGCGTTCGGCGCTGTACAGAATCACCCCAGCCGCGTCCTTGCGTGTGGTTTCGCCGCGTTCGCAGGCTTGGGCGACGGCATACAGGTAGGCGCGGCTGGCGTTGAGCTGGGTGTACATGTCGGCGACCTTGCCCTGGATCAGTTGGAACTCGCCGATGCTCTGGCCGAACTGCTTGCGGTCGTGGATATACGGCACGATCAGGTCCATGCAGGCCTGCATGATCCCGGTCGGGCCGCCGGAGAGCACCACGCGCTCGTAGTCCAGGCCACTCATCAGCACTTTGACGCCGCCATTGAGCGCGCCGAGGATGTTTTCTTCAGGCACCTCGACGTCATCGAAAAACAGCTCGCAGGTGTTGGAGCCGCGCATGCCCAGCTTGTCGAACTTGTTGCTGCGGCTGAAGCCTTTCGAGTCGCGCTCAACGATAAACGCGGTGATGCCATGGGCGCCTTTTTCCAGGTCGGTCTTGGCATAGATCACGTAGGTGTGGGCATCGGGACCGTTGGTGATCCAGGTCTTGCTGCCGTTGAGCACATACACGCTGCCGCGCTTATCGGCGCGCAGCTTCATCGAGACCACATCAGAACCGGCATTGGGCTCGCTCATGGCCAGGGCGCCAATGTGCTCGCCGCTGATCAGCTTGGGCAGGTACTTGAGCTTTTGCTCGTGGCTGCCGTTGCGGTTGATCTGGTTGACGCACAGGTTGGAGTGCGCGCCGTAGGACAATGCCACCGAGGCCGAGCCACGGCTGATTTCTTCCATAGCCACCACGTGGGCCAGGTAACCCAGGCCGGCACCGCCGTATTCTTCCGGCACGGTGATGCCCAACAGGCCCATGTCACCGAACTTGCGCCACATATCCACGGGGAACAGGTTGTCGATATCGATCTGTGCTGCCCGGGGCGCCAGCTCCTTGGCCACGAAGGCCTGCACCTGGTCGCGCAGCATGTCGATGGTTTCACCGAGGGCGAAGTTCAGGGTCGGGTAACTCATGGGAGGGCACCTATAAACATTATTGTTGTGGGGCTGGCGACGCCATTGGGCGATCACCTTTACGTTAACGTAAACTTGCGTTGCATGACTGTCAATCGTAGCTTACGTTAACGTCAAGCTCGCGCCTGACCGGCGCACCGTCCACCTACAAAAAAGACAATAGGGGTCGTCATGGATCAACCGAATCAGAGCTACAGCCGTGGCCCACAGGACAAGGCCCTGCTGGCCATGACCATTGGCCAGGCATTCGACCGCACGGTGGCGCAGTACCCGCAGGGCGAGGCCCTGGTGGTGCGCCATCAGCAGTTGCGCTACACCTGGCAGCAATTGGCCGAAGCTGTGGACCTGCACGCCCGCGCTCTGCTGGCCCTGGGGTTGCAAGCCGGGGATCGTCTTGGCATCTGGGCGCCGAACTGCGCGCAGTGGTGCATCAGCCAGGTGGCCAGTGCCAAGCTCGGGGTGATCCTGGTCAACATCAACCCGGCCTACCGCAGTAGCGAGTTGGAATACGTGCTCAAGCAATCGGGCTGCCAGTGGTTGATCTGTGCCGGTTCGTTCAAATCCTCCGACTACCACGGGATGCTGCAGGCGCTGGTACCGGAACTGGCGGAGCAGGGCATCGGCCAATTGCGCTGCGAGCTGTTACCTGAACTGCGCGGGGTGATCAGCCTGGATGCGCGACCGCCCTCGGGGTTCCTGCCCTGGTCGCAATTGTCGGCCCTGGGTACGGGCATCCCCCCGCAACAGCTGCATCACCGCGAGGCCAGCCTGCACTTCGATCAACCCGTCAACATCCAGTACACCTCCGGCACCACGGGCTTCCCCAAGGGCGCCACCCTCAGCCACCACAACATCCTCAACAACGGCTACATGGTCGGCGAAAGCCTGGGCCTGAGCGCCCAGGACCGCCTGGTGATCCCCGTGCCGCTCTACCATTGCTTCGGGATGGTCATGGGCAACCTGGGCTGCATCACCCATGGCACGACCATGATCTATCCCAATGACGGCTTCGACCCGCTGCTGACCCTGGCCGCCGTGGCCGAAGAACGCGCCACCGGCCTCTACGGCGTACCCACGATGTTTATCGCGATGCTCGATCATCCGCAACGCGGCACGTTCGACCTGTCGACCCTGCGCACCGGGATCATGGCCGGCTCCACCTGCCCGATCGAGGTGATGCGCCGGGTGATCAGCGACCTGCATATGAGTGAGGTACAAATCGCCTACGGCATGACCGAGACCAGCCCGGTGTCGCTGCAGACCGGGGCCGATGACGACCTGGAGCGGCGCGTGACCACGGTCGGGCGCACGCAACCCCAGTTGGAAAGCAAGATCATCGACGAAGCCGGCAACACCGTGCCGCGCGGGCAGATCGGCGAGCTGTGCACCCGTGGCTACAGCGTGATGCTCGGCTACTGGAACAACCCCGAGGGCACCCGCGAAGCCATCGACGAGGCGGGCTGGATGCATACGGGCGACCTGGCGAGCATGGATGAGCAGGGTTACGTGTGCATCGCCGGGCGCAACAAGGACATGATCATCCGCGGTGGCGAGAACGTGTACCCGCGGGAGCTGGAGGAGTTCTTCTTCACCCACCCGGCGGTGGCCGATGTGCAGATCATCGGCATTCCCGATGAGCGCTACGGCGAAGAGATCGTGGCCTGGATCAAGTTTCACCCGGGGCAGGTCGCCAACGAACTGGAGCTGCAAACCTGGTGCAAGGGGCGCATTGCGCACTTCAAGACGCCGAAGCATTTCCGGTTTGTCGAAGAGTTCCCGATGACGGTGACCGGCAAGATCCAGAAGTTTCGTATGCGCGAGATTACGATCGAGCAACTGCGTAGCGAAACCTGAGGCCTGGCCCAAACCTGATGTGGGGCTCGGCTTGTGTGGGAGCGGGCTTGCTCGCGATAGCGGAGTATCAGTCAAGTATTTATCAATTGACCCACCGCTTTCGCGAGCAAGCCCGCTCCCACAGGGGGTAGAGGGTGGCTCACAAAATTCATTTCACCCAGGCAGCACAAAGGGGAGCCGAAGCTCCCCTTTAATTTGTTGTCACGTGCTCTTTTTTTATTATTGAGGGGCGGTCTATTGTTGTTTTTGGCAACCGTGGCCCTTTACCGCTGTTTTTGGCGACCCCCATCCGGGGTCAAGAGCAAACGTATTTTTTTGAGCGCTGATCTGCTTCTTCGCACGCGATCCAACCAGTGGGTAGCTACCTTGAGGTAGTTTTATTGTTCTCTGCCCGGTTGCGAGTGGCGGCTTGCGCCGTACCCTGCGAAGCACATCTTCTCCAAAAAAATCTGTTAGCTGCGTCTCTGCCGTGTTGTTTTTGTTATGTCAGAGTCGGTACGTCTTATTTTTATTAGGTTTGGTGCTTTTTATTCTTGTTATGCCATAGAGATAGCAGAAGCCGTGCCAACTTTTAAAAAGCCTTTAAAATCAATGATTTAATTTTTTAGTAGGAAATTTACTTCAGAGAATGCGACAAAATATGTTCCCGTGTTACCCGATGTGTAGCCGCGAGGTAACACATCGCCACGGGCACGCTACTCAACTGGCGCTACGGGCCCTGGCCACGCGTGAGCCGGTGGGGCGGCCGAGTACCGAACAGATCTGCTGGCCCGCCACCAGGAGCTTGTCCATGTCGATACCGGTCTCGATGCCCAGGCCGTTGAGCAGGTACAGCACGTCCTCGGTGGCCACGTTACCGCTGGCGCCCTTGGCATAGGGGCAGCCGCCGAGGCCGGCGATAGAGCTGTCGAACACGTTGATACCTTCCAGCAGGCTGGCATACAGGTTGGCGATGGCCTGCCCGTAGGTGTCATGGAAATGCCCGGCAAGCTTTGCCCGTGGCACGTCCTTGCCCACCACCTCAAACATACGGCGCGTGGCGCCGGCGGTGCCGGTGCCGATCGTGTCGCCCAGAGACACCTCGTAACAGCCCATGGCATACAACTCTCGGGCCACGGCGGCGACTTGTTCCGGCGCCACCTGGCCCTCGTAAGGGCAACCCAGCACGCAGGACACATAGCCGCGCACGCTCACCCCCTGTTGCTGCGCCGCCGCCATGATCGGCGCAAAGCGCTCCAGGCTCTCGCTGATGGAGCAATTGATATTGCGCTGGGAAAACGCCTCCGACGCCGCGGCAAACACCGCGACCTCCTTGACCCCGGCCGCCAGCGCGTCCTCGAACCCGCGCAGGTTCGGCGCCAGCGCGCCGTAGATCACGCCCGGCTTGCGCTGGATCTGCGCAAACACCTCGGCTGAGCCGGCCATTTGCGGCACCCACTTGGGCGAGACAAAACTGCCGACTTCGATGTAACCCAGGCCCGCCGCACTGAGGGCGTCGACCAGTTGCACCTTGTCGGCCACGCTGATGGGCTGTGCTTCGTTTTGCAGGCCGTCGCGCGGGCCGACTTCGACCAGGCGCACATGGGAGGGGAGAGACATGGGATCTACCTTTTTATTGGGGTTGGCCGACCTGGCTCTGGATCGTCTGTTCCAGGGCCTGGGTGCAACGTTCTTCAGCGGTGTCCAGTTCCAGCTTCATCTGTTCGATGTCCAGTAACTGTTGTTCCAACTGCTCACGGCGTTCGCTGATCTTCGCCAGCATGCTGTGCAATTGCTTTTGATTGCCGCTGGTGGGGTCGTAGAGTTCGATCAGCTCGCGGCACTCGGCCAGGGAAAAACCGATGCGCTTGCCACGCAGGATCAGCTTCAGGCTGACTTTGTCCCGAGGCGAATAGATACGCTCCTGGCCACGGCGTTCGGGGCTCAAAAGGCCTTGTTCTTCATAGAAGCGAATGGCCCGGGTGGTGATGTCCAACTCGCGGGCCAGGTCGGAGATGCTGTAGGTCGTGCTCATGGTGGCGCTCAAGGAGGGTCTCGGCGCTACGCTAATGGCTGCTTGACGTAAACGTCAAGCGAATCAAGCCCATTGCAGGAGCCGGCAAGGTCAGGTCGATTGCTGGTCCAGCTTCTTCTCACGCGCCGTGACCTGCTGGCACAGTTCGATCATCTGTTCGCGCATCCAGCGGTTGGCCGGGTCCTGGTCGGTGCTTTCATGCCAGTACAGGTGGGTTTCCACCGGTGGCACATCATTGACCGGCAGGTTGAACGAGTGCAGCTCGTTACGCCTTGCAAAGCGCTCGGGCACGGTCATCACCATATCGGTCTGCTGCAATACCTGGGAGGCCATCAGGTAATGCTGCGAACGCAGGGCGATCTTGCGCTGGATCCCCATCTTGCCCAGGGCCAGGTCGACGTGGCCCAGGCCATTGCGTCGGCTGGAAATATGAATATGGGTCAGCGAGAGGTAGTCATCCAGGCTGAATTTTTCTTTGCCCGCCATCGGGTGGCCCTTGCGCATGGCACACACGTAGCGGTCTTCCATGAGCTTGACGTGGCGCACTTGCGGGTCGGTGTTCAGGGGCGCGTCCACCGCAAAATCCAGGCGGCCGGCGGCCAGTTCCTTGGTGGTTTCACGGCGCTTGGACAGGAAGCTTTCGATGATCACCGTGGGCGCCAGGCGGCGCAGGCGCTGGAACAGCGACGGCAGGATCACCGCTTCAGTGAGGTCGGTCATGCTGATGCGGTAGGTCTTGGCTGCCTGCAAGGGGTTGAAGATCCGACTCTCTTGCACCGACACCCGCAACAGCGACAGCGCATTGCGCACCGGGCCAATGATGTTCTGGGCCATGGGTGTCGGCACCATGCCTTGGGCAGTCCGCACGAACAGCGGGTCGTTGAAGGTCTCGCGCAGGCGCGCCAGGGCGTTTGATACCGCCGGCTGGGTAATGCCGACGATCTGCCCGGCGCGGGTCAGGTTGGCTTCGGTGTAGATCGCGTCAAACACGATGAAAAGATTGAGGTCGACCTTGCTCAGATTCATTTCGTTGCGCTCTTCTTGTTAGGTTTTCATACGCCGATCATATATCGGTGATGAATGTTAATACACGCCGAGAATAGGCTAGGTAAATTATCAGCGCTGTTCTAGCATCGATTGCATGACCTAAACAACCTCTCAAAGAAGGGAGCTGCTCATGGATTTTGCCTATTCACCCAAGGTTCAGGAACTGCGTGAACGCGTCACCGCGTTTATGGATGCTTACGTTTACCCAGCCGAACCGGTGTTTGAGCGCCAGGTCAGCGAAGGTGATCGCTGGCAGCCCACCGCCATCATGGAAGAGCTCAAAGCCAAGGCTAAGGCCGAAGGCTTGTGGAACCTGTTCCTGCCGGAGTCCGAGCTGGGCGCGGGCCTGACCAACCTGGAATACGCGCCGCTCGCAGAAATCATGGGCCGCTCCTTGCTCGGCCCGGAGCCGTTCAATTGCTCGGCACCCGACACCGGCAATATGGAAGTGCTGGTGCGCTACGCCAACGAAGAGCAGAAACAGCGCTGGCTGGAGCCGCTGCTGCGCGGTGAGATCCGCTCGGCGTTTGCCATGACCGAACCGGATGTGGCGTCCTCCGACGCCACCAATATGGCCGCCCGCGCCGAACGCCAGGGTGACGAATGGGTCATCAACGGCAAGAAGTGGTGGACCTCCGGCGCGTGCGACCCGCGTTGCAAAATCCTCATCTTCATGGGCCTGAGCAACCCGGATGCGCCGCGCCACCAGCAACACTCGATGATCCTGGTACCGGTAGATGCGCCCGGGGTGAAAATCGTCCGGCCGCTACCGGTGTTCGGCTACGACGACGCGCCCCATGGGCATGCCGAAGTGCTGTTCGACAACGTGCGCGTGCCGTACGAAAACGTGCTGCTGGGTGAAGGCCGCGGCTTTGAAATTGCCCAGGGGCGCCTTGGCCCAGGACGTATTCACCACTGCATGCGCTCCATTGGCATGGCTGAACGCGCCCTGGAATTGATGTGCAAGCGTTCTGTCAGCCGCACCGCCTTTGGCAAGCCGCTGGCGCGCCTGGGTGGCAATATCGACAAAATCGCCGACTCGCGGATGGAAATCGACATGGCACGCCTGTTGACCTTGAAAGCGGCGTACATGATGGACACGGTCGGCAACAAAGTGGCGAAAAGTGAAATCGCCCAGATCAAGGTCGTGGCACCGAATGTGGCACTCAAGGTAATTGACCGGGCGATCCAGATCCATGGTGGTGCCGGGGTGTCCAACGACTTCCCGCTGGCCTACATGTACGCCATGCAGCGCACCCTGCGCCTGGCCGACGGCCCGGACGAAGTGCATCGGGCGGCGATCGGCAAGTTCGAGATTGGCAAATATGTGCCTAAAGAGCTGATGCGCAGCGGTCAGTAACACCACGCCGGCCTTATCGCGGGCAAGCCCGTTCCCACATTCAGTGTAGGAGCGGGCTTGCCCGCGATAGCGGTGGGCCAGTCAACCCCAGTCTTCAGGCGTCAGTAAACCCAGACCTCCACCCGGCGATTCTTGATCCGCCCCTCATCCACGGTATTTGCCGCCACCGGCATTTCGGCGCCAAAGCCGCGGATGTCGCGCAACACCACGCCACTCTTGACCAACTCGCGACGCACCGCCATTGCCCGCAACTTGGACAACAGGTCGGCGCGCTGCGGGTCATCCTTGGCGTCACCAAACCCCACCAGCGTGACCCGCTTGTCCCGTTTGTCGTGGCTGCTTATATAAGCCACCACCCGTGCCAGGTCCTGGCGTGCCTTGTTGTCCAGGCTCGCACTGCCTTCTTCGAAGCGAAAATTCACGCTCAGGCGTTGTGCCTCGCGAGCGATGGCCTGGTAGGCGTCCGGCATCGGTGGCCGTGGCTGCACGCTGATAGCCTGGACCTGTTGGGCGATAAACCCGTTGGCGGCAACGATGGCCTGGCCTTGGGCGCTCTGAGCAAAGTCCACCAGCGCCTTGGCCCAGGGATTGGTGTTAGCGGGTGGCAGGTAGAAAAACAATCGCCGCGACAGAGGGTAGTCCTCGGTGGCGATCAGGCTGTTCGCTGGCAACATCGCTTGGGAATCACCATCACTGATGGCCACGGCCTTGGCCTGGCGCACATAAGGCAGGCCGATGAAGCCAATACCCTGCCGGTCGTGGCTCACCGCATCGGACAATTGCTCGCTGGACTCAAAGCGTTTGGCCGCGCTGTCGAGGGTTTTGTCGCGAGGGTTGAGCACCAACTCCTTGAAGGTGTCGTAGGTTCCGGATTGATCATCACGGGCATACAGCCGGATCTTCCCGCCGGTGCCGCCCAAGGCTTCCCAGGTGCTGGTTTCACCACTGAAAATCTTCGCCAGTTGTTCGGTCGTCAAGGTCTGCAAGGGGTTACGTGGATGCAGGATGATCGCCAGGCCGTCGATGGCAATTACCTGTTCGGCGCCGGGGCTTTTCAGGTCGCCCAGGGGTTCAAGCTCCACCAACTCGCGGTCCTTGATCGGGCGCGACGCGGCGGCCAGGTCGGCTTCGGCATTTTTCAGCGCGGCAAAGCCGGTGCTGGAACCATGGGCGGCGATTTCTACCAGGACCCGTTTGCCTTGGGGGCTCGTGCCGACGAGGCGCTGCTCATTGGGGTGGTTCGTCGGTTCACTGTGCACGGCCTTCAGGCCCTGTTGCACCATCAAACCCTTGATCAGCGCCGGGCCCAGCGCCGCGCCAATGGTGTTGGAGCCCTGCAGGCGCAGGGCCGGACCCTGTTCGGGAAAGGGCAGGGGCGTTGCAACGACCGAAAGAGGGAAGGTGCTACACAGAACCAGCAGGTACAGAACGCGCAGCATCATGCCGCCACCTTCTCAAGCCAAAGGACGTGCGGGCAGATTAAGTCAGTAAGGTTGCCAGAATATGACTGACGGCCAATTGAACCCGATGTGGGAGCTGGCTTGTGTGGGAGCGGGCTTGCTCGCGAATACGGTGTGTCATTCAACACATCCAGCGACTGATCCACCGATTTCGCGAGCAAGCCCGCTCCCACATTTTTGGATGGTGTTGCCGCAAAAATCAGCTCAGTTCCAGCCAGATCGGCGCATGGTCCGACGGTTTTTCCAGGCCGCGCAGTTCGTAGTCCACGCCCGCATCCTTGACCCGTGGCAGCAGGCCATTGGAGGCCATGATCAGGTCGATGCGCAGGCCACGCTTGGGTTCATCTTCAAAGCCGCGGCTGCGGTAATCGAACCAACTGAAGCGATCCGCCACATCTGGGTTCAGGTGCCGGAAGCTGTCGGTCAGGCCCCAGTTTTTCAGGCGCGCCATCCATTCGCGTTCTTCCGGCAGGAAGCTGCATTTGCCGGTCTTCAGCCAGCGCTTGGCGTTGTCGGCACCGATGCCGATATCGCAATCCTCAGGGGAAATGTTCACATCACCCATCACCACCAACGCCTGGTCATTGCTGAACTGGGTTTCCAGCAACTGTTGCAGGTCTTCGTAGAAGCGCTGCTTGGCCGGGAACTTGGTGGGGTGATCGCGGCTTTCGCCCTGTGGGAAATAGCCGTTCATGATGGTGATCGGGTTGCCGTGTTCATCGGCAAAGGTGCCCCAGATAAAACGGCGCTGGGCATCCTCATCGTCGCTGGCAAAACCCTTGTGCAGGGCCAGCGGCTCTTGGCGCGAGAGCAGGGCGACACCGTAGTGGCCTTTCTGCCCGTGGTAGTACACGTGGTACCCCAGGGCTTGGACTTCAGCCAGCGGGAACTGGTCGTCGTGGACCTTGGTTTCCTGCAGGCCGATCACGTCCGGTTGATGTTTGTCGATCAGGGCCGCCAGCTGATGAGGCCGGGCACGCAGCCCGTTGATATTGAAGGAGACGATTTTCATGGTCGGCAGTCCAGTCTGGCAAAAGGGCGATGCTAGCCGACAAGTCGGACGGGAGCCAGCGTGGCGGTAGGACAGATGCACTGCTAATGTCTCTCAAGGAGCCAATGGCACGGAACGACTCAGTTGCCCCGGGCTCGTAACAATAAGAGCGCGGCCTTTTGAGTTGCGCCCAGGGGAGATACAACTGATGCCTGACACTAGCACCGCCATTGCCCAGGTCCACATGCTCGATAGCGGCTATTCCCGCGAAGCGCGCTCGTTGCTGTACCACGCCTATCGCCATGAGCCGACCTTCGCCTACCTGTTTGAAGCCGAACGCTCCGGGTACGAGCAGCGGGTCAGGGCTACGGTGCGCGAACTGGTCAAGCAACATTTTCTCCAGGAGCTGCCGGCGATCGGCCTGCTGGTCAATGACCGCCTGATCGGCATCGCCCTGATTGCCCCTCCGCAACGGCGCCTGGGTATCACTGAAAGTTGGGCCTGGCAATTACGCATGTGGTTGAGCACTGGCTTGAGGTGTACCCGGCGTTACCTCGAATACCATCAGGCGGTGTTGGCGTGCCTGCCGTCCGAGTCGGTACACGTGTTGCCGCTATTGGGGATTCACCCGCAATTCCAGGGCAAGCATTACGGCGAGCAACTGCTCGAAGCCGTGCATAACTGGTGCGCCGAAGACCCGCATTCTCAAGGGGTGGTGCTGGACACCGGCAATCCGCTCTACCTGGAATTCTATAAACGCCAGGGCTATGACGAAGTGGGCGAGGTGGCTGTAGGACCTATCCTGGAACATGTGTTTTTTCACCCAAACCCCCAAGTGTTACAACCTGCAACGCCTTAACGCAGAATTATTCAGACAATTCCCGGTTCTAAGGTGCTCCCCAGCTCGTGTAGCATCCGCGCCTATGAAGTTTTCCAATAGATTTACCAGCGGCTTGATTCTGCTGTTCACAAGCTGCGGCGCCTTGGCGCAAAGCGAGTTGGACGTGCGGGTCAAACCTTCAAACGATGCGCTGAAGGCCAATATCGAAGGCTATATCGGCGGGGTTGGCGAGCGTGATGAGGAGGCCTTGCTGCGCTTCAGTCGCGGTGCCGAGGAGCAGGCGCGCAAGGCCGCCCAGGCACTGGGCTTTTATCAGCCGCAGATTGCCAGTGAGGTAAAGGCCGGCAAGAACCCGCGCCTGATCCTCAGCATCGACCCTGGCGAGCCCGTGCATTTGCGTAATGTCACGATTCGGGTGGACGGCCCTGCGGCCGAGTTAAAGTCCTTTCGCGTGCCCGATAGCCAAGACCTCAAGTCCGGCGCCGTACTCAACCATGGTCATTACGAAGACGCCAAGCGCCTGATCCAGAACCAGGCCTCGCGCTTCGGCTATTTCAGTGGCCGTTTTACCCAGCAGAAACTGTCTGTCGATCCCCAGGCGGGCGTGGCCGATATCGAGCTGGTCTACGACAGCGGCCCGCGCTACACCCTCGGCAAGGTCAACTTTGCCGGCGATACCCCCTTTGATGAAGAACTGTTGCAACGCATGGTGCCGTTCCAGAGTGGCACCCCTTACGATTCCGAGCTGATTGCCGAGCTGAACCAGGCCCTGCAGTCGAGCGGTTATTTCGAGGGCGTGCGGGTGGACGCGGCCCCGGCCGCAGCGGCCAATGATGTGATCCCGGTGGCAGTCCAGCTGGAAACCCGCAAACCCCGGACCATGGGCCTGGGCCTGGGTTTTTCCACCGACGTCGGCCCGCGCGGCAAGGCCAACTGGACGCGGCACTGGGTCAACCCCCAGGGGCATAGCTATGGCTGGGAGGCGGAACTGTCGGCGCCCCGGCAGAACGTCGGCCTGTGGTACGACATCCCCCTCGACCCGCCACTGACCGACAAGCTGCGCTTTGCCGGTGGCTACCAGAACGAAGAACTGGCCAACACCGACACCCTCAGCAAACTGCTCACCCTCGGCCCGGAATGGCACAGCAAGTTGCCCAGCGGCTGGACACGGGTGATCTCGCTCAAATGGCAGCGCGAAGAATATCGCCTGGGGGATGACTCCGGCTTGAGCAATTTGCTGATGCCGGGAATCAGCTATTCCTACCTGCGCAGCGACAACCGCATCGACCCCCATAACGGCTATCGCCTGCAGTTCGATACCAAGGTGGCTAAAGAGGGGCTGGGCTCGGACACCAACCTGCTGTACGGCACCGCGATGATCAAGGGCTTGACCACGGTGTGGGACAAGCACCGCTTCCTCGGCCGTGCACAGTTTGGCGGCAGCGCCACCAACGGCTACAAGTCGGTGCCGCCGTCCCTGCGCTTTTTTGCCGGTGGCGACCAGAGCGTGCGTGGCTACGAGTACCAGACCCTGTCCCCGGAAAACAACAAGGGCGACCGTATCGGTGGCCGCTATATGGTGGCCTTGAGCGCCGAGTATCAATATTCCATCGCCGAAAAATGGCGGATCGCGACCTTTGTCGACCAGGGCAATTCCTTTAACAGCCTTGAGTTGCCGAGCCTGAAAACCGGGGTCGGCATCGGCGTGCGCTGGGTGTCGCCAGTCGGCCCGATTCGCCTTGACCTGGCCCATGCCCTGGAAGATCCGGGCGGCGTTCGTTTGCACTTTTCCATGGGGCCTGAGCTGTGAAGCGTGGTTTGAAAATAGCGGGTCTGAGTGTGGTGGCGCTTGTCGCCTTGGTGCCCCTGGCCGTATGGAGCGTACTGGGTACGCAAGTCGGCAGTCGCTGGGCACTCGGCCAGGTTCCGGGGTTGAGCGTGGACAACTTCCAGGGCCACCTGGGCGGGCAGTGGAGCGCCGACCATCTGCTGTGGCAGCAAGACAGCAGCCGCGTGGAACTCAATGCGCCGAAATTCGACTGGTCGCCGGCGTGCCTGCTGCGCATGACTTTGTGCATCCGGCAACTGGACGTGGAGCAGGTGAGCCTGCAGTTCCCACCCAGCACCGAAGAAAGCAGCGGCCCGATTACCCTGCCAGACCTGAACCTGCCCCTGGCCATCGAACTGGGCGACGTGCGTGTAGGCAGCCTGCTGTTCAACGGCAGCGAAGAACTCCAGGGCCTGCAACTGGCGGCCCATTGGACCGCTGAAGGAATGCAGATCGACGCGGTGCACCTGCAGCGCGACGGCCTGGTGCTGGACCTCAGCGGTATGCTGCAACCAACCGGTGACTGGCCGCTGACGGCGACCGGTAACCTGAGCCTGCCCTACGCTCCGGGTGGCGCGCCATGGGCCGTGGCGCTGAACGTCACGGGTGATTTGCTCAAGACCCTCAAGCTCGACGCCGACAGCACGGGCTACCTGCCCGCCAAGCTCAAGGGCGAACTGCAACCTCTGGTCGAGAACCTGCCGGCGCAACTGCAGATCACCGCCGATGGCTTCAAGCCCGCCGCCGACTTGCCGGACACCCTGCAGCTCAACCAACTGGACCTGACGGCCAAGGGCGACCTGGGCAAGGGCTATCAACTGTTGGGCAAGGCCGTATTACCCGCAGAAAAGGGCCCGGTTGACCTGTTGCTGCAAGGCCGGGTCGACGCCAAGGGCGCACAGATCGCCGGCCTTGACCTGAATGCCGGGGATAAGCAGAGCCTCAAGCTCAGTGCCCAACTGGATTGGCAGCAGGGCTTCAGCGCAGATGCAAAAATCGACTGGCTGGATTTCCCCTGGCACCGCCTGTACCCGCTGATTGACGAGCCGCAAGTGGTGTTGCGTACCTTCAACGGCGAAGTCTCCTACAAGGACGGCAATTACCTGGGCAATCTCAAGGCCGACCTCGATGGGCCGGCCGGCAAGTTCAGTCTGGTTACGCCATTCAGTGGCGACCTGACCCAAGTGTTCCTGCCAGAACTGAAACTGGTTGCCGGCCAAGGCAAGGCCGAAGGCCACCTGAACCTGCAATTTGCCGATGGCATCGCCTGGGATACGGCGCTTGACCTGTCGGCGATCAACCCGGCGTACTGGGTCGCGGAACTGCCGGGCACGCTCGCCGGGCCGCTGCGCAGCCAGGGTGAAATGAAAAACGAACAACTCAAGCTCACCGCTGACCTTGATCTGAAGGGCCGTTTGCGCGGCCAGCCCGCCGTGCTGGCGGCCAAGGCCGAAGGCGCGGGTGAGCAATGGACCCTGGCCAACCTGGATATCCGCCTGGGTGACAACCGCATCAACGGCAGTGGCAGCCTGCAACAGCGCCTGGCCGGGCAGATCGACATCAAGCTCGCACGCCTGGCCCAGCTGTGGCCGCAGTTGCGTGGGCAGGTCAATGGCCGGCTCGATGTGGCCGGCACTTTAAAGGCCCCCCAGGGCAAGCTCGACCTCAAGGGCCAGCAACTGGTGTTTGAAGACAATCGCCTGCAAGCCCTCAGCCTGGACGCGACACTTGATAGCGCGCAACGGGCGAAGATCGACCTCAAGGGCAGCGGGATCCAGGCTGGTGACACCCAGCTCGGCACCTTGACCGCCAGCGCCCAGGGCGATATCAAAAGCCAGAAAGTCCAACTGGACCTGATGGGCCCCCTGGTCAAGCTGGCCCTGGCCCTGGACGGCACGCTCGACAAAGGCAACTGGCGCGGGCGCCTGGCCAGTGGCGACGTACAGGCCGGTGGCCAGGACTGGAAACTGCAGGCCCCGGCAAAAATCGAGCGCATGGCCGACGGCAAGCTGACATTCGCTGCCCATTGCTGGGTCTCCGGGCCCGCCAGCCTGTGTGGCGAAGACCAGCGGCTGATGCCCGATCCCAAGCTGCGCTACCACCTCAAGCAATTCCCCATCGACAGCCTGGCGCAATGGCTGCCCAAGGATTTTGCCTGGCAGGGCAAGCTCAACGCCGATATCCAGCTCGACCTGCCGGCCAGCGGCCCCAAAGGCCTGATCGCGGTGGATGCCAGTGGCGGCACCCTGCGGGTCAAGGACAAGGACCAGTGGCTGGATTTCCCCTACGACACCCTCAAGCTGGAAACCACGCTCAACCCTACGCGCATCGATACCCAGCTGAATTTCCGCGGCGGCAAACTCGGTGAGTTGCTGTTGCAGGCACAGCTCAACCCCTTGGCGAAAAACAAGCCGATCTCTGGCAACTTCAGCCTCACTGGCCTGGACCTGGCGGTAGCGCGGCCGTTTGTGCCGATGGTGGAAAAACTCAGCGGCAAGCTCAATGGCAGCGGGCGTATTTCCGGCGGGCTGCTGGCGCCGCAGGTCAACGGCAATATCAACCTGATCGCGGGCGAGATTTCCGGGCCCGAACTGCCGATCAGCCTTGAGGGCCTGAACGTGCAGGCGCTGATTGCCGGTGAAAGCGTGCAGATCAACGGCGGCTGGCGCAGCGGCAAGGCCGGGCAGGGCAGCCTCAAGGGCCAGATCGACTGGGGCCGGGCCCTGATCGTTGACCTCAGCCTGCAGGGTTCGCAATTACCGGTTACGGTCGAACCCTACGCCAAGCTGGAAGTGGCGCCCGACTTGAAGATCAGCCTCAAGGACGACAAGTTGGCGATCGCCGGTAATGTCCACATCCCGCGCGGTGATATCACCGTGCGCGAATTGCCGCCTTCGACGGTCAAGGTCTCGGATGACACGGTGATCGTTGGCAGCCAGACCGAAGAAGGCAAGCCGCCGATGGCCATGGCCATGGATATCAACGTGGTGGTGGGCGAGGATCAGCTCAACTTCGCGGGCTTCGGCCTCACGGCCAAGGTCCAGGGCCGGGTGCATATCGGCGATAACATGGACACCCGTGGCGAACTCTGGCTCAACGACGGCCGTTACCGTGCCTACGGCCAGAGACTCGATGTGCGCCGTGCGCGCCTGCTGTTCGCCGGGCCGCTCGACCAGCCGTATCTGGATATCGAAGCCATCCGCAAGACCGACGACGTGATCGCGGGTATCCGCCTGAGCGGCAGTGCCGAGCAACCCACCACGCAAATCTTCTCGGAACCGGCCATGAGCCAGGAGCAGGCGCTGTCCTACCTGGTGCTGGGCCGTCCGTTGAGCACCACCGGTGAAGACAACAACATGCTGGCGCAAGCGGCGCTGGGCCTGGGGTTGATGGGCAGTGCCGGGGTGACGTCGGATATTGCCAAGAACCTGGGAATCCAGGACTTCGAACTGGACACCCAGGGCAGCGGCAACAATACGGCGGTGGTGGCCAGCGGCAAGATCACCGAAAAGCTCAGCTTGCGTTACGGCGTGGGGGTGTTCGAGCCGGCCAGCACCATCGCCTTGCGTTACCTGCTGAGCAAGCGGGTGTATCTGGAAGTGGCCAGCGGCGTGGCAAGCTCCCTGGATATCTTCTACAAACGGGATTTCTGACGCTTAAACGTCAATCAAATTGTGGGAGCTGGCTTGCCTGCGATAGCAGTGGTTCAGTCACTATTTCTAGTGGCTGACACACCGCAATCGCAGGCAAGCCAGCTCCCACATTTGTTTTGTCGTGGATTCAGAACCTTCCCATGGCTCCAGTCATCACCTGATTACCAAGCAACCTAACTATTTATTTGACATTCGCTGCCTAGGCAGTAATATTTGGTCACATATTCACTGCCTAGGCAGTAATAAGGTGACTTTCGATGAAACACTTCACCCCGGAAAACTTCCACAACTGCCATCTCGGCCTGTTGCTGGGGCGCGCCGCGATTCTCAAAGACCGCATCATCGACACCCATATGGAACCCCACGGCATCACCGCCGCGCAGTTCAAGGTGTTGATTATCATGGCCCAGTTTGGCGTCGATACCCCGGCGGAGCTGTGCCGCAATCTGTCCCTGGACAGTGGCTCGATGACCCGCATGCTCGACCGCCTGGAGCAAAAACACCTGCTGGCACGCAAGCGTTCCGAGCAGGACCGGCGCCAGGTGCAGCTTGTGTTGACCGCCGACGGCCAGCGCCTGGCGGACATGTTGCCGCAGATCGGCGCCCAGGCCCTGAACCAGTTGGCTGGCGTGCTGGAGCCGGGGGAATTGCAGACCCTGGAATACATCCTCAAGAAAATCCTGATCGCTGCGGGTGACCCCATCACCCTGCAACGGGTCGGGACTCAATGAACACGCCAGTCACGCGCGCTGAATAACGCAAGGTATTTGTCATGGCTACTGCCCAAGCAAACAACACCGCACCCTCCCAACCCGACGACAGCAACCCGCGCAAACGCAAGATCATGTTGCTGGGCCTGGCGCTGATCGTCGTGCTCTGCGTCGTCGGCGTCTGGGGCTGGCACGAGCTGTATGGCCGTTGGAGCGAAAGCACCGACGACGCCTACGTGAACGGCAACGTGGTGGAAATCACCCCGCTGGTCACCGGCACCGTGGTCAGCATTGGCGCCGATGATGGCGACCTGGTCCACGAAGGTCAGGTGCTGATCAACTTCGACCCCAACGACGCGGCCGTCGGCTTGCAAAGTGCCCAGGCCAACCTGGCGCGCACCGTACGCCAAGTGCGCGGCCTGTACAGCAATGTGGATGGCATGAAAGCCCAGGTTCAGGCGCAAAAAGCCCAAGTGCAAACGGCCCAGGACAACTTCAACCGCCGCAGGATCCTCGCCCAGGGTGGCGCGATTTCCCTGGAAGAACTGTCCCATGCCCGTGATGCCCTGAGCGCGGCGAGCAACTCACTGGCCAACCTGCAACAGCAACTCAATACCTCCACCGCGCTGGTGGATGACACGGTGATCTCGTCCCACCCGGATGTGCAGGCCGCTGCCGCGCAGTTGCGCCAGGCCTACCTGGCCAATGCGCGCAGCACCTTGATCGCCCCGGTCACCGGCTATGTGGCCAAGCGCACCGTACAGCTGGGCCAGCGGGTCGAGCCGGGCACGGCGTTGATGGCGGTGATTCCCCTGGACCAACTGTGGATCGACGCCAACTTCAAGGAAACCCAACTGCGCCAGATGCGCATTGGCCAGCCGGTGGACATCGAGGCCGATATCTACGGCAGTGATGTGAAATACAGCGGCACCGTCGACAGCCTCGGCGCCGGCACCGGCAGTGCGTTTGCCCTGCTGCCCGCACAGAACGCCACGGGTAACTGGATCAAGATCGTGCAACGGGTACCGGTGCGCATCCATATCAACGCCCAGGAGTTGGCCCAGCACCCGTTGCGGGTGGGGTTGTCGACCCAGGTGGAAGTCAACCTGCACGACCAGAGCGGCCCGGTGCTGGCGCAGCAACCGCCGCAAAAGGCCTCGTTCAGTACCAATGTGTACGACCGCCAGTTGGCCGAGGCCGACGCGATGATCACCCAGTTGATCCATGACAACAGCGTGGCCGCGCCCAAGGCAGCACAACGCTGATGAGCAATAACGCCTCCTTCACGCCGCCCAGCTTGCTGATGGCCACCATTGGCCTGTCCCTGGCGACCTTTATGCAGGTGCTCGACACCACCATCGCCAACGTGGCGCTGCCGACCATCTCTGGCAACCTGGGGGTGAGTTCGGAGCAGGGCACCTGGGTCATCACCTCATTTGCCGTGAGCAATGCCATTGCGCTGCCTTTGACCGGCTGGTTGAGCCGGCGCTTTGGCGAAGTGAAGCTGTTTTTGTGGGCCACGCTTCTGTTTGTGCTGGCCTCGTTCCTGTGTGGTATCTCCACTTCGATGCCCGAGCTGATCGGCTTCCGGGTGCTGCAAGGCCTGGTGGCGGGGCCGCTGTACCCGATGACCCAGACCTTGCTGATCGCCGTCTATCCACCCGCCAGGCGCGGCATGGCCCTGGCACTGCTGGCGATGGTCACGGTGGTCGCGCCGATTGCAGGTCCCATTCTTGGCGGCTGGATCACCGACAGCTACAGCTGGCCGTGGATCTTCTTCATCAACGTGCCCATCGGGATTTTTGCGGTGATGGTGGTACGTTCGCAGCTCAGGAAGCGGCCGGTGGTCACCAGCCATCAGCCGATGGATTATGTCGGCCTGTTGAGCCTGATCGTCGGGGTCGGTGCCTTGCAGATCATCCTCGACAAGGGCAACGACCTGGACTGGTTCGAATCCAATTTCATCATCATCGGCGCGGCCATCTCGGTGATCGCCCTGGCGGTGTTCGTGATCTGGGAAATGACCGACAAACATCCGGTGGTCAACCTACGCCTGTTTGCCCACCGCAATTTCCGCATCGGCACCATTGTGCTGGTGCTGGGCTATGCCGGGTTCTTCGGGATCAACCTGATCCTGCCGCAATGGCTGCAGACGCAGATGGGCTACACCGCCACTTGGGCCGGTTTGGCCGTGGCGCCGATCGGCATCCTGCCGGTGCTCATGTCGCCTTTTGTCGGCAAGTACGCACACAAGTTCGATTTGCGGCTGCTGGCCGGCCTGGCGTTCCTGGCGATTGGCCTGAGCTGCTTTATGCGCGCCGGTTTCACCAATGAAGTGGACTTCCAGCACATCGCTCTGGTGCAACTGTTCATGGGCATCGGTGTGGCGCTGTTCTTTATGCCGACCTTGAGCATCCTGATGTCCGACCTGCCGCCGCACCAGATCGCCGACGGTGCGGGCCTGGCGACCTTCCTGCGAACCCTGGGCGGCAGCTTTGCGGCATCGTTGACTACCTGGATCTGGATTCGCCGGGCTGACCAGCATCATGCCTACATGAGCGAGAGCATGAGTGTGTACGACTCGGCCACCCGCGATGCGCTGAACACCCTGGGCGGTGCGGGCCACAAGGCCTATGCGCAACTGGACCAGGTGCTCACCAGCCAGGCATACATGATGTCCACCGTGGACTATTTCACGTTGCTGGGGTGGATGTTCATGGGCTTGATCCTGCTGGTGTGGCTGGCCAAGCCGCCGTTTACCGCGAAGGCAGGGCCGGCGGCGTCGGGTCACTGATCTTGCAGCGCACGCGGTCAAAAATGTGGGAGCGGGCTTGCTCGCGAATGCACTGTGTCAGTCACCTAAGGTGTCGACTGACACAGCGCATTCGCGAGCAAGCCCGCTCCCACATTTGATTCGTGTTGTTTGTAAGTCAGGCGCCAGGCAACGCCAACTGCGGGTTGACGAAGTCAAACGCCGCCAATTGAAACCCTTGCTCATCCACCTGCAACGCCCAGCCTTGCTTGTCCCAATCCCCCAGCACAATGCGCTTGGCCGCCTGCTCGCCAATCTGCAATTTGTGAATGGCCGGGCGGTGGGTGTGGCCGTGGACCAGGGTGCGCACGCCGAACTGCTGCATCACCCGTGGCACTTCCTCGGGCGTCACATCGACAATATCGTTGGCCTTCATGCGTGTCTGCGCACGGCTTTCACTGCGCAGCTTGCGCGCCAGTTTATGGCGAGTGCGCAAGGGCAGGTGGCGCAGGATAAACAACACGATGGGGTTACGCAGGATGCGCCGCAGCTTCATATAGCCGAGGTCGCGGGTACACAGGCTGTCGCCGTGCATCAACAGCACGGGCTCGCCATACATCTGCACGACGCTGGGGTCCTTGAGCAAGGTCGCGCCTGCTGCTTTGCAGAACGCCTTGCCGATCAGGAAATCCCGGTTGCCATGCATCAGGAATACTTGGGTGCCACTGTCGCTCAACTCACGTAGAGCGGTGCAAATCGAACGCTGGAACGGGGTCATGCCATCGTCGCCAATCCAGGCTTCGAAAAAGTCCCCCAGGATGTACAACGCTTGCGCGCCACGGGCGCGGCCGTCGAGTAAATCCAGAAACGCCCGGGTAATATCCGGGCGCTCCTCTTCCAGATGCAAATCTGAAATCAGCAATATCACGCAATGATCTCGGCTTTCTCGATGATCACGTCTTCTGCTGGTACGTCCTGGTGGCCGGACTTCATGGTGGTGGAGACACCCTTGATCTTGTCCACGACTTCGGTGCCTTCGATGACTTTACCGAATACCGCGTAGCCCCAACCCTGTACGGTCTTGGCGCTGTGGTTCAGGAAGCCGTTGTCGGCCACGTTGATAAAGAACTGCGCGGAGGCCGAATGCGGCTCCATGGTACGGGCCATGGCGACGGTGTACTTGTCGTTGGAAAGACCGTTGTCCGCTTCGTTCTGGATGCTTGGGCGCTTGTCTTTCTTTTCTTTCATGCCAGGCTCGAAACCGCCGCCCTGGACCATGAAGTTGCCGATGACACGGTGGAAAACAGTGTTTTCGTAGTGGCCGGCTTTAACGTATTCGATGAAGTTGGCGACGGTGAGCGGCGCTTTCTCGGCGTTCAGTTCGATGACGATGTCACCGTGGTTGGTGGTCAGTTTGACTTGAGTCATGTTCACTACTCTTTCAAGGAATTCGTGGGTTCTGGCGCGTCACACGCCAGCACCTGTCTGGCAAGACATTGCCAAGGCGCGCAGTTTAGCGTGCCCTGCAGGAATTTCGAGGTGGTTTTTTACCGCCCATGCAATAAATGCAGCAGTTTTTGAGCATGCCCTGTCAGGTGCTTGACAGCATCGGCTATGATAAGCCCTTTGTTTGTCTGGCCTGACCCGGCCACGTACCTGTCTGTTCAAGGATCCTATGAGCAAGCCCACTGTCGACCCTACCTCGAATTCCAAGGCCGGACCTGCCGTCCCGGTCAATTTCCTGCGCCCGATCATCCAGGCGGACCTGGATTCGGGCAAGCACACGCAGATCGTCACCCGTTTCCCGCCTGAGCCCAACGGTTACCTGCACATCGGCCACGCCAAGTCGATCTGTGTGAACTTCGGCCTGGCCCAGGAGTTCGGTGGCGTCACGCACCTGCGTTTCGACGACACCAACCCGGCCAAGGAAGACCAGGAATACATCGACGCCATCGAAAGCGACATCAAGTGGCTGGGCTTCGAATGGTCCGGTGAAGTGCGCTATGCCTCCAAGTATTTCGACCAGTTGTTCGACTGGGCCGTGGAACTGATCAAGGCCGGCAAGGCCTACGTTGACGATCTGAGCCCGGAACAGGCCAAGCAATACCGTGGCACCCTGACCGAGCCGGGCAAGAACAGCCCGTTCCGCGACCGTTCGGTAGAAGAGAACCTGGACTGGTTCACCCGCATGCGCGACGGTGAGTTCCCGGACGGCGCCCGCGTACTGCGCGCCAAGATCGACATGGCCTCGCCGAACATGAACCTGCGCGACCCGATCATGTACCGCATCCGCCACGCCCATCACCACCAGACCGGTGACAAGTGGTGCATCTACCCCAACTACGACTTCACCCACGGTCAGTCGGACGCCATCGAAGGCATCACCCACTCCATTTGCACCCTGGAGTTCGAAAGCCACCGTCCACTGTACGAATGGTTCCTCGACAGCCTGCCAGTACCGGCGCATCCGCGTCAGTACGAATTCAGCCGCCTGAACCTCAACTACACCATCACCAGCAAGCGCAAGCTCAAGCAACTGGTCGATGAAAAACACGTGTTCGGTTGGGATGACCCACGCATGTCGACCCTGTCGGGCTTCCGCCGTCGCGGCTACACCCCGGCGTCGATCCGCAACTTCTGCGAGATGGTCGGCACCAACCGCTCCGACGGCGTGGTCGATTTCGGCATGCTGGAATTCAGCATCCGCCAGGACCTGGACCACAATGCCCCGCGCGCCATGTGTGTGCTGCGTCCGTTGAAAGTCGTGATCACCAACTACCCGGAAGGCCAGGTCGAGAACCTCGAACTGCCGCGTCATCCGCAAAAAGAAGAACTGGGCGTGCGCAAGCTGCCGTTTGCCCGTGAAATCTACATCGACCGCGATGACTTCATGGAAGAGCCGCCAAAAGGCTACAAACGCCTGGAGCCCAACGGCGAAGTGCGCCTGCGCGGCAGCTACGTGATCCGTGCCCTTGAGGCGATCAAGGACGCCGATGGCAACATCGTCGAACTGCGTTGCTCGTACGATCCCGACACCCTGGGCAAGAACCCTGAAGGCCGTAAGGTCAAGGGCGTGGTCCACTGGGTGCCGGCAGCCGCCAGCGTCGAGTGCGAAGTGCGTCTGTACGATCGTCTGTTCCGTTCGGCCAACCCTGAGAAGGCCGAAGACAGCGCCAGCTTCCTGGACAACATCAACCCTGACTCCCTGCAAGTACTTACGGGTTGTCGTGCCGAGCCATCGCTTGGCGACGCACAGCCGGAAGACCGTTTCCAGTTCGAGCGCGAAGGCTACTTCTGCGCAGATATCAAGGACTCGAAACCAGGCGCTCCGGTATTCAACCGTACCGTGACCTTGCGTGATTCGTGGGGCCAGTGATCAAGTCTTAAGGGAAACATCGTGCTAACGATCTACAACACGCTCAGCAAGACCAAAGAAGTCTTCAAGCCGCTGGATGGCAACAAGGTGCGCATGTACGTGTGCGGCATGACCGTGTACGACTACTGCCACATCGGCCATGGCCGCAGCATGGTCGCCTTCGACCTGGTGACCCGCTGGTTGCGTTTTAGCGGCTACGACTTGACGTATGTGCGCAACATCACCGACATCGACGACAAGATCATCAATCGCGCCAATGAAAACGGCGAGTCGTTCGACGCGCTGACCGAGCGCATGATTGCGGCCATGCACGAGGACGAGGCGCGCCTCAATATCCTCAAGCCGGACATGGAGCCGCGTGCCACGGACCACATCCCTGGCATGCACGCGATGATCCAGACCTTGATCGACAAGGGTTACGCCTACGCCCCGGGCAATGGCGACGTGTACTACCGCGTCGCCAAGTTCATGGGCTACGGCAAGCTGTCGCGCAAGAAGATCGAAGACCTGCGCATCGGTGCACGCATCGAAGTCGACGAAGCCAAGCAGGATCCGCTGGACTTCGTGCTGTGGAAAGGCACCAAGCCGGGCGAGCCGAGCTGGGAGTCGCCGTGGGGCGCCGGGCGTCCGGGCTGGCACATCGAATGCTCGGTGATGTCCACCTGCTGCCTGGGCGAGACCTTCGACATTCATGGCGGCGGCAGCGACCTTGAGTTCCCGCACCACGAAAACGAGATCGCCCAAAGCGAAGCGGCCACCGGCAAGACCTACGCCAACGCGTGGATGCATTGCGGCATGATTCGCATCAATGGCGAGAAGATGTCCAAGTCCTTGAACAACTTCTTCACCATCCGCGACGTGCTGGAAAAGTACCACCCGGAAGTTGTGCGTTACCTGCTGGTGTCCAGCCACTACCGCAGCGCCATCAACTACTCGGAAGACAACCTCAAGGACGCCAAGGGCGCCCTGGAACGTTTCTACCATGCGTTAAAAGGCCTGCCAGTTGTTGCGCCGGCCGGTGGCGAAGCATTTGTTGAACGCTTCACCACCGTGATGAACGACGACTTCGGCACCCCCGAAGCCTGCGCCGTGCTGTTCGAAATGGTCCGCGAGATCAACCGCCTGCGCGAGAGCGATCTGGATGCAGCGGCTGGTTTGGCGGCCCGTTTGAAAGAACTGGCCAGCGTGCTGGGCGTGCTGCAAATGGAAGCCGACGACTTCCTGCAAGCCGGCGCCGAAGGGCGTGTGGACGCAGCCGAAGTCGACGCACTGATCCAGGCTCGCCTGAATGCCCGTGCCAACAAGGACTGGGCAGAATCCGACCGCATCCGCGACCAACTCACCGCCATGGGCGTGGTGTTGGAAGACGGGAAGGGCGGGACGACCTGGCGCTTGGCTGACTGACGGCTGATTGCTTCAAGCTGAATAAAAACGCCCCGACTGGTTCGGGGCGTTTTTGTGTGTGGCGGTTTTGCGATTCAACGCTGCTCGATCGCATACCGGCTTTGGACAAACCCATTGTCCGAGGCCCAGGTATCGATGTGGCGAAGCTCACATTCATGCCCGATTTGACCGAACAACGGAATCCCCTGACCTAGCAGAATCGGAATGCGGGTGATGATCAACTCATTGAGCAGGCCGGCTTCAAGAAATGCCTGGATGGTCTGGCCGCCGTCGATATAAAGATGTTTCATGCCGCGCTCGGCCAGTTGCTCGACGAGTGTACTCACGTCGGCTGCCAAGACCTCCACCTTGCCCTGTAGATGCGCAGGAATCTGCAAGGTCTGGTGAGACAGCGCTATGACCGGTGTGCCCTCATAGGGCCACTCTGGAAAGGACAGTACTTTTTCCAGGGTCTTACGCCCCATGACCAACCCGTCAACCGTTGCGATGAAGCTTTCATACGTGATGCCGTTCAAGCCCGAGCTCTCATATTCCGGCCGGTGCAGCCACTCGATATCCCCATCTGGCCGGGCAATAAAACCGTCAATGCTGGCTGCGATAAAGACGGAACATTTGATCCTCATCGGCGGTAAAACTCCTTTTTTATCAAGTGGGATCAAGAAGGTATCACTTTCACGCCTGCAAACTGGCCTCTACTCAGTTAACAACCTCAGATAAGGCGGTGCCGGACTGACTTCATAGGCGCTATTTTTTGCGTTATTACGGATCGTTTCATGGTGTTGGTTATTCTTGAAATGCAGGGCGACCCCATCGTCAGCTGCGTAAGCAGGGTGCACACCCGTAAGTTTCACAAGCTCAGCAAATGACTCTGCTCTTCCTGCCTCTGAGCTGAAGTGCGGACACAACGCTCCGGGAAGTAAGCCCAGGCCGTCGATCAGGGCAAAGGCTCCCCCAGAGTCGGAATGGCCGTAGTCGAACCAGCAAATGGCTCCAGCACTGACACCGCAAAGCACCTTGCCACCTTCCCATGCCTTCCGTAGCAACCCCACTACCCCAAATTCGCGCCAGATAGCCAACATCGCGCGGGTATTCCCGCCTGCAACATAAATGACATCGGCCTGTTCAAACAGCGACGCAATATGGCCAGCGTCGGGAAACGGCGAAATGAAAAACGTCAAGCAGATGACGGTGCAACCGACGCTTTCATATTTAGTAATGAAGTCGGAAATTTTCAGGCGGTCATCGCCATTGGCTGTGGAGATATAGAGAACAGTGGGACGTGCTTTTCCTGATACGGCGACGATGTATTCGTCAATGCGAGTCATGCAGGTCATTTCCTCGGCTGACTCTCCACCAATAACAATTATTGATTTATTCATCTGGGTCTCTGCTTCGTCCTGAACTTCAGATTTTTCAAGGTCTTTGAACACTGGGAAAATATAATTCAAAGATGTTGCTCAAGGTAGCAAAGATTAAGGTTGGGAGCTGTCGGGCCTTGGCGAGGCTGCGATGGCGGCGGCGCTGCCAGTATTTATATTGTTTGAGGCGCCGCCATCGTAGCCTCCTTGCGGTCAAATGGAATTGTTCCGTTTATCCCTCGGATCTATTCGTGTTGCCTCTATTGAGACGGGGGAGGGGGAGAACAGTCAGTGGGCCTAAGATCCACGTAGTCGAGGTCACCTTCAAAGGTGATACAGGCAATCCAGCATAGGTTTTCAGGAAAAACATAGGTGTGTTGGGGGATTTCAGAGAATATATTAATTGCTTCTCTAATATCGTCAATTTGAACGACATAAGCGTGATCTATAACGGAATCCCCTAAAAAGCACACATTTTTAATATTTAAATGGCTAAGGGTTTCTGAGATTTTAGCCAAAGCTTCGAGTCTGTCTAGAGTGTTTAGATTGACGGGATTTTTTACAATGCTCCAATCTATCTTGCTTCCTACGAACGTGAATTTTTTTTGTATTTCATTAATTAGTTTTGCTTCTTCAGTTTTAGATAGCTGTAAGAAGCCAATTCCTTTTTTTTGCAGCGTATCTATCAAGAATTCGTCGAAGTAGCTCATTTTTTCGCAAACCTTCTGTTTATTTTGAGAACTAGTTCTGCAGAACCTTGGAACAGATAGTGAGGCCCTTTTTTCTTTCCCGACCAAACGTTTATATGAGCACCACTTCGCTCATCAAATTCAACCCGGTACCCGGTTTTTCCATCAATCGTTTGCATACCTATAGGGTGTCCATAGCTGCCTCCAAACTTACCTAGTGTCGGTTTTTCAGCTCGGAAGTCATTTTCCAGTAACCATTCCATTGCTTTGTTTGAAGCTTGTTCGTAGTTCGTAAACCGAGCCGGGCCACTTGTGCTGGGTGTTGATTCCTCATAGCGAGGTGGTGGTCTTGTATTTTCTTGTCCAGGACAGTTACCAGCCTTACATGCCAACCCCAACGGATCCACCCACCCCGTAGGGTTAGGCACATACAAATACCCGTTCACCCCACCCGCCAACTTCACCGGGTCGGGGGTCAGGTAGCGTCCGTTGTCCGGATTGTAGTAGCGATGCCGGTTGTAATGCAGCCCGCTTTCCCGGTCGTAATACTGCCCCTGAAAGCGCA
>NZ_VFEV01000049.1 GCF_007858275.1 Pseudomonas proteolytica
TTGATGGTCTTGAATCGGAACACTGCTGCTAAGCTTATCCACAATTGCTGGGGCAAAAATCAGCAATCCGTCCTGGGTCAATTTTCAGTCGGCAGGGTGGGTCAGTTTTAAATCAGCGCCAACAGCAGAGACCGATATTGTGTCCTGGCGCAGCCGCTTGATGATCGGCCAGGGCAGTACCGGTAACGTCATTTTCGATAGCTTCTCGTTCAGCGGCGTGCAGTTGGCAAGCAGCAGCGAAATGCTGCCGGAAAGCCTGCGTGGCTATGCTCCGGTGATTCGCGGCGTGGCGGCCAGCAATGCCCGGGTCGAAATCCGTCAGAACGGCTACACCGTCTACAGTACACAAGTGCCTGCTGGCCCCTTTGCCTTGAACGATGTGTATCCCGGCACCCTCAGCGGTGACTTGCAGGTCAGTGTGATCGAGGCCGACGGTACGAAAAAGGTGTTTACCGTACCTTACTCGGCCGTGCCCAACATGCTGCGCGACGGTATCACCGACTACCAACTGAATCTGGGCCGTTACCGTGACGGGCGTAGCCAGTACCAGCCGAACTTTATCCAGGCAGGCGTGGCCCGAGGCTTATCGCGAGATATCACGCCCTATGGTGGTGTGCTGGTGGCGCAGAACTACCGGGCTGGGGTTGTGGGCGTCGGCAAGAACCTGGGCGCCTGGGGGGCGTTGTCCCTCGACCTGTCGTTGTCGGATACGGATCTTGCCAGCCGGGATAACAAGCGCGGGCAAAGCGTGCGCTTTCTGTACTCCAAGTCCTTGAACACTTTGGGCACCGAGTTCCGTCTGGCCGGCTACCGCTATTCCACGGCCGGCTACTACGACTTCAACGACGCTGTCGCCGAGCGTGACCGCTGGGACTCGGGTGTATACCGCCATGACTACCTGGACGACAGCCAGAACTACCGTGGCGTGCCCGAATGGACCGAGGCGCGCCAGCGCAGCTACTACGCCAGCAGTTTCAACAACAAACGCCAGCGTCTGGACCTGTCGGTGAACCAGAGAATCGGTGATGTTTCCAGTCTCTACCTCAATATCAGCAATCAGAGTTACTGGGGCGAAGTCGGGCAGGACCGGACCGTGCAGGCTGGTTTCAATAGTGCCTATGAAAACATCAGTTACGGCCTGTTCGTCCAGGACACCCGCAGCAATATGGTCTATGGCGAGCGCAGTGTGAATCTCACGCTGTCGCTGCCATTAGGAACGGGTGGGCGCTACATCAACTCCAGTTCCAGCGTCAGCCATACCAAGCGCACAGGCACGACCTACAACACCGGCATCAATGGCACGCTGCTTGATGACAGTCGTTTGAACTATGGCGCCCAGGTCAGCCATAACGCGCAGGCAGGCAGCAACAGTTCGGTGAACCTCGGTTACCAGGGCAGCAAAGGAAACGTGGACTTCAACCACAGCTACGGTCGCCAATACCAGCAGACATCCCTGGGTATGGCGGGCGGTCTGGTGGTACATGAAGGCGGTGCGACTTTGACCCAGCCGTTGCATAACACCCTGGTGCTGGTGGAGGCCAAAGGTGCCGAGGGCGTGGGCCTGGACAACCAGGGTGGCGCCGCTATCGACAAATCCGGCTTTGCAGTGATGACATCCGCGATGCCTTACCGGCAGAACCGCGTGGGCCTGCGCACCGAAGATATCGGTGCGGGCCTGGAAATCCCCATGCCAGCACGAGATGTGGTGCCCACCCGCGGTGCGATCGTACGCGTCAAGTTTGATACCCACCAAGGCCGTAACGTGTTGGTGCACAGCAAGCGTCCCGACGGCTCGGTCCCGCCGATAGGCGCTACCGTGTTTGGCCATGACGGCAGAAGCAACGGCGTGGTGGGCACTGATGGCGAAATCTTTATTTCCGGTGTCGCCGATGGCGACCGCCTGCTGGTGAAGTGGGGCAGCGGGGCAGGGGACGCCTGTTCATTAGTGTTGCCGGGCAATCCCGGCAACATGGCGCAACCTACCCAGGGCTATGACACCGTTTCACTGATCTGCAACACCGTCCCCGAGGCACCGCTGCCATGAAGTCTACGTTTGAAAATACCCTGAAGTTGCTGGCTCTGTTATTGGCTATGTGCTGGTCCCAAGTGGCTTTGTCCATGACCTGCAGCACTGCTCTCGGCGGCTCCACCGAGGTACTTAACATGGGTGCGATAAAGGTCACGCCAGCCCAGGTGAGGGCCGGTGCGGAGATCTGGCGCTCGGCAACGATAAGTCGGCAGTTTATGTGTTCTGAACGGCCAAACAGTCTGAATGAAGACACACTCAAGGCGTTTTTTTTTCTAGATCCAATCAGCACGGTGTCAGGGCTGGATCGGTCCCTGGAAGTCGGTGTGACTTATCTGGGGCGCAACACCAAGGCTTCCCACGGCTCCAGAATCAACCTTGGGACGGCCGTAAACTGCACGCCGTTCTGCGAGCCAGGCAGCACAATGACTGGTTACAACCGTTACTACGCGCTACCCATCAGTGTGTCATTTCAGGTGTACGTTAAGTTGACCGGAATAACCCCGCCGGGCAGCGGCAAAATAGCCAACCCTGGCACCCTGACAGTGCTCAGGCTGGCAGGAGGCAACGATACGTTTGGCAACTTACCGGCCAGCAATTTTGCAACCACACTGTCAGGCCTCAACACTGTGTCGTTCACGTCCTGCCAGCCGACCATCACCGTCACCGGAAACAGCGGTGCAACCGTTGGCTTTGGGTCTATCTCACAGAAGAACGCGGTGCTCAACAAGATAGAAAAACAGGTGCCATTCTCGGTCAACGTGAACATGAGCAGTGTCGATAATGGCCAGGCCTGCCCTGGCGCGACGATGCAGGCGGCGTTCAGTACCACTTACACAGTTCGCGACCAGACCACCATCCTGCCTGCCAGCAACAGTGGCTTTGGCATCGTGTTGGCGCGGGCGACGGCACCCACTGTGCCGATTGTCATGAACCGTATCGTCGACCTGGGCCTGGTCAATGGCAGCGTGGTGCAAAACCGTTTCACGGCCGGGCTAAAATGGCTCAGTACAACCCCCAGGGTGGGGCCTTTCACGGCCTCCGCGACCGTGGATATCACCTTCAAGTAATCGGCCTGATCTGTCTGGAGTGCGTTCAATGATGTCGTTGCGAGTACTGGTGCTCGATGCCCAGCTGTCTTCGCGCAAGCTCAAGGTTGCATCACTCGGCGCGCTGGGCACGCGGGCGGTCTATCAGGCCAGCCACTGCGATAAGGCGATGGCGATCCTGCGCCAGGTTGACGGTGTGGACATTGTAGTATGTGAACTCAACAACGACACATTGGCGCGTTTCGACTTTCTGCTGGCGGCTGCCAGGGACGGTCTGGTCAGTGCCGTGGTGCTGTGCTCGGCGCTTGCACCGCAACTGCATCGCGCCTTGGAGCGGATCAATCTATTCGCCAGGATCAGCCTGGCGGGTGTGGTCGGGCCGGATGCACCCGTCCAGCAGTGGCATTTGATTTTGACTCACTATATCCGCCGTAAAACCATGTCCCATACGCTCCCAGCGATCCTGTTCAAGCTGCCCACCGAGTACGAAGTCAGGCAAGGCCTTGCCGCCGGGCAGTTCAACGCCTGGTTCCAGCCCAAGTTTGATCTGCGGCGCGAGGCATTGTGTGGCGTCGAGGCGCTGGTGCGTTGGGAACACCCCAGTCGCGGGGTGTTGTTGCCTAGGGATTTTCTCTCGGCGGTGCTGGCGTACGACTTGATCGATGACATGTTCAAGCAGGTGTTTAGCCAGGGCCTGGATTTGCTCGATGCCTTGGGGCAGGGCGGTAGGCATCTGGAAGTGGCGTTTAACCTGCATGCTTCGCAGTTGGCCAGCTTCGATCTGCCGAGCTACGTCGAGGCCGCCTTGATCGAGCGCAAGTTGCCGGGCAGTGCGGTGTCGTTTGAGATAGCCCAAAACGGTTTGCTGGACATGAGCCTGGCGACCATGGCCAGCCTATTGCGTCTAAAGGGGTTGGGGTGTGGTTTGTCCATCGATGATTTCGGCGTGGGGTTTTCTTCCCTGACCTTGCTCTGCCAACTGCCGTTCAACCAACTCAAACTCGACGCTTCATTGGTTGAGGAGCTGTCGGACGAAAACAGTCGGGCGATGCTGGCAACCAGCGTTGCCCTGTCCAGGGCCGTTGGCATGAGCCTGATGGTCGAAGGTGTCAGCAGCCAAGCTATCCAGGATACTGTGATTGCCATGGGCGGCACATTTGCCCAGGGGTTTCACCTAGCCAAGCCGATGACGGCCAAACGGCTCCTGCACTGGTTGGGCAGTACCGCACCCGCTGTTGAATAAAAATAATAGGGCCGATGTGGAGCGGACTATGCTTGTACGGCATTCCCGTCACTTGATATTCCTCCCTCGACGTCTTTGTCACTTTGGCAAATTGGATAAGTGAGGTAACTATGCGTAAAGCGTTGGTCGTGGATGATCATCCCATCGTGCGTGCAACCGTGAAAATGGTCTTGCAGTACGAGCATTTTGACGTGATCGTCGAGGCCGCCGACGGTGCGGATGCCGTGCAGCAGGCTCGCCAGTTGCAGCCTGATCTGGTTGTGCTGGATATCTCGATGCCCAAGCTCGATGGTCTGGAGGCCATACGCCGGATTGTCGACTTGAATATTGGCACGCGGATTCTGGTCCTCACTTCCCTGGAACCTGCTTTGTACCTCAAGCGCTGCATGGTGGCCGGTGCGGCGGGCTTTCTGTCCAAGGTCGATGATCTGGATGACTTACAGCGTGCGGTCAATGTGCTGATGTCTGGTTACACCCATTTTCCCAACCTGACCATCGGTTCGGTGCGCCGCAGCGACAATGAGATTGATGAGGCTCGGGTCATCGACAGCCTGTCGGACCGCGAGTTGGTGATTTTCAAGCACCTGGCGCAGGGCCGCAGCAACAAGGAAATAGGCGATTCAATGCTGCTCAGCAACAAAACCATCAGCACCTATAAAACCCGGCTGCTGGAGCGGTTTGAGGTCACCTCAGTAGTTTCGCTGGCGGAAGTGGCCAAGCGCAACAGTATTGTGTGATGAGCCGCGTCAGGTTTTTTCTCGCCGCCACACTGCTGGCCAGTCTGCCTTTGGCCCAGGGCGAGACGCTGTCAGCGTCGGTCGGCCCCCATGAATTTGATTTGAGCTTCAAAGTGCACACCGGCGCCGACACAGGGTTCTACCTGCTCATGGCGTTGACCAGTCTTGTCTCGATAGTTTGCTGGCATGGTGCCTGTGTGTTCTGGCGACGGCGCAGGCTGGATGGCAACCGAGTACTGGCCGCCCAAGTGGCCGCAATGCGATCAATGCTCGATAACACACCACAGCCGGTATTTATCCGTGACGCTCAGGGGCGGCTGGTTGCGTGCAACGACAGCTATCTAGATTTCCTGTCCACGGACCTGGATCAGTTGCTGGGCAAGAAGGTAACCGACGGCAAACACATGGCCCCGGATGAGGCCGCGCAATATCATGCGTTCTACCTCAAAGTGATGCGCAATCGCTTGCCTGAAATCGGCGGCGGGATCCTGGTCGCACCCTTTGGTCAGACGGTAGCGATTTTTCACTGGATATTTCCGTGCTTTGATACCCAAGGCAACGCGATCGGTGTGATGGCGGGGTGGATCGATGTCAGCGACCGTCAGCAATTGGTTGACCAGCTCAAAGCCTCGCAAAAGGAAGCCGAGGATGCCAACAAGGCGAAGACGACTTTCCTGGCAACCATGAGCCATGAGATCCGCACGCCGATGAACGCGGTGCTGGGCATGCTGGAAATGGCATCCAAACGTGCCGAACAGGGGATTGTCGACCAGGTTTCGCTGGACGTCGCGTCTAGCGCCGCCAACGGCCTGGTGGACCTGATCGGCGATATCCTCGACATTGTGCGCATTGAGTCCGGGCAATTGAACCTGGCTCCGGGGCGGGTGAATCTGCAGGAGTTGTCTCGTTCGGTGGCACGAATTTTCGACGGGGTGGCACAGCAAAAATTCCTGGACCTGCGGGTCGAACTCGACAGTCGCGCCGACTGCGACGTGTGGGTGGATTCGCTGCGCCTCAAGCAAATCCTCTCGAACCTGCTGAGCAATGCGATCAAGTTCACCGTTATCGGCGAAGTGCGCTTCTCACTACGTTGTGTCGTGGTCGGGGGCGGCGAGGAGTTGGACCTGATCTTCAACGTGATGGACACCGGGATCGGTATTTCCCAGGACGATCAGGCCCGATTGTTCAGCCCATTCAGCCAGGTGGGCAACCCTGCTGATACGATGCGTACTGGCTCCGGTCTGGGTCTGACGATTACCCGTACCTTGTGCGAGATGATGCATGGCCAGTTGTCCCTAACCAGCAGCCTGGGAGGGGGTACCGATGTCTCGGTGGCGCTAAGGTTGCCGATCCTTGAGCCGGTAGCACCGGCAGCTGTACCTCTGGTTGAGCCGGTGCAACCCGCCAGACGTCTGCGGGCGCTGGTGGTAGATGATTACCCGGCCAACCGTGTGCTGCTGTCCCAGCAACTGACTTACCTGGGGCACGATGTCAGTGATTCCGAGGACGGCGCCCATGGGTTGCGCGCTTGGCGCAAGGGCGCCTTTGATGTGGTGATCTCCGATTGCCATATGCCGATAATGAACGGTTATGACCTGGCTAGCGCTATCCGCGCAGAAGAGGCGCGCTTGCAGTTGCCCCGTTGCCTGATTATCGGCCTTACCGCTAATGCGCTGCCGGAAGAGAAACAGCGCTGCCTGGATTCCGGCATGGACGACTGCCTGTTCAAGCCCATCAGCCTTCGCGATCTGAGCGAGCGCCTGGTATCGGCTCGCCCCAGGACACTGGCGGCCGAACTTCAGGTGGCGCAGTTGGGACAAGGCCAGACACTTGATCTGAGTACCTTGAGGCAATTGGCTAGAGGCGACGAACAGGCAATCAGCACGCTGGTGCGGGACCTGGCAGACAGCCTGGACAGCGACAGGGTGCGATTGCTCGAAGGCTATGGCACAGGAGATCTTAAAGTGCTTGCCGAGCTGGCTCATCGGGTCAAGGGGGGGGGCAGGATCGTGGGTGGGCAAAACGTCATCATCCACTGCACCCGCCTGGAGGCGGCTTGCCAAATCAGGGAGCCGGCCCAGCTTGAAACCGCCGTCACGGCCTTGACACAAGCCATGGTGACACTGAGCGCGGAGCTCAAAAGATTAGGCTGAAGTCGGTTTTGGAGAACTTTCCATCCATCACCGGAAACTTCCGATAAATGCATGGAGTTTTCTATTTCCATTTAGGAGTCTTCCTAGATACGCCGGCAAGAGGCGCCGTGAGAATGGGCGCATTCCCATCTCATGTGTGATTTGTCATGTCCTTTCTTCCCATCCGCGTTCTGGTCGTCGAGGAGCATCCCTTCAAGCAACTGGTAGCTACTCAGGCATTTAAGGAGGCGGGGTGTGATTGGGTGATGGCTGCGGCCGATCTGGCCGCTGCGCTCGCGTTGCTTGATCGTGCAGGGCCGGTGGATATCGTGCTCTGCACCTTGAAGAAAGAGGGTATGCAAGGGTTGACGGTCCTTGAAGTGCTCAGTCGCACTCTTCAGGTCAAGTCCGCCATCATCTGCAGTGGGCACACCCAGGATCTGCATGACGCCATCGAACGCATGATCGGCCTGCTTGGGGTCGGCGTCCTGGGTTATGTCGATGTCCCGGTGCGAGCGGGTGCGATTGCTTCGATGTTGACGCGCTATCTGGAAACGACGGTGGCTCCTGCGTCTCAAGTCGCCAGGGAGGCGGGGCATGTACTCGCCAGCAAGGCTTGCCTGGAGCACGCTATTGCACGTTCTGAAGTTCAGGCTTTCCTTCAACCCAAGTTCAATTTACTGACGGGCGAAGTCGGCAGCCTTGAAGTGCTGGCGCGCTGGCAACATCCACAGCACGGCGTATTGTGCCCGGCGGATTTCCTGCCGTTGATCAGCCGGTTCGACTTGATGGATGAGTTGTTTTTTGCCCTGATCGAGCAAGCGCTGACGTTCTTGCGGGAGGCACAGGATCAAGGGTACATGCTGTCGCTGGCGTTCAATCTGGAAGCCGCGCAACTGGCTCACGAATCCTTGCTCCCCCGCCTGTGCGAAGTGCTGGAGCGCCACGCCATCCCGGCGTCGCGGCTGACTTTCGAAATCACCGAAAGCGGCTTGCTGGAGGTCTCGCCCGGCGTGCTTGAAACCCTGATCCGCTTGCGGATGATGGGTGCCGGCCTGTCCATTGATGACTTCGGCATCGGCTACTCCTCGCTGGAGCGTCTGTGCCAGTTGCCGTTTACCGAAATCAAGCTAGACGCCAGTTTTGCCCGCGATCTGGATTCCAGCCCCCGTAACCGCGCAGTGATCAGCAGCACCTTGGCATTGGCGACCGCGCTGGACATGATGGTCGTGGTCGAAGGTGTCGAGCACGACAGCCAGCGCCAACAACTGCTCAAGCTGGGCTGCCAACAAGGCCAGGGTTATCTCTGTGCACGCCCCATGAGCACTGCATCTGTGTTGCCCTGGCTGGCAACGAAGCTGGCGTCGCACAACACTCTATGATGATTCGCAAGTAGGGGCTTCCCATGTCAAATCCGCGTTTGCGCATCGTGCTGGTCGATACCGATCCAGGGCGGCGAATGAGCATCGAGAAAGACCTCGGTTCTTTGGGATATCACCGGATCGTACCGGTCTCTTCGTTGCCAGAATTGATCGCGTTGCTGGACAACGCGCTGGATGTGTTTGACCTGCTGGTCATCAATGCAGAGACCGTTGGTGACGCAGGAACAGGATTCAATCAGTTGATGGATGAATACTCATGCGTCAGACACTCGCTGATCTATCAAGGTTCGGTCCTTCAGATGCTTCCATTTACCAACATACGCTTCAAGCGCTATGGTTTTCTGGCTTCTGGCGTTCCTGATCGGTCTAACTTGGAGCACGTTATGAGCCGGGTTGATGCACCGCTCCAGCCGATCAGGCCATCCTGCGAACAACGCAGGTGTGAAGGGGATTGCAGGGGCTAGACTGAAACAGTCAATTGCCTTCTTGGAGCATCCCGATGGCCTACAAAAACACCATCTGCCTCTGGTTCGACGGCACAGCTCTGGAGGCTGCCAGATTCTACGCCGCCACCTTCCCGGACAGCACCGTAGATGCCGTGCACACAGCGCCGGGCGATTATCCCGCGGGCAAGCAAGGCGATGTCCTGACCGTGGAATTCACCGTCATGGGCATCCCGTGCCTGGGCCTCAATGGCGGGCCGGGTACCCAGCACAACCAGGCGTTCTCATTCCAGGTGGCCACTGACGACCAGGCCGAAACGGATCGCCTGTGGCAAGCGATTGTCGGCAACGGCGGCGAGGAGGTTGCCTGTGGCTGGTGCCGTGACAAGTGGGGCCTGTCCTGGCAAATCACCCCGCGCGTGCTCACGGCAGCGATCATCCATCCCGATCCTGCGGCGGCCAAGCGCGCATTCAATGCAATGATGGGCATGGTGAAAATCGACATCGCCGGCATTGAGGCGGCGCTCAAGGGTTGATGAGACTCTGGTATAACCTGGGTTTTCAACATGCAGTAACGGCAAGGGAATGCGTATGAAATTGACGGCCCAGAGGCTGGTCGAACTGGCGATGGTCAACCCCATCAACGCTGAACTGGTGGCGCGCCTGCCAGCCCTTGGCCTGGACCAATGCCTGCTGACGGCAGGTTGCCTGTTCCAGGCGGTGTGGAATCATCAGGCCGGGCTGAGCCCCGATTGGGGGGTGAAGGATTACGACGTGTTCTACTTTGACACCGATATGTCCTGGGAAGCCGAGAATGAGGTGATTGAGCGCGCCAGTGAGCTCTTGCGCGATCTGGATGTAAACATTGAAGTGAAGAACCAGGCGCGTGTACACCTCTGGTATCCGCAGCGGTTCGGCATGCCTTACCCGCAATTGCACACAGCCCGGGGTGGGGTAGATCGCTACTTGGTGGCGGGCACTTGCATCGCCTTGGCCGTGGACACGGGGGAAATCTATGCGCCCTACGGCCTGGCCGACGCCGAGCAGGGAATACTTCGGCTCAACCCCATCACCCCGCAGCCAGAGCTATTCGAGCACAAGGCCAGGAGCTATCAGGCTCGTTGGCCATGGCTCAGGATTGAAGACCCACGAACTGCGTAGAGACGGACTCGTTCACGGCTACGACGGTTGTACGCGTTTCTCGAGGGCCTCTTCCTCATAGCGCCTTATTGCTTCATTCACGATGCTGTCGATTTGTGGTGAGTAATTCTCGATATTGGCCTTGCCGCTTTTCAGATAAAGCGCGTGGTACATCAACTGGTCGCTCAATGTTGAGTACCAGTTTTCATCATCGCCCACCAGCGGCAAGATCGATTCGGCGGAGTACAGCAAGAACCCAACAAAGTACTCATATTTTTCATATTCCTCGCTGCCCGGCTTAAAGCTCTCAAATTTCGGCGACTCAATCGGGTAGGAGGCTGCGGAAAAATTCGGGTTTGCAAAGGCCAGGGAAATGTAGTCTTTGTAGATCGACTTGGCCGAAGCCAGTTTCGATTCATTCAACTGATCGTAGGCAACGAATGCTGCACTAAAGGCAACCGCCAATGTGAAAAAAGATGAGACTGCGCTGAACTTTTCATACTTTTGCTCTGACGGGACTGCGGCCCATAGCTTGTAAAAAACAAACAGTGCCCCAACGGCGGCGATAACCAAAAAAATCATTTGAAACCGTCCTAGTTAATCCGAATATATTGACTGTTTATTGCTTTTTGCTAGTGACGGACGCTTACGAGTGAAGCGTTGTCAGGATTTCGCTATCGGCAGATGCGCGCGAGTCTTTAGGCTCGCAGCCCTCCCTCACTTATCCCGACGCCCTGGAATCGCCACCCGGCTGGTGGTCTTCACCTCGCGCAGCGCCAGGCTCGACTGGATCGAGGCAATCCCCAACTGGCGCCGCAGCACGCTTTCGACAAAGTCGCTGTAGCTATCCAGATCTTCGGCCAATACCTGCAACAGATAATCGGCATCGCCGGTGATCTTGTGGCAGGCCTGCACCTGCGGCAGTTGCTTGATCACGGCCTCGAAGGCCTCGGGCGTGTGGTCGGTATGGGTGGAGAAGCGGATGTGGACAAATGCCATGATATCAAGCCCCAGCTTGCGACGGTCCAGGTTGGCCTGGTAATCCTTGATCACGCCTTCTTCCTCCAGACGTTTGCGTCGGCGCCAGCACGGCGTGAGGCTCAAGGACAGGCGTTCGCTCAATTCAGCGTTGGAAATGCTCGCGTCTTCTTGCAGCAGCGCGAGGATGGCCAGGTCGGTGTCGTCAAGCGTGGGGCGGTTGGATAGATTTTTCTTCATTGTCTTTTTTTTGAGGAAATATTCCCGATAAAGCTAGCATTGCGAGAAGTAAAAGCAAAGAAAGCCCCTCAAGCCCCGAACAAAATAGACGCCTGAACCTCATTAGGCGGATATCTTCCCATGTTGACTGTTTTCAGCGATTCCCACCGTTTGCACCATGGCACCGAACTGAAAGATGGTGTCCTCAAGCCGTCCTTCGAACAGCCGAGCCGGGCCGATACCGTGCGTGATCGGGTCAGGCATGTCGGCTTGGGCGATATCATCGTGCCGCGCACGTTTGATCGTGCCTGCTACGTCAACGCCCACAGCGAGCGCTACGTATCCTTCCTTGAAACCGCCTGGGCACAGTGGACAGCCGTAGGCCGCAGCCATGACGCTTTACCCCTGGTCTGGCCGGTACGCGACTTGGCCAATCAACAGGTGCCGGACTTTATCGATGGCAAGCTCGGCTTTTTTGCCATGGACGCCGGTTCGCCGATCACCGCCAACACCTGGGACGCGGTGAAGACCAGCGCCGATATTGCGCTTACAGGCCTGGCCTTGATCGATGAAGGCCACGACAGCGCCTTCGCCCTGTGCCGCCCACCTGGACATCATGCTGCGCGCGAATACATGGGCGGTTATTGCTACCTCAACAACGCCGCCATCGCCGCGCAACAGGCAATTACCCAGGGCGCGGAGCGGGTGGCAGTGCTGGATGTGGACTTTCACCATGGCAATGGCACACAGAACATCTTCTATGACCGCCCGGATGTGATGTTTATCTCCCTGCACGGCGAGCCTTCGGTGTCTTATCCGTACTTCTCAGGTTTCCATACGGAGCAGGGCACGGGTGCCGGTGAAGGGTTCAACCTGAACTATCCATTGCCCAAGAACACCAGTTGGCAGGCCTACAAAAGTGCGTTGCTCGATGCCTGTAAAAAACTGCGCGACTTTGCCCCGCAAGTATTGGTGATCTCCCTGGGTGTCGACACGTTCAAGGACGATCCCATCAGCCATTTCCTGTTGGAAAGCCATGACTTTCTAGGCATGGGCGAGATCATCGCCAGCGTCGGCGTGCCCACGCTGTTTGTGATGGAGGGTGGCTATATGGTCGACGAGATCGGCATCAATGCGGTCAATGTGCTGCACGGCTACGAGAGCCAACGCGCCTGAGGATTCAACGCCCAAAGTCCGAACCACGTTGACCCCAACAATAAAAAACCTTCGATATTTTTCTGCCAAAACTCAAAAACATAAGAGCAAGAGGTTTTGTGATGAAAACATCTGCACCCGGGCTGGAAAAGCCAGCGCTTCAACGCACCCTCAGTAATCGTCATATTCAACTGATGGCCATGGGCGGCGCGATTGGTACGGGCCTGTTCATGGGCTCGGGAAAGATCATTGCCTTGTCTGGCACCTCGATCATCCTGATCTACATGATCATCGGCCTGTTCGTGTATTTCGTCATGCGGGCCATGGGCGAGTTGCTGTTATCCAACCTGAACTTCAAGAGCTTCGCGGACTTTGCCGGTGCGTACCTGGGGCCGCGCGCGGCGTTTTTTCTTGGCTGGTCCTACTGGTTGAGCTGGAGCGTGGCGGTGGTCGGGGACGCGGTGGTAGTGGGCGGGTTCTTCCAGTACTGGTTCCCCAATGTGCCGGCCTGGATGCCGGCCATAGGCATGATGCTGACGCTGTTTACCTTGAACGTGCTGACCGTAAAGTTGTTCGGTGAGGTTGAGTTCTGGTTTGCGATCATCAAGCTCATCGCGGTTGTGACGCTGATCGGTGTGAGTGTGTTGCTGATCGGCAGTTCATTTGTCTCGCCCACGGGCGTAACGGCGTCGCTGGGCAACCTCCTGGATAAACAGGCGGTGTTTCCCAACGGCTTGCTCGGGTTCTTCGCCGGCTTCCAGATGGCGATCTTTTCTTTTGCCGGCACCGAGCTGATTGGCACAGCGGCAGCGGAAACGCGCTCGCCGGAAAAAACCTTGCCCAAGGCCATCAACTCGATTCCGCTGCGCATCATCCTGTTTTATGTGCTGGCCCTGGCGTGCATTATCGCGGTCACCTCGTGGCAGGCGGTGTCACCGACCAAGAGCCCGTTTGTGGAGTTGTTCCTGATCGCCGGCTTTCCGGCAGCCGCCGGTATCGTCAACTTTGTGGTGCTGACCTCGGCGGCGTCCTCGGCCAACAGTGGGGTGTTTTCCGCCAGCCGCATGCTGTTCGGCCTGGCCGACCTGGGCAGCGCGCCAGGGGTGTTCAAGCGATTGTCGAAAAATAGCGTTCCGTTTGTCAGTCTGGCGTTTACCACTTTCCTGATGCTGCTGGGCGTATTGCTGCTGTTCATCGTCCCGGAGGTCATGACAGCGTTTACCATCGTTTCCACCGTGTCCGCGATTCTGGTGATTTTTACCTGGTCGACCATCCTGGCGTCCTACATCGCCTACCGTAAGAAACGCCCTGACCTGCATGCCGCGTCACACTACAAAATGCCGGGTGGCGTGCCGATGGCGTGGTTTTCCCTGGCGTTCCTTGGGTTCGTCCTGTGCCTGCTGGCGCTGCGTCCTGATACCCGATTGGCGCTGTGTGTCATGCCGGGGTGGTTTATCTGGCTGGCGATTGCCTATCAGCTCTCGACGTTCAAAAAACGCTGGTCCTTGTCGCACTCCTTGTAAGGACCTGCTGCAGCGATCGCCAGCAAGCCGCCTCCTGCGGTAGCCCGATGGCTTTAACTCGGGCTTTTACCGCGTACCTGCAACGAATTTCGCTGTCCTGAGTGCTGGCAGGGTGCCACAATGCCATTTTGTCGCAGCACTAGGATCAGGCGAACCAAATGAATGGCCTTGGGCGTGAGCAGGACCAGGATTTTTTCATCGAAGAGCAGGTGCGCACTGATCGCCTGCGTCAGCTGTTTAGCCAATCATTCTCTGCGGTTTTTGGCAGTTATCTGGCCGCGGGCATGCTGTGCTGGCTGTGTTGGGACCGGCTTGATCCCCGCCTGATGATCGGTTGGCTGGTATTGCTGGCAGGCTCGTCGCTCCTGCGTGTGTCGATGTTCCTCCAGTATTTTCGCAGCCCCCGCAGCGAGCGCACGCCCCAGCGCTGGGAGCGTCATTACTGGATCACCCTGGTGCTGTCGGCCGGGATCTGGGGGGCAGGGGCCTTTGCCGTGATGCCCGCCGATGACCGGCTGACCCAGGCCCTGGTCATGCTCTTTGCCGTGGGCATGTCGGTCAGCGCGGTGTCGTGCTACTCGGCCTACCGTTACATGACCATAGTGTCCATGGCCCTGGTGCTGTTGCCGTGCACCCTGTGGCTGTTGTTTCAACCCTCCAAGATGCAAATGGGCATGGCTGTTGCTGTGCTGGTGTTCTCGTCATTTGTCGTGGGGGCGTCGCGTAAATTGTCCGAGGCCCTGGAGACGGCGTTTCGCCTGACCCGCGAAATAGAGCGGGCCCACAGTATTTCAACGCGCGCCGCCCAGACCGATGAACTCACCGGTTTGATGAACCGCCGCGCGTTCTTCGAAAATGCCCAGGTGCTCTATGACCAATGCAAGCGCACTCACCAGCCGCTATGCGCGTTGATGCTGGACATGGATCACTTCAAGGCGATCAACGACACCTACGGCCACCAGGCCGGCGATCAGGTGTTGCGCCAGATTGGCCAGGTGATCAGAGCGTCCTTTCGCCAGTCGGATATCTACGGTCGCCTGGGGGGCGAGGAGTTTGCGGTGCTGCTACCCAATACCACCCTGGAAGTGGCACAGGACATCGGCGAACAGTTGATCCGCGCCATTGCGCGCTTGACCATCGACCCGGTACAGGGATTGAGTGCGAGCCTGGGCGTAGCCCCGAACTATGCTGCGGGTGACGACTTGCAGCACTTGATGAATGCCGCTGACAAAGCCCTGTACCGCGCCAAGGCCATGGGGCGCAACCAGGTGGCGGTTGCGTCCTAGCCTCAATCCTTGCCCATGATCTTGGCCAGCACCCGGGAGATCTGGTCGGCGGAGTAGGGTTTGGCCAGGAACTCAAAGCCGTCGTAGCCACAATTGGCCAGCTCCTCGCTGTAGCCAGACGTCAGGATCACCGGCAGGTCGGGCCGGCGTCGGCGCAACTCACGGGCCAGCGCTACGCCACCCATGCCTGGCATCACCACGTCGGAAAACACCCCGTCGAACGCCCGGGCATCCGGGCCGATCATCTCCAGGGCTTCTTCGGCATGGGTGGCCCAGACGGTCTGGTAACCCAGGTCCTGCAGGATCTGGTTGGCGAAGCGGCCTACTTCCAGATTGTCTTCCACGATCAGGATGCGCCGCCGCGCGGCGTCCGGGTCCAGTTCCAGTGGTGCCTGGACCGTGTTGTCGAGGATCGACTCGGGCTCCACTTGTGGCAGGTACAACGTAAACACGGTGCCCTGGCCGAGCACACTGGCCACATCCACGTTGCCCCCCGATTGCTTGGCGAACCCGAACACCTGCGACAGCCCCAGCCCGGTGCCCTTGCCGACCTCCTTGGTGGTAAAGAACGGCTCGAAGATGCGTTCAAAGGTCGCCTGGGCAATCCCGCTGCCAGTGTCTGCCAGGGAGATTGCCACGAAGGGTTTGCCTGACCCGCCATGCCCGCGTATGCACGGCAACGGCTGGTCCCGGTCCAGGCGCAGCACCAGCGTGCCCTGGCCGTCCATCGCATCCCGGGCATTGAGGGCCATGTTGATCAAGGCCGTTTCAAATTGGCTGGAATCGGCGCAGACGTAACAGGCCAGTTCCGGCAATTGGACGCTGACATGGATTCGCGCGCCGGTGACCGTCTCCAGCATGTCGCCGATGTTCTGTACGCGCTGGCCCACATTGAACACTTGCGGGTTCAGCGGTTGGCGCCGGGCGAAGGCGAGCAACTGGCTGGTCAGCTTGCTGGCTCGCTCTACGGTATCGGTCACGGCGCTCATATAGCGCTGGCGGCGTTCTTCGGGCAGGTTGGGCATGCGCAGGAAGTCGACTGACGAGCGGATGATCGTCAGCAGGTTGTTGAAGTCGTGGGCCACGCCACCGGTCAACTGGCCGATGGCTTCAAGCTTCTGCGACTGGCGCAACGCCGCTTCGGTCTGGTTGAGCAGGGTGGTGCGTTCCACGACCCGCTGTTCCAGGGTCGCATTCAAATCGGCCAGTGCCGACAAGCCCTCGCGGACGATGGCATCGGCGCGCACCCGTTCGATATGCGCCCAGGAGCGCTCCGTGACCTCACCCAGCAGCGCCAGGTCGTAGGAAGACCAGCGGCGCGGCACGCGGTCGTGAATGGCCATCAGCGCGGTCAAGCGTCCGGACTTGATCAGCGGCATGCAAATCGTCGCCGTCACACCCAGAGCCTGGAAGGTCGCGGCTTCCTCGGGCGTCAGTTCCGTCAGGTTGTCATTAATGATCAACGGTTCACCGGCCTGCAGGCGCTCGACTGCCAATTGGCCGAAGTCGGCCAGGCGGTAGTGCCCGACAATGCTGGGCGAACCTTCTGCAGCCCAGTTGCCGCGAATGGTAAAGCCGTCTTCATCGGCCTCCATGTCGGCATAGGCGCAGTTGGACAGGTTCAGGTGGGTCGCCAGTATCTGTGTGGTGGCCGCCATGATCGCTGCAGGATCGGTGGCATTGGCTACACCGTTGCTAATCGCATCCAGCACGGCGAGGCGGCGGGCCATGAACACCGAGCCTGTAGTTTCGGTGACGGTATCGAGAATGCCCACGACGTTGCCGCAGGCATCGCGGATCGGGCTGTAGCAAAACGTGAAATAGGCCTGGTCCGGCGCATCACCACGCTCGACGATCAATGGGAAGTCTTCGATAAACGTTGCGTGGCCTGCAAATGCGGCATCGGCGATCGGGCTGATCTGGCTCCAGGCTTCCTGCCAGATGGTACTGAAGGGCTGGCCGAGTGCATCGGGTTTGCTACCAAGGATCGGGACGAAGGCGTCGTTGTACAGGGTGGTCAACTCGGGGCCCCACACCACCGCCTGGGGAAAGTGGGAGGCCAGGCTCAAGGACACGGTGGTCTTGAGCACATCCGGCCATTGGTCCATCGGCCCCAGGGGCGTGTTGGTCCAGTCGTGGCGGCGAACCCGTTCGGCCATTTCACCGCAGCCTTGTAGCCAGTCTGTCATCTACTCAACACCTAGTTCGTCCCACGTTGCGATATGGCACCGCAATATCAAACAACAGACCCGGGCAATGTCCGGCAGTTCAGCGCTACTGCACGCCCAGAAGTGCCGTCCAGTAAATCCCGGCATCGCTTTTCGGGTCCAGCCCGTAGGCGGCACCCAATTCGCGAAACTGCGGGTTCATCAAGTTGGCGCAGTGCCCGGGGCTGGCGAGCCAGCCATCGACCACTTTGCGCGGCGTATCCAGGCCCGCTGCAATATTTTCACCGACCTGCTGGGCCACGTAGCCAGCCAGCTCCGCGCGGTCGCCCGGGGTGCGGCCGTCGCGGTCCAGATGGTCGAAGAAGTTGTGGTTGGCCATGTTGCGTGCATGACTGTCGGCGGCGCTTGCCAGTTGCGCGTTCCAGGCCAGTGGCGTGGTGGCGGCGAAAGCCTGCTCGCCACATTGGCGCGGTTGCTTGCGGGCGGCGTTGACCATCTCCAGCAGTTGCGGGCCGGCCTCCTGGGAACTGGCCAGGCCGCGGCTCAGCAGCGGACGGGCGAGGACAATGCGCCAGTCCTGGCCATTGTTGCTGACGCCGATATCGACGAACTGCGGGTCCAGCACCACGCGGCAGAAACTCTCGCGCACCGCTTTCATCGCCGATTGCGCGTCGCGAGGCCCGGACAGGCTGATCGCCTGGACATTCACCATCGGGTAGGCCGCCTGGGCCAGGTCCTGCTGCAAATCGCCGGCATTATTGACCGGCAATACCAGGCGTGGGTCGACCGCCAGTGGCGGCAGCTCCTGGGAGCCCTGGTCGCCACAGCGTTGCAGTTGGCTGCGGTACTGGTTGATTGAGTCGATCAATTGACTCTCTTCGCTCGCCGACGCCGTGGCGCAAAACACCAGGCTGGCGGCCAGCGTCGTAACACCCATCATCAATGACAGAACGCGCATGGACGTTTCTCTTGAGCATGAAAGTGCCCATGATGCGCGATCAAGGGGCGCAGATGCACCCCTTGGGCAACATTTTGCCCTCAGTTCTTGAATGCCGAGTGCTTGCGGCCCTGGTCACACAGGGCAAACACCACCACCAGCACCGAGGCGATAGCGAGGATGATCACCACACCGTCCGTCGAGTGCGTGGTCGAAGCGGCCACCATCGACAAGGCACCCAGCGGCGCCAAGCCACCGGCGATGGCCGTACCGATTTCACGCCCGGTTCCAAAGCCCGAAGAGCGAGTCTGGGTCGGGAACTGGCGGCTGAGGAACGAACCTTGGGGGGCGAACATCATCGGCGCGAGGATCCCGGTGCCGATGCCGATGGCCAGGTAGATCATCAGGCTTTCACCGGTGTTCAGCAGCGCCAGGAACGGGTAGGCGAACAGCAGCGACAGCACGCCGCCCAGCACCAGTACCGATTTGCTGCTCCATTTGTCACACAGCCAGCCGAAGCACGGCACGGCGACAATGGCGACCAGGCTGGCAATGGTCACCGACAGCGACGTGACATGCACGTCGACACCCTTGAACTGGGTGAGGTAGGCCAGGGAGAAGGTCTTGAAGATATAACTCAGGGCGTTGTAGCCAATAGCCACGAAGAACACCACTGCCAGGCCCTTGAGGTCGTTCTTGAACAGCGCCTTGAGCGGCGAGACCTTGGCCTTGGCCGGCTCCTGGCTCAACTCCTTGAACTCCGGGGTTTCCGGGATGCTGTTACGTACCCACAGGCCCACACCCACCAGGGCGATGCTGCAGATAAACGGGATACGCCAGCCGCCGGCCAGCAGGAACTCATTGCCATTGATGGTCAGCAGGTACACGGTCAGCGATGACAGCAGCAGGCCGAGGTTCAAGCCCAGCGCCGGCCAGGCACCCTGGCTGCCGCGCTTGCCTTCTGAAGCATGCTCGTAGGAAGTGACCGCCGCGCCCGACAACTCGGCGCCGGCGCCCAGGCCCTGGATGATGCGGATAAACACCAGAATGATCGGCGCCCAGATGCCAATCGAGGCGTAGCTGGGGATCAGGCCGATCAGCGTGGTGCACACGCCCATCATGCAGAAGGTCAGCACCAGCACATGTTTGCGGCCGAACTTATCGCCCAGGTAGCCGAACAGAATGCCGCCGAAGGGGCGGGCGATAAAACCGATGGCGAAGGTGGAAAACGCCATCAGGGTCGCGGTCTTCGGGTCACTGTTATCAAAGAAGATCTTTGAAAAGACAATCGCCGCCATGGTCGCGTAGAGGTAGAAGTCATACCACTCCAGCATCGAGCCGAAGATGGTGGCGGCAGCGACCTTGCGCAGGCGTTTCTTGGTTTGTGCCGGGGTTTCCACCGTGGCGGGGTTATGGGCTTTTGCCGTCATGCTGTACTTCCTTCTCAGTCATTATATTTATTAGGGTGTTGCGAACGCGTTCAACTGTGGGAGCTGTCGAGCCTTGGCGAGGCTGCGATAGCGGTGGGTCAGGCGATATTTTTCTTGCCTGTGCCGCCGTCATCGCAGCCTCGCGGGGCGAGACAGCTCCCACAGGGGGTATTCAGTTGGGGGTGAACATGCGGTCGGCGATCATTTCGCCAATCGGAATGGCAGAGGTGGCCGCCGGTGACGGCGCGTTGCACACGTGCAACATGCGCGGCGTCTGGGCGAACAGAAAGTCGTGTACCAAAGTGCCGTCACGCATCACCGCCTGGGCGCGGATCCCGGCTTCGTAGGGCAGCAGATCGTCGAGTTCCAGGGATGGGCAATACTTGCGGCACTGCTCCAGGTAGCCGGACTTGAACAACGAGTTCTTCATTTCTACGCTGCCGGAGCCGAGGTTCTGCCAGATGGTTTTCCAGAAGCCGGGGAAGCGCGCGTACTCGGCCACATCCTTCCAGTTGACGGAAAACTTCTTGTAGTTTTCCCGACCCAGGCCCAGTACGGCATTGGGGCCGACGGTGACGCTGCCATCAATCATGCGGGTCAGGTGCACCCCCAGGAACGGCAGTTCAGGGTCGGGGATCGGGTAGATCAAGTGGTTGACGATGTTGTTCTTCGACGCCGGCAAGCGGAAATACTCGCCACGGAACGGGATGATCTGGTGGTCGATATCAATCCCGGCCAGGGTCGCCAGGCGGTCCGATTGCAGGCCGGCGCACACCACCAGGTGCCGTGCCTGCCAGGCGCCATCGAGGGTGTTGACGGTGACTTTGTCGGTGTCTTCGGCAATCGCGGTGACGGTTTTTTCCAGGCAGATCTCACCGCCATTGCGACGAATCACTTCGGCCATGGTTTCGCAGACCTGGCGGTAGTCGACGATCCCGGTGGCATCGAGGAACAACCCGCCCAGGCCGACGATATTCGGTTCGCGAGCGCGCAGTTGCTCGGCGTCCAGGCGTTCGACTTTCATCCCGTTGAGTTGCGAGCGCGCATACAGCGCTTCCATGCGCTGCACTTCCAGGGCCGTGGAGGCCACCAGCAACTTGCCGCACACCTCGAACTTGATCCCATGTTTGCGGCAGAACTGTTTGGTGGCCTCGGCACCGCGCTTGCACAGGTCGGCCTTGAGGCTGCCGGGTGCGTAGTAGATGCCGGCATGGATCACGCCGCTGTTATGGCCGGTCTGGTGCTTGGCCAGCACCGGTTCCTTTTCCAGGATCACCAGTGATGCGTTGGGCTGGCGCTTGAGCAGCTCCATCGCGGTGGCCAGGCCGACAATGCCGCCGCCGATGATGCAAAAGTCATAAATCATGTGGGGGCTACCTAAATCAATACATTTCAGTCTGCTTATCAGGTTGTCAGACTAATGTTTTTGTTAAAAAAACGGCGCGCCCGCAGGCACGCTTTATCGGTGTGGGGCGATCAGTGGGTCGCGGGCAGCTCCAGTTGCAGGCGTTTGGCGGCAGCACGCAAATGCGCTTCAGCGGCAGCGGCGGCGCCTTGTGGGTCAGCGTCGACAATGGCCTGGTACAGCGCCTGGTGTTCCTGGGTGGCATCGGCCGAGCCGCTGGCAAAGCGCGAGGCCGAGTTTTCCCAGGCGGTCTTGCGCGCGCTGGCCAACTGGCTGCGCAGAAAGTCGTGGAAGGCGACGAAGTATTCGTTTTTGCTGGCGTCGGCGATGGCCCGGTGAAACTCCACGTCGGCTAGGGCAGCGGCTTCAAAGTCTGCGCGCTTGTCGTGCATTTCCTGCAGGGCCCGCTTCATGCGCTGCAGGTCGCCTGCGTCACGGCGTTGGGCGGCAATGGAGGCTGCCTGGGTTTCGATCCACAAGCGCACTTCGAACATTTGCGCGAGGTCAGGGCGCCGGCCGTTCTTTTCTGGAAAGCGGAATACCGTACCGGCCGGGGTCTGCGAAATAAACGAGCCCAGGCCACGCCGGGCGGTCAGTACGCCATCGGCCTTGAGCTGGGCAATCGCCTCGCGCACCACCGAACGGCTGACATTCAACTGTTCGGCCAGTTGCTGCTCGGTCGGCAGGCGCGACTCGGGCGCCAGTTGTCCGGAGTCAATCTCGGCCCGTATGGCGCTGACTACACGCACGACGAGGGAATCTGGACGCTGGAGCTCAAGCATGGCAAAACCTAGGTGATCAGGTTGTCAGACAATAGCCGTTACGATTTTCCCTTGTCAAGGCGCTGTGCTGGCCTGCAGCGTTTTCACCCGGCGCGCGCAGGCCAGCAGCAGCGCCAGTGCGACCAGCCCCGAGGCGACCCAGAACGCGAGGCGAAACCCTCGGCCAACCGCGGCGGGCAGCGCCGCATGGACATCGCCCATGCCCCAGGCAAACACCGCTCCCAGCGCCCACGCGCCGACAATCAAGCCCAGGTTGCGCGACAGGTTCAGCCAGCCGGCAATCGTCCCGCGTCGATCCGCCGGCACATTGCCCATTACCGCCGTGTTGTTGGCCGCCTGGAATTGCGCGTAGCCCAAGGTGAGGATCCCCAGCGCGCCGATGTAACCCGTGACGCCCAGAGGCATCAACGCCAGCACCAGGCAGCCGGCCAGCATGCACAGCAGGCCGCCCAGCGTGGTGGCGTAGCTGCCGCAGCGGTCGGTCATGCGCCCGGCCGGTATGCCCGCCAGCGCCGCGATACACGGACCTACCGCCATCGCCAGGCCCATCTGCGCGGGATCGAGTCCTATGCCATGGCTCAAGTAAAACGGCCCGGCGACCAGGGTGGTCATCATCACCGCGGCCACCAGCGTACTCATGCCCAGCCCGGCGCCCAGGGCCCGGTCATGGAGTGTCGCGAAGACACTCAAGCGGCCCGCACCCGCTGGTTGCGGGTCTCTGTCGGCCTGTGTGCGTTGCACCAGCACAAAAGCGAGGGCGGCCAACGGCAGCATCACCAGAAACAGCGCACGCCAGCCAGACGCCGCAATCAGTGCGCCGCCGATGGCCGGCCCCAGGCCAGTGCCCACCGCCGACAGCGTCCCCAGCAAACCCATGACGCGACCGGTCTGCGCTTTGGGGACGGTGGCCGCGACCAGTGCCATGGTCATTGCCAGCATGATCGCCGCGCCAAACCCTTGCAGCGCCCGCGCCGCGACCAGCACGCCAAGGGAGGGCGCGGCACTGCACAGGGCACAGGCCACCGCGAAGACCAGCACGCCGGCCAACAGCAGGCGGCGATGGCCGAAGCGATCCCCCAGGCGACCGACACTCACCAGCACAGCAGTGATTGCCAGCAAATAGCTCAGCACCACCCACTGCACCGCCGCAAAGCCTGCCGCAAAGGCCTCGGCCATTTGCGGCAGGCCGACATTGGCAATGCTGGTGCCCAGCGAAGCCAGGAGCATGCACAACGACAAACCGGCGAGCGCGCCGCGTGGGGGAGGGGATGTCATGGGGTTTCCTTGTTCTGCACCGTGGTCGTTGCCCGCACTCTAGGGTGTCGCCTAACATGGCGGAAGACGCATCAGTTGCACTCTATGTGTGCGTCAAACGCTTGATAAGGATTGCCGCCGTGTCGCTGCCTGACTTCAACCTGCTGATCACCCTGGACGTGCTGTTGGCCGAAGGCAGCGTCGCCCGTGCCGCCCAACGCCTGGGCCTGAGCCCCTCAGCCATGAGCCGTGCGTTGGCGCGGCTGCGTGAAACCACCGGCGATCCGCTGCTGGTGCGTGCCGGACGCGGCCTGGTGCCGACGCCCCGGGCCCTGGAACTGCGCGAACGGGTCGGCCAACTGGTGCAGGAGGCCGAAGCGCTGCTGCGTCCGCGGCAGGTCCTGGACCTCAAGGGCCTGGTGCGGACCTTCGTGCTGCGCACCAGCGAAGGGTTCGTCGAAAGTTTCGGTCCTGCGCTGATCGCCCATGTGGCTGAGCAGGCACCCGGCGTGCGCCTGCACTTTGTGCATAAGCCCGGTGCGCCGCTGCGCGACAGCAGCGTGGACCTGGAAACCGGCGTCGTCGATAGCAGCGCCCACCCCGAAGTCCTCACCCAGTTGCTGTTTCGCGACCGCTTTATCGGTGTGGTGCGCGCCGGCCACCCATTGAGCCAAGGCCCCATCACCACCGCGCGCTACGCCGCCGGCCGGCATATCTACGTGTCTCGGCGCGGGCGCGAACGTGGGCAGATCGACCACGCACTTGAGGCCTTGGACCTGACGCGAGACGTGGCAACTATCGTCACCGGGTTCTCTACGGCCGTGGCCCTGGCGCAACGGACCGACCTGATCGCCAGCGTTCCCGAGCGCTATACCAGCGGTCTGCGTGAGGGCCTGTTCAGCTTTGCCCTGCCGGTCGAGGTGCCGCCGTTCAGCGTGGCGATGCTCTGGCATCCACGGCTGGATGCCGACCTCGCGCATCGTTGGTTGCGCGGCTGTTTGCGCCAGGTGTGTGGCGCAGAACAGGTACAATCCCCGCTGCCTTGATTGCGAAATACCAGGAAACAGGAATTCGATGTTCACCCTTACCCACTACACCAGCCCATGCCCTGAGCCCGTCAACAGTCAGATCTTGCAGATGGTGGTCGACTACCTGACCGATATCAGCTCGGTCGCCTTACCGCCGAGCAACCTGCTGTACAACATCTACCAGTATGCAATCGGCTACGAAGTGCACCTGTACCTGGAGGCGCTGGGTGGGGCCAAGGGCATTGCGGTCGAGCTGATTGTGGCGACCGATGAGCAGGATCCGGCCAAGGTCGTCGGCTTCTTGCTGTACCTGCCGGTCAAGGACGATCCCGAGGCCTGCGGCGTGGCCTATATGGCCGTGCATGCCAGCCACCGCCGCCAGGGCGTGGCGCGGGTGATGATGGATGAGATGCTCAGCCGTTACCCCCATGGCGAATTGACCTGCACCGTGGAAAAAGTCCCGGCCTTTGAATCCATGGGCTTCCAGGTGCGCGGCGTGCGCGGGACTCAGGTGTTGATGAATACACGCGACTACAGCACCGATGGCCTGATGGGCGTGTTGGATGTGGCATCGATCTATAGCTCGCTGGAAGTGCGGCAAATCCACACCTACCTGCTACAGAAACACGGCAAGCGCGCGATGATCGATGCCGAGAAACAGCGCGACCGGCATTTCGACCAGATGACCCGCAAGGCCCGGCTATTCGTACAGAGCCGCTTGGCCTGACTGGGCTTCGAACTTACTGTGGACCGCTGGCTTTATGTGGCGAGCGGGCTTGCCCCGCGCTGGGTGGCGAAGCCACCCCAACAGCCTCACCATGCTCCGTCAGACACACCGAGGTGGTAGGTTTTGGGGCTGCTGCGCAGCCCAACGGGACAAGCCCCCTCGCCACAGGGGGCTTGCAGCCCCCTCAAGCCTACTGTGTGACTACTGGCTTTATGTGGCGAGCGGGCTTGCCCCGCGCTGGGTGGCGAAGCCACCCCAACCGCCTCACCATGCTCCGCCAGACACACCGAGATGGCAGGTTTTGGGGCTGCTGCGCAGCCCAACGGGGGCGATACGGCGTTCCGGCAAGCCCCCTCGCCACAGGGAACTTGCAGCCCCCTCAAGCCTACTGTGTGACTACTGGCTTTATGTGGCGAGCGGGCTTGACCCGGGTGGCGAAGCCACCCCAACAGCCTCACCCCGTTCCGCCAGGTACACCGAGATGGCAGGTTTTGGGGCTGCTGCGCAGCCCAGCGGGGGCGATACGGCGTTCCGGCAAGCCCCCTCGCCACGACCGTGTCCATAACCACAATTGCCCCCAGGGCCAGATAAAACCGGTCGGTTACAACAAAGGCGGGCTGTCGCGGAAAAGGTCATGGGCATCGAGCAACCGGTACGCAATCTCCGGCCGTTTCTCCAGCCCTTTGCGAATCGCTGCCGGAATTGACTGCCGCGTCTTGCGGCACAGCCCCGGCAGTTCATCGATCACGATCTGGATCCCGCGCATGCTTTTGACTTCGGTATGCCCTGGGGCGATGTGCACGCGGATGCCCAATTGCTGGTGCATCAAGTGTTGCATGCGTTCCAGGTCTGCCAGGCTTTGCAGGTTTTCCAGGCGTTCGAGCAGTTTTTTTTCTTCCTGGCGGGTCAATTGCAGGATGCGCTGGTCGGTACCGGGCGCATCGAGCAATTGCTCGCGCGCGCAATCACACACAGCAGGTGGGCAGGGTTGGCGAATTGTCATGATCACTCCCTCCCCACGCTGGTGCTGACGGCTCAGTAGGTCAGTTGCACGCCCAGGCTGCCCAGGGCGTTCCAGTACTCAGGATAGGTCTTGCCCACGCAGTCCGGGTCCTGGATCCGGATACCCGAGACTTTCAGGCCCGCCAGGGCAAAGCACATGGCGATGCGGTGGTCGGCGTGGGTGTCGATCAGCGCGGTGCAGGCCGTGCCCGCCAGCGCGGGATCGCTGGCCACCAGCAAGTCATCACCGATAATGGTCGCCAGGCCCGGGCGGATCTCGTTGAGGCCGTCATGCAGGGCCTGGACGCGGTCGCATTCCTTGACGCGCAGGTTGGCCAGCTCGGTGAAGCGCACCGGGGTATTGTTGAACGCCGCCAGCACCGCCAGGGTCGGGATGGCGTCCTGCATCTGCGAGCCGATCACCGTGGCCGGCATCTGCGGGAATTGCGCGATCACGGCCTGGGCCTTGGCGTCGGGCTGGGTGAAATCCTGTGCGGCGACGCCCAGGTCGATGCTGCCGCCGGTCAGCACTTCGGCAGCCCACAAGTAGGTGGCGGCAGACGCGTCGGGTTCGATCAGGTAATCATTGGCGGTGTAGCCGGTAGGGGCCACGCGCCAGGTGCTGTCGTTGACCACTTCCACCTGGGCGCCAAAGGCGCGCATGCAATCCAGGGTCAGGTCGACGTAACCACGGGCGCCGATGTCTTTGCCGGTCAACGCTACTTCGATCGGCGCTTCGCCACAGGCGGCAAGCATCAGCAGTGCCGAGACGTATTGGCTGGACAGGCCGCCATCGATCTCGAAGCGCTTGGCCTGCACGCGGCCAGTGCCGTGCACGGTCACAGGCGGGCAGCCGGTGGGGCTTTCAACCTTGATGCCATTGTGGTTCAGGGTCGCCAGTAGCGGGCCGATGGGGCGCTTTTGCATGTACTCGTCGCCGTCCAGTACCACGGTGCCTTCCACGGTCGCCACGGCGGCTGTGAGAAAGCGCATCGCGGTGCCGGCGTTGCCGAGGAACAGCGGTTGCGCCGGTAACTGCAGCTTGCCATGGCCGGTGACAACAAAGGTCACGTCATCCGGCTCATCGATGGTCACGCCCATCTGGCGCAAGGCCACGGACATATGCCGGGTGTCATCGCTTTTCAGCGCGCCGCTCAGGCGGCTGGTGCCCTTGGCCAGGGCTGCCAGCAGCAGGGCGCGGTTGGTAATGGATTTGGAGCCGGGAGGCGCTACCTTGCCGTGCAATGGAAAGTTGGGCGGTGTCACGGTCACGGTTTTCTGCGAACTCAAGGTACAAGGCTCCTGATTCAAGGCGCGGTGGCTGGGAGTGGCCGGCTGGCGGAGACGAATAATCGACCATCCGGCACGCTAGGGTCAAATCATGGCGCAGGTTTAACCGCGCAGGCTCAACCAATAGGCATGCAAGGCCCTGGCCGCCGGTTCGATGCGGGCCACCTGTTGTTGATGGGCGGCCACATCCAGGTCGGCCGGCAATTGGAAGTTGTCCTGCTCGGCGCACCAGGAGATGGTTTCCAACTGCGCTGCCTGCTCGGCCGGCAGGGCTGGCCATTGGCTGATCGCGGCGCCACGGATATAGCCAAAGCACCATTCCTCGGCGAGGGTCAGCGGCAGGCCCTGGTGTTCGGTTTGTTCGAAGCGCGCCTGAAAACCCTGGGCGTCGCTGGCCAACTGCTGGGCGATGCCAGTGAGATGACGTGTGCACAGGTCGATGAACTGCTCCAGTTCGGCCTTGCTTTCCCATGCCGGGATCTGGTCGCCCCAGATGGCCGGGAACCAGATGGCAACATCCACCGGCGCCGGGCCGGACACCAGGGCGGTGAAGTAGCCATCGAACTCGGCCAGGTTCAGTACCGAGTTGTCGTCGCCGTACTTGAGCAGAATGTCTTCGATGAACTCGAAATCGGCAGGGGCGAGGGCTGGGTCGTGCATGAAAATATCCTTTGAGCGTCAAGCGCCGCAGATAAGGCGGCGTAAAACGCGGAGGATGGCGCGAGTCGGCGTTTTAATCCAGTGCTAGATCACCTTCACCGCCCGGCCAATCGCCTGGATCGGCCCGGTTGGCTTACCGGTCGGCGAGCCATTGGGGCCTTCCAGGGTCATCTCGAACAGTTGGTTTGGCGCCAGCGGCGGCAGCTTGTCCAGGGGGATCGACAGGCTCTGCCCCGGCTTGACCAACCCGAGGGAAACCGGGCCTTGCCAGTCATCACCCTTGGTCCAGAACTCCAGGGCCTTGTCCGCCGGTATCTGCATGACGCCCAGGGGGATCAACTGGATTTGCTGATCGTTGCTGGCCTGGATTACCCAGCCTGGGGCCTGGCTTTGTGGCGCCGTCAGCACCACCACGTAGGCCGTCGGGTTGATGGCGGCGGGGCGGGTCAGCAGCAGCGATGCCAGCACCAAACTGGCCAGCAAGCCGGCACCGGCCAGGCCACGCCACAGCGCGAGCAGGTTCCACCAGGGCACCGGCGGCGTGTCGCCCACGGCGTGATGGCCCAGGCTGCGTTCAATGCGCCGCCACAGGTAGGGTGAAGGCGCCACCGGCTCGGCCAGCTCGGTCAGCGGCAACAAGCGCTGTTCCCAGGCCTCCACCGCCGCGCGCAAGGGCGCATCGTGTTCCAGGCGTTGCTGCACGTGCAGGCGTTGCTCGGCCGCCAGGGTGCCCAGTACGTATTCGCCGGCCAGGTCGTTCAATTCTTCGGGGGTCATGCCATGCACTCACGCAATGCCGCGAGGCTGCGTTTGATCCAGGCTTTGACAGTCCCCAGCGGGGTGCCCAGTTTCTGTGCGATTTCACTGTGGGACAGGCCGTCGACATACGCATGCAGGATGCAACTGCGACGCGCCGGTTCCAGGTGTTCCAGGCACTGGTAAACCTTGCCGCTACGGGCACGGTATTCGAAATGCTCGGTGCTGGGTTCAGCCGCCAAGGTCTGTTCATGCTCATCACTGAGCGCAACTTCGCGGCCCTTTTTGCGCATGACGTTGAGCGCCAGATGCCGGGTCACGCTATACACCCAGCCACGAGCCGAACCCCTACGCGGGTCGAAACCGCCGGCGCCGTTCCAGATATTGATAAACGCCTCATGCACGATGTCCTCCGCCAGGGCCGTATCCCGCGCAATGCGCTTGGCCACGCCGAGCAGCCGGGCGCAATCCTGTTCGTACAACTGACGCAAGGCTTGCTGTTCGCCGCGGGCGCAGGCCAACAGGCAGGCTTCATAGTCAAAGAGAGGTTCGGGCAAGGATTGTGGCCGCCTTTGAGGGTCAAGCCCCGGCCGCGATTGGCCGGGGTGCTAGCGCAGCAGCTTAGACGACTTTTTTTGCCAGGCGCATTATTTGGCCGCCCAGAAGATGTAATCCGCCTGGTACTTCACCACTTCTTGCTGGCCTTTGTTGGCGGTACTGCATTCGGCACTTGGCGCCACGCCACCCTTGAGCGCGACGCGCTGGATATAGCTGACCCCGTTCATTGCACCCTTGCCTTCGGCCGGGTTGGCCTTGACCAGTTGATAGGGCAGGTTGCCCGCGCTGGACGGCGCCACGGCCAATTGCGTGCCGGTGACTTTCGAACCGTCCTGGGCCTGCCAGGTGGCGGGCGGGCCGAAGTAGGTGCCGACCTGCTTGCCGCTGCGATCATTGAGCACTGCCTTGGGGCCGACGAAGACCCATTCGGTCTGGCCGGCAGCGTTGGCCTTGTCGCGGCACTCGTAGGTGATTTCGCCGACACCGGTGGTTTCCATGGTCACCTTGTGGCCGTCCGGCACCTTGATGCTGTCGGGCAGGCTGGTCTGGGCAAAGGCCGCGGGCGCCGCGAGCAGCAGGCAGGTCAGGCAGAGCAGGGGTTTAGTGTTCATCGGTGTCTCTCCGTAGGGGTGAACAGCAGAGCAGCGTTATGGCTACTACCTGTACTACTCACGGCACGGCTGACTGGATGCACGGCGCGACAAATAAATCCATGAGACGTAAAAGGAATAAAGTCAGATCGTATTGATATAAGTCGTTATAAGAAAAATCGCTATGCTGCCGCCAGAATTTTATAAGGCCGCAGGTAGTTGTAATGGATGTGGGTAATTTTGGTTTTGTAGTGGCAGGCCTGATCGTTGGTTTTATCGTCGGCATGACCGGCGTCGGTGGCGGGTCGCTCATGACCCCGATCCTGTTGTGGTTCGGCATCAACCCCGCCACGGCGGTGGGCACCGACTTGCTGTATGCGGCCATCACCAAGTCCGGTGGGGTGCTGGTGCATGGCAAGAACAAGAACATCGACTGGACCATCACCGGCTGGCTGACCCTGGGCAGCGTGCCGGCAGTATTGTTGACGCTGTGGTTCCTCAAGAGTCTGCACACCGACCCCAGCGCGATGAACGAGGTGATCAAGCAGGCCCTGGGCGTGGTACTGCTGCTCACGGCCCTGGCGATTCTGTTCAAGAAAAAACTGTTGGCCTTTGCCCAGCACCATGCGGGCGACAACTACCATATGCGCCCGCGCAACCTCAACGGCCTGACAGTCTTCACCGGCGCGATCCTCGGCACCATGGTCGCCCTGACCTCCATCGGTGCCGGCGCGCTGGGCACCGTGGCGTTGTTTATCCTGTATCCGTTCCTGGCCACCAAGCGCCTGGTGGGCACCGAAATCGCCCACGCCGTACCGCTGACCCTGGTCGCAGGCCTAGGGCATGCGAGCATGGGTAACATGGACTGGCATTTGTTGGGGTTCTTGCTGATGGGGTCGCTGCCGGGGATCTACGTTGGCAGCCATATGTCAGGCCGGGTGCCGGATGAACTGCTGCGCCCGTGCCTGGCGGTGATGCTGGGGTTGATTGGTTTCAAGCTGGCGTTCTGACTGCGGTATGTTGTGGCAGTGGTGCTGTTGTGGCTGTGGTGCTTTTGTGGAGAGGGGCTGCTGCGCAGCCCAGCGCGGGGCAAGCCCGCTCGCCACAGCAAGCCCGCTTGCCACAACAAGTCCGCTTGCCACGATAAGCCTTATGCCTTACGCGATTTATCCAACCACTCCACCGCTGTGCGCCAGATACAAATCCCCAGGAAGTACGCCGACATCAACAACCACAGGCCCATGGTCAGCTTGTTGGTATACGGCTGGTCGATCACCAGCAACAGGCTGCACAGCAGCCACACCGTGGTCACCGCAATGTTGATCGGCATGAAGCGCTTGACCCGGAATGGGTGCAGGAACTTCATCGGGGTCACTGTCAGCAGCGCCAGGCCAATCACCGTGGCCAGGGTGATCCAGGCGTCCGGGTCAATGATGTAGACACACAGCGCCACCACGTTCCAGGCCGCGGGGAAGCCCTGGAAGTAGTTGTCCTTGCTCTTCATGTTGACGTTGCAGAAGCAGAACAGCGACGACACCAGGATCACCGAGACGGTGAACAGGTGGGTGAAGTCCGGCAGGTCGATGTAGCGGTAGATAAACAGCGCCGGGATAAACACATACGTCAGGTAGTCGATCACCAGGTCCAGCACCGAGCCATCAAAGCTTGGCAGCACGGTCTGCACATTGACCCGTCGCGCCAGCGACCCATCCACGCCATCTACAATCAATGCCAGGCCCAGCCACAGCAGGCAGGCCTTGGGTTGGTTCTCCAGCAGCGCCAGCGTCGCGAGGAAGGCCAGCACCACGCCGGTGGCGGTAAAACCATGGGCGCCCCAGGCTTTGAGTCTGGCTACATGCAGGGTCGATATCACAGGGGCGTTCTCCAAAAGGTGAAACACGGCAGCCGACGGCGATTGAGCGTCGAATCTGGCCAAGGGATGCAGGTATCGACCGGAAAGGTGGGGATAAGGTTCACCACCACGGCGTTAGGTTTAGCGTAGCAAGCGTTGACGGATTCGGCATCAGCCCTGACGGAACACCAGGGCCTTCAAGCCGCTTTGCGGGTCGATATCGGGAAATTCCGGCGGGTTTGCCAGGCGCTGCTCAAAGCGCAGCCCCGGCGCTTCGCGGGTCACGCCTTCGATCAGGAAGTCCTCGCCAAACGCCGGGTCGTTCATGCAGGCCAATACTGTGCCCTGGGGCGTCAGCAAATCTGGCAGGCGGCGCAGTACGCGCTGATAGTCCTTGGTCAGCAGGAAGCTGCCTTTCTGGAAGGACGGCGGATCGATGATCACCAAGTCATAGGGACCGTTGCCGGTGACCTTGGCCCAGGACTTGAACAAGTCGTGCCCCAGAAAACTCACCTTGCCCAGGTCATGGCCATTGAGCCGGTGATTGTCGCGGCCCCGGCTCAGGGCGCCACGGGCCATATCCAGGTTGACCACATGCTCGGCCCCGCCCTCGATGGCGGCCACGGAAAACCCGCAGGTATAGGCAAACAGGTTCAGCACCCGCAGGCCACTGGCGTGTTCGCGTACCCAATTGCGGCCGTAGCGCATATCCAGGAACAGCCCACTGTTCTGTTTTTTGCCCAGGTCGATGCGATACAACAGGCCGCCTTCGGTGATGGTCAGCTCCTCGACCATCTGCCCCCACAACCATTCGGTGGTGCTTTGCGGCAGATAGCGATGTTGCAACGCCAGGGTGTGGGCGCCGGCCTGCTGCCATTCGTCGCTGGTGCAGAGGTTGCGCAGCAATTGCTGCAAGGCATCCAGTTGCACCGCCTCGGGCTCCTTGAACAAAGCAACCAGCACCACGCCTTGCAGCCAATCCACAGTCAGTTGTTCCAGGCCCGGCCAGCAGCGGCCCCGGCCGTGGAACAGGCGCCGGGTTTCTGCAGGTACGTCGCGCAGGGCGGCGAGCAAATGGGTGTGGAGCAGGGCGAGGGCGTCAGGGGTCATCGGGCAGCGTCGATCATTAAACGGGCGGCATTTTAAACACAATTGCGGTGTTTCAGGTGGTTGAAGCACAACGTGCTTTTAATGGGCTGTGTTTAAGCATTTTGTGCTGCAAATCGCCCGTCAACCTATCCAGAACAGTCAAAAAATCCTTTTGGGCAGACATAAACTGGAAAAAACAGCTCGGAGGTGCCCATGAACGGTTTCGTAAAGACAGTCAATCAAACAGCCATTGACCAGCAGGAGCTCACCGAGTGGCGCGACGCCCTGGCATCCCTGGTACGCCACGCCGGTCCTGAGCGCGCGCGGGAGATCCTCGATATGCTAGCCGACGCCGGCAACACCCCGGCCATCGGCTGGAAGCCGCGCCATGGCACGCCGTACATCAACAGTATCGACGTGGATCAGCAGCCCCACTTTCCCGGCGACCTGGCCACCGAAGAACGCCTGGCCTCGCTGGTCCGCTGGAATGCCCTGGCCATGGTGGTGCGGGCCAACCAGGCTTATGGCGAACTGGGTGGCCATATCGCCAGCTATGCCAGCGCGGCGGACCTGTTCGAAGTGGGTTTCAACCATTTCTTCCGTGCGCGCCACAACAACGAGGGCGGCGACCTGGTGTTCTACCAGCCCCATTCCGCGCCCGGCATCTATGCGCGGGCGTTTCTTGAAGGCCGCCTGAGCGAGCAGGACCTGGCCCATTACCGCCAGGAGCTGGGCGCGGTCAAGGCGGGCGCCCGTGGCCTGTCCAGCTATCCGCACCCGTGGTTGATGCCGGACTTCTGGCAGTTCCCCACCGGCTCCATGGGCATCGGCCCGATCAGCTCGATTTTCCAGGCGCGCTTTATGCGCTACCTGCACCATCGCGGCTTGCAGGACACCACCGACCGGCACGTCTGGGGCGTGTTTGGCGACGGCGAGATGGACGAGCCGGAAAGCATGTCGGCCCTGACCCTGGCCGCTCGCGAAGGCCTGGACAACCTGACCTGGGTGGTCAACTGCAACCTGCAACGCCTCGATGGCCCGGTGCGCGGCAACGGGCGAATCATCGACGAACTGGAAGCATTGTTTGCTGGTGCCGGCTGGAACGTGATCAAGCTGGTCTGGGGTTCGGACTGGGACGCCTTGCTGGCCAAGGATGAAGACGGTGCGTTGGTGCGCACCTTGTCCCAGACCGTGGACGGGCAGTTCCAGACCTTTGCCGCCAAGGACGGTGCCTACAACCGTGAGCATTTCTTCGGCCAGAGTGAATCCCTGGCCAAGCTGGCGGCGGGCTTGAGTGATGAGCAGATCGACCGCCTCAAGCGCGGCGGCCACGATATGCTGAAAATCCATGCCGCCTACCATGCTGCGCGGCGGGTCAAGGGACGCCCCACGGTGATCCTGGCCCAGACCAAGAAAGGCTTCGGCATGGGCGAGGCCGGCCAGGGCAAGATGACCACCCACCAGCAGAAAAAACTCGACCGCGAGGCGTTGATCGGCTTTCGCAACCGCTTCCAGTTGCCCTTGACCGACGAGCAGACCGAATCCCTGAGCTTCTACAAACCCGCCGCCGACAGCCTGGAGATGCGCTACCTGCACCAGCGCCGTGCCGCGCTCGGCGGCTATGTGCCCAGCCGCAGCCAGAGCGCCGAGCCGATACCCGTTCCGCCCGTGAGTGGCTATGCCGGTTTCGCCACCCAGGCCGAAGGCAAGGAAATGTCCACCACCATGGCCTTTGTGCGCATGCTCAGCAACCTGCTCAAGGACAAGGCCCTGGGGCCGCGGATCGTACCGATTGTCGCCGACGAGGCGCGCACCTTTGGTATGGCCAACCTGTTCAAGCAGATCGGTATTTATTCCAGCGTCGGCCAGCGCTACGAGCCGGAAGATATCGGTTCGATCCTCAGCTATCGCGAAGCCACCGACGGGCAAATCCTGGAAGAAGGCATCAGCGAGGCCAGCGCGATCAGCTCCTGGGTCGCGGCGGCCACCAGTTATTCGGTGCATGGCTTGCGCATGCTGCCGTTCTACATCTACTACTCGATGTTCGGTTTCCAGCGCGTGGGCGACCTGATCTGGGCCGCCGCCGACCAGCGCGCCCGCGGCTTTCTGCTCGGTGCCACGGCGGGGCGTACCACCTTGGGCGGCGAGGGCTTGCAGCACCAGGACGGCAGCAGCCACTTGATGGCTGCGACCGTACCCAACTGCCGCGCCTACGACCCGGCATTCGCCGGCGAGTTTGCGGTGATTCTCGACCACGGCATGCGCCAGATGCTTGAGCACGATGTCGACGAGTTCTACTACGTGACCCTGATGAACGAAAACTACCCGCAGCCGAGCCTGCCGGCGGGTGTCGAAGCCGCGATCATCAAGGGCATGTACCGCCTCGACGGCAATGCCGGCGCCAAGGTGCGCCTGCTCGGCTCGGGCACCCTGGTGCGCGAGGCCCAGGCTGCCGCGCAGTTACTGGCTGACGATTGGCAGATCGACAGCGAGGTGTTCAGCGTGACCAGTTTCAGCGAACTGGCCCGCGAGGCGCGGGAGGTGGAACGCCATAATCGCCTGCATCCGCTGCAAAGCCCACGGCACAGCCACCTGGCGACCTGCCTGCCACCAGGCGCACCAGTGGTTGCGGTGTCGGACTACGTGCGCGCAGTGCCACAGATGATCGGCTCGTACCTGGGGTCGAGCTATACCGTGCTGGGGACTGATGGGTTCGGGCGTAGCGACACCCGTGCGGCGTTACGCGACTTCTTTGAGGTAGACCGCCACCACATCGTCCTTGCCGCGCTGGCGGCCCTGGTGGAACAAGGCAGCCTGCAGGCGCAGGTGTGCCAGCAGGCTATCGACCGCTACGGCCTGCACACCGAGCGCGGGGCGTCCTGGACCCACTGACCCTCAAGCTAAACGAGGCACAAATGTGGGAGCAGCTTTTGTGGGAGCGGGCTTGCTCGCGAAGGCGGTGGGTCAGTCATCTATGCACCAACTGACCCACCGCCTTCGCGAGCAAGCCCGCTCCCACACAAGCCCGCTCCCACAGGGTTTTTCGGTGTGTTCTAAAGCGTGGCAATCAACGCCGGCCCAAATGCCTCATGCAAAAACTGCGGCGCGATGTAGCGCTGGTAATGCGCCTCCGATAACAGGAAAAACTCCCGATCAATCGCATCCCGCAAATCCGCCAGATGCCGCTCACGAAACTCCGGCAGCAGCGCCAGGCCATAGGCATCGAGCCTGGAAATCACCCGCGCACCGCGGGCAATCAACTGATAGGCCCAGCAGTAAGGTGACTGGTGCGGCATAAAGCGGATCTTGCGCGCTTCCAACTGCTGGCGCAGGCGCGGGGCATCCAGCACTTGCAGCTTGCTGGCCATGACCTGCACCAGCAACTGTTCGAGGCGTAGCCAGACCGCTTGTTTTTCCTCGGCGCTATAACCGTTCCACTGAATGACTTCATGGTGATAACGCTTGCAGCCACGGCACACCAGGTCGCCATACACGGTGGAGCACAGGCCGACGCACGGCGTCTTGATGGTTTGATTTGGCATAAAAACCGCGTCTTTCCTAATCCACGACAAAAGGGTTCATCGGCGCTCCAGGGCGCTGAACTGCTGGTTCAACCACTGATACAACTGGGTGACTGCCCGTGACATCTGCCCACGGTGGGGGCAGGCGAAACTCAAGGGGTACACATCACCGGGAACCTCGGGCAACAGCACCACCAAACGCTCGGCCTGCACATCGGCGTACACGTCCAGCCAGCATTTATAGGCGATGCCTTCACCTGCCACCGCCCAGCGCCGCACCACGTCGGCGTCGTCACTGAACAAGGGGCCGGCAACCTGCACGGTCTGCTCGCCCAGTTCCCAGCGGTCATGCAGACGGCCGTTTTGCAGGTACAGCAGGCACGGGTGGCGGGTCAGGTCGTTGACCGATGCGGGGGCACCGTGGCGCGCCACGTAGTCGGGCGATGCCACCAGCACCCGGCGATTCCAGGGCGCCAAGGGCAGGGCGATGTAGTTGGCATCCTCGTTCCAGCCATAGCGCAGGGCCACGTCCACCGGGTCGCGAAACAGGTTGGTGACCTGATCCGATACCAGCAAGCGCAAGGTCAGCTCAGGGTGTAGGCGGCGGAACTCGGTGAGCATCGGCAGCAGGATATTGCGCCCCAGGTCCGAAGGCGCGGCGACCTGCAATGTGCCCTGCAACGGCGCGTCATCGCCGCGCAAGCGTTCGCGGCCCAGGGCCAACTGCTCCAGCACGCCACGGGCGGTGGGCAGGTACTGTTCGCCCTCGGCACTCAACCGCAGGCTGCGGGTGGTGCGGGTAAACAGGCGCACCTGCAGTTCCCGCTCCAGGCGCTTGATGGCTGCGGCGACTTGCCCCGGCAACAGATTGGCCTCAACCGCAGCGGCGGTGAAGCTGCCCAGGGCGGCGCTGCGCAGGAACAGCCCAAGATCATCGATGCGGATCATTTTCACTCCAGGGATGAAAGTGTTGCTGCATTTTGTCGATTTTTCTTCGCGCTGGGAACGGTAAAGATATAAGCCATCGAGGGCCATCGCCCCTCATCAACCGTGAGTTCCCATGAAAGCAATCTCCTTCACCCAACATGGCCTGCCCATTGACGACCCGCGCTCGCTGATCGACGTGAACATCGATGCTCCCCAGCCAGGCCCCCGGGACCTGCTGGTAGAAGTGCAGGCCGTGGCGGTCAACCCGGTCGATACCAAGGTGCGCGCCGGCACTTTCGCCAAGGAGCCGAAAATCCTCGGTTGGGATGCGGCGGGCATCGTGCGCCAGGTGGGCGCCGACGTCACCCTGTTCAAACCGGGCGACGCGGTGTACTACGCAGGCTCCCTGATCCGTTCCGGCAGCTACAGCGAGTTCCAGGTGGTTGATGAGCGCATCGTCGGTCACCGGCCGCGCACAGTGGATGCGGCCCACGCCGCCGCCTTGCCGCTGACTTCGATCACTGCCTGGGAGTTGCTGTTCGATCGCCTTGGCGTGACCGAAGGCGGCGGCGAGGGCGAGGTGCTGTTGGTGGTCGGTGCCGCTGGTGGGGTGGGTTCGATCCTGGTGCAACTGGCCCGCCAACTCACCCGCATGACCGTGATCGGCACCGCCTCGCGGCCCGAGACCATCGAGTGGGTCCAGCGCATGGGAGCCCATCACGTAATCGACCATCGCCGGCCCATGCTCGCCCAGCTCAAGGCACTGGGGGTTGATGGGGTCAGCCATGTCGCCAGCCTCACCCATACCGAGGAGTATCTGCCGCAACTGGTAGAAGTGCTGCGCCCCCAAGGGCGGCTGGGGTTGATCGACGATCCGGCCAGCCTGGATGTCATGCCACTCAAGCTCAAATCCCTGTCCTTGCACTGGGAACTGATGTTCACCCGCTCGATGTTTGAAACGGCGGACATGATCCAGCAACACCATCTGCTCAACCGCGTGGCCCAACTGATTGACCAGGGGGTGTTGCACACCACCCTCGGCGCGCATTTTGGTGCGATCAACGCGGCCAACATGCGCAGCGCCCATGCCCTGGTGGAAAGCGGCAAGGCGCGGGGCAAGATTGTGCTTGAAGATTTCCAATGAACACCCTGATCAAAGCCCTGGGCTTATCGCTGTGCGTAATGCTTGCCGGCTGCGCCAGCCAACCTACCAATGGAGTCGCCAGCATGACCAAACCGTTGATATCCATCGCCGTACTCAAGGCCAAACCGGGCCAGGAACAAGCGCTCAAGGCCGGCCTGCTGGCCTTGGTCGAACCGACCCGCACCGAGCCAGGCAACCTGGACTACGTGCTGTTCGAACTGCGTGACGAGCCCGGCACGTTCTATATGCGTGAAGCGTTCAAGAACCAGGCGGCCCTCGATGCGCATTTTGCGATGCCGTACTTCCAGCGCTTTGCCGCCACGGCAGACGACTTGCTCCAGGAACCGCTGAAACTGATCTTCCTTGAGCAAGTGTCCAACTGAGGCCGTACACCGCACTGATTGTAGGAGCGAGCTTGCTCGCGAAAAACGCCTAGGCGCCGCGTTTATCCGGGGGGCCTGGGTTATCGTTGACGATCTTCGCGAGCAAGCTCGCTCCTACAGGAGGTGTGGGGCGATCAATCCCAGCTCAACGCCCCGCCAGTCTGATACTCGATCACGCGGGTCTCGAAGAAGTTCTTCTCTTTCTTCAAGTCCATGATCTCGCTCATCCACGGGAACGGGTTGGTGGTGCCTGGGTAT
>NZ_VFEV01000004.1 GCF_007858275.1 Pseudomonas proteolytica
GCTGGGCTGCGAAGCAGCCCCAATAAGCCGAATGCGTTGTACCAGATACACCGCAGCGGCTGGTTTTGGGGCTGGTTTTGGGGCTGCTTCGCAGCCCAGCGCGGGGCAAGCCCGCTCGCCACAGGAGAGTTCGTCAGTTTCTGAAAGTTGTGTAGATACCTATGCCGCGATTACGGCAGATCAGTCAGCACCTGTATTGACTGATCCACTGCTTTCGCGGGCAAGCCCGCTCCTACACAAGCGGGCTCCCACCGTTTGGATCGCTGCCTGCCGGTCTTAGGAGGACAGGTAGGACGAGCGGGTCAGGCCCAGGCGCAGCGCATCCAGGAACTGGGTGCGCTCGGCCGCCGTGATCTTCGCGCTGGCGCACTTGTCACGGTAGTGGGTCATCAACTCCTCCGGCGACAAGTGCACGTAGCGCAGCATGTCTTCGATGGTGTCGTGGGTCTCGATCCCGGCGCTGTACACCGTGCCATCGTCACGCTGGTAGATGTTCACCGAGTCGGTGTCACCGAACAGGTTGTGCATGTCCCCGAGGATTTCCTGGTAGGCGCCCACCAGGAAGATCCCCAGCAGGTAGTCTTCGCCTTCGTTCAAGCCATGTACCGGCAGGCTGGTCTCGATGCTCTGCTCGTCGACGTATTGCTTGATCTTGCCGTCGGAGTCGCAAGTCAGGTCCTGCAGCACCGCGCGGCGCAGCGGCTCTTCGTCGAGGCGGTGCAGCGGCAGGATCGGCAGGACCTGGCCGATGGCCCAGGTGTCCGGCAGGCTCTGGAATACCGAGAAGTTGCAGATGTACTTGTCGGCCAGCTTGTCGTTGAGTTCGTCCAGCACCTGGCGGTGCGAGCGCTGGCGGGCCTTGAGGGAGTTGTGCAGGCGACGGCACACGGCGAAGTAGCACTGTTCGGCCAGGGCTTTTTCCGCGAGGGTCAGCTTGCCGTCGGCGTACTGGGCGGCCACGTCGCTCATGTAGTGAGTGGCGCGCCAGTAGGTTTCGGTGACCATTTCAATGTCGGTCGGGCCCAGCAGGTCGACCAGCCATTGCACGGTTTCGGGCAGGCTTTCCTTGTTCTCGATCACCGGCACGTCGTCGTTGTGTTTCTCGACGTCGGTCACCTGCACCACCAGCATGGCGTGGTGGGCGGTCAGGGAGCGGCCGCTCTCGGAGAAGATGTTGGGGTGCGGCAGGTTCTGCGCATCGCAGAATTCCTTGAGCATGCCCACCACCACGCCGGCGTAGTCGTCCATGTCGTAGTTGATCGAGCTGGCGTTGCGCGAGTGGGTACCGTCGTAGTCCACGCCCAGGCCGCCACCGACGTCGATGTGGTCCACCGGCAGGCCGAGGTTGCGCAGCTCGCCGTAGTAACGGATGGCTTCCTTGAAACCGTGCTGGTAGTCCGCCAGGTTGGCGATCTGCGAGCCCATGTGAAAGTGCAGCAGGCGGATGCCCTGGTCCAGGCCCGCGGCGCGGAAGCGCTCGACCACCGACAGCAACTGCGCCGCCGACAGGCCGAACTTGGACTTCTCGCCACCGGTGTCTGCCCATTTGCTCGACGCCAGGGACGACAGGCGCACCCGCAGGCCGACCTGTGGCTTGACCTTGAGGTTGGCGGCTTCTTCGATGACCAGGCCCACTTCGGACTCTTTCTCGATCACGATGAACACGTTGTGGCCCAGCTTCTGGCCCATCAGCGCCAGGCGGATGAACTCACGGTCCTTGTAACCGTTGCAGACGATGGTGCCGCCCTTCGGTGCCAGGGCCAGCACGGCCAGCAGCTCGGGCTTGGAGCCGGCTTCCAGGCCGATGGACACGTCCTGGGTGGCGATGATGTTCTCGATCACCGCTTCCTGCTGGTTGACCTTGATCGGGTACAGCGCGGTGTATTTGCTCTGGTATTCCAGGCGCTCGATGTTCGCGTCGAAGGCACCGGTCAGCTGGCGCACGCGGTCTTGCAGGATATCCGGGAAGCGCACCAGCAATGGCAGGGACAGGCCGCTTTTGCGCAGCTCGTCCACTTGCTCGTACAAATCGATGGGCGAGCTGTTCGGGCCGTTCGGACGGACTTCAACGCGACCGGCATCATTGATCGCGAAATACCCGGCCCCCCAATGGCGAATCCCGTAAACACTGCGGCTGTCCGCAACTGTCCATTGGCTGCCATCGTCTTTGCGTGTGCGTCGTACGGACATCGAAGTCCCCTATATAAAGTCGAAGAGCGCCACCCAAGTCAGAGGCTGGCGCAGTCTAAAGAGTGAAAATGACGATTTGCCTGTGAGAGGGGTAGACCCCACTTGCAGGACAGAGTTTAGACACCGGTCAGGAACAGGCTCTGTGAAACCATGGAGACGACGAGCACGCTCGTCGGTGCGGGTTTCACAGAGGCTGCTAGCCGCCGGACTTCTTCGCCTTGTATCCGAGCTTGATCAACTCGGCCAACAGCAACTCGACGTGATCGCCCTGGATTTCGATGATCCCGTCTTTCAGGGCACCACCGGTGCCACAGCGCTTCTTCAGCACGGTGGCCAACTCCTTGAGTGGCTCGGCGGCCAGGGGCACGCCGGTGATGGTGGTCACCGTCTTGCCGCCACGGCCCTTGCTCTCGCGGCGCACGCGGGCAATGCCGTCACCTTCGGGAATCAGGGTCTGTTTGCAGGTACAGGCGTCCACGGGCTGGCGACAGTCCGGGCAATGCCGACCTGCGTCGGTGGAAAACACCAGGCCACCAAGGGCGGCGAAGGATGCGGCTTTTTTGGCCACCGGCAATCCTCTTGGGAGGATGAAGACTGGTCAGTGCCCGCAATGGGCGGCTGACCGCGAAGCCCCACTCAGGCAGGGGCAGCGCTACCGAACCGCTCAGCCCTCCCCGCCCCTGTAGGAGCGAGCTTGCTGGCGAAAATCGTCAATGATAACGCGGGCATTCAGACAGCACGCGGTGACATTGGGTTTTTCGCGAGCAAGCTCGCTCCTACAGGGGCCGGGGAGACGCGGTGGCGGTTCGGCTTGAAAAGTCGCGCAGTGTAACGGCAAAAAGCCTGATTGCTAAGAGCCAAATGGCGCCAATTTATGCAACTTTAGCGACGCGCGGCCAGATAGCGTTTTAATGCGGCCAGGGAGTCGGGGCAATAGGGCTTTCGCTCGATATCCTCAAGCACCGCCTCGACACTCATAAAGCGCGCTTCCAGCACCTCTTCGGGCTGCAGCTGCAGCGGCCCATCCCAGACCGCCGAGAACGCCGAGCACCAGAGCCGGTTGCCCGTATCCTCGAAAAAAAAGTGGTCGTGGGCGGTCAATTCAACACCACTGACGCCCAACTCTTCTTCCAGCTCACGGGCTGCCGACTGCTCATAGGTTTCGCCAGCCGCCACCATCCCGCCTGCCGCCACGTCCCAGTAACCGGGATAGATGGCTTTGCTCAGGGTGCGCCGGTGCACGCACAACTCGCCCTTTGAGTTGAATAGCATGATGTAGGTGCCGCGGCCGATCAGACCGCGTTCACGCAGGTCGGCGCGCACCAGGGCGCCGAGCAGGTTGTCCTGCTCGTCGACCCAGGCGATATGTTCGGCATCCGAGGCCGCGCGGTGCGCGACCTCCTTGGCGCTATCGACCACGACTCAACCCTGGTTCAGCAGTTGACGCAAGTCGATCACCGCGGCGTTGGCGCGGGAGATGTAGTTGGCCATCACCAACGAGTGGTTGGCCAATACGCCATAGCCGCTGCCGTTGAGGATCATCGGGCTCCACAGGGTTTCCTGCGACGCCTCCAGCTCACGAATGATCTGGCGTACGCTGACGGTGGCGTTTTTCTTGGCCAGTACGTCGGCAAAGTCGACTTCGATGGCGCGCAACAGGTGGGACAGGGCCCACGCCTGGCCACGGGCTTCATAGAACACGTTGTCGATCTGCATCCATGGGGTTTCCACCACTTCTTCATCGACCTGCGGCACTTCGCCCGGCGCCAGCGCTTCGGTTTTCAACGCGGTGTTGAGCTTGACCCGGCCCACACTGGCCGACAAGCGCTGCGACAACGAACCCAGGCGAGTGGCGACGTCGCCCAGCCAGTTGTTCAGGTTGTCGGCACGCGCATAGAACAGGGCGCCTTTCTGGTTGGGGTCGGACAGGCGCGCCTGGTAGCGGTTCAGGGAGTTGATGCCTTCCTGGTACTCCGATTCACTGGAAGGCAGCACCCAGCTCTTGTTATCGAAGTTGAAGCGCGGCTCGGCCTTGGCCAGGTCGGCGTCTTCGGCCGATTGCGATTGCGAGCGGGCGAAATCCTTGCGCAGGGCGCGGGTCAGGTCACGCACCTGCACCAGCACGCCATATTCCCAGCTGGGCATATTGTCCATCCACAGCCCAGGCGGGAAGCGGTCGTTGGAGATATAGCCACCCGGCTTGTTCAGCAGGGTGCCCACCACGGTCTTGACGGTTTCGACGGTGGTAAAGCCGATCACCATTTGCTTGCCGTCTTTTTCGGCGGCAATTTGCGCGTTTTGCTGGACCGGGAACAGCGCCGGCTCCTGGCTCCAATACCAACCCAGGCCACCGGTGACCAACAGGTAAATTACAACCAGGGTCAGCAGGGCACGACTCATCAGCAAATTGCGAAAATAGCTGCGGGAGGCCGACTTGGGCGCAGGGCTTGGGCCTGGGGCGCTGCCTGCACGGTTTTTCCAGTCCAGCATGGCGGATATCCTTTCAGTCACTTGAGTTCAATAGCTACGACCACAACCCTACCCCATCGTGCCCGTCTGTGCGGGGCTTTTAATCAAGGTGGCGTAAAGCTGGCACTCAACTATAAAGGATGGGCGCTGATGCGCCTACGCGACCCAACAGTCAGCAAATGAATCATCTGGACGTTGCAGTTAATTGACGTATGACACTCGCGCGAATGAAAAGAGGTGCTAGCATAGAGCCACCAGTCGACCTCAGCATGCACCCTTACCTAGTAGTCAGGATATGACCGAGCCAGAAGACCCCAGCCGTGAGCGTCTCAAGCACCACTTTGCCCAGCGGGTAATTCATCAGGCGCGTCAAATTCTTGAGATCTGGCAGCGTTTGCAGCGCAGCGAATGGTCGAACGCCGAATTGAACGAGCTCAGCGAGGCCAATCTGCGCCTGCTGCGTTTTGCCGAGCGCTTTGAGCAACCCGAGCATGGCCAACTGGCCCGGCACATCATCGAGTCGCTTAAAGCCGTGGATGAAAACCGCGGCCGCCTGAGCAGCAACCTGATCACCGACCTCAACCGCTTGATGCAGCGCCTGTCCCGTACCGGCCTGCGCCAGGGCGATCAGTTGGACCAGACCTTCCTGCCGCCGATGCGCAAGCCCATCTACGTGATGCTGGCCGATCACGACCGCGCCGAGCGCCTGGCCAAGCAACTGGAATTCTTTGGCTTGAGCGCGCAGTCCCTGGACAGCGTGGCGGCCTTCCGTTCGTCCATGGCCGAACGCCTGCCGGCTGCGATTGTGATGGACGTGGACTTCTGCGGCACCGGCCTGGGCCTGAAGCTGGCCGCCGAAGCCCAGGAAGGCCTGGAGCAGAAACTGCCGCTGCTGTTCTTCAGCCTGCACGAAACCGACACCCCCACCCGCCTGGCCGCCGTGCGCGCTGGGGGCCAGGAGTTTCTCACCGGCACCCTGGAAGCCTCCAGCCTGCTGGAAAAAATCGAAGTCCTGACCTGCGTCGCCCAGTACGAACCTTATAAAGTGCTGATCATTGACGACTCCCGCGCCCAGGCGATGCACACCGAACGCTTGCTCAACAGCGCCGGGATCGTCACCCGCACCTTGATCGAACCGATCCAGGCCATGGCTGAGCTTGCGGATTTCCAGCCCGACCTGATCATCCTCGACATGTACATGCCAGCCTGCACCGGCACCGAGCTGGCCAAGGTGATTCGCCACAACGACCGCTATGTCAGCGTGCCGATCATTTACCTGTCGGCCGAAGACGACCTGGATAAACAGCTGGACGCCATGAGCGAAGGCGGCGACGACTTCCTCACCAAGCCGATCAAGCCGCGCCACCTGATCACCACCGTGCGCAACCGCGCGGCCCGCGCCCGTCATCTCAAGGCGCGGATGGTGCGCGACAGCCTGACCGGCCTGTACAACCACACCCATATCCTGCAACTGCTGGAAGACTGCAGCTTCCGCTCGCGCCGCGAGAACAAGCCGCTGAGCTTTGCCATGCTCGACATTGACCACTTCAAGCGGGTCAACGACAGCCACGGCCACCCCATGGGCGACCGCGTGATCAAAAGCCTGGCGCTGTTTCTCAAGCAGCGCCTGCGCAAGACCGACTATATCGGCCGGTACGGCGGCGAAGAATTTGCCATTGTCATGCCCGACACCGACCTGGACGCCGCCTGCAAGGTGCTCGACGAAATCCGTGGGCGCTTTGCCGAAATCCATTACCCGGCCCAACCCCAGGATTTATGGTGCACCTTCAGCGCCGGCGTGGTGCAGCTATGCGACGGCTCCGACAGCCTGATGATGGCGGCCCAGGCCGATGAAGCGCTGTACCGCGCCAAGGACGCCGGGCGTAATCGGGTGCATGCTTCGGGTGAATCAAGGCAAAGTGCCACTTTTTCACCAGATTCCACTCAGTCCGTCATAACCCTGTAACGAAAACGCAATAACTTCAGGCACTTACTCCTTCTGCCGTTGGTTGAAACCACGCATGCGCCTGAAGCTGCTGACGAATCTGAACACCCTTCTGCTGGTCGCCGTTTGCCTGGCCCTGGGCGCTACGCTCTGGTGGTCGCAACGGGCCCTCGAACGCCCTTATCTATTGATGGAGCGTTATCTGGGCCTGTCCCAGGCGTTCCAGAACCAGACCGCGCGCAATATCGACGACTATCTGGCCAGCGGCGACGCCTTGCGCCTGAGCGCGGCCGGCCAGAGCCTGGAAAACCTGTTGCTGCACCTGGATCAATTGCCGCCTGAGCTGACCGAAAAACTGCGGCCCGGCCTGCTCGACCTCGATGGCTTCAGCAAGACCGACCTGCTGGCCGCCGGCAAACTGGCCGGCGACCCACAAGCCTTGCTGCTGCAAGCCGAGCGGGAACTGGGGGCCAACCTGGAGCAACTGAGCCAGTACGCCATGGGCGTCAACTCAGCCGATGCAGGGCGTTATCTGCCGCCGCTGCTGGCGGCCTCGCAGCACCTGGCCAAGCTGTCCCTGGCGCGGGACAAACTGGTGAGCAGCGGGCGCAGTGAATTGGCCGCCGACGTGGAACGTGAACTGACCAATATCCGCAGCCAGGCTGACCTGCTTGAGCAACTGCCACTACTGGGCGTGACTGCCAGCAGTGCCTCCAACAGCGATGACTTTTCTGCGTTGATGGGCCTGGAAAGCAGCGAAACCACCACCGCCGAAGACACCGGCGTCAATCTCAAACGCGAACTCAACAGCCTGCTCACACGCTACCCGGCAGAGCTTGCGCGGACCCGTGAGCAAATCCATAAGCGCGCAGAACTGGCCGCTGCCACGCACCTGAAAATCGACACCGTGCAGCAAGCCATCGCCGCGCTGGAGCCCGAGGTGCGTGCCCAGCACGGCAAGATCCAGGGCGAGGTGCGGGTGATCCAAGGCGTGATGATTGGCCTGATCCTGTTGATCGCCCTGCTCATCGACACCCTGCAACGACGCCTGGCGCGAGTGCTCACCAGCCTGGCGCCGGCCCTGTCGACCTGGGCCGAGGGCGATTTCAGCCAACCGATCGCCCTGGGTGCGACCAACCGCGAACTGCATGATATTGAAGCCTCGCTCAATCGCCTGCGCGCTTACCTGGTGAACCTGGTGGGCACTATCCGCGCCAACGCAGAGGAAGTGGCCGGTAGCAGCCGCGCCCTGGCCGAACTGAGCGGCGGCCTGCATGACGGCGCCGAACGCCAGGCCGGGGACACTGCGCAAATCCGCGATTCGTTGGGCGAACTGGAAGCCACGATCCAGCAGGTCGCCGGCGACGCCAGCCAGGCCGCCGGGGCCAGCCGCAGCGCCGGCGACGCCGTGGAGCATGGCCAACGGGTGATCGGCTTGAGCCTGACCGGCCTGCACGCACTGGTGGGCGAGGTGCAGGACAATGCGCAAATGATCGAAAAACTCGCCGAAGAGTCCGCCACCATTGGCAGCGTGCTGACGGTGATCCGCTCGATTGCCGACCAGACCAACCTGCTGGCGCTCAATGCCGCCATCGAAGCCGCCCGCGCCGGTGAGGCCGGCCGCGGGTTTGCCGTGGTCGCCGACGAAGTGCGTTCCCTGGCCCAGCGCACCGCAGGCGCCACCGCCGAAATCCAGACCCTGATCGCCGGCCTGCAGACCGCAGCAAGGCAGTCGGTGGAGGGCATGCGCGCCCAGGTCGAACATGCCGAAGCCACCGCTCAACAAGCCCAGGCCGCCGACGGCGCGCTGGACGAAATCGTCAACGCGATCCAGACCATTTCCGACACGGCCATCCGCATTGCCGATGTCACGGCGCAGCAGAGCGGCGCCGTCAGTGAGATCCGTGATAACAGCGAACGCATCCACCAGTTGGGCGAGGACAACCTGCTGCGCATTGGCCAGGGCCGCAGCCAGGGCGAGCATTTTTTGGTGCTCGGCGGGCAGCTTAATACGGCCGTGCAGGCCTTCCGCGTCTAACGCCATCTCCCGCCCCATGAAGATCAAATGTGGGAGCTGGCTTGCCTGCGATAGCGGTGTGCCAGGCGACTAATCGGCTACTGATCCACCGCTATCGCAGGCAAGCCAGCTCCCACAGTCGATCTTCATTGCTTTCTAGACCGTATTACCAATGACCGGATCGTGCGCCTCGGTCACATACTTTGCGCAATCCTCGCTAATCGTGCTGGCTATTGCAGAGAACTGGACAGTCACAAAGGCTTTGCGGCATAGTCGCCGGGTTCTGACGTACCCACCTCCAATAACAAGGAACAGCCGATGGCGACCTTACTGGTTCTGCACGGACCCAACCTGAACCTGCTCGGCACCCGCGAGCCGGGTGTATACGGTGCAGTGACCCTCGAACAGATCAACCTCGATCTGGAACGACGGGCCCGTGAAGCCGGCCACCATCTGCTCTACCTGCAAAGCAATGCCGAGTATGAATTGATTGATCGCATTCACGCCGCGCGCAGCGAAGGCGTGGACTTCATCCTGATCAATCCCGCCGCTTTTACGCACACAAGCGTTGCATTACGTGACGCGCTGCTGGCGGTGAGCATCCCATTCATCGAAGTGCATTTATCGAACGTGCATAAACGCGAAGCTTTCCGCCATCACTCTTACTTCTCCGACGTAGCGGTAGGAGTGATCTGCGGCCTTGGCGCCAGCGGTTACCGACTGGCCCTGGAGGCCGCCCTGGAACAAGTTGAAGAACAGGCTAAACGCCCCTGACCGCCCCTTGGGAGTTGATGATTCATGGATATCCGTAAAGTTAAGAAACTGATCGAACTGCTGGAAGAATCCGGTATCGACGAGCTGGAAATCAAGGAAGGCGAAGAGTCCGTACGGATCAGCCGTCACAGCAAGACCCCGGCCCAACAGTTCTACGCACCACAGATGCAAGCACCGGCTCCTGCCGCTGCTGCTCCGGCCGCCGCACCTGCTGCTGCCGCAGCTCCCGCCGCACCGGCCGCGCCAGTGCTCAACGGTTTCGTGGTCAAGTCGCCAATGGTCGGTACTTTCTACCGCACCCCGGCACCGACCTCGCCAGCCTTCGTTGAAGTGGGCAAGACTGTGAAAGTGGGCGACACCATCTGCATCGTGGAAGCGATGAAAATGATGAACCACATCACGGCCGAAAAAGCCGGCGTCATCGAATCCATCCTGGTAGAAAACGGTCAGCCGGTTGAGTACGACCAGCCGCTGTTCACCATCGTTTGAACCGCGGAGCGCCTTCGATGTTGAAACCTGCGAAGAAACTGCAAAAAGTCCTGATCGCCAACCGCGGCGAGATCGCGCTGCGTATCCTGCGCGCCTGTAAGGAAGAGGGCATCAAGACCGTCGCTGTTTACTCGACGGCCGATACCGAATTGATGCACGTGAAATTGGCGGACGAAAGCATCTGCATCGGCCCGCCACTGGCCACGAACTCGTACCTGAAGGTCTCGAACATCATCGCCGCGGCTGAAGTGACCGGCGCTGATGGTATCCACCCTGGCTACGGCTTCCTCGCGGAAAACGCCGACTTCGCCGAACAGGTGGAAAAATCCGGCTTTGCCTTCATCGGCCCGAAAGCCGAGACCATTCGCCTGATGGGCGACAAGGTTTCGGCCAAGGACGCCATGATCGCAGCCGGCGTGCCAACCGTTCCAGGCTCCGACGGCCCGCTGCCGGAAGACGAGGAAACCGCTCTGCGCATTGGTCGTGAAGTCGGTTACCCGGTGATCATCAAGGCCGCCGGCGGCGGTGGTGGTCGCGGCATGCGCGTGGTGCACAAGGAAGAAGACCTGATCGAAGCAGCCAAGCAGACTCGCTCGGAAGCGGGCGCCTGGTTCGGCAACCCGATGGTCTACCTGGAAAAATACCTGACCAACCCACGTCACGTGGAAGTCCAGGTACTGTCCGACGGCCAGGGCCACGCCATCCACCTGGGCGACCGCGATTGCTCGCTGCAACGTCGTCACCAGAAGGTCCTGGAAGAAGCTCCGGCGCCGGGCCTGGATGAAAAGGCGCGTCAGGAAGTCCTGGCACGCTGCGTCAAGGCTTGCATCGATATCAACTACCGTGGCGCCGGGACTTTCGAGTTCCTCTACGAGAACGGCCGCTTCTACTTCATCGAGATGAACACTCGCGTGCAGGTAGAGCATCCGGTTTCGGAGATGGTCACCGGTATCGACATCGTCAAAGAGATGCTGAGCATCGCCGCTGGCAACGTGCTGTCCTTCACCCAGGACGACGTGAAGATGCACGGCCACTCCCTGGAGTGCCGGATCAACGCCGAAGACCCGAAAACCTTTATCCCAAGCCCTGGTCTGGTCAAGCATTTCCATGCGCCAGGCGGCAACGGCGTGCGTGTGGATTCGCACCTGTACAGCGGCTACAAGGTTCCGTCCAACTACGACTCGCTGATCGGCAAGCTGATCACCTGGGGCGCCACCCGCGACGAGGCCATGGCCCGTATGCGCAACGCCCTGGACGAAATCGTGGTCGACGGCATCAAGACCAACATCCCACTGCATCGGGATCTGGTTCGTGATGAAGGCTTCTGCGAAGGTGGTGTGAACATTCACTACCTGGAACACAAGCTGGCCAACCAGTAAGTTTGTGCTCCACTCACAAAACCGCCTTCGGGCGGTTTTGTTGTTTATGGATGCACACAATCCAAATGTGGGAGCGGGCTTGCTCGCGAATGCGGTGTATCAGTGAACATGTCCATCACTGCCCCACCGCATTCGCGAGCAAGCCCGCTCCCACATTTTGCTCCATGTACACCCGCTGCAGCGCATATCGTCGGCACTGTCGTCTTCTGGCCTGCTCTCGCGTAAACTTGCGCCCTTTCGCAGCCCCACCCCGCTGCACACTCATTTTTTCAAAGGTGCCCGCCATGCCTTGGCTGCAAGTCCGTCTCGCCATCAGCCCAGAACAAGCCGAAACCTATGAAGACGCGTTCCTCGAAGTGGGCGCCGTGTCGGTGACCTTCATGGACGCCGAAGACCAACCGATTTTCGAGCCTGAGCTGAACACCACGCCGCTGTGGTCCCACACCCACCTGCTGGCCCTGTTCGAAGACGGCACCGACGCCGCCAGCGTCTTTGCCCATATGGAACTGCTGACCGGCGGCCCGCTGCCCGAGCACCACAGTGAAGTGATCGAAGACCAGGACTGGGAACGCAGCTGGATGGACAACTTCCAACCCATGCGTTTCGGCCAGCGCCTGTGGATCGTGCCCAGCTGGCATGCCGCCCCGGAGCCTGAGGCCGTCAACCTGCTGCTGGACCCGGGCCTGGCATTCGGCACCGGCACCCACCCAACCACCGCCCTGTGCCTGGAATGGCTCGACGGCCAGGACTTGCACGGTTGCAACGTGCTGGACTTCGGCTGCGGCTCGGGGATCCTGGCTATCGCCGCGCTGCTGCTGGGTGCCCAGGAAGCGGTCGGCACCGATATCGACGTGCAGGCCCTGGAAGCTTCCCGCGATAACGCCGGGCGCAACAACATCCCTGAAGACAAATTCCCACTGTACCTACCGGAGCAGTTGCCCCAGGTACAGGCCGACGTGTTGGTCGCCAATATCCTTGCCGGGCCGCTGGTCTCGCTGGCCCCGCAACTGTCGAGCCTGGTCAAGCCTGGCGGGCGCCTGGCGCTGTCGGGGATCCTCGCCGAGCAGGGTGAAGAAGTCGCCGCCGCCTATGCCCAGGACTTTGACCTGGACCCCATCGCCAACCGCGATGGCTGGGTACGCATCAGCGGTCGTCGGCGCTAGAATGAGCGCCTGCATGAATCGGATGGCCGCATGACCGACAGTTTCGTCACCCAGTGCCCGCATTGCCAAACCCGTTTCCGCGTCAGCCATGCTCAACTGAGCGTGGCCCGTGGCGTGGTTCGCTGTGGCTCTTGCCTGCAAGTGTTCAATGCTGCCCGCCAGTTGCTGGAGCAGCGTGCCCATGCACCTGAGGCGCCAAGTGCCGAAGCTGCGCCGCGCGCCATCAGCCAGAAGCAATGGAGCGCCGAAGAGCTGGACCTGGATAACCTTGACCTGGACGAGGAACTGGCCAAGCTGGAGCGCCGGGAGATCCAGCACACTCAGCCCCAGGGCAGCGAACGGCGCCAAGCCAGCGCCGACCGCCGGCAAAAAGACGAGTCGATGAGCGCCAGCCGCGACACCGCCAAGGCCGAAGAAGAACAATGGGCCGCCAGCCTGTTCAGCGATCCACCAGACGAACGGGCTGCGACAATCGCCCACGCCGAGGAAGCCGTCGAGCCGGCCCCAGTACCCACGGGCAAACCCCTGCGCACCGAGCCTTCGATGTCCTTCGACCTTCACGAGGTGGACGACGAGCCGACGGTGCTGCATACCGCCGACGCCCTCGACCCGCCCGAGCCAACGCTCGGCAGCGAACCGGACGAGCCTGAGCCTGAACCGCGCCGCAAGCGCTCCCGCACCACCTCCAATGCCCATGACGAGATGCTGCAGGACCTGGAAGACGACCCGCTGCACCTCTACACCGGCAAACGCCCCGCTGGCTGGGGCCGCCGCCTGTTCTGGCTGGCCCTGGTGCTGCTGGCCGCCGCTGCGCTCGCCGGACAGTACATCGCCTACCAGTTCGACGAACTGGCCCGCCAGGACAAATACCGGCCGTGGTTCCAGGAGCTGTGCCCGAAACTGGGCTGCACCGTGCCGTCGCGGGTCGATATCGCCCATATCAAGAGCAGTAACCTGGTGGTGCGCAGCCATCCCGAGTTCGCCGGCGCGCTGGTGGTGGATGCGATCATCTACAACCGCGCCACCTTCTCCCAGCCGTTCCCGCTGCTGGAGCTGCGCTTTGCCGACCTCAATGGCCGGATGATCGCCAGCCGGCGCTTCAAGCCCGCCGAGTACCTCAGCGGTGAGTTGGCCGGCCAGACCGAGATGCCATCCCAGACCCCGATCCATATCGCCCTGGACATTCTCGACCCGGGCAACAAAGCTGTGAACTACAGTCTCAGTTTCCACTCCCCCGAGTGATTGGCCGCGCGCGTCAAGGTTCGGACGGCAGGTTATTGACTTGCCCGTCCACGACCAAACCGCTGGCGATAAGAAAATAGCTGCTCAGATTTTATCCAATTCAGCCTTTAACCAGTCATCGAGAGCGGGTATCATGCCAACCCTTTTTCGAACTCTAATGATCCGGCCCCACAACAGGGAAGTCCTATGTCGGCGGTACGCATCGGCCCATATACATTGCCAAACGCTTTGATTCTCGCCCCGATGGCGGGCGTCACCGACCAGCCCTTTCGTCAGCTGTGCAAACGTTTGGGCGCGGGCCTTGTAGTCTCGGAAATGGTCACCAGCGACATGAGCTTGTGGAACACCCGCAAATCGCGGATGCGCATGATCCACGAAGGTGATCCCGAGCCTCGCTCGGTACAGATCGCCGGTGGTGATGCACAAATGCTGGCGGATGCGGCCCGGGCCAACGTAGAGCTGGGTGCACAGATTATTGATATCAACATGGGCTGCCCGGCCAAGAAGGTCTGCAACAAGGCCGCCGGTTCCGCCCTGTTGAAGGATGAGCAACTGGTGGCCGAGATCCTGCAGGCCGTTGTCGGCGCAGTGGATGTACCGGTCACCCTGAAGATCCGTACCGGCTGGGACCGGGACAACAAGAACGGCCTGACGGTGGCGAAGATCGCCGAACAGGCAGGCATTACAGCATTGGCGGTGCATGGCCGCACCCGCGCTGACCTTTATACCGGTGAAGCCGAATACGACACCATCGCTGCGATCAAGCAGGCGGTGTCGATTCCGGTCTTTGCCAACGGCGACATCGACTCGGCCGAGAAAGCCCGGCGCGTGCTGCACGCAACCGGTGCCGATGGCCTGTTGATCGGCCGGGCCGCCCAGGGGCGGCCATGGATCTTTCGTGAGATCGAGCACTTCCTGCGTACCGGCGAAATCATGCCGGCACCGGGGCTGATCGAGGTGGAACGTATTCTGCTAGAGCATCTGGCCGCCCTGCACACCTTCTATGGGGACGTGATGGGCGCGCGCATTGCTCGCAAGCATGTGGGTTGGTATCTCGCAACCCTGCCCGGCGCCAAAGAGTTTCGCGCTGGGTTCAATCGTTTGGATGAAACGCAAGCACAGGTCACCGCCGTTCGTGAGTTCTTTGCCGAACGAGACAAGAGCCTGAGAGCAGGGGACGGAGAAGGGGTGGCCGCATGACGATGATGACCGAGACTTTAGTGAGTGGAACAACACCCGTGAGCGACAACGTCAATTTGAAACAGCACCTCAACACGCCGAGCGAAGAAGGCCAGACCCTTCGCGGGAGCGTCGAGAAAGCGCTGCACAATTATTTCGCCCACCTTGAGGGCGCGGCCGTCACGGATGTGTACAACCTGGTGCTCTCCGAAGTCGAGGCGCCCTTGCTCGAAAGCGTGATGAACTACGTCAAGGGCAACCAGACCAAAGCCAGTGAGCTGCTGGGCCTGAACCGTGGGACCCTGCGCAAGAAGCTCAAACAGTACGATTTGCTGTAAGCATTCAATCAAACCAGAAAGGCGCCCGCGTAAAACCGGTCGCCTTTTTTGCTGACTCCTTTGCTTTTGATGGAAATTGAGATGACCGACCAGACTACCCGCCTGCCGATCCGCCGCGCCTTGATCAGTGTTTCCGACAAGACCGGGATCCTCGAATTTGCCCGGGAGCTGGAAGCCCTGGGTGTGGAAATCCTCTCCACGGGCGGGACCTTCAAACTGCTGCAGGACAACGGCGTGGCCGCAGTAGAAGTCGCGGACTACACCGGTTTCGCAGAAATGATGGACGGTCGGGTCAAGACCCTGCACCCGAAAATCCATGGCGGCATCCTCGGCCGTCGCGGTATCGACGACGCCATCATGAACGAGCACGGCATCAAGCCGATCGACCTGGTGGCCGTCAACCTCTACCCGTTCGAAGCCACCATCAACAAACCAGGCTGCGACCTGCCGACCGCTATCGAAAACATCGATATCGGCGGCCCGACCATGGTGCGCTCGGCAGCCAAGAACCATAAAGACGTGGCCATCGTGGTCAACGCCAGCGACTACGCCCACGTATTGGAAAGCCTGAAAGCCGGCGGCCTGACCTACGCCCAGCGTTTCGACCTGATGCTCAAGGCCTTCGAACACACCGCCGCCTATGACGGCATGATTGCCAACTACATGGGCACCGTGAACCAGGCCGCCGAGACCCTCAGCACTGAAGGCCGCAGCCAGTTCCCGCGCACCTTCAACAGCCAGTTCATCAAGGCCCAGGAAATGCGCTACGGCGAGAACCCGCACCAGAGCGCGGCGTTCTACGTGGAAGCCAAGCCTGCCGAAGTGGGGATCGCCACCGCGACCCAACTGCAAGGCAAAGAGCTGTCCTACAACAACGTGGCCGATACCGACGCCGCGCTGGAGTGCGTGAAGAGCTTCGTCAAGCCGGCCTGCGTGATCGTCAAGCACGCCAACCCATGCGGCGTGGCCGTGAGCCCGGACGCCGAAGGCGGGATCCGCCAGGCCTACGAACTGGCCTACGCCACCGATACCGAATCGGCATTCGGCGGCATCATCGCGTTCAACCGCGAACTGGACGCCGAGACCGCCAAGGCCATCGTCGAGCGTCAGTTCGTTGAAGTGATCATCGCGCCAAGCGTCAGCAGCGAGGCCCGTGCCATCGTGGCGGCCAAGGCCAATGTGCGTCTGTTGGCCTGCGGCGAGTGGTCGGCTGACCGTGCCGCTGCCTGGGACTACAAGCGCGTCAATGGCGGCTTGCTGGTACAGAGCCGCGACATTGGCATGATCGGCAGCCAAGACCTTACAGTTGTGACCAAGCGCGCGCCGACCGAGCAAGAGATCAACGACCTGATCTTTGCCTGGAAAGTGGCCAAGTACGTTAAATCCAACGCCATCGTCTACGCCAAGAACCGCCAGACCATCGGTGTCGGCGCGGGCCAGATGAGCCGTGTGAACTCGGCGCGCATCGCCGCGATCAAGGCTGAACACGCCGGTTTGCAGGTGGTGGGTTCGGTGATGGCTTCCGACGCATTCTTCCCGTTCCGTGATGGCCTGGACAACGCCGCAAAAGCAGGCGTGACTGCCGTGATCCAACCGGGCGGTTCGATGCGTGATGCCGAGGTGATCGCCGCGGCTGATGAAGCCGGTATCGCGATGGTCTTCACTGGCATGCGCCACTTCCGTCACTGATCCAAATGTGGGAGGGGCTTATGTGGGAGCGGGCTTGCTCGCGAATGGGGTGTGTCACTCGACACATTCCTCACAGATCCACCGCTTTCGCGAGCAAGCCCGCTCCCACATTTTAAAGCGCTCCTGCAGCGCCTACAGAATTCGAGGTTCTTGAAATGAATGTTTTGATCATTGGCAGCGGTGGCCGTGAACACGCACTGGCCTGGAAAGTCGCCCAAGACCCACGCGTGCAGAAAGTATTCGTGGCCCCCGGCAACGCCGGTACCGCCATTGAAGCCAAGTGCGAAAACGTCGCCATCGACGTATTGGCCCTTGAGCAACTGGCCGACTTTGCGCAAAAGAACGTGTCGCTGACCATCGTCGGCCCGGAAGTACCGCTGGTGGCGGGCGTCGTGGACCTGTTCCGCAGCCGTGGCCTGGACTGCTTCGGCCCGACTGCGGGCGCGGCCCAGCTGGAAGGCTCGAAAGCCTTCACCAAGGATTTCCTGGCTCGCCACAAGATCCCGACCGCCGACTACCAGAACTTCACCGAGATCGAGCCGGCCCTGGCTTACCTGCGTGAAAAAGGCGCACCGATCGTGATCAAGGCCGATGGCCTGGCCGCCGGTAAAGGCGTGATCGTGGCGATGACCCTGCAGGAAGCCGAAGACGCCGTGCGCGACATGCTCGCCGGCAATGCCTTCGGTGACGCGGGTTCGCGCGTGGTGATCGAAGAATTCCTCGACGGCGAAGAAGCCAGCTTCATCGTGATGGTCGACGGCAAGAACGTCTTGCCGATGGCTACCAGCCAGGACCACAAGCGCGTCGGCGACGGCGATACCGGCCCGAACACCGGTGGCATGGGTGCCTACTCCCCTGCCCCGGTGGTCACCGCCCAGGTGCACCAGCGCGTGATGGACCTGGTGATCTGGCCGACCGTGCGTGGCATGGCCGATGAAGGCAATGTCTACACCGGCTTCCTGTACGCGGGCCTGATGATCGACAAGGCCGGCAACCCGAAAGTCATCGAGTTCAACTGCCGCTTCGGCGACCCGGAAACCCAACCGGTGATGCTGCGCCTGCAGTCGAGCCTGGTGCTGCTGGTGGAAGCCGCCCTGGCCCAGGCCCTGGACAAGGTTGAAGCACAGTGGGATCCACGTCCGAGCGTTGGCATTGTGCTGGCGGCCGGTGGTTACCCTGCCGACTACGCCAAGGGTGATGTGATCCAGGGCCTGGATGCGGCCGCTACACTCGAAGGCAAGGTGTTCCACGCCGGTACCGCGCTCAAGGACGGCCAGGTCGTCACCGCCGGTGGCCGTGTACTCTGCGCCACGGCCATGGGCGCCAGTGTCGATGCCGCCCAGCAGCAAGCGTACAAGCTGGCCGCCAAGATCGACTGGCAGGGCTGCTTCTACCGCAAGGACATCGGCTACCGTGCCATTGCCCGTGAGCGCGGCGAAGATCAGTAACCAGCTATCCGTTCGGCTAGGCAAGGGCCTTTGGCCCTTGCCGTCCTATTGCGGTCCCGCGCATAGTTAACCCCGTGCATCAACCTACGAAGGGATTTCGCCGTGCGCTGGCTCAGGATCGCCATAGTTTTTACTGTCAGCCTGCTGACCTTGCTCTGCCTGTTGCCGGCCCAGGCCGTCGCGCAAGGCAGTGGCTGGGCCGTATTACTCGATGAACAGGCCGACCTGCAACTGAGCGACATTCGCTCCCCCCGCTACAACAACCAATTTAGCCCCATCGAACTGGACCGGATCACCGCCGCCGAGCCCAATGGCGCGCTGTGGGTACGTTTCAGGCTGCAACCGGGCAAGCACGAGCAAGTGCTGCGGGTATTCGCGCCGGACCTGGCGCACCTCAACCTGTATGTGCTGGACGGCGACACGCTGATCGAGCAAGTGAATACCGGCACCCGCCAACCCCAGGCTGAACGTCCGCTGCCGAGCAGCGACTTCATGCTACCCATGCCCCAGAGCCAGAAACCCCTGGATGTGTATGTGCGCCTGGTCTCGGAGCACGAACTGCGGCCGTACCTGACCCTGGAACCGGCCGTGATGGCTGCCGCCAACCAGACCCAGACCCTGGTCTATGGCCTGCTGTTCGGCTGCCTGCTGATGCTGATCCTGCACAACCTTACCCGCTACGCCTACCATCGTTCGCGCAGCAGCCTGTGGCTGGCGGCCTGCGAAGTGCTGCTGTTGCTCAGCCTGTTGCTGCTGCTCAACCTGCTGGGCCCCTGGCTGCCGAACTGGCACGCCCTGCAAACGCCGGGCGCCTATATGGCGTTGCTGCTGACCGCGCCGTGCGGCTTGATGTTCGCCTATCGCTTCTTCGCGCCACTGGGCCCGCACCCGCTGAACAAGCTGCTGATGGCCGATATCCTGCTGATCGTCCTGTGCGGCCTGTTACTGCTGTTCGTCAACACCCTGCCGCTGAACATCATCACCTATGCCCTGGTGGCACTGGCCGGCCTGAGCATGCTGTTTGTCTCGGCCTACCACTGGCAAAAAGGCTACCGGCCTGCACGCTTGTTCTTGCTCGCCATGGTGGTGTTCAACACTGGCACGCTGATTATCCTCCCGGCCCTGCTGGGCCTGACCCTGGTGGCCCCGCAAGGTCTGATCATTACCCTGCTGGCGGTGATCTGCGTCAGCGGCCTGTTGATGAGCCAGGCCCTGGGCGAGCGCCAGCGCAGCATCGTCGAGGATCGCTTCAGCCTCAGCCGCGACCTGGCGGCCAGCAACGCCGAGATCGCAGCCAAGGCCGAGTTCCTGGCGAAGATCAGCCATGAAATCCGCACGCCCATGAACGGCGTACTGGGCATGACCGAATTGCTGTTGGGCACGCCTTTGTCGGTCAAGCAGCGTGACTACGTGCAGACCATCCACAGCGCCGGCAATGAACTGCTGACCCTGATCAACGAGATTCTCGACATTTCCAAGCTCGAGTCCGGGCAGATTGAACTGGACGACGTGCAGTTCGACCTCAATGCCCTGATCGAAGACTGCCTGAGTATTTTCCGCGCCAAGGCCGAGCAGCAGAACGTCGAGTTGATCAGCTTTATCCAACCCCAGGTGCCACGGGTCATCAGCGGCGACCCGACACGCCTGCGCCAGGCCCTGCTGAGCCTGCTGGAAAATGCCCTGCAAAAGACCGACGAAGGCGAAGTGCTGATCGTGGTCGCCCTGGATGAACGCAGCAGCAAACCGCGCCTGCGCATCGCCGTGCAAGACAGCGGCCTGCCAATGGAAGCCGCCGAGCGCGACGCCCTGCTGCACAGCGAACTGCACAGCAAGAATTTCCTGTCGGCCACCCGCCTGAGCGGCCACCTCGGCTTGGTGATCGCCCGCCAACTGATCCTGCTGATGAATGGCGAGTTCGGCATCAAGGCCGGCAGCCAGCAAGGCAGCACCCTGTGGCTGACCTTGCCGCTGGACCCCGAGCGCCTGGAGCACCCGACCTCCGATCTCGACGGCCCGCTGCAAGGCGCGCGGGTGTTGGTGGTGGACGACAACGACACCTGCCGCAAGGTGTTGGTGCAGCAATGCACCGCCTGGGGCCTGAACGTCAGCGCCGTGCCATCGGGCAAGGAAGCCCTGGCCCTGCTGCGCACCAAGGCGCACCTGCGCGACTATTTCGACGTGGTGCTGCTGGACCAGAACATGCCCGGCATGACCGGCATGCAACTGGCGGCGAAGATCAAGGAAGACCCGAGCCTGAACCACGACATCCTGCTGATCATGCTCACCGGCATCAGCAATGCACCGAGCAAGATCATCGCGCGCAACTGCGGGATCAAACGCATCCTGGCCAAGCCGGTTGCGGGCTACACCCTCAAGACCACCCTGGCCGACGAACTGACCCAGCGCAGCAAAGGCGTGGTCCAACCCCGCCACATCGCGCCGAACGTTCCTGTGGCAGTCACCGTGCCCAGTGATTTCCGCATCCTGGTGGCCGAAGACAACAGCATCTCCACCAAAGTGATTCGCGGCATGCTCGGCAAGCTCAACCTGCAACCCGATACCGCCAGCAATGGCGAGGAAGCCTTGCAGGCGATGAAGGCCCAGCGTTACGACCTGGTATTGATGGACTGCGAAATGCCGATCCTCGATGGCTTCTCTGCGACCCAACAGCTGCGGGTCTGGGAAGTCAGCAACCAGCGCACCCGCACGCCGGTGGTGGCACTGACCGCGCACATTCTATCGGAACACAAGGAACGCGCACGCCAGGCCGGGATGGATGGGCATATGGCCAAGCCGGTGGAGTTGTCGCAACTGCGCGAACTGGTTGAATACTGGGTGACACAGCGCGAGCAGCCGGCGGAGCAGGCGCACACCTCCTGAGGCAAGGAGGCTCCCTGTGGCGAGGGGGCTTGTCCCCCGCTGGGCTGCGAAGCGGCCCTAAAACCTGCTATCCGGATTTAACTGAAAGAACTCAGTGAGGCGGGTGAGGCCGCTTCGCAGCCCAGCGGGGGACAAGCCCCCTCGCCACAAAAAGCCCACTTTCCACAGAAAGCCCCTAGCCACAAAAAGTCCACTCTCCACAGAAAGCCCCCTAGCCACAGAAAGCCCACAAGCCTGATAGACTCCCCCTCGCCCTTCCTTCGCTGTGAGCTTCCACCATGCTCCATGTGTTGTTCAGCGTTTATTTGAAGATGCTGGTGCTGTATAGCCCCTTCTTTGTCCTCTCCTGCTTTATCAGCCTGACCCGCGGCTATTCCAGCAAGGAACGGCGGCGCCTGGCCTGGAAGGTCGCTTTGGCGACGCTGGTGTCGAGCGTGTTGCTCTACCTGTTTGGCCGGGTGATTTTCAGTGTGTTTGGCATCACCGTGGATGCCTTCCGCATCGGCGCCGGCAGTGTGTTGTTCATTTCAGCCCTGGGCATGGCCCAAGGCAAGTCAGCGGTACAGACCGACAATGTGCAGCAGGACGTGACCATCGTCCCCCTGACCATTCCCCTGACTGTCGGCCCGGGCACCATCGGCGCGCTGCTGGTGATGGGGGTCAGCCAGCCCCATTGGGACGACAAGTTCATGGCGATTCTCAGCATTGCCCTGGCCAGCCTGACCGTAGGCGTGGTGCTGTACCTGTCCAATCGGATCGAACGCATCCTCGGTGACCAGGGCCTGCAGATTGTCAGCCGCTTGATGGGCCTGTTCGTGTGCGCGCTGGCCGCGCAGATCATTTTTACCGGGATACGCGGTTATCTGGTGCCCTGAAGCAGCGGTCAAATCCGGTATTGGGCAATGGCCTGCAAGACCTTGTCGCCTGCACTCCTGCGCAACTGCTTGAGGGTTGCCTCGTTGACCACCGCCGGGTTGAGCATCAGGCAGGTCTGACCACTGAAGGCTTCGACCGTGGAGCTGTCCCATTCAAAAAACGGGACACCCAGTTTCTTGCTGACGCCATGGGCGCTGTAGGTCACCAAAATCATCAGCACTTCGCCATCGACTTCAGAGCAGGACGCCAGGCCAAAGTCACCGCCTTCATGGGTGACAATGTTGCGCTTGAACAGATCAAACGGCGCCGCCTGCTGCTTCAGCGCGTCGAAGGCGTCCGCCGCCAACTTGGGCAGCGCCATGGCCAACGGGCCCGCAAGGGACGTCGAAGCCACGGTGGACGAGATGATGTTGAGCGCCGCCATCTGCACCGTCAGGCCTTTCCTGGAGGTCGTCACCCGCTCAAAACTGCTGCGTATCGGCAACCACCCCAGGCTGGTCATGACCTTGATGAACTCGTCATACCAGGCCTGGCTGCCGCGCGTCACGTTCAGCACGTCACTCACATAGCTGCTGGCCAACAGGTAGCTCTTGCGGGTGTATTCCTTGTTGAGATGGCTCATGCCCGCGACAAACGAGAACACACTGTTGTTAATCACCGCGCCATTGAGGTCGACCTGCGCCTCGGCGGGCAAAGGGCCCCCCGACGACTGCGCGCTCTCCGGTAAACGGTAAGTGGCAATCAACTTGCTCTTTTTCGCCATATTGATTCGTTTATGTTTTCGCTCCATGAATGTTTCTCCACAAAAACCCACACGGGTCTACTGCCAACACTAGCCGGCCCAGGCGTTTTTTTCAGGGGCCCGGGCAGCGCCGAATGCGGTGGGCAAAAAGCACCTGCCAGCGCCAGCTCCCGCAAACACTGGGGAGGGCGCCAAGCCTGATAAAGCGCAGGTTTGCTTCTGTAGCGATAAGGTGAGAAACCGTGGCTGGCGTGTCGAAACAGCCCCATCGGATAGGGAAACGTCATCGCCGGGAGTTGGTCTTTTCCTACCCGTCAGCGGCCCCATTGCGGGGCCGCTGTTGCATCAGGAGAGCGGTTTTTCACCGTACCAGCGTGGCGTGTACACCCACTCGCCACCGCCCAGCCGAGGGAACGCACAGGTGGTGGACGAACCGATCAGCACCATGGTGCGCATGTCCACCTGGTCCGGTGTCAGTTGGCCCAAGGTGAGGGTGCGCAGCGTCTGCCCAGGACGACCAATATCCCGCCCCAACACCACCGGTGTTGCCGCATTGCGGTGCTGGGCGACGATTTCCAGGGCGCGCCCCAGTTGCCATGGGCGCGAACGGGAGATGGGGTTGTAGAACGCCAGGGCCAGGTCGGCCTGGCATGCCAGGTCCAGGCGTTTTTCGATGATGGACCAAGGCTTGAGGTTGTCCGACAGCGACATCACGCAGAAGTCATGCCCCAGCGGTGCACCCGCCTGGGCTGCAGTGGCGAGGGAGGCCGAGACCCCCGGCAGGATTTCCAGCTCGACCCGCTGCCAGGCCGGGTCGCTGGACTCATGCAACGCCTCCAGCACCGCCGCCGCCATGGCGAATACGCCAGGGTCGCCAGAAGACACCACCACCACCGAACGCCCCTGGGCCGCCAGCTCGAAGGCGTGCCGCGCCCGCTGCATTTCTTCACGGTTGTCGGTGCAGTGCTGCACTTGGTCGGCGCGAAACGGCCCGGCCATGCGCACATAGGTTTCGTAGCCCAGCACATCGGTGCAACGCGCCAGTTCAGCCTTGACCGCCGGCACCATCAGTTCGGCAGCGCCGGGGCCCAGGCCGATCACGGCGAGACGGCCACGGGGGCGGCCCAGTTGCGCCAGGTCTACCGGCGCAGCAGCGCCATGGATGACGATATCCGGCCCGGCAGCCAGCGTCGTAAACCGTAGTGGCACACCCAGTTCCAGCGCAGCTTCCTGCAATTGGCCGCTGGCCATGTCGGCATCGTCGGCCAACAGGCACGCCAGCGACTGCACAGCGATGCCGTCCTGCTGTAACGCCTGGCGAACCCGTGAAGCCAGTTCGGCGCCCGGGCGGCAGGCGACCCAGGTGTTCTTCGGATAGATCAGCAGCTCATTGGCCGCCGGCACACGTTCGGCGCTGCCCACATGAATGCTCAGGCGCGCCTGCTGGTCCTGCGCCAGATTAGCCTGCTCCAGCCACGGCGCCGCGCCTTCGATACGCACTTGCTCACCGGCCAGCAGGTCCGAGACAAAGCGCTTGCCCAGCTCCAGGTCGGCCAGTTGATAGCCCTGGGGCGGGTTGAGCAGGCAGGTGCCAAAGCGCAGCTCGCCACTGGTGGTGATCGCGGCCGCCACACCCAGGGCCGCCGCGATTTCCCGCGCCATGCCATTGACCCCACCCAAGCCACCGAGCAACGGCACCACCGCGCTGCCGTCTTCGGCAACCGCCAGTACCGCCGGCTCTTCGCCTTTTTCCAGCAACAGCGCGGCCAACGTGCGGATCACAATGCCTGCCGCGCACAGGGCAATGATCGGCGTGCCCTGCTGATACAACTGGCGCAGGGTCGCGCCAAACTCACTGTAGGTCTGGTCGGCGCCTTCCACCCGACCGGCCAAGCCGTGGATCTGCGCGCCGGGGTATACCTGCTGGATGCTGCGAGCCGTGGCCAGGCTGCCCTGGCCGAGGATTACGATCGCCGGCGTCATCACCCTTGCCACCTTTCGCCCGGCACGATGATCAACGAGAAATACGGCGACGACATCGGCTCGACCTGATCCAGCGCGACGATTTTCTGGTTGGCCATGGTCGCGCGCTCGACATACAGCGCACGCCCGGCCAGCCCCAGTTCCTCAAGCACCTGGCGCACCTTGGTGAAGTTGCGCCCCAGCTTCATGATCACTGCCGCATCGGCATCCGCCAGGCGCCGCTTGAGCTCGTCATGGGGCAGCACCCCGGACAGTACCGACAGGCTCTGGTTGCGATACACCAACGGCGCGCCCAGCACCGAAGCGCCGCCGAGCATCGAGCACACGCCGGGGATGACCTGGGCGTCGTAGCGCTCGGCGAGGCGGTCATGCAGGTACATGTAGGAGCCGTAGAAGAACGGGTCGCCTTCGCAGATCACCGCCACATCACGCCCGGCATCCAGGTGCGCGGCCACGTCGACACTGGCGGCGTCATAGAAATCGCTGACCACCTGCTCATAGGACAGCGGCGCCGGCAAGGCTTCGGTGGTCACCGGGTACACCAGCGGCATCAGCGTCTGCTGGGGCACCAGGTGCTCTTCGATAATGCCAAACGCATTGCCCTTCTTGCCCTTGGCGACGAAGTACGCCACCACCGGCGATTCGCGCAGCAGGCGCAGGGCCTTGAGGGTGATCAGTTCCGGGTCGCCGGGGCCGACGCCCAGGCCGATCAAACGTCCACGCGCCTGCATCATTCGACCTCCGTGGCCAGGGCGTTGACCGCCGCAGCGGCCATCGCACTGCCGCCCAGACGGCCCTGCATGATCACAAAGGGCACGCCACGGCTGTCGGCGGCGAGCATCGCCTTGGACTCGGCGGCGCCGACAAAACCTACCGGGAAACCGAGGATCAGCGCCGGCTTGGGCGCGCCGGCGTCGAGCATTTCCAGCAGGTAGAACAGGGCGGTAGGCGCATTGCCGATCACCACCACACTGCCGGCAAGATGCGGGCGCCACAGTTCCAGGGCGGCAGCGGAACGGGTGTTGCCCAACTCGCGCGCCAACTGCGGCACGCTGTCGTCGCGCAACGTGCAGATCACTGGGTTGTTGGCCGGCAGGCGGGCCCGGGTCACCCCTTCAGAAACCATCCGCGCATCACACAGGATCGGCGCGCCAGCGGCCAGGGCCTCACGGCCGGCCTTGCCGGCGCCTTCGGAGAACTGCAGACCGTCGATCGCCTCGACCATGCCGCAGGCGTGAATCACCCGCACGGCGAGTTTTTCCAGGTCGGCCGGGATGCGATCAAGCTTGGCCTCTGCGCGAATGATCGCAAAGGAGTTGCGATAGATCTCCTGACCGTCGCGGATGTAATCAATCATCGGTGTTGCTCCGTGGACGGGCACGCAACACGGCGCCCGCCGCTTCAATAGAAAGGTTGTGCGCGTGCAGGCGGCCGAAACCCGGCTGGCCTGCATCGCGAAAATAGAGGTCGTAGTGCCCAACGCCCACCGCCAGCAAGGTGACCGGGGCAATGTGCGCCGCAGCGCAGGTGCGCGGGCAGCCGGACAGGTGCACGTCCAGGCCCTGGCCGTGGTCCTGGAGCAGCGTGGCCAGGTGCAAGGCATCGGCCTTGGTGTCGGCCTGGGCCTTGGCGCAGCCGCTGGAACCGGTGCAGGCAATCATCCGCGCCAGGGCCTGGTCGGCCGAACACAGGAAGCCCAACTGCGCCAGGCCTTCAGTCACGCGTGGGGCTGCGTGCGGCGCCAGGTTGGGTAGCAACAGGCCTTGCCACGGGGTGAAGCGTAATGTGCCGTCGCCACATTCGAGGGCCAGTTGCGCAGCGCCCCGCAGCATGGCTGGGTCCAGCCGGCCCAATGGCGTGACTGCGGCCACGTAGACCCGCTCGGGTTGGCGCTGTGGATAAGTCCCCAGGCGCAAGCGGCTCGCAGTGGTGCGACGACGATAGCCATCGGCGGGGAGCAAGGGCAGGTTCAAACGCCCGACAAAGTTATCCACAGACGTTTGCGCCAGCAGGTCGCGCATGCGGTTCTGGTCGGGCCGGGCCAGGTCGAGAAACAGCTCCAGCACTGCGACGACCAGGTCATGCCCCTGATCCACGCGGACCGCGGCCAGCGGCAGGTCGCGCGCGGGGCAACCGGCCAGGCCGAACGCCAACAAGGTCTGGCCCTGCGCGGCATAGGCCGATAACCACAGGTCGTGATGATGGTCGAGCATCGCCAGGGCTTCACCGCCATCCAGTTGCACGGCGAACTTGGCCGACAACTCATGAAACCGTGGATGGGCTTGCAGGGTGGCGAGGATCTGGTCCGCCAGGGGCCGGGTGTCCAGCAGCATCGCGCGGTCGATACCAGCGCCGGGGCTGAGCATCACATTGCGTACGTCATCGCCGCCGGCGGTGGTCGGGCCCAAGCCTGCAGCCAGCAGGTGCGTGATCAAGCCATCATGCTGCGGGCCAATGCCGCGAATCTGCAGGTTGGCGCGGTTGGTCGCCTCGATCACCCCGCCGGCGTAAGCCTGCGCGGCGTGCGCCACGGCCAAGGCCTGCGCAGCGGTGATGGCCCCACCGGCCAATTTGATCCGGCAAATCCCGCCATCCAACGCCTGGACAATACGCAGCAACCCCGGGCAACCCGAGGGGCGTTTGCTATTGGACAGAGGAAGTGGCTTCACGGGGGCTACCGGTTCACGGGTAAAGGCGCGGTATTATGCCTGCTTTGTCCGGCAGCATGAAAAGCCTGCCCGTCGGATGTCGTTCAAGGAATCAATATGTCGCCCTGGCTGACGGTAGTAGGCATCGGTGAAGACGGCTTCAAGGGCCTGGGCAGGAATGCCCGGCATGCTCTGTTGCGCGCCTCTCGTATCATTGGCGGCCAGCGCCAGCTGGATTTGCTGCCGGTGTGCATTCGTGCTGAGCGCGAGTTGTGGCCCAGCCCGTTTTCCCTGGCGCCGCTGCTGGCGCGGCGCTTTGAACCGATATGCGTGCTGGCCAGTGGCGACCCGATGTTCTACGGCGTCGGCGCCAGCCTGGCACGGCAGGTGGCGGCGGATGAACTGTTGATCCTGCCGGCGCCCTCTTCCGTGTCGCTGGCGGCGGCACGTTTGGGCTGGCCGCTGCAGGATGCGGTGACGCTGTCGGTAGTCGCCCGCCCGGTGGCTGCGCTCAATGCCCATCTGGCCAGCGGTGTGCGCTTGCTGGTGTTGAGCAACGACGGCCAGAGCCCGGCCGCTATCGCCGCCATGTTGCGCAGCAGCGGTTTTGGCCCGAGCCGCCTGAGTGTGTTTGAACACCTCGGTGGCAGCGCTGAACGGCGCATCGATGGCAACGCCGAAAGCTGGCAGGACCCGCCGATTGCCGCGCTGAACCTGATCGCCATCGACTGCCTCGCCGACGCCAATACCCCGCGCCTGTCGCGCCTGGCCGGCCTGCCGGATGCGGCCTTCAAGCATGACGGCCAACTGACCAAGCGCGATGTGCGAGCCATGACCCTCGCGCGCCTTGCCCCCGCCCCCGGCGAATTGCTTTGGGACGTCGGCGCGGGCAGCGGCTCCATCGGCATCGAATGGATGCGCGCCCACCCCAGCTGCCGCGCCCTGGCGATTGAAGCCGACGCCGGCCGCCAGCAGTTGATCGAACACAACCGCGATGCCCTCGGCGTGCCCGGCCTGCATTTGATTCGCGGCAGCGCACCCCAGGCCCTTGCGGGGCTGGAAGCGCCCGATGCGATCTTCATCGGCGGCGGTGTGACCCGCGACGGCGTGCTCGACACCTGCTGGCAACACCTGCGCCCGGGTGGGCGACTGGTGGCCAATGCCGTGACCCTGCAAAGCGAAATGACCCTGATGAGCTGGCGCGCACAACACGGCGGCGAACTGACCCGCATCCATGTGGCCCAGGCCCAGCCCCTGGGCGAGTTCGACACCTGGCGCCAGGCGCTGCCCATCACCCTGCTGGAAGTGATCAAGCCGCTATGAAGCGCATCCTGCTGCTAGGCGGCGTGACTGAAGCCCTGGCCATCGCCCGCACCCTGGGCCCGCACCATATCTACAGCCTGGCCGGGATCGGCCGGGTGCCCACCGACCTGGCATGCCAGGTACGCGTCGGCGGTTACGGCGGTGCCGAGGGGCTGGCGCAGTTTGTCCGCGCCGAGCACATCAGCCTGATCCTCGACGCCACCCACCCCTACGCCGCACAGATCAGCGCCAACGCCGCCCAGGCCGCACAAAGGTGCAATATCCCCTGCTGGGCCCTGCGCCGCCCCGCCTGGCAGCCACAACCTGGCGATGACTGGCGCGGAGTGCGCGACTGGGCCGGGCTGATCGAGGCCTTGCAACCCTTCCAGCGCCCGTTGTTCACCCTGGGCCGCGAACCGCTGCAACACCTCGACGAAATCCCCGCCGGGCAGTTCTGGACCTTGCGCGCACTGGACACCTACCCCGGCAACGAACGCTGCGAAGTGATCGGCGCCCGCGGCCCGTTTTTGCTCGCGGATGAACGGGCGTTGTTCGAACGACGACAGATCGATGTCTTGATCAGCAAGAACAGCGGCAGCAGCGCCACCGAACCCAAGCTGGAAGTGGCCCGCGAGCGCGGTGTACCGGTGCTGATATTGCAGCGGCCGGTGTTGGCGGGGGTGGATCGGGAGTTTTTGACGCCCCAAGAAACACTCACAGCGTTGGCAAGTTTCACTCAATAAGTCAGGATCGCCCGCTTGCTTGATTAGTAACCTATTTGTTACCTTCGAGGCGGGCGATGATTGAGATTGAGGAATATAAACGCGACAAAAAACTGGAACAAAAGAGGTAGCCAGCATGGCACTTACCCGCAGTTATAAACTCACGATTGCCGAAGCCGCCCAGCGCGACCCAGAGTTTGCCCAGGCACTCCTCGATGAGGCTGCTACGCTATTTCTCAACGGCGAACCCGAATTGTCCCGCATCATTCTGCGCGACCTGGTCAACGCCACTGTTGGTTTTGAGAGTTTGGCAAAAGAGACGGCCAAACCGAGCAAAAGCTTGCACCGTATGCTTTCGGCCCATGGCAACCCCAGCATGGATAACCTGGCGGCGATATTTGCGGTACTCCGAAAGGGGCTTGGCGTCGATATGCAGGTGCATGGCGTTCCCGTCGCATAACTTGACATCACTGCGACACCAAACCACACCGCCACTTTTTACTTATGCCCCCCGATCAGGCTAAATACCTACCTGATCGCTTAACCCTACGGATTGTCCGCCATGGCCCGTCAACGCTTTGCATTTGCCTGGATCGCCTGCCTTGCAGTGCTGTTCAACGCGTTTGCCATGCCGATGGCCGGGGCGATGCAGCAGGGTCAGAGCCCTGCCGAGCAATTGCTGTGGGGCAGTTTCTGCTCCTCCAATGGCAGCAAGCTGGTGGCGATCTCCCTGGGCAAGCTGGATATACCGGCGCCGCAGCAGGACGAGCATTCCTCCATGCAGCATTGCTGGTGCTGCTCCGGCTCGCCGCCGCTGCTGGCACTGGGGCATGTGCCGCAGTTGTATCTCACACGGATCGATCCGGCCCCTGGCCTGCCATCACCCACCCTGCAAGCCCCGACTCCGCGCCAGCAATGGCCGAGCCTAAACCCCCGCGCCTCTCCTGTCGTTTGATCACTTCGCAATTGAACTGCGTTTGAATCGTTCTGGAGAACTGCCATGCTCAAATCTTCCCTGCTTCTGGCGGCCTTGCTGCTGCCTGTGTTCAGTGCCGCCAATGCCGAGGACTACAAGGCCGGCGACCTGCTGGTCAGCGATCCCTGGTCCCAGGAGTTGCCGCCCAATGCGCCGACGGTGGCCGCGTACTTTGTGATCCATAACCAGGGTGAAGCCCCGGACCGCCTGCTCAGCGTCGATACGCCAGTGGCGGCCAAGGCCGAGCTGCATGAACACGTCATGCAGGGCGACTTGATGAAAATGCAACAGGTGCCCAGCGTGGCCGTGCCGCCCAAGGGCGAGTTGACCTTCGCACCGATGGCCTATCACGTGATGCTCCTGGACCTGAAGGATCGCAGCCAGTTGCGCGACGGCCAGCACTTCCCCCTGACCCTGAACTTCGAAAAGGCCGGGCCAGTAAAAGTGGAAGTCTCGGTACAAAAAGTACCGCCGATGGCCGGCCACGAGCAAAAGCACGCCCATTAACCACCCCAGGCCGCTCCCCATGGGTGCTTCCGCCAACAGGTCAACCACGCGCCGTCGCCAGCCCTTGAGGCTGGCCCGCGGCAGCTGGATCAGCCTGTTCGCCATGCTGATGATCTTTATCGGACCGCTGATTTCCCAAGCGATGCCGATGGATCATCACGCCGGCATGTCCATGCAGATGTCCATGGACGACACCTGCCACGCCGCGCCAAAGCATCCCGCCGAGCACACCAAGACTCCCGCCGCCGACCACGTCATGTGGGAGAAATGCGGCTATTGCAGCCTGTTGTTCAGTTGCCCGGCCCTGCCGGGCAGTGTTTCATTCGTGGCCCTTGGCACCCCACCACCGGCCAACGCCCTCACCCCTGCAACGCGCCTGGGCCATGCCCGGCAGAGCATTTTCCCTGGCGCGCGCAGCCGCGCCCCGCCCAGCCAGTCGTAAACCGCCAATCACACACAACTTCGCACGGCCGCCTTCACACAGACAGCCGCAGGCTGCTGGCCGTGTTGTTTACGACTGACTGATGGAATTTTTCATGTCCAGGTTTCCTGCTGACACCCGTATGGGATGTACCCCCGTGCTCGCCGTTTTGTGCGGCGCACTCTTGGCCCCACAGGCGTATGCCGACGACCACGCCGAACACCACAACGAGCTCAGCCCGACGGTGATTACCGGCGTTGCCCCAAGCTCCCCGCTGACCATCGTCACCAACCCCAAGGACCCACGCCAGCCGGTGCCGGCCAGTGACGGCGGCGACTACCTCAAGACCATCCCGGGCTTTGCCCTGGTGCGCAACGGCGGCACCAATGGCGACCCGGTACTGCGCGGCATGTTCGGCTCGCGCCTGAATATCCTCACCAACGGCAGCATGATGCTCGGCGCCTGCCCGGGCCGCATGGACGCGCCCACTTCCTACATCTCACCGGAAACCTACGACAAGCTCACCGTGATCAAAGGCCCGCAAACCGTGCTCTGGGGCCCCGGCGCCTCGGCCGGCACGGTGCTGTTCGACCGTGAACCGGAGCAGTTCGGCGAACTGGGCACGCGGGTCAACGCCAGCATCCTCGCCGGTTCCAACGGGCGTTTCGACAAAGTGCTGGATGCCGCCGCCGGTGGCTCGCTGGGGTATATCCGCGTGATCGGCAACCAGGCCCACGCCGATGACTACAAGGACGGCAACCACGACACCGTCGCCTCGCGCTACGACAAATGGAATGGCGACGTCGCCCTCGGCTGGACCCCGGACGCCGACACGCTGCTGGAACTCACCGCCGGTCGTGGCGATGGTGAAGCGCGTTACGCCGGACGTGGCATGGATGGCTCGCAATTCCTGCGCGAAAGCCTCGGTCTGCGCTTCGAAAAATCCAATATCGGCGAGGTACTCGACAAGGTCGAAGCCCAGGTCTACTACAACTACGCCGACCATGTGATGGACAACTACAGCCTGCGCACGCCCTCGGGCACCGGGATGATGGCCGGGCCCATGGCGTCCAACGTCGACCGCCGCACCCTCGGCGCGCGGATCAAGGCCACCTGGCGCTGGGCCGACGTGCAACTGATCAGCGGCATCGATGCGCAGACCAACGAGCACCGCCAGCGCAGCAGCGCCGGGGTCGACACCTACAAGAACCTGCCGCGCAACAAGGACGCCGACTTCCACAACTACGGAGTGTTTGGCGAATTGACCTGGTACGCCGCCGACAATGACCGGCTGATTACCGGCGCCCGCCTGGATCGCGCCTCGGCCAAGGATTACCGCCAGCGCACCGGCAGCGGCATGATGAGTCGCGCCAACCCTACCGCCGGCGATACCCGCGCCGACACTTTGCCGTCCGGTTTCGTACGTTATGAACATGACTTGGCCGACAGCCCGACGACCCTCTACGCCGGCCTCGGCCACGCCGAACGCTTCCCGGACTACTGGGAGTTGTTCTCCCCCAACCGTGGCCCTGCGGGCTCGTTGAATGCCTTCGACGCGATCAAGCCGGAGAAAACCACCCAGCTGGATTTCGGCCTGCAATACAAGACCGCAGACCTGGAAGCCTGGGCCTCCGGTTATGTCGGCCAAGTGCGCGACTACATCCTGTTCAACTACACCCCTGGGATGATGGGCATGACCTCCCAGGCGCAGAACATCGATGCGCGGATCATGGGCGGTGAACTGGGCGCGGCGTACAAACTGACGTCCAACTGGAAAGCCGACGCCACCCTGGCCTACGCCTGGGGCAAGAACAGCAGCGACGGCAAGGCGCTGCCGCAAATGCCGCCCCTGGACGCACGCTTTGGCCTGACCTACAGCGAAGACGACTGGAGCGCCGGCGCCTTGTGGCGTGTGGTCGCAGCGCAAAACCGCATCGACCAGAACAAAGGCAACGTGGTCGGCAAGGACTTCGCCAAGAGCGGTGGTTTTGGCGTGTTCTCGCTCAATGCCGCATACCGCATCAACAAGAGCTTCAAGGTCAGCACTGGCGTCGACAACCTGTTTGGCAAGGCCTACGCCGAGCACTTGAACCTGGCCGGCAACGCCGGGTTCGGCTACCCGGCCAACGACCCACAAGCCATCAATGAACCGGGGCGCACGCTCTGGACCAAGGTCGACATGAGCTTCTAGCCACCACCGTTGTAGGAGCGAGCTTGCTCGCGAAGAACGTGAACGATGACGCAGCAAATCAGACTCAACGCGGCAACCTCAGGTTTTTCGCGAGCAAGCTCGCTCCTACAAGTCATGCACAAAAATAACGTCCTTGCGGAGCACCCTGATGAACCCTCCAAAGATCTCCTTCTACAACCTGGCCTGGCGCTGGCATTTCTACGCCGGGCTGTTTGTCGCCCCCTTCATGGTGTTGCTGGCAGTGACCGGCATCATCTACCTGTTCAAGCCCCAGCTTGACCCACTGATGTACGGTCAGCTGCTCAACGTGCAGCCCGCCGAACACGTCCTCAGCGCCGACGAGCAACTGCAGCGGGCCAAGGCCGCCTATCCACATGCCACCCTCAGCAAATACCTGCCCCCCGTGGACGCCAGCAGCAGCGCGCAGTTTGTCCTGCACAACGCAGGCAACGAGCTGACCGTTTTTGTCGACCCTTACCGCGGCAGCGTGCTTGGCGAGCAGGACGCAACCTACAACCTGCAAGCCATCGTTCGTGCGTTGCATGGTGAATTGATGATCGGCACCACCGGCGACCGCCTGATTGAACTCGCGGCCGGCTGGGGGGTGATGTTGGTGGTGTCCGGCCTGTACCTGTGGTGGCCGCGCGGTCGCTCTGCTGCCGGGATTCTGTGGCCGCGCCTGGGCAGTCGCGGGCGCCTGTTCTGGCGCGACCTGCATGCCGTCACCGGGTTCTGGGGCGCGGCGTTTCTGCTGCTGATGATCCTCAGCGGCATGACCTGGACCGGCTTCTGGGGCAAGCAGTACGCCGACCTGTGGAACCGCTTCCCGGCGGCGATGTGGAACGATGTGCCGCAGTCCGATCAACAGGCCCGCAGCCTCAATACCGCGACGCAGCAGACCGTGCCCTGGGCCATGGAAAACACCCCCATGCCGGTGTCCGGCGAGCATGCCGAACACATGCAGCACGGTGGCATGCACCACGGCCCGGCCGCGCCCTCGATCAGCCTGCAACAGGTGGTGGACCTGGCCACCGCACGCCAGGTCGAGCCGGGCTACAGCGTCACCTTCCCGACCACGGCCACAGGCGTATTCACCATCGCCGTGTTCGCCAACGACCCGCGCAATGACGCAACTCTGCATGTGGACCAATACACCGGCAAGGTCCTCGCCGATGTGCGTTGGCAGCACTACAACACCGTGGCGCGGGTTACCGAGTCCGGGGTGATGCTGCACGAGGGCAAGATGTTCGGCGTGATCAACCAGATCATCGTGCTGCTGGTGTGCCTGATGATTCTGCTGAGTGCGGTCAGCGGCGTGGTGATCTGGTGGAAACGCCGGCCCCAAGGTGGCCTGGGGGTTCCACCGTTGCGCCATGATTTGCCGAAGTGGAAAACCGCCATGGTGATCATGCTCGCGCTGGCGATCATTTTCCCATTGGTCGGTGCGTCGCTGATCCTGGTGTGGGTCCTGGATCGGCTGGTGCTGGCGCGCTTTTTCAAGCAACGTGAATCGGCCTCATCTTCCCCATGAGGCAGGCGAGATGCCCTACATAGAGACGTTATGTAGTCTTACGCGGGCTTTCATCCCAAACGTAAGAAGTGTTAACTTATAACACTTACTGCACCGCCCCCACTCGCCGCGTCCAGCGGCGAGTACCGTCTCGAAGAAGCGATCTGTCGTCCGATGAACAAGTACCTTGCCAGCGGCCTGTGCCTGCTTGCCTTGCAAAACAGCGCCCAGGCCCTGACCCTGCCCGCCAGCCCCGTGACCGCCCCGGCGGTGGACAGCGAATATATCGACCTGAGCACTCCAACCACCGCCGGTTCGCGCCTGGGCCTCACAGCCCTGCAAACCCCCGGCAGTGTCGAAAGCCAGACCGGCACGCAGATCCGCGAACGGGGCGACGCCAGTGTGCAGGACGCAATCTCCCGTGCCACCGGCATCAGCCGCACCGGCACCCCGGGCGACGGCGGCACCTCGCTGCAAGCCCGTGGTTTTACCGGCCAGGGCTCGGTGATGCAGTTGTATGACGGCAACCGCCTGTACACCGGCATGGGCACCTCGACCTTCCCGGTCGACACCTGGGCGGTCGAGCGCGTGGACGTGCTGCGCGGCCCGGCCTCGGTGCTGTACGGCGAAGGCGCCACCGGCGCAGTGGTCAACACGATCTCGAAAAAACCCTTCACTGGCGAGATCGAAAACCACATCCGCCTGGGCTACGGCTCCTATGATCGCCAGCAACAAGCCCTGGACAGCGGCGGTTCGCTGACCGACACCTTGAGCTATCGCCTGAACCTCAACCGCCTGCGCAGCAATGGCTTTATCGACCGTGGCGACTCGGCCAGCGATTTTGCCAGCGGCGCCCTGCGCTGGCAGGCCGCCGATGACCTGAGCTTCACCCTGGCCCACGACTACGGCGACCAGCGCCCACAGAACTACTTTGGTACACCGCTGCTCAACGGCCACTTGCACAAGGGCCTGCGCGACAAGAACTACAACGTCAGCAACGACACCCAGCATTACAACGACCAGTGGACGCGCCTGAGCAGCGAATGGCAGATCAACGATGCCGTCAGCGCGCGCAACGAGCTGTACTACCTCAAGGCCCAGCGCCGCTGGCAGAACGCCGAGAACTACAACTTCAGCGCCGGGCAACTGACCCGCAGCGGGTTCTACGGCATCAAGCACAACCAGGAGCAGGTCGGCGATCGCCAGACCTTCACCTTCAAGCACACCCTATTCGGCCTCGATAGCCAGACCGTGACCGGCGTGGAATACAACCGCATCCGTTTCCGCCTGGCCAGCAACTCACCGTTTAAAGACGTCGTGACCGGTGGCCAGCCGATTGATGTGAAACACCCGGCCCAGGCCCCTTTTGAAAGTGCCGACCCGTTCCTGCCGCTGTTCGCCACCACCACCAAACAGTTCGCAGGCTTTGCCGAAAACCGCCTGCAACTGACCGACCAGCTCTCGCTGATCACCGGCATCCGTCGCGACTACGTGCACCTGGACCGCGATGACCTGCGCAGCGGTGAGCGCAGCGACAGGACCCTGACCGGCAACAACTGGAAGGCCGGCCTGGTATTTGCCATCACTCCAGACACCTCGGTCTACGGCCAGTACGCCACCAGCACCGATGGCGTCGGCGGGTTGATCTCCCTGAGTTCAAGCCAGCAAGCGTTCGACCTGTCCACTGCCAAGCAGACCGAGATCGGTATCAAGCAGGCCTTCTGGGACCAGCGCGGCGAGTGGACCCTGGCGGCCTACCATATCGTCAAAAAGAAACTGCTGACCGATGTGCCGGGCAACCCGCAGTTCAAACAGCAGGTGGGCCAGCAATCCTCCAATGGCCTGGAAGCCAGCCTCGACCTGCAACTGCCCCACGCCTGGCAGCTGCAAGCCAACGCGGCCATCGTGCGGGCGCAGTACGACGACTTCCAGCAGAATGTCGGCGGCGTACAAGTCTCGCGCGATGGCAATCGCCCGGTGGACGTGCCGCGCCGCACCGCCAACCTGTGGCTGAGCAAGGCCGTGACCGAAGACATCCGCGCCAGTGCCGGCGTACGTTATGTGGATGCGCGTTACGCCGACATGGCCAACCAGAACGAGCTGCCCAGCTACACCGTGGTCGATGCCAGCGTTTCGTGGAAAGCCCTGCGCAACACGACATTGGGCCTGCAATTGAATAACCTGTTCGACCGCACCTATGCCGTGAGCCAATACAATGACGGCCAGCAATGGATACTGGGGGAGCCGCGCTCGTTCTTTGTGACGGCCGACTACACCTTCTAACCCCCCACAATGTGGGAGCGGGCTTGCTCGCGAATGCGGTGGGTCAGAGATGAATATGTTGACTGACCCACCGCATTCGCGAGCAAGCCCGCTCCCACATTTTGGGACAGTGTTAACCTTGAGACCGATGATGCCCACCCTCGACCTTCACCACCTCGCCTGGTCCCCCCTGGGCCACAGCCACTGCCATCACCAGTTCCAGTTGCGTGATGCCAGCCTGCAGGTGGGCGCCGGGGAGTTTGTCGGGCTGATCGGGCCCAATGGCAGCGGCAAGACCAGCCTGTTGCGCTGCGCCTATCGGTTCAGCAAACCCGAGCAGGGCGAAGTGCGGTTCGATCACCAGAACGTCTGGAAGCAGCCTTCACGCTGGTGCGCCCAGCGCATCGCCGTGGTGTTGCAGGAGTTCCCCGATGCCTTCGGCTTGCGCGTCGATGAAGTCGTCGCCATGGGCCGCACGCCCCACAAAGGGCTGTTCGACGGCGATACCCAACACGATCGCCAACTGGTGCAACAAGCCCTCGACTCCGTCGGCCTGCTGGGCTTTGAGGACCACGCCTTCGCCACCCTTTCCGGCGGTGAAAAGCAGCGCGTGATCCTCGCCCGCGCCCTGGCCCAGCAACCGCAATTGCTGATCCTCGATGAACCGACCAACCACCTCGATCCGCGCTACCAGCTTGAGTTGCTCAAGCTGGTCAAGCGCCTGCAGATCGGCACCCTGGCCAGTATCCACGACCTGAACCTGGCGGCAGCCTTCTGTGATCGCCTGTACGTGATAAACCACGGGCGCATCATCACCAGCGGCACGCCGCACGAGGTGTTGACCACCGAGTTGCTGCGCGAGGTCTTCGGTGTCGAGGCCTTGATCGATGCCCATCCTTTGTCCGGCTACCCTCGAATCACCTGGATAACCCAACCATGATCCTGCGCTCCCTGCTCTCCCTCGCTTTGCTGCTGGGCACCGCCCAGGCGTTTGCCGAAGCGACCCATTACCCGCTGAAAATCCAGAGCTGCAACCGCGAAGTGACCTTCAACCAGGCGCCGGAACACGCCGTCAGCCACGACATCAACATGACCCAGATGATGCTGGCCCTGGGGCTCAAGTCGCGCATGGTCGGCTACAGCGGCGTGACGGGCTGGAAATCCGTGACCCCGCAAATGGCCCAGCTACTCGATGGCCTGCCAGAGCTGGCGAGCAAGTACCCTTCGGTGGAAACCCTGCTCAATGCCAACGTCGATTTCTTCTTCGCCGGCTGGGACTACGGCATGCGCGTGGGCGGCGACCTCACGCCGCAAACCCTGCAACCTTTGGGCATCAATGTGCTGGAGCTCACTGAGTCCTGTGCGTTTGTGATGAAGCGCCCGGCCGCGACCCTGGATGACACCTATAACGACCTGCGCAACCTGGGCAAGATCTTCGACGTGCAGGACCGCGCCAATACCTTGATTGCACAGATGCAGGCACAGGTCGCCCAGGTGCAGAAAAACCTGCCGGCGGAAAAGCCCCGGGTATTTCTCTACGACAGTGGCGAAGACCGTGCCATGACTTCCGGGCGCCTGGGCATGCCGCAAGCGCTGATCGCGGCGGCGGGCGGGCGCAATATCCTCGATGACGTGGACGCCAGTTGGACCCGCATCAACTGGGAAACCGTGGTCGAGCGCAACCCACAGGTGATCGTGATCGTCGACTACAGCGAAATCAGCGCCGCGCAGAAGCAGCAGTTTTTGCTGGATAACCCGGCACTGCAATCGGTGGACGCCATCAAGCACCAGCGCTTTATCGTGATTCCCTACGTGCAGGCCACGCCGGGTATCGACAACGTGCTGGCGGTTGAAACCCTGGCCAAGGGGTTCCACGGCCAATGATCGAGCGCCGCTATGCCCTGCTGCTGATTGCCCTTGGCGCGCTGTTGCTGGTCTCTTGCGTGGTGTCGCTGGGGTTCGGTCCGGCGCGGGTGCCGCTGGAAGTGGTGTGGCGGATTCTGTTGCACAAGGCAGTGGGCATCGGCGAGGTGAGCTGGAGCGCCGGCCAGGAACATATCGTCTGGTTGATCCGCGTGCCGCGCATGCTGCTCGGCGCCCTGGTGGGCGCGGGCCTTGCGCTGATCGGCGCGGTGCTGCAGGCCGTGACGCGCAACCCGCTGGCCGACCCCCATCTGCTGGGCGTGACCTCCGGCGCCACCTTGGGCGCGGTGATTGTGGTGCTGCATGTCGGCCAGGTCATCGGCTTGCTGACGCTGCCGCTGGCCGCATTTATCGGCGCGCTGTTGAGCATGCTCGTGGTGCTGGCCGTGGCCAGTCGCAACGGTCGCCTGGAAAGTGATCGCCTGTTGCTGTGCGGTGTAGCGGTGTCGTTTGTGATGATGGCGGTGGCCAACCTGCTGCTGTTCATGGGCGACCATCGCGCCGCGTCGGCGGTGATGTTCTGGATGCTCGGCGGCCTGGGCCTGGCACGCTGGGAGTTGCTGGCAATTCCCTCTGCGACTGTGCTGCTCGGGCTGCTGTTGCTGCTGGGCATGGCGCGCCCGCTCAACGCACTGATGGCCGGCGAACAGACCGCCGTCACCCTGGGCCTGAACGCACGCAATGTGCGCCTGAAGGTGTTCTTGATTACGTCGCTGATGACCGGCGTACTGGTGTCCATCAGCGGCTCCATCGGCTTTGTCGGGTTGATGGTGCCGCACATTGCCCGGCGCCTGGTGGGCGCCGAGCATCGGCGACTGCTACCGGCCTGCGGCTTGCTCGGCAGCCTGTTCCTGGTGTGGGTCGACGTCGCTGCACGCACCCTGATCGCCCCCGAGGACCTGCCTATCGGCGTAGCCACGGCGGCGATTGGCGGGCTGTTTTTCATTGGCCTGATGCGCAAGCGTTAGGCCGCCGGCCCCCTGAAAAAACCGGACCTGCGCTTACAGCTCATCCCGGTCCCGTATGTTCAGCGGCTCATCCCCCCCGATCGCTTCCAGGCTCAGACCATTGGCATATCCCAACTGCTGCTCGGACAACTGCCCTTCGTTGATCCAGAATCCGTCTTTATCCAGGACCAACAGCTTGCCAGCGTTGACCATGCCTTTGAGAAACACGCTGGGATAAACCGTGGGCCCGGTCACCAGCGTCTTGCCTTCGGTGGGCATAAAACTTGGCACGTATTTCAATAGCGCACCGCCCTGGCACGAGAGATAAAGAGCGGCGGACTCACGGGGCAAGCTACGCAATACCCAGATGAAATAGCTCATGAGTTCCGGCCCCACAAAATTGCGCAACAGGGCCTGGTCCGCTGGATCCAGGCTGTCCGTGGCAGGCATGCTGCTGTAGAGCAGATGCACCCCGACAACCCCATGGTTTGGCGGGAAGTCCGGCATTGGCGCCGGGGGCTCCACCGGTTGGACGGGACCTTGAGGGCCGCTGTAGAACAGCCGCAAAATCAGCGCGCGCCCAACCCCAGGAGCCACGGGGAGCGTGACCAGGAACGAGGAGCGCGTGGCGTCGGCCAGAACGGCAGCGAGGTACTGCTGATCCTGATAAGGCGAGAGTTGCCGCTGCAGATAGCGCACCGCATCATCCCCATGGGAGAACACCGGGCCACATGCCGCCGCCCATGGGTCGACAAAGACCTCGACCACGCCAGGCCGCCAGAACTGATCCACACGATTGCGCGTGGTCCACACCCGCCCCTGGATCAGCGTGCTCAGATCGCCGCGCGCCACCAGGTCCTGCACGTAACTGAGTACGGTCCGCTTGCCTTCCAGTAACTGCTGGCGCACCTCGACCAATCGCCCAAAATCCTCCAACTGGGCCTCTGTTCCCTGGTACTCATAGTGGAGCAAGGCGCCGTCCTGGCACGACAAGTACAACCCCAGGCGCTTGTCCTTCAAGCCATGCAGGGAGAAGCGAATGCCGGTGTCGATATCCGTGGGCGCAAAGAACGCCTGGCGCAGTGGATCATCGGCGGGCGCCTGGGCTACGTTGCTGGCGCACAGGTAGAAACCTTCGAGCCCATAGTCCTGGGGAAACTGGCCATTGGGAAAGACTTGCCAGAAGTCGCGATAGCTCTGGCGCACCATCGGCAGGCTGGCCATATAACGCGCGGTTTTCTTCGACTTGAAGAGATAGCCAAACTGTAGATTTTCGCCATGTCGGCAGCGCTCATGGACATAACGTATCGCATCCTTTTCGTTGGCAAAGAGCGGACTGAACGCCGGGTCTGCCAGGGCGTTGCGGATCATCAACGGCGCGACCTGAAACGCAATGAACTCCCCACTGATCCGGCGTGGAACACCCCAGGCAGGGCTGCCCTGCACCACTCGCAACACCCCGGTTTTGCCCAGGCGGGTGACAAACTCAGTGGGGGTCAGTTCGCCCTTGCGGATCTGCCGCTCAATGCGGTTATCCAGCAGATCTGCACGCACCGGGTCCAACGCTTGCAGGTCTTTTTTCAGTTGCTCTTCCAATGGCGTCCCGCTGCGGGTGTAACTCACCACACAGCGATCGGCGCCCAACAGGTACTCGTCAGTCAAGCTGGCGTCCTGCCCCCAAAGCGCTGCGCCAATCACCCTAGTGGACGGCATATTGCGATACAGCTGCTCCTGGTGGGTCTCCAGGGCAAAGGGCAACTCGCGGACCGGGCTTGAGCGGTAGCGCCCCACAAGGGTGTGGGCGGCGGGGAAGCCGCCCGTGCTGACCACTTCATCCGGGAAGATCCATTTGGGGTCGAAATCTTCACGCGGCACTTTCAGCGGCTCAGTGGCCACAAACAGGCCGTCGGGGCGCTTGAGGATCACCCCGCCCATCAAGCCGTTGCCCTGGAGCAACAACGACTGTACATGGCGTACCGCATCGTCCTGATGATGGAAGGCCGGCCCCAGACGACGGCGCAGGAAATTGGCATAGGGTCGCCATGGCTCGGAGCCTCGGCTCACCGCCCCTCGCCGATCCCAGCACTGGCTGCTGTACAGCACCCGCAAATCCCCGGCCTTGGCGACCAATGAAACAAACTTGGCGGTATCGAACGTGCCGTTGCGCAGGCTCATGCCCTCGATTGTCACGTCCTCACCTTGAGGGGGCTCTGTGAGCAGGGGCGCGACTTGTGGCTGATAACGCAATAAGGCGCCGTCCAGCGTCGACAGGTAGACCGGCAAAATGCCTGTCGCTGAAGCGCGCGGTATCGAGCGGGCGTCGTCTTCGGCACGCATCAGCACATTCGGGGTGACAAAAAACCGCATCAGCCAGGCCTCGACCGGCGGCAACCCCGACGGTAGCCATTGCTGCGAATAGAGCAGCCCCACCACCGTAAAGCCCCTGGCGAAAGCACCACCAGCCAGATAGCCGGCACCTTTGGAGGCGTCACGTAACGAACGCCCGCTGAGGGCTACCGGTAACAGTTCGCTGACCACAAACTCATCCGCCTCTGGGTGCTTGAGCACATAGGCGATGTAGCCCTGGGCATCCAGGTTCCTGCCAGCCCAGCGCAAATGGGCATTGAGCGCCGCGCCATCCTGGCTGCTGAAAATCGCGCCGAATGCCGGGCTCAACGGATCGACATCGGCGTAGTCGAAGTTAGGCGTCCAGTCGCTGTAGACCCGGCCACGGGGGCCCCACAACGAACTGCGGACCAGCACTTGCAGGTCGCCTGCGTCAGCCAGCCGGGTAACGATGTCTGCCGGCTTGAGCGCACCTGCTTCCAATCGCTCGAAATACCCATGCTTGCCAGGCTCACGGGTGGTGTTGCTCTGCACCACCACCTCCCTGGCCGAGCCGCCGGGGACGTAGCCGATCAGGTTGTTCGGCGAGCCACTCAGGTAGGCAGGCCGGCGCGACGCAATCACCGCGTGGAGTTCCTGATCCGAGAACATCGTGGTCATGACTTCCAGGTCCGTCAGCGTCCAGTTCAACCGCTGCTGGCGCTCGCGGTCACTGGCCGACAGTGCGGCGTGGGAGGCGTAGCGCGCATGCAGCTCGTAACCTCGCGGCGGTACCAGCACCCCATTACCGGCAACCGGCGTGAGCAGGTCGGCAGTGAATCCATTGCCGTGGATAGTCAACGGCTCAGTGAAGACAAATCGCCCATCCAGGCCCTTGAGGATATAACCACCATAGGCCGCCGCTCGGCGAAAGCCGATCCGCTCATGGGCATGGCGAGCGGCATCCTCGGCCGTCAGGAACGCCGCACTCAACACCATGGGAACCGAGCCCAATGGCAGGCTCTCGCTGTCATACACCGGTCCCTGGGTTTGCCATAACGCGCCCTGCTGAAGCACCGACAACGCACCGGCACGGATCACCCGGCGCACGAAGTCCCGTGGAGACAACGAGCCGTCGAGCAAAGCGGCCTGGTTACCTTTGTCGGTCACCGTACTGCCAGTCACCGTCACCAGTTCGTTGTCGGGCGCGGCACCTGGCACCTGCCATTGCAGCAATGCGTCGTCGGCGGTGCGCAGATACAACTTCAGCCCCAGCCCGGCGACCTGCAACGCAAAGGTTTCCAGCCCCTGTTGTACGCTCTCCACCAGCAATTTCGGGCTGGTAAAGCGCCTGTACAGCCAACCCTCCCGAACGGGCAGTTGCGCGGCATCAAGGGGCGGCGCATTGCGGTAGATGCCGACCAGGCGGTAATTGGCCGGCAGTCTTGGCTGACCGTCGGCCCGCAGCGGAAACTGGCTTGCCACGCTCGTGCCGGCCGCAACGGGCAGCGTCGCGGCGTAGGTTTGCGTGGTCTTGTGCTTGAGTACAACGCCTTGGTACGCACCGGCTGGCAAGGCGGCCATCTGGTTCAGTGCAATCAGCGCAGCCACTTGCCCCGTGTTCGCGGCGGATGTGAAGAAGGGCTGCTCCTGCACGACATTGGCAGGACCGACCGGCGTACCGAGCCGCCACCCTTTGGAGACACGGCCGCGAACACCTCCCCAAATACGACTGGGCAGCACCACTCGCAGGTCTCCAACGTCTGCAATACTCCAAATCACCGCCTCAAATTCAGTGTTCGGCTCAAATGGTTCTTCACCGGTCAACTGATCCAGCAGCTTCTGCTCTGCAGCCGAACCGCTGCTTAAGTATTTGAGCAACGAGCCCCCCGGCCCCGATAGATAGTGGGCCGAAGCAAACGTGCGATTAGCGATGATTAACGTCGCGTCAGCCGACGAAAAAAAGCTGACAAACAAAGCGACCTGATCAGCGGGGTGTTGCGTCAACAGTTCTTGCTCTCCCTCGGACTTGGCCGGATGGGAGTGATAGAGGGCGTAGCACTCATAAGATTGCGGGGCGATGAAGTGATCATGTTCATCGGTGGCCAGGATGGTGATAAAACTAAACTGAGTGGCCATGCCGGCCACCGGCTCCGTGGCGAAATAGCGCACTCCCTGTTTCAGCACGACACCGCCGTACTCCTTGTCTCGCTGGTTGCCAATCCGGTCGTGGGCCCAGCGGGCAGCATCGTCAGCGCTGATGAAGGGCGGGCTCAAGACCGGTTTGGGAATCAATGAAAACGCGCGCCACTGAGCATCCACTGGGCCGCTCCTGTCCCAGACTTTTCCCGTGCGCAAGACCGTCAGATGCCCTGCTGCGGCCACGCGCAACACAAAGGCCCGAGGCCGCAATGTACCGGCGAGTAACGCCGAATCGATCTGGTTATCCAACACCCGACCGTCAGCCTCGACGCGAAAAAGATCGGCCTCCGCCGCCGAGAACGAACAGGTGTATTGCAGCAAGGCTCCATCATTGACACTGCGATAGAACACCAGCCGCTGCTGTGGCCCCAACAAGTCCTTGGACTGGTGCCCTTGATAAAGCTGGGTTGCCAGTTCGGCGGGAGCAAAAAAGTTGCGGTACAACCATGGTTCCTGGGCGGTGAGCCTGGCAGGCACTGGGGTGCGTCCCTGGTAAACGCCGTACCAATGAAACTGATCGTGCTGCACCCGATTGCCATCCGGGGTCAGTGCAAAAAGCTGTTGAATGGTCACAGGCGCCGCGCCACCGGCCAGCGGCTCGATCAGCACGTAATCTTCTTTATCGATGTGCTTGAGGATAAACGCCGTTTGGTGGTGTTCAAGCAATGCCAGCGTGGCATCCAGCCCGGACTGCACAGCCCCGCAAGCCGGCAGGTCGTAGGTGCGCGAGACGAACGGGGAAAAAGGCTGCCATTGCGTGGGCACTGTACCTACCGAGCCGCCCCATAAACCACTGGGCACCACGAAGGACAATTGGCTGACGCTGAGCAGCTTCTTGATGAGGCTCTCAGGTTTCACGTCGGGGGGACCGTCCTCATGGCCGAAGTGCAGGCCTTTCTTCAACCACACGCCAAAGCGCCGCTCCGCTTCCGACCCCGTGGTGACATGTTTGAGCAGCGCACCGTCCGGACCGGACAGGTAAGAAGCAGAAAAAAAGCCGCGCTCCAAAATATTGATGCTCAGGTCGATATCCGAAAAGAAGCTGTTCAAGGCCCTGGCCTGGCGTTCGGAAAGCTCAGGATTATTGGCCGCAAAAGCGTCGAAAATATCGGGGTGTGAGTGATATTCGGCCACGCACCGATAGCCTTGCGGGTGCAAGTACTGACTGTTGCTGTCGACCTTGAGCACGTCCCAGAAGTCGAAAGTATTGCGCTGCCCCGCAATAGGTTCGGTGCTATAGAAATAGCCATCTGACAAGCGCTCCAGAATCACCCCCCCATACTCGATAGCACGCCGGCTGCCGATCTGCCGGTGGGCGTAGCGGGCCGCATCGTCCATGGTGATAAAGGCAGGCCCCACAGGTGGTAGCGCCACATCGGACTTCAGGCCACCGCCGAACCATCCGCGTTTAGGTCGTTCCATGACATCCCCTCAAATGTGCCGTGGCCAGACGCTGGCCAGGGTCAGGCGATCTTTGCCCCTGGCGCCATCCCCAGGGCGCTAGATAGTTATCCACACCCTGCCCCGTTCAGGCGCGCGCCCTGCACCAACACCTGAAACAAGCCCTGACTTGGTGCACAGCTCGCGATCCAGACGCCTGACTCCCCGCATAACCAGGGGCCACTCGCAGTAGGCACAGCCTTTGCAAACGCTCCCTCAGCGCCCTACCTGCCCCCTAAAAATATTGAGTTCTGGAGACCACACCATGAAGCGTCGCAGCTTGATAAAGGCTTTCACTCTGTCGGCATCCATTGCCGCCATGGGCATGACCTGGACTGTCCAGGCCGCCGAGACCATCAAGGTCGGCATCCTGCATTCGCTGTCCGGAACCATGGCCATCTCCGAAACGTCCCTCAAGGACATGGCGCTGATGACCATCGACGAGATCAACGCCAAGGGTGGCGTGAACGGCAAGATGCTCGAGCCGGTGGTGGTGGACCCTGCGTCCAACTGGCCGCTGTTCGCCGAGAAAGGCCGGCAGTTGCTGACCCAGGACAAGGTCGCGGTGGTGTTTGGCTGCTGGACCTCGGTGTCGCGCAAATCGGTGCTGCCGGTGTTCGAAGAACTCAATGGCTTGCTGTTCTACCCGGTGCAGTACGAAGGTGAAGAAATGTCGCCCAACGTGTTCTACACCGGTGCGGCGCCCAACCAGCAGGCAATCCCGGCGGTGGAGTACCTGATGAGCGAAGAAGGCGGCAGCGCCAAGCGCTTCTTCCTGCTGGGCACCGACTACGTGTACCCACGCACCACCAATAAGATCCTGCGCGCGTTCCTGCATTCCAAAGGCGTGGCCGACAAAGACATCGAAGAGGTCTACACCCCGTTCGGCCATAGCGATTACCAGACCATCGTCGCCAACATCAAGAAGTTCTCGGCGGGCGGCAAGACGGCCGTGGTGTCCACGGTCAACGGCGACTCCAACGTGCCGTTCTACAAGGAACTGGCCAACCAGGGCCTGAAAGCCACCGAGGTTCCGGTGGTGGCGTTCTCGGTCGGCGAAGAAGAACTGCGCGGCATCGACACCAAGCCGCTGGTGGGCAACCTGGCGGCGTGGAACTACTTCCAGTCGGTAGAGAACCCGGTCAACGCCAAGTTCGTCGCCGACTGGAAAGCCTATGCCAAGGCGAAAAACCTGCCGGGCGCCGACAAGGCCGTGACCAACGACCCGATGGAAGCCACCTACGTCGGCATCCACATGTGGGCGCAGGCCGTGGAAAAAGCCAAGTCCACCGACGTCGACAAAGTGCGTGAAGCCCTGGGCGGCCAGACCTTCGCCGCGCCGTCGGGCTACACCCTGACCATGGACAAGACCAACCACCACCTGCACAAGCCGGTGATGATTGGTGAGATCCAGTCAGACGGGCAGTTCTCGGTGGTGTGGCAGACCGAAGGGCCGATCCGCGCCCAGCCTTGGAGCCCGTACATCCCTGGCAATGACAAAAAGCCGGATCACGCGGTGAAGAGCAACTAAGCCCCAACACAGATCAAATGTGGGAGCGGCGGTGCGACGATTCGACTTGCTCGCTCCCACATAAACCTAGTCCGTGCATGACCAGGACATTTGTTTATGCCCACTGCCCTCCACCGTTTCATCCTGGCCTGCCTGCTGTTGCTGCCCCTGGCCGCACACGCAGGCGATGCCGAAGACTTCCTCGCGGCCAACCCCATGCAACAGGCCAAACTGTTGCAAGACTGGGCCGCCCAGCCCGACCCGGCGCGCATCGAGTTGGTCAACGCCTTGCAACAAGGCCAAGTCAGCGTCAACGGCGAAACCAAGACCGTACGCCTGAACAACCGCCTGCGTGGCTTGATCAACAACGTGCAGGCCAGCCAGCAACTGCTCGCCGCCGACCCCAAGGTCCGCCTGGCCGCTGCCCAAACCCTGCAAAAAAGCGCGCAACCTGCGCAACTGAAATTCCTCGACCAGCAACTCGCCAGCGAAACCAATGACGAGGTACACAGCGCTCTGGGCCTGGCCCTGGCCAACCTGCAACTGGTCGACCCCGACCCGGCCGTGCGCCTGGCCGCCGTGCGTCTGCTGGGCAGCACCGGCGACCCACTGGCCCGCACGCGCCTGGAAGCGCTGCTGGCGCCTGGCGTAGAAACCGATGCCGGGGTGCACACCGCCGCCGAAACCAGCCTGGCCCAGGTCAAGCGCAAGCTGCTGGTGGGCGAGGTGCTTGGCCAGGCCTTCAGCGGCATGTCCCTGGGCTCGATCCTGTTGCTGGCGGCCCTGGGCCTGGCGATCACCTTCGGCCTGCTCGGCGTGATCAATATGGCCCACGGCGAGATGCTGATGCTCGGTGCCTACTCCACCTATGTGGTGCAGTTGCTGATGCAGCGCTACGTGCCCCAGGCCATCGAGTTCTACCCGTTGCTCGCGCTGCCGGTGGCGTTTTTTGTCACCGCCGGCATCGGCATGGCGCTGGAGCGCACGGTGATCCGCCATCTCTACGGCCGGCCGCTGGAAACCCTGCTGGCCACCTGGGGCATCAGCCTGATGCTGATCCAACTGGTGCGCTTGCTGTTCGGCGCACAGAACGTCGAAGTGGCCAACCCGGCCTGGCTGTCGGGCGGGATCCAGGTGCTGCCCAACCTGGTGCTGCCGTACAACCGCATCGTCATCATCGGCTTTGCGTTGTGCGTGGTGGTGCTGACCTGGCTGCTGCTGAACAAGACCCGCCTGGGCCTCAACGTGCGCGCCGTGACCCAGAACCGCAACATGGCCGCCTGCTGCGGCGTGCCCACCGGGCGCGTGGACATGCTCGCCTTTGGCCTCGGCTCGGGCATCGCAGGCTTAGGTGGCGTGGCCCTGAGCCAGATCGGCAACGTCGGCCCGGACCTGGGCCAGAGCTACATCATCGACTCGTTCCTGGTGGTGGTACTCGGCGGCGTCGGCCAACTGGCCGGCAGTGTCATGGCCGCCTTCGGCCTGGGGATTGCCAACAAGATTCTTGAACCGCAGATCGGTGCCGTGCTCGGCAAGATCCTGATCCTCGCGCTGATCATTCTGTTTATCCAGAAACGCCCGCAAGGACTCTTCGCACTGAAAGGACGGGTGATCGACTGATGAACCAGCCATTGATGCTCACGGCCGCGCAAAAGGCCGGCCCCAAGGTGACGATTGCGGTGGGCGCGGTGATCCTCGCCGTGCTGCTGGCGTTGCCGCTGCTGTCGCTGTTGCCCGCAGAGAGTGCATTCCACGTCTCGGCCTACACCCTGACCCTGGTGGGCAAGATCCTCTGCTACGCCATCGTCGCCCTGGCCCTGGACCTGGTGTGGGGCTACGCCGGCATGTTGTCCCTGGGCCACGGCCTGTTCTTTGCCCTCGGCGGTTACGCGATGGGCATGTACCTGATGCGCCAGGCCGCCGGCAGCGAGTTGCCGGCGTTCATGACCTTCCTGTCGTGGACCGAACTGCCGTGGTATTGGGTCGGCACCGAACACTTCCTCTGGGCCCTGTGCCTGGTGGTATTGGCGCCGGGGTTGCTGGCGCTGGTGTTCGGCTTCTTCGCCTTCCGCTCACGGATCAAGGGCGTGTATTTCTCGATCATGACCCAGGCCCTGACCTTTGCCGGGATGCTGTTGTTTTTCCGCAACGAGACCGGCTTTGGCGGCAATAACGGCTTTACCAACTTCCGCAGCATCCTGGGCTTTGGCATCACCGAACCCGGCACCCGTGCGGTGCTGTTCCTGGCCACGGTGCTGCTGTTGGTGGGCAGCCTGTTTATCGGCTGGCGCCTGGCCCGGAGCAAGTTCGGCCGCGTGCTGACGGCCCTGCGCGATGCAGAAAACCGCCTGATGTTCTGCGGCTACGACCCCCGTGGTTTCAAGCTGTTTGTCTGGGTGTTGAGCGCCGTGCTGTGCGGCCTGGCCGGGGCGCTGTACGTGCCGCAGGTGGGCATCATCAACCCCAGCGAAATGTCACCGACCAACTCCATCGAAGCCGCCGTGTGGGTCGCCCTGGGCGGGCGCGGCACGCTGATCGGCCCGCTGCTGGGTGCCGGCGTGGTCAACGGCATGAAGAGCTGGTTCACCGTGGCCTTCCCGGAGTACTGGCTGTTCTTCCTTGGGGCGCTGTTCATCATCGTCACCCTGTACCTGCCCAAGGGCATCATCGGCCTGTTGAAGAAAAGGGGCGAACAATGAGAGTCACGGCAACCGACCAGTTCATGCTCGAACCGATCATCGAACCGAACCGCGACCAGGGCACCAGCCGCGATGCCATCGGCCTCGGCCAGGCCGCCGGCAAAGGCCTGAACACCCGCCACGGCACGATCCTGACCCTGGAAGACATCAGCGTCAGCTTCGACGGCTTCAAGGCCCTCAATGACTTGAACCTGTACATCGGCGTTGGCGAACTGCGTTGCATCATCGGCCCCAATGGCGCAGGCAAAACCACCCTGATGGACGTGATCACCGGCAAGACCCGCCCCAGTCACGGCAAGGCCTGGTTCGGCGAAACCCTGGACCTGACCCGCATGAGCGAAGTGCAGATCGCCCAGGCCGGCATCGGCCGCAAGTTCCAGAAGCCCACGGTGTTCGAAGCCCTGAGCGTGTTCGAGAACCTGGAGCTGGCGCAGAAGACCGACAAATCGGTATGGGCCAGCCTGCGCGCACGCCTTGGCGGGGAACAGAAGGACCGCATCGAAGAGGTGCTGGACACCATCCGCCTTAGCGCGTCGGCACAACGCCCGGCCGGCTTGCTGTCCCACGGCCAGAAGCAGTTCCTGGAAATCGGCATGCTACTGATGCAAGACCCACAGCTGTTGCTGCTCGACGAGCCGGTGGCCGGCATGACCGACGCCGAGACCGAGTTCACCGCCGAACTGTTCAAGCGCCTGGCGGGCAAGCATTCGCTGATGGTGGTGGAGCACGACATGGGCTTTGTCGGCTCGATTGCCGACCACGTCACGGTGTTGCACCAGGGCAGTGTGCTGGCCGAAGGGTCGCTGGAACAGGTGCAGGAAAACGAGCGCGTCATCGAGGTGTACCTCGGTCGCTGAACCCGATGCGGATTGCTCTCTGTAGGAGCGAGCTTGGCTCCGGGCGGCGTTCCGACGAAGATCGTCAACGATAACGCGCCGAGCCTGAATGCCCGCGGTGCCTTGGCGTTTTTCGCGAGCACGCTCGCTCCTACAGGGAATTGAGGAGAGTTTGAACATGCTGCAAGTCGACAAATTGCACCAGTACTACGGCGGCAGCCATATCCTGCGCGGCCTGTCCTTTGACGTGAAAGTCGGTGAAGTCACCTGCCTGCTCGGCCGTAACGGTGTGGGCAAAACCACCCTGCTCAAATGCCTGATGGGCCTGTTGCCCGCCAAGGAAGGCGCGGTGAACTGGGAAGGCAAGGCCATCACCGGTTTCAAGCCGCACCAGCGGGTACACGCCGGCATTGCCTACGTGCCCCAGGGCCGGGAGATTTTCGGCCGGCTGACGGTGGAAGAAAACCTGCTGATGGGCCTGTCGCGTTTTCCCGGCAGCGAAGCCAAGCAAGTCCCGGCGTTTATCTACGAGCTGTTCCCGGTGCTGCTGCAAATGAAGCATCGGCGCGGTGGCGACCTGTCTGGCGGCCAGCAGCAACAACTGGCCATCGGCCGCGCCCTGGCCAGCCGTCCGCGCCTGCTGATCCTCGACGAGCCCACCGAAGGCATCCAGCCCTCGGTGATCAAGGAGATCGGTGCGGTGATCAAGAAACTTGCCGAGCGCGGCGACATGGCGATTTTGCTGGTGGAGCAGTTCTACGACTTCGCCGCCGAACTGGCCGATCAATACCTGGTGATGTCCCGCGGGGAAATCGTCCAGCAAGGCCGTGGTGAAAATATGGAGGCCGAGGGTGTACGCGGCCTGGTTACCATCTAATCTGTAGCGTCTTGTCGATAAGCCCAAACCATGACTGTGCCTGCCCCCACCGCCCTGTTCACCCCCAGCTGGCACGCCGCGCTGGAGTTGGGCTATGCACGATTCGGCGCGACCACGCGCCCGGTACTGCGCCGCCACCTGGGCCCGCTGCGGGTGCAAAAACACCTGTACGCCGAAGGCCCCGAGGTGTGCCAGCACATCATCGTGCACCCGCCGGGCGGGATTGCCGGTGGGGATCGCCTGGATATCACCGCCCATCTGGCTGAGGGCGCGTGGGCGCAATTGACCAGCCCCGGCGCCGCCAAGTGGTATCGCGCCAGCGGGCCGGCCTACCAGCAGGTGGTGTTGACGGTCGAGGCCGGCGCCACCCTGGAGTGGCTGCCCCAGGAAACCATCGTGTTCAGCGCCGCCCAGGCCGAACTCAGCACGCGCATCAACCTCGAAGGCGACGCCCGGCTGTTCTACTGGGACGTGGTGGCGCTAGGGCGCCCGGCCAGTGGCGAGCGTTTCGACCGTGGGCACTTTCAGTCGCACCTGGATATCCGCCGCGACGGCCAGTTGCTGTGGCATGAGCGCCAACGCATTGTGGGCGACGACGGCCTGCTCGACTCGCCGATTGGCCTGGATGGGCAGCCGGTGTTTGCCACGTTGCTGGTGAGCGGGGAAATCGATACCGAACTGCTTGAACAATGCCGTGCGCTGCCGCATGCAGTACGTGGCGACCTGACCCAACTGCCGGGTTTGCTGGTGGCGCGCTGCCTGGCCAGCGAGACGTTACTGGCGCGGGCCTGGTTGATTGATCTGTGGCGGCTGTTGCGCCCGGCATTGCTGGGGCGTGAGGCCATACCACCAAGAATTTGGAACACATGAGATCAAAATGTGGGAGCGGGCTTGCTCGCGAATGCGGTGTATCAGTCAACATATCCATTACTGACCCACCGCATTCGCGAGCAAGCCCGCTCCCACATTGGACCTGTGTTGTTAATAATTGTTTTTCAAAACGGATTGCTGACCATGGACCTGACCCCACGGGAAAAAGACAAACTGCTGATCTTCACCGCAGGCCTGGTGGCCGAACGCCGCCTGGCGCGCGGGGTGAAGCTTAACTACCCGGAAACCATCGCCTACATCTCCGCCGCCCTGCTCGAGGGCGCGCGCGACGGGCGCACGGTGGCCGACCTGATGCACTTTGGCACCACCCTGCTCAGTCGCGAGCAAGTGATGGAAGGCATCCCGGAGATGATCCCGGATATCCAGGTCGAAGCCACCTTCCCCGACGGCACCAAGCTGGTGACCGTCCACCAACCCATCGCCTGAGGCCCAGCCATGTCCTTGCTGATTCGTGACGCGGTGCACGGCGACCTGCCGGCGATCCGCGATATCTACAACGATGCCGTGCTCAACACCACGGCGATCTGGAACGACCAACCGGTGGACCTGGGCAATCGCCAGGCCTGGTTCAGTGCGCGCCAGGCGCAGTTCTATCCGATCCTGGTGGCGGTGGAAGCCGAACACGTGGTCGGCTATGCCTCGTTCGGCGACTGGCGGCCCTTCGACGGCTTTCGCCATACCGTCGAGCATTCGGTGTATGTGCGCAACGACCAGCGCGGCAAAGGCCTCGGCCCGTTGCTGATGCAGGCCCTGATCGAACGCGCCAGGGCCTGCGACAAACACGTGATGGTCGCCGCCATCGAAAGCGGCAACCAGGCTTCGATCCGCCTGCATGAGCGCCTGGGCTTTGGCATCACCGGGCAAATGGCCCAGGTGGGCACCAAGTTCGGCCGCTGGCTGGACCTGACCTTTATGCAACTGATGCTCAACCCTGGCGCCCAGCCGCCGGCGGTTCACAAGGAGTAACAGCAATGAGCGCCGCCCAACTGCGTCGAGTGAACACCGAAAGCTTTGCCCATTACCGCCAGGGTTTGATTGAGCTGTTGCTGGACGCCGTGCAGCACGGCGCATCGGTGGGCTTCATGGCCGACCTCGACGCGGCTCAGGCACGGGACTATTTCGACGGCGTACAGGCTGGTATCGAGGACGCCAGCCTGCTGCTGTGGGTGGTGGTGCGCGATGAACAGGTGCTGGCCAGCGTACAACTGGCGCTGTGCCAGAAAGCCAACGGCCTCAACCGCGCCGAGGTGCAAAAGCTGCTGGTGCGCAATGACGCCCGGCGCCACGGCCTCGGCCAGCAATTGATGAGCGCCCTGGAGCTGTGCGCACGCCAGCACAAGCGCGGCCTGCTGTACCTGGACACCGAAGCCGGCTCCCCCGCCGAAGCTTTCTACCAGGCGCTGCGCTACACCAAGATCGGCGAACTGCCGGACTACTGCCAAAGCCCGGACGGGCGCTACAGCCCGACCGCCATCTACTACAAGACCCTGGGGCAACCTGCATGATTCCTGGTGAATATCAGATCCAGCCTGGTGAAATCGAACTCAACGTGGGCCGGCGCACTGTCACCCTGAGCGTGGCCAACAGCGGCGACCGGCCGATCCAGGTGGGTTCCCATTACCATTTTTTCGAGACCAACGACGCGCTGGCCTTCGATCGTGCCCTGAGCCGCGGCATGCGCCTGAACATCCCGGCGGGCACGGCGGTGCGCTTTGAGCCGGGGCAGAGCCGCGAGGTGGAGTTGGTGGAGCTGGCGGGGTTGCGCCGGGTGTTCGGGTTTGCCGGACGCATCATGGGCGACCTGTAGGGCCTCATCGCAGGCAAGCCAGCTCCCACATGGGAATGCATTTCAAATGTGGGAGCTGGCTTGCCTGCGATAGCGGATTCACATTCAACACAAATTCTTCAGGACACCCCTATGAAAATCAGCCGCCAAGCCTACGCCGACATGTTCGGCCCCACCGTCGGCGACAAGGTCCGCCTGGCCGATACCGAGCTGTGGATTGAAGTGGAACAGGACTTCACCACCTACGGCGAAGAAGTGAAGTTCGGCGGCGGCAAAGTTATCCGCGACGGCCAGGGCCAGAGCCAACTGCTGGCCGCCGACGTGGTCGACACGGTGATCACCAACGCGCTGATCATCGATCACTGGGGTATCGTCAAGGCCGATGTCGGCCTGAAGAACGGGCGTATCGCCGGGATCGGCAAGGCCGGCAACCCGGATATCCAGCCGGGCGTGACCCTGGCCATCGGCGCCAGCACCGAAGTGATTGCCGGCGAAGGCATGATCCTCACCGCCGGCGGCATCGACACCCATGTGCACTTCATCTGCCCGCAGCAGATCGAAGAGGCGCTGACCAGTGGCGTCACCACCATGATCGGCGGCGGCACCGGGCCGGCCACCGGCACCAACGCTACCACCTGCACCTCGGGCCCGTGGCACCTGGCGCGCATGCTGCAGGCCAGCGATGCGTTCCCGATGAACATTGGCTTTACCGGCAAGGGCAACGCCAGCCTGCCTGAGCCGTTGATCGAACAGGTCAAGGCCGGGGCGATTGGCTTGAAGCTGCATGAAGACTGGGGCACCACCCCGGCGAGCATCGACAACTGCCTGAGCGTGGCCGACGAATACGATGTGCAGGTGGCGATCCACAGCGACACCCTCAACGAGTCCGGTTTTGTCGAAACCACTCTCGCCGCGCTCAAGGGGCGCACCATCCACACCTACCACACCGAAGGGGCCGGCGGCGGGCACGCGCCGGATATCATCAAGGCCTGCGGTTTCCCCAACGTGCTGCCCAGCTCCACCAACCCGACCCGGCCATTCACCCGCAATACCATCGATGAGCACCTGGACATGTTGATGGTCTGCCATCACCTGGACCCGAGCATTGCCGAAGACGTGGCCTTCGCCGAAAGCCGCATCCGCCGCGAAACCATCGCCGCCGAAGATATCCTGCATGACCTTGGCGCATTCTCGATGATCAGCTCCGACAGTCAGGCCATGGGCCGCGTGGGCGAGGTGATCATGCGCACCTGGCAAACCGCCGACAAAATGAAAAAACAACGCGGGCCGCTGCCGGGGGACGGAGCAGGCAACGATAACTTCCGTGCCAAGCGCTACATCGCCAAGTACACCATCAACCCGGCGATCACCCATGGCATCAGCCATGAAGTGGGCTCGATCGAGGTGGGCAAGTGGGCCGACCTGGTGCTGTGGCGCCCGGCGTTCTTCGGGATCAAGCCCACGTTGATTCTCAAGGGTGGGGCGATTGCCTCAAGCCTGATGGGCGATATCAACGGCTCGATCCCTACGCCGCAGCCGGTCCACTACCGGCCGATGTTCGCCAGCTTCGGCAGCGCGCTGCACGCCACCAGCCTGACGTTTATCAGCCAGGCCGCACTGGCCGAGGGCCTGCCGCAAGCCCTGGGCCTGAAGAAGCAGATCGGGGTGGTCAAGGGCTGCCGCCAGGTGCAGAAAACCGACCTGATCCACAACGACTACCTGCCCGAGATCGAGGTAGATCCGCAGACCTATCAGGTCAAGGCCGACGGTGTATTGCTGTGGTGCGAACCGGCGGATGTGTTGCCGATGGCCCAGCGTTACTTTCTATTCTGACCGTTCATCGGCATTAACCCTGTGTGCCAGTGAAGCGAAGAGGCGTAAGGCGCTACGATGCGCCTCTTTACTGTCTTGCACTTGGGAACCTGGCTATGGGCCTATCCGAATTCATCGTGTTGCATGCCGAGCGGATCGTCGATGAATGGGAGCAGTTTGCCGAAACATTGACCCCGGCCGCCGACACCCTGAACCGCACGCAACTGCGCGACCACGCGCACTCGATCCTGCTGGCCGCCGCACGGGACATGAACACCCGCCAGAGCGCCGACGAACAAGCGGCCAAGGCCAAGGGCGAAGGCCCGGAGAAAACCCCAAGCCTGGACGAAGCCGCCGCCAGCCATGGCGAGCTACGTCATACCGTGGGTTTTGACCTGGTGCAGATGACCTCCGAGTTCCGCCACCTGCGGGCCTGTGTGATCCGGCTGTGGGTCGATAGCCTCGAGGTGCCGGACATGACGTACTTCCAGGACATGATCCGTTTCAATGAGGCCATCGACGAAGCCCTGGCCGAATCCACCGCGGCCTACGCCGAGCAGGTCAATCGCTCGCGGGATATTTTCCTCGCCATCCTCGGCCACGACCTGCGCGCACCGTTGCAGGCGGTGAACATGTCCACCGAGATGTTGCTGCGCAAAGTCGCGCTGGACAGCCAAGGCTTGAGCCTGGTGGGCAATATCAAAAATGGCGCCCGGCATATGGGGGCAATGGTCCGCGATCTATTGGAGTTTGTGCGCAGCCGGCTGGGCAGCAGCCTGCCGATCGAACCCAAGCCGATGAACCTGGCTGACGCCGCGCAGGCCGCCATCGACGAAGCATGCGCTGGTCGCCCGGATTGCCAGGCCCATTTGCATGTCGAGGACGACACCCAGGGGCAGTGGGATCGTGGGCGAATCGATCAACTGCTGCAGAACCTGATTGGCAACGCGTTGCAGCACGGCCTCAACAGCCAGGCCGTGACCCTGAACCTCAAGGGCACGCCCGACACCGTGGAACTGAGCGTGCACAACTACGGCATCCCGATTCCCCAGGCGGCGCTGGGCACCGTCTTCGACCCGCTGGTACGCAGCGCCACTGAAGAACTGGGCAACACCTCGACCAGCCTCGGGCTGGGGCTGTTTATCGTCAAGGAAGTGGTGCTGGCCCATCAGGGCACGATTGAAGTGACCTCCAGCGAGGCCGAAGGCACCACATTCACCGTGGTGCTGCCGCGACGGTGCTAGTGCGATTGTTGTGACTAGTGGGCCTGTTGTGATGAGCCGGCTTGTCGTGGCGAGCGGGCTTGTTGTGGCGAGCGGGCTTGCCCCGCGCTGGGGTGCGAAGCAGCCCCAATAAAGTCACTGCATTCTTCCAGATACACCTCAGCGGCAGGGGATAGGGCTGCTTCGCACCCCAGCGCGGGGCAAGCCCGCTCGCCACAACAAGCCCACTCATCACAACGGGCCCGCTTGCCACAACAAGCCCCCTGGTCACAGTAAGCCCGCTCCCCCCCTTAGCGACCCCAGTTTTCCCGCGGATCAAAATCAGCCTTTTTCGCCAGCTCCTGCCACAACGCCTTGACCTCTTCGTCGCTGCTTTTGGGCATCACGGCCTTGAGCTGCACAAACAGATAGCCGCGTTGCCCGGCCTTGTTCAGCAAGCCATGGCCCTTGGCGCGCATGCGCTGGCCATTCTGGCTGCCGGCCGGGACCTTGAGGTTGATCTTGCCGGTCAACGTCGGCACCGCGACTTCCGCGCCCAACGCCAGCTCCCAGGGGGCCAGAGGCAGGTTGATGATCAGGTTTTCGCCGTCGACTTCGAACTTGGGATGCGGCGCAAACTTGATGATCAGGTACAGGTCGCCATTGGCCCCACCGCCAATCCCCGGCGCGCCCTGGCCCTTGAGGCGGATGCGCTCGCCATCGGCCACACCGGCCGGGATTTTTACATTCAGGCTCTTGGTGGTGTTGCTGACATGCCGGCCCGACGCATCGTATTGCGGAACCTGGAAGCTGATCGCCTTGGACTCGGTAGACAGGGTCTCTTCCAGGAATACTGGCAGCTCCATCTCCACATCCTGGCCGCGACGGCCGGGGCTGCGCCCTTGGGCACCGCCAAAGCCATTGCCGCGCGAGCCGAAGATCGAGCTGAAGAAGTCCGAAAACTCGCCCGTATCCTGGCCACCGCCAAACCCGCCACGGCTCTGCCAGCCTGGCGGCCCCTGGAAGGGCTGACCGTGCTGGCCATAGCGGCGCAACTCGTCGTATTCGGCGCGCTTGTCTGCGCTTTTCAGCGCTTCATAGGCTTCCGAGGCGTCCTTGAACTTCGCTTCCGCGTCCTTTTCCTTGCTGACGTCGGGATGATACTTACGGGCCAGCTTGCGATAAGCGGCCTTGATTGTCTTGTCGTCGGCCGTCGGCTCGACACCAAGAATCTTGTAATAGTCTTTGAAATCCATGGGGGCATCACCATCCGTTATCGAGATCGCACAGTCGCGCCCTGCCTGCCGGGGCATCGCGGGGCGATTCGAGGTGCGTCAGAAAATTATCGGCGGCTTGCAGGACAAACTTGATCCTTTCGACAGCCACCAACCGTATGCACAGGAGTTGGGGGCAAAGAGCCGACCTTTCAAGGTAACAAGTCTGCTGTATTTAGCGGATAGTCGGCCTACGCATCTGCACGCGAGTGACATACACTGCGCGGCCGTTTTTTAACCGGAACCTGTTAGACATGAACAACACCTCCCCAGCCCGTGCCTGCGGCATCGACTTCGGCACGTCCAACTCCACTGTCGGCTGGATCCGTCCCGGCATGGAAACGCTTATCGCGCTGGAGGACGACAAGATCACCCTGCCGTCAGTGGTGTTCTTCAACTTCGAAGAACGCCGCCCGGTCTATGGCCGCCTGGCGCTGCACGAGTACCTGGAAGGCTACGAAGGCCGCCTGATGCGCTCGCTCAAGAGCCTTTTGGGCTCCAAGCTGATCAAGCACGACACCAGCGTGCTGGGCACGGCCATGCCGTTCAAGGACCTGCTGGGGCTGTTTATCGGCCAGCTCAAGAACCGCGCCGAAGCCACCGCCGGTCGTGAGTTCGAGGAAGTGGTGCTGGGCCGCCCGGTATTTTTCGTCGACGACGACCCGATGGCCGACAAAGAGGCCGAAGACACCCTGGTGGACGTGGCCCGCAAGCTCGGCTTCAAGGAAGTTTCGTTCCAGTACGAGCCGATTGCCGCAGCCTTCGACTACGAGTCCACCATTGAAAAAGAAGAGTTGGTACTGATTGTCGACATCGGCGGCGGTACGTCCGACTTCTCCCTGGTGCGCCTGTCGCCTGAGCGGCGCCAGCACGACAACCGCCACGACGACATCCTCGCCACCGGCGGCGTGCATATCGGCGGTACCGACTTCGACAAACAGCTCTCGCTGGCCGGCATGATGCCGCTGTTCGGCTACGGCAGCCGTATGAAAAGCGGCGCCTACATGCCCACCAGCCACCATATGAACCTGGCCACCTGGCACACCATCAACTCGGTGTACTCGCAAAAATCCCAGATTGCGTTGGGCAGCATGCGCTACGACATCGAGGACACCGGTGGCATCGACCGCCTGTTCAAGCTGATCGAACAGCGCGCCGGGCACTGGCTGGCGATGGAGGTGGAAGAAACCAAGATCCACCTCACCCACGACGATAGCCGCCATGTACCGCTGGACCGGGTAGAACCAGGCCTGAGCGTGGAACTGAGCCGCGCCCTGTTCGAGTCCTCCATCGACAACCTGCTGGAGCGGGTGCGCAACAGCGTGACCCAACTGCTCGACGACGCCTCGGTAGACGTGGCCCAGGTCGACACGGTGTTCTTCACCGGCGGCTCCAGCGGCATCCCGGCCCTGCGCCAGAGCATTTCGGCGATGCTGCCCAATGCCCAACATGTAGAAGGCAATATCTTCGGCAGCATTGGTAGCGGGTTGGCGATTGAGGCCAGTAAGCGTTATGGCTACTGATCTTTAGTTAAGACTGTGGTGCGGCCTTCGCGAGCAAGCCCGCCCACATTTAGATCGAGTTCCGCCTGGGGAATGCAGTCTAAATGTGGGAGCGGGCTTGCTCGCGAAAGGGTCAGTCCAGGCACCCTGAACCCTCAGACCATCCCGCCCAGCTTCAACTCACTCTTCAAATACGCATAGTAGATCGGCCCCGCCACCACGCCCGGCAGGCCGAATGCGGCTTCAAACACCAACATCGCCAACAGCAACTCCCACGACTTGGCACTGATCTGCCCGCCGACGATGCGCGCGTTGAGGAAGTACTCGACCTTGTGGATCACAATCAGATAACCCAGCGCCGCCACCGCCACCCAGATCGACATCGACAACGCAACGATGGTGATCAGGGTGTTGGACATCAGGTTGCCGATCACCGGCAGCAGGCCCAGCAAGAATGTGAGGACGATCAGGGTCTTGGTCAGCGGCAGGTGGATCCCCGCCAACGGCAGCACCACCGCGAGGAATATCCCGGTGAACACGGTGTTGAGGGCAGCGATTTTGATTTGCGCGAAGACGATGTTGCGAAAAGCCTGGACCAGCAGGTGCAAGCGGTCGAACAGCGCGGCGGCCAGGGGTTTGCGTTTGGTCAGGTCGGGTACCCGCTGCAGGGCGATGATTGCCCCCAGGACCATGCCGATCAGCAGGGTCACGAACATATGCGCCGCGTCCTTGCCCACCAGTTGCAGGTCGCTCAGGTGCTTGCTCAACCATTCGCCGATGGCTACGCGAAACTCGGCGGCGCTGGCCGGCAGGTAGGCGTCGAGGAACGGCGGCAACTGGCCGCGCGCGCGGTCGACCACGCCCATGAATTTATCCAGGGAGGCCCCGGGGTTTTCCGCTTCGTGCAGCAAAAAGCTGATGGCGCCGGCGAAGATCAGGGTCAGCACGCTGACAATCACGGTACCGAGCAATGCCACCGCCAGCCAACGCGCGCGCCGCCCTTCGATCAGGCGTTGCAGCTGTGGAGTGAGCATGTTGACCAGTTCGAAAACCAACAGGCCGGCCAACAGGCTAGGCAGCAGTTTTAACGGCAGGACCAGCAGCAACCCGCCGAAGATGATGATGTAGCTGGCCAGCAACAACACATGACGCGAAGAAAACGTTGGCATACAGCCTCTAAACGAACGGCGTTAAAGGACATGTAGGAGCGGGCTCGCCCGCGAAAAACTCACGGGCAACGCGTGCATTCAGGATGAGCGCGATACCGTTCACGTTCTTCGCGAGCAAGCTCGCTCCTACAGGTGTAAGGGCTGTGCGAGTGTCGCAGCCTTAGGTAGTCCGGGGCTATTAATTCTTCAGGCAGGTGCTCATAAAGGTTTTACGCGCATCGCCAGTCAACGCCTTGGTTTTCGCCGATGCGTTGCAGTCCTTCATTTTTTGCTGCTGCGGGGTCAGGGTCTTGGCGTCGTTGGCTGCCGGGGCCGAGAGGCAGGTTTTCATGAAGGCCTTGCGCTCGTCGCCCTTCAAGGTCTTGGTGGTGGCTTCGGCGTTGCAGGTGGTCATTTTGTTTTGCTGGGCAGTGGCCGCAAACCCTTGGGAACAGAGCAGCAGACCGATCATCAACAACGGAATACGCAACATCTTCATGGAGTTTTCTCCCTGTTACCACGCCGAGGGGCGCGGCCTCTCCTGCAGTGTAGACAAAGCCTGTTACACCTTCACCTGCTACGTAGATTCGTCCGCCGATACTGCTCCGGCGTGCTGCCGGCCTGGCGCTGGAACATCGCAATAAACGCCGAGGCGGTGCTGTAGCCCAGGTCAAAGGCCACTTCCTGCACGCTGCGGCTGCTTTCCAGGGCTTCGATGGCCGCAAGAAAGCGCAAGCGCTGGCGCCATTCGCCAAAACTCATGCCCAGTTCCCGCGCAAATTGCCGGGCCAGGGTGCGTTCGCTGACGTGCACCTGCTGTGCCCACTGCGCCAGCGCGCGGTTGTCTCCAGGATCCACCTGCATGCCTTCAAGCACGCTGAGCAGGCCGGGACTGCTGGCATAGGGCAGGAAACAATCATGCACCGGCGCCTGCCGGAGTTGGTCCACCAGCACTTGGGCCAGGCGCACGTCGGCCTCGTTGGCGGGGATGTTGACATCGCGCTCGGCAAAGTCACTGAGGATGGCCTTGAGGATGTTGCTGATGGTCAGGGTGCAGGGCTGCGAGGGCAATTGCTCGCACAAGGACGGCGCCAGGTACACCGAGCGGTAGACAATCGCCTGGGCGTTGTAGGAACTGTGCTGGGTGTTGGGCGGGATCCACACCGCGTATTGCGGTGGCGACATAAACCGGTTGCCGCCCACTTCAAAGCGCATCACGCCACGGGCCGAGTAATCCAGCGAGCCCCAGGCATGCTGATGGCTGGAGGCGCGGCTGTCGGCGGCAAATTCCGAATAGCGAAAGTACACCGGGGCCGGCAGCACCTCGAAATCGGGCAGGTTGATGTAGGTCTGGGACATGTTGTCTGGATCCAAAGGTGGCTTGGCCGGATTGAAGTATAGGCTTCGATCCAGACAAAGGATAATCAGCCTTCACTAACGTTCCTGGTTCCTTGCAATGCAATACGCTTATCCACTGCTGGCCATCTTTATCTGGGCCGGCAATACCGTGGTCAACAAACTCGCCGTGGGTTCGATTTTCCCGGCCGAGATCGGCTTTTATCGCTGGCTGCTGGCTGCCATCCTGTTTACCCCGTTCATGCTCAAGCCGGTCATCGCCAACTGGGCGCTGATCCGCCCCAACCTGGGCAAGATCACCGTGCTTGGCGTGCTCGGCATGGCGGTCTACCAGAGCCTGGCGTACTACGCCGCGAGCCTGACCAGCGCCACCAATATGGGGATCATCCTGTCGCTGATGCCGTTGATGGCCCTGACCGCGGCCATTATCAGCCTCGGCCAGCGCCTGACCTTTGGCGCCCTGACTGGTGCGGTACTGTCGTTTGCCGGGGTCGCGGTGGTCGTCTCGTCCGGCAGCCTCGGCGCGTTGCTGCAACACGGGGTGAACCTGGGCGACGCGATGATGCTGGTGGCCACCCTGGCCTATGCGATCTACAGCACCCTGCTGAAGAAATGGCAGCTGCGCCTGCCACCGTTGGTGCTGCTGTATTTGCAGGTGCTGGTGGCGGTGGTGGTGCTGTTTCCGCTGTTCCTGGCCTCGGACAAGGTCGGCCTGGGCCCGTCGAATATTGGCCTGGTGGTGTATGCCTGCCTGCTGGCCTCGATGATCGCGCCACTGGCGTGGATGCATTCGGTGAAAAACCTGGGACCGAGCCGGACCACGCTGTTTTTCAATCTGCTGCCGTTGATCACGGCACTGATTGCAGCGGTGGTGCTCAAGGAGCAGTTGGCGCTGTATCACCTGGTGGGGGGTGTGCTGACGTTGGGTGGGGTGATTCTTTCGGAGCGGTGGACGACACCGGTCAGGCGCGTCGCCTGACCGATTGCTACCGCCTAGACCCCGGCCGCCTTCAACCGCTGCGCATGTTCGACAAACAGCCGAACCGGCTCGGCGCCCTTGCCCACCAGGCCCAGGGACTGGTTGACGATATCGAAATGGTCCAGCGCATAGTCATCGCCGATCACCGTACCCAGGTGTGAGCTGTAGCGCCCGACCATGCCATCGCACTGGCCCTTCTCCTTGACGAAGGTCCGCGCAAACAGCCGGCAACTGCGGTTTGTGCCGTCCAGCAGGTTGCGCCCGCGATCGGTCTTGCCCGGCTGCAGGGTGCCGGACCAGGAGTAATAGCGCACACCGTTCACTTCCTCGGCGCCCTGCCCGCCCCAGGTGTGTGGCAGGCCTTGGGGGTATTGGCGATTGAACAGCGCCACCCCCGCGCTGGTCAGGGATTGATGGGAGGCATGGATATCCGCGGCAAAGCGCGGGCCGCGATAACCGGTTTCGAGCAGGCCCATCACCACGCCCACCAGGCGCAACAGCGCACTCATGATGCGGCCCTTGGCGCTGTCGGCCGGGTAATGGGTGTGCAGGTAGTCCGCCAGTTCCGACCCGTGGTTAGGCCCGGCCACCGAAGTGACCGAAGCCACCCATTCCGGACGTTTGGCCGCCGCGTAACGGGCGGTGAGCGAACCCTGGCTGTGGCCGATCAGGTTGACCTTGTCGGCGCCGGTCTGGCGGCGTATCTGCTCGATCTGCACCAGCAACTGCTCGCCGCGCACCTCACTGGAGTTGAGCGGCGCCACCTGCACCGCAAACACCTGCGCCCCACCGGCACGCAAGGCCGGGACGATGCCGTACCAGTAGGGGTACAGCACCAGCCTTACAAACCCGAGCATGCCCGGCACCAAAACCAGGGGATAACGTGTAGCCAATGTCTGCGCCATGGCGGCGAACATCCTTGAAAAGGGGCGACTGAGCTGATCCTAGATCAGCTCTTGGGCAATCGATATGACAGCCGGCAACATCCGATAAAACTTTTTGCGCCGCGCAGCACTCACAACTTTGAGCGATCACACCACCAGAGTGTGGCGCAAAACCGGATTAGCCTCAGGAGATTGAAATGACCGACATGCATTTGTCTGACGTAAGCACCCTTCGCGAACGTGCGCGCAAGAATGTGGAAAACGGCGCAGTGACCGAAGGCTACAGTGCCGACCGCGAAGAGATCCTGCGCCTGCTCAATGAGTCGCTGGCCACCGAACTGGTCTGCGTCTTGCGCTACAAGCGCCACTACTTCATGGCCAGCGGCCTGAAAGCCAGCGTGGCTGCCGATGAGTTCCTGGAGCACGCCAACCAGGAGCTGGAACACGCCGACAAACTCGCCGAACGCATCGTACAACTGGGCGGCGAGCCGGAGTTCAACCCGGACCTGTTGTCCAAGAATTCCCATGCGCAATACGTGGCCGGCAAGACCTTGAAGGAAATGGTCTACGAAGACCTGGTGGCCGAGCGCATCGCGGTGGACAGCTACCGCGAGATCATTCAGTACATCGGCGAGAAAGACCCAACCACCCGCCGGATCTTTGAAGACATCCTGGCCCAGGAAGAAGAGCACGCTGACGATATGGCGGACATTCTCAAAGACCTGTAAGCCTGCCAGCAGCACTCACTAATGTGGGAGCGGGCTTGCTCGCGAATGCGGTAGATCAGTGACGGATATGTTGACTGATACACCGCATTCGCGAGCAAGCCCGCTCCCACCTTTAGCCCTTCACCGTCTTCGGCGCCTTGCCTTCCTTCATCTGCTGCAACAACGGCACACATTGATTCGGCTCATCCCCACTGGGCGCCACCAGCGCCAGCAAGCCCGCCGCAGGTGCGACGATCACACCCAGCGCCACCATCCCCGCGCCACGCAGCAACAGCGGCACCGTCTTGACCCCGGCATTGGGCTTGATGAACGGCCCGTTGACGTACAACGGCGAACGCAGTGAGAACAAGCGAAAGCCCTTGGACTCTGGCGTGATGGTCAGGTCCAGTTGTTCGCTGGCCATGTTCGCGGTGCCATCGATGTAGATAATCGCGTTCTCGGTATCGAACACAAACAGCCGGCTGGTGGCCAGGCCGGTCTTGATCCCGAAGTCCGCCGCTGCGCAGTTGATCTTCACTTCCTTGTCGCCAAACAACTTGCCGATCACATAGTTGCCCACGTTCAACCCGGCAATTTCCATCAGGCTGCGGCTGATCGCGCCGTCGTTGATGAGCATTTTCAGATCGCCATTGGCACTGCCCAACAGCGCCGCCACCGAGTTGCCGCGCCCGGCGATATCGGCGTCGCCGTTAAGCTCGCCGAAGCTGGTTTTCATCGGTTCAAAGGTTGGGAACAGCTGCTTGAGCTTGAAGTTGCGCGCCGTCAGCTTCGCCCGGCCTTCCAGCGGCGTGATGCGGCCATTGAGGCGGATCTGCGCATCGAGCTTGCCGCCCGCCACGCCGAAGCGCAGGGGTTCGAGGCTTAGTTGGCCATCGTTGAGCACCAGGTGGGTGTAGAGGTCGGTAAAGGGCAGTTCGGCGCTGTGCACGATGCGCTTGCCGGTGAACTCGACGTCGGCGTCCATATCGCGCCAGCGCTCAGTGCGGAACTCCTCCACCGGCAGCACTTTGGTCGCCGGTTGCTTGCTTTCACCGCCACGGGCCTTTTGCTTGGCGTTGGAGTCGGCACCGATCAGCGGCGCCAGGTCGGCCAGCAGCAGTTGGTTGGACACCAGCGCGCCACTGAGCTTGGGCCGTGGCTGGCTGGCGACATAGGCCAGATCGCCGTGGATATCGCTGTTGCCGATCTTGCCGTTGAAGTTTTCATAGCGGAACGACGCGCCGCCGGCTTCATGCAACTTGGCGATCAAGCGACCATCGGTGGAATAGGCCGGCGAGTCCGGCAGGGTCACGCCGGTCAGGGGGTAAAGGTTGCCCAGGCTGGTGCCGGACAGTTTCAGGCGCAGATCCAGGGCGCCGAGGTTCAGGGGGTCAGTCAGGGTGCCGGCCAGGGCGATGCTGGTATCACCGACCTTCGCCTGGGCCTGCAGGGGGAATGGCTTGGCCGCGTCTTGCAAAGCCAGCAGCCCGCCGATCTTGCCGCTACCCGCCAGTTTCTGCCCGTGGTACTGGCCGCTGACCTTGAGGCCAAACGCATAGTCCTGGGGCGTGGCGCCCTGCTCTAGGGCTTTTTTTGCATCGCGCTCGCCAACGATCTCACTGAACGCAATCGGCTTGCCCAGGGGGTCGATCAGCACATCGAGACGGGTCTTGAGGGTCTGGTCGTCGAGGGTCACGTGGCCTTTATCGAAGCCTATGGCGCCGATGTCCACCACCCAATTGGAGGGTTCGGCATTCGGATCCTTGGGATCAAAGGTGAAGGTCCAGTTGGCGCGACCGTCGGCCAGACGCTGCAACTCGGCACTCGGTTCGGTCAGGTCGATGCGCGGGATCACCACGCGCTGGGCCAGCAACGCCAAGGGCGAGATGCGCAGTTCGACGCGCTTTAAGGTGACCATCTGCGGTTTTTTCGACCACTCGGGGTTGCCCAGGCTCAGGTCCTCGGCCACCACATGGGGCCACGGCACCCAGGCACGCCAACCGCCCTCGTCCGGCTCGCGCTGCCAGACCACAGCCAGGTTGCCATTGATGGCAAAGGCGCGGTGCAGCTCTTCAGAGACCTTGGCATTGATTTGCGGCTTGATCCGGTTCCAGTCGAAGAACACCAGGATCAACACCACGGCGGCGATTAACAGAACGAAGCAGGCACTGCTCCAGGCGAGAATTTTACGAGTGCGCGTCATTGCACAGGGCTCCTGATTACGGCTGCGCGTGCCACCGGCAACGCGCGCAAGGACTAAAGCTTATATGGCTACGACTGGCAAATGGCCTGGGGGTTTAACCGCAGATGGCATTTAGCGGTGAAAAGCGCTTTTTCTGACTGATCCGACAGCTTGCCTCATGGCCAGCGCACCGTTGTTACCCATGCCCGTATCGAAAATACCCACCCCGGTGCAAAAGCGCGTGCTTGAGAGGCGCGATCTAGAGCCTCGGCGCAGAACAATCAATTCTGTTGATTATTACCATTGTGTTTATGAACTTTTATATCGAGATATCGAGAGTAGCATTGCCTCCGTACCCACTTTATCGCCCTCCCAAGGAGCAACTCATCATGAAACGCCAATTACTGCTCAGTGTTGCACTCTCTGTCCTGGCCACCAGTGCTTTTGCCCTGCCAGCGGCCGAACAAGCCATCCCACAAGCCAAGGCTGACGCTTCGCACATCGGCCAGACCGTTGCCGAAGGGGGTCGTGATCGCCTGGAACAGAAAGGCCTGGTTGAAGGTGGTTCGGACCGTCTGCAAAAACGCGAATTCGTCACTGAAGGTGGCCGTGATCGCCTGGAACAGAAAGGCCTGGTTGAAGGTGGCTCGGACCGTCTGCAACAACGCGAATTCGTTGCCGAAGGTGGCCGTGATCGCCTGGAACAGAAAGGCCTGGTTGAAGGTGGCTCGGACCGCCTGCAACAACGCGAATTCGTTGCCGAAGGCGGTTCCGACCGTCTGGAAGAAATGCATAAAGCAACGAGCTAAGCCGGTGCTGGCCCTGAAAAAAGCCCGATCCCCTGAGATCGGGCTTTGACTTTGTACGATCCGCACCACCTTTGTCCTGCTTCAAGTTCGACGCCGGTAAAGTTGTTTTGCTAGAGTGCGTCGCTGTCCTTGTCTACAAAGCCCACCCGCCCATGCTGCCCCGCGCCGAACAGAAGCAACAGACCCGCCTTGCCTTGATGGACGCAGCCCGCCATCTGATGGAGGGTGGCCGAGGGTTTGGCAGCCTGAGCCTGCGGGAAGTGGCCAAGAGCGCCGGCATCGTGCCCACCGGTTTTTACCGTCACTTTGCCGATATGGACCAACTGGGCCTGGTGCTCGTCAGTGAGGTCGGCCAGACCTTTCGCGCCACCATCCGCCTGGTACGCCACAACGAATTTGTCATGGGTGGCATCATCGATGCCTCGGTGCGCATCTTTCTCGATGTGGTGGCGGCCAACCGTTCGCAGTTTTTATTCCTGGCCCGCGAGCAATACGGCGGCTGCCTGGCCGTGCGCCAAGCCATCGGCGCCTTGCGCGAAGACATCACCTCGGACCTGGCGGCCGACCTGACGCTGATGCCCAAGCTCCAGCACCTGGATGCCGAGGGCCTGCATGTGATGGCCGACCTGATCGTCAAGAGCGTGTTCGCCACCCTGCCCGACATCATCGACCCGCCCGCGGCTGCCCTGCCGGCGCACCTCACGCCCCAGGCCAAGATCACCCAGCAACTGCGCTTTATCTTTATCGGCCTCAAGCACTGGCAAGGCCTGGGCAGCACCGAGTAGCGCGCTCAACGCACCGCGTGGAAACGCTTGGCCGTGGTGTAGTTCTTCTTCCAGTAATTGTTGGCCAGCGAGTCGATGCGCACGCTCTTGCCCTTGCGCGGCGAGTGAATGAATTTACCCTCCCCCACATACAGGCCGACATGGCCGACCTGGCCACTGCCATTGGCCCGGAAAAACACCGCATCGCCGGGTTGCAGTGCGTTGCGCTTGATCGTCGCCGCCGTTGAACGGTGCATCGCTGCCGTGGTGCGCGGGATGACGATGTTGGCTTCAGTCTTGAACAGATAGACCAGCAAGCCGCTGCAATCAAACCCCTGCTCCTGGGAGGTTCCGCCCCAGGTGTAGGCGGTGCCCAGCAATTGGTGGGCGCGGTCGATCACATTGTCGATGGTCGGTTGCGGCACGGCCTGCAGCGAAGAGCCGAACGGGGCCAGGCCAGTGTTGTTGCGCTTGGTGAAATTGGCCGAGGCCGATGAAACGATGCCGAACAGACCGACAAGAACTACACATAAAAATGACTTGAACATGATGAACGTCGCAATGGATTAAACACGGGGCGAAATCCTAGTAAAACGACGCGTAGCATGATGAACGGAAAATCCAAGATTCTCGTAGGACAAATCCCAAACATCACCACCGATAAATACCCCACGTTCAAATCGCCCAATTCGAGTGCCTGCCCCCCCATCGCGCACCAAATTGGACCACCCCCTTCCAGAACGCTCGCCCCGTTTAGTGGCGTAACGCCCAGAACCTACGGCGTTTTCCTACATCCAGCCTGGTTGGCAAGCCCCTTGCTCTAGCCTGTTTATCGCTCATAGCTGGAAGCTTCCCGATGCTGGTGATCCACCGCAAAATTGCGCACCAATCCACCTGGGCTGCGGAGTTGCTGCTGAACTTCGAAGCCCGCAGCAAAAGCCGTCTGCGCTGTTTCAGTGCCGAGGGCGAAGACGTCGGCCTGTTTTTGGAGCGCGGCCAGCCGCCGCTGCATGATGGGGAATTCCTACAGGCCGAGGACGGACGTGTCGTACGTGTCTGCGCGCGCCCTGAACAACTGCTGCACGTCACCTGCAGCAGCGCCTTCGAGTTGACCCGTGCGGCCTATCACCTGGGCAACCGCCACGTAGCATTGCAAGTGGGTGACGGCTGGCTGCGTCTGCTCGATGACTACGTGCTCAAGGCCATGCTCGAGCAACTGGGCGCCCATACCCAAACCCTCGAAGCGCCCTTCCAGCCCGAGCACGGGGCCTATGGTGGCGGTCATCATCACTCGCGCCACGGTGATGAAGACTTCAACTACCCGCCCAAACTGCACCAGTTCGGCGTGCGCCTGTGAACCCGGCCTGGGCGCTGCTGCGTCTGGCCAGTCCGCAATTGCCGATTGGCGGCTACAGCTACTCCCAGGGCCTGGAAATGGCCGTGGACAATGCCCGTGTGTGCGATGCCGCCAGCGCCCGACGCTGGATCAGCGACCAACTGCTGCTCAACCTCGCGCGTTTCGAAGCGCCGCTGCTGCTTGCCCATTGCCAGGCCGCTGCGGACCACGACTGGGAGGCGCTGCGCCACCTGTGTGAAGAACACCGCGCCAGCCGCGAAACCCGCGAGCTGTTCCAGGAGAGCCGGCAAATGGGCTACTCCCTGCAACAATTGCTCAACGGCCTGCCGGAGCTTGATGAGCCGGCCCGGCGTTTTCTCGATGCCACCCACGAACCCCACCTGGCCCTGGGCTGGGCACTGGCCGCACGCGCCTGGGCAATCAGCCCCGACGATGCCCTGGCCGCCTGGCTCTGGAGCTGGCTGGAAAACCAATTGGCGGTGCTGATGAAAACCCTGCCCCTGGGCCAGCAAGCCGCCCAACGCCTGACCAGCGAACTGCTGCCGTTGCTGCAACAGGCCCAGCAGGACGCCCGCCAGCGCGATCCCCATCATTTTGGCAGCGCCGCGTTCGGCCTGTCCCTGGCATGCATGGCCCACGAGCGCCAGTACAGCCGCCTGTTCCGTTCCTAGGAGAGCCCCATGAACACACAACCCCTGCGCGTCGGTATCGGCGGCCCCGTTGGCTCCGGCAAGACCGCCCTGACCCTGGCGCTGTGCCTGGCCCTGCGTGATCGCTACAACCTGGCGGTGGTCACCAACGATATCTATACCCGCGAAGATGCCGACTTCCTGGTGCGTAACCAGGCGCTGGCACCCGAGCGCATCATCGGCGTGGAAACCGGCGGCTGCCCGCACACGGCCATTCGCGAAGACGCGTCGATCAATCTGGAAGCCGTAGACCAGTTGAACCGGCGTTTTCCAGGCCTGGACCTGATTCTGGTGGAGTCGGGCGGCGACAACCTGTCGGCCACCTTCAGCCCCGAACTGTCGGACCTGACGATCTACGTGATCGATGTGTCGGCCGGCGACAAGCTGCCGCGCAAGGGTGGGCCGGGGATCTGCAAGTCGGACCTGCTGGTGATCAACAAGATCGACCTCGCGCCGTTGGTCGGCGCCTCGCTGGAACTGATGAACAGCGACACCCAGCGCATGCGCGGCGGCAAGCCGTTCGTGTTCAGCAACCAGAAAACCGGCGTCGGCCTGGAAGAAATCGTCGCCTTTATCGAACGCCAAGGCCTGCTGAGCGCAGCCTGATCCCCTTACCAAGGAGCTGTTTATGAGCCTCAAAAAACTGTTTGCCGCCGCCACCCTGCTGCTGGCCCCGGCCCTGGCCTTTGCCCATCCGGGTCATGGCGACAATGGCCTGGTGGCCGGTATCAGCCATCCACTCGGCGGGCTGGACCATTTGCTGGCGATGCTGGCGGTCGGCCTGTGGGCGGCGCAGCAACAGGGCGCGGCGCGCTGGGCGCTGCCGTGTACCTTTGTCGGCACCATGCTGCTGGGCGGCATGCTGGGTTTTGAAGGGTTGGCATTGCCAGCCCTGGAAAGCGGGATTGCCGCGTCGGTACTGGCCCTGGGCCTGGCGGTGGCCTTGGCGATTCGCCCACCGGTGGCGGTGGCCGTGGCCGCAACAGCCGTGTTTGCCCTGTTCCATGGTGTGGCCCATGGCCTGGAGCTACCGGACATGACCAGCCCTTGGGCGTATGCCGCCGGGTTCGTGGGGGCGACGGCGGTGTTGCACGCGGCCGGTTATGCGCTGGTGCGGTTCCTGCCGGCTGCGGCGGCACCGCTGGTGCGGGTGGCGGGGGCGGCTTCGGCGGCGACTGGGGTTTGGTTGCTGGCGGGCTGAGTGATGCAGCGCTGTTGAGGGCCTCTTCGCGAGCAAGCCCGCTCCCACATTTGACCGCATTCCAACGATGGAACCCGGTCAAATGTGGGAGCGGGCTTGCTCGCGAAAGCGGTAGCAAAACCACCGCTGCCCCCAAGCCTGCTAACATGCGCGGCAAACACCCCTGCCGTGACGACGCCAGCCGATGCCCATCGCTCCAAGCTCTGCCAACAAGCCTCACTTGAACGCTGTGCTCACGCACTTCAACGACCTGATCGTGCCGCTCTGGCAGGGTCCGGGCTGGAATGCCGAGTTGGCGTTGCCCTATGAGGCGCTGGATGCCGATCACCGCCCCTTGCCCCCACAGCGCTACCGCGCCATGGCCTGTGCGCGGCAGTTGTACGTGTTTGCCAGCCTGATCGGCGAGCCGGGCCAGGACTTTGCCGAAGAACGTGCCGCGGCCTTGTTTCGCTCGCTGCAACGGCACTTCCACGACGCCGAGCACGGTGGCTGGTTCTACAGCATCGACCCCCACGGCAAGCCGCTGGACAAGCGCAAAGACCTGTATACCCACGCGTTTATCATCTTCGCCTGCGCCCATTACTGGGCCAAGGTCCGTGAGCCGCTGGTGGAATCGGTGCTCAATGCCGCCCTGGAAGTGGTTGCCGAACGCTTTGCCACGGGCGACGGCCTGTATGAGGCGGTAGTGGAGCGTAACTGGTCATCCCTCAAGTCCGGTCCGCTGCAAAACCCGCTGATGCACCTGGCCGAAGGCTTCCTCGCCACCCTCGCGGTGCGTGAAGACGCCGCAGTGCAACAGGCCCTGCTGGCATTGGCGACGGCCATGCAGCAGCGTTTCATCGACCGCCAGCATGGGGTGATGATGGAGAAGCCGCTGGGTGCTGTGGATAACTGGTTCGAACCGGGGCACCAGTTCGAATGGTTCTTCCTCCTGGAGTCCTCACCCGTATTGCGCGGCACTGCGCTGCATGCCTCGCTAAGCCGGGCATTTGCCTATGCCGAGCAGATGGGTGTGGATAACGTAAGCGGCGCCGTCAGTGGCATGTTGGCCCTGGACGGTACCGTGCGTGACGGCACCCAGCGCATCTGGGCCCAGGCCGAGTACCTGCGGGCACTGACTTTGCGTGCGGGTAGCGCAGCGGTGCTGCAGCGCCAATTGCTGGCGTTGCAGCAGCATTTCTTGCATGCCCGGGGCTGGAATGAGTGCCTGGATGCCAAGGGAGAGGTGAGCCGCCGGGATATGCCGTCGACTACGCCCTACCATTTGGCGACGTGCTATCAGGGCCTGATCGAATTTTTCGGCTGATCTTTGCAGCCCCTTCGCAGGCAAGCCAGCTCCCACACTTGACCGAGTTCCATCTTTGGAATGCGGTCGAATGTGGGAGCTGGCTTGCCTGCGATAGCCTCACCGCGGTCTAACTGACTATCAGGCAATCCACTTGCGATCGCCGGTAAAGCTGATGGTCAACCAACGCGCCTTGTCCGCCGCGCCCAGCCCTGTGGATATCTCTTCACGCAGCTCATCGAGCGTTGCGACTTTATCCACCGGGTAGTCAGCCGGCAGCACCACATGAATCTCGATAAACCGCGCCCGCCCGTGTTTCTGCACGTAGGACACGTAGTCCTCGAAACCATGCCGGGCCTGGGCCGCGTCCATCACTTCGCGCACCTTGTCGTCCAACTGGTCCGGGGCAATCCCCAGCACATCGCGCAAGGCCGGGCGCAGGATCTTCAAGGCCGGCGCCAGCATGCTCAGGGCCAGCAGGATCAGGATCATGGGGTCGACATACACCGCCCACTCGCCATAGCCCTGGGACTTGAGCAGCAACGCGGCCAGGAAGCTCACCAGCAAGCCCACCGAGAGCATCGCGTCCACCAGCCAACTGATGTTGTCGAACTGGATCAACGACGATTGCAGCTTGCGGTTGCGGTGGCGCACATAGAAGAAGTACGCGAACTCGACCACGGTAAACACCGCGGCGTAGATGATCACCAGCCCCAACTCGATCTCGCGCCCGCCATTGATAATGCCGAACACCCCGTTGAGAAACGCATAGATGGCGATCAACAGCAGGAAACTGCCCTCGATCAGCAGCACCATGGGCTCCAGGTGCCAGTAGCCGAACTGGAAACGGTCGTTGCTTTTCTTGGCGATCAGCTTGGCCGTGATCAGCATCAGTACCTTAATAAAGGTCGCGATCAGCGAAAAAAAGCCATCGAATAAAATGGATTGGGCGCCTGATATCACACCCGTGACAATCCCGGCGATCGCCACGGCGAACATCAGGATGGTCGATTGTTTGAGCAGTGCCTGCTCACCTCGGTTACTCACATATCCTCCTGTCAAAACCTTTAAACCGCTGGGTGCGGTGGGGTTTTCAGGAGTGGAGTGTACCTTATGCCCTGTTTTGACCGATCTGACGCCTTCGCGGGCACGTCGAATCGTCGCACCGGCGGTGCAATGACCCGACTTGCCCGCGAAACACGCGACGCAGTCTCAAGCCTTACTTGGCCCCACGCTCAATAGCAAACCCAGCCCAGGTCTGGCTCACTGGCATCAGTTCCAGGCGGTTGATGTTCACGTGCGCCGGGGTGTTCATCACCCAGAAGATGGTGTCGGCAATGTCCTGGGGCTGGATCGGCTCGGCGCCGGCGTAGGTGGCGTCGTAACGCGCCTGGTCACCGCCAAAGCGCACCAGGGAGAACTCGCTCTCGCACAGGCCCGGCTCGATGTTGGTCACGCGCACGCCAGTGCCTTGCAGGTCGCAGCGCAGGTTCAGGGAGAACTGTTTGACGAACGCCTTGGAGCCGCCATACACGTGGCTGCCCGGGTACGGGTAGTTGCCGGCGATGGAGCCCAGGTTGATGATCCCGGCACCACGGCCATGGGCGATCAGGCGCGGCAGCAGCAGGCTGGTGGTGGTCAGCAGGCCCTTGATGTTGGTGTCGACCATGGTTTCCCAATCGTCGAGGCTGCATTTGGGCGCCGGGTCAGTGCCCACCGCCAGGCCGGCGTTGTTGATCAGCCCGCGTAGCTTGCTGAACGACGCTGGCAGGTTGGCAATCGCTTCTTCCATGCCCTTGCGGTCACGCACGTCCACTACCAGGCCATGCACCTCGGTCTGCTTGGAAAGCTCCTCGACCAGCGCATTCAAGCGCTCGGCACGCCGGCCGGTGAGCACCAGTTTCCAGCCGGCCTCAGCGAAGCGACGGGCACAGGCTTCGCCGAAACCTGAGGTTGCGCCAGTAATAAACAGCGTGTTGGACATGGTGTTCTCCTTGCAGGCATCGAGAAAAAATCAGCCAGCAGAATGCCCTTACGCCGCCGTCGCGGCAACCGCTATGCACATAATCCCACGCACACCTGGTCACTTTTTAACCACACCACGTAAAGCCTTGTGAACCGTGGCTTACAGCCATGTGCGCGCAGGTTATCCACAGCTGCGCCCACAGTCTTTGGGGGCAACTGCAAAACCCTCCAGGCCGCTATGTACAAGGCTTTCAGCGCGATTCAAAAAGTTTTTTGCTTGACCTTGGACCCGCCCTATGTAGGCCTGTGCAAAGCAACGCGCCGAGGGACATGGCTCCAGGCCAGCAAATCCGGCCCCTACCAAGGTCTTTCCAGAGTTTAACCACAGACTTATCCACAGGCTCTGGCATCATCTTTCGGTCATATACCTGTGTCTATGAACAGGTTGACAAATCCTGTGCAAGCCCACGAAAAAGCCGCTGATCAAAAAATACTCACCGCGCTGCAGGCCACGTAAATAGAGGCTTGCAGCCAGCTACTCCCATGTTACCCACAGCCGGTTCCACAGTGGATGGGGACAAGTCATTTGTGTGACAAAACAGGGATTTGCGGCGGCTATATGTCGCGCTTTGGCAGGTGTGTGGATTTGTTTTCCACAATTTGCCGGTGTGCTTGAGAACACCCTAAAACACTGTGGGAGCGGGCTTGCTCGCGATAGCGGTGTGTCAGCCGAATAAGAGGTCAACTGACACACCGCTATCGCGAGCAAGCCCGCTCCCACAGGGGTCTTGCGTACAGCTTGTGATTATCTAGTGCCCGCCGAGGTAGGCGTTGCGCACTTCCTCGTTCACCAGAAGCTCTTTGCCGCTGCCTGTGAGGCGAATCTCGCCGTTGACCATCACATACGCCCGGTCAGACAGGCGCAGCGCGTGGTTGGCGTTCTGCTCCACCAAAAAGATGGTCATCCCGGTGGCGGCCAACTCACGCAGTGTGGCAAAAATCTGCTTAACCACGATCGGTGCCAACCCCAGGCTCGGTTCATCGAGCAGCAGCAGCTTGGGCCGGCTCATCAGCGCCCGGGCGATGGCGAGCATTTGCTGCTCGCCACCGGACATGGTCATTGCACGCTGGTTGCGCCGCTCCTTGAGCCGTGGAAACAGCTCGAACATGCGTTGCATATCTTCGCTGGCGTGCTTGTCACCAATCGGGATGGTGCCCATCAGCAGGTTTTCCTCGACGGTCATGTCGGGGAACACCCGCCGCCCTTCCGGGGACTGGGCGATGCCGTTGGAGGCGATGTAGTGGGACGACTTGTGGGTAATGTCCACGCCCTGATACAGGATCTGCCCGGACTCGGCGCGCGGCTGGCCGAAGATCGACATCAGCAGCGTGGACTTGCCCGCGCCATTGGAGCCGATCAGGCTCACCGTCTCGCCTTCGTCGATGTGCAGCGAGACCTTCTTCAAGGCCTGGATCGGGCCATAGAACACGTCCAGGTCCTTCATTTCGAGGATAGGCGTCGTCATACCAACTCCTCTTCATCGGCGCCCAGGTAGGCCGCGATCACTTTCGGGTCGTTGCGGATCGCTTCCGGCCCCCCCTCGGCGATGACGTTGCCGTGGTCCAGCACCACAATGTGGTCGGAAATACTCATCACCATGCCCATGTCGTGCTCGATCAGTACCACTGTGAGGTCGTGTTCGTCGCGCAGCAGGCGAATCATCGCGCTGAGGGCTTCGGTTTCCTGGGGGTTGAGGCCCGCAGCCGGTTCGTCCAGGCAGATGATCTGCGGCCGGGTGCACATGGCCCGGGCGATTTCCAGGCGGCGCTGCTGGCCGTAGGAGAGTTCGCCAGCCAGGCGGTTGGCGCAGTCCACCAGGTCCACCACTTCCAGCCAGTAGAAGGCATGGTCCAGTGCATCGCTTTCGGCCTTGCGGTAGCCCTTGGTGTTGAGGATGCCCGCCAGCATGTTGCGGTTGACCCACATGTGCTGGGCCACCAGCAGGTTTTCCACCACAGACATTTCCTTGAACAGGCGAATGTTCTGGAACGTGCGGGCCAGGCCGGCGCGGTTCACCAGGTGGGTGCCGCCGAACATCTTGTAGTACACCCGGCTGAAAAAGCTCTTGGGCGAAACAAAGTCGGTGGGCTTGAAACGTTCCCCCAGCAACTGGATCACGTTGGTCTGCTTGCCGCGGATGTTGAGTTCGATCTTGCCGCCGCTGGCCGTATAAAACCCGGTCAGGCAGTTGAACACCGTGGTCTTGCCGGCGCCGTTGGGGCCGATCAGGGCGAAGATCGAGTTGCGCTCGACCTTGAGGCTTACATCGCTCAAGGCCTTGATGCCACCGAAGTGCATCATCAGGTGTTCCACGTTGAGAACGACTTCCTTGCTCATGGCGCCACCCCCTTGCGTGGTGTCACACCGGTACGGCTGATCCGGATCAGGCCCCGTGGCCGCCAGATCATCATCACCACCATCAACACGCCGAACAGCAGTACGCGGTACTCGGAGAAGCTGCGCAGCAGTTCAGGTGCCACGGTGAGCACAAACGCGGCAATTACCACGCCCACCGTCGAGCCCATGCCGCCCAGCACCACAATCGCAAGGATCAACGCCGATTCGAAGAAGGTAAACGACGAGGGGTTGACGAAGCCCTGGTAGCTGGCAAAAAACACCCCGGCCAGGCCAGCCGTGGACGCGCCAATGGTGAACGCCGAAAGCTTGACCAACACGTGGTTCAGGCCCATGGAACGGCAGGCGATCTCATCTTCACGCAAGGCTTCCCAGGCGCGGCCCACCGGCATGCGAGTCAGGCGGTGCTTGATGTACAACACCAGCAATACCACCAGAAACAGCACGATGTAGATGAACAGGAATTTCACGTTGGGGTTGTAGGCAATGCCGAAGAACTCATGGAACGGCACCCCGCCTTCCTTGGCCCGCCGGCCGAATTCCAGGCCGAGGAACGTCGGCGATGGCACCGGCATGCCGTTCGGCCCACCGGTAAACGACAGCCAGTTATTGAGCACCAGGCGGATGATTTCACCAAAACCCAGGGTCACGATGGCCAGGTAGTCACCGTGCATTCGTAACACCGGGAACCCCAGAATACATCCGGCCAACGCCGCCGCGATGGCCGCCAGTGGCAGCACCGTCCAGAAGCCCAGCCCGAGGTATTGATAACCCAGGGCCAGGCCATAGGCGCCGATGGCGTAGAACGCCACGTAACCCAGGTCGAGCAGCCCGGCCAGGCCGACCACGATGTTCAGGCCCAGGCCCAGCAACACGTAGATCAGCCCGAGGATCACCACGGTCAGCAGGTACTTGTTGGCGAAAAACGGAAAGACGATGGCAATCACGATCAACGCCGGGATGATCCAGCGCAGCCGCGACTTGTAGTCCGGCGCCAGCACATGCACGCCGGAGCCCGAGTTTTCAAAGCCCTGGAGAATCTTCAAGCCCTTGGGGGTTTGCAGGAACAGGCTCATGACCAGGCGCCCGGCCATCACAATGGCCACCAGCAAGCCCACGCGGGCGGGCTCCAGGTTGAAGCTGTAGCCGTCCAGGACCACGCCGACGATGGGCCCGAACACGATCAGGGAAATCAGCCCGGCGAGGACTGCATCGACCACACTTTTCTTGATATCGATAGATTTGGCTGCAGACATGTTTACACCTTCGCCACGAGTGGGCGACCAAGCAGGCCCTGGGGACGGAAAATCAGAATCACCACCAGCAGGGAGAAACTGAACACGTCTTTGTAGTCAGAGTTGATCAACCCCGAGAACAGCGACTCGGAAATCCCCAGGATGATCCCGCCCAACATCGCCCCAGGCAGGGAGCCGATGCCGCCGAGTACCGCTGCGGTAAATGCCTTGATGCCAATGATGAAGCCGGCATAGAAGTCGAACGTGCCGTAGTTCAGGGTGATCAGCACACCGGCCAGGGCCGCCATGGCCGCACCGATGACAAACACGTAGGAGATCACGCGGTCGGTGTTGATCCCCAGGATCGAGGCCATCTTGCGGTCTTGCTGGGTCGCGCGGCACATGCGGCCGAGCTTGGTGTACTTGATGATGTAGGTCAGCAGCGCCATGCCGGCAAAGGCCGCGACCAGGATAAACACCTTGGTGTAGGTCAACTGCACGAACCCGGTGCCGATATCGACGCGCCAGGCGCCGGCCAGCAGGGTCGGAATGCCTTGTTGCTTGGCGCCCTGGGCGATCTGCGCGTAGTTCTGCAGGATCAGCGAGATCCCGATGGCACTGATCAGCGGGGCCAGGCGGGTGGAGTTGCGCAACGGTTTGTAGGCGACACGCTCGATGACCCAGCCGTAGACGCCGGTGACGACGACGGTGAATATCAGGGTGCCGAGTATGAGCAGCGGGAAGGATTCAAGACCAAAGTACGCCAGCAGTGCCAGACTGATCGCCGCGAGGTAAGCGGAAATCATATAAACCTCGCCGTGGGCGAAGTTGATCATGCCAATGATGCCATAGACCATTGTGTAGCCGATGGCGATCAGGCCATAGACCGACCCGAGGGTCAGGCCGTTGACCAGTTGCTGCAGGAAAATACCATCCATAACGCAATCTCACGCGGTGAGAACCTGCACACCATCAGGTGTGCGGCCCTTCTGGAGGAAAAGACAGATTGGGTGCCGGACACCATGGCCCGGGCAACCTCGATCCAATGTGGGAGCTGGCTTGCCGGCGATAGCGGTTTCACATTCAACACAGGTGTTGGCTGTCAGTCCGTCATCGCGGGCAAGCCCGGCTCCCACAAGGGGTCGGTGGTGGCTGGTTGATTACTTCTGCTTTTCCAACTGGTGGTATTTGCCGTCCTTGTCCCACTGGTACACCACGTAGTCGGAGACCTTCAGGTCGCCCTTGGTATCCCACTCTTTCTTGCCCATCACGGTTTGCACCGGATTGGCCTTGAGCCACTTGGCCGCGTCTTCACCCTTGTTGGACTTGGCGCCATTGAAACCGGCCGCCAGGGCCTGGATCGAAGCGTAGGCGTACAGGGTGTAGCCTTCAGGCTCGGTGCCGTTTTTGCGGAACTCTTCCACTACCGCCTTGCTGTCTGGCAGCAGGCGCGGGTCGGCGCCGAAGGTCATGTAGACGCCATCGACGTACTGCGCACCACCGGCGGTCGCCACCAGTTCATCGGTCACTACACCATCGTCGGACATGAACTTGACGTCCTTGAGGCCCGATTCACGGATCTGGCGCACCAGAGGGCCGGCTTCCGGGTGCAGGCCGCCGAAGTACACGACGTCGGCGCCCAGGGAGCGGATCTTGGTGACCAGGGCGCTGAAGTCTTTCTCGCCACGGGTCAGGCCTTCTTCCAGCACCGGCTTGACGCCGCGCTTGGTCAACTGGGCTGCGGTGGCATCGGCCAGGCCTTTACCGTAGGTGTCCTTGTCGTTGATAACGGCGACTTTCTTGCCCTTGAGCACGTCGACAATGTAGTCACCGGCCACGATGCCCTGCTGGTCGTCACGCCCGCACATACGGAACATGGCGCTCAGGCCACGCTCGGTGACTTGTGGGTTGGTGGAGCCTGGAGTGATGGCGATGATGCCCGCTTCGTCGTACACCTCGGAGGCTGGAATGGTGTTCGAGGAGCAGAAGTGCCCGACCACGCCGATCACTTTGTCCTGGTCAGCCAGGCGGTTGGCCACGGCCACGGCCTGCTTGGGCTCGCAGGCATCGTCACCGGCCACCAGCTTGATCTGCTCGCCGTTGATCCCGCCGGCCTTGTTGATAACGTCAGCTGCCGCCTGGGCACCTTTCATGTACTGCTCACCGAAGGCAGCGTTGGCACCGGTCATCGGCCCCGCCACGCCAATCTTCACATCAGCTTGAACAAACGTAGAAACACCCAACGCGGCAGCTACCGCGAGGGCCAGGAAACCTTTCTTGTAAAACGTCTGGGACATGAGTGGTGCTCCGAGTTTTTTGTTGAATGGGCACTGCAATTTCACTTCAAACTTTCACTTGAAACCTTCACTGGAAAGCTGAGAGCAAGCAGCGTGCCATTGCGTTTTTTTATTTCAGAAAGACACGGTGTCATTGTTATTACAGGTGTTTCGGTGCCTTTTTGGCGGGACGTGCAACCCTCTAGATCACAGAGGTGCAACCAAGGTGCAAAAAAGGTAAAACCCGCTCGATGAACTGATGTCAGCCAGCCATCAAGCGCGCCTTAGAGCATCTGTAACCATGTGCGTAACGGAAGTGCACATTTACAGTGCGTCACTGCTACGACTCGCACCAATACAGATTAGTAGCCGGCTAAGAAAATGCCGGCTTCTGAAGGGTATTTCGCTGATCAGATGACAATTCGCAGGCATTGGCCGGCGTGGTACAGCGAAAACCCCGCCTCGTACAGGCAACTGCGCAGGCCTACACCGGCCAGCGGCTGCATCGGCGCAAACGGAATCGGCAGGGCCTGGGGATCCTGGTGGCACAAATAGTCGGCAAATGCCTTGCCGACCACGCTGCCCGTGGTCACGCCACGCCCGTTGTAGCCAGTGACCGCCACCAAGCCGGGCGCTGGCTCGAAAAGCCGCATCAAATGGTCTGGGGTAAAGGCGATGCAGCCGGTCCAGGTGTATTCCCAGTCCACCGCCTTGAGGAACGGGAAGTAGTGCTGCTGCACGCGGTCAGCCCAGGCCTTGAGGAACCACACAGGTTTCTGGTTGCCATTGCCCAGGCTACCGAGCAACAAACGCCCCTCGGCATCGCGGCGGATGCTGCTCAGCACTTGGCGTGTGTCCCAGGAACCCTGGCCGCCCGGCAGGATTTGTTGCGCAGCGTCATCACTCAATGGCGCCGAAGCCACCTGGTAGTAATAGCCAGGGAAAAAATTGCGCCGCAGCTCGGTCCACTCGCCTTCGGTGTAGGCATTGGAGGCGATCACCACTTGTGCAGCCTGCACCGCGCCCTGGGCAGTTTGCACAGACCAGTGCTGGCCCTGGCGCTCCAGTTGCGTCACCGGGGAATGGTCGAACAACTGCCCGCCCAGGCCCACCGCCGCATTGGCCAGGCCACTGGTGTAGGCCATCGGGTTCAAGGTGCCGGCGCGCCGGTCGAGCAAGGCGGCAGCGATCTTCTTGGTGCCGGTGGCCTGCTCGCACGCAGCACCGGTCAATAACTCCACGGGCGCGCCACGGCGCTTCCATTGTTCCTCGCGGCTGCGCAGGTCGGCTTCGCCACGGGCGTTGTGCGCCATGTGCAAGGTGCCCTCGCGGCGCAGCTGGCAATCAATTCTGTACTTGTCGATCAGGCTGAACACCAGGGACGGCGCCGCACCGAGCATGCGGTTGAGCTGGCTGCCCACCGCCGTGCCGAAACCGGCCTCGATGTCGTCCGGGGGGATCCACATCCCGGCGTTGACCAGGCCCACGTTACGCCCCGAACCGCCATGGCCGGTGCGATGGGCCTCCAGCACGCAGACACTTTTGCCTTGCTCCAGCAGATGGATGGCCGCCGACAAACCGGTGATACCGGCGCCAATCACACACACATCCACCTTGACCTCGCCCGTGAGCGCGGCGCGATCTGGCCGGCCAGGGGTCAGTTGTTCCCACAAACACGCTTCGCGTAATGGCATTGCCAGACTCCGGGATGAGACCTAACAAACAATTGTTGAACTGCAAACCCGATCAACTGTGGAAGCTGGCTTGCCTGCGATAGCGGTATTGGATCCGCCATCGCCATCGCAGGCAAGCCAGCTCCCACATTGACCGCATTTCGGCTGGCTCAGTCGAACGTAATGCCCTGGGCCAGCGGCAATTCCAGCGAGTAGTTCACGGTATTGGTCTGCCGACGCATGTACCCGCGCCACGCATCCGAACCCGATTCACGCCCGCCACCGGTTTCTTTTTCACCGCCAAACGCGCCGCCGATCTCCGCACCGCTGGGGCCGATATTGACGTTGGCGATCCCGCAATCACTGCCTATCGCCGACATGAACTGCTCGGCCTCGCGCACATCGGTGGTAAAGATGCACGACGACAAGCCCTGTGGCACAGCGTTGTTCAGGCGCAATGCCTCGCTGAAGTCCTTGTAGCCGACCACATACAGGATCGGCGCGAACGTTTCGTTGCACACCACATCGCTCTGCTCGGGCATTTCCACAATGGCCGGCGACACGTAGTACGCGTCAGGGAACTGCTCCTGCAACTGGCGCTTGCCGCCAAACACCTTGCCACCTTCGCTCAGGGCCTGCTCCAACGCGTCCTGCATGTTTTCAAAGCTGTGTTTGTCGATCAGCGGGCCGACCAGGTTGCCTTGCAGCGGGTGGCCGATGCGCACCTTGGAATAGGCGGCCTTGAGGCGCGTGACGATTTCTTCCTTGACCGACTCATGGGCGATCAACCGGCGCAGGCTGGTGCAACGCTGGCCGGCGGTACCCACCGCGCTGAACAGGATCGCGCGCACGGCCATGTCCAGGTCGGCGCTGGGGCCGAGGATCATCGCGTTGTTGCCGCCCAGTTCAAGAATGCTGCGGGCAAACCGCGCGGCGACCTTGGGCGCCACTTCGCGGCCCATGCGCGTGCTGCCGGTGGCGCTGATCAGTGCCACACGTGGGTCGTCCACCAGGGCGGCGCCGGCGTCACGCCCGCCAATGACCACCTGGCAGAGGTACGGCGGTGCATCGCTGAAGTTTTTCGCCACCCGCTCGAACAGCGCCTGGCAGGCCAGGGCGGTGAGCGGGGTCTTTTCCGAAGGCTTCCAGATCACCGCGTTGCCGCACACCAGCGCCAGCGCGGTGTTCCATGCCCACACCGCCACCGGGAAGTTGAAGGCGCTGATCACGCCGACCACGCCCAGCGGGTGCCAGGTTTCCCGCATATGGTGGCCAGGGCGCTCGGAGGCGATGGTCAACCCGTACAACTGGCGCGACAGGCCCACGGCGAAGTCGCAGATGTCGATCATTTCCTGCACTTCCCCCAGGCCTTCCTGGGTGATTTTGCCGGCTTCCCAAGACACCAACTCGCCCAGGTCGGCCTTGTACTCACGCAGCAGGTCGCCGAACTGGCGCACCAGCTCACCGCGACGGGGTGCCGGCACCTTGCGCCAGGCGTCGAATGCATGCTCGGCGCGACTGACCTGCTGTTCGACCTCGGCGGCCCCTTCCCAGTGCACACTGGCGATGCGGCTGCCATCGATGGGTGAATGCACAGGCTGTTTACCGGCCTGGTACAACACCGGGTCTACGCCGAGACGATCAAGCAATGCGGCAACCATGGGTCACTCCTTCAATCCACACAAAAATTGCGCCGCGACCAACACGACGATCAGCGCTTATTTGTAGCTGGCCCAGGACTTGCCAACAAACGACGTTTAGGCGAGATATCATTCCGTTTATTCATGCCAAAACAAAAAAGGGGCAGGCCGTGCTCAATAAAAGACATTTACCCTCGATCACCGCCCTGCAGTGCTTCGAGGCCGTGACCCGCCACCTGAGCTTCACCCGCGCCGCCGAGGAACTGAACCTTACACAGAGCGCGGTCAGCAAGCAGGTGGCGCAGCTGGAAGAGTTGCTGCAACACCTGTTGTTTCGCCGGGTGCGCCGCCGCTTGCAAATGACGCCAGCGGGCGATCTGTACCTGGTGGAAGTACGAAAGATCTTGAGCCATGTGGAGATGTCGACCCACTACCTGCGTTCCTACGGCGGCGAGACCGAAGTACTGCGCGTGTCCACGCCCTACACCTTCGGCGCCCGCTGGCTGGTGCCGCGCCTCAAGGGCTGGCGCCTGCGCCACCCGCAGATTCACCTGGACCTGTGCAACGAGCAGACCCCGGACGAGTTGCTGCAAGGCAAGGCCGACTTGGCGTTTTACTTCGGCACAGGCTCGCGACCGGGCACCGAGAGCCTCAAGTTGTTCGGCGAAGAGTTGGTACCGGTGTGCGCTCCCGAGAGCCTGCCGGCCCAGCCGTTGCGTGACCCCACGCAACTGAGCGAACTGGTGCTTCTGCAAAACGCCTCGCGCCCCCAGGGCTGGCACGACTGGTTCGCCAGCCTGGGCTACCAGACCGAGCACAGCTACCACGGGCCGCGCTTTGACACCTTCTATATGTGCATCCGCGCCGCCCAGGTGGGCTGTGGCGTGGCGCTTCTGCCACGGTTCCTGGTGGAAGAAGAGCTGGCAGACGGCAAGTTGGTGATCCCCTGGCAACATGCAATGCCCAGCCAGGATGCTTACTACCTGGCGTATCCAGAGCATTCGGCGGAGGTGCCCAAGGTGCGGGATTTTGTGAAGTGGATGATGGAGCAGGTTGTTTAGCCCCTGGAATGCTCCCACATTTGGAATGCATTCTCCTGTGGGAGCTGGCTTGCCTGCGATGACGCCAGTGGCCACGACAAAAAAACCTCTGGCAAAACAACACAGGTCTATGCGCCACTAGCGCCATTCTTGTCTGGAGATTCCCGTTATGAGCGAGAGTGTGTTTGCCGATCGCATCGTGCAGAACCTGCTCGACACCGACTTCTACAAGCTGACCATGATGCAGGCGGTGCTGCACAACTACCCCAATGTGGAAGTTGAATGGGAATTCCGTTGCCGTAACAGCGAAGACCTGCGCCCGTATCTGGCAGAAATCCGTTACCAGATCGAGCGCCTGGCCGAGTTGAGCCTGAGCCCGGATCAACTGGGCTTTCTGGAACGCATCAGCTTCATGAAGCCGGACTTCCTGCGCTTCCTCGGCCTGTTCCGCTTCAACCTGCGCTACGTGCAGACCGGCATCGAGAACGGCGAGTTGTTTATCCGCCTGCGCGGCCCGTGGCTGCATGTGATCCTGTTTGAAGTACCACTGCTGGCCATCGTTAGCGAAGTGCGCAACCGTTATCGCTACCAGACCATCATCCTGGAGCAGGCGCGCGAGCAGTTGTATCGCAAGTTCGACTGGCTGAGCGCCAACGCCAGCAGCGACGAGCTGGCCGAGTTGCAGGTCGCGGACTTCGGCACGCGCCGGCGCTTCTCCTACCGCGTGCAGGAGGAAGTGGTGAATGTGCTCAAGCACGACTTCCCCGGCCGTTTCGTCGGCACCAGCAACGTACACCTGGCCCGCGAGCTGGACATGAAACCCCTGGGCACCATGGCCCATGAGTGGATCATGGCCCACCAGCAGCTGGGCCCGCGGCTGATCGACAGCCAGATCGCCGCACTCGATTGCTGGGTTCGCGAGTACCGTGGCCTACTGGGTATCGCCCTGACCGATTGCATCACCACCGATGCCTTCCTCAGCGATTTCGATCTGTACTTCGCCAAGCTGTTCGACGGCCTGCGCCACGACTCTGGCGACCCTGTGCAGTGGGCCGAAAAAGCCATCGCCCATTACCATAAGCTGGGCATCGAGCCGATGAGCAAGACCCTGGTGTTCTCCGACAGCCTGACGCTGCCCAAGGCCCTGGAGATTTTCCGCGCGCTGCGTGGACGGATCAATGTCAGCTTTGGCATCGGTACCAACCTGACCTGTGACATTCCAGGTGTGGAACCGATGAGCATCGTGCTTAAAATGACCGCCTGCAATGGCCAGCCCGTGGCGAAGATCTCTGATGAAGCGGGCAAGACCCACTGCACGGACCCGAACTTCGTCGCCTATTTGCGCCACGTTTTCAAAGTACCTGCCATCTCTAGCGAGGAGTGAATCATGCAAGCCGTACAGCGTGAGATTGCCCAACAGCTCAAGGTCCAACCACCGTTCCAGGACCACGCCGCCCTTGAGGCGGAAGTGGCCCGGCGGATCACCTTTATCCAGGACTGCCTGCTCAACTCGGGGCTCAAGACCCTGGTGCTCGGCATCAGCGGCGGCGTCGACTCCCTGACCGCCGGCCTCTTGGCCCAACGCGCAATGAAAGAGCTGCGCGCCCTCAAAGGCAATGACGCTTATCGTTTTATTGCGGTGCGCCTGCCCTACGACACGCAGTTCGACGAACACGATGCCCAGGCCTGCGTCGACTTTATCAACCCGGACGAGCGCCACACGGTCAATATCGGCCCGGCGGTCAAGGCCCTGGCCAATGAAGTCACCGCTTTCGAAGGCAAGGCCGCGGCATCCCGTGATTTTGTGCTGGGCAATACCAAGGCGCGGATGCGCATGGTCGCGCAATACACTATCGCCGGCGCGGCGAGCGGCCTGGTGATCGGTACCGACCATGCGGCGGAAGCAGTAATGGGGTTTTTCACCAAGTTCGGCGATGGCGCCTGCGACCTGGCACCGTTGAGCGGGCTGGTGAAAAACCAGGTACGGGCGATTGCCCGGCACTTTGGTGCGCCCGAGTCGCTGGTGGAGAAGATCCCGACCGCCGACCTGGAAGACCTGTCACCGGGCAAGCCGGATGAAGCGTCCCATGGCGTGACCTACAGCGAGATCGATGCGTTCCTGCACGGCCAGCCGGTGCGGGAAGAAGCGTTCAGGATTATCTGCGATACCTATCGCAAGACTGAGCACAAGCGGGTGATGCCGTTTGCGCCTTGAGGTAGGCCTGGTGCTTGTGTATTGATTGTTAGACCGCTATCGCGGGCAAGCCCGCTCCCACATTTGAATGTATTCACAAATCAAAATGTGGGAGCTGGCTTGCCTGCGATGAACGATAACGCGGTCTTGAGCCTTACTTCAGGGTCACAGTGCCTTTCATCATCGCGATGTGGCCTGGGAACGAGCAGAAGAACATGTATTTGCCGTCAGCCTTGAGCTTGGACACATCGAAGGTCACCGAGTCGGTTTCACCAGCGCCGATGATCTTGGTATGGGCGATGATGCGGGTATCGCCTTCTTTCAAGTAGTTCTTGTCGATACCGGCGGCCATGCCATCGGTTGCAACCGGCTGCATATCAGCCTCAGTGGTCAGCACCCAGTTATGGCCCATGACGTTCTTCGGCAGGTTGCCGGAGTGTTTCAGATCAACGGTGAACGTCTTGCAGCTCTTGTCGATTTCAATGGCCTTGGTGTCGAAGGACATTTGGTCAGTGGAGTCGACAGTGACCTTGCACTCTGCAGCAAGCAACTGGCCGCTAGCCAGCGTCAGCAGGGAAACAGCAACGATTTTGGCAAACATGTGAATCTCCAAGGCAGGGTTTAAAAAACGCATGTGCGACAAGGGTGCCTGAGGCAGGCAAATGTTCCAATGATCTGAATCAACAGATTGTATACAACTTTAGGCTATCAGACTGATCGACAGAATCAACCGGCCAAAGTGCCGCACACGACCTATGATCGGCCCATCTTTACTTCCTGGAGTCCGAGCCATGCACCTCAACAGCCTGTTGCGCAGCTTGCTTGCTACTTACGCCTGTGGCGCCAGCGGTACTTACGAAACGGTTAATGTCGACTAACGTTTAATCGGTAGAGGCGATTCTGAAACCCGATTAACCCTTGGGGCGCGTTTAAAGGCAGAATAGCCGCCGCTCAACCTCACCTTCGACCCCAGAGGATCGCCCATGGCAAAACCTAATTACTCCTTCGCCAAACGTCAGAGAGACTTGGCCAAGGAACAGAAGAAAGAGGAAAAGCTGCAACGCAAGAAAGCTGCAGCTGACGAAGAAGCAGGCGCACTGAACCCGGATGCCGAAGGTGAAGTGGCTGCTGATGACACTGAAACCCCGAAAGACTCTGCACCTGAGGCCTGAACACCCGCCTCAATGAATACCTGACCTGTATGTGGCGAGCGGGCTCGCCCCGCGTTGGACTGCGCAGCAGTCCCATTTCTGGGGCCGCTTCGCGCCCCAACGCGGGCGATGCGGCGTTCCGACAAGCCCGCTCGCCACAACACGGGAACCATCGGTTATTCCAGCGGCATCACCGTTACCCGCACTTCCGGGTCATGGCTGCCCCCTCCCAGAATCACCCCGCGCAACGGCGAGACATCTGAAAAATCCCGGCCCCAGGCCAGGGTGATGTGCTCCAGTGCCGGCTGCACATTGTTCGTCGGGTCAAAATCCACCCAGCCCGACCGCGGGCAAAACACCGATACCCACGCGTGCGACGCATCGGCGCCGATCAGCCGTGGCTGGCCGGGCGGTGGCTGGGTCAGCAGGTAGCCACTGATGTAACGTGCCGCCAGGCCCCGTGAGCGCAGGCAGGCGAGCATCAGGTGGGCAAAGTCCTGGCACACCCCCCGTCGACGCTCCAGCACCTCCACCAGCGGCGTGGCGACCTGGGTGGCTTCGGCATCGAAGGTGAACTCGCTGAAAATCTTCTCCATCAACGCCTGCACCCCCAACAACAGCGGGCGACCGGGCGCAAAGCAGCTCTCGGAGAACTCGACAAAGTTTTTCTTCAAATGCACGTAGGGCGATTCGAAACGATAGCGGCACGCCTCGATCGCCTCTGCCGACAACGGCTGGCCGCTGTAGCTCAGGCTGTTGCGGGTCTGGTCCCAGGGTGGTGACTGGCTGAAATCCAGCACCGGCCGGGCCAGCACTTCGACGGTCAAGCCGGCGTTGACCAGCAATTCGTCATGGGGCCGCTCGAACGCCAGCCGGGTGATGGGGTTGCCAAACACGTCCAGCTCATCGCGGCGCGCGGTCGGCTCGGGGCTGATCTGCAACTGCCGCGAGGTGCAGCGCTGCCAGGCACAGGGGCGCGGCCACAGGTGCGCCAGTTGCTGGGCCAGGGACACCGGGCTGTCGTAGTGATAATGGGTGTCGTGGAAAATCTGATAGCGCGCGCTCATTACACAGACACCGTTTGCTGGCTGACATCATCCACGTGGGCAAAATGGCGCAGGGCCAGGCGATCAGAAACTTGCCCGCTCTCATCGGCGACAGCCTGCAACAGGTCCGCCAGGCCATCGAGGGCCGCACGCACGCTGGCGTCGCCAAACAACGGGTTCTCCAGGCAACCCAGGTCAAAGCGCGCCAGGCGCTCCACCAGCGGTGCCAGGCCGGTCTCCCGGGGTACGCCGAAGTCATCGTTGAGCCGGCGCAAAGTGCGGCTCACCAGCTTGAGCTGGAACAGCACCGCATGGGGGTTCTGTTCATCCAGCAGCAACAGGTCCAGCACCGGAATCAATTGCGGCACCGCCAGGTAGCGCGAACGGTAGGTGATGCTGCTGTTGCCCAGTTCCAGCAACCACTCCAGCCCGGCCTGATCGAACACCGCTACCCCGCGCAGGAAGGCCGCGAGGCTGCTGCTGAGAAACTGCAGGCGCTCGATGCGCCGGCCCATCATCAAAAAGCGCCAGCCTTCGTCGCGGGTCATGTCGTCGAGGGCAAAGCCGGACAAGGCCGCCAGGGACATTACCAGGCGATTGAGGAAGTCCAGCAGTTCGCCAAAATCCGGCGTTTCGCGTTCCAGCTCCATGGCTTCGCGCTGCAACTCCACCAGGGCCTGCCAGTTCTCCCGGGACAGCTTGCCGCGCACCTGGGACGCCGCCCACTGCAGACGCTGCAGGTTGGCGCGCAGGCTCGATGGCCAGTCATCACCGAGCAGGGCCTGCAGCAGGCGCTCGGGCAACTCGCCCTCCTCCGGCAGCAGGCGCAGGCTTTCCCCCAGCTCCACGGCGGCCTGCAAGGCCAGGGGGTCGTCACCGTCGACATAGCGCGCCAGGACGATGCGCAGCCAGCGTGCACTGTCATCACAGCGCTCACAGTAACGGCCGAACCAGAACAGGTTTTCTACGACCCGCGAGGGCAGGTACGGGTCGCGACGTACTAGGTCATGGGTGCCGATCGCCCGCTGCGCGCGCCATTGCTCGCCACCGGGCGCGCGCTCGCCCAGCACCCAGGTGTCCTTGCTCGCCCCGCCACGCTGCATCGAGACCACTTCGGCATCGGCCTGCGCTGCCACGCGGGTCAGGCCACCCGGCAGCACCCGGTAGCCATCCTCACCGGCCACTGCGTACACGCGCATGCCGATGGCGCGATGTTGCAGATGGTCATCCACGGTGTGCCAGACCGGCGCCTGGGACAGTTGGGCCAACTCCTGGGCCACATAGGCGTAGGGTCGCGCCTGCATGCGCTCGACCAGGGCCTGGCGTTGCTCATCGTTCAGGTCGCGGCCAAACACCGGGGCAAAACTTTGCGAAGGGAACGCCGGCTTGATCAGCAGTTCCGGCAGTTTTTCCAGGGCTTCGGCCAGCACCGGCGCTTCGCCGCACCACCAGGTGGCGATGGACGGCAGGATCAGTTCTTCGCCAAACAGAAACTGGTTGATCTTGGGCAGGAACCCCAGCAGCCCGGGCGATTCCAGCACGCCGGCGCCCAGGGCGTTGGCCACCAGCACATTGCCCTGGCGTACCGCGTCCAGCAGGCCGGGTACGCCCAGGGCCGAGTCGGTACGCAGTTCCAGGGGGTCGCAGAAATCATCGTCCAAGCGCCGCATGATTGCGTGCACACGGCGCAGACCACTGAGGGTCTTGAGGTACACGGTGCTGTCGCGCACGGTCAGGTCGCCGCCTTCTACCAAGGGGTAGCCAAGCTGACGGGCCAGGTACAGGTGTTCGAAATAGCTTTCATTGAAGCGCCCCGGGGTCAGCAGCACGATCAGCGGCGGCTGGTCATCGCCGGGCGCCTGGCGGGCCAGGGTTTCCTGCAGGGTGCGGAAGAACCCGGTGAGGTGCTGCACCTGCAAGTCGCGATACAAATCCGGGAATGCGCGGGAGACGATGGTGCGGTTTTCCAGGGCATAACCGGCGCCGGACGGCGCCTGGGTACGGTCCGCCGTGACCCACCAGCGGCCATCCGGGGTGCGCGCAAGGTCCACCGCATACAGGTGCAGGAACACCCCATCGGGCGGCTGGATGCCCTGGCACGGCCACAGGAAGTTGTTATGGCCAAACACCAGCTCAGCCGGCAGCAAGCCTTCGGCAATCAGGCGTTGCGGGCCATACAGGTCGGCCAGCACCGCGTTGAGCAGCCGCGCACGCTGGGCGATACCCGCCGCCAAATGCGCCCATTCATCCGCAGCCAATACGTGGGGTAGCAAGTCCAGCTCCCAGGGGCGGTCGGCGCCCTTGGGGTCGGCGTAGACGTTATAGGTCACGCCGTTTTCCTGGATCTGGCGGGTCAGTAGCGCCTGGCGCTGGGCCAACTGCGCCGGGGTGCTGCGCTGCAGATGGTCGAGCAGGCGCTGCCAATGGGCGCGCACCGCGCCGCTGTCGTCCAGCAGTTCGTGATAAGTGCCCGCAGTCAGCGGGTAACGGTCGAGCAAGTCGGACATGGAACGCTCGGCAGGGGCAAGGGAAGGCAGATTAACTCACAAACACTGCAAATCTACTGTAGGAGCGGGCTTGCCGGCTCCTACCGTAGGTTTGTGTTTAGTTATTTTTATGGGGAAAACGCCGTAGGTCCAGGGTCATAGGCAGTTCATCGTTGATCACCACCGGGGGTATCGGCAACTTCCCGGGGCTATGCCCCAAGCGGAAAAAGCGCGCCATGCGCCGGCTCTCCGCTTCATTGGCATTGACCGGCAGGCTGTCGTAATTGCGCCCGCCCGGATGGGCCACGTGGTACTGGCAACCGCCCAGGGAGCGCTGCATCCACGTATCGAGCAGATCGAATACCAAAGGTGCGTGCACTGGAATGGTCGGCTGCAGGCAGTTGGCCGGTTGCCAGGCGCGATAACGTACGCCCGCGACGAACTCGCCCACCCGGCCGGTGGCGTGCAGCGGCACGGCCACGCCGTTGCAGGTCAGCACATAGCGCTGGGGTGGCAAGCCGCTGAGTTTCACCTGCAAGCGCTCAAGGGATGAATCCACATAGCGCACCGTACCGCCCGCTGCGCCCTCTTCACCCAGCACATGCCAGGGCTCCAGGGCCTGGCGCAGTTCCAGCTCGATACCGCTGACGGCATAGTCGCCGACCTTGGGAAAACGGAACTCCAGGTGTGCGGCAAACCATTCGGCACGCAGCGGATAACCGGCCGCGTTGAGTTCGACGATCACGTCGGCAAAATCCTGCTCGATAAAGTGCGGCAGCAGGAACCGGTCGTGCAGCTCCGTGCCCCAGCGCGCCAGCTTTGGCGGCGCGTAGGGCTCACGCCAGAAGCGCGCCACCAGGGCTCGCAGCAACAACTGCTGGGTCAGGCTCATGCGTGCGTGGGGCGGCATCTCAAAGGCGCGCAGCTCCAGCAAACCCAGGCGGCCGGTGGCGCCGTCGGGGGAGTAGAGCTTGTCGATGCAAAACTCGGCGCGATGGGTGTTGCCGGTCACGTCGATCAGCAGGTTGCGCAGTAAGCGGTCCACCAGCCACGGCGGGCATTCCTCTCCCGGCGCGGGCATCTGCGCGAAGGCGATTTCCAGTTCATACAACGCATCGTTGCGCGCCTCATCCACCCGTGGCGCCTGTGAGGTAGGACCGATAAACAGCCCGGAAAACAGGTACGACAAGGACGGGTGATTGTGCCAGTAGCTGATCAGGCTGCGCAGCAGGTCCGGGCGGCGCAGGAACGGCGAATCCTTGGGCGTGGCGCCGCCCAGCACGAAGTGGTTGCCGCCGCCGGTGCCAGTGTGGCGCCCGTCGATCATGAATTTTTCGGTGGTCAGGCGAGTTTGCCGGGCTTCCTCATAGAGGAACTCGGTGCGCTCCACCAATTCATCCCAGGTCGTCGATGGCTGCACGTTGACTTCGATCACGCCTGGGTCGGGCGTGACGCGGAAGTTGCTCAGGCGTGGGTCGCTCGGCGGCTCGTAGCCTTCCAGCAGCACCGGGCAATGCAGTTCCTGGGCGGTGGCCTCGATGGCAGCCACCAGTTCCAGGTAGTCCTCGACCCGCTCCAGGGGCGGCATGAACAGGTAGAGCCGCCCCCCGCGCGCTTCGGCACACAACGCGGTGCGGGTCAGCCAGTCAGCGGACTCGTCGACCTTGGGCACACGCTCGTCGATGGGGGCGGGCTCGCCAGGCGCTGGCGCGGTGAAGGGCAGCTCCGGCAGGTCCTGATTGGGGTCGGTCGGATGCACAAAGGGGTAGTCTGCCGCCGTCACCCAAGGCTGTGAGGCCAGGGGCAAGCGATAGCCCAGCGGCGAATCACCCGGTACCAGCCGGCAATGGCTGTCGCGCAGGTACCACCGGCCACTCTGCCAGCGATCATTGGCCGCCGTGCGCGCCAGGGGCAGCACACGGCCGATGACTTTATCCAGGCCCTGGCTGAATACCTTGCGCAGGCGTTCGCGCTCCAGCCCATCCTCCAGGCGTGAATCCTCGGCGCTGACGTTCTGCGGCAAGGCACCTTCGCGCCACAGGTAGTAAAAATTGTCCTCGAAGGCCGGGAATACATAGCGCGCGGGGAGTTTCAGGCGCTCGGCAATGCTCGCCAGGAAGCGCCCGGCCATCACGTCATCGGCGCCGTAGTCTTGCTGCTCGTCGGCAATCAACGCGTCGTTGTGCCAGACCGGCACGCCATCGCGGCGCCAATGGCAATTGAGCGACCAACGCGGCAGTTGCTCGCCGGGGTACCACTTGCCCTGGCCGAAGTGCACCAGGCCCTTGGGCGCGTAATGCTTGCGCATGCGCTGGAACAACTCGGCAGACAGCCGGCGCTTGTCCGGGCCGAGGGCGGCGGTGTTCCATTCGGCACCGTCGGGGTCGTCGATGGAAACAAACGTCGGCTCGCCGCCCATGGTCAGGCGCACATCGTCCTTGAGCAGGTCGCCATCGATCTGCCGGCCCAGGGCCTGGATCGCCAGCCATTGCTCTTCGGTGTAGGGCTTGGTCACCCGGGGGGCTTCCCAGATGCGCTCCACGGACATTTCGTGGGTAAATTCGCACTCACACGGTTCCACCAGCCCACTGATCGGGGCGGCGGACGATGGATCGGGACTACAGGCCAGCGGAATATGGCCTTCACCGGCGAACAACCCGGAGGTGGCATCCAGGCCAATCCAGCCGGCGCCGGGCAAATACACCTCGCACCAGGCGTGCAGGTCGGTGAAGTCCACCTCGGTGCCAGACGGGCCGTCGAGGGCCTTGACGTCGGCGGTGAGCTGGATCAGGTAACCGGAGACAAATCGCGCCGCCAAGCCCAGGTTACGCAGCAATTGCACCAGCAGCCAGGCCGAATCGCGACACGAGCCGGAGGCGTTTTCCAGGGTGAATTCCGGGGTTTGCACGCCCGGCTCCATGCGGATCAGGTAGCCGATATCCGCCGCCAGGCGCTGGTTGAGACCGACCAGGAAATCCACGGCCGGCAGCGGCGTACGGTCGATAGCGGCCAGGTACGCGGCAAATTTTGGCGTCAGCGGCAGGGTTTCCAGGTACGGCGCCAGCTCGCGCTGCTCATCGGCGGCGTAGCTGAAAGGGATTTTTTCGGCGTAGGGTTCAAGGAAAAAGTCGAACGGGTTGAACACCGCCATCTCGGCGACCAGGTCGACTTCGATGCGCAGCTCATCGGTTTTTTCCGGGAACACCAGGCGCGCCAGGTAATTGCCCTGGGGGTCTTGCTGCCAATTGATGAAGTGCTGCTCGGGCAGCACCTTCAGCGCATAGGACAGGATCCGCGTGCGGCTATGAGCCGCCGGGCGCAGGCGCACAATCTGCGGGCCAAGCTCCACCGCACGGTCGTAGCGGTAATGCGTAACATGGTGCAACGCGACATGAATCGACACGGCGGCCTCCTGCGAGCCAGGGCATGGAAACAAAGCGCGCAAGACTTATGCCAGAGCGGCGGTCATTACGCTTTATCGAGGGACCCGGTGCAGTACAGCACCAAAACGGCGCGAGAGTGAACGCCGTGGTGCGAGGGTTGCACATATTTGTGGCGCAAGTGCGGGGCGCAGTGGTGAATCTACCCAATCAACGCTTTTTGCGCGTTGCGATAAAACCGGTTATCGAAGGCGACGCCTTCACACGCGACTACTCGATCTAGCGGTTGATTTGACAGACTGCCGAATGCGACGGATTCCAACGAGTTTTGTACGCATCTCTCGTTGGACGTTGCTGTTAAGTGTCAGTAATCCAAGGAGTGGGAATAACAGCGCCAACCCGTAGAGACCTTTATGAGGCTGGTACTGAACCATTGGAACTACAAACACCAGACAGGCGAGGTAAATACCGACCATCACCCACACCCAGGAGGGTCGGCCCCGCAAAATCATAAAGTTGCTATGGACCGTCAACAGAATGAGCAGCGCCCCGACCAACATGATCTTGAGCCCCACTTGAGCCAGCGGCACATCACGAAAATAAGTGACGAACGCCAGCGCCACAGCCAACGCCAACGAAAAATACGCAGCGAATACGCCACCCATAAACGTCAGAAAGTATTGCCTAAAAAAGTCTCGCAACGTCATTAGCTGGTTCATTCGTTTATTTCCTCGTACAGCCCTATCGCGATGGTATTGACGTTTCCGGAGTACGCACTCCCGCCAAACCCTACGCTTGCGCCCAGGACATCCTTGATCTGGGTAGTGGTGCTGTGCTTGAGCTGCGTAGGGGTGAAACGCTTGGTGAGTTCACCCGACGCCTGCTTCAATTTGAGCATCTTCGCAGTCAAGCTGGGATGGTTAATGCTGAGTAGCTCTTTCGTGAGCTTGGCTCTTTCCTGGCGATTCAACCCGCGAAGCACGTCACGCAGACTCTTGCCCGTCGATGCTTTGGCGGCCCTGACCAGCTTGACCGTCGTCAGGGCCGAAGCGCCCACGCCTGCCAGTGATACTGCGTCCAGCACAATGGAAGCATTCTGGTACCAGCCCTCACTGTCGAGCCAATCCTTTACCTCAGGCTTGGCGACCTCCAGCGCCGTTCGAGCAATGCCGTTGAAACACTGAAGCGAACTTGCACCGGCAGCCGCATATCCCACCACAACGATGACGGAACTGGCACCGCCACTGAAAGGCACCAGAATTGTTCCACTGGCGATCGCAGCCCAACTGATGACAGCCCCCAAGCAGGAGACTCCGGTATTTACGGCTTCGCCAATCAGTCGGGATTCTCGAGGATTGCTCACGACATGTTGGGCAAACTGCGTCGGCGCGATGTACTTCTGCGCCTCACGCAAAATGATGCGCTTGGGCTTGATGCTGCAGATCGGCTTGAACTCGCGCAGGGTAATGACATTGAAGTCAGCGTCGATGTACACCACCCCCGCGCCGACGATGCCGGGGTCGGCGTCGATGGCGGCGAACAGGCGTGGGAGGTTGATCTGGCTTTCGATGCGCTGGCGCGCCATGAACTGGGAGCGGTTGGAGTCCATGCCGATGTTGAGCAGGGGGTTGCTCATGGGGTGTTCTTCCTTGAAGGGTTCGAGTGACCGCAGAGGCCTCATTTCTGTAAGAGCGAGCTTGCTCGCGAGAAACTCACAAGCGCCGCGTTTGTCCAGGCAGCTCGCGTTATCGTTGACGTTTTTCGCGAGCAAGCTCGCTCCTACAGGTATGGCAGCTTAACGGGCGCCACCTTAACAAACAGGTTCCCCACCCGCTAGAAAGCAAAACGCCAGCACGAGGCTGGCGTTTTGCATGTTCAGGCTGCGATCAACGCGGTACGACCGGCTTGCGCGCAGGCTTGCCGCCCTTGCCCTTCGCCGCATCAGCGCGCTCCTTGGCCGCCTGCTTGTTGCGTGCCTGGGCCGCGGCCTTGGCTTGTTCGCGCTTGTCCCACGGGTTGCTGCCGTCGCTGCCGCGAGGTGGCAGGCCGGTGTGCTGGGTGAGAATCCTGGTGGTGGTTTCCTTGGCGACCTTATGGCTGCCCACCGGCGTCGAGTTCTTGCGACGGGCACTCTGGTAGCTGTCGGTGGACGGCTGGTGCAGCGGGATCAACTGGTCCTTGCCCGACCCGATCAAGTCGGCGCGGCCCATGCGGGTCAATGCTTCACGCAGCATCGGCCAGCCCTTCGGGTCGTGATAGCGCAAGAACGCCTTGTGCAGGCGGCGCTGGTCTTCGCTCTTGACGATGGTCACCGCGTCGCTCTTGTAGGTGACCTTGCGCAGCGGGTTCTTGCCCGAGTGGTACATCGCGGTGGCGGTGGCCATTGGCGAGGGGTAGAACGCCTGCACCTGGTCGGCGCGGAAGCCATTGCCCTTGAGCCACAGGGCCAGGTTCATCATGTCTTCATCGGTGGTGCCCGGGTGGGCCGCGATGAAATACGGGATCAGGTACTGTTCCTTGCCCGCTTCCTTGGTGTACTTCTCGAACATGCGCTTGAACTTGTCATAGCTGCCGATGCCCGGTTTCATCATCTGGTTGAGCGGACCTTCCTCGGTGTGTTCCGGGGCGATCTTCAGGTAACCACCGACGTGGTGGGTCACCAGTTCCTTGACGTACTCCGGCGACTCGACAGCCAGGTCGTAGCGCAGGCCGGAAGCGATCAAAATCTTCTTCACACCCGGCAATGCACGGGCGCTGCGGTACAGCTGGATCAAGGAGGAGTGGTCGGTGTTCAGGTTCGGGCAGATGCCGGGGAACACGCACGATGGCTTGCGGCACGCGGATTCGATTTCCGGGCTCTTGCAGGCGATGCGGTACATGTTCGCGGTAGGGCCGCCGAGGTCGGAAATCACCCCGGTAAAGCCCGGGACCTTGTCGCGGATCTCTTCGATCTCGCGAATGATCGACTCTTCGGAACGGTTCTGGATGATCCGGCCTTCGTGCTCGGTGATCGAGCAGAAGGTGCAGCCGCCGAAGCAGCCACGCATGATGTTCACCGAGAAGCGGATCATGTCGTAGGCCGGGATCTTCTCCTTGCCGTACACAGGATGCGGGACACGTGCGTAAGGCATGCCAAACACGTAGTCCATTTCTTCGGTGGTCATGGGAATGGGCGGCGGGTTGAACCACACGTCTACTTCGCCATGCTTCTGCACCAGGGCGCGGGCGTTGCCTGGGTTGGTTTCCAGGTGCAACACGCGGTTGGCGTGGGCATACAGCACCGCGTCGCCACGCACTTTCTCTACGGAAGGCAGGCGGATCACGGTCTTGTCGCGGGTCATGCGCGGGCTGGCCAGGATCTGTACGACCTTGGCTTCTTCCGGATCTTCAACCGGCCCCTTTTCCTGCTCGATGGCGCAGGCCTGGGTGTCCTGGGTATTCACGTACGGGTTGATGATCTTGTCGACCTTGCCCGGGCGGTCGATACGGGTGGAGTCCACTTCGTACCAGCCGGCTGGCGTGTCACGGCGAATGAACGCGGTGCCGCGCACATCGGTGATGTCTTCGATCTTGTGGCCCCACGACAGGCGCTGGGCAACTTCGACGATGGCCCGCTCGGCGTTGCCGTACAGCAGGATGTCGGCGGTGGCATCGATCAGGATCGAGTTACGCACCCGGTCCTGCCAGTAGTCGTAGTGGGCGATGCGACGCAGGGAGGCCTCGATACCGCCGAGTACGATCGGCACGTTCTTGTAGGCTTCCTTGCAGCGCTGGCTGTACACCAGGCTCGCGCGGTCCGGGCGTTTGCCGGCCATGCCGCCGGGGGTGTAGGCGTCGTCGGAACGGATTTTCTTGTCGGCGGTGTAGCGGTTGATCATCGAGTCCATGTTGCCGGCCGCGACGCCGAAGAACAGGTTCGGCTCGCCGAGCTTCATGAAATCATCTTTGGACTGCCAGTTAGGCTGGGCAATGATCCCGACGCGGAAGCCCTGGGACTCCAGCAGCCGGCCGATGATTGCCATGCCGAACGACGGATGGTCAACGTAGGCATCACCGGTGACGATGATGATGTCGCATGAATCCCAGCCGAGCTGATCCATCTCCTCCCTGCTCATGGGCAGGAATGGCGCTGGACCGAAACATTCGGCCCAGTACTTGGGATAGTCAAATAACGGCTTGGCTGTTTGCATGACGGTGACCGGTGTTGAGATGAAAAATCGCGGGCGCGGAATATAGCACAAATTTTGACCAATTCCGACGGTAATGGTCGGAATTGTGGAGTGCCCTGAATTGTGAATGCTTTGCAATGTGGGAGCGGGCTTGCTCGCGAAAGCGGCGGATCAGTCAGTCGATATATTGACTGACACACCGCCTTCGCGAGCAAGCCCGCATTGGATGGCGCTTATTCGTCGTCGTCGAAGTTATAACTGCCCGGCGCCAGGTTTTCGAAGCGCGTGTATTTGCCGATGAAGGCCAGGCGGATAAAGCCGATCGGCCCGTTACGCTGCTTGCCGATGATGATTTCGGCAATGCCCTTGTGCTCCGTTTCGGGGTGATACACCTCGTCGCGGTACACGAACATGATCACGTCGGCATCCTGCTCGATCGCTCCGGATTCCCGCAAGTCGGAGTTCACCGGGCGCTTGTTTGGGCGTTGTTCCAGGGAACGGTTGAGCTGGGACAGGGCCACCACCGGGCAGTTGAATTCCTTGGCCAGGGCTTTGAGGGACCGGGAGATTTCGGAAATCTCGTTGGTACGGTTATCACCGCTGGAGCCAGGGATCTGCATCAACTGCAGGTAGTCGATCATGATCAGGGCGATGTCGCCGTGCTCACGCACCAGGCGCCGGGTACGCGCACGCATCTCGGAGGGGCTGATACCGGCGGTGTCGTCGATGAACAGCTTGCGGTCATTGAGCAGATTGACCGCCGAGGTCAGGCGCGGCCAATCGTCGTCTTCCAGGCGACCGGCACGCACTTTGGTCTGGTCGATCCGACCCAGCGAGGAAAGCATACGCATGATCAGCGATTCGCCTGGCATCTCCAGGGAGTACACCAGAACGGCCTTGTCGCTGCGCAACACGGCGTTTTCCACCAGGTTCATCGCAAAGGTGGTCTTACCCATGGATGGACGGCCGGCGACGATGATCAGGTCGGACGGCTGCAGGCCGCTGGTCTTCTCGTCGAGGTCGGTGTAGCCGGTGGAGATACCGGTGATGGCGTTGTCGGTGTTGAACAAGGTGTCGATACGGTCGATAGCCTTGGTCAACAGGTCGTTGACGCTGACCGGGCCGCCGGTTTTCGGGCGGGCTTCGGCGATCTGGAAGATCTGCCGTTCGGCTTCGTCGAGGATCTCGGCGGCAGTGCGGCCTTCGGGGTTGAAGGCGCTGTCGGCGATTTCGGTGCTGATGCCGATCAACTGGCGCAGGGTTGCCCGCTCGCGCACGATTTGGGCGTAGGCCTTGATGTTGGCGACGGATGGCGTGTTTTTCGCCAGCTCACCGAGGTAACCGAGGCCGCCGACTTGTGAGGTCTGGCCTTCCTTGTCCAGTTGCTCGGCCAGGGTCACCACGTCGATCGGTGAGTTCTGGTCGGCCAGCTTGGCAATGGCGCGGAAGATCAGGCGGTGGTCATGGCGATAGAAGTCACCGTCCGAGACTTGATCGAGCACGCGTTCCCAGGCGTTGTTGTCCAGCATCAAGCCACCGAGCACGGCCTGTTCGGCCTCGATGGAATGCGGCGGCACCTTCAGGGCAGCGGTTTGCAGATCGTATTGCTCAGGAGCTGAAATATCGTTCATGGCCACTTGGAATTAGGGGTGTGTAGAAAAACAAAAGGCACGACCTGTAAACAGGATCGTGCCCGATGTTAACTGGCTGACACGCGAGGTGCCAGTCAGTTAGGTGCTTCTTAAGCTGCTACCACGACAACGCGTACGGTGGCTTCAACTTCAGCGTGCAGGTGCACGGCTACGTCGAATTCGCCTACGTTGCGGATGGTGCCGTTCGGCAGACGAACTTCGCTCTTCTGCACTTCAACGCCGGAGGCGGTCAGTGCGTCAGCGATGTCGTGAGTACCGATCGAACCGAACAGCTTGCCTTCGTCGCCAGCGGTGGCAGTGATAGTCACTTCCAGCTCGGCCAGTTGGGCAGCACGGGTTTCAGCCGAAGCTTTTTTGTCTGCTGCGGCTTTTTCCAGCTCAGCGCGACGCTCTTCAAACGCGGCCAGGTTGGCAGCGGTTGCAGCGGTGGCTTTGCCGTATGGCAGCAGGTAGTTACGACCGTAGCCGGCCTTAACGTTTACTTTGTCGCCCAGGTTGCCCAGGTTGGCGACTTTTTCCAGAAGGATCAGTTGCATGTGAAAATCCTCTAACTTTTAACCTTCACCGTTCGCGTTATCGGCGTCTTTCGGCGCCAGACGACCGCGAAAATCAATCAGGCCGTCGACAATGGCCAAGACCACGAGTAACGGATAGATCAGTTGCATAAACAGCAACAGCGTCACGTACAACCCCACCAGCCAGAACTTGGCCAGGCGCTTTTGCGCCACCAGCCCGTGTATCAGGGCCAGCCCGGCAATCACCAGCGGTACGCTGCACAACGGCGTCAACATGGCCATTTGCGGGCCGAAGTTCGGCCCCACAAGCATGCACGCCAGCAGCAACATCGCTGGGCCTGCGGGGATTCTGATACTGCGAAACTCGCGACCAAAACCACCCGGGTTATACAACAACGCCTGCCAGTAGCGCCCAAGAATCAGGCTCAGCACACTGACGATCTGCAACAGTGCCGCTATCAGGCCGGTAAGGACCGGAGCAATCAGTGTGGCCATGCGCGCTCGCTCATCTACCGACAATTGATGGTAGAGATCCCCGAGGGCCAGTGGCAGGATTTTTACCAACTCCTGCGACAGCGCCTCGATTTGCGGGCGGAAAGCCGCGCCAAGCACCACTGAATACACCACTCCCAATGCCACGCTGACCAGCAGCGTACGGACCCAGGACTCACTTGCGCGCAGAACCAACGCAAGGCTCGAAGACCCCAGCAGTACCAGAAGTACCCGTGGATCGTCGAATTGCAGCCACCAGATCAAGGCCGGCAGCAACCCCAGGGCAAGGACGCCCAAGGCGTCCTTCAAACCGCGCCGCAGCAACACAAGGCTTCCTGCGGCAGCACCCAACCAATACAACAACGGCAACGCTGCACATCCAGCCACTACCAGAGTGGCCTGCACACGACCGCGCATGATGAACTCAGCTAAGGCGCGCATGCATTCAATCCCTTACTACTTGTCGACTGCCCGGTCTCAGCGGCCGTGGCTGTCGGTGTAGGCCAGCAGGGCCAGGAAGCGGGCGCGCTTGATAGCGGTGGCCAGCTGACGCTGATAACGAGCTTTGGTACCGGTGATACGGCTTGGAACAATTTTGCCGGTCTCGGATACGTAGGCTTTCAGAGTGTTGAGATCTTTGTAGTCGATCTCCTTCACTTCTTCAGCGGTGAAGCGGCAAAACTTACGACGACGGAAGAAACGTGCCATTTGATAGGCTCCTTAATAAGGTCCGTGGATTACTCGTCAGCGTTATCGCTGTTGTCGCTGTCATCACTATCAGCGCTTTCAGCGCCTTCGTGCTCAGGACGGTCGCGACGCTCACGGCGCTCACTGCGGTTTTCTTCAGCCTTGAGCATCTCGGATTGGCCGGTAACGGCTTCTTCGCGACGGATGACCAGGTTACGGATCACTGCATCGTTGTAGCGGAAGTTGTCTTCCAGCTCGGCCAGGGCCTTGCCAGTGCACTCAACGTTCAGCATCACGTAGTGAGCCTTGTGAACATTGTTGATTGCGTAGGCCAGTTGACGACGGCCCCAATCTTCCAGACGGTGGATTTTGCCGCCGTCTTCTTCGATCAGCTTGGTGTAACGCTCAACCATGCCGCCGACTTGCTCGCTTTGATCCGGGTGGACCAAAAAGATGATTTCGTAATGACGCATGAATGCTCCTTACGGGTTGTAGCCTGCCGCTCAAAAACGGTCAGACAAGGAGTGAATGACACTTAGGAATCTTGCCGCTGGGAGGCACATGCGTGCCCGCCGGGAAGGCAAGGGGCGCAATTGTAGAGAAGGGGAAGAAAGGGTGCAAGGCAATTGGTGATTATTTGAACAATCTTTCAAGCGATGCAAAACCAGTGTGGGAGCGGGCTTGCTCGCGAATACGTTAGGCCAGCCAACATTTATGGCGACTGACACTGCGCATTCGCGAGCAAGCCCGCTCCCACATTTGGACCTGCGTCAGGCCTGATTATTTCTTGGTCTTGGCCTTGGCGCCGCGCTGGCGCTGGGCTTCGAACAGGCAGACGCCCGTTGCGACTGAAACGTTGAGGCTGCTGACGCTACCGGCCATCGGCAAGTGCACCAGGTAGTCGCAATGCTCACGGGTCAGGCGACGCATACCCTTGCCTTCTGCCCCCATGATCAAGATGGTCGGGCCGGTAAGGTCCTGGTCATAGATACTGACCTCGGCCTCCCCCGCCGTACCCACGACCCACAAGCCGCGCTGCTGGAGTTTTTCCAGGGTGCGCGCCAGGTTGGTCACGGCCACCAGCGGAATCACTTCCGCCGCGCCGCAGGCAACTTTACGCACAACCGGCGTCAAGGTGGCCGACTTGTCTTTAGGCACGATCACTGCCAACGCACCGGCAGCGTCCGCCGAACGCAGGCAGGCGCCGAGGTTGTGCGGATCGGTCACCCCGTCAAGCACCAGCAACAGCGGCGCGCCTTCGGTGCGATCGAGCAGCTCGTCGAGCATCGCCTCGCCCCAGACCTGGCTCGGACTCACGTCCGCGACCACGCCCTGGTGCACGCCTTCGACCCAGACGTCCATTTCACGACGCTCGGCCTGGCCGATGGCAACCTTGTTCTGGTTGGCCAGCTCGACCAGCGCTTGCACGCGCGGCTCGCTACGACCTTCGGCCAGCCACACTTGCTTGACGCGCTTGGGATGGTGACGCAACAACGCTTCTACGGCGTGCACGCCGTAGATTTTTTCCAGACTCATGACTTGGCCTTAGGTTTGCGCGACCCGCCGCTTTTCGCAGGGGCCGAACCCGCCTTAGGCGGGCCTTTACGGTGCTTACTCGGTTTGCTCGACGGTTTGTCGGCGCCCTGGGACTTTCCCCCAGACGCCGCTTTACCACCGCTTTTGGCTTCGTTGAGCAACTGCTGCTTCAATTCGCGACTCTTGCGCAGCTCGGCGTTTTTCGCCGCGGCATCGCTAGGACGGTAAGCATCGCTGACCTTTTCCTTGGTCGACGAGCGACGAGCAGGCTTGGCGGCTGGCTCAGCTGCAGCGGCAGCTTTCGCCGGAGCGCCTTTTTTCGCCGGTGCTGCAGTTTCAGCACCACGCTTTTTGCGGCCAATCGGAGCGTCGATGGTTTTTTCAGCCATCTCGAAGTCGATCTTGCGTTCGTCGAGATCGACGCGCATGACCCGCACTTCGACGGTATCGCCCAAACGGAAGCTACGACCGGTGCGCTCGCCCGCCAGGCGGTGATGCACAGGGTCGAAGTGGTAGTAGTCACCCGGCAAGGCGGTGACGTGCACCAGGCCTTCGACGTAGATGTCGGTCAGCTCGACGAACAGGCCAAAGCCGGTCACGGCGGTGATCACACCCGGGAACGACTCGCCTACGCGGTCTTTCATGAACTCGCACTTGAGCCAGTTCACCACATCGCGAGTGGCTTCGTCGGCACGGCGCTCGCTCATGGAGCACTGCTCGCCCAACTGTTCCAGGGCCGCTTCGTCGTACGGATAGATCCGTGCCTTCGGAATGGTCATGGCACCGGCGCGCTTGACGTGCGGGGTGTTCTGCTTGGAATGGATCACGCTGCGGATTGCGCGGTGCGTGAGCAGGTCCGGATAGCGACGGATCGGCGAGGTGAAGTGCGTGTACGCCTCGTAATTCAGGCCGAAGTGGCCCTGATTGTCGGCGCTGTACACTGCCTGGCTGAGGGAACGCAGCATCACGGTCTGGATCAAGTGGAAATCCGGACGATCCTTGATGCTGGCCAGCAAAGCCTGGTAATCCTTCGGCGATGGGCCGTCCTTGCCTTTGTGCAGCGACAGGCCGAGCTCGCCGAGGAAGGCGCGCAGTTTTTCCAGGCGCTCCGGCGGCGGACCATCGTGGACCCGATACAACGCAGGAATCTCGTGCTTTTTCAGGAACTCAGCGGTGGCCACGTTGGCCGCCAGCATGCATTCCTCGATCAGCTTGTGCGCGTCATTACGGGTGGTCGGCGTGATCTCGGCGATTTTGCGCTCGGAACCGAAGATGATCCGGGTTTCCTGGGTTTCAAAATCGATCGCGCCACGCACATGACGTGCGCCCAGCAACACCTTGTACAGCGAGTACAGCTGCTTGAGGTGTGGGACTACGTCTGCATACTGGGTGCGCAAAGCCTTGGCTTCGCTGGTCTTCGGCGTCTCCAGGATGGTGCTGACCTTGTTGTAGGTCAGGCGCGCCTGGGAGTGAATCACCGCTTCGTAGAACTGATAGTCGGTCATTTCGCCGGTTTTCGAGATGGTCATCTCGCACACCATGGCCAAACGGTCGACTTTCGGGTTCAGGGAGCACAGGCCGTTGGACAGCTGCTCCGGCAGCATCGGGATCACGCGCTCAGGGAAGTACACGGAGTTGCCGCGCACCTGGGCTTCGTTATCCAGGGCCGAACCGATCTTCACGTAGCTGGATACGTCAGCAATCGCGACGAACAACTTCCAGCCGCCGGAGAACAGGCGCAGTTTGCCGGGCTTGGCTTCGCAGTAGACCGCATCGTCGAAGTCGCGGGCATCTTCACCGTCAATGGTGACGAACGGCAGATGGCGCAGGTCGATGCGCTTCTCTTTGTCTTTTTCTTCGACTTCCGGCTTGAGCTTGGCGGCTTCCTTGAGCACGGCCTCAGGCCAGACGTGCGGGATATCGTAGGTGCGCAGCGCAACATCAATTTCCATGCCCGGCGCCATGTAGTTGCCGACCACTTCGACGATATCGCCCTGTGGCTGGAAGCGCGGCGTTGGCCAGTGGGTGATTTTCACCTCGACAAACTGACCGACCTTGGCAGCGCCATTGCGGCCCGGGGTTACCAGCACTTCCTGCTGGACCTTCGGGTTATCCGGAATCACGAAGCCGATGCCGCCTTCTTCGAAGTAACGACCGACGATGGACTCGTGGGCACGGGACACCACTTCGACGATCACGCCTTCACGGCGACCGCGACGGTCCAGGCCGGACACGCGCGCCAGGGCACGGTCGCCATCGAATACCAGGCGCATTTGCGCCGGGCTCATGAACAGGTCATCGCTGCCATCGTCAGGGATCAGGAAGCCGAAGCCATCACGGTGACCGGCAATGCGGCCAAGGATCAGGTCGAGCTTGTCCACCGGGGCGTAAGTGCCACGACGGGTGTAGATCAACTGTGCATCGCGCTCCATGGCGCGCAGGCGGCGGCGCAGCGCTTCGACCTGGTCTTCGGTGGTCAGACCGAATTCTTCAACCAGCTGCTCGCGGCTAGCAGGCGAACCCCGATCGGCGAGATGCGCCAGGATCAGTTCGCGGCTAGGAATAGGGTTTTCATATTTTTCCGCTTCACGAGCGGCCTCGGGATCGAGGGACTGCCAATCGGCCATTAGAGAGTTTTCACCTTGTCTATATGTGGGTTAGTTTGGCATACGCGTATTGAAACGGGAAATTTCCAGCAATAACTAGCCGGCAAATGCGTTTTATAGCCCCAGTAAGCCACCTTGCGCGACCGCCCGCGAAATTTTCCAGGCTTTTTTGATGACGGGGGTTTACAGCGCAAAAGTCACTCCGTATAGTGCGCGCCATCGACGACGGCAACGTTGAAGATACTGCCCAGATGGTGAAATTGGTAGACACGCCAGCTTCAGGTGCTGGTGACCGCAAGGTCGTGGAAGTTCGAGTCTTCTTCTGGGCACCAATTCAAAACCCAAGGCCAGCCTTGAGTTTCACAAAAACCCGCGAAAGCGGGTTTTTGCGTTACAGGCCTTTGATTTTTAACTGAAAATTTGATTTATAAAATCAAATCAGGGGTTTACAGATCAAAAAGCCCGCCGTATAGTTCGCCCCATCAACAGCGGCAACGTTGTTTGATAATGCCCAGGTGGTGAAATTGGTAGACACGCCAGCTTCAGGTGCTGGTGATCGCAAGGTCGTGGAAGTTCGAGTCTTCTCCTGGGCACCAAATTCAGATCAAACCCGCGAAAGCGGGTTTTTTCGTTTCTGGGGTTTAAAAACTCTGCCAGCAATTCCTGCCATGCCCGGACTTGAGAAGGTTTATCGTTTATCCTTGTAAGAATTTGTTGCATACAAGTGAGGAACACCCCGGATGATGATCCGCGATACCCGTCTCAAGACATCCCTTCTGCGTGGCCTGACCATCACTCTGCTCGGCCTGACCCTACTCTCGCCCACTGCCTATTCCGCCGACAAGGTTGAACTGACCCTGTACAACGGCCAGCACAAGGAAGTCGGCGATGAACTCGCCAAGGCCTTCGAGGCCAAGACTGGCATCCATGTGAATGTGCGCAAGGGCAGCAGCAACCAACTGGCCAGCCAGGTCGTTGAAGAGGGTGATCGCTCCCCTGCCGACGTGATCTACACCGAAGAGTCCCCGCCGCTGAACAAACTCGGCGAACAAGGCCTGCTGGCGACCATCGATGCCAGCACGCTAGATGTATTACCCAAGGAATACGTGGCCGCCGACGGCGCCTGGATGGGCGTGACCGCACGCACCCGGGTCGTGGCCTTCAACCCGAAACTGATCAAGGAAGACGAACTGCCCAAGTCGGTGCTGGATTTTGCCGACCCCGAGTGGCAAGGCAAGGTTGGCTTCGTCCCCACCAGCGGCGCCTTCCAGGAACAAGCCGTCGCGATCCTCAAGATGCACGGGCGCGACGCCGCCGAAGAATGGCTCACCGGCCTGCGCGCGTTCGGCAAGGTCTACAGCAACAATATGGTCGCCCTCAAAGCCGTGGAAAACGGCGAAGTGGCCACGGTGCTAGTGAACAACTACTACTGGTTTGCCCTGAAAAAGGAAAAGACCAACCTGGATTCGCAACTGCACTACTTCACCGATGGCGATGCCGGCGGCCTGATTACCGTATCCGCAGCAGCAGCACTGAAATCCAGCAAGCATCCCAAGGAAGCGCAGCAGTTGCTGGCGTTCATGGCCAGCGAAGAAGGCCAGCGCGTGATTACCAACACGTCCGCCGAATACCCGCTGCGCAAAGGCATGGAATCCAATCGCGGCCTCAAGCCATTTAGCGAACTGCAACCGCCGAAAATCACTCCCGCCGACCTGGGCAATGCCGAAGAAGCCCTGGAGCTGGAACGTGAGGTTGGCCTGAACTGATGAACCCATCGCTACCGACCCCCGCCTTGCGCGGGGGTTTTAGCCCACGGCGCAAGCGCCCCTCGATCTGGTTGCTGCTGCCGGTCTTACTGTTGGTCGGCCTGAGCCTGCTGCCGTTGGTGTATGTAGGCCTCAAGGCCTGGCAAGCCGGCTGGGCCGAAGCAGTGCATCTGCTGTGGCGACCGTATGTGTTCGGGTTGCTGCGCAATACTTTGGCACTGATGATCGGCGTGACCGTGGCCTGCGCCGTGATCGGCCTGTCCCTGGCCTGGCTGCTGGAGCGCAGTAACCTCCCGGGCCGGCGCATCTGGGGCGTGATTTTGTGCCTGCCGTTTGCCGTGCCGGCGTTTGTCAGCAGCTTTACCTGGGTGTCGCTGAGCGCCCAGTTCGAAGGCCTTGGCGGGGCGATCCTGGTGATGACCCTGTCCAAGTACCCTCTGGTGTTTTTGCCGGTAGCGGCCACCCTGCGCAACCTCGATCCGTCCCTGGAAGAGTCGGCCCGCACCCTGGGACTCAATCGTTGGGGCGTGTTCTTTCGCATTACTTTGCCGCTGTTGTGGCCGTCGCTGCTGGCCGGCGCCCTGCTGATTGCCTTGCATATGCTGGTGGAATTCGGCGCCCTGTCGATCATCGGCCTGCAAACCTTCACCACGGCGATCTACCAGCAGTTCGAACTGGAGTTCAGCAATGCCAACGCGGCGATGCTGTCTGCGGTGTTGCTGATGATGTGCCTGACCCTGCTCTGGCTGGAATTGCGCGTGCGCGGCAAGGGCCGCCATGTGCGCACCGGGCAAGGCGCGGCACGGCATGCCGAGCAGGTTCGACTGGCTAAATGGGCGCCACTGGGCCAGCTTTATTGCTTGATGCTGGCGATCATTGGCAGCGGCATTCCACTGGGGATGCTCGGTTACTGGCTGGCCGTGGGTTCTTCGGCCGCCTTCCCGGTCGCGCAAATCAGTGAGGCGTTGCTGTCGTCCCTGGCCTTGTCCTTGGGCGGCGCCGCACTTTGCCTGGCGCTGGCGGTGCCAGTCGGCTTGCTGGTGGTGCGCTACAAGGGCCAACTGGCGCTGTGGGCCGAACGCCTGCCCTACCTGCTGCACGCCCTGCCCGGCCTGGTGATTGCCTTGACCCTGGTGTATTTCGCCCTGCATTACGTGCCGGCGCTGTATCAGACCTCGGCACTGCTGTTGATCGCGTATGCATTGCTGTTCTTGCCGCTGGCCCAGGCGCCGATCCGGACCGCGCTGAACAAGGCGGCGCCCCAACTGGAGGAAGCGGCCCGCACGCTGGGTGCATCGTCATTCAGCGCATTTTGCCGGGTGACCTTGCCGATTATCTTTCCGGCATTGGGGGCCGCGTTTGCGCTGGTGTTCCTCGATGCGATGAAGGAATTGACCGCGACCCTGCTGCTTAGCCCGACCGGGCTCAATACCTTGGCCACTGCCGTGTGGGCGCATACCTCGAATGTGGAGTTTGCGGCGGCGGCGCCTTATGCAGCGTTGTTGATTGTGGTGTCGGGGTTGCCCGTCTATCTGCTCACGACGCGGATGTATCTGAGCCGCTGAGGCCGCAATCGCGGGCAAGCCCGCTCCCACATTGGAACGCGATTACCTGTGGGAGCGGGCTTGCCCGCGATGAGGCCCGAGCAGCCAACCTCAGGCCCGAAACTGCCCCAGGCTGGCCTTCAACTGCGCCGCCAACCCATCCAGCACCTTGCCACTGGCGGTGGTTTCCACCACCGCCTGGGCCGCACGCTCGGCCTGGGCGTGGATCACTTCGACCCGACCACGCACCGCATGCGCGCCCTGGGCCTGATGCTCGGCAGCCCGAGTCGCCAGGCCAATCGCCGCATGCACCTGCTCAACCGAGGCCTGCACCGTTTGCTGCAAGCGCACGCTGTCGCGCAGTACCAGCAGCCCCTCACTGGCCTGGCGTCCGGCCTTGCCGATGGTTTCCACCGCCTCGCGCGCGCCTTGTTGCAGCGCCACGATATGCGCCTGGATATCGCCCGTGGAGCTTTGGGTTTTACTGGCCAGCGCGCGCACTTCGTCCGCCACCACCGCAAAACCACGCCCGGTCTCACCGGCCCGCGCCGCTTCGATAGCCGCGTTCAGGGCCAGCAGGTTGGTCTGCTCGGCGATGCCGTGGATCACCGTCAGCACCACTTCAATCTGCTCGCTTTGCTGGGCCAGGCGCTCGATCACCTTGGAGCCGGCCTGCACCTGGCCCGCCAATGCCTCGATCAAACTGCCGACCTCGGCCGAGGTCCGCGAATTTTCATCGGTGGCCTGGCGTATATCCACCACCTGCTGCAACGCGGCCTGCATGGCATGGCTTTCGGCCTGGGCCTCATCAGCCATTTGCGACAGCGCCCGCAGGCTTTCGGCCACTTCATCGCGCTGCAAACCCGCCGCCGCATCGGCACCGGCGTTGCGCAGAGTCATCGCGCCGATTTCCACACCGGTACGCTGCGCCACATCACCCGCCTCCCGCACAATGGGCTGCAACTTATCCACAAAGCGATTGACCGCAGAGGCCATGGCGCCGATTTCATCCTGGCTGTTGATCTGCACGCGCTTGGTCAGGTCGCCCTCACCCGCCGCCAGATCATCCATGGCCGCAATCAGCAGTTTCAAGCGGTTGACCACACGCCGCCCAAGCACCACGGCAATCAGCAACAACACGCCCAGGCCAACCACCGCCAGGCCCAGGCCGATGCGCCAGCGCAAGGCTTGCGCGGCCTCCTGTACCGCACCCGAGGTGTTGGCCGTCATTTGCGTGGCCGTGGCTTGCGCCGACTGCAGGCGGGCGCCCATGGCTGCCGCACTGTCCGCCGCTGCGCCCTTGAGGCTATCCCCCACCAATTGACCGCCGCTGGCGATCAGCGCAGCAAAGCGCTGGTCCAGCGCCGTCAGGTCAGCCTCCACCGCCGCAGTGGAAACCCCCATGAGCACCTTGCCGATCTCCACGCCATTGGGGCTGATAGAGGCTTCGACGTAGTACACCGAAGGGTCGTTTTTCGCGGCATTCAACACTTTATCCAACGCACGGTCACCCTCGCCTTTCTCCAACAGCGCCTTGTTGATCGGGTTTTCCCGGTTCAGATAACGGGTCAGATGCTGGCCAGTAGCGTCGTCATACACCACAAACAACACATTGGGATTGCGCTGGGCGCGCCGGGCGAATTCCGACAGTGCCGGAACATCACTGTCCCACATCGCACGCGGTGCAACCGAGGCCAGCAACTGCGCCATGTCGTTGGCAGAGTCTTTCAGGTCCTTTTCCAGGGTCGCACGCAGTTGCTGCTGCTCTTGCTTCAAACGCGCAGAAAGCCCGGCAGTCAGGCGGTCACTGGTACTGGTCGATAAGCTGTCCAGGCTGGACATCACTTCCTTGCCCGCCTGCGTCAATTCGCCCGACAGTTTCTGGCTGTCGACGCCCAGGCGCTTGCCCAAATCGGCTTCCAGGGCCGTGACTGTGCTCCGGGTCAGGGCGACCGCCACCAGCACTTGCACCAAAAGAGCGATACCAAGGGTAACGAACACCGGTCGCAACAACCGGCTTTGTAACAATGAGAGAACGGCAGACATCGGGAATCCCTCCACCACGGGTGCCATTAAATTGATAGCACCGCGAAAGAGAGAAACATAGCAAGGGTCGTGCCGTGCCCGAGACAGAAACGACAAAGGGCCCCCGAAGGGGCCCTTTGCTTTTTACATCAACAGCTTATTAAGCGAACGGATGACGCAGGACGATGGTCTCGTTGCGGTCCGGGCCCGTCGAAATAATGTCGATCGGCGCGCCGATCAACTGTTCAACGCGCTTGATGTAGGCACGGGCGTTGGCAGGCAGCTCTTCCAGGGTCTTGGCACCCACGGTCGACTCGGTCCAGCCCGGCACTTCTTCGTACACCGGCTGCAGGCCCACGTAGCTGTCGGCGTCAGTCGGGGCAACATCGTTACCGTCTGCATCTTTGTAGCCGATGCAGATGTTGATGGCTTCCAGACCGTCGAGCACGTCCAGCTTGGTCAGGCAGATGCCCGAGATGCTGTTCACATCGATAGCGCGACGCAGGATAACGGCGTCGAACCAGCCACAACGACGAGCACGACCGGTAGTCGCGCCGAACTCGTGACCCTGTTTGGCCAGGTGCGCACCGACGTCGTCAAACAGCTCAGTCGGGAATGGACCCGAACCTACGCGAGTGGTGTAGGCCTTGGTGATGCCCAGGATGTAGTCCAGGAACATCGGGCCAACACCCGAACCGGTCGCCACGCCACCAGCGGTGGTGTTGGAGCTGGTCACGTACGGGTAGGTACCGTGGTCGATGTCCAGCAACGAACCCTGGGCACCTTCGAACATGATGTCTTTGCCGGCGCGACGCAGGTCGTGCAGCTCGGCAGTCACGTCCAGCATCAGCGGCTTGAGCAGCTCAGCGTACTCTTTGCACTCAGCCAGGGTCTTGTCGAACTCAATGGCCGGCTCTTTGTAGTAACCGACCAGCATGAAGTTGTGGTAATCCACTAGCTCACGCAGCTTGTCTTCAAAGCGCGGCATGTTGAGCAAGTCGCCCACACGCAGGCCACGACGTGCAACCTTGTCTTCGTAGGCCGGGCCGATGCCGCGACCGGTAGTACCGATCTTCAGCTCGCCACGGGCCTTTTCACGGGCCTGATCCAGGGCGACGTGGAAGGACAGGATCAGCGGGCAGGACGGGCTGATACGCAGGCGCTCGCGCACCGGTACGCCTTTCTCTTCCAGCTTGGTGATCTCGCGCAACAGGGCGTCAGGTGCAACCACCACGCCATTGCCGATCAGGCACTGCACGCCTTCGCGCAGGACGCCCGACGGGATCAGGTGCAAGACGGTTTTTTCGCCATCGATGACCAGGGTGTGGCCAGCGTTGTGGCCACCTTGGTAGCGCACTACGGCGGCAGCATGTTCGGTCAGCAGATCAACGATCTTGCCTTTGCCCTCATCACCCCATTGGGTGCCCAGGACTACGACATTCTTACCCATAACACTTGTCCTCATTCGCGCAAACTTGGTGCCGGCGTTGGCCGGCAGGAAAACTCAAGAAGCCAGTGGCGATACTTGCCAAAGCCCGTTCTGCTGAATCAATTGCCGGTCGCAGTCCGCTTCACGGGCGGCGGCCAATGGCTGCCCAGGCAAGGCCTGGACGACACGCTGACCCTCGCTGCGCAACTGGCAGACCTGCTGCCAGAGTGCCGCGTCCGTACTGTCTGGCATCCAGATACCGCCAGACGGTAGCTCGACTTCAGCACGCCCCAGGGTCACCAGGGTTTTCAAATCGGTAGAAAAACCAGTTGCCGGACGGGCACGACCGAAGTCGGCGCCGATATCGTCATAACGACCGCCCTGGGCAATGGCTTGGCCAACACCCGGCACAAACACGGCGAACACCACACCGGTGTGGTAGTGGTAGCCGCGCAACTCACCCAGGTCGAAATACAAAGGCAACTGCGGGAAGCGCGCCGACAACTGCTCGGCAATCGCCAGCACATCGTCCAGCGCCGCCAATACAGGCGCAGGCGCTTTGGCCAGGCGCTCACGGGCGGCGGCCAGCACTTCGCGACCACCACACAGATCCACCAGCGCACGCAGCATGCCAGCCAGATCGGCAGGCACACCTTCGGTCAGGGCGATCACTTCGTCGATAGCTTTGCGCTGCAGGGCATCGAACAACTGTTGCTCAACTTCACCGGACAGACCAGCCGCACGGGCCAGGCCACGGTAGATACCGACATGCCCCAGGTCCATGTGCACATCCGGCACGTCAGCCAACTGCAGCATCGCCAGCATCAGGCTGATGACTTCGACGTCGCTGCTCGGGCTTGCATCGCCGTATAACTCGGCGCCCAGCTGGATCGGGCTACGGGAAGACGACAAGGCACGCGGCTGGGCATGTAGCACGCTGCCGGCGTAGCACAGGCGGCTCGGCCCTTCACGGCGCAGGGTATGCGCATCGATGCGCGCCACTTGCGGCGTGATGTCGGCGCGAAAGCCCATTTGCCGGCCCGATTGCGGGTCGATGACCTTGAAGGTGCGCAGATCCAGGTCCTGGCCCGCGCCGGTCAGCAGGGATTCCAGGTACTCGATATGGGGAGTCACGACAAACTCGTAACCCCAGCTCTGGAACAGATCCAACACCTGGCGACGCGCGATTTCAATACGCGCAGCCTCTGGTGGCAGTACTTCTTCGATGCCATCTGGCAGCAGCCAGCGGTCTACCGTTGCCATTACGCCATTCCCCTATGACCCGGCCAGCCCTTGGGCGAGCCTTGAGTGAAGCAGAAAATACCCGGCCCCTGCATAAACCACGCGCAAGAGCGACGTGACGAATGGCCTGTAACGGGCCTCGTCGGGCACTTTCCTCGAAAAACCTGTCACGCCTGCAGCGCACAACAACAATCAAACATGCAGACGCAAAAAAGCCGGGAATTTCCCGGCTGCCGCATCATACACCCGTTTTCCGAAAGGATCACCCCGCCGAGCGTTTTAGCCGCCCGACGGAGTGAAACCAGCCAGTCAGCGGGTTACTTGGACTTTTCCAGGTAGCGGAAGAAATCGCTACTTGGGTCCAGCACCATGACATCGGTTTTGTTCGCGAAGCTTTCACGGTAGGCACGCAGGCTACGATAGAACGCGTAGAACTCCTGGTCCTGGCCGTAAGCCTTGGCGTAGATCGCCGCGGCTTGAGCATCACCATCACCGCGAGCCTCTTCAGACTCACGATAGGCTTCTGCCAACAGTACGCGACGCTGACGGTCGGCATCCGCACGGATACCTTCAGCCAGTTCGTTACCCTTGGCACGGTGCTCACGAGCCTCACGCTCACGCTCGGTGCTCATACGCTCGAACACGCTGCGGTTCACTTCCTTGGGCAGGTCAATGGCCTTGACCCGAACATCGACCACTTCGATGCCCAGCTCTTTTTCGGCCATGGTGTTCAACGAACGCGTGATGTCAGCCATCAGCGCATCACGTTCACCCGATACCACCTCGTGCAGGGTGCGTTTACCAAACTGGTCACGCAGGCCCGATTCCAGACGACGGGACAAACGCTCGTCGGCAATCTGCTTGAGGCCGGAAGTCGCGGTGTAGAAGCGCTCGGCATCCTTGACGCGCCACTTGGCGTAGGCGTCAACCATCACGGCTTTCTTCTCCAGGGTCAGGAAGCGCTGCGTCGGTGCATCCAGGGTCATCAGGCGGGCGTCGAACTTGCGCACCTGGTTGACGTAGGGGACCTTCACATGCAGGCCTGGCTGGACATCCGCCTGGACCACGCGACCGAATTGCAGCAACACCGCACGCTCGGTCTGAGCCACGATGTAGAAGCAGTTCCAGGCAGCGATGACCACGACGACACCCACAATCAGGGCGGTCAGCGATTTATTGCTCATCAACGACTCTCCCTGGAACGTGTTTGCTGTTGCTGCAAGTCAGCGGCCGCACGGGCGCTCGCTTCGTTGGCAGCGGCAGTCGAACTGGCGGAAGACGAAGTGTTACCAGCGCTACGACCACCTTCGATCATCTTGTCCAGCGGCAGGTACAGCAGATTGTTCTGCCCACCCTTGTTGCCGGTCACGAGTACCTTGCTGGTATTGGTGAAGACTTCCTGCATGGTGTCCAGGTACAGACGCTCGCGGGTGACTTCCGGTGCCTTGCGGTACTCGGCCACCAGCTTGGTGAAGCGGTCAGCCTCACCCTTGGCGCGGGACACGACTTCGTCGCGGTAACCGTTGGCATCTTCAAGGATGCGCTGGGCCTGACCACGGGCTTCCGGCACGACGCCGTTGGCGTAGGTTTCAGCCTGGTTGCGCGAACGCTGCTCGTCTTCACGGGCGCGGATCACGTCATCGAAGGCTTCCTGCACTTCACGCGGTGCCGCTGCGCTCTGTACGTTGACCTGGGTAACAGTGATACCGGTGCGATATGTATCGAGGAACCGTTGCAGGCGCTCCTTGATCTCGCTGGCCATCAATTCACGACCTTCGGTCAGCACCTGGTCCATCGCAGTGGAGCCCACTACGTGGCGCAGGGCGCTTTCGGTCGCGTGCTGCAAGCTGATTTCCGGCTGGTCGACGTTAAGCACGAAGTCCTGCAGGTTGCTGATCTTGTACTGCACGGTCAGCGGCACTTCGACGATGTTCTCGTCTTCGGTCAGCATCTGGCCCTGCTTGGTGTAGGCACGCTCACGCGTGACGTTCTCCATGTACTTCTTGTCGATCGGCGGGAAGTAGATGTTCAGGCCTGGACCGACAGTCTCGTAGTACTTGCCGAAGCGCAGCACCACGGCTTGCTCCTGCTCGTCGACTACATAGACCGCGCTGTACAGCCAGACAGCCGCCAGCGCCACGAGACCGAGGCCAAGCAGGCCGTAGCCGCCGCCCTTGCTCGTGCGACCGCCGTCGTCACCACCACGTTTTTTTCCACCACCGAACAACCCATTCAGGCTTTCCTGCAGCTTTCGGAAGGCCTCGTCGAGATCTGGTGGCCCCTTGCGGTCGCCATTATTGCGGCGTTTACCACCCCAAGGATCCTGATTATTCGAGTTGCCACCCGGCTCATTCCAAGCCATAGCGCTCTCCATCTGATAAAGCAAAGACGCACCCACGGCGCGCCGACCAATGCTACAGAATGCCTGCCACAGCGGCACAACCGCTTTCTCAGGCTTTTATTGCAAAGTGTGTTGTTCGAGGAACTCTGTCGGTACAACACCCTCACGACTCACCAGCCGATTGAGCTCCGAACGAGGCAAACGAACAGCCAGCAGGCTGACACCTTCTTCGTCGTGTTCTTCTTTCTGTACGGCGCCCAACTCAAAAAACTGAGCACGCAGTCGAGCAAAACGCTGCGGCAAGCGCAAGGTGCCGACGAACAAATCACCACCGAGCAACTCGGCAATCGCCTGCTCGAGCAGCTTAAGACCGCTACCATCGCGCGCCGAGAGCCAGACCCGTTGGGGCCTGCCGTTTTCGTCACGCTGGATTTGCGGCTCTACACCCTCAAGCAAATCGAGTTTGTTATAGACCTCAAGGATCGGCAAGTCCTGGGCACCAATCTCGCCCAGTACCACCATGACCTGTTCGATCTGCAACATCCGGTCAGGCTCGGCCGCATCGATTACGTGCAGCAGCAGGTCGGAGTTGCTCGACTCTTCGAGCGTAGACCGGAACGCCTCGACCAGCTTGTGGGGCAAGTGGCGAATGAAGCCCACGGTATCGGCCAGCACAATCGGCCCCAGGTCGTCGAGTTCCAGACGGCGCAAGGTCGGGTCGAGGGTGGCGAACAGCTGGTCGGCCGCGTACACGTCCGATTTGGTCACGTTGTTGAACAGCGTGGATTTGCCGGCGTTGGTATAGCCCACCAGGGACACGGTAGGGATATCCGCACGCGTACGCCCACGGCGCGATTGCTCGCGTTGGCTGCGTACTTTTTCCAGACGGCCCTTGATCTGGCGCAGGCGAACCCGCAGCAGACGCCGGTCGGTCTCAAGCTGGGTTTCACCCGGGCCACGCATGCCGATACCGCCACCCTGACGCTCAAGGTGAGTCCAGCCGCGAACCAGGCGGGTGCTCATGTGGTCAAGCTGGGCCAGTTCGACCTGGAGCTTGCCTTCATGGGTACGGGCGCGCTGGGCGAAAATATCGAGAATCAGACCGGTGCGGTCAATCACGCGGCACTCGAACACACGTTCGAGGTTACGTTCCTGACTGGGCGTGAGGATGTGATTGAAGATCACCAGATCGGCTTCTTCGGCATGGACCAGGTCGCGCAGTTCCTCGACCTTGCCGCTGCCAATCAGAAATTTGGCGGTTGGCCGATGACGCGGCACGTTAAAAAACGCGACGGTCTCGGCGCCGGCCGAATTTGCCAGCTCCTGAAACTCCTGCGGATCTTCGCGCGCCTCAGGGTCCTGTCCATCCAAGTGAACGAGGATTACTCGCTCACCACCACCGTGGCGCTCAAAGAACAAAGGAGACTCCTATCAGGCGTTACCTGGCTCAGCGTCACCCTGTTCGGATTCGGTTGCGCTAGGCAGACGAATTGGACGAACCGGCACTACTGTCGAGATAGCGTGTTTGTAGACCATCTGGCTGACGGTGTTTTTCAGCAGGATAACGAACTGGTCGAAAGACTCGATCGTACCTTGCAGCTTGATGCCGTTGACCAGATAGATGGAAACCCCAACTTTCTCTTTACGTAAAGTATTCAAGTAAGGGTCTTGTAGCGAATGCCCTTTTGACATGTGCCGCACTCCTTTAAGGATCAATAATAAAAAATCGGAAAAATAGATAGTTTGTGACCGTCACACCCCCAAGGATAGACGGCAATTGCAAGGACTCAGCTCAATATGGAGACCGTTCCCAAGTATTTCAAGGCGCGTGACAGATTGTCGCAATCCAGACTGTCCAGCCAATGCAAGTCAGTCCAGCTGCGCAGCCAAGTGAACTGGCGCTTTGCCAATTGGCGCGTGGCAATAATGCCGCGCTCCTGCATTTCGGCTGACGTCAGCTTGCCATCCAGATGATCCCAGACTTGGCGGTAGCCTACAGCACGTATCGAAGGCAATCCCGGATGCAGATCACCTCTTGAACGCAGTGCTACGACCTCCTCTACGAACCCCTGTTCCAACATAATTGTGAATCTTTGTGCAATTCGCTCATGCAGCACCTGGCGATTCGCCGGAGCGATAGCCAGATTTGCGACAGTATAGGGCAATTGTCCCGGTCCAGAGGTGCCTGCGTCAGTACTTTGCGCAGATTGTCTGAGGCGGTGGGCTGTCATGGTCTGACCACTGACGCGCCAGACTTCCAGGGCCCGGCTCAGGCGCTGGGGGTCATTGGGGTGAATGCGCGCGGCAGACACCGGGTCAATCGCCGCCAATTGCTCGTGCAGGGCTTGCCAGCCAAGGCGCGCAGCCTCTTCTTCGATTTCGGCGCGCACCTGTGGATCGGCGGGCGGCATGTCTGCCAGGCCTTCCTGCAGCGCCTTGTAATAGAGCATCGTGCCGCCCACCAGCAGCGGGATATTGCCCCGCGCGGTGATTTGCGTCATGGCGGCAAGGGCATCGCTGCGAAAATCCGCCGCCGAGTAGCTTTGCGACGGATCGATAATGTCGATCAGACGATGGGGATGGGCGGCCAACAGCTCTTTGGACGGTTTGGCGGTGCCGATGTCCATGTCCCGGTAAACCAGGGCCGAATCGACGCTGATCAACTCGCACGGCAGGACCTTGGTCAGCTCGATAGCCAGGTCGGTCTTGCCGGCGGCCGTCGGGCCCATCAGGAAGATGGCGGGAGGTAGAGAGCTCATCAACGGCCGCGCAGGAATAGTTTGTCCAGATCATCCAGGCCCATTTGGGTCCAGGTCGGTCGGCCGTGGTTGCATTGGCCGCTGCGCTCGGTGTTTTCCATATCCCGCAGCAAGCCGTTCATTTCCGGCAGGGCCAGGCGCCGGTTGGCGCGGATTGCACCGTGGCAGGCCATGGTGCCGAGCAGTTCGTTGATATGCGCCTGGATCCGGTCACTGGTGCCGTATTCCATCAGGTCCGCCAGCACGTCAGCTACCAGCCGATTGGCCTCGGCCTGCTTGAGCAAAGCCGGAATCTGCCGGATCGCCAGGGTTTCTGGCCCCAGGCGCTGCAACTCAAAGCCCAGCTTCTGGAACACCGCCAGGTGCTCTTCAGCGCAATCGGCCTCGCGCTGGCTGACCGCCAACGACTCCGGCACCAGCAACGGCTGGCCGCTCAGGCCTTCGCTGGCCATGGCGATCTTCAGGCGCTCGTACATGATCCGCTCATGGGCCGCGTGCATGTCCACCAGCACCAGGCCGTGGGCGTTTTCCGCGAGGATATAGATGCCCTTGAGCTGGGCCAGGGCATAACCCAGGGGCGGGATATCACCGCCACCTTCCGGCAAAGCCACTGCGCCCGGCTCGGCACCGGGCAGCGGCGCAAAGAACTCGCGATAGGCCGCCTGGGCCTCGGCCACCGGCACTGCCGATTGCGGTCGCGGGGTGTATTGATATTGATAGCCGGCACCTGCACCGGAACCCGCCGCCGGGTAACTCGGCTGGGCTTGCGGCGATTGCAGCAGGTTGGCCGCCAGGCTCATTTCGCCCTGGGGCCCGAATTCACCGGCCTCCGGCCCTGTCGGGCGGACGACGGCAGTGACAATCGGCGCGCCCAACTGATCATCCGGGCGCACGTCGCCCAACGCTCGGTGCAAGGTACCGTAGAGGAAGTCATGAACCATGCGCCCATCACGGAAGCGCACTTCATGCTTGGTCGGGTGCACATTGACGTCGACGACCGCCGGGTCCACTTCAAAAAACAGCACGAAGGTCGGATGGCGGCCGTTGAACAGCACGTCGCGATAGGCCTGGCGTACCGCATGGGCCACCAGCTTGTCGCGCACCGCACGGCCATTCACAAAGAAGTACTGCAAGTCCGCCTGGCTGCGGGAGAACGTCGGCAGGCCTACCCACCCCCACAAATGCAAGCCATTGCGCTCGATTTCAATCGGCAGCGCCTGCTCCAGGAAGCCCGCGCCACAGATCGCCGATACGCGTCGGGCGCGCGCGGCATCGTCGTTGGCCTCGTGCAGGCTGAGGATGGTCTTGCCGTTGTGGCGCAAATGGAAGGCCACGTCGAAACGGGCCAGGGCCAGGCGCTTGATGACTTCTTGCAGGTGATCGAATTCGGTTTTTTCGGCCTTGAGGAATTTGCGCCGAGCCGGGGTATTAAAGAATAAGTCACGCACTTCCACCGAAGTGCCTACCGGGTGGGCCGCCGGCTGGACCCGGGGGGCCATGTCGCGACCTTCGGTCTCTACCTGCCACGCCTGCTCGGCGCCACGGGTGCGGGAAGTCAGGGTCAGGCGCGCCACCGAGCTGATCGACGCCAGCGCTTCGCCACGGAAACCCAGGCTCATCACCCGCTCAAGGTCTTCCAGGTCACGGATCTTGCTGGTGGCATGTCGCGCCAGCGCCAGCGGCAGGTCATCGGAGGAAATCCCGCTGCCGTCGTCGCGCACCCGCAGCAGTTTGACCCCGCCCTGCTCCACATCCACGTCAATGCGCTTGGCGCCGGAGTCGAGGCTGTTTTCCAGCAGCTCCTTGATCACCGAGGCCGGGCGCTCAACCACTTCACCCGCGGCAATCTGGTTGGCCAGCCGCGGGCTGAGCAATTCGATGCGCGAGGCGCTGTTCAATACCGATTCACTCATTACTGGGCTGCCAATTCAGTGCCAGGGATGGTCAACACCTGGCCGACTTTCAGTTCGTCGGTTTTCAGGCTGTTGGCGCTGCGCAAGGTAGCGGCCGACACCTGGAAGCGCACAGCCAGCATGGCCAGCGTATCGCCAGGCTGCACCCGGTGATCGCGTGGGCCCTGGGCGATTTTCCCGGAATCGCGCAGCCAGGCGATATAGGTGCCCGGTGGCGGGTTCTGCTGGAAGAACTGACGCACGCCAGAGCTGATGGAACGCGCCAGGGCCTGCTGATGGCTGGCACTGGCCAGCTTGTTGGCTTCGTTGGCGTTGGAGATAAAGCCGGTTTCCACCAGGATCGACGGGATGTCCGGCGACTTGAGCACCATAAACCCGGCTTGCTCCACCCGCTGTTTATGCAGCGGCGTGACCCGGCCCATGTTGGTCAGGACTTTCTGCCCGACGTTCAGGCTGGAGGTCAGCGAGGCGGTCATCGACAGGTCAAGCAACACACCAGCGAGCATGCGGTCCTTGTCATCCAGGGACACGTTGCCCGCGCCGCCGATCAAGTCGGAGCGGTTTTCGCTATCGGCCAGCCAGCGTGCAGTCTCAGACGTCGCGCCGCGATCCGACAGGGCAAACACCGAGGCGCCAAAGGCGGCCTTCGACGGTGCGGCGTCGGCGTGGATCGAGACGAACAGGTCGGCGCCCTTCTTGCGGGCGATTTCGGTACGCCCGCGCAATGGGATGAAGTAGTCACCCGTACGGGTCAATTCGGCGCGGTAGCCTTTCATGCCGTTGATCTGGCGCTGCAATTCCCGGGCAATGGCCAGGACCACGTCTTTTTCGTGTTGGCCACGGGAACCGGAGGCGCCCGGGTCTTCACCGCCGTGGCCGGCATCGATCACTACGATGACGTCACGCTTGCCGGCCGGTGCGGGCGGCAGCGGTGGCAACTTGACCTGGGGCTGCGCAGGGTTGACCGGCACCGCAGGCGTCGTGGCAACAGCAGGCGTTGGCGCAGGGGCTGGCGCCGCGTCGGCCGGGTTGTCAAACAGGTCGACCACCAGGCGGTTGCCATACTGGGCGTTCGGTGCGAGGGAAAAACTCTTGGGTGTGACGACCTTCTTCAGGTCGATGACCACCCGCAGGTCGGTCGGCGTGCGCTGGGCCGAGCGCATCGCGGTAATCGGCGTGTTGGCCGTGGAAACCTTCAACGGCGCGGCTAGGGTCGCACCATTGATGTCGATGACCAGGCGATCAGGCGCCGTCAGGGTAAAGACACTGTGCTGGACCGGGCCAGACAGGTCGAACACCAGTCGCGTGTTATCCGGCGCTCGCCACAGGCGCACACTTTTTACCTGTGAAGCGGCCAGAGCATTGACAGTCATTGCCGCAAGCAACACCCCCACGACAGCAACCAACGCGCGAAAGCGCATACCTAACCCACCCATTATTAGAATTCCAAAGCCAAAGCGGCGCACCAGGACTCACTGCGCGCGCTCTGGGACAACAATTTCAACTGACGCCCATTGTCATGCGGGGTAATGGTAATGGTCAGGTCAGGCTTTGGCAAAAAGCCTGTGCCCTTGTCCGGCCACTCGATCAGGCATAACGCATCGCCATCGAAGTAATCGCGGATGCCCATGTACTCCAATTCCTCGGGATCCACCAAGCGATAGAGGTCGAAATGGAACGCCCGCACGTCACCGATCTCGTAAGGTTCTACCAAAGTGAACGTCGGACTTTTTACTGCGCCGGTATGGCCAAGCCCACGAATAATGCCGCGCGACAGCGTGGTTTTGCCGGCACCCAGATCGCCCTGCAGAAAAATCAGGCCCGCGCCCTGGGTGATTTCGGCAATGCGTTTGCCAAAAGCCACCATGGCCTCCTCATCCGCAATAAACAGCGTTACTTCAGACACGGTGACTGCTCCTCCAACAACTGACGAATGGCGGGAATCAGGTCGCTGGCAGCCAAGCCGCGACCAAAACTACCCTGACGGTCGCCCGCCGTGGCATGCAACCACACCGCCAGGCTGGCGGCCTCGAACGCCGGCATGCCCTGAGCCAGCAGCGCGCCGGTGAGGCCGGCAAGCACATCGCCCAAACCCGCCGACGCCATGGCGGGATGGCCCTGATCGCAACGTGCCACCCGCCCATCCGGGCTGGCGATCAGGCTGCCAGCGCCCTTGAGTACCGTGACGGCATTGAGTTTCTGGCTCAGCGCGCGCGCCACCTTAAGCCGGTCGGCCTGAACCTCGGCTGTCGAGATCCCCATCAGCCGCGCCGCTTCCCCAGGGTGCGGAGTGATCACACAACCGCCCGGCAGAGCTACATGGCCTGCGGCCAGCAGGTTCAGTGCATCAGCATCCCAGACCTGGGGTTGCCGGGCATTGGCAGCCACCGACAGCAGGCTTTTACCCCACGCCATGTCGCCGAGGCCGGGACCAATAACGATCACCGAGACTTTCTCCAGCAGGGCCATCAACTGATTGGCCGAATGCACGCCCCGCACCATGACTTCCGGCAAACGGGTCAGGGCTGCCGGGACGTGCTCGCTGCGGGTCGCCAGGGATACCAGGCCAGCACCGCTGCGCAGCGCGCTTTCGGCACTCAGCAGCGACGCGCCGCCAAAGCCATGGTCGCCGCCAATGACCAGGACATGGCCAAACTGGCCCTTGTGGGCCGCTGGGGAACGCGCAGCCAGTTGCGGCAAATGGCCAGGCAACAGCGGCTGAACGTCGGTTATTTCGTGTTTTGTCTGCGGCATGCGTCTTCAAGCTCCGATGTCTGGCAGAATTATACGCATCTAACCTGCGGTTTCTCTCGTCTCATGCCTGCTATTACCACCGATCTGCCCGCCCTCGCCCAATCGATCAAAGACTGGGGCCGCGAGTTGGGCTTTCAACAAGTCGGCATCAGCGGCCTGGACCTGGCCGAGCATGAACAGCACCTGCAGCGCTGGCTCGACGCGGGCTACCACGGCGAGATGGACTACATGGGCGCCCATGGCAGCAAGCGCTCGCACCCCGACGAACTGGTACCCGGCACCTTGCGCGTGGTGTCCCTGCGCATGGATTACCTGCCCGGCGACACACAAATGGCGCAACTGCTGGCCCAACCCGAAAAAGCCTACATCTCCCGCTACGCCCTGGGCCGCGACTACCACAAGCTGATCCGCAAGCGCGTGCAGCAACTGGCCGACCGCATCCAGGCCCAGATCGGCCCGTTTGGCTTTCGCGCCTTTGTCGACAGCGCCCCGGTGCTGGAAAAAGCCATCGCTGAAAAGGCCGGCCTGGGCTGGATCGGCAAAAACACCCTGGTCCTCAACCGCAAGGCCGGCAGTTACTTCTTTCTCAGCGAGCTGTTTGTCGACCTGCCGCTGCCTATCGACCCGCCCCACAGCACCGAACACTGCGGCCGCTGCACCGCCTGCCTGGATATCTGCCCGACCAATGCGTTCGTCGGGCCCTATGTGCTGGACGCCCGGCGCTGTATTTCCTACCTGACCATTGAGTTGAAGAGCGCGATCCCCGAAGACCTGCGGCCGTTGATTGGCAACCGCGTGTTCGGCTGTGATGACTGTCAGATCGTTTGCCCGTGGAATCGTTTCGCCCGACCTTCAGGAGAAAGCGATTTCAAGCCGCGCCACAACCTGGATAACGCTGAACTGGCCGAGTTGTTTATGTGGGATGAGGATAAATTCCTCAGCAGCACCGAAGGCTCGCCACTGCGCCGTGCCGGTTACGAGCGCTGGCTACGCAACCTGGCCGTGGGCCTGGGGAATGCGCCCTCCAGCATTCCGGTGCTCGAAGCGTTGAAGGCGCGCCGGGATTACCCCTCTGAACTGGTCCGCGAACATGTGGAATGGGCACTGAACCAGCACGCAATCCGTCAGTGCTCGTCGTTGTAGACGAACTTGGGCATTTCCCAATGAAAGCGGATCGCCAACAGGCGTAGCAGAAAACCGCTGAACAGGGTCAGCAGGATAGCTTGCTCGCTGGGCAGTTCGAGGTAGATGCACAGCATGTAGCACCAGGCCGCGAGGAACGACACGCTGGCGTACAACTCGCGGCGGAAGATCAGCGGAATGTCGTTGCAGAAGATATCCCGCAGGATGCCGCCGAACACACCGGTAATCACGCCGCTGACCGAAGCCACCAGCATGCCGTGGCCCATTTCCAGGGCCGTCATGCAGCCGATCAGCGTGAAGGCCACCAGGCCCACGGCGTCCAGCGCCAAAAACAGTGAACGCAAATGGCGCATCAGCGGCGCGATAAAGATCGTCACCAAGGCCGCGACTGAGGTCAGCACCAGGTATTCCGGGTGTTTGACCCAGGTCAGCGGGTAGTGGCCGAGCAGCACATCACGCACCGAACCGCCGCCAAGGGCTGTGACGCACGCGATCAGCACCACGCCGAACCAATCCATGCCGCGCCGACCGGCGGACAAGGCACCGGTCATGGCTTCGGCGGTGATGGCGATGAGGTAGAGCATCAACAGCATGATGGCGATCCTTGCAGGAATATTGTGCAGAGCTGGCGTGTGGTGGCGAGCGGGCTTGCCCCGCGCTGGGCTGCGTAGCAGCCCCGATATTGGGCGATGATATCCGACCGAAGGGTTGCAGTGGCTGAATTAGGGCCGCTGCGCGCCCCAGCGCGGGGCAAGCCCGCTCGCCACGACATACCCACAACAAACCTGCCAAACGGTAGGATCAGGCCTTGATGAAATGCTTGCGGTAATGCTGCAACTCGGCAATCGACTCGCGGATATCGTCCAGGGCCAGGTGGGTGCTGCCCTTGTGGAAGCTGTCCTTGACCTCCGGCGCCCAGCGCGCGGCCAGTTCTTTCAAGGTCGACACGTCAAGGTTGCGGTAGTGGAAGTAGCTTTCCAGTGCCTTCATATGGGTATAGAGGAAGCGGCGGTCCTGGCAGATGCTGTTGCCACAGATCGGCGACTTGCCCTTGGGCACCCATTTTTCCAGGAAGGCAATCGTCTCGGCCTCAGCCTCGGCCATGCTGATGCGGCTGTCGCGCACACGCTGGGTCAGGCCCGAGTTGCCGTGGGTGCGGGTGTTCCACTCATCCATAGTGGCCAACACCGCGTCGCTATGGTGGATAGCGATCACCGGACCTTCGGCCAAGGTGTTGAGGTTGCTGTCGGTGACAATGGTCGCCATCTCGATGATGACGTCGGTGTCAGGGTTCAGACCGGTCATTTCCAGATCGATCCAAATCAGGTTCTGTGGGTTTTGCATGTCGTAGTTCCTTGGCACCTTGGCGTAGCTGCGCAGTTTAGCAGGCGGCGGCGTGCTAGACTCGCGACCGTTTTACCCAACCTTTTGCATTATCGACACGGAACACCAATGGCCAAACGCCAGCTCAACCGTCGCCAAAACTGGCGCATCGAAAAGATCCAGGGTGAACGCGCTGCCCGCGCCGCCAAACGTGAGTCCTCTGCCGTGGAAGCGCTGGAGGGCGGCGACCTGGGACCCGAGCAAACGGGCCTGGTAATCGCGCACTTTGGGGTACAGGTCGAAGTCGAGGCGCTGGAAGGCGAACTGGCGGGCCAGGTTTCCCGCTGCCACCTGCGCGCCAACCTGCCGGCGCTGGTAACCGGCGACAAAGTCGTCTGGCGTGCCGGCAACCAGGGCATCGGGGTGATCGTCGCGCAACTGCCGCGCACCACCGAACTGCGTCGCCCCGACAGCCGTGGCCAGCTCAAGCCGGTAGCGGCCAACGTCGACATGATTGTCATCGTCTTCGCCCCGCTGCCCGAGCCCCACGCCAACCTGATCGACCGCTACCTGGTGGCCGCCGAACACGCGGGTATCCGGCCCCTGCTGCTGCTGAACAAATTCGACTTGATCGACGAACAAAACGCTCCGGCGCTGAATGCGCTGCTCGCGGTTTATCGGCAGTTAGGTTACCCGGTGCTGGAAGTCTCCGCGCACCATGGCAATGGCATGGAACAACTGCAACAGCAGTTGGACGGGCGCATCAGCGTGTTCGTCGGCCAGTCGGGCGTGGGCAAGTCGTCGCTGGTCAACAGCCTGCTACCGGAAGTCGAGACCCGCGTCGGTCCGCTGTCGGAACTGTCCGGCCAGGGCACGCACACCACCACCACCGCACGCCTGTTTCACTTCCCGGGCGGGGGCGAGTTGATCGACTCACCGGGCATCCGTGAATTCGGCCTGGGGCACGTCAGCCGCAGCGACGTGGAAGCCAGCTTTATCGAGTTCAACGACTTGATCGGCACCTGCCGCTTCCGCGACTGCAAGCATGACCGCGAGCCGGGCTGCGCCTTGCTCAAGGCGCTGGAAGATGGGCGCGTGCAGCAGCAGCGGATGAACAGCTATCGCTCGATCATCGCCAGCTTGCCAGAGAGCAGCTATTAAGTTGTAGGCACACGCTTATGTGGGAGCGAGCTTGTGTGGGAGCGGGCTTGCCCGCGAAAGCGGTGGGTCAGCCAACCTCAATGTTTACTGGGCCGACGTCTTCGCGAGCAAGCCCGCTCCCACACAAGCCCGCTCCTACACAAAGCGCATCAGCTCCCGGCCGGGGCTTCTCCGGGAGCCTTCACCCCACCCTCATCAAACAGATTGAGCTTCTGGCGCAACTCATGCGCCGGCAACGGCTGCTGCTCTGGCGGCAGGGCGTTCGGGTCCACCGGCACTTCACCTGGTGCGCCGTCGCCTTGGGTCGGCACTGGCGGCGTGGGTACCTGATCACCTTCAATCGCACGCTGGGCCTTTTTGGTCAGCACGACGATATCAATGCGCCGGTTGACCGGGTTGAACGGGTCCTGGACATCAAACAGCTGCGATGAAGCAAAACCCACCACGCGCGCTACCTGGGTATCCGGATAACTGCCGGCCACCAGGGCACGACGCGCAGCGTTGGCACGGTTGGCCGACAGCTCCCAGTTGCCGAAATCACCCAGGCCCGAATAAGGCTTGGCATCGGTGTGGCCGCTGACGCTGATCTTGTTCGGCACCGCCTTGATGGTGTCGGCCATGGCCAGCAGGATGTCTTCGAAGTAAGGCTTCAAGCGCGCACTGCCAGAATCGAACATCGGGCGGTTAGCCGCATCCATGATCTGGATACGCAGGCCATCCGGGGTGATCTGGAAGTGGATCTGGTCCTTGAATTTTTGCAGTTGCGGGTTCTCATCCACCTTGTTCTGCAACTCTTGCAGCAACAACTCCAGGCGCTCCTGCTCGACCTGTTCAGCCATGCTTTCGACGGTCTGGCGTTCGATCGGGATGTTTTCCTGGGGCGCTTCGGTTTGCACTTCCGGGTTGATGGTGCGCTCGGGAGCCAACTCAGGCGAACCACCCAGGTCGATCACAAACGGCGTACCACTCTCGGAGAAGCCGATGGGATCCTTGAAATAACCGGCAATGGCGATCTTCTGTTCAGGGGTGGCAGTGGACATCAGCCACAGCACCAGGAAGAACGCCATCATCGCCGTCGCAAAGTCGGCGAACGCGATTTTCCAGGCACCGCCGTGGTGCCCGGCAGCGAAGCGCTTGACGCGCTTGATGATGATTGGCTGGTTGTTTTCCATGGCTTAGCGACCGCGAACTGCTTGTTCCAGCTCGGCAAAGCTCGGACGGTGCTTCGGATACAACACCTTGCGCCCGAATTCCACGGCCAGGGACGGCGGCATGCCCGAAGCAGACGCCACCAGCGACGCCTTGATGGCTTCGTAGATATTGAGCTCTTCCTTGGCATCGTGGGCCAGGGAGGTGGCCAGCGGACCAAAGAAACCATAAGCGGCGAGAATACCAAAGAAGGTCCCCACCAACGCCGCACCAACGTGCATGCCGATCGCGGCCTGGTCGCCTTCGCCCAGGGACGCCATGGTCACCACGATACCCAGTACCGCCGCGACAATACCGAAGCCGGGCATGCCGTCGGCGATGCCGGTCACGGCGTGGGATGGGTGTTCGAGTTCTTCCTTGAGGCTGAACAGTTCCATGTCGAACAAGCCTTCCAGCTCGTGCGGGGCCATGTTGCCGGAGGACATGATGCGCAGGTAGTCGCAGATGTAGGCCGTCATGCGGTCGTCTTTGAGCACGGCCGGGTACTTGGCGAAGATCGGGCTCGCCGCGGCGTCCTCGATATCAGCCTCGATAGCCATCATGCCTTCACGGCGGCTCTTGTTGAGGATCTCGTAGACCAGGCCCAGCACTTCCAGGTAGAACGTGTGGGAAAAGCGCGAGCTGAACATACCCAGCGACTTTTTGACCACGTGCATGGTCATGTAGCCTGGGTTAGCCTGCAGGAAAGCGCCAAACGCCGCACCGCCGATGATCAGCACTTCGAAGGGCTGGATCAGCGCAGCAATTTTACCGTGGGACAGAACGTATCCGCCGAGCACGCTTGCGATGACGACGATGATGCCGATAATTTTAGCCATAGGGGATGAGTACTTGCGCCGTCGGGTTCATGGACATATTCGGAAGATCTAAAAACTCTTCTTCTACTTATCGGCAAAACTGCGCCAGACTATAGCCCGTTAAGGCGAAAAGCCAGTTCGGCCCGCTCCGGGCGTGTTGACCGCAAGTGATGATCGCGCCCCAATCATGGCAAACGAAACGACAGTCCCAACTACAAAACCCAACTCTCTGGCCGGCTGGATAAAGCGCCTGGACGAAATTCACCTGCCCGTCCCGCAAGCGAGCCACATGGCCGTGTGCAAGGCCATCGGCGACAGCCGCCGTTCGTTGCGAGATATTGCAGAGCTGATGCAAGACAGCCCGGCACTGGTCCTGAGCGTCATGCGCGAAGCCAATAACCAGGCCCACGGCAGCCTGGCGGAACCCGCAGAAAACCTTGAAGTGGCGATCAACCGCCTCGGCCTCAAGCGCACCGAAGAATTGCTCGCACGCCTGCCGTCAGTGCCACTCAATGAAATCCCCGTGGCCCTGCGCCAACTGCAACTGATCAGCCAACATGCCTCGCAGCAAGCCAGCGGCCTGTTCGCCAGCCGCCTGGCGCGCCTTTGGCAGGATATCCATTGGGGCAGCCTGCTGTTTCTCTCGCCGCTGTGGCCGATGGCCGTGGCCTACCCCAAGCTCCTGGAAGAATGGGAACTGCGGGTGATCCACAAGGGCCAGTCGGCACGCAAGGTCGAGCAGGAGCTGTTTGGTGTGCGCCTGCTGGAGCTGTGCCTTGGGCTGACCGAGGCCTGGCGCCTGCCGATCTGGGTGTCCCAGGGCTACCAACTGCTGCTCAAGGAACAACGTTTGCTGGTCAAGGCCCTGCACATCGCCCGCGATGAAGTGCCGCTGAGCCAGCAGCAAAAACTCGATGACGACCCCGCGTTGCGCCGCTGGCTGAACCAGCCGGCCAACACCGTGCTCCTGGCCAATGGCATGGCACTGGCGGCGCAAGAGTCCTGGACCTGCCCGCACACCCAGCGCTGGCAGTACCTCACGGCGCTGTACCTGCAACAACCGCTGGCCGATGTGCAGCAGCAAGTGCACCAACAGGCCGCCATCAGCGCCCGCCATACCCTGACCCCAGGCCTCTGGCATCCTGCGCTGGCGCTGATCTGGCCATGGCATGTGCAGCGTGTGCATCGCGGCCTGCTGCCAGCACCACCACCCACAGCCGAAGCCCTGGCGATCTGGCGCAAGCGGTGCAGCGAGTTGCTGGTAGAGCCGAGCCGCTTCGCCAACGCCATGCACTTGACCACCTGCGCCAAGGAGGCCCTGGTGGCCAGCGGCATGCAGCGCGTCATGCTGCTGATGGCCGACAAGGCCCTGACCATGTTGCGCGTGCATCAGGTCGACGGCCTGCCCAAGGACGCCGCCAACCTGAGCCTTGAGACCGCACAAAGCACGCTGCTGCAACGCTTGCTGGAGAAATCTGCACAGGTGCGCCTGACCCCGGACAATCACGCACAATTCGCGGCGCTGCTGCCTGCCTCCGTGCGCCGCCTGTTCGTGGGCGAGCACCTGCTGTTGCGCTCCCTGAGCTGTAACGGCCGGGTGGTGATGTTGATGATTGCCGACCAGGGCGGCGGGCCGTTCTCCGAAACCACCGTGCAGGCCTTCGGCAAAACCGCCCAATGCATCGAGAAAGCCCTGCACTGCTTTACCAACCGCACCACCTGATGCTTGCGATACAATCGCCCTCTTTTATCGCCCAAACCTAGTGCCCGGGAGACCTCACATGCCTGACTTTTCTGGCTTGCCGCTGGTGATCGAGCCCAGCGATCTGCTGGGTCGCCTCGCCGCCGAGCAGTTGATTCTGGTGGACCTCACCAGCGCCGCCCGTTATGCCCAAGGGCATATCCCCGGCGCGCACTTCGTTGATCCCAAGCGCACCCAACTGGGCCAGCCACCCGCGCCGGGGCTGTTGCCGGCCAAGGCCGACCTGGAAAAGCTGTTCGGCGAACTGGGCCACACCCCGGACGCCACCTACGTGGTGTACGACGACGAGGGCGGCGGCTGGGCCGGGCGGTTCATCTGGTTGCTCGACGTGATCGGCCACAAGAAGTATCACTACCTCGATGGCGGCCTGCTGGCGTGGCTGGATGAACAGCATCCTGTGTCCACCGAGGCCGTTGCCGCCGTCGCCGGGCCGGTCAGCCTGACCCTGCACGACGAGCCCACCGCCACCCGCGAGTACCTGCAAAGCCGCCTCGGCGCTGCCGACCTGGGGATCTGGGATGCACGCGGGCCGCTGGAGTACTCGGGGGAGAAAGTCCTTGCGGCCAAGGGCGGGCATATTCCCGGCGCAGTGAACTTCGAATGGACTGCGGGCATGGACACGGCGCGCAACCTGCGAATCCGCCGCGACATGCCGCAGATCCTCGAAAGCCTGGGCCTGACCAAAGACAAAGAAATCATTACCCACTGCCAGACTCACCACCGTTCTGGCTTCACCTACCTGGTGGCCAAGGCGCTCGGTTATCCGCGAGTCAAAGGTTATGCCGGTTCCTGGGGCGAATGGGGCAACCACCCCGACACCCCCGTCGAGATTTAAGGTTTAAGGACAGTTCATGAAAAAGCGTTTGTTTATCCTCAGCCAGTACCTGCTGCCCCATCACCTGCTGTCGCGCCTGGCCGGCTGCATTGCCGAGTGCCGCGTGCGCTGGTTCAAGAATGCCTTCACCACCTGGTTCGCCAAACGTTACCAAGTGGATATGTCCCAGGCACTGGTGGAGGACGTGACCGCTTACGAGCACTTCAACGCCTTCTTCACCCGTGCCCTGAAAGACGGCGCGCGCCCATTGGACCCGACCCCGGGCGCGGTGTTGAGCCCGGCAGACGGCGCAGTCAGCCAACTCGGCCCGATTGAACACGGGCGCGTGTTCCAGGCCAAGGGCCACAGTTTCAGCGTGCTGGAATTGCTCGGTGGCGACGCGGCCGTTGCTGCGCCCTTCATGGGCGGTGACTTTGCCACCATCTACCTGTCGCCGAAGGACTACCACCGCGTGCACATGCCATTGGCCGGCACCCTGCGGGAAATGGTCTACGTGCCTGGGCGGATTTTCTCGGTCAACCAGACCACCGCCGAAAACGTGCCGGAGTTGTTTGCGCGTAATGAGCGAGTTGTCTGCCTGTTCGATACCGAACGCGGCCCGATGGCCGTGGTATTGGTGGGCGCGATGATTGTGGCGTCGATCGAGACCGTATGGGCTGGGTTGGTAACACCACCCAAGCGCGAGTTGAAAACCTTCCGTTACGACGAAGCCGCCCGTGCGCCGATCCACCTGGAAAAAGGTGCGGAACTGGGGCGCTTCAAGCTTGGCTCCACGGCGATCGTGCTGTTTGGCCCGGACCAGGTGCAGTGGGCGCAAGAGCTGGCGGCAGGCACGCCGGTGCAGATGGGCCAGGGTATCGCGCTGCCGAAAGCCTGATCCCCCAGCAGATTTGAAGCTGCAACCCAATCAATGTGGGAGCTGGCTTGCCTGCGATGACGATGGTAAATCCAACACCGCTATCGCAGGCAAGCCAGCTCCCACATTTTCGATCCCATTCCTACAAGGGGATCGGGTGCTTATAGTTGGCCGTCGCGGTCGCGAAAGCCCAACAGATACAGCACACCGTCCAACCCCAACGTCGAAATCGCCTGCTTGGCCGACTGCTTGACCAACGGCTTGGCACGGAACGCGACGCCCAACCCGGCGATAGCCAGCATCGGCAAGTCGTTGGCACCGTCGCCGACCGCAATGGTCTGCTCCAGACGCAAACCTTCCTTGTGCGCCAACTCCCGTAGCAGATCAGCCTTGCGCTGCGCGTCGACAATCGGCTCGACCGCCACGCCCGTCACCTTGCCATCCACCACTTCCAACTCGTTGGCGAACACATAGTCGATGCCCAGCTTGGCCTGCAATTGCTTGGCGAAGTAGGTAAAGCCGCCCGACAGAATCGCCGTCTTGTAGCCCAGGCGCTTGAGCTCGGCGAACAGGGTCTCGGCACCTTCGGTCAAGCGCAGGGATGCACCGATGGAGTCCAGCACGCTGACGTCCAGGCCCTTGAGCAGCGCTAGGCGCTCCTTGAAGCTGGCGCGGAAATCCAACTCACCCGCCATGGCGCGCTCGGTGATCGCAGAGACTTGCTCGCCAACGCCCGCCGCCTTGGCCAACTCGTCGATGACTTCGGCTTCGATCAAGGTCGAGTCCATGTCGAATACCGCCAGGCGGCGATTGCGCCGGAACAGCGAGTCTTCCTGGAAGGCGATATCGACGTTCAACTCCTGGGCGACGCTGAGAAACTCGGCGCGCAGGGCCTGCGGATCGGCCGGTTCGCCACGCACAGAGAACTCGATACAGCCCTTGCCCTGGTCCGCCGGCATATCCAGCGGCATACGGCCCGACAAACGGTCGATATGATCGATATTCAGGCCATATTGCGCGGTGATCGAACTGACCCGCTGCAATTGTTCGGCGGTCACCCGGCGCGTCAACAGCGTGACGATATGGCGTTTTTTACCCTGGCCAGCGACCCAATGCTGGTAATCCTCCTCGGAGACCGGGGTGAAACGTACCTGCTGATCCAGCTTATAGGCCGTAAACAGGATGTCCTTGAGCACGGACGAGGCTTGCTCAGTGCTCGGGATCTCGACCAGGATGCCGAACGACAGGGTGTCGTGGATCACGGCCTGGCCGATATCGAGAATGGTCACACCACCCTGGGCGAGGACACCAGTAATGGCTGCGGTAAGACCCGGACGGTCCTCACCTGTGATGTTAATCAGGACAATTTCGCGCAAAGCGCACCCCCGGGCTGGAAAAAAACCGCATTCTACCCACTTTCAGTGACCATCGGGCACAGCCAGCGCTTTGCCGGTCTTGGGCCTGTCGCTATACTGCGCGTCAACTTCACGGACCAAGAGCCGAGCGCAAGTGAACCGGCCCACGCCAGTAAAAACCGATAACTTCTTCCTGCTGATCTTCCGGGCACTGCGCCACCGCCGTGTACCGATCGCATTACGCATCGCCAGCCATAACGTGATCCTGGTCGCCTTGGCCCTGGTGATCTATGCGTGCGTGATGGGTTTGCAGTTCAAACAGGCCATGCACGAGCAAGCCGACGCCCTGGGCGAGAGCTTGACGACCCAGACCGCCACCTCGGCGACTGAGTTGCTGGTGTCCAACGACATCCTCAGCCTCAACGTGCTGCTCAACAACCTGACCAAGAACCCGCTGGTGGCCCACGCGGCCATCTACAGCGTGGACAACCGGATCATGGCCGAAGCCGGGCAACGCCCGAAGAACGGCCTGCTGGGTGAAGCCGAAGGCCTGTACCAGAGCAATATCACGTTTCAGGATGTGAAAGCCGGCCAACTGCGCATCAGCCTGGACATGCAACAGTTCCAGCAGCCGATGACCATCAGCCTGCAAAGCATGGGCATCCTCAGCGCGATCCTGCTGGCCTTGGCCCTGGCCTTGAGCCTGCGCCTGGGCCGGCATATCTCCACGCCCCTGATGCAGTTGCGCATCTGGCTGCGCGATATCGACGAGCACACCCCGGCCACTGACCGCCAGGATGAAATCGGCGACCTTGCCCGCCAGTTGCACACCAGCTTCGCTCCAGAGCCGGTGGTACAGGAGGTCGAGCCTGAACCGGAGTTTGACGACGCCGATTACGACGACGAACCCGAGTTTGAAGTGCGCAACCTGCGTGACCCGAGCTTCGACGAGTCGGCGCCGGTGGCCGGCCTCAAGCCAGTACCGCGCACAGTCATCAAGGCCGACGAAGACAGCCTGGACGATGACGACCCGTTTGCCGACCTGCGTGACGACTCAACGCCTGCAACGTTGCCGACCCCGACACCTGCCGTCTCCCAGAACACCCAGCCACAGCACAGCGCCGTACTGGCCGTACAACTGGGCGCCCAGGACCAACTGCGCCGCCTGCCCCGTGCACGCCTGACCGAACTGCTGGAACGCTACCGCGACTGCCTCGACCAGGCTGCCTCGCTGTACCAGAGCGAGTTGCACACCCTGAACGACGGCAGCACCTTGATGCTGTTCCACAGCGAAGACAGCGGCGAAGACTACCTGACCAATGCCATCTGCTGCGGCGAGCTGCTGCGGGCCCTGGGCCATGCGTTGCAAATTGAAGTCGCTGACAGCGGCATCACCCTGCAACTGCAACTGGGCCTGACCCTGGGCGACGACCTGTATGGCATGAGCCAGATCGACCTGCTGCTGACCGAAAACGCCCAGGACGCCCTGGCCTTGTCGCAACACAGCCGCAACCTGCTGCTGGTGGAGCGCAAGATCAGCGACGACGCGCTGATCCGCCAACGCGCGCGCATCCGCCCGATTGCCAGCCCGGAAGGCGCGTGCTGTGTAGAGCGGTTGATGGAGCCTTATCCGTCGATGCTGGAGCGCCAGTTGGCGCGGATGCATGAGACCCGCAACAAGCCCTAAAGAACACTGCAAAACAATGTGGGAGCGGGCTTGCCCGCGATAGCGGTGGGTCAGCCAGCACATGTATGGACTGGCACACCGTCATCGCGGGCAAGCCCACTCCCACATTTGATATTCACCGTGGCTTAATCCCGGACACGCAAAAAGGCCCGCTTACTCAGCGGGCCTTTTATTTGGCTGCGCTTGCGGTCAGAAGCGGAACACTTCCATGTCGGTGCGAATCGGCGAAGCCATTGGGATCTTCGGCTTTTCCGGGGCTGCCGGCTTGGCGGGTGCCGGGGCCTGTTTGCGCGGGGCTTCGGCAATCGGTGGCTGGTTGGCCAATGGCTTGAGGGCTACCGACAGCTGTTCTGCCAAACGCTGCAACAACACGCCTTGGGCCTGGACCTGGGAGGCCGTGCTGCCAGCATGCTGTTCCTGCAGATGCACGATGCGGTTGTCCCGCACCTGGCCGCGGCGGTCGATCAGGCGCCATTGCGCGTCAAGGATGGCCGGCTGCGACGCACCGGAATCCAGGCGCGTGATGGTCAGCAAGACCTGCACATCAGGCGAGAAGCTGGTGGGCGCCGGCGACAGCACCACACGCTGGCTATCCAGGTGGCCAGCCACCTGGCGCAGCATCAACTGGTTGATATCCGACGACAGGCTACCGGCCCAACGGCCGTCGATGGAGCCTTGCAGGCTGCCATCGTCCTGGCGTTGCAGCAGGGTTTCACGTTGCAGGTAATCGGCAACCACGACCGGCCCGAGCAACACCGCCATGCCAGCACTTTGCGCTGGTTGCGCAGGATTTCCGCTATCCAGCTGGTACAGCGACACCGGCTGGTGCGTGGTGCAGCCCGCCAACCCCAAAAGGCCAGCGAGCATCAAAAATAAAGGAAGGCGTGGAGCAGTCATCATCCCATCCAGGTGGCTGCCACAAGGCAAACCACAATGTAATACTAAAAATAACCTATACGCGCTCAGCCACGCCGGCGCTGGAAAGGCCATATCATCCGTGAATATGCGCCATGACTCCAGCGCGAAAGCGCCGATCTACGCGTTAAATCGTAGATCGGGCGCTCTATATCGCTTTAAGCGGGCGTTTCTACCAGCAATGCATCTACCCGCTGGAAGCCACGGGGCAATTTATTCCCACGGCGTCCACGTTCGCCCTTGTAGTGCTCCAGGTCGTCGGGACGCAGGGACAACGTGCGCTTGCCGGCCTGCAGCACCAGGGTCGAGCCTTCCGGGATCACTGCGATGTCGGTCACGTACTCTTCGCGACTGGCCACCCGCTCCCCTGGGATACCAATGATCTTGTTGCCCTTGCCCTTGCCCAACTGCGGCAGGTCGCTGATCTTGAACACCAGCAAGCGCCCTTCGGTGGTCACCGATGCCAGCCAATTGCCTTCGCGGTCCTCGACCGGACGCGGCAAGATCACCTTGGCGTTGTTCGGCAGGCTCAACAGGGCCTTGCCCGCCTTGTTCTTGGCCTGCAAGTCCTCGCCCTTGACCACGAAACCGTAGCCAGCGTCGGAGGCGATGACGTACAGCGAGTCATCATCAGGCAGCAATACACATTCAAAACTTGCCCCTGGCGGTGGCGCCAGGCGACCGGTCAAGGGTTCGCCCTGGCCTCGTGCAGACGGCAGGGTATGAGCCGGCACCGAATAACTGCGCCCGGTGGAGTCGATAAACACCGCAAACTGGTTGGAGCGCCCGGCCGCAGCAGTCTTGAATCCATCACCGGCCTTGTACGACAGGCCAGTGGCGTCAATATCATGCCCCTTGGCGGAGCGAACCCAACCCTTTTCCGACAGAACGACGGTAATTTTCTCGTTGGGCAACAGCTCGGTTTCGGTCAGGGCCTTGGCCTCGGCGCGCTCGACAATCGGCGAGCGGCGGTCGTCGCCATAGGTTTCTGCATCTTTGATCAATTCGCTGCGCACCAGCTTCTTGAGCTTGGCTTCGCTACCCAGCAGCGCTTGCAGCTTGGCTTGCTCCTTGAGCAAGGCGTCCTGCTCGTCGCGCAACTTCATCTCTTCCAGGCGCGCCAACTGACGCAAACGGGTATCGAGGATGTAGTCGGCCTGGATCTCGCTCAGCTCGAAACGCGCGATCAACTCGGCTTTCGGGTGCTCGGCGGTACGGATGATATGGATCACTTCATCCAGGTTGAGGTAAGCGATCAGCAAGCCGTCCAACAGGTGCAGGCGACGCTCGACCTTGTCCAACCGGAACTGCAAGCGGCGGCGTACGGTATTGACCCGGAACTCCAGCCACTCCACCAGCAGGTTGCGCAGGTTTTTCAGTTGCGGCTTGCCGTCCAGGCCAATGATGTTGACGTTGACCCGGTAACTGGATTCCAGCTCGGTGCTGGCAAACAGGTGCTGCATCAGCACTTCATGATCGACCCGGCTGTTGGTCGGAATGATCACGATGCGGCACGGGTTTTCGTGGTCGGATTCGTCACGCAGGTCAGCGACTTGCGGCAGCTTCGACGGCTTGGCCTGCATCAGCGCGGCAATCTGTTCCAGCACTTTGGCGCCGGAGACCTGGTGCGGCAAGGCGGTGACGATGATGTCGCCATCTTCGATGTGGTACACGGCACGCATACGCACCGAGCCCTTGCCGGTCTCGTACATTTTCAGCAGATCGGCGCGTGGCGTGATGATTTCCGCTTCGGTCGGGTAATCCGGGCCCTGGATATGCTCGCACAGCTGCTCGACCGTGGCCTTGGGCTCATCGAGCAGACGCACGCAGGCGGTGGCGACTTCGCGCAGGTTATGCGGCGGTACGTCGGTGGCCATGCCCACGGCGATACCGGTGGTGCCGTTGAGCAGGATATTGGGCAGGCGCGCCGGCAAGACCAGCGGCTCGTCGAGGGTGCCGTCGAAGTTCGGACCCCAGTCTGCGGTGCCCTGGCCCAGCTCGCTGAGCAGTACTTCGGAGTAGCGCGACAGCCGCGCCTCGGTGTAACGCATGGCGGCGAAGGACTTGGGATCGTCCGGCGCACCCCAGTTGCCCTGGCCATCGACCAGGGTGTAGCGGTAGCTGAACGGCTGGGCCATCAGCACCATGGCTTCGTAGCACGCCGAGTCGCCGTGGGGGTGGAACTTGCCGAGCACGTCACCGACGGTACGCGCCGACTTCTTGTGCTTGGAGTCCGCGTCCAGGCCCAACTCACTCATGGCGTAGATAATGCGCCGCTGTACCGGCTTCAAGCCGTCGCCGATATGCGGCAAGGCACGGTCCATGATCACGTACATGGAGTAGTTGAGGTAGGCATTTTCGGTGAAGTCAGCCAGCGACCGGCGTTCTACGCCGTCTAAGCTGTCTGCAAGGATGTCACTCATGCGGGCCTCATCATTGTCTGGTCTGGCGCAGCAGCATGGTGCCGCCGCGCTGGGTAAATTCAAGTTGTTTCAATGCGCTCATGCCCAACAGCACTTGCTCGCCACCCAGGCCAGGCGCCACCAGGGCGCGTACGTCCTGCAGGACGATATCGCCCAGTTGCAGGCGCTCCAGGTGGGTGCGATAGCCCTGGCTGCGGCCGTTGGCGGTGCTCAAGGTCACCGGCAAACCGCGCTTGAGCCCCAGGCGTTCGGCCAACTCGGCCGGTACCGCCACGTCGGTGGCGCCGGTATCGAGCATGAAATCCACCGGCTGGCCGTTGATCTGGCCAGTGGCGACAAAATGACCCTGGCCGTTGCCGACCAGTTTCACTTCTATATAACCCGCGTGTTGCTGCGAGGTGACCACGGCGTTGGGGTTTTCCTGACGCGCTTCCCATTGCCCAAAAAACCGTGTTGCCAGAAACAGCCCGGCGCCCCACGCCACGAACATCAATATGCGTCCGGCGCGCTTGCCAGGCGGCTGCGTACTCATGGCTGGGCACTCCAACCACCGGCCGGGGCAGCAAAACGATAGACCATCGGGCGTTTTTCACCGTCGGCCCGGGTGCCGAAGTTATTGTCGATGCCAATCCAGGCTCCGTCGCCGTCAATCAGCAAGGCTTCTGCCAGGCCGTAGCTCTGGGCGTAACGTCGGTTGGGCTGCAGCGCCTCGTCGGCGTACGACCAGCACAACTCGACCTTGGCCGTCACGCGGTCGCGCCGGCAGACCTGGAACGCATTGCGCTCCAAGGTAAACAACTTGCCATTGAACAGCGCCAGGTCGGCAAAGTCCTTGGACACCGCCTTGGCGCCCGGAAACTGCGCCGGCTGCATTTCCTGGCCGGCTTCGCTCAACAGTACGCAGGGGCCGTCGCAATCCCAAACGCTCTGCCCCCGCTTGATCGAAATCAGCCCGCGCCGCTCACGCTCGGCCGCCAGCCAGATCTGATTGCCCTCGGGGTTGACCGCCAGCCCTTCAAACAACGCATTGAAGTGCAGCAGCAAGCCACTGGCCCGCGCCTCGCGAACCATGCCAGGGGCAATCTTCAGCCACTCCGGATCGCCGCTTGCCGGCACTTGCAGCACCGCCGCGTGGGCTTCGCTGACGATATAACGATTACCGACGGCGTCACAGCTGATGCCTTCAAAATCCAGGTCGCCACCACGAATCACCGAAGCCGCCGTGGTGCGCGCGCGCAAGCCCCAGGGCAGGCCCGATTCAGGCACCGGCGGCACGTCGATCTTTACCGTCTCGGCCTGCCAGGTCTCGGCGCGGGTATCGAGGCGGTAGATCTGGTCGTCGTCGCGGTCAGAGACCGTCCACAACTCCTTGCCACACAAGGCCAGGCCCGACAGGTTACCGCCGCGCATGCCGTCTACCGGGTGTTCGGACAGCAGCTTGAGCTCGACCGCAGGCTGGGCCACGACCTGGGTCGCTGCCAACCCGCTCAACAACAGTATCGCCAGGGCGAAACCGCTGCGCATCAGCCCAATACCTCGGCCAGGTTGCCTTTGGACTCCAGCCAGGCCTTACGGTCGCCGGCGCGCTTCTTGGCCAGCAACATGTCCATCATTTCCGAGGTCGCGGCGTAGTCTTCCAGGGTCAACTGCACCAGGCGCCGGGTGTTCGGGTCCATGGTGGTTTCCCGCAGTTGCGGTGGGTTCATTTCACCCAGGCCCTTGAATCGAGTGACTTGCGGCTTGCCACGCTTCTTCTCGGCCACCAGGCGATCGAGGATGCCGTCGCGCTCGGCTTCGTCCAGGGCGTAGTAGATTTCTTTGCCCAGGTCGATACGGTACAGCGGCGGCATCGCCACGTAGACGTGCCCGGCATCCACCAGCGGGCGGAAATGCTGGACGAACAGGGCGCAGAGCAAGGTAGCAATGTGCAAGCCGTCGGAGTCGGCGTCGGCGAGGATGCAGATCTTGCCGTAGCGCAACTGGCTCATGTCCTCGGCGCCGGGATCCACGCCAATGGCCACGGCGATGTTGTGCACTTCCTGGCTGGCGAGCACTTCGCTGCCGTCGACTTCCCAGGTATTGAGGATCTTGCCGCGCAGCGGCAGGATCGCCTGGAACTCCTTGTCCCGTGCCTGCTTGGCCGAACCGCCGGCGGAATCACCTTCCACCAGGAACAGCTCGGAGCGCATCGGGTCCTGCCCGGCGCAGTCCGCCAGCTTGCCGGGCAATGCCGGGCCCTGGGTGATGCGCTTGCGCTCGACCTTTTTGCTGGCCTTGAGGCGACGCCCGGCGTTGTTGATCGCCAGCTCGGCCAGGGCCAGGCCCAGTTCCGGATGCTCGTTGAGCCACAGGCTGAAAGCATCCTTGACCACACCCGAGACAAACGCCGCCGCCTCACGGGACGACAGGCGCTCCTTGGTCTGGCCGGAGAATTGTGGCTCCTGCATTTTCATCGACAGAACGAAGGCGATGCGCTCCCAGACGTCTTCCGGCGCCAGCTTCACGCCGCGCGGCAACAGGCTGCGGTACTCGCAGAATTCGCGCATGGCATCCAGCAGGCCCTGGCGCAGACCGTTGACGTGAGTACCGCCTTGGGCTGTGGGGATCAGGTTGACGTAGCTTTCCTGGACACTGTCGCCACCCTCGGGCAACCACAGCAAGGCCCAGTCCACGGCCTCCTTGTTACCGGCCAGGCTGCCGCAGAAGGGCTCGTTGGGCAGGCGCTCGAAGTCGCTGACCGAGTCTTCCAGATAGGAGCGCAGGCCGTCTTCGTAGTGCCACTCGACCTTTTCGCCGGTGCCTTTGTCTTCAAAGCTGACCAGCAAGCCCGGGCACAACACGGCCTTGGCCTTGAGTACGTGCTTGAGGCGGCTGATGGAGAATTTCGGGGAATCGAAGTATTTCGGATCCGGCGCGAAGTACACGCTGGTCCCGGTATTGCGCTTGCCGACAGTGCCGACGACTTCCAGCTCGGTAGCCTTGTAGCCATCGGCGAAGGTCATCTGGTATTCGTTGCCGTCGCGCTTGACCTTGACCCGCACTTGCGTGGACAGGGCGTTGACCACGGAAATACCCACACCGTGCAAGCCGCCGGAGAATTGGTAGTTCTTGTTGGAAAACTTGCCGCCGGCGTGGAGCTTGGTGAGGATCAGCTCGACACCCGACACGCCCTCTTCGGGGTGGATATCCACCGGCATGCCGCGCCCGTCGTCGGACACTTCCAGGGAATGGTCGGCGTGCAGAATGACCTGGACCGACTTGGCGTGCCCGGCCAAGGCTTCGTCGACGCTGTTGTCGATGACTTCCTGGGCAAGGTGGTTCGGCCGACTGGTGTCGGTGTACATGCCGGGGCGTTTGCGCACCGGGTCGAGGCCCGAGAGGACTTCGATGGCGTCGGCGTTATAAGAGCTAGCGCTGGGAGTGGCCATGGGGTCTCGTCGTGAGTCGTTCGATTAAAAAGTAACCTGCGGTTTCACAATGCGGTGAAATCGAAGGATTGGTACTGATCTGCGCCAATGCCGGCAAAACTCAACAGGGCCGGTAACTGTCGGCCAAAGCCCTGGTAACCGTGGTCGCCGCCAGCCTGGATACGCAAGGCACAGGCCCGGTAATACTGCTCGGCGAGGCGATAATCCAGTGTTTCGTCCCCGGTCTGCAACCACACCTGATAGCGCTGGGCATCCTGGGGCGCTGCAACCTCAAGCTCAGCCAGGGCCGCGACGTGATCGTGGGTCAATTCCCAGGTCTCATCGGTGTAAAGGTTCTTCTGGGTGCCCAGGTAACCGTCGAACATGCGATGGGGGCTGACCGCCGGGTTGACCAGCAGGGCCTTGAGGCCATGGCGTTCGGCAAGATGGGTTGCATAGTAGCCGCCGAGTGAGCTGCCGACCAGCAGCGGCCGCCCCAGCTCGCCGATCGCCTGCTCCAACTGGGCAATCGCCTGGCGTGGATGGTGATGCAGGGCCGGCACCCGCAGTTGGTCGGCCAGCCCGAGACTGTCCATCACGCCCATCAGGTAGCTGGCCTTGGTCGAGGCCGGCGCGCTGTTGAAACCGTGGATATACAAGATCGAAGCGGACATGCCGGGCTCTCCGTGCGTTATCGGCCAAAGGGGCGCAGTTTACAGGGAATGACGCGGTGTGAGCAGGGTTACTGCCGAACGCGGCCTGCCAGGGGTGTGGGAGCGGGCTTGCCTGCGATAGAGGTATATCCGTCATGGATGGGTTGGCTGACACTCCCCTATCGCGGCATCGGTATCTACACAACTTTCAGAAACTGACGATCTTCCCTGTGGCGAGCGGGCTTGTCGGAACGCCGCATCGCCCGCGCTGGGCTGCGAAGCAGCCCCAAAAAGCCCCCCGCGTTTCTTCAGATAAACCGCGATGGCCTGCTTTAGGGCTGCTTCGCAGCCCAGCGCGGGCGATGCGGCGTTCCGACAAGCCCGCTCGCCACAACAGCCCTATCTGCCTGGGGTTATGCGATGCAGCAAAGTTGTGTAGAAACCTATGCCTATCGCGGGCAAGCCCGCTCCTACATTTTGATGTGTGTTTGCAGGTTTAGTAGCCGTTGCTGCCGTAATCCACGGTAAAGCTGAAACCTTCGACCCGTTCTACCCCAGTTTCCAGCCGCCCGTCCGGGTGCAGACGCAGCCAACGATAGCCAGGCGCCTGTTCGCTGACCTTGAAATCCTCACTGCCGGGGGCGAACTGGATGCAGGTGGACGGCGACGCCAGCAAGCGCACGCCATTACGCTGGCGGTCGATCTCCTGGTGCACATGCCCCCACAACACCGCCCGCACCTGGGGAAAACGGTCGAGCACGGCAAACAGCGCCTCGGGGTTGCGCAAACCGATGGGCTCCATCCAGGCACAGCCGATGGGCACGGGGTGATGATGGAAGCACACCAGATGATGGCGACCCGGTGCTTCACTCAAGGCTTGCGCCAGCAATTGCAGTTGCGGCTCGGCCAGATAGCCCGGCACCGAGCCCGGCACGGCGGAGTCCAGCAAGGTAATGCGCCAGTTGCCCACATCCACCACCGACTCCAGCAACGCGCTGCCCATGGTCGCCTGGGCCATGACCTGCGGCTCATCGTGATTGCCCGGAATCCAGCGCGCCGGGGCGCCAATCTGCTGGCTCAGGTCGCGAAACAGCTGGTAGGACTCAAGCGTACCGTCCTGGGACAAGTCGCCGGTGGCCAGCAGCAAATCAATCTGCGGTTGCCGGGCCCGCACCAGCTCGATCACCCGTTGCAGGCTGTCGCGGGTATTCATGCCCAGCAGCGTGCCGTCGGCCTCGGCAAACAGGTGGCTGTCAGACAGTTGCACCAGCAACGCCGGCGCATCGGGGTTCACGGTGGATACGCTCGGCAAGGCGTTCTCCCAGGGCAATCACATAAATGGACAATGGGTGCAATTATGCTGGGGCAGGACACAAAGAGGAAAGCCGTCAAACGCACGCCGTCGAACGCTATCGGACGACTTCAAACTCATGGCCCAGGGCCAGACAATGACTCAACCATTCACCGAGGAACACATTGAGCTGTGCTTTCTCATCGGGCTGGTGCATGAACACATTGGGGTAAGGATAGATGCTGCGAAAGCGCCGTGCATGTTCGGCGCTGACCACTTCGGCCATTCGCGCATCGTGATACACCTGCACTTCCAGCTGCGGCACCGGCAGCCACGGCAGGCTGTGCTCCTGGCGCACGCGCAGGGTGCTGGTGTACGGGCAAGTGAGGATGACTTCCAGGGTCAGCACGCCGAGCATCTGGTCACCGTGGGTCACGGCGATCCGTCGTGCTTCGGGCGTATGGCGCATGTCCGGCAACAGGCGCATCAGCCGCGCATAGTTGGCCTCGCAAGCGGCTTGCAAGCCGATCAGGTCGACCCGGTAGCGTTCCCGTGCCTTTACTGCCATAACCCCCTCACTTCCGCGCGATTAAGCGCAAGCCATTGCAGGGCGATAATGCTGGCTGCGTTGGAAATTTTACCGTCGCGTACCGCTTGCAGGGCATCTTCAAAGGCCCACACGGTAACGCGGATATCTTCTGCTTCTTCGGCCAGGCCATGGATACCGCCAGCACCGCTACTGTCGCAACGTCCCAAAAACAGGTGGACGAATTCGGTGCTGCCCCCCGGCGACGGGAAATACTTGGTGATCGGCCATAGCGCAGAGAAGGTCAGCCCAGCTTCCTCCTCGGCTTCGCGGTGCGCAACCTCCTCCGGTTGCTCGTCTTTTTCGATCAGACCGGCAACCATCTCCACCAACCATGGATTGTCGGTGCGGCCCATGGCGCCAACCCGGAACTGCTCGATCAACACCACTTCATCGCGTTGCGCATCGTAGGGCAGGACACAGACGGCATCGTGGCGGACAAAAATCTCGCGGTTGATCACCGGGCTCATGCCGCCGTCGAACAGCTCGTGGCGCAGCTGTACACGATCAAGCTTGTAGAAGCCCTGGTAGGCATTGTCGCGCTGAACCACTTCAAATCTGTTCGGCGTCGATTTCGCACTGTCGGTCATATCAACCCTCGTTTATTGCGGTGTGTGTCTCGGCATCGCGCCATCCTACAGCGCCCGCGCCCGTCGGTGCAGCCCCTTTCCTGTTGCCGGGACAGGCGGCGGCGGTCAAACTCACTGTAATCAGCTTAGTGGCGAACTGACTGGGATGCCGACAGTCGAAGCCCCATATCTTTCGCTCTTCTCCGCTTTATGAAGGACGCCCATGTCGCTGTTAAAAGTCGCCTCCGTGGCCTGTATTGCCTTGACGCTCGGCGCTTGCCAGAGCCTGTTCCAACCCAGCTACCGCGCGCCGCTGGAAGCCACCCGCGATGCATCCGAAGTGGTGCAACCGGGCTGCACCACTGCCGATTGCCCACTGGTGAACATCGATACGGTGCATTTCGCCAACGAGCCCAAGCTCGACGCCTTGATCGAGCAACGCCTGCTGGAAATGACCCGCACCACCCCCGGCGCGCCACTGCCGGCGTCGCTGAACGCCTATCGGGAAAAATTCCTGCGCGAGTCCGGCCCACGCAACAGCATGTACTTGCAGGCCAAGGTACGGGAGCAGCATGACGGCTTGGTGATCATCGAACTGTCCAGCTACCTGGACACCGGCGGCGCCCATGGCGAACCTGGCCGCGGCTTCATCAACTACTCACGCCAACAGCAAAAAAACCTGACCCTGGCGGACATGCTGCGCCCCGGCAAGGAAGACGCGTTCTGGAAAGCCGCCCAGGTAGCCCACAACAGTTGGCTGATCAGCACCCGCCTGAGCCTGGAGCCGGAGTACGTGAAAAGCTGGCCCTTCCAGAAAACCCCGAACGTGGCGCTGACCTACGGCGCGGTGGTACTCAAGTACCCTACGACCACCATTGCGCCCTACGCCATGGGCCACGTCGAGTTGCAGATTCCTTACACGCGCCTCGACGGCATCATCAAGCCGGAGCTGGTGCCCGTACGCCCCTGAAGGCGCGCCCGAGGATAAATTGCAGCAGCCCTGCCAGCGCCAGTGCCGGTAGGGTCGCGCCAATATCCGGGTACAGATTGGCCAGCAGATGATAGGTGCTGATACCGCCCAGCCAGGCCAGCAGCGCCGGCCAGCGCAGGCTTGCAGGCCGCGCCTGGCCACGTCGGCGCAGGATGAAGTGGTCTACCAGCACCACGCCAAACAGCGGCGCGAATACCGAGCCGATCAACAGCAGGAAATTCTGATACTGGGCCAAGGGCGCGAAGCAGGCGATCAGCGTGCAAACAAGCCCGATCACCAGTGCCAGGTGTTCGACTTTCACCCGTAGCAGCATGCCGCTGGAGACCGCCGCGGAGTGGATATCGGCGAAGGCGTTTTCTGATTCATCCAGCAGAATCAGCAACAGCGGAATCCCCAGGCCAGCCCCGGCCAATGCCAGCAGCAGCGCGTTGACTTCACCACTGGGCGCAAACGCCAGGGTGTAGGCCACGCCCAGGCTCATCAGCCAGAAGTTACCGATAAAAAAGCCCAGGGCCGTGCCGCCGAACACCCGCGTGGCGCGCTTGCCGAAGCGTGAGTAGTCGGCAATCAGCGGCAGCCAGGACAACGGCATGGCAATGGCGATATCAAACCCGACGGCAAACGGCAGCGAACCATCGCCCGCCTGGGCCCACAACGCGGCCAGGTCGGCCTTGGCGAACAGGTTCCAGGTCAGCCACAGGCAGGCCGCCAGCAGCAGCCAGATCCCCCACTTGCGCAGGATCTTTCGCACGAAGGTCAGCGGGCCACTGACCGCCAGCAAGGTGGCGAGGCCGCCGAAGAACAGCGTCCAGAGCAACGGGCTGGCCCACAGACTGCCTTCGTTGAAGGCACGGGTGCCCAGCAGGCTGGCGGCATCGCGCATGACGATGATTTCGAACGAGCCCCAGCCAATCAGTTGCAGCAGGTTCAACAGCGCCGGCAGGCTAGCGCCTTTGGCGCCCAGGCTGAGCTTGAGGGCGGCCATGGACGATAGGCCGGTGTCACTGCCGATCACCCCGACGGCGGCCAACAGCAGCACGCCTACCAGGGTGCCGAGAGAAATCGCCAGCAACGAGCCCGACAGACCCAAGCCAGGCGCCAGCAACGCGCCGGTCTGCAGGACCATCAGACCGATGCCGAGGGAGAACCACAGGGAAAACAGATCGCGGGCGCCAAAAACACGCTTGTCTATGGGGACGGCAATGTCGGGAGAGTAGGTACTCGGTTGAATGCTCAAGGGTGGAATCTCTGAGGAGTATCTGTTGTTTGAGAGATTGCTTTCGCGAGCAAGCCCGCTCCCACACTCGATCGAGTTCCACCTCTGGAATGCGGTCGAGTGTGGGAGCGGGCTTGCTCGCGATGAGGCCCTTACAGGCGCCCGCGATCTCGGATCAGACCTTTTTGTAGAGCTGGCTGCCTTCCTGCTTGAACCGTTCTGCCTGCTCGGCCAAGCCCTTGGCCACATCCACATCCACCGCCTCGATGCGCTGGTTGGCCGCGTACTCACGCACTTCCTGGGTAATCTTCATCGAGCAGAATTTCGGCCCGCACATCGAGCAGAAATGCGCGACCTTGGCCGAATCCTTGGGCAGGGTTTCGTCGTGATAGGAGCGCGCGGTGTCCGGGTCCAGGCCGAGGTTGAACTGGTCTTCCCAGCGGAACTCGAACCGCGCCTTGCTCAAGGCGTTGTCACGGATCTGCGCGCCTGGATGGCCCTTGGCCAAATCCGCGGCGTGGGCCGCAATCTTGTAGGTGATGATGCCGGTCTTCACATCATCCTTGTTCGGCAGGCCCAGGTGTTCCTTGGGCGTGACGTAGCAGAGCATCGCGCAACCGAACCAGCCGATCATCGCCGCGCCGATGCCTGAGGTGATGTGGTCGTAGCCCGGTGCAATGTCAGTGGTCAGCGGGCCGAGGGTGTAGAACGGCGCCTCGTCACAGCACTCCAGTTGCTTGTCCATGTTCTCCTTGATCAACTGCATCGGCACATGGCCCGGGCCTTCGATCATGGTTTGTACGTCGTGCTTCCAGGCGATCTTGGTCAGTTCGCCAAGGGTTTCCAGCTCGCCGAACTGCGCGGCGTCGTTGGCGTCGGCAATCGACCCCGGGCGCAGGCCATCGCCGAGGGAGAAGCTGACGTCGTAGGCCTTCATGATTTCGCAGATTTCATCGAAATGCGTGTAGGTGAAGTTCTCTTTGTGATGCGCCAGGCACCACTTGGCCATGATCGAGCCGCCACGGGAAACGATACCGGTCACCCGCTTGGCGGTCAGCGGTACATAGCGCAGCAGCACGCCGGCATGGATGGTGAAGTAGTCGACGCCCTGCTCGGCCTGTTCGATCAGGGTGTCGCGGAACAGCTCCCAGGTCAGGTCTTCGGCAGCGCCGCCGACTTTTTCCAGGGCCTGGTAGATCGGTACGGTACCGATCGGTACCGGCGAGTTGCGGATGATCCACTCGCGGGTTTCGTGGATGTGCTTGCCGGTGGACAGGTCCATCACGGTGTCAGAACCCCAGCGAATGCCCCAGGTCAGTTTCGCCACTTCTTCTTCGATGGACGAGCCCAGGGCGCTGTTGCCAATGTTGCCGTTGATCTTCACCAGGAAGTTACGGCCGATGATCATCGGTTCCAGTTCGGTGTGGTTGATGTTGGCCGGGATGATGGCGCGGCCACGGGCGATTTCTTCGCGCACAAATTCGGGGGTGATGATTTTCGGCACGCTGGCGCCGAAGCTGTGGCCGGCGTGTTGCTGGGTCAGCAGGCCGGCCGCGCGGGCTTCTTCAAGCTTCATGTTTTCGCGGATGGCGACGTATTCCATCTCGGCGGTAATGATGCCCTGGCGCGCGTAGTGCATCTGCGTGACGTTGGCCCCCGCCTTGGCGCGGCGTGGGTTCTTCACATGGGCAAAACGCAGGGCGGTCAGCTCGGCATCGCTCAGGCGCTGCTGGCCGAAGTGCGAGCTCAGGCCGGACAGGCGCTCGGTGTCGCCACGGGATTCGATCCACGGCGAGCGCACATCGCCCAGGCCTTTGCGCACGTCAATAATCACGTTGGGGTCGGTGTACGGGCCGGAGGTGTCGTAGACCACCACGGGCGCATTGATCTCGCCGCCGAAGTCGGTGGGCGTCACGTCGAGACTGATTTCGCGCATCGGTACGCGGATGTCCGGGCGGGTGCCCTGCACATAGACTTTTTGCGAGCGGGTAAACGGCTGCACGGATCCCGAGTCAACCTTGGCCGACTCACTCAAATGCACGGTGTTTTTTAGTTTTGTACTCATCACGGGCTCTCCAGACACATCCAGGCAGTGGATTTTTGTCGGAGCGAACCTGTGACGGACGGACGCACTGGAACCAGTGCTGTGCTTGGTGCACGAGGGCTGTTCGATGGTCGAACAACATCCCGGACGAAGCACAAGAGGACTCGCCGGGTGACGAGAAATCTTGTTCCCTACGCAGGCGCTAACCTGATCAGGTTCAACGGGATCCGGTATTTACCGATCTCAGCCTCATAGCAAGGCACCCCGACAAGAACGCGGCCAGTCTAGACCATGGAGCAGGCAAATTGCCAATAGCGGTGCATTCAGCGTGATGAATGGCGCAATTACAGGATTGTTGTGCCGCAGTGCGGCCACTACACTCGGCTACTGTCTCAACGCCTTGACGCTATGGATTGCTCGTCGTAGCCTTGGGCGCTAAATTATCGTCGTAATATTTATCTAGGGATCGCCTCATGCTGCGCAAACTTTCACTGGCTCTTGCCGTGTCTTGTGCGACCAATGGAATGGTCTGGGCAGCAGAAGCGCCCTTGTCGACCAAAACCGATCTGGTCAGCGTCTACCAGGAAGCGGTGGACAACAACGCCGACCTGGCCGCCGCCCGTGCCCAATACGGCGCGCAAAAAGAAGTGGTGCCCCAGGCCCGTGCCGGCCTGCTGCCCAACCTCTCGGCCGGCGCCGACGTGAACAACGTGCGCACCCAGATCGACACACCCTCGGCCACTGCCAATCGCGACGCCCACACCTGGCGCGCGACCCTGAGCCAGCCGCTGTTCCGTGCCGATCGCTGGTTCCAGCTGCAGGCTGCCGAAGCCGTGAATGAACAAGCCGCCCTGCAACTCTCGGCCACCGAGCAGGAACTGATCCTGCAAAGCGCCGAAAACTACTTCGCCGTGCTGCGCGCCCAGGACAACCTGGCCTCGACCAAGGCCGAAGAGGCGGCCTTCAAGCGCCAACTGGACCAGTCCAACGAGCGTTTCGACGTGGGCCTGTCGGACAAGACCGACGTGCTGCAATCCCAGGCCAGCTACGACACCGCACGCGCCAACCGGATCCTCGCCCAGCGCCAGGTGGATGACGCGTTTGAAGCGCTGATCACCTTGACCAACCGCCAATACAACGCGATCCAGGGCATTGTCCACACGCTGCCGGTGTTGCCGCCGGCCCCGAACGACGCCAAAGCCTGGGTCGACACCGCCGGGCGACAGAACCTGAACCTGCTGGCCAGCAACTATGCGGTGACGGCTGCCGAAGAGACCCTCAAGCAACGCAAGGCCGGCCACGCGCCGACCCTGGACGCGGTGGCGCAATACGAGAAAGGCGACAACGACGCCCTCGGTTTCAGCAACCCCAACGCCTTCGGCCAGCCCTATCGTGGTGATGTCGAGCAACGTACCATCGGCCTGCGCCTGAATATCCCGCTGTACAGCGGCGGCCTCACCAGCTCACAGGTGCGCGAATCCTATTCGCGCCTGGGCCAGACCGAGCAGCAACGCGAAGGCCTGCGCCGCCAGGTGGTGGAAAACACCCGCAACCTGCACCGCGCGGTGAATACCGATGTGGAGCAAGTACAGGCCCGCCGCCAGTCGATCATCTCCAACCAGAGCGCAGTGGAAGCCACGGAAATCGGTTACCAGGTGGGCACGCGCAATATCGTCGATGTGCTGGACTCGCAGCGCCAGCTCTACTCCTCGGTGCGCAACTACAACAACAGCCGCTATGACTACATCCTCGACAACCTGCGCCTGAAGCAGGCGGCGGGGACGTTGAACCCGGGGGATCTGCAGGATCTGGCGCGGTACCTGAAGGCTGACTACAACCCGGACAAGGACTTCCTGCCGCCGGACCTGGCCAAGGCTGCGGCCGAGCAACTGAAGGCCCGCCCCAGCAACTAAACCCACCGCATAACAAATGTGGGAGCGGGCTTGCTCGCGAAGACGGTGTCTCAGTCAATACATGTGTTGACTGACACACCGTCTTCGCGAGCAAGCCCGCTCCCACAAGGTCAGCGGTTGATCAGGCGGTCGATACCATCGAGCAAGCGCTTCAACGCCCCCTGGTTGCCCTGCATCACCTTGAGCCCCGCCTGCGCCATCTTCTGCGCATCCTGCGGCAGCTCAAACAACTGCCGCACCGCCTCGGCCAAGCCCTCGGCATCCTCCACCTCCCGCAACGCCCCGGCTTCGCGCATCAGCGCGGCGATTTCGAGGAAGTTGAACAGGTGCGGGCCGCTGATCACCGGCTTGGCCAGCGCAGCGGGCTCCAGCAGGTTATGCCCACCATTGGGCACCAGGCTGCCGCCGACAAAAGCGCTGTCGGCCAAGGCATACAAAAACAGCAGCTCGCCCATGGTGTCGCCCAGCAATACCGAGGTCTGGGCGTTGACCGGCGCGCCGCTGGAGCGCCGCACGGTGGCAAAACCCTGCTGCTGGCACAGCTCAAACATCGTGTTGAAACGCTCCGGATGCCGTGGCACCAGAATCAACAGGGCGTTGGGATAGCTGGCGAGCAACTGCCGATGGGCCGCCAGCACCACTTCATCTTCACCCTCGTGGGTACTGGCGGCGATCCACACCGGGCGCTCGCTGGCCTGCCACTGCTCACGCAACGCAGCGGCGCGCGCCAACAGCTGAGGGTCGATGGTCAGGTCAAACTTGATCGAGCCGGTGACTTCGACCGTTTCCGCACGTGCGCCCAGGCTGCGAAAGCGCTCGGCCTCGGTGGCGGTCTGCACGGCGAACAGGCTCATTTCTGCCAGCATCGGCGCAGTCAGTTTGGCGAAACGTGCGTAGCCCTTGGCCGAGCGTGCCGACAGCCGCGCATTGGCCAGTACCACGGGAATCCCGCGCTTGGCGCACTGGTGGATATGATTGGGCCACAACTCGGTTTCCATGATGACCGCCAGCCTGGGCTGGACCCGGTCCAGAAAGCGCTTGGCGGCACATGGCAAATCGTAGGGCAGGTAGCAATGCTGGATGCGCGGCTCATTGGCGAACAATGCCTGGATCCGCTCGGAACCGGTGGGCGTCATGCAGGTGACGGTGATCGGCAACTGTGGATGACGCGCCAGCAAACCACGGATCATCGGTGCGGCGGCGATGCTCTCGCCCACCGACACCGCGTGCACCCAGATCCCACCGGGTTTGAGTAGCGGCAACCCGTAGGAAAAGCGTTCGCTGACGCGCTTGGCGTAGGCCGGCGCCTTGCGTGCCCGCAGCCATAGACGTAAGGCCACCAACGGCAGCGCCAGGTAAAACAGACAGCTGTAGAGAGTTCTATTCATGGCGCCGGAGTTTATCGGCTTTTTCAGCCGATCGCCTGCAAACACTCGGTAAAACGTTCGGCCAGAAAGCGCGCCGCCGGGCCCAAGGGTTCATCCCGACGCCAAACCAGCTCTACCACCAGGGCCGGTGGCGTCCATTCGCTATCCAACTCGACCATCTGCCCCTGATACGTCGGGTATTGCACCACATGTCGCGGTAACCAGGCCCAGCCCAGGCCACGCGCCAGCCACTCGGCCAACACGTAAAAGCTGTCGGCACGCCACACCTGCGGGCTGGCCGCCTCGCTACCGGGGTAGACGCTGGTCTGGGTCGACATCAGCAACTGGCGAAACTGCGCCAGGCGCTGGCAATCGACAAAACCGCCGCTGGCCAGCGGATGCCCGACGCCGCACACCGTGACCATCTCCACGCTGCCAACCACCCGCCGCTCAAGGGCCTCGGGGATCTGGTCGTGGTAGAACAGCAACCCCAGGTCCGCTTTGCGCTCGACTAATTTGCGTGCGACATCACCTTGGGCCGTGCTCGACAATTGCACTTCCAGGCTAGGAAACTTCCCGGCCAGCGCCTCCAGGCTATCGAGTACCGGCTGATACAACATGGCTTCGTCCTGGGCCAGGCGCAGCCGCGCTTCTTCGCCACGCATCAAGGACAGAGCGCGGCCGTTGAGACGCTCGCACTGGCGCAGCACTTCCCGGGCCTCCTCCAGCAGCACCGCGCCGGCCTCGGTCAACCGGGGCTGGCGACCGCTGCTACGATCAAACAGGCTCACCCCAAGGTCAGCCTCCAGCAAGGCAATACCATTGCTTACCGCCGACTGCGCCTTGCGCTGGTCCCGGGCCACCGCCGAAAACGACCGCTGTTCGGCGACGCTGACAAACAGACGCATCTGCTCCAGGTTCCATTGCACGCTCATTGGTCAAACCCATCTTTAATTCGGATAGGTAATGACTTTACCCCATCTGATAACGCACTAAAATGCCAGCCTTTCCAGGAGCGGGCTGGCTCGCGAAAAACCCGAGAACACCACGTTCAGCCAGGTTATGCGCATGACCGTTAACGATTTTCGCGAGCAAGCTCGCTCCTACAGTATTGAGCCCATCCCGAGGATTGCCCCATGAACGTCGCCTACTACTACCTGGCTATCGCCATCTGCTCGGAGGTGATCGCTACCGTTTCCATGAAAGCAATCAAGGGCTGGAGCACGCCGATTCCCCTACTGTTGGTGATCGTGGGTTATGGCGTGGCTTTCTGGATGCTGACTCTGGTGGTGCGCACCGTCCCGGTGGGCGTGGCCTATGCGGTATGGGCCGGGATGGGCATTGTCATGGTCAGCATCGCGGCGCTGTTTATCTATGGGCAGAAGCTCGATCTGCCGGCGATGCTCGGGATGGGCTTGATTGTGCTCGGGGTGGTGGTGATTCAGTTGTTTTCGAAAACGGCAGGCCACTGACCTCCTACAGTTGTTGATCCTGAGCAAAGATCCCGCCGTCGAGTCTGTATACTTGGCCTCTTGTTCTGAACACTGAGGTCGCCCCATGCCATCCGTTATTTCCACCGACGTCCTGATTGTCGGCGCCGGGGTTGCCGGCCTCTGGCTCAATGCGCGCCTGCGTAGCCAGGGGTTTTCCACGATTGTGGTGGAGAACGCGACCCTGGGTGGCGGGCAGAGCGTGAAGTCCCAGGGGATCATTCACGGTGGTGCGAAATACGCCTTGCACGGTGCCCTGACCGGCGCCTCTGAAGCTATTGCCGATATGCCACGACGCTGGCGCGAGGCGCTGGCCGGCACCGGCGAGCTGGACCTGACGGGCGTGCGCCTGTTGTCCCAGGCCCATTACCTGTGGTCGCCAGGCACCCTGGCCGGCAACCTCACCAGCTTCTTCGCCAGCAAGGCGGTGCGCGGCCGCGTCGACCAGGTCAAGGGCGAAGATTTGCCGCTGGCCCTGCAAGACCGCCGCTTCAAGGGCAAGGTCTATCGCCTGGCCGAACTGGTGGTGGATGTGCCGAGCCTGATCGAGCGCCTGGCGCAATTGGCCGGCGACGGCCTGCTCGCCGGGCAACAGATCGAGCCGCTGCTTGAGGGTGGCATCCTGGTTGGGCTGAAAGTCGATGGCCGAGCGATTCGCGCCCAGCGCATCGTGCTGAGCGCCGGCGGCGGCACCGCCGAACTGCTGACCACCCTGGGCCTGAGCCAGCCGGCCATGCAAAAGCGCCCGCTGCATATGATCATCGCCAAGGGCCCCGGCCTCAAACCCCTGTACGCGCACTGCCTGGGCGGCGGCACCAAGCCACGGATCACCATCACCACGCACCCGGCCGCTGATGGCAATTGGGTGTGGTACATGGGCGGCGATATTGCCGAAACCGAAGGCGTGCACCGCACGCCCGCCGAGCAGATCGCCACGGCGCAAAAGGAGCTGGCGCAACTGCTGCCGTGGATCGACATGAGCCAGACCCAGTGGGCGACCCTGCGGGTGGATCGCGCCGAGCCCCTGCAAACGGGCCTGACCCGGCCGGACAACGCATTCCTCGCCGAACAGGGCCGGCTGCTGGTGGGCTGGCCAACCAAGCTGGCCCTGGCGCCGGACTTCGCCGACCGGGTGCTCAACGCCCTGGAACGTGACGGCATCCAGCCGACACCCAGCGAACCATTGCCGCAACTGCCTCGCCCCGCCATCGCCCAACCCGCCTGGGAGCAATTGTTGCCATGAGCCTGCCGACGCTGCATGACCTTCATCGCCCCCTGGGCAGCACCGGCCTGCTGGTGTCGCCACTGGGCCTGGGCACCGTGAAACTGGGGCGCGACCAGGGGGTGAAGTACCCCAATGGTTTCCAGATCCCCAACGATGAGGAGGCGCGGATGTTGCTGCGCCAGGCGCGCGAGCTGGGGATCAACCTGATCGACACCGCCCCCGCCTATGGTCACAGCGAAGAACGCCTGGGCCCGCTGCTGCGTGGTCAGCGCCAGGACTGGGTGATTGTCAGCAAGGTCGGCGAAGAATTTGCCGACGGCGTGTCCCGTCACGACTTCAGCGCGGCCCACACCCGGCTGTCCGTCGAGCGCAGCCTGAAACGCCTGGAAACGGATTTTATCGACCTGGTGCTGGTGCATTCCGACGGCAACGACTTGCATATTCTCAACGACTGCGAGGTCTACCAGACTCTGGCGGACCTCAAGGCCGAGGGCAAGATTCGCGGTTTCGGCTTTTCCGGCAAAACCGTCGAGGGCGGGGTGAAGGCTCTGGAACAAGGTGATTGCGCGATGGTCACCTACAATCTGAACGAGCAAGACGAAAAAGCCGTGATTGATTATGCCGCCGCCCACGGCAAAGGCATCCTGGTGAAAAAGGCCCTGGCCAGTGGGCATGCGTGCCTTGAGCCGGGAGTGGATCCAATTCACGCCAGTTTCATCTTGTTGTTTGCGCAAACGGGCGTGGCCAGTGCTATTGTCGGGACCATCAACCCGCTGCACCTTGCCCATAATGTGGCAACCGCTGCCAAGATCATTCGCCAATCCTGATGCCGCCGACGCGGCCGACCCCGACGCAAGAAGGAGCCGACATGCCGCGAACGCTCATAAGAAAAAACCCCAGTAACTTTAAAACTCTGCCGCTGTACGTCGAAGCCACCCCCGAAGGCCTGAGCTACCAGAGCGTGGGCATGCCGCTCAACTTTGCCCAGACTCTGCAGCGGCGCAAGCCGGTGGAAGTGGCGGATGCCGAGCGCTTCGCCCTGGAACTGGCCAACCTCGGGGTGTCGGTGCGCCTGACACTGCACTGGCAAAACCGCGATTACTGGGTACTGGTGCGCCAGCGTCGCCAGGACCGTGGCGACGTGGTGCTCAAGCTGATTTCCGGCTACGTGCCGGCCCACGAACTGAACTTGCCACTGCACACTGCCATTCAGGAAATCGCCGAGGAGTGCCTACTGGAAACCCCGGAAGGCTGGCTGGGCGGGCGCTTCAACGATACCTGGCTGCCGGCGCCCTACTCCAGCGCGCTGCATTACCGCGAGGCCTTGCCGTTTCGCCTGTCGCCGCTGTCCGGCGCTGCCCGCCCGGTGCGCTGCGCCAACATGCAATTGATCGAACGCCCCCGGGCCTATGTGCACCTGCCCACGGCCTCACTGCAATTGATCTACGACCTGCGCCTGGAAGTGCCCAAGGAGGCCAAGTCCTTGAGCCTGTTCCATGTGGACGAACGCCTGGAGGGCGACCAACTGGTGGCGCGCCTGGACCGCCAGCGCCCGGACTTGTACCTGATGCCCCTGAAGGACGGCCAGCCTTGCGCCGAGCTGTTTACCTTGAAAAAGGATCAACTGGTGCCAGCGAGCACGCGCGGGTTGTACCTGGCCGAAAGTTTTGCCCAGCAGGAAGGTTGGCTGGTGCGCGATGAGCGGATCCGCTGGAAGGACTGGCTCAGGCAACAGGGCCTGAGCACGCCGGAGAAGGAATCGAAGTTGAGCCAGCTGACCGGGCGGGCCAGGCAGATCTTGCGCAAGATGGTGCCGAAAAAAGCAGGACGCTGACGCCTCCCCTGTAGGAGCCGGCTTGCCGGCTCCTACAGAGAATAAGGGCTCAGCCGTGCAGCAGTTTCTCCAGGCCGGTCTTCAGCGGCGTCGCCTCAGGCAATGCGAAGCTCGCCGCCAGGCGCTGGTTATTAGCCCTGGAGTGCCGAATATCCCCTGAACGCGGCTCTGTGTAGCTGACAGCCGGCAACGAGCCGACAATTTCCGACAGCGCCTGCAGCAACTGCTTGAGCGTGGTGGTGCGGTTCCAGCCGACATTGATCGCGCCCAGAGGCGCTTCGGCCATTTCCACCGCTTGCACCAGCACCGCCACCAGATCCCCGACGTACATGAAGTCCCGGGTTTGCTCACCGTCGCCGAATACGGCAATCGGCAGGCCTTTTTGCGCGCGCTCGCTGAAGATGCTGATCACCCCGGAGTACGGCGATGAAGGATCCTGGCGCGGGCCAAAGATGTTGAAGAAGCGGAAAATCACCGGCTCCAGGCCATGCTGGCGACGGTAGAAGTCAAAGTAGTGCTCGCTCGCCAGCTTGTCCGATGCATAAGGCGTCAACGGTGCCTTGGCGGTTTGCTCGTCGATAGAGTCGCCTTCGCCGTTGTTGCCATACACCGCGGCACTGGAGGCAAACACCACGCGCTTGACCCCGGCCTGGCGCATGGCCTCGCAGACATTCAGGCTACCCACGAAGTTGCTCTGGTGTGTACTGACCGGATCATCCACCGACGCCTGCACCGACGCGACTGCCGCCAGGTGCACTACGGCTGTCGCCCCCACCGCCGCACGAGCGACCAGCGCAGCGTCGGCCACGTCGCCTTCCAGCAGTTGCAGGCGCGGGTTGTCCAGCGCCAGGTTGCTGCGTTTGCCGGTGGACAGGTTATCCAGCACGCGCACTGCATAGCCCTTGGCAAGCAGTGCATCGACCAGATTGGAACCGATAAAGCCGGCACCGCCAGTAATCAGTACGAGAGCATCAGACATAGCGATAAAACCTATTGAGCGGCATCGTTGGTTTGGCGGATTTTTTCGACAATCGCGGTCGTCGAGCTGTTTTCCACCAACCCCAGGACTTTGACCTTGCCACCATAGGCGTTGACGATATCGGCACCGACCACCTGGTCGACCGAGTAGTCACCACCCTTGACCAACACATCTGGCTTGACCTGGGCCAGGAGGTTTTCCGGAGTGCCCTCGGAGAAGCTGATCACCCAATCCACCGCGCCCAACCCAGCCAGGACCGCCATGCGCCGGTCCACGCTGTTGATCGGTCGGCCAGGGCCTTTCAGGCGGCTGACCGAAGCATCATCGTTGATCGCCACGATCAGGCGATCACCCTGGGCGCGAGCCTGCTCCAGGTAGGTCACATGGCCGGCGTGCAGGATATCGAAGCAGCCGTTGGTGAAGACAATGCTCTCGTTATGGGCACGGGCATCGTCAATCGCCAGCAGCAATTGCTCCAGGCTCAACACACCACGCTCCGAGCCTTCCTCGCGCTGGATCGCGCGACGCAGTTCCGGGGCACTGATGGACGCCGTACCCAGCTTGCCCACCACGATGCTCGCTGCCAGGTTGGCCAGGGCTACCGCATGGGGCAACTCCTCCCCTGCCGCAATCGCTGCCGCCAGGGTGGAGATCACGGTGTCGCCGGCGCCCGTGACGTCGAACACTTCCCGCGCACGCGCCGGCAAGTGCATGGCCGGGTGACCGGGACGCAGTAGGGTCATGCCGTGTTCGCCACGGGTCACCAGCAAGGCGCCGAGGTCGAGGTCGGCCATCAGGCTTGCGCCTTTGCTCACCAAGTCGTGCTCATCGACGCAACCGCCGACGATGGTTTCAAATTCGCTGAGGTTCGGCGTGATCAGGCTGGCGCCTCGGTAGACCGAGAAATCCTTGCCCTTGGGATCGGCCAGCACCGGGATGCCACGGGCCTTGGCGGCCTGGATCAGCATCTGGTGGTTTTTCAATGCGCCTTTGCCGTAGTCCGACAGCACCAGCACCTTGATGCCTTCGAGCAGCTCGTCGACCTGCTCACTGAGGGCCAGGGCGTCGGTGGCGAAGGGTTCTTCAAAGTCGATACGCAGCAACTGCTGGTGACGGCTCATGACCCGCAGCTTGACGATGGTCGGCTGATGGGCGATGCGCTGGAACAGGGCACGCACGCCAGCGCCGCGCAGGCTGTTGGTCAGGCTGTCGGCGGCTTCATCGTCGCCGGTCACGCCGACCAGGGAGGCCGGGGCGCCGAGGGCGGCGATGTTAAGGGCAACGTTGGCAGCGCCGCCTGGGCGGTCTTCGATTTGCTCGACCTTGACTACCGGTACCGGTGCCTCAGGGGAAATCCGTGAGGTACCGCCATGCCAGTAACGGTCGAGCATGACATCGCCGACCACCAAGACAGGGGCTTGATCGAATCGCGGCATGGACAACTTCATGGAGCAACCCACATACAAAATGAACAGGGGCGCGATATTAGCACAGGGAAAAGCATCGACCGATTCAATCCTGGCGGTCGATCCCAGCCCGGCGCCCCTGGCGCCTCAATAGGCATCCGTCACATGGGAGGGCGCCACTGGGTCGCCTTCTTCGAACTCCTTGGCGTGCAGGCGGGCGTAGTAGCCATTCTTCGCCAGCAACTCGACATGGGTCCCGCGCTCGACAATCTGGCCGTCATCCATTACCAGGATCAGGTCGGCTTTCTCGATGGTGCTCAAGCGGTGGGCAATCACCAGGGTGGTGCGGTTCTTCACCACATGGTCCAGGGCCGCCTGGATATGGCGTTCGGACTCGGTATCCAGGGCCGAGGTCGCTTCGTCGAGAATCAGCAGCGGCGCGTCCTTGAGCAAGGCCCGGGCAATTGCAATGCGCTGGCGCTGGCCGCCGGACAGCAGTACGCCGTTCTCGCCTACCAGGGTTTCATAGCCCTGGGGCATCTTCACGATGAACTCATCGGCATACGCTTCGCGAGCGGCATGATGCACCGCGTCGGTGGGCGCGCCAGCCAGGTCGCCATAGGCGATGTTGTTGGTCACGGTGTCGTTGAACAGGGTGACCTGCTGGGTCACCAAGGCGATTTGCCGGCGCAGGTTGCGCAGGGTGAAATCCTGCACGCGTACGCCATCGAGCAGAATCTGCCCCTGCTCATGCTGGTAGAAGCGAGGGATCAAGCCGGCCAGGGTCGACTTGCCGCTGCCCGAACGCCCCACCAGCGCGACCATTTGCCCAGGCTCGACGATAAAGCTGATGTCGTTGAGCACCTTCTTGTCGCTTTCCGGGTATTGGAAGCTGAGGTTGCGCACTTCAATGCGCCCAGCCAGGCGTTCATGCTCGATCATGCCCTGGTCGACTTCTACCGGCTCATCCAACTGCTCGAAAATACTCTCGGCACCCGCCACACCCTTCTGGATGGTCGAGCTGACCTCGGAAAGCTGGCGAATCGGCTTGGGCAGCAGGCCAGCCATGGTGATATAGGCCACCAGGTCGCCAGGCGAGGCATCGCCGCGCAAATACAGGACCAGGAACATGACCACGGCCATCGCACTGTAGGTCACCAATTGCAGCATCGGCGTGTACACCGCGCCGGTCTTGGTCATCGCCAGTTGTTTCTCGGTATTGCTCAGGCTCGCCTGCTCGAAGCGCACCTTTTCATATTGCTCGCCGCCAAAGCTGCGGACCACACGGTAGCCGTGGATCGTCTCGGAGGCCACATGGGTCACGTCGCCCATGGACACCTGGATTTTCTTGCTCTGCTTGCGGAATTTACGGCTGGTGCTGTTCACCATCATGCCGATCACCGGCAGGATCGCCAGCATCACCAGGGTCAGTTTCCAGTTCATCCAGACCAGGGTGCAAAACAGGAAAATCACGGTCATGCCTTCACGGATAACCACCTTGATCGCATCGGTGGCAGCCCCGGTGACCATGGTGACGTTGAAGGTAATGCGGGAAATCAGGTGGCCGGAGTTGTTCTTGTCAAAAAAGCGGTTGGGCAACTCCAACAGCTTGTTGAACAGCACCACGCGCAGGTCGTGGACCAACCCGAGGGAAACCCGGGCCAGGAAGAAGTTACCGAGGAACGAGCCCACGCCCTGCCAGGCTGCGATCAGCACGATCATCAGCGGCACGGTTTCCAGCAACTGCAACTTGCCAAGATAGGGGTTGCCGGGGAACAGGCTGGCCTCGGGGTTCGCCAGGCCATCGACGAAATACTTGAGGATGTAAGCGAGCATCGGCTGGGTCGATGCGAAGATCAGGAACCCGACGATACTCAGGATGAACAGACCCACATAAGGCCGTACGTAAGTCAGGAGGCGGAAGTAAATCGCCAGCGTCGACTGGGTTTTAGGTTCAGGACTGCTCATGGGAATCCGCGCAAATCAGTAAGGCGCGGATCATATCACAGGCCTCTTCGCCCCAAAAAACATGAGCATGGGCCAGCTTTGCGCCAAGTCGGTTAAGATGACCGGCTATTGATGGGAGTCAGGCATGCAAGTAATCGATCACAACACCTATGAGGCATTGCGTGCTGGCGCGCAGGTGCTGGAAGCCGATGGTTCTGGCGACAAGGTGCTCCGGTTGACCGATGGTTGCATGCTCAAGCTGTTCCGGCGCAAGCGCCTGCTCAGTTCGGCACTGTTCTACCCGTATGCACAACGCTTCGCCAACAACACCCGTGCACTACAGCAACGGGATATCCCTTGCCCGCGCATCATTGCGGTGTATCGCATACCCAGCATTGCGCGGGATGCGGTGTACTACAGCCCGCTGGCCGGGGAAACCATCCGCCAACTTAAACTCGCCAAGGCCGAGGCCGACGCCCTGCGTGAGCGCCTGGGCGGCTTCATTGCGCAATTGCACGAGAAGGGCGTGTACTTTCGTTCGCTGCACTTTGGCAACGTGGTCCTGACACCGGAAAACACCCTGGGCTTGATCGACATTGCCGACCTGAGCTGCCAGGCCACCCCGCTGAGCCAGAGCAAACGGCGGCGCAACTTCAGCCACCTGCGGCGCTATGCCGAGGATCGGCAATGGCTACTGGGCGATGACGCCGGGCAAGCCTTCTTCAATGGCTATCGCCAGGCCTTGCCGGCGGGCAGTCAACAGGCGCCACTGATTGAGCGCCTGCGGCAACTACTGGACTGATCTCACTGGCCGATGACCAGTACCGTGGCGCCTCGGCGATTGGCGAAGCGCTCGACGATGCGCAGGTTGCGCTCGGCCAGCCAACCGGTGAGCCAGGGTTCGTTGCCGCGGGCTTCGATCAGGAAGTAGCGGAATTTATCCGCATAAGCCGGCGACATGGCCACTTCCCGGGTCAATTGCTGGAGCTGATAACCGCGACCAGCGTAATAGCCGATACGGCCATCATCGAAATACGCCGGGACATCCGGCTCGACATTCGCCGCCATCCAACGCCCCGCCTCGACGTACTGGACCTTGCCGGGCCCGGTGGACACCACATTGGACAACATCACCAACAGGCAGACCGCCACCAGGGCCTTGCCCAGGCGCGGGAACTGCTGGGCAAACATCTGCATTGCCAGCGCCAGCGCCGGTACAAACAGCAGGTTCAAGAAGCTCATGTAACGCACGTTCATGAACTGCTGCTGAATAAAGAACAGCAGCAACACCAACAGGTACAACACCGCAGCCCAGGCAAAAGGCCGGTACTCATGCCAGTAGAGCTTGATTGCCTGCCAGTTGCGCCCCCGTAAAAAAGGCACGGCAAAGGGCCCGCAAATATTCACAAAACTGATGACCATGGCCGCCAGGATGCCAAAAAAGATGATGCGCCCTGTTTCATCCTGGGAGTACTTGTTGATCAGCGATCGGGAGAACTGCTCGCGCAGCAAATCAAACGACGCCAATACACTGTTTGGATTGATCAAGTCCAGATAGTAGGCAACGCGGCCCGATGAAAAACCACCCGTGGCCGAGACCAGCACCATACCCGCCACCACGCCCAGCAGCGGCAACGCGATGAATTGCAGGAGCGCCAGACGCCGCTCGCGAACCCACAGGCCAGGCAACTGCCACAGGCCCAGCGCCGGCAACAGCAATAACGCCTCCAGGCGGAAGGCTGCCGCCGCGACAATCGCCAGATGAATGATTGCCGCCCGCAGCCAGCCACCACGGGCCTGCCAGCGCATGGCCAGCCACAGCGTCAGGATGCAGAAAAACCAGAAGCCGAACTCGCGCAGGATCTCGCCACGAAACTGGTTGAACGCCGGCATCGCCAGCACCACCAGGCAGGCCCAGGGTGCAACCTGCACCGAGCGCTGGCGAACGCAGTCAACCAAGAGCGCACAGGTGCCCGCTGCAAACAGTGAACACCACAGGTAAGCACTCAGTTCTATGGGCAGGGCTGAAACCGAATGGGTACCCGCCAGGAGCAGGGAGAACCAGGGCCAGTTGAATACCGCAAAGGCGGATTTCGGACCATGGTCTAGGACGTCCTGGGCAATGGTCAGGTAGAACGCAGCATCACGCCCTACAGTCGCGGCACCCAGTACCGCGATCAGGGATAGCAGCAGGCTCCCAAAAAATGCCACTCGAACGGGATGCTCGACGACCACGCTCAAAGCCCGAGCCCACAACTTGCTGCTTATACCAACCACACCCCCCCCTTAAAACCTGGCGTCACATCGTGTGCACAAGATTTGAAAACATATGTTCCAGAAAACCACTGCACCGCAAAAAACCGACGCCCAGTGATTGCAATCAAACCGGGCGCTGTACTGGTCATTCTCGGCGTAGCGTAACAGGCTATAAAACGCTTACTTGAACAGCAGCTGAAGCGCCTTGCGTGTGTACGACCAGCGCGTCAGGGCGCGCCAGTCTGTACGCACCGCCTGGCAGTAAAACTGCTTGGCAAGCGTGTACTCCCCGGCACTTAAGCAATTGCGAAACAAAGACAAGCAGCGCTGTGCGAGAAACGCACGGCGCAAGCCTTGCAGCTCTGCCGGCATACGTACCGGCGAGAACACCTCGTCCACCAGGCTCACGCCTGCCGCGACACTGTGATTGATGTCATGGCGCAAGCTGTCCCCATGCTTGTAGATCAGCGCCAGCGGCTGGTCGATGACCGTGCAGGGCACGCGCGCCAGGGCCTGGGCAAACACCGGAATATCCTCGGCGTTGCGCATGCGTTCGGGGTAGTTGCCCACCGCGAAGATGTCCCGGTGCATGGCGCAGGCGCCATTGGAGATCGCGATGGTTTTGTCCAGCAAATACCCCCGCACCCGCTGGTAGGGGGTGGCCGGCAGCGGCTTGACGGCATGCAGGCGACGCTTGCCATCTTCAAATACTGACCAGTGACCACCGATGATCAAGCGACTGTCGGGATGGGTGGCAATATGCTGCGCGACCAGGGCCAGGGCGCCTGGGGCCATTTCATCATCGGCGTCCAGAAACATCAGATACTGGCCCGCAGACTCTTCAATCCCACGATTGCGCACCGAGGCCAGGCCGCCATTGGGCTTGCGCAGGGCGCGGAATCGCCCGGGGTGCTTAGCCAACAGCGCCTCGAGCACCTGCGGCGTCTCATCGGTAGAGCCGTCATCAATCACCAACAACTGCGCATCGGCTTCGTCGAGTTGCGCCAGCACCGACTCAACCGCGCGCCCAAGGGTGCGCGCATAGTTATAGGCAGGGATGACGACGCCAATCAGTGCTTCAGTCAATGACTTGCCCTTCCACACCATCTTTGACGACTAGGATGTCTTCCATGATCAGGTACTGCAGGTCCGAGCCGAAGAACATGTTCAGGGCGTCGGTCGGCGAGCAAATCATCGCTTCGCCACGGCGGTTGAGCGAGGTGTTCAGGGACACACCGTTGCCGGTCAGCACTTCCAGCTCTTTCATCATGTCGTAGTAGCGCGGGTTGTACTCGCGCTTGAGCACCTGGGCGCGGGAGGTGCCATCTTCATGGACCACTTCCGGCACGCGGGTTTTCCATTCTTCCGCCACTTCAAAGGTGAAGGTCATGAACGGGGCCGGGTGATCGACCTTGATCATCTGCGGGGCCACGGTGTCGAGCATCGACGGGCAGAAAGGCCTCCAGCGCTCGCGGAACTTGATCTGGTGGTTGATCCGGTCAGCCACGCCCACGGCGCTCGGGCAACCGATGATCGAACGTCCGCCCAAGGCACGCGGACCGAACTCCATGCGGCCCTGGAACCAGGCCACCGGGTTGCCGTCGACCATGATCTGGGCGATGCGCTTGGGCATGTCCTCGATCTGGCGCCACTTCGGCTTGCTCGGGTGCTTGGCGCACGCGGCAATCACTTCCTCGTTGCTGTAGGACGGGCCGAGATAGACGTGTTCCATCTTCTCTACCGGTACACCACGGGCATGGGACACATAGGCCGCCGCACCTACCGCGGTGCCGGCATCGCCGGACGCTGGCTGCACGAACAGCTCCTTGACGTCGTCGCGGGCAATGATCTTCTGGTTCAATTTGACGTTCAGCGCGCAGCCGCCGGCGAAGGCCAGCTTGCCGGTTTCCTTGAGGATATCGCCCAGGTAATGGTCGATCATCTGCAACGCCAGCTTCTCGAACAGCGCTTGCATGCTGGCTGCGTAGTGGATGTACGGCTCGTCAGCGATGTCGCCTTCGCGCTTGGGACCCAGCCACTCGATCAGTTTTGGCGAGAAGTAGAAGCCCTTGCCTTTCTCTTTATAGCGGCGCAGGCCAATGACGTTGGCGTAGTCGGTATTGATCACCAACTCGCCGTTTTCAAAGGAGGCCAGGCGCGAGAAGTCGTACTTGCTGGCATCGCCATACGGCGCCATGCCCATGACCTTGAACTCGCCATCAAGCATCTCGAAGCCAAGGAACTCAGTGATCGCGCCGTACAGGCCGCCGAGGGAGTCCGGATCGTAGAATTCCTTGATCTTGTGGATCTTGCCATTCTCGCCATAGCCAAAGAAGGTCGTGGCGTACTCGCCCTTACCGTCGATCCCCAGGATCGCGGTCTTCTCCTGGAAGCCCGAACAGTGATAAGCGCTGGAAGCGTGGGCCAGGTGGTGCTCGACCGGTTCGATCTTGATCTTCTTCGGATCAAAGCCCAGTTGCTCAAGGCACCAGACAATCTTGTTGCGGTAGCGCTTGTAGCGACGGTTGCCCATCAGGATCGCATCGAGTGCGCGGTCCGGTGCGTACCAGTAACGCTTGGCATAGTGCCAGCGGGCCTCGCCGAACAAGCTGATCGGGGCAAACGGGATCGCCACCACATCAACGTCGGAAGGTTTGATACCGGCCTGCTCCAGACAGAACTTCGCCGATTCGTAGGGCATGCGGTTCTTTGCATGTTTATCGCGTACGAAGCGCTCTTCTTCGGCGGCCGCGATCAGCTTGCCGTCGATATACAACGCTGCGGAAGGATCATGGCTAAGGGCGCCGGACAGGCCAAGAATCGTCAATGCCACTGGGGTCTAGCCTCTTTTAGTCTGCATGCAGGCGCTGGCGCCTGAAAAATGTGTGCTCCTCGCCTCGGCGAGAAAAGCTAAAGGGCGGGATTATAGCTTAAAAGCGGCAAAACGCCTCTAGCGGCAAATGGCACGGAGAAACAAGCGGTATCAGCGGAAGATCTCGATACTGCCATCAAGGTTCTGTCGATAGACGGTGTAGGGCAGTACCAAAGTATCGAGAACACCTGACAGTACCAAGTCAACGGCAATCCAGGGCAGCGGGCCGATCTGCTGCGCATCCAGGCTTTTTTTGCTGTTGGGTTCGCCATTGAGGGAGCAGAAGTCGTACACCACGCCGCTGTAGATACGGGGCACGCTCTCGCAATGGCTGCGCAGGTTCTTGAGGCGCTGGCTGGCCACCGCATCTTCGCGAAACACCGTATCGAGGGTGCCACAGGCCGTGGTCGAAAGGACAATGGCGGCAAACAGCAGAATGTTTGTAGGATTCACGGGCAACCCTCTTTGGCATGAGGGGGCAGCCTAACCCAAGACTGCGTAAGACGAATATGCCGGTAATGTGCGGGAATATTCTTCGGAAAAGCCTCGCAGAATCGTTAAACTCGCGCCCTTTTTTCCGCGCCTGCGCTGCGCGTCATGGAAGTTGGCTTGCTCATGAAAGTTGTTGTTCCCACCTGTATTGCGATGCTGCTCCCTAGCCTGCTGGGCTTGCCGCAAGCCGCCCAGGCAGAAGATGCCCCACTGATCCTCGACCCCAGTGTGGTGACAGGCTCGCGCAGCGCCAGTCGCAGCTTCGACCTACCCTACTCGGTGGACAGCATCAGCCGTGAGCAGATCAGCGATGGCCAGTTGGGCATCAACGCCTCGGAGGCCCTGTCCCGCGTGCCGGGGCTGGTGGTGCAGAACCGGCAGAACTACGCCCAGGACTTGCAGATTTCGTCCCGTGGCTTTGGCGCGCGCTCGGCGTTTGGCGTACGCGGGATCAAGCTGATTGCCGATGGTATCCCCGCCAGCACCCCGGACGGCCAGGGCCAGGCGGCAACGTTCAACCTCGACACCGCCGAGCGCATAGAAGTACTGCGCGGCCCAGCCGCCACCCTGTATGGCAGCAACGCCGGCGGGGTGATCCAGATGTTCTCGCGCAATGGCGAGGGCGCACCACGTATCGGCGCCGAAACCCTGTTCGGCAGCGACGGCCTGAACAAGAACCACCTCAGCGCCGAAGGCGCGGTACAGGGCGCCGGGTTTGTCCTCGACGCCTCGCGCATGGACACCGACGGCTACCGCGACCACAGCAGCGCTCGCCGCGACCAGACCTTCGCCAAGCTCAACGTCGAACCCGATGACGACAGCAAGCTGGCCCTGATCTACAGCAGCCTGGAGCAGAACGGCACCCAGGATCCGCTGGGGCAGACCTGGCCGGGCTACAAGGCCGACCCACGTTCGGTCAGCAGCAACGCCCTGACGTACAACACGCGCAAGAGTATCGATCACCAGCAGTTGGGGATGAATTACGAGCGGTACATGGGCGATGCGACGTTGCAGGTCAATGCCTATACGGGGCGGCGGAGTGTGATTCAGTATTTGTCGATTCCCAAGGGTGTTCCGAGCAACGAACGCGGCGGCGGCGTGGTGCAATTCGACCGCAAGTTCTACGGCGGTGGCGTGCGCTGGATGCAGCCTATCGACAGCGCACCGGGCGAGCTGATGATCATCGCCGGCCTGGACTTCGACCAGAGCGAGGACAGCCGCCACGGCTACCAGAACTACAGCGGCAACACCCTGGGCGTGAAAGGCGAACTGCGCCGCAACGAAATTGACACCGCCCGCAGCCTCGACCCCTACATCCAGGCCAACTGGGCCATTGACCGCTGGACCCTGCAAGCCGGGCTGCGCCACAGCACGATGGAGATGGACGTCGATGACCAGTTTCTGAGCAATGGCGATGCCAGCGGCAACAAGACCTACCAGAAGAACACGCCCTCGATGAGCGTGATGTACGCCTTCACCCCTGACCTGCACGGCTACGTCAGTGCCGGCAAGGGCTTTGAAACGCCGACCCAGGCAGAAATGGCCTATGCCCCGGGTGCCATCGAAGGTTTCAACTTTGGCCTGAAGCCCTCAGAGAGCACTCAATATGAAGTGGGTTTGAAGGCGCAGGTGAACAACAGCACGCGGCTCAACGCTGCCGTATTCCAGATCACCACCGAGGATGAGTTGGTAGTCGCACAGTCCAATGGCGGGCGCACCAGCTACCAAAACGCCGGCCGCACCCTGCGCCGCGGCTTTGAACTGGGCATCGAAAGCCAACTGAGCGAACAATGGAGCGCCAACCTCGCCTACACCCGCCTGCAAGCTACCTACGACAGTGACTTCAGCAACAACAGCAAAACCATCGACAAAGGCAACTACCTGCCCGGCGTCCCGCAGACCCTGCTGTTTGCCGAGCTGAACTGGAAACCAAGGGATTGGCTAAGCACTGCTGTCGAAGGCATGTACCGCAGCAAGATCTATGTCGAGGACACCAACCAGGAGCGTGCTGCGCCGGGCTACAGCGTCTTCAACTGGCGTGCGCGGTTTGAGCAGAAGGTCGAACACTGGACCTTTCACCAGACCTTGCGCCTGGATAACCTGCTGGATCGCCAATATGTCGGCTCTGTGATTGTTGGCGACAGTAACGGGCGCTATTACGAAGCGGCGCCGGGGCGATCCTGGTATGCCGGAGCCGGCGCCCAGTATCAGTTCTGACCCCACCAGGAGGCGCCGGCTTGCCGGCGCTTACTCGGTCGCTGTAAAACCACGACATATCGTTAAACAAAGACGCAACTGGAAAAAGTGACGCCACATGCCTTGACTGCACTAGACGCCACTCCTCAATTGCAACCAAACAAACGCCGACCAAACTATTTACTTAAGAAACCACCCAACTTACCGAATAGAACTCAAGTGAGTACGATGAGTGCTAGCGGGTTTATCGGTTTCGTTCTTGTCCGGAGTACTACCATAGAGCCCGGTAGGATCATAAGGAATTTCCACATCAATCAATTGACCATCCGGGCTGGTAGATTCATAGCTCTTTCCCGTAGGGTCATAAGGAATCTCCACATCTATCACCTGACCGGCAGCATCGGCCGGCCCGTAGCTTTTGCCGGTAGGGTCATAGGGAATTTCCCTATCGATAGGCTCCTCAGGAGCCCTGCCTCGACCCTCGCCAGCAGCGACCGCCGGCCCCCAGGTGCCGGTGCGGGGATCAAGCACTTGCGCATCCTCTCCAGCGGTAAGATCCAGTTTATTGGGCCGAGCTATCTCTCTTTCCTTATAGCCAACTCCCTCATAAGGTTGAAAGTTATAACCCGAAACACTACCAATATTAGACATGATAAAACTCTCCAAACTTAAAGACATTAACAGGCCACGCAACCTGTTAACGCAAAAGCTACATCCCCAACCCACAACTTTCAACAGCACAAAAAACTCAAATAAAGATCAAACATCACGAGATGTAAAACCACATAACCGAACACATACACACCCAATGAGAAGTATCGGACTAATCCGAGACAGAACTCCCCACATACACTTAAGATCAGTTTTTCATGACATGATTTTGCGCTCTCAAATAATTCGAGCGCACAACGACTCAACAATCATTAATCAATATACAAGATGAAACACTACGCATGAGCTGAGCCCGCCCTGTCAGGAGCGGGCAAGCGTGCAGCTACAGGACGCCGTCGATCCTGCTGGGCAAGCGCTGATCGATTACTCGATACAACGCGCTATCGACCGGCCAGTTGCGCATGAACCGCGCACGATCCTTGGCAAACGCCGGCGCAAAACTACTCAGTGAGCCGTGCTGGCACATCGAGTCCAGATCTATCAGCACCCAGCGCCCCCCCTGCCAGAACAGGTTGCGCCCCTTGAAGTCGCCATGACTGATCCGCTCGCGAATCAGTTCGCCAAACAGGCGCTCCAGGGCCAACAGTTCGGGCTCGGGTACCTCGCCGCTTTCGACATAAGGGGCCAGATGCTCAATCAGGTCTGGCCCGGCCAAATGCTCGGTAACCAGGTAAGCCCGGCTGCGCAGCCAGAAAAAACGCCGCTCCAGGAGTGCCAGAGGCTTGGGCGTGGCGATCCCCAGGAACGTCAGGCGATTGCCTTCGTACCAGGCGTGCCAGGCGCGGCTTGGCCGCCAGAAGCGCTTGAGCCAGTGCACAAAACCCTTGATGTTGTAGCGCTTGATCACCAGTGGTCGCCCGGCCACATCCACTCGGGCCACCGTGGCCGAGGCGCCGGCCTTGTACATCTGGCCTTGGCCGATGAGCCCATCGACGTTTGCCAGTACCGGCAGCAGGGCCGCCTCCTCTTCCCGGCGGATCGCCCGCAGCCCAAAGGCCCCGCGCACCACGCTGAACAAGGTGCACTCGCGGCCGACCTTGCCCAGGAAGTCTTTCAAGCGCCAGGCCCGCACTTTGCGCACCTGCTTTTGCAGGGCTTCCAGGGGCAAGGCGTGTTCGCCATTGCTTAACAGGTAGTACACCAACAACTCTTCGGTAAACGGCTCGAGGTCGCTCGGCAACTGGGCAAAAAACACCCCGAGGTTTTCCAGTACCCGGTTGCGTGACAGGGGCTTGCCCGCCTGTTCGACGCAGATCCCGCCACCATCGATCAAATACAGCTTGTCGCCCTGGCGCATCAGGTTGTCCAGGTGCAGGTCTTCCTGCCACAGGCCCTTGGCGTGCATCTGTGCAATCGCGCCCAGCGCTTCGGCCAACACAGCCTGCTGTTCATCCGCCAGAGGCGGCATGCTTTCAACCGCCGCCCAGGCCTCGGCCAGGCTTTGTGCGCCGTCGAGAAACTCGAACAACAGCCAGCCGCCCTCACCGTCTTGCAGACCGTCAGCCAGCAACAGCGGCGTGGTCAGGCCTTGCTCGGCCAGCAGGCGCACGCCCTGGAGTTCACGCTGGAAATGCCGAGCGGCGCTGCCACCCACCAGCAACTTGGCCAGCACCGGCCGGCCGCGCCAGATAGCCGCGCCCACATAACGCTGGCCCGGCAACACCCGTAGCAGGCTCAGCAGCTGCAATTGCCCTGGGCCGGCCGCATCCGCCAACTCGATACTCAAGGGCAGCGCAGGCGTGCGCCCGGCATTTTTGAGTTCAGACAAGCGCATCAGCGGGCCTCCTTGTGACTGCGCCGCCCAGCCAGGTAACGTGCCCAGGTATCCACCAGGGAGCTGTCCACCGGCTGGTCGAGGTAGGCCGCCAGAAACTGCCGCACCTGCTCTGCAGTCCAGGCCCCGGCACGCCGCAGCAACGGCTCCAGGTCCTTGACCCGGTCACGCCGGCCGAGCAACAGCGGTCGGGTCTTTTCCAGGTCGATCAACTGCGCTGCGTAACCGTCGCCAGTGGCCTGCAGGAAGATATGCTTGGGGTAAAAACAGCCATGCACCTGGCCGACGCCATGGAGCTTGCGCGCCAACTGGCCGCAGGCCACGAGGATCGCATGGTGCTGGGCGTCGCTCAGGGCTGGCCACTGCTCCAGCAGCGAATCCAGGTCATTCCAGCCATCCAGCGCGCGGGTCAGCAGCAAGGCGCGGTATTCGCCCGCAACTTTGCGCTCACCATAAAAGGCGGCCTGCAAAGCCGGGATCGCCTTCTGCCGATAGCGGCTGATATTGCGAAACTCGCGGGCAAAGGTCGGCTCGCCAAACGGCCGATGCAGGGTGCGCGTCAGGTAGTTGCTCTGGCGCTTGAGGTAAAAACCGCGACCCTCCAGCTCCAGGCGAAACACGCTGCTCCAACCGCCGCGACTGGTGTTGGGCTCGTCCACTGCGTCCAGTTGCCTGGCCCACAGGGCATCAAAGTCAGCCAGGCCATTGCGCTCCAGCAAGGCCCGGTCTTCAGTTGCCAGGAAGTCATTCATTCGCGTCCCTCGAAAAACTTCAGTACATGGCGGATCCGCTGTTTATCCGATACGCCCAGGTGCTTGCGCCGACGATATTGCATGTAGAAGCGTAGGCGCTGGGTGGCAGACAAGTGGTATTTGGCAACCTTGTCCAGGCACGCCAAGTCCTTGGTGATCCGATACTTGAGCCAGAACCCGCGCCAGAAGTCACCGTTGGGGCAGTCGATCAGGTACAGGGTCTGCTGGTCGTCGATCAGCAGGTTGCGCCACTTCAAATCGTTGTGGGTAAAGCGGTGGTCGTGCATGGTCCGGGTGTATTCAGCGAGCTGGCGGCTGACCTTGTCGACCCACACCGGGTCGGACAATTGCGGGTCCTTGCGTTCAGCCAGGGCCGCCAGGTCTTCGGTGCGCGGTAACTCGCGGGTGATCATCGCCCCACGATCATAGGCCAGGCCCTTGCGCTCCAGGCCCCAGGCCACGACTTCGGCGGTTGGGATGCCCCACTTGGCGAAGCGCTTGAGGTTCTGCCACTCGGACTTGACCCGGGGCTTGCCCAGGTAACGGCGCAGGCCTTTGCCGGCGCCGGTGTAGCGCTTGACGTAATAGTTGATCCCGCCGCGCTCCACGCGAATGACTTCGGACAGCGGATCACGGGTCAGCCGCTCGCCTTGCAGGGCGAACACTGCGTCGAGGCTACCAAAATCGTCCACAAGCTCCGAGTAAGCAGGTTCCAGGTTCCAACCCGCCATCAGAGTGCACCTCCGTACCGGACTTTGCGGTCATAGAGCTTGCTGGCCTTACGCTCCAGCCACTGCAGCAACGCGCCTTCCTCGGCCAGGATCTGGCGCAGGGGCTGCTGGAAGTAGCCTTTGAGGAAGCGCAACTTGTCGCGGCGGGTCAGGCCAATATCCAGGATCGAGAAATACAGGGCCGCCAAATCCTTGTTGCGCCAGCGCTGGCTGATGCGCGGCCGCACCTGGGCGCGGTGCAGGTCGATCACCGAGAGTTTGAAGTCATCGGCGGTTACCGGCTTGTCGGTGTGCAGCAGGAAGTGACAGATGTAGCAGTCACGATGGTTGACGCCAGCGCGATGCATCATCCCGGTCATGCGCGCCACTTCGGCAATCAGCGCGCGCTTGAGACGCGGCTCGGGCGGCTGCTTGAGCCAATCCATGCTCAAGTCTTCCAGGCTGATGGTCGGCGCCAGCTCTTCGGTGACAATAAAGGAATGCTGGTCGGCCGGGTTGGCGCCGCGTTCGCCATAGGCCACGGCGGTCATGGTCGGTACGCCAACTTCGTGCAGGCGCTGGATTGCCTGCCACTCCTGCCCGGCGCCCAGCACCGGCAACTTGGCGGTGAACAGGTTCTTGAAGATTTCACCCCAGCCGATGCCACGGTGGATTTTCACAAAGTAGCCGCGCCCATCCACCTCGGTACGCAAGGTACGACGGGCTTCCAGTTCACGGTAAACCTCACCGTCCAACAGCTCGACTTCGGCGAACGCATCGCGCCCGGCCCAAAGGCTCTTGAACGGTTCGGCAAGAATCAACTTCATCAGTGTTGCTCCGCCAGAATTACATCCGCAGCGTGCTGCGGCATGCTATAGAGGTCGGCCGTCTCGGCGAAGGCCAGACCATTGCGGCTCCAGGCCGCACGTTGCTGCTGATCGCTGAGCATCCCGGCCAGGTACTGGTTGAGCTGGGCCTGCTCGAACGGCTCGTCCAGCACACGCCCGCAATCGGCCTCGCTGATGTAATGGGCATACCCACACACCGCCGTGACCAACACCGGCAACCCGGCCACCGCTGCTTCGAGCAGCACAGTCCCGGTATTTTCGTTGTACGCCGGGTGAATCAACAGGTCGGCGCCCAGCAGGAAACGCGGGATATCACTGCGCCCCTTGAGGAACTGCACGTTGTCGCCCAGCCCAAGGGTAGCACTCTGCAGTTGGAATACTTTGGGGTCGTCCTGGCCAATTACAAACAGGCGGGTGCGCTTTTTCAGATCCGCAGGCAGTGCGGCCAGCGCCTTGAGGCTGCGGTCCACGCCCTTGGTCTTGAAGCCCGAACCGATCTGCACCAGCAGCAAATCATCGTCCGCGAGGTTGAATTCGGCACGGAACCCGGCCCGGATCTGGGCCGCATTCGGCGGCGCCCGACGATCCTGGGCGATGCCCGGCGGCAACAGGTGGAAGCGCTCCAGCGGCGTGTCGTAATGCTTGATAAACAGCGGCTGCTGGACCTCGGAGATCATCAGGACTTCAGTCTTGGCGTCCTTGGCAAACACCGCACGCTCGTACTCGGAAAAATGCCGATAGCGGCCAAAACTGCGGTACAGCGAGTGGCGCAGGTTCTGCGCCTTGTCTTCAAAACAGCCGTCTGCGGCGTAGTACACATCCAGGCCCGGCATTTTGTTGAAGCCGATCAAGCGGTCCACCGGGCGCTTGGCCAGGTCGGCCTGCATCCAGGCGGTCAATTTTTCGTTGCGCCGATGATTGAAGAACGCCTTGACCGGCGCCACCAGCACTTCAAAACCCGGCGGGATGTCGCCTTCCCAGATCAGGGTGTAGACACGGATCTGGTGGCCGCGCTGCTGGCACTCCAGGGCGATGCGCATGAAGTCGCGCTGCAAGCCACCAAAGGGGAAATATTTGTACAGAACAAATGCCAGTTGCATCAGTGCAGCTCCTCAGCCAATAACAACGTGCTCAGTCGGCTGGCCACACGCTCAGGGTTCAGGCGAGTAAAGCACAGCGGCCACTCGCGCTTGAGATCAAACCGGCGCTGGTCTTCAGCGGTCGGTTGGTAGGTGCATTTCTTTTGCAGACACGGCGCGCAGGGGAAATCGCTGCCCAAATGGATCTGCGCCTTGCCATACGCACCGGTCAGGCCCGGGTTGGTCGGGCCGAACAGAGAGATCGTCGGCACATCCAGCGCAGCCGCCAGATGCCCCAGGCCGGTATCCACGGCGACACAGGCCCGGGCACCAGCCAGGACGCGCGCCACACCGGCCAGATTCAATTTAGGCAACACTTCGGCGTTGGCCAGGCCTTGGGCCAGGCGCTCGGCCCGAGCTTTTTCGGCGGCATTGCCCCACGGCAACTTCACATCCACCCCCAGGCTGCCCATGCGTTCGGCCAGGTCGCGCCAGTAGGCTTCGGGCCAATGCTTGGTGTCCCAGGTGGTGCCGTGCAGCAGCAGTACGAACGGTTTCTTGGGCGGCAAGCCCAGCAGTTTTTCGGTGCTCAGGCCGTAATCCCCCAGGCCCTTGGGCAGGTCATAACCCAGGGCCACGGCGAACAACTGGCGCAAGCGCTCAACTGCATGCTGGCCACGGGCAACCGCCAGGCGCCGGGAGTAGAAACGTGCGGCAATGGGCTCGCGGGCCGACTGCTTGTCGAAGCCGGCCACCGGCGCCCGCACATAGCGGGTCAGCCAGGCGCTTTTCAGCAGGCCTTGGGCGTCGATCACCAGGTCATATTTGGTGGACTGGATCTGCTTCTTGAAGCGCCGCCATTCGCCGCTCTTGAAGGTCTGCCAGAGGTTCTTGCGCCAGCGGCGAATCGCCACCGGGATCACCTTGTCCACCGCCGGATGCCAGGTGGGGATTTCGGCGAAGCCTTCCTCCACCACCCAGTCGAAGCGAATCCCCGGAATCGCCCGGGCCGCGTCGGTCAATGCCGGCAATGCGTGGATCACATCGCCCAGGGATGAGGTCTTGATTACCAGTACCCGCAACTCAATGAACCTCGACCACGTTGCCCTGCAACCGCTGCAAGGCCTCGGCTACCGAATCGGGCAGCAACTGACGCAGGCAATTGTAGTGGCCGAAACGGCAGGTGCGTTCAAAACACGGGCTGCAATCCAGGCCCAGGCGCACCACTTCAACCTTGTCGGCCAATGGCGGGGTGAAGCCTGGGGACGTGGAGCCATACACCGCCACCAGCGGGCGGTTCAGCGCAGCGGCCACATGCATCAGGCCGGAGTCGTTGGACACCACCGAATCGGCGCAGGACAGCAGGTCAATCGCCTCGGCCAGCGAGGTATCGCCACTGAGGTTGACCGCTTCTTCGCGCAGGCCGGGGATCAGGCGTTGGCGGATGTCTTCACCCACCGAGTGATCGTTTTTCGAGCCAAACAGCCAGACTTGCCAGCCTTCGCGGATTTTCAGCTCGGCGACCCTGGCGTAGTGCTCCGACGGCCAGCGCTTGGACTCGCCAAACTCGGCGCCCGGACACAGCGCCAGCACCGGCCGATCCAGGGTCAGGCCGAACTTGGCCAGGGCCGCATCGCGAGTAACCGGGTCGATTTGCAGGCTCGGCCGCTGATACGGCGTCGGCAACTCGGCATCAGGCGCGTAGGCCAGGGCCATGAAGCGCTCGATCATCAGCGGGTAGCGGGCCTTGTCGAGCTTGCGCACATCATTGAGCAAGCCATAGCGGAACTCGCCGCGCCAGCCGGTACGCTTGGGGATGCCGGCAAAGAACGGCACCAGCGCCGACTTCATCGAGTTGGGCAGCAGGATCGCCTGGTCATACTGGCCGGCCAGGGACTTGCCGATGCGCCGTCGGGTCGCCAGCTCCAGCGCGCCATGGCCGAGCGGGAAGCTCAAGGCCTGCCGGACTTCAGGCATGCGCTCCAGGATCGGCCGGCTCCACTCGGGGGCGAGCACGTCGATTTGGCAGTCGGGATGACGCTGTTTCAGGCACTGGAACAGTGTCTGCGCCATCACCATGTCACCGACCCAACTGGGCCCAACGATCAGAATATTCATGTAGTTTCCACAAACGATTCGGGGAGGCTCATGCCTCCCCGCCTCGATAATTACTGTAGGTCACGGTTTGTGTGGGAGCGGGCTTGCCCGCGATAGCATCACCGCGTGCTGCCAGCCAGACCGCAGCGCCTGCATCGCGGGCAAGCCCGCTCCCACATAAAGCCGGTCTCCACATTCAATTGGGGTCGCTGTAGTGTTTTAGCTTAACCCCAGTTCTTGCCAGATCCGTTTCACCTGGCGCCGTTCGTCAGCAAACTGATCCCCGGCAACCACCCCAGCCTCGTTCTGCAGGGCCTGGCGATGGGCCGCCGAGCGGTAGGCCTTATACACCTCGCGCAACAGGTGGGCATCGGCGGCGGGCATCAGCCCGACCTGCTCCAGGCCTTCCAGGATGCGGATATTGTCGGTATAGCGTAGCAACGACGGATGTTGCGCAGACCACGCCAAAGCGGCGTATTGCACCATAAATTCAATATCGACGATACCTCCGGCGTCCTGCTTGAGATCGAACACCGCCGTGGGCTCGAAGGCATTCGCCGCCGTGCCGGCCCCGGTCGACTTGGTGCCCAGGTTGTCGCGCATCTTGGCGCGCATCTCGCTGACCTCCTGGCGCAGCTTCGCCAGGTCCTGCGTGCGCCCCAACACCTGCGCCCGCACGCCTTCAAACGCGCGGCCCACATCCTGGCTGCCGACCAATACCCGCGCCCGCACCAGGGCCTGATGCTCCCAGGTCCAGGCCTCGTTTTCCTGATAGCGGGCAAAGGCCCCCAGGGAGCTGACCAGCAGCCCGGATGCGCCAGAAGGTCGCAGGCGCATATCCACTTCGTACAATTGCCCGGAGTTGGTCTGGGTGGTCAACAGGTGAATGATCCGCTGGCCCAGGCGCGTAAAGAACTGCGCACCATCGATTGGCTTGGCGCCATCGGTTTCGGCCTGCGGGTCACCGTCATGGATAAACACCAGGTCCAGGTCCGAGCCATGTCCCAGCTCGATGCCGCCGACCTTGCCATAGCCGACGATGATAAATCCGGGATCACACAAGGTGCCGTCCAGGCGCTGCGGCGTACCGTGGCGGGCCACGGTCTGGCGCCAGGCCAGGGCCAGCACCTGCTCGAGAATGGCCTCGGCAAGCCAGGTCAGGTAGTCGCTGACCTTCATCAGCGGCAGGCTGCCGGCGATTTCCGACGCCGCTACGCGCAGGCGGTGGGCCAGCTTGAAGTGGCGCAGGGCTTCCATCTGCTGCTCAAGGTCATCCTCGGGGATGCGCGTGAGGCGCTCGCGCAATTCGGCGGCCAACTCCGGCGCCAAGGGCGGCTTGAACAGCCGGCCTTCGTTGAGCAATTCGTCCAGCAGCAGCGGGAAGCGGGTGATCTGCTCGGCAATCCATGGGCTGGCGGCGCACAGGGTCAACAGCCGACGCAGAGCGTCAGGGTTTTCGGTCAACAGCACCAGATAAGCGGACCGCCGCGCCACCGCTTCCACCAGCGGCAATACGCGCTCCAGCACCAGGTCCGGATTAGCGTGCTCGACCGCCTGGGCCAGCAGGCGCGGGATAAACGCATCCAACCGCTCACGCCCCAGGCGCTGCATCGCCCGCAACTGCGGGCTGCCGCGCAGGCTGGCCAGGGCCTTGAGGGCCTTGGGTGCGTCGGCAAAACCACCTTCGGCCAATTGGCGACAGGCCGCCTCTTCATTTTGGGACTCTTCCCACAGCGGCAACCACTCGCCGCCCACCACCAATTCGCTTTCTACACCCTCCTCTTCGTCCGGATCGGCAATCACCTGGCGAAAATGCCAGTCCACCCGGCCACGCCAGTACATCAATTGCTCATGGAACGCGGTCCAGTCGGCAAAGCCCATCATGAACGCGATCCGCGCCTGGTCTTCGTCAGTGTTGGGCAGCATCTGTGTCTGGCGATCAGCGATGGCCTGGATTGCATGTTCGGTGTAACGCAGGAATTCATAGCCGCTGCGCAGCTCGGCAATCACCGCCGGCGGCAGGTAGCCCTGGCCTTCCAGGGTGCCCAGCACCTTCAACAATGGCCGTTGTTGCAGGCTGAGGTCGCGCCCGCCATGAATCAGCTGGAACGCCTGGGCGATAAACTCCACCTCGCGGATGCCGCCCGCGCCCAGCTTGATATTGTCGGCCATGCCCTTGCGCCGCACTTCCTGCTGGATCAACTGCTTCATGGTGCGCAGCGCTTCGATCGCAGAAAAGTCCAGGTAGCGCCGGTAGACGAACGGGCGCAGCAGGTCGAGCAACTGCGCACCCGCCACCTGATCGCCGGCCACCACCCGCGCCTTGATCATCGCGTAGCGTTCCCAGTCGCGCCCCTGGTCCTGGTAGTACTGCTCCAAGGCATTGAAACTGAGCACCAGCGCCCCGGCTGAACCATACGGCCGCAAACGCATGTCGACACGGAACACAAAACCGTCGACGGTCATCGGGTCCAGGGCCTTGATCAGCTTCTGGCCCAGGCGGATAAAGAACTCCTGATTGTCCAGGGCACGCTTGGCGCCCACGGTCTCGCCGCCCTCGGGGTAGGCGAAGATCAGGTCGATGTCCGACGACAGGTTCAACTCCACCGCCCCCAGCTTGCCCATGCCGAGGATGACCATCTGCTGCGGTTCGCCGCTGCGCCCGCCGGTGGGGGTGCCAAATTGCGCACAATGGCGCTGGTACAGCCACTGGTAAGCCTGGTCGATGCTGGCGTCGGCCATGTCAGACAGGTCGCGGCAGGTCTGCACCAGGTCCGCCTGTCGGGTCAGGTCGCGCCAGATAATCCGCACCTGCTGGCGGGTCCGCTGGCGACGCAGGACGCGGCCCAGCTCGTCTTCTGTTTCAACCTGTTGCACCGCTGCGGCAATCTGCCCACACAGCTCATCGGGTGCAAAGCCGCGATCCAGTTCGCCCCAGGCCACCAGTTCCAGCAACATCAAAGGGTCACGAACACTCTGTTCAATCACAAAATCACTGGCGGCGCAGACACGGGCGAAGTCGGCCCAACGTTGCGGCGTCCACGCGGACAGGCCATGATCGGCATCCAGCATGGCCGCTGCGTCACGAAATGACTGCTCGGCCCGGCTGGCAAACGGCAACAGAACGGCAGGGAGTTCAACCAGCATTGGAAGGCTCATGGTCTATCCTTGATCGGCGTGTAAATGGCTTGTGGCTGTGAACGCAAGAACCACGCTTGGCGAAGGACTGTCGAACAAAAGTTAGAAATAGCTGAAAATTCATTAATTTTGGCAGGCAACATTAAACTTCTACCTTTTCTTGTTCGCAAAAGATCAACAATAACGATTATGCTCACCAGCCAGACCGAGTCATACACTCAGTCTTGTGTAGTTTTACTACTCGTATATACATTCGAAAGGCTGAAATGGCCGACGATTTGTAGTAAAACTACAGGACGCCGAAGCAACCTTCGGCCATCCAAGAATTTATGTCGTCTGCCCACAAGGCCAGTCGCAAACTTCAGGCAACCGATTCTGGTAGCCTTTCCGCCCTGGAGCAAGCCATGCAAGACCTCGATCCCGTCGAAACCCAGGAATGGCTGGACGCCCTGGAATCGGTTCTCGACAAAGAAGGCGAAGACCGTGCGCATTACCTGATGACCCGTATGGGCGAACTCGCGACCCGCAGCGGCTCGCAACTGCCTTACGCCATCACCACGCCATACCGCAACACCATCCCCGTTACCCACGAAGCACGCATGCCTGGCGACCTGTTCATGGAACGCCGCATTCGCTCGCTGGTACGCTGGAACGCGATGGCGATGGTTATGCGCACGAACTTGAAAGATTCTGACCTGGGCGGTCACATCTCCAGCTTCGCTTCCAGCGCAACCCTGTATGACATCGGCTTCAACTACTTCTTCCAGGCCCCGACCGACGAACACGGCGGCGACCTGATCTACTTCCAGGGCCACACCTCGCCAGGCGTCTACGCCCGTGCGTTCATGGAAGGTCGCATCACCGAAGACCAGATGAACAACTTCCGCCAGGAAGTCGACGGTGGCGGCCTGTCGTCGTACCCGCACCCTTGGCTGATGCCTGACTTCTGGCAGTTCCCGACCGTTTCCATGGGTCTGGGCCCGATCCAGGCGATTTACCAGGCACGTTTCATGAAGTACCTGGAAGCCCGTGGCTTCATCCCCGAAGGCAAGCAGAAAGTCTGGTGCTTCCTGGGCGACGGCGAGTGCGACGAGCCGGAATCCCTGGGCGCCATCTCCCTGGCCGGCCGCGAGAAGCTGGACAACCTGATCTTCGTCATCAACTGCAACCTGCAGCGCCTCGACGGCCCGGTTCGCGGCAACGGCAAGATCATCCAGGAACTCGAAGGCGTGTTCCGCGGTGCCCAATGGAACGTGACCAAAGTCATCTGGGGTCGTTTCTGGGACCCACTGCTGGCCAAGGACGTCGACGGCATCCTGCAACGTCGCATGGACGAAGTCATCGACGGCGAGTACCAGAACTACAAGGCCAAAGACGGCGCATTCGTACGTGAACACTTCTTCAACACGCCTGAACTCAAGGCGATGGTTGCCGACCTGTCCGACGACGAGATCTGGAAACTCAACCGTGGCGGCCACGACCCGTACAAGGTCTACGCGGCGTACCACGAAGCGGTCAACCACAAAGAACAACCTACCGTCATCCTGGCCAAGACCATCAAGGGTTATGGCACCGGTGCCGGCGAAGCGAAGAACACTGCGCACAACACCAAGAAAGTCGACGTCGACAGCCTGAAGTTGTTCCGTGACCGCTTCGACATCCCGGTCAAGGATGAAGAGCTGGAGAACCTGCCGTTCTTCAAGCCAGAGCCGAACAGCGCCGAAGCCCGCTACCTCAGCGAGCGTCGCACTGCCCTGGGTGGTTTCGTGCCACAGCGCCGCGCCCAGAGCTTCAGCGTACCGACACCGGACCTCAGCACCCTCAAGGCAATCCTTGATGGTTCGGGCGACCGTGAAATCTCCACCACCATGGCCTTCGTGCGGATCCTCGCGCAGCTGGTCAAGGACAAGGAAATCGGCCCGCGCATCGTCCCGATCATCCCGGACGAAGCCCGTACCTTCGGCATGGAAGGCATGTTCCGCCAGTTGGGCATCTACTCCTCCGTCGGCCAGCTCTACGAGCCAGTCGATAAAGACCAGGTGATGTTCTACAAGGAAGACAAGAAGGGCCAGATCCTCGAAGAAGGCATCAACGAAGCGGGCGCCATGAGCTCCTTCATCGCTGCCGGTACTTCGTACTCCAGCCACAACCAGCCGATGCTGCCGTTCTACATCTTCTACTCGATGTTCGGCTTCCAGCGTATTGGCGACCTGGCTTGGGCAGCAGGCGACAGCCGTACCCGTGGCTTCCTGATCGGCGGCACCGCCGGCCGTACCACGCTCAACGGCGAAGGCCTGCAACACGAAGACGGTCACAGCCACATCCTGGCTGCCACCATCCCGAACTGCCGCACCTTTGATCCCACCTACGGCTACGAGCTGGCGGTGATCATCCAGGACGGCATGAAGAAGATGACCGAAGAGCAGCAGGACGTTTTCTACTACATCACCGTGATGAACGAGTCCTACCAGCAACCTGCCATGCCGGCCGGTGTTGAAGAAGGCATCATCAAGGGCATGTACCTGCTCGAAGAAGACACCAAGGAAGCGGCACACCACGTACAGCTGATGGGCTCCGGCACCATCCTGCGCGAAGTGCGTGAAGCGGCGAAGATCCTGCGTGAAGAGTTCAACGTCGGCGCTGACGTGTGGAGCGTTACCAGCTTCAACGAACTGCGTCGCGACGGCCTGGCCGTGGAACGCAGCAACCGCCTGCACCCAGGCCAGAAGCCTGCGCTGAGCTACGTCGAAGAGTGCCTGGCTGGCCGTAAAGGTCCGGTTATCGCCTCTACCGACTACATGAAGCTGTTTGCTGAACAAATTCGCCAGTGGGTCCCGTCCAAGGAATTCAAAGTGCTGGGCACCGACGGTTTCGGCCGCAGTGACAGCCGCAAGAAGCTGCGTCACTTCTTCGAAGTCGATCGTCACTTCGTGGTGTTGGCAGCCCTGGAAGCCTTGGCTGACCGTGGAGAGATCGAACCCAAGGTGGTGGCTGACGCCATCGTCAAGTTCGGGATCAACCCGGAAAAACGCAACCCACTGGACTGCTGAGGAAACTATCTGTGAGCGAGCTCATTCGCGTACCTGACATCGGCAGCGGTGAAGGTGAAGTAATTGAACTGTTTGTGAAGGTCGGCGACAAAGTCGAAGCCGACCAGAGCATCCTGACCCTGGAGTCGGACAAGGCGAGCATGGAAATCCCTGCTCCCAAGGCCGGTGTGGTCAAGAGCCTGAAAGTGAAGCTGGGCGACCGCCTGAAAGAAGGCGACGAACTGCTGGAGCTGGAAATCGAAGGAGCCGCTGACGCGGCCCCGGCGGCGGCACCTGCTGCAGCTGCTGACCCTGCGCCGGCTGAAAAGCCCGCTGCTGCAGCCGAGGCCCCAGCGGCCCCGGCTGCTGCACCGGCAGCGGCCACCGTTCAGGACATTCACGTCCCGGACATCGGTTCGTCGGGCAAGGCCAAGATCATCGAGCTGCTGGTCAAGGTCGGCGACACCGTCGAAGCCGACCAGTCGCTGATCACCCTGGAGTCCGACAAGGCCTCCATGGAAATCCCTTCGCCGGCTGCCGGCGTGGTGGAAAGCATCGCGGTCAAGCTGGAAGACGAAGTCGGCACTGGCGACTTCATCCTCAAGCTGAAAGTCGCGGGCGGCGCAGCTCCTGCTGCAGCCCCTGCACCAGCCGCTGCTGCTCCGGCCGCCAAGGCTGAAGCTGCACCTGCCGCCGCCCCGGCTCCTGCGGCAAAAGCCGAGGCCGCTCCGGCCCCGGCTGCTGCCCCTGCGCCAAGTGGTGCCAAGGCTCATGCAGGCCCTGCCGTGCGTCAACTGGCCCGTGAATTCGGTGTCGAGTTGAGCGCTGTCAGCCCTACCGGCCCACACGGTCGCGTGCTCAAGGAAGACGTGCAGGTCTACGTCAAATCCATGATGCAAAAAGCCAAGGAAGCTCCGGCTGCCGGCGCTGCCACCGGTGGCTCGGGCATTCCGCCGATCCGCACCGTGGACTTCAGCCGCTTCGGTGAAATCGAAGAAGTGCCGATGACCCGCCTGATGCAAATCGGCGCGGCCGGTCTGCACGCCAGCTGGCTGAACATTCCGCACGTGACTCAGTTCGACCAGGCCGACATCACCGACCTGGAAGCTTTCCGCGTTGCGCAGAAAGCCGTGGCCGAGAAGGCCGGCGTGAAACTGACCGTACTGCCACTGCTGCTCAAGGCCTGTGCGCACCTGCTCAAGGAACTGCCGGACTTCAACAGTTCGCTGGCACCAAGCGGCAAAGCGATCATTCGCAAGAAGTACGTGCACATCGGCTTTGCGGTCGACACCCCGGATGGCCTGCTGGTACCGGTCATCAAGAACGTCGACCAGAAGAGCCTGCTGCAACTTGCTGGCGAAGCCGCGGCACTGGCTGCCAAGGCCCGCGACAAGAAGCTGACTCCGGACGACATGCAAGGCGCCTGCTTCACCATCTCCAGCCTCGGGCACATTGGCGGCACTGGCTTCACGCCAATCGTCAACGCGCCGGAAGTGGCGATCCTCGGTGTTTCCAAGGCCACTATCCAGCCTGTGTGGGACGGCAAGGCCTTCCAGCCGAAGCTGATGCTGCCACTGTCGCTGTCCTACGATCACCGTGTGATCAATGGCGCGGCCGCTGCACGCTTCACCCAGCGCCTGAGCCAGTTGCTGAACGATATCCGCACCATCCTGCTGTAACCCGCAGCAGCCTCCCCCTTCATCGGGGGAGGCTGGCTGCACGATTTCCGAGCGCCACGCTCGTACCTCAACCCCGCCAATTTGGCGGGGCTTTTTTTGCCCACCCAAATTGCCCATGCCCTTGTGTAGGAGCGAGCTTGCTCGCGAAGAACTCAAGGACGCCACGCTCATTCAGGTCAGGCGCGTTATCGTTAACGATTTTCGCGAGCAAGCTCGCTCCTACAAAGGGCATGCAGGATAACCGTCCATCATTGCGACTGTAGAAAACAGCTGCGCGGCCGATAACCCACTTATAGCACTTAGCCTTCATCCTCTCTTGTCAGTCCGCGCTGCATGATGCAACCTTGCCGCAGACAGCAGTAAAGAGGGCGATAGCCCGGCGCGATGCGCATTTTTCCAAGCGAGTTCCCCCATGAAAAGCCAACCCGATGTCGCCCGAACGGCGGCCGAGGTCGTGACGCAATTACCGGTGCCTTCGCGCCTCGGTATGCTGCGTTTCGAACGGCTTAATGAGGCTAGCTGGGCGCTGCTGTACCTCGATCCCAATTGTGAACGCCAATTCGGCTTGCCCGCAGTAGAGCTGTGCTCGCTGCTCGGCGCCCCCTACGCCAGCCTGATGGAACCCCAGGCACGCTACCAGTTGCATGATGCGATCCAGCAGCAACTGACCGCCAGCCCCCATTACCTGGTGCGCTACACCCTGCACACCAACGACGGCCCGCTGAGCCTGCTGGAGGTGGGCGAGGCCTACAAGCAACACAATCGTCACTTGCTGCGCGGCTACCTGATGGTGGTAGACGGCTTGTTCAGCAACCTGGCACCGATGCCCGCCGCCGACCTGGAAGACCAGAACAGCCGCCTGCAGATCGCCCTGGAGCTCAACCAGCGCGCGCAACAGGAGCAGTTGCAACACCTGGAGCGGGTGCGCGCCCAGCAGGAACTGATCCTGCTGCTGGCCCGCCAGCGCTACAGCACCACCAACTCCCTGCAAGAAGCCGCCGAACTGATCACCCGCAGCGCCTGTGATATCTACCAGATCGACTGCGCCAGCATCTGGAACCTCGAAGGCCAGCAACTGGTGCCGATCTCTGCGTTTCATCGCGCCGACCAACAGCACCATATGCCGGCACCGATCGATGCCAGTGGCTTCCCGGACTACCTCGAAGCCCTGCACAGCAGCCGCGCCATCGACGCCAGCAATGCAATGCGCGACCCGCGCACCCGGGAAATGGTCGAAAGCCTGCGGCCCATGGACATCCATGCAATGCTCGACGCCAGTATCCGTGTCGATGGTCAGGTCGTGGGCGTGCTCTGCCTGGAGCAAAGCACTGGCACCCGGGATTGGCTGTCCGATGAGATCGCTTTTGCCGGCGAGTTGGCCGACCAGTTCGCCCAGGTCATCAACAACCACAATCGTCGCACCGCCACCAGTGCCCTGCACCTGTTCCAGCGCGCGGTGGAGCAAAGTGCCAATGCCTTCCTGCTGGTCAATTGCGACGGCGTGGTGGAATACGTCAACCCCAGCTTCACCGCGATCACCCAGTACAGCACCGAGGAAGTCCACGGCCATCGCCTGGCCCAGTTGCCGGCCCTGGAAAACCTCAGCGAACTGTTGTTCGACGCCCCTTCCAGCCTGGCCAAGAGCAACAGTTGGCAGGGCGAATTCAAGAGCCGGCGCAAAAACCTCGAACCTTACTGGGGCCAGCTGTCGATTTCCAAGGTCTATGGCGACAACCGCGAACTGACCCACTACATCGGCATCTACGAAGACATCACCCAGACCAAGCTCGCCCAGCAGCGTATCGAGCGCCTGGCCTACACCGACAACCTGACCAACTTGGGCAACCGTCCGGCGTTTATCCGCAACCTCGATGAGCGCTTTGCCCGTGACAGCGACGCGCCTATCAGCCTGCTGCTGGTGGACATCGACAACTTCAAGCGGATCAATGACAGCCTCGGCCACCAGACCGGCGACAAGCTGCTGATCAGCCTGGCCCGGCGCCTGCGCAACAGCCTCAATGCCGGCGGCAGCCTGGCGCGCTTTGCCAGTAACGAATTTGCAGTGCTGCTGGATAACGCCGACCTTGAGGTCGGCCAGCAAATGGCCTCCCAGCTGTTGATGACCCTCGACAAACCGATGTTCGTCGACAACCAGTTGATCAGTGTCACCGGCTCCGTGGGTCTGGCCTGCGCGCCGCTGCATGGCCGCGACCCGCAGACCTTGATGCGCAACGCCGGCCTGGCGCTGCACAAGGCCAAGGCCAACGGCAAGCACCAGGTACAGGTGTTTACCGAGGCGCTGAATGCCGAGGCCAGCTACAAACTGTTCGTCGAAAACAACCTGCGCCGCGCCCTGACCCAGAACGAGCTGGACGTGTTCTACCAGCCCAAGCTGTGCCTGCGCAGCGGTCGCTTGCTGGGCATGGAAGCGCTGCTGCGCTGGAACCACCCGGAAAAGGGCATGATCCGTCCGGACCAGTTCATCAGCGTCGCGGAAGAGACAGGGCTGATCATCCCCATCGGTAAATGGATCGCGCGCCAGGCCTGCCGCATGAGCAAGCAGTTGAGCGCCGCCGGCATGGGCAACCTGCAGGTGGCGATCAACCTGTCGCCCAAGCAGTTTTCCGACCCGGACTTGGTGGCCTCCATCGCCAGCATCCTCAAGGAAGAACAACTGCCGGCCAATCTGCTGGAGCTGGAGCTGACCGAAGGCCTGCTGCTGGAGGCCACCGAAGATACGCGCCTGCAACTGGACCAGTTGAAGAGCTTCGGCCTGACCCTGGCCATGGATGATTTCGGCACCGGTTACTCATCCCTGAGTTACCTGAAGAAATTCCCCATCGACATCATCAAGATCGACCGCAGCTTTATCCATGAAATCCCGGACAACCAGGACGACATGGAAATCACCTCGGCGGTGATCGCCATGGCGCACAACCTCAAGCTCAAGGTGGTCGCCGAAGGCATCGAGACCGCCGAGCAGCTGGCGTTCCTGCGCCGCCATCGATGCGACGTCGGCCAGGGCTACCTGTTCGACCGGCCAATCCCCGGCTCCGAGTTGCTGGACAAGCTCAAACGCTATCCACGTGGGCCAATCGCCTGACAGCGCTGTAACACTCGGGCACACTGGTGGTCTGAACTGTTAACTCAACCTGACGAGAGGACTGATCATGGTCTTGCGCTCGGAAATCCTGGTGAATAAAAACGTGCTGCCGACTGCCGAACAAGCCCTGCCTGGTCGTGAAACCCCGATGAACCTGCCCGAGACGCACTTCGTCAACGGCAACCCGCTGCTGGGCCCGTTCATGGACGATGTGGGTTTTGCGATCTTTGGCCTGGGGTGTTTCTGGGGTGCCGAACGCAAGTTCTGGCAACGCGATGGTGTGGTCAGCACGGTGGTCGGCTACGCCGGCGGCTTCACGCCCAACCCGACCTATGAAGAAGTCTGCTCGGGCCTGACCGGCCATAGCGAAGTGGTGCTGGTGGTGTATGACCAGGCCAAACTCAAATACGAAGACCTGTTGAAGATGTTCTGGGAGTTGCACAACCCGACCCAGGGCATGCGCCAGGGCAATGATATTGGCAGCCAGTATCGCTCGGTGATCTACGCCACCACCCCTGAGCAACTGGACGCGGCCAAGGCCAGTGCACAGGCTTATCAGGAAGAACTGACCAAGGCCGGCCTGGGGGAAATCACCACTGAAATCGACCAGGCGCCGACGGTGTACTTCGCCGAGGCCTATCACCAGCAGTACCTGGCGAAGAATCCGCAGGGTTACTGCGGGATTGGCGGGACTGGCGTGACCTGCCCGATCTAAAAATGTGGGAGCGGGCTTGCTCGCGAATGCGGTGTGTCAGTCAGAGAATAGGGCGACTGATACACCGCTTTCGCGAGCAAGCCCGCTCCCACATTTGTTCTGTGACCGACTTGATGCCGTTATTCGGCGATCAGCCAATCCATCTGCCACCCACCCTGGGTCTGTCCCAGTTTCTTCGACAGCCACGGCAGCAGCTCACGCAACTCCTCCTCAAGGCCCCACGGTGGGTTGGCAATCGCCAGGCCCGAGCCGGTCAGGGTGTTGGGGGTGTCCAGCGGATGCACCAGCAATTCCACGCGCAGCAGCTTTGGCGCGCCGGTGCCAGCCAGGTCCTGATAGAAGCGGCGCAGCATGCGCTGGTCCTTCACCGGGTACCAGATCGCGGCGACCGTCTGGCGCATGCGGCCCACGGCTTCCTTGAGGGAGGCGGCGCAGCGCTGCATCTCATCGAGTTTTTCGAAAGGCGGGTCGATCAACATCAAGGCACGCTTTTCCGGCACCGGCAGCAAGGCCCGTGGCACATGCCAACCTTCGCCCAGATGGACCTTCACGCGGCGGTCGCCCTTCATGTTGTCCTTGAGCAGCACGCCGTCTTCCGGGTGTTTTTCGTTAAGCAGCACGCGGTCTTGCGGCCGGGTCAGGCGCCGCGCCAGTTCTGGCGAACCTGGGTAATAGCGCAATTGGCCATCCGGGTTCATCTCGTGCAGCACCTGCATGTAGTCAGCGGTCAGCGCCGGCAGGTCCGCCTCGCCCCACAGGCGGGCGATGCCTTCCAGGTATTCACCAGTGCGGTTGGCCTGGTCGCCCTGCAGGTCGTACAGACCGATCCCGGCGTGGGTGTCGAGATAGGCAAACGGCTGCTCCTTGCGCGACATCAGGGCGATGAGGCGGGTCAAGGTCAGGTGTTTGAAGACATCGGCGTGGTTGCCGGCGTGAAAGGCGTGACGATAATTCATGGTTGCTCCTGCGCAGGGGGCGAAGTTTACCTTTTACGCGGGCAAAGGTGCAGGGCTGCATGCCAGGCGGTGCTTATGCCGCAAACGTAGGGGCAACACCGAAAACGTTCTAGCCGGTTATGTTGGAGCGGGCTTGCCCGCGATGCAGGCTACGGGGTATTACCCATACGCTGCGGTGATGCTATCGCCGGCAAGCCAGCTCCCCCGTTATCCGGGCTGCCCATGCAATCCAAGGAGGTCAAACAGCACCATGAAAGACGCCACCCTCGCCCTGCACCATGGTTTCAAATCGGACCCGACCACCAAGGCCGTCGCCGTACCGATCTACCAGAACGTCGCTTTCGAGTTCGATAACGCCCAGCACGGCGCCGACCTGTTCAACCTCGACGTGCCGGGCAATATCTACACGCGGATCATGAACCCCACCAATGACGTGCTGGAACAGCGCATGGCGGCGCTGGAAGGCGGGATCGCGGCCCTGGCCGTGTCGGCAGGCAGCGCGGCAATCCACTATGCCATCCAGGCCCTGACCCGCGCCGGCGACAATATCGTCTCCACCCCCCAGTTGTACGGCGGCACTTACACCCTGTTCGCCCACCTGCTGCCCAGCTTCGGCGTCGACGTGCGCTTTGCCCGCGATGACTCGGCCCAAGCCATCGCCGAACTGATCGACGAAAACACCAAGCTGGTGTACTGCGAGAGCATCGGCAACCCGGCCGGCAATATCGTCGACCTGCAGGCCCTGGCCGACGCTGCCCACGCCCGCGGCGTACCGCTGATGGTGGATAACACCGTCGCCACGCCGATCCTGTGCAAGCCGATCCAGTTTGGCGCAGACATCGTCGTGCATTCCCTGACCAAATATGTCGGCGGTCATGGCAACTCCCTGGGCGGGGTTATTGTCGACAGCGGCACCTTCCCCTGGACCGACTACCCGCAGAAATTCCCTGGCCTCAACCAGCCGGAGCCGGCCTACCATGGCGTGGTCTACACCGAAAAGTTCGGCCCGGCGGCCTTTATTGCCCGGGCCCGCACCGTGCCGCTGCGCAACACCGGCGCCGCCCTGGCGCCGATGAACGCCTTCCTGCTGCTGCAGGGCCTGGAAACCCTGGCCCTGCGCATGGAGCGCCACACCGAGAACGCGCTGAAAGTCGCGCAGTTCCTGCAGGCCCACGAACAGGTGGAATGGGTCAGCTACGCCGGCCTGGCGGATCACCCGCACCATCACCTGGCGCAAAAGTACATGCAGGGCAAACCCTCGGCGATCCTCTCCTTTGGCCTCAAAGGCGGCTATGAAGCCGGGGTGCGCTTCTACGATGCGCTGCAAATCTTCAAGCGCCTGGTGAATATCGGCGATGCCAAATCCCTGGCCTGCCATCCGGCCTCCACCACTCACCGGCAGATGAATACACAAGAGCAAGCCAAGGCCGGTGTGCGTCCGGAGATGATCCGCCTGTCGGTAGGCATCGAGGCGATTGAAGACCTGCTCGATGACTTGCAGCAATCCCTGAACGCCTGATTCAACCCCGCTCGCCGGCCAGGTAGGCAACCAATGCCTGGTCCCCGGCGTAGGGCTGGCGCACAAAGTACGCGACCTTGTGCTTCAAGGTCGCGGGTGCGAAGGCGTCGTGCAGGTCGGGGTGCTCTTGGGCCAGCCATTGCAGCAGGTTGTCCACCAGAGTCACGCTGGACTGCTCGCCAAGCTGCTTGAGTAGGGTGGCCGGCACATTCCACCAGGGACTTTTCTTCGCCGCCCCCACCACCATGCCCGGCACGTGCTGAAGCTGCCCATTGATCCAGTAGCGTCGAAATACGGGAATCACCTCCCCCGCCCCAGGCCCCAGCGCTTGCAGGATCGGCAGCAGATAGCCGCCATCCCAGAAACGAAAGAACACCTCCTGCCCCTCGGGCAAGCGCACCTTGGTCAGGCTAGCGAGATGGTCAACCACTGTGGGCAACGGGCTGGAGGAAACACCCAGCCAGCCCCAATCGGTAGCAGTGCACCGCGCCACCCAATCGAGAAACCCACTGCTGTCGCTGACCAACGCCACATAGGGCATCACCTCACCCCAGGCGCCATACTCGCTGCCGGCCCACACCGGGCTCAGCGGCCCGCCATCCGCCTGGCGCCAGGCCGCGACCGGCTGGCACTCGCTGGTGCTGGCCAGGATGACAAACACCTGCTCGCCGTCCTGCAGCGGCTCCTGGGCCAGCCATTCACGCGGGGTCATCATCGCAAGCCTCCAACGCGATGCTGCGGGGTATCACAGACACCATTCTTGCAGCGCTCACATTCCTCGCAGAACGGCGCACTGCGCTTGAGGCTGAACACCTGCGCGGCACTCAACGCCGCCTGCAGGGTTTCCTGCACGCCCGGGCGCAACGCTGATGGCGCCACGGCCGCCGCCGGCGCACCACCCAGTTGGATCGGCGTGCTACTGAAAATCCCTGCCGCCGACAGGGTGATCCATTGCCCCCCGGCCTGCAGTGTCAGGCTGGCACCGCCATCGACCACCATTTGCTGGCCCGCGCCAAGGCTGATCTGCTCGCCCGCCTGCAGCGCATAACGTGCGACGTGCACCTGCTGCTGCCCCGCGATCACCAGATGATCGTCCTGCTTCAATTCCGTCAGCCGGTTGCCGTGGGTAATCCGCTGCTCCTGGCCGTGCAATTCGTGGTGCGACTCGCCGCGCACCTGCACATGGCGCTGGTGATCCACCTGCACGCGCAAATCATGGAGCACGTGCTGGGTCCAGTCGCGCTGGGCACGCAGGTAGATCTGCTCGGCGCCCTTGCGGTCTTCGATGCGCAGCTCGTTATAGCCGCCACCTCCCGGGCTGCTCTGGCTGCGGAAGATGCTGCGGGTCTTGTCCGCGGGCAAGTCGAGGGGCACCGGCGTCGCGCCGTTGGCCAGGCAACCCACCACCAGCGGCATGTCGATATCACCGTTGACGAAGCCCACCAGCACTTCCATGCCCACCCGCGGGATCGTCACGCTGCCGTAATGCTCATGGGCCCAGGCGCTGGCGACCCGCAGCCAGCAACTGGAATGTTCGCCGGATTGGCCGTGGCGATCCCAGGCCAGTTGCACCTTGACCCGGCCGAACTCGTCGCAATGGATTTCGCTGTCCGCGGGCCCCGTGACCACGGCGTTCTGATATCCGGCAAGCGGGGCCCTGGCCTCAGGCAGCGGCGGGCGAAACGGCACGTCCCAGGGCGTGGCGAAAAACTCGTTGCGGTAACCCTGCTCGTCCACCACGCCCACGGATTCCTCCAGCACTTGCGGCTGCCTGCCCTGATGGATCACCCGCGTCAACAGCCACAGGCCATTCCATTGCTGACGCGGATGATCGGCCAGCTTGAGGAACTGCCCGCTGACCAACGCCGCCTGGTCGCCCTCACCCCGGGCCTGGCGCTGATCGCTGCGGTAACGCTCCAACGCCCGCTGCGCCAGATGCTTGCCCTGCCCACGGTCGGTGAAATGCCCGGGATAGCCCTGGGCCTCCAGCGTTGGCAGTTGCTCGCCCAGGGCGGCGCTTTCCAGCACCAGGCGCGGCTTGCGAAAGTCATAGTCGCGCAGGTTGACCCCGGTGGTCCGCGCCTCCAGGCGCACGTTGAAACGTTTGATCACCGGCACCGCCGCAACCATCCCTGAGCCCGGTGCATAGCCTGTCGGCTGATCCGCCTGGGCAAACACCGTCTGGTCATCACCGAACACCAGCAGGTGGCCGTCCGGCGAATGCTGAAAGTGATAGTGAATCCCCAGTTCGGCACACAGGCGCTGGATAAACGCCAGATCGGTCTCATCGAACTGCACGCAGTATTCACGTTCGGGGTAGTCCGTACCCAGGCGCCATTCAAAGGCATCGCGCTGGATGCCCTGCCCTTCAAGCACCAGGCTGACGATCTGCGGCACGGTCTTGTGCTGGAAAATACGTTGGTGGGCACTGTGCTGCAGGTACGCCAGTTGCGGCACCAGGCTCACTTGATAGCGGGTCAGGCGCTGCCCCGAGTCACCTTGCGCAACGCCCTGGATTTGCCCGTGAATACCATGGCCCAGCGTATCGAAGGCGAGAAAGGCCTGGCGGTGCAGCAGGTCTTCCAGATCCAGGTCCGGCTGTTCGCTGACCAGTTCAATATCAAAACAATAGGGCTGGCTGATCGCCTCCTCGCCCTTGAATGCCAGGACCTTGAGATCACTGGACCGGCCGTCGACGGTCAGGCTAAACGCACTTTGATTGGCAGGAGCGAACATCCGGTGTTTCTCTGCAAGTGGAGGGCCTGGGATTCTGCACCAGCCATTTGCCGAGCGGCGCTGGCTGCAGGCAATTCAGTATTTCCCTACAAGGCAACCGTCACCGTCGCACCAAAAAAAAGGCCCGACATCCAGGGATGCGGGCCTTTTTCAGTTCAGCGGGCCATCAAGGCCTGGATGAACGCCTCATTTGTTGAGGTTGTAGTCTTTCTCGGCAGCGGTGAAGCGCTCGACCATACCGGCAGTCGGGGCACCCATCTTGCTCACGAAGTAGATCGCCAGGCTGGCGAAGATAAAGCCTGGGATGATTTCGTACAGACCCAGCAACTCGAAGTGTTTCCACACGATCACGGTGATCGCGCCGACCAGGATACCGGCCAGTGCGCCGTTACGGGTCATGCCTTTCCACAGTACCGAGATCAGGACCACAGGGCCGAACGCGGCGCCGAAGCCGGCCCAGGCGTAGCTCACCAGGCCCAGTACACGGTTTTCCGGGTTGGCGGCCATCGCGATAGCGATCAGCGCAACCACCAGCACCATGATGCGACCTACCCATACCAATTCAAGCTGGGAAGCGCCCTTGCGCAGGAAAGCCTTGTAGAAGTCTTCGGTCAGGGCACTGGAGCACACCAGCAACTGGCAGCTCAGGGTGCTCATCACGGCAGCCAGAATGGCCGACAGCAGCACGCCAGCGATCCATGGGTTGAACAACAGCTTGGCCAGTTCGATGAACACACGCTCAGGGTTTTCGGTCACAGGACCTGCAACTTCAGGGTGTGCCGAGAAGTAGGCAATACCGAAGAAGCCTACAGCCACGGTACCGGCCAGGCACAGGATCATCCAGGTCATGGAGATACGACGTGCATTGGCAATCGACTTGACCGAATCCGCCGCCATGAAACGCGCGAGGATGTGTGGCTGGCCGAAGTAGCCCAGGCCCCAGCCCATCAGCGAGATGATGCCGATGAAGGTGGTGTTTTTCAGCATGTCGAAGTTGGTTGGATCGTTCGCTTCAATAGCCAGGAACGTGGTATCGACGCCGCCGGTGGCCAGCAGCACGATGATTGGCGTGAGGATCAAGGCGAAGATCATCAGCGTGGCTTGTACGGTATCTGTCCAGCTTACTGCCAGGAAACCACCGATGAAGGTGTAGGCAATCGTCGCCGCAGCACCGGCCCACAGCGCCGTCCCGTAGGACATGCCGAAGGTGCTTTCGAACAGACGGGCACCCGCAACAATGCCGGACGCACAGTAGATGGTGAAGAACACCAGGATCACTACTGCCGAGATAATCCGCAGCAGGCCGCTTTTGTCTTCAAAGCGGCTGGAGAAGTAATCCGGCAGGGTCAGGGCGTCGCCGTTGTGTTCGGTCTGCACGCGCAGGCGACCGGCCACAAACAACCAGTTCAGGTAAGCACCGACGATCAGGCCGATGGCGATCCAGCTTTCCGACAGGCCCGACATGTAGATGGCACCTGGCAGGCCCATCAACAACCAGCCGCTCATATCCGAGGCGCCAGCCGAGAGTGCGGTGACGACGCTGCCGAGGCTGCGACCACCGAGGATGTAATCGGAAAGGTTATTGGTGGAGCGATAGGCCATCAGACCAATCAACACCATTGCCGCGATGTAGATCACAAATGTGATCAGGGTTGGATTACTTACGCTCATTGAGTTACGCCCTGGCTTTGTTTTTATGTAGCGGCGGTCTGTCAGCCCACCTACAAGAGAGTAGCTTGTAGACGAAACTGCATGCCGCGCATTTATGACTGACGTTTCCCCAGGAAAGCCATCAGCCGATGAACCGAACCTTGCAGTTGGTTGCACCTTGGGCGCGAATGCTATTCAACAAAGCAAATAAGGTGCAACCAGTTTCGTGAGAATAAGTTGCACCCAGGGATGATTTTCGGCAAACGGCGGGTTTTTGCTCCTTTTCGGAGCAAGAACAGCCAAATCCAGAAGTAAATGCACCAATACCAAGCCGATTCCGTCGAGTGAAAATGAATTCTGACGAGCAGCGCGGATTTCGTGAAGAAAATGGGTTGCACCCGGTTGCACCTCGTACTGCGCAAAGCTAATCTTGCCGCCAGCTGATGCCACGCAGTAGTGGCACCCATGAGGATAAAAATATGGCTACGACCACCCTTGGGGTCAAACTCGATGACCCGACCCGCGAACGCCTGAAGGCCGCCGCGACCTCCATTGATCGCACGCCGCACTGGCTGATCAAGCAGGCAATTTTCAATTACCTGGAGAAACTCGAGGGTGGTGCAACCCTGACCGAGCTCAACGGTTCGGGCATCAAGGACGCAGACGACGCCGGTGAGGTGCAGAACGACCACGCCCACCAGTGCTTCCTCGAATTTGCCGAGAGCATCCTGCCGCAATCGGTGCTGCGCGCCTCGATCACTGCTGCTTACCGTCGCCCCGAGCCGGAAGTGGTACCGATGCTGATCGAGCAGGCACGCCTGCCGGCCCAGATGGCCGAAGCCACCAACAAGCTGGCCGCCTCGATTGCCGAAAAACTGCGCAACCAGAAGAGCGCCGGCGGCCGTGCCGGTATCGTCCAGGGCCTGTTGCAGGAATTCTCCCTGTCGTCCCAGGAAGGCGTGGCACTGATGTGCCTGGCCGAAGCCCTGCTGCGTATCCCCGACAAGGGCACCCGTGACGCACTGATCCGCGACAAGATCAGCACCGGCAACTGGCATCCGCACCTGGGCAACAGCCCGTCGCTGTTCGTCAACGCGGCCACCTGGGGGCTGCTGCTGACCGGCAAACTGGTCGCCACCCATAACGAGGCCGGCCTGACCTCATCCCTGAGCCGCATCATCGGCAAGAGCGGCGAGCCGATGATCCGCAAGGGCGTCGACATGGCCATGCGCCTGATGGGCGAGCAGTTCGTCACCGGCGAAACCATCGCCGAAGCCCTGGCCAACGCCAGCAAGTTCGAAGCCAAGGGCTTCCGCTATTCCTACGACATGCTCGGTGAAGCCGCACTCACCGAACACGACGCCCAGAAATACCTGGCCTCGTACGAACAAGCTATTCACTCCATCGGCAAAGCCTCCCATGGCCGTGGGATTTATGAAGGCCCGGGCATTTCCATCAAGCTGTCGGCCCTGCACCCTCGCTACAGCCGCGCCCAGTACGAGCGCGTGATGGAGGAGCTGTACCCGCGCCTGCTGTCTTTGACCCTGCTGGCCAAGCAATACGACATCGGCCTGAACATCGATGCCGAAGAAGCCGACCGCCTGGAACTGTCCCTGGACCTGCTCGAGCGCCTGTGCTTCGAGCCGCAACTGACCGGTTGGAACGGCATCGGTTTCGTGATCCAGGCGTACCAGAAGCGCTGCCCGTACGTGATCGACTACGTGATCGACCTGGCGCGCCGCAGCCGTCACCGCCTGATGATCCGCCTGGTAAAAGGCGCGTACTGGGACAGCGAAATCAAGCGCGCCCAGGTCGAAGGCCTGGAAGGCTACCCGGTCTACACCCGCAAGGTGTACACCGACGTTTCCTACATTGCCTGCGCACGTAAGCTGCTGTCGGTACCGGAAGTCATCTACCCGCAGTTCGCCACGCACAACGCCCATACCCTGTCGGCCATCTACCATATTGCCGGCCAGAACTATTACCCCGGCCAGTACGAGTTCCAGTGCCTGCACGGCATGGGTGAACCGCTGTACGAACAGGTTGTAGGCAAGGTCTCCGAAGGCAAGCTGAACCGTCCGTGCCGCGTGTACGCTCCGGTCGGTACCCACGAAACACTGCTGGCCTACCTGGTGCGTCGCCTGCTGGAAAACGGCGCCAACACTTCGTTCGTCAACCGTATCGCCGACCAATCCATCTCGATCCAGGAGCTGGTGGCCGATCCAGTGGCCAGCATCGAGCAGATGGCGACGCTGGAAGGCGGCTTCGGCCTGCCGCACCCGCGTATCCCGCTGCCGCGTGACCTGTATGGCAGCGAGCGTGCCAACTCGGCCGGTATCGACCTGGCCAACGAACACCGCCTGGCGTCGCTGTCCTGCGCCTTGCTGGCCACCGCGCACAACAACTGGAAAGCCGCGCCGATGCTCGGTTGCGCCTCCAGCAATGAACCCGCTGCGCCGGTGCTGAACCCCTCCGACCTGCGTGATGTGGTCGGCCATGTCCAGGAAGCCACCGTCGAAGACGTCGACAATGCGATCCAGTGCGCCCTCAATGCCGCTCCGATCTGGCAGGCCACTCCACCGGCCGAACGCGCCGCGATCCTGGAACGTGCCGCGGACTTGATGGAAGGCGAGATCCAGCCACTGATGGGCCTGCTGGCCCGTGAAGCCGGCAAGACCTTCGCCAACGCCATCGCCGAAGTGCGTGAAGCCGTGGACTTCCTGCGTTACTACGCCGTGCAGGCGCGTAACGACTTCACCAACGACGCCCACCGCCCACTGGGCCCAGTGGTGTGCATCAGCCCGTGGAACTTCCCGCTGGCAATCTTCAGCGGCCAAGTCGCCGCTGCACTGGCCGCCGGTAACCCGGTCCTGGCCAAGCCGGCCGAACAAACCCCGCTGGTCGCCGCGCAAGCCGTGCGTCTGCTACTGGAAGCCGGTATTCCGCAAGGCGTGCTGCAACTGCTGCCGGGCCAGGGCGAAAGTGTTGGTGCCCGCCTGGTGGGTGATGATCGCGTCAAAGGCGTGATGTTCACCGGCTCCACTGAAGTGGCGCGCCTGCTGCAGCGTAACGTCGCCGGTCGCCTGGATGCCCAGGGGCGCCCGATCCCGCTGATCGCCGAGACCGGTGGCCAGAACGCGATGATCGTCGACTCCTCGGCCCTGACCGAGCAAGTGGTGATCGACGTTGTCTCCTCGGCCTTCGACAGTGCCGGCCAGCGTTGCTCGGCCCTGCGTGTACTGTGCCTGCAGGAAGATTCGGCAGACCGCGTCATCGAAATGCTCAAGGGTGCCATGGCGGAATGCCGCCTGGGGAACCCGGAGCGCCTGTCCGTGGATATCGGCCCGGTGATCGACGCCGAAGCCAAGGCTGGTATCGAGAAACACATCCAGGCCATGCGTGACAAAGGCCGCACCGTGTACCAGGTGGCGATTGCCGACAGCGAAGAAATCAAGCGCGGCACCTTCGTGATGCCAACCCTGATCGAGCTGGAAAGCTTCGACGAGCTGCAACGGGAGATCTTCGGCCCGGTACTGCACGTGGTGCGCTACAAGCGCAAGGAAATCGACCAGTTGATCGGCCAGATCAATGCCTCGGGCTACGGCCTGACCCTGGGCGTGCACACCCGTATCGACGAGACCATCGCCAAGGTGATCGACAACGTCCATGCCGGTAACGTCTACGTCAACCGTAACATCGTCGGTGCCGTGGTCGGCGTGCAGCCATTCGGCGGCGAAGGCTTGTCGGGCACCGGTCCGAAAGCCGGTGGCCCGCTGTATCTGTACCGCCTGCTGTCGACCCGTCCTACCGATGCGATCGAGCAATCCTTCGTACGTGGTGACGCACTTGCCGCGCCGGATGTACGCCTGCGTGACGCCATGAGCCAACCGTTGACCGCCCTGAAAACCTGGGCCGAAAGCAATAAGTTCAGCGACCTGAGCGTGCTGTGCAGCCAGTTTGCCGCGCAATCGCAAAGCGGTGTCACCCGCCTGCTGGCCGGCCCGACTGGCGAACGCAACAGCTACGCCATCCTGCCCCGCGAGCACGTACTGTGCCTGGCAGAAGTGGAAGGCGATTTGCTGGCGCAACTGGCGGCCGTACTGGCTGTGGGTAGCTCGGCGGTGTGGCCGGAATCTGACCTGACCAAGGCGCTGTTCCCACGGTTGCCGAAGGAAGTTCAGGCGAAGATCCAGCGTGTGGCCGACTGGACCAAGGACGAAGTGATCTTCGATGCGGTTCTGCACCATGGCGATTCCGACCAACTGCGTGGAGTGTGCCAGCAAGTGGCCCAGCGCAGCGGCGCGATTGTCGGGGTCAATGGCCTGTCTTCGGGCGAAACCAACATTGCGCTGGAGCGTTTGGTGATCGAGCGCGCGTTGAGCGTCAACACCGCTGCGGCTGGCGGTAACGCGAGCTTGATGACGATCGGCTGATCACTGCCAAAGTGGGGCACCTGCAATGGGTGCCCCACTGCATTGCATCTGTCGAAACCGGATAAATGTAGGAGCTGGCTTGCCTGCGATGGCGGTGGGCCAGGCACTATTTGCTTGGTTGACACTCCGCCATCGCAGGCAAGCCAGCTCCTACATTGACCGCGTCAGACCTTTACGTTGTGTTTTGCTGCTCCATCACCCAGATCAATCTTGCTATCGCGCCTCTATTCGCGCACTTAGACTGCGGCCTATTCCCACATAGGTAAGCCGCCATGTCCGAGACGCTCCTCAGTTCCCGCAATCTGGCTTTCGAGCTGTATGAAGTCCTCGATGCCGAGGGCCTGACCCAGCGCGAGCGGTTTGCCGAACATAATCGCGAAACCTTCGACGCCGCCATCGGCACTGCGCGCAGCATCGCCGAAAAGTACTTCGCCCCTCACAACCGCAAGGGTGACGAGAACGAACCGCGCTACGAAGACGGCCAGGCGATCCTGATCCCGGAAGTGAAACCCGCAGTCGACGCCTTCCTCGAAGCAGGCTTTCTCAACGCGGCCCGCAGTTTCGAAGCCGGTGGCATGCAACTGCCGACGCTGCTGTCCCAGGCCTGCTTTGCGCACTTTCAGTCAGCCAATGCGGCCTCTACCTCCTACCCGTTCCTGACCATGGGCGCGGCCAATCTAATCGAGAGTTTTGGCACCGAGGAGCAGAAGCAACGCTTTCTGCAACCGATGATCGAAGGCCGGTTCTTTGGCACCATGGCCTTGACCGAACCCCATGCCGGTTCGTCGCTGTCGGATATCCGCACCCGCGCCGAGCCGGCGGCGGATGGCACGTACCGGCTCAAGGGCAACAAGATCTTTATCTCCGGCGGCGATCATCCGCTGTCGGAAAACATCGTGCATATGGTCTTGGCCAAACTGCCGGATGCACCGGCCGGGGTGAAGGGCATTTCGCTGTTTATCGTGCCCAAGTTCCTGGTCAACGATGACGGCAGCCTGGGCCCGCGCAACGATGTGTTGCTGGCCGGGTTGTTCCACAAGATGGGCTGGCGCGGCACCACCTCCACGGCGTTGAACTTCGGCGATAACGGCGAGTGTGTCGGCTATCTGGTGGGCAAGCCACACCAGGGCCTGGCTTGCATGTTCCAGATGATGAACGAGGCGCGGATTGGCGTCGGCATGGGCGCGGTGATGCTGGGCTACGCCGGTTACCTGTATTCCCTGGAGTACGCCCGGGAACGCCCGCAAGGTCGCCTGCCCGACAGCAAGGACCCGAACACCGCACCGGTGTCGATCATCCAGCACGCCGATATCAAGCGCATGCTGCTCACGCAAAAAGCCTATGTGGAAGGTGCCTTCGACCTGGGCCTGTACGCGGCACGGTTGTTCGATGACACCACCACCCTGGACAGTGAAGCCGGACGCAAGCAGGCCCATGAACTGCTCGACCTGCTGACCCCGATCGTCAAGTCCTGGCCCTCGGAGTTCTGCCTGAAGGCCAATGAACTGGCGATCCAGATTCTCGGCGGCCACGGCTACACCCGTGAATACCCGGTAGAGCAGTACTACCGCGACAACCGCCTGAACCCGATCCACGAGGGCACCCACGGCATCCAGTCCCTGGACCTGCTGGGGCGCAAGCTCGCGCAAAACGGCGGCGCGGGTTTGAAGCAGCTGGTTCGCTTGATCGCCGAGACCGGCGCACGGGCCCAGGAATACCCGTCACTCACGGCCATGCGCGAGCCGCTGGAACAGTTGGTGGCGAGCCTGCAAAGCGTGACCCTGGGGCTGTTGACGGATCTCGCCCAGGGCAAGGTCAACAGCAGCCTGGCGAACTCGGCGCTGTACCTGAAAGTATTTGGGCATACGGTGATTGGCTGGCGCTGGCTGGAACAGGCGATCCGCGCCGAAGAAGGCTTGGCCAAAGGCAATGCAGCGGATGTGGCCTTCTATAAGGGCAAGCTGCAAGCGGCCCGGTACTTCCTGACCTGGGAGGTACCGGGCTGCCATCATGAACTGTCGATCCTGCAGGCACGGGACGATACGTGCCTGACCATGCAGGATGAATGGTTCTGATCAGGGCTGGCCGATGGCCTTGGAAATCACATCGACCGTGGCGCTGACTTGCTCTTGGTAACGGTCGAGTTCCTGCTGGTGACGCTGCTGCATGTCGATCTGTTCGGCACATAGATTCAGCGCCGCCAGCACCAGCAGTTTGTCGCCGATCAGGGTCGGGTACTTCTGCTTGGTGGTGGCCAATGACGCCTTGAGCATGGTCACGGCTTTGAGCAGGGTGTTGTCTTCCCCGTCCGGTGCCTTGATCGAGTAATCCTCACCGAGAATCGAAACGACCTTTATCCCTTCACTCATGCGCTCACAGGACCTGCGCTCACACGCTCAACCAACGCCTGGATACGGGCGGCGGTGGCGCCCTGCTTTTCTTCCTGTTCCATCAGGTTCAGTTGCAGGCTGTCGTTCTCATCCTTGGCGCGGGCCAGTTCCGCCTTGAGGGATTCGTTGGTACCCAGCAATGCTTGATTCTGCTGCACCAGGTCACTGACCAGTTGTTCCAGTTGGCTGAGGGATGTTTCTAACATTTTGAATTCTCGGGCTTTTTCAAAGGGCGGTGACGATAAAGAAAATTCACCGTGGAAGCCAGGGTTATCCTGGCGCGCAGCCCTGATTTCACGGGTCAGGCCACGCTGTGGAGCCTTAGTGACTGCATTTACGCCATCTGGTTCCTGAATCCCTGCCAATCCGTGCCGGGTGCGACAAAAGCGCACAGCCCCTCAAGACTTTGGTCGCATGTCCGATAGGTCATGCTTACCCCGCCTCAAAGCCGCACGGATCGCGCCTCTCCCAGGACCACTCATGTCTCTTCGTAATATGAATATCGCGCCGCGCGCGTTTCTCGGCTTCGCGTGCATTGGCGCGCTGATGTTGTTTCTCGGTATTTTTGCGCTGAACCAGATGAGCAAGATCCGTGGGGCCGCCGAAGACATCACCCAGAGCAGCGTGCCGAGTATTCGCGCCCTCGAGGACTTTACCCAACTGACCCTGCGCCTGCGCGTGCTGTCTTATCGCCTGCTGACCAACCGCGAGCCAGACGTACAACAGAAGACCCTGGAAGCCTTTGAACTGCGCAACCAGCAGATTCGTACGGCCCAGGGCACTTATGAAAAGCTGATCGAAAGCCGTGAGGAACGCTCGGCCTACGAGGAGTACGTACGCCTGCTGGGCCAGTACCACCAGATTGAAGAGCGGATGAAGAGCCTGTCGCGCAGCAACCAGATAGAAGAACTGCGCACCCTGCTCAACACGCAATTGCTGAGCAACTCCGAGCAGATCAACGCGGCCCTCACGCGCCTGCTGGACCTCAACAACAGCATGGCCAATGCCACCAACCAAAAGGCTGCCGATCAATATGACTCGGCCTTTGACCTGGTGGTGGCCCTGCTGGTGCTGGCCACCGCACTGACCGTGCTGTTTGCCTGGCTGCTGACCCGCAGCATCACCCTGCCCATCGCCCAAGCCCTGGACGCCGCCGAGCACATTGCCGAGGGCAACCTGACCCAGTCGATCAAGGTCGATGGCGATGACGAAGCCGGCCGCCTGTTGCGCGCAATGAATAAAATGCAGGAGAAATTGCGCGACACCCTGCAGCGCATTTCTGGTTCGGCCACCCAACTGGCCTCCGCTGCCGAAGAGCTTAACGCCGTCACCGACGAAAGCGCCCGTGGCCTGACCCAACAGAACAACGAGATCGAACAGGCGGCCACCGCCGTCAACGAGATGACCAGCGCCGTTGAAGAAGTCGCGCGCAATGCGGTCAGCACCTCCGAAGCCTCGAAAAACGCCACGGCCTCGGCGGGTGATGGTCGCGACCTGGTGCAGGAAACCGTCAGCGCCATCGAGCGCATGAGCGGCGATGTGCAGGGCACCGCCACGCTGATCGGCGCCTTGGCAGAAGAGTCGCGGGATATCGGCAAGGTGCTCGACGTGATTCGCGGCCTGGCCGACCAGACCAACCTGCTGGCCCTGAACGCTGCCATCGAGGCCGCGCGTGCCGGGGAAGCCGGGCGTGGTTTTGCGGTAGTGGCCGATGAAGTGCGGGCCCTGGCCCATCGCACCCAGCAATCGACCAGTGAGATCGAACGGATGATCGGCAGTATCCAGGCCGGTACCGAACAGGCGGTGGACTCGATGCGCAACAGCACCGAGCGCGCCGAATCCACACTCAATATCGCCAAAGGCGCAGGGATGTCCCTGGATACCATCAATAGCGCGATCATCGAGATCAACGAGCGCAACCTGGTGATCGCCAGCGCCGCCGAAGAGCAGGCGCAAGTCGCGCGGGAAGTGGACCGCAACCTGGTGAACATCCGCGACTTGTCGGTGCAATCGGCCACAGGCGCCAGCCAGACCAGTGCGGCCAGCAGCGAGTTGTCGCGCCTGGCAGTGGATTTGAATGGGATGGTGGGGCGTTTCCGCCTCTGAAATACAGTCACCCCCTGTAGGAGCTGGCTTGCCTGCTCCTACAAAAGCTTTTTGACAGCGCAGCAATTCAACAGGTTAGAATCGCTGGCACGCAGACTGCATGGTCAGACTGCGCCTCGCCTTATTTCCGGAGTACTGCCTTTGAATGCGACGACCATCAACAGCCTGTTCTTGATCGGCGCGTTGCTGGTAAGTGCGAGCATTCTGGTGAGTTCTCTTTCGTCCCGCCTGGGCATCCCGATCCTGGTGATCATCCTGGCCGTGGGCATGATCGCCGGCGTCGATGGCGGCGGGATCATTTTCGATAACTACCCGACCGCGTACCTGGTGGGCAACCTGGCATTGGCAGTGATCCTGCTCGATGGCGGCTTGCGCACACGGGTCGCGAGTTTTCGCGTGGCACTGTGGCCAGCCCTGTCGCTGGCGACCGTGGGGGTGTTGATAACCACCGGCCTCACCGGTATGGCGGCGGCCTGGCTGTTTGACCTCAATATCATCCAGGGCCTGCTGATCGGAGCCATCGTCGGCTCCACCGATGCCGCCGCCGTGTTCTCGCTGCTGGGCGGCAAAGGCCTGAACGAACGGGTCAGCGCCAGCCTGGAAATCGAATCCGGCAGCAACGACCCAATGGCGGTGTTCCTCACCGTAACCCTGATCGACATGCTCGCCAGCGGCCAGACCGGCCTGCACTGGAGCCTGTTGACCCACCTGATCCGCGAATTCGGCATCGGCGGCATTATCGGCCTGGGCGGCGGCTGGCTGATGCTGCAACTGGTCAACCGGATCAACCTGGCCAACGGCCTGTATCCGATCCTGGTGATCGCCGGCGGCCTGTTCGTCTTCGCCCTGACCAACGCCCTGCACGGCAGCGGCTTCCTCGCCGTGTACCTGTGCGGCCTGGTGATCGGCAACCGTCCGGTGCGCAGCCGCCACGGCATCTTGCATATGCTCGACGGCATGGCCTGGCTGGCGCAGATCGGTATGTTCCTGGTACTGGGCCTGCTGGTCACGCCCCATGACCTGCTGCCCATCGCCCTGCCGGCCCTGGGCCTGGCGCTGTGGATGATCCTGTTTGCCCGGCCGCTGTCAGTGGCGGTTGGCCTGCTGCCGTTCAAGGCCTTCCACGGCCGCGAAAAAGTATTTATCGCCTGGGTCGGCCTGCGCGGCGCGGTACCGATCATTCTTGCGGTGTTCCCGCTGATGGCCGGCCTGCCCCACGCCCAGCTGTATTTCAACCTGGCGTTCTTTATCGTGCTGGTGTCGTTGCTGGTGCAGGGCACCAGCCTGCCGTGGGTGGCCAAGCTTTTGAAAGTGACGGTACCGCCCGAGCCCGCGCCGATTTCCCGGGCCGCCCTGGAAGTGCACGTCACCAGCGAGTGGGAGCTGTTCGTCTACCGCCTGGGCGCCGAAAAGTGGTGCATCGGCGCCGCCCTGCGCGAGCTGAAAATGCCCGAAGGCACGCGCATCGCCGCACTGTTTCGCGGCCAGCAACTGCTCCATCCGTCGGGTAGTACGGTGTTGGAGGCCGACGACCTGCTGTGCGTGATCGGCCATGAACACAACCTCGCCGCCCTCGGCAAACTGTTCAGCCAGGCGCCGCAACGGGGCCTGGACCTGCGCTTCTTCGGCGACTTCGTGCTCGAAGGCGACGCGCAACTGGGCGCGGTGTCGGCGCTGTACGGGCTCAAGCTCGACGGTATCGATCCGGATATGCCCCTGGGCCAGTTCATCACGCAAAAGGTCGGTGGCGCCCCCATCGTCGGCGACCAGGTGGAGTGGAACAACACCATTTGGACAGTCGCCGTGATGGACGGGAACAAGATCGGCAAAGTCGGCGTCAGATTCCCCGAAGGAAGTCGCCCGGCCCCCGGACTCTTCCTCTAAACTGCGGGGCGACGGTGTGCCAATGGCCATCAGCACGCCCCCTATTCTTCATCTTGTTCGACCGGTCTCTATGACAATCCTGCGCACTTTTTTAGCCACTGCCTTGCTGGGCCTGAGTCTCTGCGTCAGCCCCGTGTTCGCCGCCGATCCACCAAGCATCGAGAGTGTGCAACAGACCCTGGACAAGCTGCCGGACCGCAAACTGCCCGACGCCGACATGAAGGCGCTGCAGAACGTTTTGCAGCAGACCCTGACGTTGCTGGGCAACAAGCAGGACTACGAGCAACGCCTGAGCGATCTCAAGCGCCAATTGCAAGATGCACCCCGCCAGACCACGGAAAACTCCCGTGAACTGGCCCGGCTCAAGGGTACCAAGGTTGTCCCGGTGGCCCAACGCTACGCCAGCCTGCCGGTGCCGCAGCTCGAACAACTGCTGGTGCAGCGCAGCACCCAGCAAGGCGACCTGCAAAAAGAGTTGGCCGACGCCAACAGCCTGAGCATCGCCGCACAGACCCGCCCCGAGCGCGCCCAGACCGAAATCAGCAACAGCCAGACGCGCATCCAGCAGATCAACAGCATCCTCAAGGCCGGCAAGGACAATGGCAAACCGCTCAATGGCGACCAGCGCAACCTGCTGAACGCCGAACTGGCGGCGCTCAACGCCTTGATCCCGCTGCGCCGCCAGGAACTGGCCGGCAACAGCCAACTGCAAGACCTGGGCAACAGCCAGCATGACCTGGCGGTGGAAAAAACCGCGCGCCTGGAGCAGGAAATCCAGGACCTGCAAACCCTGATCAACCAGAAACGCCTGGCCCAGTCCCAGGAGACTGTGACCCAGCAGTCCATCGAGGCACAGAAGGCCGGCGGCAGCAGCCTGCTGGCCACGGAAAGCGCAGCCAACCTGAAGCTGTCCGACTACCTGCTCAAAAGCACTGACCGGCTCAATGAGCTGACCCAGCAGAACCTGCAAACCAAACAGTTGCTGGACAATGTGACCCAGAGCGATTCGGCCCTGGACGAGCAGATCAACGTGCTCAAGGGCAGCCTGCTGCTGTCGAAAATCCTCTATAAACAGAAGCAGGCCTTGCCGCGCCTGAAAGTCGATCGCGACCTGGCCGACGATATCGCCAACATTCGCCTGTACCAATTCGAGGTCAACCAGCAGCGCGAGCTGATCAGTTCACCGAGCGCCTACGTCGACAACCTGCTGGCCGACCAGCCAGAGGACCAGGTCACGCCACAGCTGCGCCGCACCCTGCTGGAACTGGCCGTGACCCGCAGCGACTTGCTCGAACGCCTGAGCCGGGAACTGAGCTCACTGCTCAACGAATCCATCACCCTGCAACTGAACCAGAAGCAACTGCTCAGCACCGCCGCCAGCCTGCGCGCGACCCTCGACGAACAGATGTTCTGGATCCCCAGCAACAAACCGCTGGACGTCGAATGGCTCGAAGGCGTGCCCAACCGCCTGAGCAAACAGGTCGACACCCTGCCCTGGGCCTCCAGCCTCAGCGAACTGTACGACGGCCTGGCCCAGCGCCCGTTGCTGTTTTTGCCCCTGCTGCTGCTGATCGGCGCACTGTTGTGGCGGCGCAGCAACCTGTATGACCGGCTGAAGAAAATCCACATGGATATCGGTCACTTCAAGCGTGACAGCCAGTGGCACACCCCGGTCGCGATCCTGGTGAATATCCTGCTGGCCTTGCCCGTGACCCTCGGCCTGGCGCTGTGCGGCTATGCCCTGCAAATCGATGCGCGTGGGCAGAACGCCAACCTGGGCATGGCCCTGGTGCAGATCGCCCAGGCGTGGCTGGTGTTCTACACCGCCTACCGGATCCTCGCGCCGGGTGGCGTGGCCGAATTGCATTTCCGCTGGGAAAAACCCCAGGTCGAATTCCTCCAGGGCTGGATCCGCAAACTGGGGCTGGTGGTGTTGGCGCTGGTGGCCGTGGTGTCCATCGCCGAGCATCAACCGGCGGCCCTGGCCGATGATGTTCTGGGCATCGCCGTAGTCCTCACCTGTTATGGGCTGATGGCCTGGCTGCTCAGCCGCCTGCTGCTCAACAGCCCGACCCATGAAAAAGCCTCACTGTTTCGCAAGGTCGTCGGCGTCGCGTTTACCGCGCTGCCCATCGCGCTGTTTATTGCCGTGTGCTTTGGCTACTACTACACCGCGCTCAAACTCAGCGACCGCCTGATCAACACCCTGTACCTGCTGATGTTCTGGCTGGTGATCGAAGCCACCTTCGTCCGTGGCCTGGGCGTTGCCGCACGGCGCCTGGCCTACTCCCGCGCACTGGCCAAACGCCAGGCCGCCAAGGAAGCCGGCGACGGCGAAGTGGTGATCGAGGAACCGACCCTGGATATCGAGCAGGTCAACGAACAATCCATGCGCCTGATTCGCCTGGCCTTGCTCGGCGGTTTTATCGCGGCGCTGTACTGGGTCTGGTCCGACCTGATCTCGGTGTTCTCCTACCTGGACAACGTCACCCTCTACGAATACACCAGCGGTACCGGCGCCAATATCAGCATGGTGCCCATCAGCATCGGCGACATGCTCGGCGCGCTGATCATCATCGGTATCACCTTTGCCCTGGCGCGCAACCTGCCCGGGCTGCTGGAAGTGCTGGTGCTGTCGAAGCTGGACCTGGCCCAGGGCAGCGCCTATGCCACCACCACCTTGCTGTCGTATGTCATTGCCGGTGTGGGTTTTGTGTCGACCCTGTCGACCCTCGGGGTGAGCTGGGACAAGCTGCAATGGCTGGTGGCCGCACTGTCGGTGGGCCTGGGCTTCGGTATGCAGGAGATCTTTGCCAACTTTATCTCCGGCATCATGATCCTGTTCGAGCGCCCGGTACGCATCGGCGACACCATCACCATCGGCAACCTGTCGGGCACGGTGAGCAAGATCCGCATCCGCGCCACCACCATCACCGACTTTGACCGCAAGGACATCATTGTCCCGAACAAAACCTTTATCACCGGGCAACTGATCAACTGGTCGCTGACCGACACCATCACCCGGGTCACCCTCAAGCTCGGCGTGGACTACGGCTCCGATCTGGACCTGGTGAAGGAATTGTTGCTCAAGGCCGCCAGGGATAACCCGCGCGTCCTGAAAGACCCGGAACCCCACGTGTACTTCCTCAACTTCGGCGAAAGTACCCTGGACCACGAATTGCGCATGCATGTGCGCGACCTGGGCGACCGTAACCCGGTGATCGATGAGGTCAACCGCTTCATCAATCGTGAGTTCAAGAAACAGAGCATCAATATTTCGTTCCGGCAGATGGAGGTTTACCTGAAGAACCTGCACGGCCAGGAATACAAACTGGTGGAAATCGAACCCCTGAGCAAGCCGGCCAATGACGGCTCGCCACAACCCACGCCGCCGACCAAACTCGACTAACCGCTTTATCCCCAGCAGAATGCTCGGACATTCTGCTGGAGATGGCCGGTGAAAGCCCTCGACGACCTGACCTTCGACAACCGCTTCGCCCGCCTGGGCGATGGTTTCTCAACCCACGTACTGCCCGAGCCCATCGACGCGCCACGGCTGGTGGTGGCGAGCAGTGCCGCCATGGCCCTGCTTGATCTCGACCCGGCCGTCGCCCAGACACCGGTGTTCGCCGAACTGTTCGGTGGCCACAAGCTGTGGGCCGAGGCCGAACCACGGGCGATGGTCTATTCGGGGCATCAGTTTGGCTCCTACAACCCGCAACTGGGGGATGGTCGCGGCTTGCTGCTGGGCGAGGTATATAACGCGGCGGGCCAACACTGGGACTTGCACCTCAAGGGCGCGGGGCAAACGCCTTACTCACGCATGGGTGATGGCCGCGCGGTACTGCGCTCTTCGATCCGCGAGTTTCTCGCCTCCGAAGCCTTGCACGCCCTGGGCATCCCCAGCAGCCGCGCCCTGTGCGTGATCGGCTCCGACACCCCGGTATGGCGCGAAAAACAGGAACGTGCGGCCATGGTCCTGCGCCTGGCGCCGAGCCATATCCGCTTTGGGCACTTCGAGTACTTCTACTACACCCAGAAAACCGAGTTGCACCAGCAACTGGCCGAGCACGTGCTGAAGTTGCACTTCGCCCCATGCCAGGAGCAACCCGAGCCGTACCTGGCGATGTTCCGCGAGATTGTCGAGCGCAACGCCGAGCTGATCGCCAAGTGGCAGGCTTATGGCTTTTGCCATGGGGTGATGAACACCGACAACATGTCGATCCTGGGTATTACCTTCGACTTCGGGCCATTTGCCTTCCTCGATGACTTCGACGCCCATTTCATCTGTAACCACTCCGATCACGAAGGGCGTTACTCCTTCAGCAATCAGGTACCGATCGGCCAGTGGAACCTCAGTGCCCTGGCCCAGGCATTGACGCCGTATATCAGCGTTGAAGCCCTGCGCGAAACCCTGGGCCTGTACCTGCCGCTCTACCAGGCCCACTACCTGGACCTGATGCGCCGCCGCCTGGGCCTGACCACTGCCGAAGACGACGACCAGAAACTGGTAGAGCGCTTGCTGCAACTGATGCAAAACAGCGGCGTGGACTACACCTTGTTCTTCCGCCGCCTGGGGGATGAGCCCGCAGCACTGGCCGTGGCGCAGTTGCGCGATGACTTTGTTGACCTCAATGGGTTCGATACCTGGGCAGACCTATATAAAGCCCGTGTCGAGCGCGATGGCAACAGCCCCCAGGCTGAACGCCGCGAGCGGATGCACGCAGTGAACCCGCTGTACATCCTGCGCAACTACCTAGCACAAAATGCCATCACCGCCGCCGAGTCCGGCGACTACAGCGAAGTGCACAGGCTGCATGAGGTGTTGAGCAAGCCATTTGAAGAACAGGCAGAGATGGAGCACTACGCCCAGCGGCCGCCCGATTGGGGCAAGCATTTGGAGATCAGTTGTTCGTCATAGCTCTTTTCAGATGAACATATCCACAGGCACTTTAAAGTGCTCTGCCAGCCAACGAATCTGTCGCACGTTGAGCTGGCGCTTGCCACTGAGAATTTCAGAGACCACCGATTGAGGACCTACGCCCGGTAAATCACTCTGGGTCAAACCGTGCTCCTGCATCATTGACCGCAACACTTCGACACCACTCACCTCGGGTATCGGCCAATGCTCCAGATCGTAGGCCTCGACCCAGTCGCCGATAATATCCACCAACCCCATCAGGGGGTGGGTTTCGTCGTCCCCGACAATATCCAGCAATTCGTCGAGGGCCTCGACCAGCACATCGTAGTCAGCCTCGCTTTTGGGCTTGCGCAACAGCGGTGATACAAATTCCCAGTGCTCAACAGCCTGCTCAATCAATACGCTCATTTTCCTGTCACTCCTTCCACTTGCCCTTGGCATTTCGAATGGGCCTCACACTGATTACTCGCATGCAATATCCTTATCGCATCTTGCTATGGGGGTTAGTCTCGGCATCAAATTATCGCAATATGCGATAGGTGCTCAGCAGACCAGCGGCACAATCTCAAACTTGCATACGTAGCCTAGGTAGGCGGCCAAACGTGCGCACAGGCAAAAATGTGAACACATGCGTCGCCACCGCCGAGCCTTGATAATTTCGGTCTTGGCTCCAAATAGAGTTCATTGGCAACTTCAACGGAATCCCACCATGTCCGATCCCCTGGTAATCCCCTGCCCTCATTGCAACGGCCTCAACCGCATCCCCCACGAACGCATGGGCGATGCCCCAAAGTGCGGGCGATGCAAGCAGCCGGTGTTGCTGAGCAAACCGTTTGAACTGAAACAGGGCGACTATTCCAGCCAGATCAAGGGCGACTTGCCGCTGCTGGTGGATGTGTGGGCAGAGTGGTGCGGGCCGTGCAAATCGTTTGCGCCGGTGTTTGAACAGGCGGCCGGGCAGTTGGCGGGAAAGTGCCGCCTGGCCAAGCTCGATAGTGAGGCCAACCAGCAGCTTTCGGCACAATTGGGGATTCGCTCGATTCCCACCCTGATCCTATTCAAGAACGGCCGGGAAGTGGCACGCCAGAGCGGCGCGTTTGCGCTACCGCAATTGATGAGCTGGTTGCGCAGCCAAGGGGTGTAACCCTGTAGGAGCGGGCTTGCCCGCGATGGCCATAGGTATCTACACAACTTTGCAGCAACACCTAAATCCAGACAGATAGCGCAGTTGTGGCGAGCGGGCTTGCCCCGCGCTGGGCTGCGAAGCAGCCCCAATAAGACGAATACGTTGTACCAGATACACCGCAGCGGCTGGTTTTGGGGCTGCTTCGCAGCCCAGC
>NZ_VFEV01000050.1 GCF_007858275.1 Pseudomonas proteolytica
AGCCCCAAAACCAGCCGCTGCGGTGTATCTGGTACAACGCATTCGGCTTATTGGGGCTGCTTCGCAGCCCAGCGCGGGGCAAGCCCGCTCGCCACAACTGCGCTATCTGCCTGGATTTAGGCGTTGCGGCAAAGTTGTGTAGATACCTATGCGCATCGCACGCAAGCCAGCTCCCACATTTGTTTGGTGTGCACCGCTTCAACGCACCATGAACCGCTATCGCGCACGAACTCCAGGCCGCTTTCAAAAAACTCTGAACCCTGAAAACGCCAAAGCCCCGTAATCCGGGGCTTTGCGCTTTATAAAAGAATTTTCCTAGACAAATTCACCATTCTGGCACGCCCCCTGCAATACCTCTGGTACTACCCAGTTTCGGGGACCTTGGTACAGGCAGGCCGAGAATCCCCTCTTTAATTCGAGCTTCAAACCGTTTTGGGAGCCCTGGTACAGGCAGGCCGGGAACTCCCTCTTTTATTGCTCCAGGAGATGGATCTCCAGTCGCCAGCGGTCATCGACCGCCTTGCCCGACCATTCCCCGCGCAGCGGCCGTGCCGCCACCAGGTTCAACAGCAAGCCGCCATCGGTCTTGCGCACCCGCCAGTTCACATCCTTGTCATTGACCTTCAATTGCCCCGCCTGCGCATGGCCCTGGGCGTCGAACAGCAGCGCCACGGTGCCGTCGATATGCTCGCCGTGCAACTTCGGTTCGTGGTTGAACCACACCACCAGCCCATCGGTGGCGGGCTCGACCTGCAGCAAGGCCGTCGGGTCCGGAGTGGTCAGGCGACCGATCATCAAGCCCACCATCAGACCGACAATCGCCAGCGAACCCAGGACTCTGGGCAATAGCTGCGGCCTGGGGTCGTCTTCAGGGGTAGAATGCGCTGCATCTTTATCTTCGGAGCCGTGCATGTTTCACGTCATCCTTTTTCAACCAGAAATTCCGCCGAACACCGGCAACGTTATCAGGCTGTGCGCCAACAGTGGCTGCCACCTGCATTTGATCGAGCCGCTAGGCTTCGAGATGGACGACAAGCGCCTGCGTCGCGCCGGCCTGGACTATCACGAATACGCCACCCTGCAGCGTCACGCCGACCTCGCCAGTTGCCTGGAAAGCCTGGGCCATCCACGGCTGTTTGCGTTCACCACCAAAGGTTCGCGGCCGTTTCATGATGCCAGCTTTGCCGAGGGTGATGCCTTCCTGTTCGGCCCGGAAAGCCGTGGCCTGCCGGCAGACGTACTCGACGCCCTGCCCGATGGCCAGCGCTTGCGTTTGCCGATGCGTGAAGGCTGCCGCAGCCTGAACCTGTCCAACACCGTGGCCGTCGCCGTCTACGAAGGCTGGCGCCAGCTCGGTTTCAAGTAAACCCCTTTTCCCTGTAGGAGCGAGCTTGCTCGCGAAAACCAACAGGCGACGTGGGCTACCTGATAGCGCCGCGAGCAAGCTCGCTCCTACAGGCGTTAGCCGTGCATAAAAAAAGCGCCAGTGATGGCGCTTTTTATGCGTCGTCGACTTACTGAACCGTCGGCGCGCCTTCCTGTTGCATGCGCTGCAGCTCTTGCGCATACAGGGCATCGAAGTTCACCGGGGCCAGCATCAGCGCCGGGAACGAGCCACGGGTGACCAGGCTGTCCAGGGTCTCGCGGGCATACGGGAACAGGATGTTCGGGCAGAACGCGCCCAGGGTGTGGCTCATGGACGCATCGTCCAGGCCCTGGATCAGGAAGATACCGGCCTGTTGCACTTCAGCGATGAAGGCCACTTCTTCACCGTTCTTCACGGTGACCGACAGGGTCAGCACGACTTCGTGGAAGTCGCCTTCCAGTTGCTTTTGACGGGTGTTCAGGTCCAGGCCGACGCTTGGAGTCCACTCCTGGCGGAAGATCGCCGGGCTTTTAGGGGCCTCGAACGACAAGTCACGCACGTAGATGCGCTGCAGGGAAAACTGTGGGCCTTGAGCCTCTTCTGCTGCCGCTTCGGTGTTCGGTTGGTCAGTCATCTCGCAGATCCTTCTTGATCTTGGGGTCTTTTAGGGTTTTGGAGTCAGACGTGAAGCAGCGCATCCAGTTTACCGGCGCGCTCCAGGGCGAACAGGTCGTCACATCCACCGATATGCTGGGTACCGATCCAGATTTGCGGCACAGAGTTGCGCCCCGCCTTCTGGGCCATCTCGGCACGTACCTGGGGCTTGCCATCGACCTTGATCTCGTCGAAGGCAACCTTTTTGCTCTGGAGCAAATGCTTGGCTCGCGTGCAATAGGGGCAATAATCGCTGGAATAAACGACAACCTGGCTCATATCACTTCACCAACGGCAGGTTATCGGCGCGCCAGCTGGAGATACCACCCGACAGCTTGGCGGCGGTGAAACCGCTCTTCATCATTTCGCGGGCATGGCCACCGGAGTGCTGACCCTGGGCGTCGACCAGGATAATGGTCTTGGCCTTGTGCTTTTCCAGTTCGGCGATGCGGGCGATCAGCTTGTCCTGGGGAATATTCAGCGCGCCAACGATATGGCCGGCGGCAAAGTCCTTGGCCGGACGGATGTCGACGACAACGGCCTGGTCCTTGTTGACCAGCGCGGTCAGCTCGGCGGTGCTGAGGCTACGGCCGCCACGGCTCACTTCATGAGCAATCAGCAGCGCCAGCAGTACGACGAAGGCACCGACCAGCAGATAGTGAGAGGTAGCAAATGCAATCAGGTGATCAACCATCAAGGAGGTTCCAGGGCGTTAAAATGGCGGTAAGTATACACAGCCGCCATGGGGGGCCAACCCCCGTAAAGCGGTGACGGCATCGGAACTTCGCTTTAAACTGCCACTCCCTTTTCAATCGCCTTCCTTTAATACCGCCGCGAGAGGATCTATGACTACCACGCCTAAACCTTTGGTCCTGATGATTCTCGATGGCTTCGGTCACAGTGAAAACCACCACGACAACGCCGTATTCGCGGCGAACAAGCCCGTGCTGGACCGCCTCTGCGCCAGCGTACCCAATGGCCTGATCTCCGGATCGGGCATGGACGTCGGCCTGCCGGACGGCCAGATGGGCAACTCTGAAGTCGGCCATATGAACCTTGGCGCCGGACGAGTGGTATATCAGGACTTCACTCGCGTGACCAAAGCCATCCGCGATGGCGAGTTCTTCGAGAACCCGACCATCTGCGCCGCGGTGGATAAAGCCGTCGCCGCCGGCAAAGCCGTGCATTTCATGGGCCTGCTGTCTGACGGTGGCGTGCACAGCCACCAGGACCACCTGGTGGCCATGGCCGAACTGGCCTACAAGCGTGGCGCCGAGAAGATCTACCTGCACGCCTTCCTCGATGGCCGCGACACCCCGCCCAAAAGCGCGCAATCGTCCATCGAGCTGCTGGACGCCGCCTTCGCCGCCCTCGGCAAGGGCCGCATCGCCAGCCTGGTCGGCCGCTATTTCGCCATGGACCGCGACAACCGCTGGGATCGCGTGTCCCAGGCCTACAACCTGATCGTCGACGGCAACGCCCAATTCAACGCGGCTACCGCCCAGCAAGGCCTGGAAGCGGCCTACGCTCGCGGCGAGAGCGATGAGTTCGTCAAGGCCACCACCATTGGCGAGCCTGTGAAGGTCGAAGATGGCGACGCCGTGGTGTTCATGAACTTCCGCGCCGACCGTGCCCGCGAACTGAGCCATGTGTTCGTCGATGACGGTTTCAAAGACTTCGAGCGGGCGCGCCAGCCGAAAGTCGAGTTCGTGATGCTGACCCAATACGCCGCCAACATCCCGGCCCCGTCAGCTTTCGCGCCGGGCAGCCTGGAAAACGTGCTGGGTGATTACCTCGCCAAAAACGGCAAGACCCAACTGCGCATTGCCGAAACCGAGAAATACGCTCACGTCACCTTCTTCTTCTCCGGCGGTCGCGAAGAACCGTTCCCCGGCGAAGAGCGCATCCTGATCCCGTCGCCCAAAGTCGCCACCTACGACCTGCAGCCCGAGATGAGCGCGCCGGAAGTCACCGACAAGATCGTCGACGCCATCGAACACCAGCGCTATGACGTGATCGTGGTCAACTACGCCAACGGCGACATGGTCGGCCACAGCGGCAACCTGCAAGCGGCGGTCAAGGCCGTGGAATGCCTGGACTTGTGCGTGGGCCGTATCGTCGACGCCCTGGAGAAGGTCGGCGGCGAAGCGCTGATCACCGCCGACCATGGCAACTGCGAGCAGATGTCCGACGAATCCACCGGCCAGGCCCATACCGCCCACACCACCGAGCCGGTGCCGTTCATTTATGTCGGCAAGCGCGGCTTCAAGGTGCGCGAAGGTGGCGTGCTGGCAGACGTGGCGCCGACCATGCTCATGCTGATGGGGCTCGAGAAGCCTGTCGAAATGACCGGTACGTCGATCCTGGTCTAATTTTCAAACCCACCACCAAACAATGTGGGAGCGGGCTTGCCCGCGATAGCGGCGGATCAGTCGACATTTCCATGGCTGACACAACGCAATCGCGGGCAAGCCCGCTCCCACATGGGTAGGTGGCGTTTTTGAAGATGGCTTTTAGCCACACCCGCGCCACTGGGCGCCTAACTTGCCCGCCAGCCCGAATTGGACGTTTTTTTTGCCGCGTGGGCCGGGCATACTAGGCCGTCCCTTTCCCTGGTGTCGCCCGCCTCTATGCTTCGCGCCTTGATTACCCTCGCTCTTGTCTGCGTGCTCCAACCGGCTATGGCCGACGAGCGTGCGCAAACCCAACAACAGTTGGACGCTACGCGTCAGGACATTACCGAGCTGAAGAAACTGCTCGGCAAGCTCCAGGAAGAAAAATCCGGGGTGCAGAAAGACCTGCGCGGCACGGAAACCGAAATGGGCAAGCTGGAGAAGCAGGTCCAGGAGCTGCAAAAAGAACTAAAGAAGAGCGAGTCGGAACTGGAGCGGCTCGACGGTGAGAAAAAAAAACTCCAGAGCGCGCGCGTTGAACAGCAACGCCTGATCGCAATCCAGGCCCGTGCCGCCTACCAGAACGGCCGCCAGGAATACCTCAAGCTGCTGCTCAACCAGCAGAACCCGGAAAAATTCGCCCGCACCCTCACCTACTACGACTACCTGAGCACCGCGCGCCTGGAGCAACTCAAGAGCTTCAACGAGACCCTGCGCCAATTGGCCAATGTCGAGCAGGAAATCGCCGACCAACAAAGCCAACTTCTGGCCCAGAAAAGCAGCCTCGACAGCCAGCGCGACGAGCTGGACAAGGTGCGCAAAGAACGCCAGCAGGCCCTCGCCAAGCTCAACAGCGACGTAAAAGCCCGGGATGCCAAGCTGCAGGCGCGTCAGCAAGACCAGGCCGACCTGGCCAAAGTACTGAAAACCATCGAGGAAACCCTGGCTCGCCAGGCCCGCGAGGCCGAAGAAGCGCGACAAAAAGCGCTGATCGCCCAGCAGGAAGCAGAAAAAAAGCGCCAGCGTGACGCCGCGGCGCTCGCCACCGACGCCCCGCGCAAACCGGCGCGTGCAGCGCCTGGCCCACTGGTTTCCAGCGCCGGCGAATCGTTTGGCGGGCCTTTTGCTACTGCCCGAGGCAAACTTCCATGGCCAGTTGATGGTCGACTACTGGCACGCTTTGGTGAAACCCGTGGCGATGACACCCGCACCAAGTGGGACGGCGTGATGATCAGCGCCTCTGCGGGCAGCCAGGTACACGCCGTCCACGGTGGGCGCGTGGTGTTCGCCGATTGGCTGCGCGGCGCTGGTTTGCTGGTGATTCTTGACCACGGCAATGGCTATTTGAGCTTATATGGCCACAATCAAACGTTGCTCAAGGCCGCAGGTGATGTTGTAAAAGCCGGTGAATCCATCTCCACTGTCGGTAACAGTGGCGGCCAGGACACCCCGGCGCTGTACTTCGCTATTCGTCAGCAGGGCCGCCCAAGCGACCCTGCACAATGGTGTCGCGCCCAAGGATAGGGCCGCATCTACATTAGGAGTTCGTTCGACATGCTGCATTTGTCCCGCCTCACTTCGCTGGCCCTGACGATCGCCCTGGTGATCGGCGCGCCTATGGCATTCGCCGACCAGACCGCCCCGTCAGCCACGGCCGCGACCACCAAGGCGCCGCTGCCGCTGGACGAATTGCGCACCTTTGCCGAGGTCATGGACCGGATCAAGGCAGCCTATGTCGAACCCGTGGACGACAAGACCCTGCTGGAAAACGCCATCAAAGGCATGCTCAGCAACCTCGACCCGCACTCTGCCTACCTGGGCCCGGAAGATTTCGCCGAGCTGCAGGAAAGCACCAGCGGCGAATTCGGCGGCCTCGGCATAGAAGTGGGCGCCGAAGACGGCATCATCAAGGTGGTGTCGCCCATCGACGATACCCCGGCGTCCAAGGCCGGCATCCAGGCTGGCGACCTGATCGTCAAGATCAACGGCCAGCCGACCCGCGGCCAGACCATGACCGAAGCCGTCGACAAGATGCGCGGCAAGGTCGGTCAGAAAATCACCCTGACCCTGGTGCGCGACGGTGGCAACCCGTTTGACGTGACCCTGACCCGCGCCACCATCGTGGTCAAGAGCGTGAAGAGCCAGTTGCTGGAGTCGGGCTACGGCTACATCCGCATCACCCAATTCCAGGTCAAGACCGGCGACGAAGTGGCCAAGGCCCTGGCCAAGCTGCGCAAGGACAACGGCAAGAAGCTCAACGGCATCGTCCTCGACCTGCGCAACAACCCCGGCGGCGTGCTGCAATCGGCGGTGGAAGTGGTCGACCATTTCATCACCAAGGGCCTGATCGTCTACACCAAGGGCCGCATCGCCAACTCCGAACTGCGCTTCTCGGCCACCGGCAAGGACCTCAGCGAAAACGTCCCGCTGGCGGTGCTGATCAACGGCGGCAGCGCCTCGGCCTCGGAAATCGTCGCCGGCGCCCTGCAAGACCAGAAACGCGGGGTGCTGATGGGCACCACCAGCTTTGGCAAGGGTTCGGTGCAAACCGTGCTGCCGCTGAACAACGAGCGTGCGCTGAAGATCACCACGGCGTTGTACTACACGCCTAATGGTCGCTCGATCCAGGCCCAGGGCATCGTGCCGGATATCGAGGTTCGCCGGGCCAAGATCACCAACGAGAGCGAAAACGAGTACTTCAAGGAAGCTGACCTGCAAGGTCACCTGGGCAATGGCAATGGCGGTGCCGACCAGCCAACCGGCAGCGGCACGAAAGCCAAGCCGATGCCACAGGACGATGATTACCAACTGGCCCAGGCGTTGAGCCTACTCAAGGGCCTGAGCATTACGCGCAGCCGTTGATATGCGTGTTGCCCTGATCATCGCCCTGCTCTGCAGCCTGGCAGGAGTCGCCCATGCGGCCCCTGCCCAGAAGCCCCACAAAGCCTACCTGACCCTGATCATCGACGACCTTGGGCAGAACCTGCCCCGGGATCGTCGCGTGCTGGCCCTGCCCGGCCCGGTGACGGCGGCGATCATGCCCGACACCCCCCACGCCGCCGAATTCGCGCGCGAGGCCCATCGCGCCGGCAAGATCGTGATCCTGCATATGCCCATGGACCCGGCCACCGGCCCGTTCGCCTGGCACCCCGAGTTGCCTGTCGAAGAACTGGGCAAGCGTTTGGATGCGGCGTTCAACGCCGTGCCCTACACCGCCGGCCTCAACAACCATATGGGCAGCCGCATGACCGCGCAGCCTGCGGCCATGACCTGGCTGATGGGTGAATTGCAACGTCGCCACAAGTTTTTCGTCGACAGCCGCACCAGCGCGCAGACCGTGGCCGCCGCCGAGGCACAAAAAATCGGCCTGGCTCATGTCTCGCGGGATGTTTTCCTTGATGACGAACGCACCGAAGCCGCTATCACCACGCAGTTGCAGACCGCTATCAAGCTGGCCCACAAACAGGGCTCGGCCGTGATGATCGGCCATCCTTATCCACAGACCCTGGCGGTACTGGAGCGCGAGTTGCCCAAGCTCAAGGCCCAGGGCATCGAGTGGATAGATATCAAGTTGATGATCAGCGTGCGCAGCAACCAGGCCATGGCCGGACATGGCAAAAATGGCACCTACCTTCCTGCGTCTAGATAACTATCACTTTAAGTATGCTCAGTCCTGCCGCCAGCGGCAGTCACGGGCGAAGCCTACTTTTCGCCTGGAACCTTTATCAGCCATACCAGCCTTGATAAGCCCTCAGAACAGACCAAAGTCTATTCATTGCGGGTAAAAATTCCTTTTGAGGAAAAGGCGCTTACCCCGTCGTCGTCTGTGCTGCCCAGCAATCTACAACCGACATCACGTTCATCAACGGCGACAAAGTGCACTGGAGTGAGTACCCCCAGACAGAGCCAGAAATGTCCTGCCCGCCGGCTCCCCCCACTAGAGATACCGCCCCATGATCTCGCTCACCACGCCCTCTTCACGCAGCTGATCCAGTGCGGCTTGCAGTTTGGCGACGGTTTCGTCCGAAACGTTTTTGTTCAGGGCCAGGTACAACTGGGCACTGTTGAACCGTAGCACGGTCTTGAGCCCGGTTATCCCGACTTGCCGCGCCAGGTAGCGGCCGGCGGGATCGCCGGTGGCCCAGAGGTCGATCTGGCCATCCAGCAGTTTTTGCGCATTGTCCTGGTCGCGGAGCACGACCTGCGGTGTGAGGCCTTGTTTTTCCAGGCTCAGGGCAATCGCGTCACCTTTGTAGGCACCCACCTTGTAGCGCCGGGCCTGCTCAAGGTCGGTCAACTGGATGTTGCTGTCGGCGTTGGCCAGCAGCACCCAATCGTCCGGGCCGATGGGGCCGACCCACTTGAACAGGGCTTCGCGGTCCGGCAGGCGGGCCATGACGAAGACCCCGTAGCCAGGCTGTTCCAGGGCGAGTTTGTAGATCCGTTCCCAGGGGAAACGCAGCGTCAGGTTGTAGGAAACGCCAGCGCGCTTGAAGATTTCGCGCACGATGTCCACGGCGATGCCTTCGACGTTCTCGTCCTTGGCGAAGTTCTTGCCGTTTTTCGCCATGTTGTAGGGCGGAAAATTCTCCGTCAGCAGCACCAGAGAATCAGCAGAGGGCTCGGCAGCATTGGCCGAGCCTGCCAAAAGAATGGAAGAGCTGGCGAGGGCAAGAAGCAGGTCTTTGAGCATGTAGAATTACCGGAATCCATGGCAGGCCCCAGAGTGCCGCGAGCCTGTCATGGTGTCCAGTGACGTTTAGCGTACGACGATGCCGCGCGCCGCCATGTAGGCTTTGGCCTCGGGCACGGTGTATTCGCCAAAGTGGAAAATACTCGCCGCCAGCACCGCGCTGGCGTGGCCTTCGATGACGCCGTCGGCCAGGTGTTGCAGGTTGCCCACACCACCGGAAGCAATCACCGGGATGCCCAGCGCATCACTGATGGCGCGGGTCACGCCCAGGTCGAAGCCGTTTTTCATGCCGTCCTGGTCCATGCTGGTCAGCAGAATTTCACCGGCGCCCAGGCCTTCCATCTTCATTGCCCACTGCACCGCATCCAGGCCGGTAGGCTTGCGCCCGCCATGGGTGAAGATCTCCCAGCGCGGGGGTTCACCCGGCCCGGAGACTTTCTTGGCGTCGATGGCGACCACGATGCATTGCGAACCGAAATGCTGCGCGGCTTCGCCGACAAACTCCGGGTTGAACACCGCGGCAGTGTTGATCGACACCTTGTCCGCACCGGCGTTGAGCAGGTTGCGGATGTCTTGCACGGTGCGCACGCCACCGCCCACGGTCAGCGGGATAAACACCTGGCTGGCCATGCGCTCCACGGTATGCAGCGTGGTGTCGCGGCCATCGACGCTGGCGGTGATATCGAGGAAGGTAATCTCGTCGGCACCCTGCTCATCGTAGCGACGGGCAATTTCCACCGGGTCGCCGGCGTCACGGATGTTCTCGAATTTGACGCCCTTGACCACCCGACCGTTGTCGACGTCCAGGCAAGGGATGATGCGTTTGGCCAGCGCCATGGTCAGTCCTCAGCCGTTGTAGGCATCGCAGTAGGCCTGGGCCTCGGCGACGTCCAGGGTACCTTCATAGATCGCACGGCCGGTGATCGCGCCGATGATCCCAGGAGCCTTGGCGTCCAGCAGCGACTTGATGTCGCCCAGGTTGTGGATACCACCGGAGGCGATTACCGGGATCTTGGTGGCGGCCGCCAGCGCAGCGGTGAACGGTACGTTGCAGCCCTGCATCATGCCGTCTTTGGCAATGTCGGTATAAACGATGGCGGACACGCCGTCTGCCTCGAACTGCTTGGCCAGGTCGATCACCTGAATGGTGCTGATCTCGGCCCAGCCGTCGGTGGCGACGAAGCCATCCTTGGCGTCCAGGCCCACGATGACCTTGCCCGGGAATGCACGGCAGGCCTCGGCGACGAAGGCCGGGTCTTTCACGGCCTTGGTGCCGATGATCACGTAGCTCACGCCCGCTTTCACGTAGTGCTCGATGGTTTCCAGGGAGCGGATACCGCCACCGATCTGGATCGGCAGGTTCGGGTAGCGCTTGGCGATGGCCGTAACCACTTCGCCATTGACCGGCTGGCCTTCGAAGGCGCCGTTCAAGTCCACCAGATGCAGACGGCGGCAGCCACCCTCCACCCACTTGGCAGCCATGCTGACCGGGTCATCGGAAAACACCGTGGAATCTTCCATGCGGCCCTGGCGCAGACGTACGCAAGCGCCGTCCTTGAGATCGATAGCGGGGATAATCAGCATCTGGCAAACCTTATTCGATATTCAGCATTGCTCGAAGAATCAGGGTTTTTCGAGCGCCCACAAGTCGCTTTCGATGCTTTCGAACCTTTCTTTAAGGTGCGTCTGCACATCGAAAATCGCCCTGTTGTAATAGTGCGGAGCAATTTCAGTGGTGAACAGTTCGAGGATCTCAGCCACCTCGAACGACCCGAGCCTGAGCTCGAAGCGGTCTTCCATGAAACGCTTGATCTTGTCGGTCGCCTCACTCTCCTGCTGGGGAGTGAGATTGAGGATCGGCGGCTTGATCTTCTTGGCCATTACCAACGCCCGTCCCAACTGGCGAAGTTCTGCAGCAACTGCAGGCCATGGGTATGGCTCTTCTCCGGGTGGAACTGCACGGCGAAGCGCGAGCCTTCGGCCAGCGCGGCGGCGAAGTCGACGCCATAGTGCCCGCCACCCACCACCTGGCGCGGGTTACCGGCGGCGATGTAGTAGCTGTGCACGAAGTAGAAACGCGCCATGTCCGGGATGTCATGCCACAGCGGGTGGTCGACGGTGCGGCGCACTTCGTTCCAGCCCATGTGCGGGACTTTCAAGTGTTCGCCGTCTTCATGCAGGTCCTTGCCGAAGAACTTCACATCCCCCGGGAACAGGCCGATGCAGTCGACGCCGCCGTTTTCTTCACTGCGCTCGAGCAAGGCTTGCATGCCCACGCAGATCCCGAGGAACGGCCGGTCCTGGCTGACTTCGCGCACCAGGCTGTCAAAGCCCAGGCGACGGATTTCAGCCATGCAATCGCGAATCGCGCCAACACCGGGAAACACTACCCGGTCGGCTTCGCGGATCACCTTGGCATCGCTGGTGATCAGCACCTTGCCGGCACCTACGTGTTCGAGGGCCTTGGCCACCGAGTGCAGGTTACCCATGCCGTAGTCGATAACCGCGACCGTCTGCATTACAAAACGCCCTTGGTCGAAGGCATTTGCCCGGCCATGCGGTCATCGAGCTCCACGGCCATGCGCAGGGCGCGACCGAAAGCCTTGAACACGGTTTCGATCTGGTGGTGGGTGTTGGTGCCACGCAGGTTGTCGATGTGCAGGCTCACCAGGGCATGGTTGACGAAGCCCTGGAAGAACTCCTGGAACAGGTCCACGTCAAAGCCGCCGACGGTGGCGCGGGTATACGGCACGTGCATCTGCAGGCCTGGGCGGCCGGAGAAGTCGATGACCACACGCGACAGTGCCTCGTCCAGCGGGACATAGGCGTGGCCGTAACGACGGATGCCTTTTTTGTCGCCGATGGCCTTGGCAAACGCCTGGCCGAGGGTGATACCGACATCCTCCACGGTGTGGTGGTCGTCGATATGCAGGTCGCCCTTGCTGACGATATCCAGGTCGATCAGCCCATGACGGGCGATTTGATCCAGCATGTGCTCAAGAAAAGGGACACCGATATCAAATCGGGCCTTTCCGGTGCCATCCAGGTTGATCGAGGCTTTGATCTGGGTTTCCAGAGTGTCGCGCTCGACGGACGCCTTACGTTCGGCCATCACCAGCTCCGCAAAATCATTGGGCGAAAAAGGTAGCCATTATAGGGGCTGTGGGCGCTAAACAGAAACATCGAAGGGGATAAGACTGACGGCCTGTCGGGGATAGACATGTCAGTACAAGTGCGGGAGCGTGCTTGTGTGGCAGCGGGCTTGCCTGCGATGCAGGCGCCTGAGTACTCCAGATACACCGAGCGGGTTCTATCGCGGGCAAGCCCGGCTCCCACAGGAACCGGGCCCACACGGGTTATGCGGTGTTAGTGGAACAGCACTGCAGTCTTCTGCAACGTCACCCACACGCCCCACGCCAGCGGAATACCTACCACCAGCCAGGCCGCAATGGCCAATGGCACGGTGCCGGAAGCGGCTTTCCATTCCAGGGACGTGGTCGCATCGGCGCCCTTGTCATGGCCCAGCGCCTGTTCGGCAGCCAGTTCCGCGTCGGTCATGAAGTACTTGTCGGCCACCGGGCGTACCAACAGGTTGCAGATAAAGCCCAGTACCAGCAGGCCGGCGAGGATGTACAAGGTGATGTCATAGGCCGCAGCGCGCTCGACGCCGATGCTCAATTGATATTCACGCAGGTAGTTCACCAACACCGGGCCCAGCACGCCGGCCGCCGCCCAGGCGGTGAGCAGGCGACCATGGATTGCACCGACCATTTGCGTACCGAACAGGTCCGCCAGGTAGGCCGGTACGGTCGCGAAGCCGCCGCCGTACATCGACAGGATGATGCAGAACGCCGCCACGAACAGCGAGACGTTGCCCAGGTGGCCGAGGTTCGGGATCAGCGCGTACAGGGCAAAGCCCAGGGCGAAGAACACGAAGTAGGTGTTCTTGCGGCCCAGGTAGTCGGAGAACGACGCCCAGAAGAACCGCCCGCCAATGTTGAACAGGCTCAACAAACCGGTGAACCCCGCTGCGATGGCAGCGATGGAGGCCAGTTGACCCGCATCCAGTTGGCCAAACGGCACATCCACGCCCAGCAACTTGCCGCCGAACACTTCCTGCAACAGCGGCGACGCCATCCCCAGGATGCCGATACCGGCCGATACGTTCAGGCACAGCACCAGCCAGACCAGGCGGAATTGCGGGGTTTTCCACGCCACGTTCACGTGGACGTGACGGTGGGTGATCATCGCATTACTGGCTTTTTTCGCCGGCGCGGTCCAGCCCTCAGGCTTCCAGCCGGTCGGCGGGACACGGTAGGACAAGGCGCCGCCGATCATGAACACGAAGTAGATCGCGGCCATGACCAAAAAGCTCTGCCACACGCCCACGCCGGTCGGCGAAGCAAAGTGGCCCATCAGCGCTGCGGCCAGGGGCGCACCGACCATCGCACCACCGCCAAAACCCATGATCGCCATGCCGGTCGCCATGCCGCGCTTGTCCGGGAACCACTTGATCAGGGTCGACACCGGCGAGATATAGCCCAGGCCCAGGCCAATACCACCAATCACCCCCGAACCGAGCCACATCAGCCAGATCTGGTGGGTATAAATCCCCAGCGCCGAGATCAGCAGGCCACCACACCAGCACAGTGCCGAGACCACACCGGCCTTGCGCGGCCCGGCGTGTTCCAGCCAGCCGCCCCAGATCGCTGCCGAGCAGCCCAGGAAGATGAAGAACAGGGTGTAGATCCAGCCCAGCATGGAGATCGGCCAGTCGCAGGACGACGAGAAGATCTGCGCGATAAAGCTCATGTCCGGTGCACAGGCCACCGGTGCGGTCACGCCCAGTGCCTTGGACAATGGCAGCCAGAACACCGAGAAGCCGTAGGCCATGCCGATGCACAAGTGGATGGCCAGGGCGGCCGGCGGAACCAGCCAGCGGTTGAAACCGGGCTTGGCGATGATGCGTTCCTTGGACAGGAACGCAGGCTGCGCAGCAGAATTGCCGGCCGCAGTGCTAGTGTTCATTGGTGTTTCCCCCAGTTGTTGGTCTGTGTTCGCCAGGCGCTCTCCTCCTCGGCCTTTGCACGCAATGCGTGGCCGTTTTGTCGAGTGAAGCTCCCTGTAGGCGCGACGTTTCGTCGCAGAAGGCGGGCGAACGGGCAAAGATTAGCATCTGGCGCAGCGAGAGAAACCAAACTGACACTACCTTTTTCAGTCCATCTGTTTTGTTTGACACTATGTAACGATGCGTAAACAGCCACGGACCTCCCGGCGTTATACTCTGCGGCTAAATTTTAAAATCGACATACAAGGACTCGCCCATGAAAGCGTTCGGCAAAATCCTGGGTCTGGTACTTCTCGGGCTGTTGCTGATCATTGTGGCTCTGGGCTTTGCCCTGACTCACCTCTTCGATCCCAACGACTACAAAGACGAGATTCGCCAGATTGCCCGCGACAAGGCCCACATCGAGCTGACGCTCAATGGCGATATCGGCTGGAGCCTGTTCCCCTGGCTGGGCCTGGAGCTGCATGAGGCCAGCGTGGCCACCCTGAACAACCCTGCCCAACCATTTGCCGACCTGCAGATGCTCGGCCTGTCGGTGCGCGTGCTGCCGCTGCTGCGCCGCGAAGTGCAAATGAGCGATGTACGCGTCGAGGGCCTGAACCTGCGCCTGACCCGCGACAAGCAAGGCCATGGCAACTGGGAAGATATCGGCAAGGCTGCGCCCGTTGCGGCTACCACCAGCGCCGAAGCGCCCGCCACGACTGCGCCGGCCACGACGCCCACGCCGGAGAAACCGGCCCAGCCGATCCGCCTGGACATCGACAGCCTCACGGTCAACAACGCCCGTATCGAGTACAACGACGAGCAGACCGGCAAGCAATTCAGCGCCGAAAGCATCCAACTGAGCACCGGTGCCGTGCATGAAGGCGCGAGCATTCCGGTCAAGCTCACCGCGTTCTTCGGCAGCAACCAGCCGGTCATGCGGGTCAAGAGCGAGCTCAATGGCGAGCTGCGTTTCGATCGCGCCCTCAAGCGCTATCAGTTCGAAGACATGAAAGTCGCCGGCGAAGCCACGGGCGAGCCTCTGCAAGGCAAGACCGTCACGTTTGCCACCCAGGGCCAGTTGCTGGTGGACCTGTCGGCAAACATTGCCGAGTGGACCGGCCTCAAGCTCTCGCTCAACCAACTGCGGGCACTGGGCGAACTGAAGGTCCACGACCTGGATAAAACCCCACAGATCAGCGGCGCCCTGTCGATTGCCCAGTTTGACCTGGCCAAGTTCCTCGACAGCGTCGGCCAACCGCTGCCAGCCATGGCCCCAGAGAGCCTGAGCAAGGTCGAGCTGGTCAGCCGCCTGCAAGGCACGCCGTCGAGCATGGCGCTGGAAGACCTCAACCTGAAAGTCGATGGCAGCACCTTCACCGGGCGCCTGGCGGTTGAAGACTTTGCCAAGCAATCCCTGCGCGTGCAGTTGAAGGCCGACACGTTCAACGCCGACCACTACTTGCCCGCCAAATCCGAAGCAGCCAACAGTGCCGCCGTCGCGCGCCAGGCCGAAGTGCAAAGCAGCGAAGCCGGGGCCATGGCCGCCGGCGGCACCACGCCGCTGCCGGATGCGCCGACCAAAGGCGCCTGGAGCACCGACAAGCTGCTGCCGCTGGCACGCCTGCGCACCCTGGATGTGATTGCCGACCTGTCGTTCGGCCAATTGACCCTCAGCCAGTTGCCCATCGAGAACGCCACCCTCAAAGCCTCTGGCCAGGGCGGGCAACTCAAGCTCGACACCTTGAGCGGCGGCCTCTACAACGGCACCTTCCAGGCCAACGGCAACCTCGACGCCCGCGAAGATGTGCCGGTGTTGGCACTGCAGACCAAAATCAAGCAAGTGCCGGTCGAACGCATCCTGCAGGCCCAGGGCAAAACCCCGCCGGTCAAAGGCCAGATCACCCTCGACAGCAACCTGACGGGGCGCGGCAACAGCCAGAAGGCGCTGATCGACAGCCTCAACGGCACCGCCAGCTTTGTGATCAATAACGGCGTGCTGCTCAACGCCAATATCGAGCAACAGCTGTGCACCGGCATCGCCCTGCTCAATCGCAAGACCCTGGCCAGCGAACCGCGTGGCAAGGACACACCGTTCCAGGAGCTCAAGGGCAACCTGACCTTGCGTAACGGCGTGGCCAGCAACCCGGACCTGAAAGTGCGGATCCCCGGCCTGACCGTCAACGGCAATGGCGACATTGACCTGCGCGTGCTGGGCATGGACTACCGTGTGGGCATCATTGTCGAGGGTGACAAGCGCGACATGCCGGACCCGGCCTGCCAGGTCGGCTCGAACTTCCGTGGCATCGAAGTCCCGCTGCGCTGCCGTGGGCCGCTGGAGCTGGGAGCCAAGGCCTGCCGCCTGGACAAGGACGGCCTGGGCCAGGTCGCCGCGAAAATGGCCGGCAATAAAATCAGCGAGAAACTTGAAGAGAAGCTCGACAAGGTCAATCCCAAGTTGAAAGACGCCCTCAAAGGCCTGTTCAACCGATGAGAAACGAGCAATTTTCTGCGGCCGTGCTCGACTGGTACGACCGCCACGGTCGCCATGACCTGCCTTGGCAACAGGGCATCACCCCTTACCGGGTGTGGGTCTCGGAAATCATGCTGCAACAGACCCAGGTCAGCACCGTGCTCAACTACTTCGACCGTTTCATGGCCTCGCTGCCAACGGTCGAAGCCCTGGCCGCCGCGCCAGAAGATGAAGTGCTGCACCTGTGGACCGGGCTGGGCTACTACACCCGGGCGCGCAACCTGCAAAAGACCGCGAAGATCGTCGTCGCCGAATACGGCGGCGAATTTCCTCGCGATGTAGAGAAGCTTACCGAACTGCCAGGCATCGGCCTGTCCACCGCCGGCGCCATCGCCAGCCTGAGCATGGGCCTGCGCGCACCGATCCTCGACGGCAACGTCAAACGCGTGCTGGCGCGCTTTACCGCCCAGGAAGGCTATCCGGGCGAACCCAAGGTGGCCAAGCAGCTGTGGGCCACCGCAGAGCGCTTTACCCCGCACGATCGCGTCAACGCCTACACCCAGGCGATGATGGACATGGGCGCCACCCTCTGCACCCGCAGCAAGCCCAGTTGCCTGCTGTGCCCCCTGGAAAAGGGCTGCGAAGCGCACATGCTGGGCCTGGAAACCCGCTACCCGATCCCCAAGCCCCGCAAGACCATCCCGCAAAAGCGCACACTGATGCCCTTGCTGGCCAACCATGAGGGCGCGATCCTGCTTTACCGTCGCCCGTCTACAGGCCTGTGGGGCGGGCTGTGGAGCTTGCCGGAACTGGACGACCTGAACGATCTGGAACACCTGGCCAACCAGCACTCGCTGGCGCTGGGCAAGCAGCAGGAGCTGCCGGGGCTGGTCCACACTTTCAGCCACTTCCAACTGGCTATCGAACCCTGGCTGGTGCAAGTCGAGGAATCGGCCCATCACGTGGCCGAGGCCGACTGGCTCTGGTATAACCTCGCCACCCCGCCGCGCCTGGGCCTTGCCGCCCCGGTGAAAAAACTGCTGAAGCGCGCGGCCGACGTATTGAACGCAGGAGTTTCGTCATGACCCGCACCATCATGTGCCGCAAATACCACAAAGAACTGCCCGCCCTGGAGCGCGCCCCATTTCCGGGGCCCAAGGGCCAAGACATTTTCGATTACGTTTCCGCCCAGGCCTGGGCCGACTGGCAGAAGCACCAGACCCTGCTGATCAACGAAAAACGCCTGAACATGATGAACGCCGAAGACCGCAAATATCTGCAGGGCGAAATGGACAAGTACTTTTCCGGCGAGGATTACGCCAAGGCTGACGGCTACGTGCCGCCTGCTCAATAATTGAGCAAAAACCGGGGTTGGCACGTAAGCGACGGTAATAATTAAATATTTTTTGAAAACTTGCTTGACGACCCCCTGAAAAACCCGTTTAATGCGCCCCGTTGCCCAGATAGCTCAGTCGGTAGAGCAGGGGATTGAAAATCCCCGTGTCGGCGGTTCGATTCCGTCTCTGGGCACCACTAATTAGTTTCAGGTGGTGCAAACGTCATCTGAAACACACAAGAAACCCGCCTAGTGCGGGTTTTTTGTTGCCTGCGATTTAGTACGCCACACCGCCCTGGTTACATTCAGGTTAACGCCAAGCCTCGTTGGCACCCGATGTGTTATTTATCGCGCTGCTCAACCGTCTAGCCTTAATCCAATCTTCAGCAAGGTAGTTACTTCATGACCCGGTACTTGTTCTGCACGCTGTTAATGCTGACAGCGCTGCTCAGCGGATGCGCCACGACGATGGACGTCGCGATCAACGCAACCCCAGACCCGGACTATCACTTTGACCGACAGGCGCCAGTGCTGGTGACGTCGGTGGGCGGCAATAACGAGAACGCGCTCAACGCCCGCTACTATCTGCGCGATATGGTCAGCGCCATGAAGGACCAGGGCTTTCGCCAGGTCTATACCGACATGACCCTGCCCAAGAACCTGGCACCGAAAATCACGATCACCCTGGACGTCGACAGCCACCAGGTGACTTATCGCTATACCGCCACCGACTATGGCCAGGTGCCAACCAGCACCTCCACTGTGTGCAAGAACAGCAAGAAAAAAAGCGACCAGATGATCTGCACCAGCACACCCAACACCACCTATGGCCCGGTGGGCAGCTCGGAGCGCACCGGCTACACCACCCTCACCACGTTCACCGCCACGGCCCGGGACGAAGCGAGCAAACGCGCGGTGTACCTGCTGCGAGTGACGTCCTACAACGAGGACTGCCAGGCTGCCAAGGTCGAGGCCTTTCTGGTACAGCAGGGCCTGCAGAACCTGAATTTCCAGGATCGCGTACAGCGCAACTACAGCGTCACGATGCCTGAAGGGTATCGCTGCAAATAATCCCTCCATGATGAAGGTCACTTCGGAGTCAGCGGTCTGGGGGCCCAACCCAGGATCAAAGACTCCGCAACCTTGATTGCTCCCTCCCCGCGCAAGACCACCCTGCCGCCCCTCCCATCGACTGCCTCCGCCAAAAAGCCAGGATTGACCGGCATCTAGCGTTGCTAATAGCAATTATTATCATTTAAGCTGCGCGCAAAATATCCTCCCCCCGCATCACTAAAATAATTAAGGAGCTGCAATGCCCTCTGCACGCGAGCCAGGTTCATGGTTGAAGGCGCTCGGCCTTGCCCCCTTCGGATTCGCTTCGATGCTGGTCCCGGTCGCAGAAGCGGCCCAGGAAACAGGCCAGCTCGAACTGCCCAGCCAAAGTATTACGGCCACTGCCTCAGAGGAAACGGCGGACGGCCCGATCAAAGGCTATGTCGCCAAGCGCAGTGCAACGGGTGCCAAGACCGACACTCCGATTACTGAGATCCCCCAGTCGATTTCCGTCATCAGCGCCGACCGTATGCGTGATCAGGGCGCGCTGACCGTGCAAGACGCCTTGCGCTATGTGGCCGGGGTGCGCGCCGAAACCTTCGGGCTGGATAGCCGGGGAGACTGGTCGAAAGTGCGAGGCAGCTCACCTGCCCTGTTCCTTGATGGCTTACAGCAGAGCTTCGGCACTTACACCAACGTGCGCACCGACCCCTTCACCCTGGAACGCCTTGAAGTGCTCACGGGCCCGGCGTCGATGCTTTATGGGCAAAGCCCGGTGGGGGGCCTGATCAACCAGGTCAGCAAACGCCCCAAGGCCGAACAACACACCGAACTGCAACTGCAGTATGGCAATTACAACCGCAAGCAGGTCGCCGTCGACACCACGGGTTCCCTGAACCCACAAGGCACGCTGCTGTACCGGCTGGTGGCAATTCAGCGCGACAGCGACACTCAGGTTGATCACGTCAAAGATAACCGCCAGGTCCTGATGCCATCGCTGACCTGGCGCCCCACCGAAGATATCGACTGGACCCTACTGGCCAACATCCAGCGCGATGACAGCGGCTCCACCACGCAGTTCTTTCCACACAAAGGCACGGTCTGGAATGCGCCCTATGGCCGGATCCACAGCAACCGGTTCGCCAGCGAGCCAGGATTCGACGAGTACGACAGCGACCAGACAGCCCTGACGTCGCAATTCTCGTGGCACGTGAACGACACATGGACGCTGCGACAAAACCTGCGCTGGCAGAAAAGCAAAGTCAGCTACCAGTCGATTTATGCGAAGTTCGCCAGAAACCCACCGTTTAACGCCGACAACCAGACCCTCGACCGCGTGTATTACGTTTCCAAACCAGAGGTAAAAGTCTGGGTCGCCGACCAAAACGCCGAGGCCCGATTCGACACCGGCCCGCTACAACACACGCTGCTGCTGGGGGGCGACTACCAGCACGCTGTCTCCAACCGCGACGGCGCCAGCGGCGCGGCAACACCACTGAACGTGTACGACCCGGTGTATGGCACCTTTGATCCCTCTATCATTCGCCTCACCGCAGACCCGGAACAACGGGTCATGCAGCGCGGGCTCTATGCCCAGGACCAGATCAAATACGAGCAGTGGTTACTGACCCTTGGCCTGCGCAAGGATTGGGCCTCCAGCCAGACCCAAGGCAAGGCCCAGCAGAAAGATGACAAGGTGACCGGCCGCGTGGGCCTGACCTATCTGTTCGACAATGGCATAGCGCCCTACTTGAGCTACAGCGAATCATTCCAGCCCCAGATCGGCCTCAACCAGCGAACGCTTGACCCCTACGTACCGCTCAAGGGCAAACAGTGGGAGTTGGGTGTGAAATATCAGCCCGTTGGCAGCAACAGTCTCTATACCGCTGCGGTGTATGACATTCGCGAGCAGAACCGACGCATGCCCGACCCACTGGATGCGATGAACACCCTGCAAAGTGGGGAAACCCGCGCCCGTGGCCTGGAGCTCGAAGCATTGGTAACGGTCACGCCCGACTGGGACCTGATTGGTACCTACAGCTATACCGACACCACCGTGCTCAAGGGCTCACCCGCCGAACAAGGCAAACGCCTGGCCAGTGTTCCAGAGAACATGGCCTCGGTCTGGAGCCAGCATCGGTTCAGCATCGGCGATATATCCGGGTTCAGTGTCGGTGCAGGTGTTCGCTATGTAGGAACAAGCTGGGATGGCGCCGACCGACTGAAAACGCCATCTACCACCCTGGTGGATGCGATGCTCGGGTACCGATACCAGAACTGGAACCTGACCCTCAACGCGACCAATCTTGAAGACAAGACCTACTACACGACATGCCTGGCGCGAGGCGACTGCTTCATCGGCAACCGTCGTACGCTCGTCGGTACGCTGGCCTACAACTTTTGATCGAGCTTTAAGATCACGGCACGCGAAACACCAGCAGCGGTTTGTCATTGAGCCGCCCATTGAACGCTGGAGCCAGGTGCTCCAGCGGCGTGCCCTGCAGCAGTTGGGTTTCCTTGCGCGCGACGATGAGCCAGGACGAGCGCGGCAGCGCGCTCAGTTGCGCAAGGTCGTCACGCCCGACAAACAGCGGCTGCTCGTCATGGTCCAGGTTCATGATGTAGCGAATGGCCCAGGTGTCCTTGCCGAGGTCGAGAAACACCAGCGGCCCGGGGTTCTCGGCCCGCAGGGTCTGCACCGCCCGCACAAAGGTTTTGGTGTCGAACTGCAGATCCTTGGCCGGCTCGACGACCGTCACCAGTACCAGCCATTGAGTGGCCAGAGCAATCAGGCTGAGCACCACCAATCGCGCTCCCACGCGGCCGCGCCAACGGCGCCAGGCAAGCACCGCCGCCAGTTGCAGGACGATCAGCAGCGCAATCAGCCCCGGCACCGAAACATCCGGCCAGTAACCATGCTTGCTCCACAGCTGCCGGCAGACCACTACCACGACAGCCCCCAGCAGCGGCAGGATCGCCACCAGCCACTCATAACCCCGACGCACGCCAAGCAACCAACCCCGGGCCTGAAGCAGCCCATAGGCCGCCACAGCGGCAAACATCGGGACCATGGGCACGATGTAGTAGGCGCGTTTGAAGTTCGGCACCGACAACCCCAGCAGGATCATCAAGCCACAACCAGCCAGGCGCAGCATCAGTTGCACATCGGCATCGTCATTGCGCGTCGACCAGGTGTGACGCAGGGCAATCAACGTCGCGAGCGCCAGCGGTATCACCGGGAAATAACGATACAGACTCAGTTGCAGGTAGAAGTAGAACGGTTCGCCGCTCTCATCGAGGCGACCGGCCACCTGCATCTTCAGCACCTCATCGGCAAACCCTTCACCACCGCTGATCCGCGCCAGCTTCAGCAGCACCCACCCACAGGCCAGAAGCAGGACCAGGCCGATTACGCCGTGGGCAACGACCTTTTTCAGTAAGCGAATCTTCTCTTCTCGCGAGCCAGCAGGCCCCAGCACCCAATACACACAGGCCACCCCACAGACTTCGATCAGCCCCAAAGGGCCCCGAATGGCAAACGCCGCCACGAACAAGGGAAAGATTGCGTATTGACGCAGCTTTGAGCCCAAACGCTCGCCGGTATGCAGCAGGTAGAAGCACCCAAGACACAGCAGGGAGACCATCTGATCCAGACACACCGAGCGCGACTTCTCGAGCAATTGCGCCGTCGACGCCGTGAGCAATACCGTCAGCAACGCCCACGCCCGACCCGAAGGCACCAGCAAACGGTAGATCAGCGCCATGACCCCGGCCGATGCCAGGGCAGTGGGCAAGACGTTAGCCAGGTCGTTGGGCGCACCGAACAGCCGGGCAAAGAGCAGGCTGAAATAGGTCGCGGTACCTGGGTAATCCGGGTAAGGCTCACCGTAGGTGGTGGGGAAGAATCTCGCACCGTGGCGAAACATCTCCTGCATGAACACCGCCCAGCGTCCGTCAAACCCTTGCGGCTGTTGGTCCCAGATGCCTAGCGTAAATAGCAACAAGGCCGCCAGGAAAATACCCAGGGCCTCCAGACGAAAACGCGTGCGGTGTTCCATGCTTTAACCTGCCAGGCCGGGGGAAATGCTGGCGTATATTGCCGGCAGCACGGCTGAATCACGCCTGAACCAAATGCAACAATCCCTCACCACCGATCGGCATTCACACTTAAAGATTACGGGCCTTTGCCCGTCGATTTTGTTAGCGTCAACTCCCAATAAAAACTGCGCACGGGCAGCCCATGCCCCATCGAAAGCGCATGGATCGAGGCCCGTCATGAACCTGCCCACCCGCCTTCACCCCGAGGCATTCCGCGAGCCCGCCGCCGATAGCTACCCCATCGGCGGCTTCACCTGGCGCCATATCCGCACCGATATCGCACGCCCGGTGGTGATCATCAACGCCGCCACCTCGGTGCGCTGCCGGCACTATTCGCGCTTTGCCGACTACCTGTTTGCCAACGGTTTTGATGTGATCACCTACGACTATCGCGGCATTGGCGAATCGCGCAGCGGCTCATTGCGTGGGTTCAAGGCCTCGTGGTCGGACTGGGGCCGGCTGGATTTCGAGGCCATCTTGCAGCGTGCGCAGCGAGAGTTTGCCGGGCAACCCATTGATGTAGTCGGCCACAGCTTCGGCGGCTGTGCGGCCGGGCTCGGGGCGTCGGGGGCGGCGATCAGGCGCTTGGTGACTGTGGGGGCGCAGTTTGCGTACTGGCGTGACTATCAAGCGAGCGGCCGCTGGCGGATGTTTGCCAAGTGGCATCTGGTGATGCCGCTGGTGACCGCCGTATGCGGGTATTTCCCGGGCAAGCGCCTGGGCTGGCTGGAAGACACACCTGCCGGTGTCGTGCGCGACTGGAGCACGCCCACGCCCACCTACCAGACACGGCCTAGCGGGCGCGCGTTGGGCGAGCTGCCCTTTGCCCGGGTGAAGGCACAGATCCTGGCGATCAGCATCAGCGACGACCCGTTTGGCACGGTACCCGCCATTGAGCGTCTGCTGAATTACTTCCAGGCCAGCGAGCGCACGCACTTGCGGATTGCGCCGAGGGATATTGGCGAAGAAGCCGTCGGGCATTTCGCGTTTTTCCGTAGTGAATATGAAGATCGCTTATGGCCGATTGCACTGGCGTGGCTGCAACACGGCCAGCTCGCGGCCGACACGCCGGGAGCGCGACTGTAGAAACCCTTGGGATTTCGCCCGACCTGCGCTTCAATACGCCACCCAGATCCTGAACCAAGGACGTGAGCCCATGGCTTCGCCAGACAAGCAGCAAAAACGCGCCCAGCGGGCAAAAGCCAAGGCCAAGCAGAACCGCACCCAGCGCGCCAATGCGCCGAAGCAGGATGCATTTGCCGGCGATGACGACCGCATTGATCTTGAGTCGGTGGACTTGACCGAACTGTTCGTGGAGATGCGCACAGCCGGCGAGACCAGCCAGCAGGCGCTGTGTGCGGCATTCCTGGCGCATCCGCTGCTGGCGTTGGTGCTGGAACAGGAAGGCGAAGAAAACGCCACAGACTTTATCCTGGCGGCGCTGATCGAATATCGGCAGTGGTCCACGGACAGCGACGATGAAGCAGCGGCGCTGGCATGGATTGAATCGCCCGCGTTCCAGGCCGATTACGTAGCGGCCTCGCAAGCCCTGGCAACCTCGCAAGATTGATACAAACCTAATGTAGGAGCGAGCTTGCTCCCGAAGAACTCAAGAACCACGCGTTTACTCAGGCAGCCCGCGTTATCGTTGACGTTTTTCGCGAGCAAGCTCGCTCCTACAGTGGTTTGTGGCGTTAGCAGCAAGGTGGCGGCGTCGCAGGCACTGACCACTTCGCAGGATTAATACAAAACCCATGTAGGAGCGAGCTTGCTCGCGAAGAACTCAAGAACAACGCATTTACTCAGGCAACACGCGTTATCGTTGATGTTTTTCGCGAGCAAGCTCGCTCCTACAGTGTTTTGTGGCGTTAGCAGCAAGGTGGCGGCCTCGCAGGCACTGACCACTTCGCAGGATTAATACAAAACCCATGTAGGAGCGAGCTTGCTCGCGAAGAACTCAAGAACCACGCGTTTACTCAGGCAGCACGCGTTATCGTTGATGTTTTTCGCGAGCAAGCTCGCTCCTACAGTGTTTTGTGGCGTTAGCAGCAAGGTGGCGGCGCACCAGGCGCCGGCTCCTGCTGAGGGGGTGCTGATTAATTCAGCACCGCAGCCTCAAGGTTGCGGGCCTTGCGCCGGCTCGCTACCAGCAACCCCGCCACCACCACCAGCAAGCTCAACACGCCGGTCGCGATGATCTCCACCCGATGCGCTTCCTGGAACAGCATGATGGTCAACGCACCGACGATAAACACGATCACTGCGTAGGTCAGGCCCGGAAACAGCCACATTTTGAAGGCAATTTTCTCGCCCGCCGCCGTACGTTTCTGACGCATGCGCAGTTGCGACACGGCAATCACCAGGTACACCAGCAGCGCAATCGCGCCGGAGCTGGCCAGCAGGAATTCAAACACCGCCGCCGGCGCCACGTAGTTGGCGAATACCGCGAGGAATGCCGCGCCTGTGGACAACATCACCGCCCAGTAAGGCGTGCCGCTCTTGTTGGTGCGCTTGGCCACCGCAGGTGCATCACCACGACGCCCCAGGGAAAACAGCATGCGCGACGCGGTGTACAGCGCCGAGTTCAGGCAACTGGTCACGGCAACCAATACCACCAGGTCGACGATCAGCTTGGCATTCGGGATGCCCATGCGCTCCAGCACGGTCTGGTAGGAACCTACGGCTGCCAGGGTCGGATCGTTCCACGGCACCAGGGCCACGACGATGAAGATCGATACCAGGTAGAACAAGCCGATCCGCCAGATCACCGAGTTGGTGGCCTTGGTGATCTGCTGGCCAGGGTTCTTCGATTCTGCGGCCGCGATGGTCACGATCTCAGTGCCCATGAACGAGAACATGGTGGTCAGGATTGCCGCCAACACCGCGCCCATACCGTTGGGCAAAAAGCCCTGGGTGTCGAACAGATGCGATACGCCGCTGACCTGGCTGCCCGGCAGCAAGCCGAATATCGCCAGCACGCCGAGGATCACAAAACCAATGATCGCCACCACCTTGATCAGGGCAAACCAGAACTCGAACTCGCCGTAGTTCTTCACGCTGAACAGGTTGGTAGCCGTCAGCAGCAAGGTAATGACCAGGGTGAACGCCCAGATCGCCACATCGGGGAACCAGGCATGCAGGATGGTTGCGGCGGCGTTGGCTTCCAGGGGAATGACCAGCACCCAGAACCACCAGTACAGCCAGCCGATGGTAAAGCCGGCCCAATGGCCGATGGCCCGGTCGGCGTAGGTGGAAAAAGAACCGGTGTCGGGAGAGGCAACGGCCATCTCGGCCAGCATGCGCATCACCAGCACCACCAGCGTACCGGCCGCCGCATAGGCCAGCAGCACGGCGGGCCCGGCTGCCGCAATCGCGTGGCCGGAGCCGACAAACAAACCGGCGCCGATCACGCCGGCAATCGACAACATGGTGACGTGACGCGGTTTGAGCCCCTGTTCGAGGTCATTGGAGCTTTGCGTACTACTCATTGACACACCTTTGCGAGGAATTGCGAATACGGTCCACCCGGCCTGCTGCCACTTCGTGAAAAGAAACAAACGGGGCGTTCTTTATTTTTTACGCAAGATTTGCGCCAAAATGTTACAAAGCCAAGGTTGACGCGGCCTGTAGGACAATCCTCTAGCACTCGCAAGCCATTGAGATTACTGGCAATCCGCCACAACGTTACCAGCCGACTCACTTCCAGAACGTATGAGCGCACCAAAAACACACACAGAAAGTAAGTGACGCCCAATTAAAGGGCTGATAGGCACCGTTTACCCGTTTAACCCTTCCAACACCCGACCAAAGCTGGCACCATCGCGCCCTTTTTTACGCGACTGCCACGGGTTTATCGGTTAAAACGGCTGTTCGGTTGTTGATGGCGCGACACGCTGCTGTGCCGATGCGACAACCTGTCACACACTGTCTGTTTAACGCCCGTGGCGCTGTTGGCTGTCATCCGAACGCTATGCTAGCTTGGCGCCACGCCAGGAAGGCGACCCAACAGCAGGAACGCAATGAACACAATGAGGACCGCTCATGGCTTTGGCCGCGCCCGCGCTTGAAATCCGCAACTTGCATAAACGCTATGGTGAGCTTGAGGTGCTAAAAGGCATCTCGCTGACCGCTCGCGACGGCGATGTGATCTCGATCCTGGGCTCCTCCGGTTCCGGCAAGTCCACGTTCCTGCGCTGCATCAACCTCTTGGAAAACCCGCACCAGGGCCAGATCCTGGTGGCCGGCGAAGAGCTCAAGCTCAAGGCCGCGAAAAACGGCGAGCTGATGGCCGCCGACGGCAAGCAGATCAATCGCCTGCGCAGCGAAATCGGCTTTGTGTTCCAGAACTTCAACCTCTGGCCACATATGAGCATCCTCGACAACATCATCGAGGCCCCACGCCGCGTGCTCGGCCAGAGCAAGGCCGAAGCCATCGAAGTAGCCGAGGCGCTGCTGGCCAAGGTCGGTATTGGTGACAAGCGCCACGCCTACCCGGCGCAATTGTCCGGCGGCCAGCAGCAACGCGCGGCCATTGCCCGCACCCTGGCGATGCAACCCAAGGTCATTTTGTTCGATGAGCCCACTTCGGCACTTGACCCGGAAATGGTTCAGGAAGTACTTAATGTGATCCGCGCGCTGGCCGAAGAAGGCCGCACCATGCTGCTGGTCACCCACGAAATGGGCTTTGCCCGCCAAGTGTCCAGCGAAGTGGTGTTCCTCCACCAGGGCCTGGTCGAAGAGCAAGGATCGCCACAGCAGGTGTTCGAGAACCCGCTTTCGGCGCGCTGCAAACAATTCATGTCCAGCAACCGCTAACGGAGCAACATGCATGCAGAACTATAAAAAATTCCTCCTGGCCGCCGCCGTTTCCATGGCATTCAGCGCCACGGCCATGGCCGAGACTTTGAAAATGGGGATCGAAGCGGCCTACCCGCCCTTCAACAATAAAGACGCCAGCGGCAACGTTGTCGGCTTCGACAAAGACATCGGCGACGCCCTGTGCGCCAAGATGAAAGTCGAGAAGTGCGAAGTGTATGTCTCGGATTGGGACGGCATCATCCCGGCCCTGAACGCCAAGAAGTTCGACTTCCTGGTGTCGTCGCTGTCGATCACCGACGAGCGCAAGCAAGCCGTTGACTTCACCGACCCGTACTACTCCAACAAGCTGCAATTCATCGCGGCAAAATCCATCAAAGACTTCAAGACCGACGCCGACTACCTCAAAGGCAAGATCATCGGTGCACAACGCGCGACATTGGCCGGTACCTACCTGGAAGACAAACTGCCAGACACCACCGCCAAGCTCTACGACACCCAGGAAAACGCCTACCTCGACCTGACTTCCGGCCGCCTGGACGGGATGCTCGCCGACAAGTACGTGCAGTACGAGTGGCTCAAGAGCAAAGACGGTTCGGCCTATGAGTTCAAAGGCGATCCGGTTGTAGAAAGCGACAAGATCGGCATCGCCGTGCGTAAAGGCGACCCACTGCGCGAGCGCCTGAACAAGGCCCTGGCGGAAATCAAGGCCGATGGCACCTACAAGAAGATCAACGACAAGTACTTCCCTTTCAGCATCGAATGATCCTGATGGGCCAGTCCGGCGCGCTCGCATGAGCGCGCCGGCTTTTCGCAATGCCTTGCGCGATATGAAAAAACCATGAATTTCGATCTCTACGGATTCGGCCCCGCACTCGCTGCCGGCGCGCTGATGACCGTCAAACTGGCGCTCACGGCTTTATGCCTGGGGCTGGTGCTCGGCCTGGCCGGCGCCTTGGCCAAGACTTCCCCGTACAAGTTCCTGCAATGGCTTGGCGGCGCTTATTCGACGATTGTCCGGGGCATTCCCGAACTGCTGTGGGTCCTGCTGATCTACTTCGGCACGGTCAATATGATGCGGGCCCTGGGGGAGTTTTTCGGTAACCCCGACCTGTCGCTCAGCGCCTTCGCCGCCGGGGTGATCGCCCTGGGCCTGTGCTTTGGCGCCTACGCCACCGAAGTGTTCCGTGGCGCGATCCTGGCGATCCCCAAGGGCCACCGTGAAGCGGGCGTTGCCCTGGGCCTGTCGAAGCTGCGCATCTTCACCCGGCTGATCATGCCGCAGATGTGGCGCATCGCCCTGCCGGGCCTGGGCAACCTGTTCATGATCTTGATGAAGGACACCGCGCTGGTCTCGGTGATTGGCCTGGAAGAAATCATGCGCCACGCGCAAATCGGCGTGACCGTCACCAAGCAGCCTTTCACCTTCTTCATGGTCGCGGCCTTTATGTACCTGGGCCTCACCGTCCTGGCCATGGCCGGCATGTACTTCCTGGAAAAACGCGCCGCTCGCGGCTTTGCGAGGAGCACGCAATGAACGGCGACTATAGCTGGCTGTCGCATTTCGACCTGGGCCTGAACTGGGCCGTGATCATCAAGTGGCTGCCACGACTGGCCCAGGGCGCGACCCTGACCCTGGAACTGGTGGCCATCGCGGTGATCGCTGGCCTGCTGCTGGCGATCCCCCTGGGCATCGCCCGCTCCTCGCGCCTGTGGTACGTGCGCACCCTGCCCTACTGCTACATTTTCTTCTTCCGTGGCACACCGTTGCTGGTGCAGCTGTTTTTGGTCTACTACGGCCTGGCGCAATTCGACGCCGTGCGCGAGAGCGCCCTGTGGCCCTACCTGCGGGACCCGTTCTGGTGCGCCACCGTCACCATGACCCTGCACACCGCCGCCTACATTGCCGAAATCCTGCGTGGCGCGATCCAGGCCATCCCGCCTGGTGAGATCGAAGCGGCGCGGGCGCTGGGCATGTCCAAGCCCAAGGCGCTGTTCTACATCATCCTGCCGCGTGCCGCGCGCATCGGCCTGCCGGCCTACAGCAACGAAGTAATCCTGATGCTCAAGGCCAGTGCCCTGGCCAGTACCGTGACCTTGCTCGAGCTGACTGGCATGGCCCGCACCATCATTGCTCGTACCTACCTGCCGGTGGAGATCTTCTTTGCCGCCGGGATGTTCTACCTGCTGATGGCCTACATACTGGTGCGCGGCTTCAAGCTGCTGGAACGCTGGTTGCGGGTCGATGCCTGCCAGGGCCGCTGATACCGGGTTGACGGGCGAGCGCCTGCTGGAACGCTTCCTCGCGCTGGATGCGTTCCTCAGCGAACATCAAGGGCTGTGGCGACCACGGCCCTTTACCCATCTGCAATTGCCTTGGGAAACCCAGCATCCGCAACTGGCCCAATGGCTGCGACAGCGCTCGCTGGCAGAGGCCGAAAGCAGCCACAACCTGCCCACTGAACTACAAGCACCGGCGCCGTTTCCCCACTGGGCGCAACTGGCCGCGCGCTTGAGTGCTGTGGATAAGTTACCGTCAGGCGCGCTGCATATGCCGCCGTCGCGCCTGAATGTGGATGTACCCGGGCGCAAATGGCAGCAGATCGAGGCGTTTGGCGCCGCCCTGCAGTTTGCCCAGCGCCCCGGCCATTGGCTCGACTGGTGCGCCGGCAAAGGCCACCTCGGCCGTCGGCTGCTGCAACCGGGGCAAGAGTTGACCTGCCTGGAATACGATCCCGCGCTGGTTGCCGCGGGCAAAGCCCTCAGTGATCACCATCGATTGCCAGCGCTGCATCGCGAGCAAGATGTGATGGCCGAGGATGCCGCGCAACACCTCACCCACGAACACACCCCGGTTGCCCTGCATGCCTGCGGCGATCTGCACGTACGCCTGCTGCAACTGGCGAGCGCCGCCGGCTGCATGCACCTAGCCGTGGCGCCATGCTGTTACAACCGCATCGGCAGCGAGCAGTACCAGGCGCTGTCGACCCCGGCCCGCGCTTCGGCACTGCGTTTATCGCGCGAAGATCTTGGCCTGCCCCTGAGCGAAACCGTCACCGCTGGCGCGCGGGTGCGCTTGCAACGCGACACCTCCATGGCCCGGCGCCTGGGCTTCGACCAGTTGCAGCGGCAACTGCGCGGGTGTGATGAGTACCTGCCCACGCCGTCACTGCCCAGCGAATGGCTGAATCGGCCCTTCGCTGATTACTGCCGGCACCTGGCGGCGCTCAAGGGGTTATCCACAGGCGAACAGGATTGGCCAACCCTGGAGCAGCACGGCTGGCAACGCCTGGCACAGGTACGAAACCTGGAGTTGGTGCGTGGCCTGTTTCGCCGCCCACTGGAAGTGTGGCTGGTTTTGGATCGGGCACTGTTTCTGCAAGAAAACGGCTACAAGGCTCAAGTCGGCCACTTCTGCGAAACCTCCCTGACACCGCGCAACCTGATGGTGCTCGCCGAGCGCGATTAAAGGGCAGGGCAGCCTGTGGATAAGTCTGTTGATGGAATTTTTGAAGCCCCCGTATTTACGGGCTCCACAGGCCAAAATGCTGACTGGTCATTTTTTGTTCACAAAATAAAACGCACGCAAAACAGGCAGTTGCAGCGTAATGAGAACAGCTCCACAAAATGACTGTTTCCATACCTGTACAACCAACCGATTGTGCATAAGCATCTGCGGTTAGCCGTATAAGACGTGGTTCAAGCGCCATCCAATCGCTGGCACAGCACCTGGATATCGTCACAGGCCATGCTCGCAGCATCCCTCTCCAGAGGGTCCTCGCCAAAGGCCAGCGCCTCACTGATATGCGGATCGCGATGGATCACTTCCAGGCCATCTTCCCCAAGGCGTTGCTTGAATAAGTCCACCATATTCAGGCTGAACGCGCTGCCCTCGTCCAGTTGGTTGACGAACATGTGGCAACGCGGCGCCGACGGGCGCGCAAGGTATGGCGCCAGTAACCGCTGCATCTGCTCCAGCGCGCCGAGCGACGCAGCGTCTGCCAGGGCAACCACTACCACGGTATGGGCGACGTGCAATGCCTGGTGCAGGTAAATGTTATTGCCGGCGGGAGTGTCAATGATGACCGTGTCCTGCTCACTCAAGCCCAGGTGCGACAAGTGCTGCGCCAGCCACTGCGGGTCTTGCTTGAGCCAGCGCTGCAGGTCTTCTTGCTGTTGCATGTCGGTCTCGCCAAACACCAGCACCCGGCTGCCGCAGAAGCCCGGCTGGACAAGTTGATCCCAGGCCTGATTACACAAGCTGGCACGACCGATTCCCGGGCTGTCGCGGGGCAGGCCAAAATGCAGGTGCAGGGCGTTTTGCGGGTCCAGCTCCAGGACCGTCACCGCCCGCCCCTGGCGTTGCAAGCCACTGCCCAGCGCCGTCGCCAGGGTGCTACGCCCCACACCACCATTGACCGACACCAGCACCACAACCTGCGCTCGGCAGGCTGGCATGACGGTTGGACGGGGTTGTTCGGCGGGGGAAGGCGCGTCGTCGAGGGGAGTATCTTCGAAGAACTGCAGCGTCGACGTCATCGGTTGATCATGACTGGCAAAATTCTTTGCAAAACGTTCGTCGGCCTGGCTCACAGCCCATCCTCCCTTGTCACGGCGCCTCCTGCTGGGCATGGGCGCACTTGTTGTTCACGCAGTGTGTGACAGGACTAGGAGAGTGTCATTATTTTGGTGTTTTTTATCATAATGATTGCGACGAACGGCCAGCCGTCAATTTAGTGGCTTTCTTTTATCCGCTCCCACTGCTGCGCAACCTGCTCAGCACTGGACGCACTGACCCGCGCCAGGTCGACGGGATAGTCCACCCCCGGATTCTCGACAAACCGCGTCGCAGTAAATTGACCGTTGCTGGCGCGCAGGATGTAGCCGGTGTCCTGGCATTGCCCCGACGCCAGGAACACCACCCCGGGCGCTACCCACTCAGGCTTGAGATTATCCGGCTCGCCATCAACCCCCCACATGCGCGTCTTGGCCACCGGCGAGACCGCATTGACCAAAATCCCGTCTTTAGCGCCCTCCATACTCAGGGCATTCATGATGCCCAACTGCGCCATCTTCCCGGCCGCATAGGCCACCAGACCGGGCTGGGCATATTGCTGGTACATCGCCCGATCAGAAGACGTCAGCACCACCCGCGCCGCCGCCGATTGCTTGAGGTGCTTCCAGGCATGTTTGCACAGCCAAATGGGCGTATAGACATTGATATCCAGCGCACGCCCGATAAACGCCGCGTCCGCCTGCTCAATAGCTTGATAACCCACCCAGCCAGCGTTATGAATCAGGATATCCAACTGCCCAAATGCGGCGATGGCCACCTCGACCAACTGCCGGCAACCTTGCTCGCTGGACAAGTCACCCTGATGATCAACCACGCTCAACCCCTGAGCCTGCAGACGCCGCGCCGCATCCTGGGCGACGGCATCATCGCCCCCCGAACCGAGGTGATCGGCGCCGATATCACTGACCACCACATTAGCCCCGCGCCGGGCCAACGCCTGTGCGTAGACAAAACCCAAGCCACGGCCTGCACCGGTGATAACGGCGGTTTTTCCTGCGAAGTTCATGGGCTTTTCCTCATTGAGTGCCACCTCAACTTAACAACGAACAACGGTGTTGTTTAATACTGATCAAGGGGCGGTTTGATACCTTCTGCGTATCAAGCCTCACGCCACCCCAGGGCCTGGGCACAGGCCCTCATCCGCCTTCGTGAAACCGCTGGAACGCACGACCAGAAGGGGAAAAACCGTGTTCTGAAAAATAGTCAGAATTCAGGGGTTTACAGAACCTTTTCAATCGCTATAATCGTCGCCCTAACACGCCGGTATAGCTCAGTTGGTAGAGCAACTGACTTGTAATCAGTAGGTCCCGGGTTCGACTCCTGGTGCCGGCACCATACAAGGCTCCAGAGAAAGCTTTCAAAATCTCTGGAACCCCCGAAAAACCCGCCTTCTGGCGGGTTTTTTCGTTTTGGCGTTCCATCGGTTTCCGTCAGAAACTGGTGGATTCCAACAGTTTTAAGGGTAGAGTTTGGGATACAGGTCACTTCGATAAAAGGGAGTACCCTTATGTCGCGCACCACAGCTCCGCTCTCCGACGCAGCTTGCCGCTTGGCAAAACCTACAGACCGCGCCTACAAGCTTTTCGACGGCGATGGCCTCTACCTCCTAGTCCAACCCAATGGCCGCAAAGGCTGGCGGCTCCGTTACGTCAAACCTGACGGACGCGAAGGACTGACCTCGTTCGGCAACTACCCCGTCATTGGCCTCGCCGACGCGCGCCGCAAGCGCTTGGAAGTGAAGCGGATGCTGGCGGATGGCATTGATCCCATAGAGACCAAGCACCAAGCCAAGGCGGAAGCCGTAATCAAAGGCAGAACCTTTGAAAGCGTTGCGCTCGACTGGCATACGGAAATGTCGGCCAAGTGGGCACCAGGCCATTCCAAGACAGTGATGAGCCGCCTCAAAACCCACGTATTCCCGCTGATCGGCGCACGCGCCATTGTCGACCTCGACACCCATGACCTCATGCAGCCCTTGGAAGCGATCAAGAAGCGCGGAACGATCGACGTTGCTTTAAGGGTACAAAACTACCTGCAGAGCATCATGCGCGAGGCAAAGCGCCTCCGGCTTATCACCATAAACCCTGCTTACGATCTCGAAGGCTCGATCAAAGCCCCGCGGGTGGTACATCGCCCCGCTCTACCCTTATCGCGACTGCCGGAACTGCAGGAGCGGATCGACACCTATAAAGGCCGGGCACTTACCCGCCTGACGGTGATGCTGTCGCTGCACGTGTTTGTACGCTCCAGTGAGCTGCGCTTCGCCCGCTGGAGCGAGTTCGACCTCAAGCGCGGCACCTGGGAGATACCGGACACTCGACCCGCGTTGGAGGGAGTACCCTTTTCAACAAGGGGAACGAAGATGACCGGGGACATCCACCTTGTACCCTTATCGCCGCAAGCCGTGGCCCTGCTTGAACAGATCCACGCCCTCACCGGCGAATTCGACCTGGTGTTTGCAGGCGATGCCAAGCCCTGGAAACCCATGTCTGAAAACACGGTGAACAGCGCACTCAGAAAGATGGGGTACGACACCAAAGCCGAAATTTGCGGGCACGGGTTTCGGTCGATGGCCTGTAGCGCGCTGATTGAGTCAGGGCTGTGGTCCGAGACAGCCATTGAAAGGCAGATGAGCCACAAGGAACGCAACAACGTCCGCGCCGCTTACATCCATAAGGCCGAGTTCATCGAGGAGCGCAGGCTGATCATGAACTGGTGGAGCCGGTACTTGGAGGCCAACCGGCAGGAGCATGTCACTCCACACGAATTCGCGAACCAGACCGGACCGAACGTCACTCGCTTAAAAGCAAAACGTGGTGCAACCGAGTAAGCGCTCGCCCTCCTGGTAATTGCACCGACCGAGATTGGCATCTCGGAATCAATTACTGACAAGAAATGCACTCCGTTGGATTTTGAATGAGGCCGTTTCCAAGGGTTAAAAATTTCGACTGAATTTGTAATCGTCAAGCATTGGGCTTGGCGGTAGGATCATTGCGATGTGGTAACGTAATAAGTCGACCTAATGGCTTGAGCAAAGATGGTAAAAAATTTGAGCAAGGAATCCTCAGATACTTTATTTCCTAGAAAGGTATGCGCCGCTGCTCTTGGCGAATTGAACGCATGGACTTCGGTACAAGCAATCCTAGCTGCCACCAGAATAATTGAGGGGCGCGAGGCTCCAGGCGATCAACCTAGTACAGTATTGCTCATGCCTTTCGAGGATGTGTTGAACTTCGAGTCTGTATTTATGCAACTCGTCGACTGGTTTATCGAGAGTTATCGAGTTCCGATACCAAAGCTCGCGTTGGCACGATCCGTGGATCCTCAGATTCGAAACGAGAGCTTTGCCTTTTTGGAAGCGTTGCGCGTTCGGCCAACGATTCGATCCGCCGCCCCCGGCCTGGTGGCAGGGCTCCCTCCAAACCAGCGCGTTTTAATCATTGAGGACCACGCGGCGACTATTGAAGTCATTCAAGGCCCTCTGCGTTGCCTAATGGGTATCGCGTTGGATGCCTACGCTACACCGGCGAGCATGCATCATCTCCGAGTAGAGGCAAAGAGAACTACCGGTGGGGCACCAACCATATTTCACCAGCCCTATGCGGACAGCCGATTATTTGGAGTGATAGAGGCACTGTGTTTCTACCTTCTCGGATTGGAGGTTGGACTGCGATGGGGTGCCCCTGGAACAAAGGACCTCGACTTGTCCTATCGCGCCGTTAATGTTTGCGCCGTCCCGCCAATTGACCCGCAGCTCTTGGATATCGCCAACAACCAGATGAGGGTCATACTCGATGGAATTCGCTGACGAAATCGTTCCTAGCCCGCATTTGACCAATACGTCTTGGCGTGGCGATCGCATCTCCCCTGCATGCGACAGAAGCTTGGTCAACCACCCCGAAAACGACCAGGTTTATCGAGACGCATACCACGGAAATGCATGGAGTCGGACGCCCGCCTTGGGCGCAGCGGTCTACGGAAAAACGCAGAGTTTCCCCCCGTCCCCGATCGAGAACCTAGGCTCGGGCAAATATCTGCGCGTACCTTATCGGCGCATCCCCATAATTGATGTTCATTCCGTTGAGGAACTGGCCAACTTTGCGCAGTCTGTCGTGAACACTGAAAGCATTCGCGGTGTTTGGCGTGGACAGGTGCGTCAATATCAACTTCCACGCTCCCACGATGACCGATTACGGCTCTACGGTGACGCGACCGTCGAGGAGCCTTCGCTCCTGCCGTCGGCCAGTCGTGACAACATATATTTTCCTGATTTTTTTGAGGCATGGGCTGGGCTGCTTGACCTGTTCATGGAGCAGCATGTGCAATACCTTTCTAAGACCTACCCTTCGCGACGCGAAGAACTCCTTCGGGCTACCGAAAACTTCCGGTGTAGCTATGGATATCGTCTTTGGGGGTTAGCGACTGCCCAGCACTATGGACTCCCTAGCGTTGGCTTGGACGTTACGCACGACATCAACGTGGCGCTTTTTTTCGCGCTTCATCGTTTTACCACGGACGCTTCAACCGGTGCGATGTCAATGACGCGTGCCGTGGCCTCCGATGACCCAGTTATCTATGGCTTGGGTGGCTTAGAGCGGCACGACCTACTGGAGGATGCAGAACTTGCCCCGTCATGGTTGCAGTGCGCTCGGCCAAAGGCCCAAGGCGCGAGCTTTTTCACCACAGGTTGGGGCGAAGCGGGTAACAAAGCAGCAGATCGCATTTATGTGGCATTTCGCCTAGTTAATCATACTGAGTGGCAATCCCCACTCAATCTTCGCCAAGTCTTTCCCTGCACCCAGGACGATGTACTTCTAGACTTCTTGCTGACCGCACGCGACCGCTATACCGACCCTGAAATCCAGAAACTTCTAAAGCGGATCTACTTCGTCCCCTGAATACGGGCGACATACGTATCTCCGCCTCCTGTCCGTTGATTTTGGGGACGATTGATCAAGTCGAATGTGATCAATGATCAAGATTAAAAGACCGTAATAAAGACGTCGTCGCAATCTCGCTAGTTCGATCCTCGTAGGTCCTTCTAAACAAGGCGGCAAAGCCGCCCTGTTTAGAAGGACCTTGAATTTAAAGACCTCCAATCCACAGCTGAATCCATGGAAAGCTACCCATTTCCACCGGTGGATAATTTCATCCACAGCCGCAGAACTCCCGAAAATTCGAGCCTTGGCCCGAATTATCCACAGGCGTAGAAAAGATCGGGCAAAGCGCTGTCGTTGACAGCACCCCAGGTAGCCAGAACCTTTAAGGCTACGCCACACCGTGGTGGTTCTCCCAAAGTGCGATTAGCGTCCGGCGGCTCGCACGGTCACAGCGATGTGATGGATGCCTACTTTTACCAGTGTGCCCACTGCGGCAACTCATCCCCTTTCATAGCTGCCCTGCAGCAACCTATCCGCTTGGCCATTTCCTTGCGCCAACCTGCGCCCGTCTCTTTCTTCCGGAAAGAGACGGGCGCTCCTACCGCCGCTGCAGCCCAATTCGTACAAGGCTTTGCGGCATTCCCCCTCGTGACAATCGGCGTGACAAACACCGAAAAGTCACCAGCAACAGCGATGCCGATGATGGTGCCGCAGCCCACGGAATGGACTGCACCTGACTGACAGTCAGGCACGCCCCGGTCATCGCTTCACTGCCTTCACCTGACTCAGGATCTCGCGGCTTTGGTCTCGTCAGCCAGCGCAGCCTCCACCCGCCCACGTCTTCGGAAGTGTTCAGGAGGCCAGATCATGAGATGCCCAAGCTCCCGGTCGTAAAGAGCCGCCAGTCCCGCGTTAGTGGACAACCCTCACAGGTCGCAGGGGCCTTGATCCCTGATAACACTCAACATTCTTGGCGGGATGACGTGAGTGTTGCCGCTGACCGAAAACTGACCCAGTAGAGGCTGTTCTGCCGACTGAAAACTGACCCAGGTGTTCAACTGCTTCTGCTCACTTTTTGAGCAGGAGAACACAGGGTGATCAGCATGGAAATGT
>NZ_VFEV01000051.1 GCF_007858275.1 Pseudomonas proteolytica
AGACCCAAGCCCTGGTAATCCTCGCCCGCAAGCTCTGCCGGGTGGCATTCGCGCTGATGAAAAACCAGAGCGAATACCAACCGAACTTAAGGTTGCAGGGTTTACCTGCAACATAGAATCTCCCACATTGGGTTGGTGGTGTCAGAGGCTGATCGGCGTGGCTTCGAAGCGTACGCGCGGGTGGGCGATGCGGTCCTGGGCCCGCACCAATTCCAACTCGTAACTGGCGCACGCCTGGGTTTCCAGCAGGACTTCGTGCACAGCCGCCGCGGTGAACTCAAAGGCCGCCAGCAGGCTGTCGCCCAATAGCACTCGTGCCAGGAACAGGCCCGACGTCAGGTCGCCCACTCCCACCGGCTGGCGCGGGAATGCCAGCAGCGGCCGACGCAGGTGCCAGCTGCCTTCGGCAGTCACCAGCAGCATCTCGAAACCGTCCGCCAGCTTGCCCGGGTAGTCCAGGTGCTTGACCAAAACCGCTTTGGGCCCTCGGGCCAGCAGGGCCCGCGCCATCCCCAGGCAATCGAACAGCGACTGCGGTTTACGCCCGGAAAAACTGTCCAGCTCCAATTGGTTGGGGCACAGGAAGTCGGCCATGGCCACCGCTTCGTCCAGCAGAAAATCACTGACTTCCAGGGGCACGATGCAGCCTTTTTCCGGATGGCCCATCACCGGATCACACAGATACAGCGCCTTGGGGTTGATCGCCTTGATACGTGCCACGCCGGTCAGGATCGCGCGGCCCTGGGCGGCGCTGCCAAGGTAGCCGGACAGCACTGCATCACAGTTGCCCAGTTCGCCAATCGCCGCGATCCCCTCTACCAGCGCAGGAATTTGCTGCGGCGCCAACACTTCTCCCGCCCACTGGCCATACTGGGTATGGTTGGAGAACTGCACGGTGTTGAGCGGCCAGACATTCACCCCAACCCGCTGCATGGGAAACACGGCGGCGCTGTTGCCGGCATGGCCAAAGACCACGTGGGACTGGATCGCAAGCAGATGAGGCGTACGTTTCATGCGGGGACTTCCGTAAAACCGTTAAATTCTGGCCGCGCAGTATGCGACTAAAAGCAGCCTGTACGACAGACCGGAGACACAGTTAAGCTGGCCTTACTTTGTTGGAGCAAATCGCATGCTGACCCTGGGAAATATCTTTGTGCTGATGCTGCTGGCGGCGGCTGCCGCCTGGGTGTGGCACAACCACGGCCTGCGCGAGCGGGCGTTGGAGAGGGTCAAACAGCATTGCGCCAAGCTCGATATCGAACTGCTCGACGGCGCCGTGGCTTTGAAACGCATCGGTTTCGTCAAGGACGCCAACGGCCGTCGGCGTTTGGCGCGGGTCTATAACTTCGAGTTCACCGTGACCGGCGAAGCCCGCCATCCCGGGACCATCACTCAGTTTGGTGCCCACAGTGCGCAGATCGAACTGGCACCCTACCCGTTTGAAATAAAGACGCCACCGCCCAGTGCCGAAGTGATTGAACTAAGCCAGTGGCGCCAGGAGCACAGCAAGACCCGTCACTGACGGCAATTGGCCAAGGCTGTTTGCAGCATGGCTGCGTCCTGTTGCTCACTGAAAATCAACTCGATACGAGAGTCCCGGCGCCATTCGCTGGGCTGCCAGGTGAGTGTGGAGTTATCCACAGCGTTGGCCGAGACCCAGCCATCGGCATTGTGGATAACCAATTTGGCGCGCTGCCAGTCCAGGCTCTCCAGCCATTGCCGGACTTTGCAGGTGTCGAACTGCTGGCTCGGATGCCAGCGCCAACCGATGCTCCACGCACCCGCCTGGGCCTGGTGCAGGCAAATCGGTACGCAGGGATCGCTCCAGACGGCCGGAATCTGCCCCAGCCCCTTGGGTGTCTCGAAGTTATCCACAGCCGCCCGCGCCTGAGCATCAAGCCCCGGCAGCCGGGCCAATGGCAGTTGCGCCTGTCGGGTCCAGAAAACCTCGCAAGCCGGCAGCAACCTTTCAATCTCACCGCGCTGTACGGCATCCAATCCTTCATCCTTGTTCAGCACCAGCAGCCCGGCACAGGCCAGAGCTTCACGCTGGGACTCGGGCAACGGCCTGCCTGCCGCCAAAGCCTGGGTGTCGAGTACCAGCACACAAGGCTGGACGGCCAGCACGGTTTGCCAAGGCGCCTGGCGCAACTGCTCAAGCAATTGCGCCGGATGGCCAAGCCCCGAGGGCTCGATAAACAGCCGGTCAGGCTTGGCCTTACGCAACAATCGACCCAGGCCTACCTGGAACGGCGCGCCATTCACACAACACAAGCAGCCGCCGGCCACCTCACCGAGGGCAATGCCGTCGTCATCCTGGGTCAGCAGTGCGGCATCCAGGCCAATCTGCCCGAACTCATTGATCAACACCGCCCAACGCTCATTGGATGGGCGCTGGGCGAGCAGGTGCTTGATCAGGCTGGTCTTGCCTGCCCCCAAAGGGCCGGCAATCACATGGGTGGGAATGTTCTGCAGCATCGTGGACATTATTCAGGCCGTGTAGAGACGCTTGATCCTACCCGGTTATGCCAGCCAATCCAGCGTCAGAATCAGCCGCCGTTCGTTGGCGGCCAACGCCGGCGAGCGATGAATCAAGCCGTAGCCTTCATTGCCGCGCCACTTTTCGCCCTTGAGCAGGGCGACTTCCCCACAGTGGATCTGCTCGATGCGCTCGCTGGGTTCCGCGTCTGCCTGGCTCAACTGGCGGCGGTCCATCACCCCTTCGCGCAGCCACTGACTACCGATGCCGGCATAGGTGGTGATCAGGCGCACGGGCACGTGATCGACATGAAAACGCGGGCACATGGCCTTGTCCAGCAGCCTCAGCCGCACACCGATGCGCTTGGCCCCCAACAGGCAGGCAAAGGCGCTGACCAGCCATGCCACATCGGCGATAAACCCGTCGTAACCTTCAAGGTCACGACAGCCTGCGGCCAGGCCCAGTAAGTTGGGCTCAGCTTCTTCGCTGTCCAACTCCACCACCAGCGACTCGGCAAGCGGCTCGTTCAGCGAGACCAGCAAGGCGCCAAACTCGGCGATATGCAGCGGCAACTGGCGCTGCCACAACGCCAGGTTGACGCCGTTGTCCAGGATGTCGGCCAGCGCCAGCGGGGTTTCCCCACGGGTCTGGCGAATGACCGGACGCAGTTGAATCACAGGTGCCAGCATCAGGCGGCTGCCTCCTCGTACCAAGGGCCAAAAGGATCGACCAGCAGGCGCCAACCATCGACGCCCAGGGCCATTTCATCGTCGGTCAGCAGGCACCCATCCAGTTCAGCGCGCAGTTGCGCAAAATCGATGTTCTGCCCGATAAACACCAGTTCCTGACGGCAGTCGCCGGTGCTCAGTTGCCAGTTGCCCATGATCGCCGCGACGCTTTCCTGGTCTTCGGGCCACTGGCTCTTGGGCACAAAGCGCCACCACCGACCGGCAAAACCATGGCGCATCAGGCCACCGGCCTGGGACCAACTGCCGGCATCGCGATGCTTGCTGGCCAGCCAGAAAAAACCCTTGGAGCGCAGCAACTTGCCGTTGCTCCACGGGCGGTCGATAAAGTCGAAAAAGCGCTGGGGATGGAATGGCCGACGCGCCCGATAGGCCGTGGAGGCAATGCCATATTCCTCGGTCTCCGGCACATGCTCGCCGCGCAACTCCTGCAACCAGCCCGGCGCCTGGGCCGCGCGCTCGAAGTCAAAACGCCCGGTATTGAGGATCTCGGCCAGCGGCACCTCGCCCATCACCATGGGAATGATGCGTGCCTGGGCATTCAGGCGCTCGAGGATGGCCACCAGCTCTTCACGTTCGTGGCTGCTGATCAGGTCGATTTTGCTGACAAGGATGACGTCGGCAAACTCGATCTGTTCGATCAGCAGGTCGGTGATGGAGCGCTCATCGTCCTCACCCAGGGTTTCGCCCCGGGACGCCAGGCTTTCAGCCGCCTGGTAATCGAGCAGGAAGTTCATGCCGTCGACCACAGTGACCATGGTGTCGAGCCGTGCGATATCCGCCAGGCTCTGGCCGTTCTCATCGCGAAAGGTGAAGGTTTCCGCCACCGGCAGCGGCTCGGAAATGCCGGTTGATTCGATCAGCAGGTAATCGAATCGCCCTTCCTTGGCGAGCTTTCCTACTTCGATCAGCAAGTCTTCGCGCAACGTGCAGCAGATGCAGCCGTTGCTCATCTCCACCAGCTTTTCTTCGGCGCGATTGAGGCTGACGTCACGCTGGACAGCGGCCCCATCGATGTTGATTTCGCTCATATCGTTGACGATCACCGCCACCCGCAGGTTTTCGCGGTTGCGCAGGACGTAATTGAGCAGCGTGCTTTTACCGGCGCCGAGAAATCCGGACAGCACAGTAACGGGTAGTCGGTCGGTCATCAGGTGTTCCTCATCAGGTTGGCCGGTCAAATCGCCCGTTGATGGCGTTCGCGCAGCTCTTCACGTTCTTTGGCTTCGATACACAGGGTGGCCGTGGGCCGCAGCAACAGGCGCTTGAGGCCAATCGCCTCGCCCGTCTCGCGGCACCAGCCGTATTCACCGCGAGCGAGGTGCTCGAGGGCTTCATCAATCTTGTCCAGCAGCTTCTTTTCCCGCTCCAGCAGGCGTAGTTGCCACTGGCGCTGTTCTTCGGCGCTGCCGACATCGGCGGGGTCGCTATTGGGCTCCTGCTCGCGCAGCACCATGAACTCGGCATCGATGCGCGTTTGCAGGTCAGAGCGCTGGGCCAACAACAGCTCGCGGAAGAAGGTTTGCTGGGCCTCATTCATATAATCGGCGGGCGGCTGGGCGAGCAGGTCTTGTTCAGTCATGGGGGCGGTTCACGGGTCAGGCTGTTTTTTGATGTTATAGTATAACAATACAAATAAGCCAATCCCCTCTTGCCCGCCACGACGAAGGGCGCAATCCTTGAGCCCGTCCATTCCCCGAGAAACCTTATGAGATATGTGTTGTGCGGCGTGTTGCTGCTGGTTGCGAGCCAGGCCAGTGCCCAAATGCCCAACGCCCTGGCCACCTGCACGCGCAGCGCCACCCTGTTGGCCTGCATTGATGCCCAGGGCAATGCCTACAGCGCCGCGACCGTAGGCAACACCACGTATTTGCGCGGGTTCGAGGTAGACGGTAAACGCTACTGGGCGCAGACCAACAGCCGCTATGGCCAGTTGACGTTCTTCACCGGGCTGGCCTCCGATGGCGAAGCGTGGGTCGGCTATACGCGGCGCGTGGGCTGGACCACGATCAACCGGTTTTCCAGCTCCGGCGGTTCCAGCGCCAAGTTCACTTGTAGCCGGATCAGCGGTTGCTAGGCCTGGCCTTTTTGCTGCTCCTGGGCCCAGGCCATGTAGCTGTTGATCGGTGGATTCTTCTGGAAGTAACGCTGCAATCCCTCAAACAGGCCATCCGCGATTGCCTGTTGATGGCGCGCGGTAACCAGCCGCTGGCTGTCGCGGACGTTGGAGATAAAGCCCGTCTCCACCAGGATCGACGGCACGTCCGGCGACTTGAGCACCGCAAACCCGGCCTGCTCCACCCGCTTTTGATGCAGCGTGGTGATACCCGCCAGGCTACCCAGCACGGCATTGCCTAGTTGCAGGCTGGCGGCCAGGGTGGCGCTCATCGACATATCGAGAATGACCCCAGCGAGCATCGGGTCCTTGTCCTTGAGGTTGAGCAGGCTGGTGGCGCCCAATAGATCTGCGCCATTTTCCCGCTGCGCCATGAAGCGTGCGGTCGCCGATGTGGCGCCGCCTTCGGACAAGGCATACACCGAAGCCCCTGACGCGGTCAGTCGCGGCGCCGCATCTGCGTGGACCGAAATAAACATATCGGCCTTGTAGCGCCGGGCGATCTCCACCCGTTTGCGCAGCGGCACGAAGAAGTCATCGTTGCGGACCAGCTTCACGGTAAAGCCCTTCTCGCGTTTGAGCCGCTTGGCCAGCAACTGCGAGATAGCCAGCACCACGTCTTTTTCCCGCTCACCCTTTGCCCCAACCGCGCCGGGGTCCTTGCCACCGTGACCAGGGTCGACCACGACGATAATGTCGCGCTTGGGATGCGCCTTCTCCACCGGTGCTTGGCGGGCGCCGCTGCTCAGGTCCAACACCAGGCGATGCCCCTGCCCATCCTGCGGCGGCAGGACAAAACTGTTGAGCTGCATCGGTTGAGCCAGATCGAGAACGATCCGTGTCCCGCCCGCATTCAGACGCCCTGAGCGAATCGCAGTAATGCCAGTGTTGGCCAGTGCCAATTGGCTGAAATCCCCGCTCAGGCCTGCGCCGCTCAAGTCAATGATCAGCCGCTCGGGCGCGTTCAGGGAAAAGGTGCTGTAGCTCACCGCACCACTGAGGTCGAACACCAGTCGCAGCTTGTCGTTGGAGCGCCACAGGCGCGCATTGCGAATCTGCGTCGCATGCACCGCAAAAGGCAAAGTAAACACGGCGCTGGCCAGCAGCAGGCTTAGGAGTTGACGTCTGTGCATGACACTCACCGCAGAAAAATAATCGTCGATCTAATTGTTATACTATAACATGTCGCTTTATATCCAACGATGGACCTGCTTATGAATGCGCTGACTCTGCCGGATATCGCCGCGCAGGCTTCTCGCCAAGCCTTGCCACTCGACTGGGTGGGCATGTGTGGCATTGCCCTGCCAATCCTGATCGACGGCCAACGTTTGAGCGCCAAGGCCGATGCAGGAGTAAGCCTGGACGATGGCGAAGCGCGCGGCATTCATATGTCGCGCTTATACCTGGCGCTGGAAATGCTTGAGTCACAAGACCTGCAACCAGCGCTGCTGCGTCAGGTGCTCCAGCGTTTTCTCGATAGCCATGAAGGCCTGTCGAGCAGCGCGTACCTGCGGATTCATACCGACTTGTTGCTTAAACGTCCTGCGCTGGTCAGCCCGCTCGCCGGCTGGAAGAGCTATCCAGTGAGCATCGAAGCGCGCCTGGAAAAGCAGATGTTCCACGTGGAACTAAAAATTGACGTTACTTATTCCTCAACCTGCCCTTGCTCGGCTGCCCTCGCCAGGCAGTTGATCCAGCAGCAATTTATCGATGACTTTGCCAACACAACGCTGCAACACGAAGATGTGCTGGCCTGGCTTGGCAGCGCCAAAGGGATCATCGCCACGCCGCACAGCCAGCGCAGCACTGCGCAATTGTTGGTGGCTCTGCAAGCTGGGCAACCTACGCTGCCACTGACTGAGTTGATCGACCACGCTGAAGCCGCCCTCGGCACCGCCGTGCAGACCGCCGTCAAACGTGCCGATGAGCAAGCCTTCGCCTTGGCCAACGGCCAGAACCTGATGTTCTGCGAAGACGCCGCCCGCCGCCTGAACCTGGCGCTGCAACGCTCGATCGCGGTGCAAGCCTTTCACGTCAAAGTCATCCACGCCGAAAGCCTGCACGCCCACGACGCCGTGGCCGAAACCCGTTGGACGAGGGCTACCGCGTGATCCGCTGCAATGCCCTGCGCTGGGGCGCACCAGGCCAACCGCTGACGCCGGCCATTGATATCGAACTGGGCAAAGGCAGCCTGACCGCTGTTATCGGCGCTAACGGGTCGGGTAAAAGCAGTTTGTTGAAAGTCATCGCCGGCCTGCAAAAGCCCCTGGCCGGCAAGGTCACTCTGGATGTTCCACGGCGCGGCGGCCTGTCATACCTGGCGCAGCAGCAACACCTCGACCGACAATTCCCCATTAGCCTGCAAGAGCTGGTAGCCGCCGGTCTATGGGGCACCCAACATTCCCAGCAGCAACGCAGTCAGCGCTTGCAAACGGTACTGCAAGACTGGTGCCTCAGCGGTCTTGAACTACGCCCCTTGATGGCCCTGTCCGGCGGTGAGTTGCAACGCGCCCTGCTCGCCCGTCTCAGCCTGGCCCAAGCGCCTGTGTTGTTGCTGGATGAGCCCCACGCCGCACTCGATGAACAAGGCCAGGCACTGCTGTGGAAACATATCCACGCCTGGCATGCCGAAGGCCGCACCTTGGTGGTGGTCTGCCATGACCTGGCCGCCGTACGCCAACACCTGCCGCAAGCACTGCATATCAAAAGCAGCGGCTGCGTGCTCGCACCCAGCACACAGTTGATCCTTCAGCAGCCGCAGATGCAGGTCGCCTGATGCACCTCGCCGCCCAACTGTGGATGCCCTTCAACGACTTCGTGTTTATGCGTCGCGCCCTGCTCGGTGGCCTGCTACTGGCGTGTAGCACAGCGCCGCTAGGGGTGTTCCTGATCCTGCGGCGTATGAGTCTGATCGGCGATGCCGTGGCCCACGGCATCCTGCCCGGCGCCGCACTGGGCTTCTGGTTTGCCGGCCTGAGCCTGCCGGCACTGACCCTCGGCGGCCTCGGCGCCGGCTTGGGCATGGCCGGCCTCGCCGCGTGGATCACCCGCCGCACCGGCCTGCGCGAAGACGCCAGCCTGGCTGCGATCTACCCGATTTCCCTGGCGGCCGGTGTGCTGATCCTCGGCCTGGCCGGCAAGCGCCTGGACCTGCTGCACCTGCTGTTCGGCTCGGCGCTGGCGGTAGACGGCCCGACATTGACCGGCATGCTGTGGGTGTCCGGTTTCAGCCTGATCGCCATGGCGCTGATCTACCGGTTGCTGGTGCTGGACACCCTCGACCCGCTGTTCCTACAAACCGTCAGCCGCCTCGGGCCTTTGGCCCATGGGGTGTTCCTGACCCTGGTCGTGCTGAACCTGGTGATTGGTTTCCAGGCCATCGGCGCCTTGATGGTGGTCGGCCTGATGATGTTGCCCGCGGCGGCGTCACGCTTCTGGAGCCGGCGGCTGCCGAGGTTGATTGCAGTCTCGGCCGTGCTGGGATGCCTGTCGGTATGGCTCGGGCTGTTGCTGTCGTTCTACTACTCGCTGCCCAGCGGCCCGGCGATTGTCCTGGTCGCTGGCGGCTTGTACCTGCTGTCCGTGGTGCTGGGGCCGGTACATGGCTTGCTGCGCCGCCCGCCCTTGCTTACATCCCAATGAGGTGTTTTCCGATGCGCGCTCTACTCGTGCTGTTCAGCGTCCTGCTCCCGCTGTCGTTCGCGACCGCCCAGGACAAGCTCCAGGTGGTCACCAGCTTCAGCATTCTCGCCGACATAACCCAGCAGGTCGGCGGGGAGCATATCCAGCTCAGCAATATGGTCGGCCCCGACGCCGATGCCCATACCTACGAGCCGTCCCCGGACGATGCCAAGGCGCTGCTCAAGGCCCGCGTCATCATCAAGAATGGCCTGGGCTTCGAGCCGTGGTTGGATCGCCTGATTACCAGTACCGAAACCCCAGCCACGGTGGTCAACGCCAGCAAAGGCGTGATCGCTCGCACGTTGGAGGAGGACGGCGAGAAGATCCCCGATCCCCATGCCTGGCATAACCTGGCCAACGCCGAAATCTACGTCAGCAACATCACCCAGGCGTTGATCACTGCCGACCCGGCCAACAAGGCCGACTATCAATACAACAGCCAGGCATACCTGCAGAAAATCTACCGCCTGCTGGCCGAAGCCAAGGCCAAGTTTGCCGCGCTGCCTGCGGGCAATCGACGCATCGTCACCTCCCACGACGCCTTCGGCTACCTGGGCCAGGCCTACGGTATCGACTTCATGGCGCCCCAGGGTTTGTCCACCGAGCGCGAACCCTCGGCGGCCGAAGTCGCCGCGTTGATCACGCAGATCCGCCAGGCCCACGTCAAAGCGGTGTTTATGGAAAACATCAAGGACGCGCGCCTACTCAAGCAGATTGCCGAGGAAAGCGGCGCCCATATCGGCGGCACGTTGTACTCCGATGCACTGGCTGCCAAAGGCCCGGCCAGTACTTTTACCGGGTTGTTTGAATACAACCTCAACACTTTGTACAACGCCTTGGGCACCCCATGACACTGTCGATGCTCGAGCTGGAAGGCGCGCCCATCGGCAGCCGCTTCCCCCTGGCCCACGTACTGGATGCCTTACCGTGGAACCGCGACGGCCTGATCGCGGCCATCGCCCAGCAACACCGCAGCGGTGAGGTATTGATGCTGGCCTGGATGAACCGCCAGGCCCTCGATGAAACCCTCGCCAGCGGCCGCGTCTGCTACTGGTCACGCTCGCGCCAGCGATTGTGGCGCAAGGGCGAAAGCTCAGGACACATCCAACAGTTGATCGAAGCGCGCCTGGATTGCGATGGCGATGCCGTACTCCTGATCGTCGATCAACAAGGCCCGGCCTGCCACACCGGGCGCCCGACCTGTTTCTACAACGCGATTGAACACGACCAGGTGCATATCCTCACCGCACCCCTCAAGGAACCCGCAGCATGATCCGCAAGAACCCTTCCGGCGATCTGCCGGTCATCGCCGAGTCGGCCTACGTCGATAAAACCGCAATCATCTGCGGCAAAGTGATCATCGGCGAAAACGTATTTGTCGGCCCCTGTGCGGTGATCCGCGCCGATGAAGTCGACGCTACCGGCGACATGGACCCGATCACCATCGGTGCCAACTCCAATATCCAGGACGGCGTGGTGATCCACTCCAAATCCGGCGCGGCGGTAACCATCGGCGAGTTCACTTCCATCGCCCACCGCTCGATTGTCCACGGCCCCTGCACCGTCGGCGACCGGGTGTTTATCGGCTTCAACAGCGTGCTGTTCAACTGTGTGGTGGGCGATGGCTGTGTGGTGCGGCACAACTCGGTGGTCGATGGCCGTGATTTGCCCGCTGCGTTCTATGTGCCATCCACCACGCGAATTGGCCCCAACACCGACTTGTCGCAGTTCCCGCCAGTGAGCGTCAGCGCCTCGGAGTTTTCCGAAGACGTGGCGCGCACCAATGTCGACCTGGTGCGCGGCTATAAAGCCCTGCAAAACGAGTTCTGAACATGAGCCGCCTGCTGATCCGCAATGCCCGCCTGGTGAACGAAGGGCGAGAATTCGACGCCGACTTACTGGTCGCCAACGGCCGTATCGAAAAAATCGCCAGCAGTATCCAGGGGCAAAGGGCTGACACCGAGATCGACGCCCAAGGCCAATGGCTGCTGCCGGGCATGATCGACGACCAAGTGCACTTTCGCGAACCCGGCGCCCCGGACAAAGGCAGTTTCTACAGCGAATCGCGCGCGGCGGTGGCCGGCGGCATCACCAGTTTCATGGACATGCCCAACACCCAGCCCGCAACCCTGACCCTGGAAGCACTGGCAGACAAGAAGCGCCGCGCGGCGCTGCACTCGGTGGCCAACTATGGGTTTCACTTTGGCGTCAGCAACGACAACCTCGACACCGTGGCTGCCCTCGATCCCCGGCAGGTCGCCGGGGTCAAGGTGTTCATGGGTGCCTCCACCGGCAATATGCTGGTGGATGACCCAAGGGTTCTGGAGCGCCTGTTTGCCGAGGTACCGACGATTCTCCTGGCACACTGCGAGCACACGCCCAGCATCCAGGCCAACGAACAACGGCTGCGCGATCGCTTCGGCGAGCAGATCCCCGCGGTGGTCCACCCGCTGATCCGCGACGCCCAAGCGTGTTATCGCTCCTCATCCCTGGCCGTGGAACTGGCGCGCCGCCACGACACGCGTCTGCACGTGCTGCACCTGACCAGTGCCCGAGAGCTGTCGTTGTTCGAAGACAAGCCGCTGGCAGAAAAACGCATCACCGCCGAAGTGTGCCTGCATCACCTGCTGTTCGATGACCGTGACTACGCGCGCCTGGGCCATCAGATCAAATGCAACCCGGCGATCAAGACCCGCGCCGACCGAGATGCCCTGCGCCTGGCACTGCTGAGTAATCGGCTGGATGTGATCGGCACCGACCACGCACCGCATACCTGGGAGCAAAAACAGCGGCCGTACCGTGAGGCGCCGGCGGGGTTGCCCCTGGTGCAGCACGCGCTGCCAGCCTTGCTGGAATTGGTGGCCGACGGGCTGTTGCCGTTGACTGTGCTCGTGGCGAAAACCAGCCATCGCGTCGCCGACCTGTTCGCCATTCCTGACCGGGGTTATCTACGCGAGGGCTACTGGGCCGACCTGGTACTGATCAGACCCGAACCCGAAGGCATGCCGGTAAGCAGCCAGCCGATCCTCGCCCGTTGCGGCTGGACACCGTTTGCCGAGCGCAGCTTTCGCCACAGTGTGAGTACCACGTTGGTGTCAGGGCATTTGGCTTGGCATGACGGTCAAGTGATCAACAGTTGCCAGGGGTTGCCCCTGCACTTTTTGCGCTGACCAAATGTGTGGGAGCCGGCTTGCCGGCTCCCACAGGGGGCTTCAGGCGCGAGGTTTTACCGTGCCGCAGTCGCTGCCCAACCATTGGGCCTGAGTATCGAGGCTGCCGTTCTGCTGGATACCGGTAGCGTTGAAGGTGCCGTTGACTGAGGTGGTGAATGCCTTCTGGCTCTGGAATGTGGCCACGCCAGAGCCTTGGGCTTTCGGGCAACTGAAACGGAATTTCCACTGGTTGCCAGTCTTATCGGTCACCTCTTGCTTGCAACCCGATTGCGGGTCGGTCAGCGGGATGGCGTCGGAGGCCACCTGGGCCGGCGTCAGGCACACCTGCACGCCTTTGCCGGCCATGGTAATGCCTTGTTTTTCCAGCATGGCGCGCTGTTCCGGGGTCATCTGTTGCTTCAGTTGACCGAGGATCAACGACAAATCCGGCAGGTTCTGGTTATCGACTTTCATGTTGCTGGTGGTCAGTTCCCACAAGCCCGGCGCCAACATCTGCGCCTGCGCCGCCACCGGCAGCGTCAAACCAACAACCATGGCCAAACCAAGCAGACGAGCATTCATCGGGTAACTCCTGGGTAATTGTCGGCGTTAGACGTCGCAAAGCGGTCGGCGTTGCACGCTCAATAAAATAGCGACAATCGCTGCCGAACATGGTCTGTTACGCATTGGATTGTCAGGAGTAATGTTGTCCATGGATTTCTTCGGCCCGCACTTGCTCGGCTACTTCATCGCCACCCTGCATTTTCTCGGTTCCCTCGCCGCCCTGCACGCGGTGCTGACCGTGCGCACCGCCCAAGGCTCGATTGCCTGGGCGCTGTCGCTGATGTTCATGCCTTACCTGACGCTGATCCCATACCCGATCTTTGGCCGCAGCAGCTTCGATGCCTACATCCAGGCCCGTCGCCAGGCCAACCAGGAAATGCACAAGGCAATCACCGAGCTCAACTGGCGCCCCTGGGTCGAAGAAGCCCTGGCCGCGCGCAACTCCCATGCCTATGCCTCCCTGCGCGCCATGCCCAAGCTGGGACGCATGCCGTGCCTGGCCAACAACCAAGTGCATTTACTGGTCAATGGCGATGCAACCTTCAGCGCCATCTTCGACGCCATCCGCGCCGCCAAGACGGCCGTACTGGTGCAGTTCTTCATCATTCATGACGATGAACTCGGGCGCCGGTTGCATGACCTGCTCAAGGCCAAGGCCGCCGAAGGCGTGGCCATCTACGTGCTCTATGACCGTATCGGCAGCCACTCCCTGCCCCACCGCTATGTGCAATCGCTGCGCGACGCCGGGGTGCAGATCAAGGCGTTTGCCACCCGCAGCGGCTGGTTCAATCGCTTCCAGGTGAATTTCCGCAACCATCGAAAAATTGTCGTGGTCGATGGCCTGACCGGTTTTGTCGGCGGGCATAACGTCGGCGATGAATACTTGGGTAAGAAACCCCCGCTCGCCCCCTGGCGCGACACCCATGTGCAAGTCAGCGGCCCGGTGGTGGCCTGCCTGCAGGAGTCGTTTGCCGAAGACTGGTTCTGGGCCGCGCGCGAGTTGCCACCACTGATCCTGCCCGACACCTATGCCGATGACGGCGTGCTCTGCCAATTGCTGGCGAGCGGCCCGGCGGACCCGTATGAAACCTGCTCGCTGTTTTTCGTTGAAGCGATTCATGCAGCGACTGAGCGGGTGTGGATCACCAGCCCGTACTTCATCCCCGACGAAGCGGTATTCGCCGCGCTGCGCCTGGCGGTGTTGCGTGGCGTGGACGTGCGCCTGCTGCTGCCGTCACGCCCCGACCACCGTATTGTCTACGCCGCATCCAGCCTGTACGCGATTGAAGCAGTACGCGCCGGGGTCCGGGTGTTCCGCTACAAGCCGGGCTTTTTGCATCAGAAAGTGGTGCTGGTAGACCGCGAAATCACTGCCATCGGCAGTGCGAACCTGGACAACCGTTCGTTCCGCCTCAACTTTGAAGTGATGTTGCTCACGGTCGATGCCGCCTTCGCCAGCGAAGTGGAACACATGCTGCTGGACGACTTTGCCCAGGCCCACGAAACCAGCCAGGAAGAAAGCCAACAGACCCGCCGCCTGCAGCAATTGGGCATGCGCGTGGCGCGCCTGATTTCCCCGATCCTTTAGCCAGCTCCCACACAAGCTCAGCTCCCGCATTCAGTCTTTCAGAGGGGGCAACAGTCTCAGCGGTAGAGATCTTCCCGCGTCCAAGGCAACTCATGGCTGCCATCCGCATGGGGTTTGACCGCCAGGATCTGGTGCAGGTTGATCCAGCCCCGGGCAAACGCATACGCGCAACCCGCCAGGTACAGGCGCCAGATGCGCAATGCCTGGGCCGGCACCATTTTCGCCGCCGCTTCCAGATTGTCTTCCAGGCGCTCGCTCCAGTGATCCAGGGTGCGCGCGTAATGCAAGCGCAGGCTTTCCACGTCGACCACTTCCAGGCCGACTTCGCTGATTTCGGCGCTGATCATCACCAGGTGCGGCAGTTCGCCATTGGGGAACACGTAACGCTCGATAAAATCCCCCGCACCACGCCCCACCGGGCGGCCATCGGTATGTTTGGCGGTGATCCCATGGTTGAGCACCAGGCCACCTTCGCGCACGGCGCCGAACAGGGTCTGGCAGTACTGCGCCAGGTTGGCGTGGCCGACGTGTTCGAACATGCCGACGCTGACCACTTTGTCGAACCGCCCGTCCTGGGGCAGGTCGCGGTAGTCGAGCAACGCCAACTCCACGTGGTCCTCCAAGCCCTCGGCGACCACTCGCTCCCTGGCCAGTGCCAGTTGTTCCTTGCTCAGGGTGATACCGAACACCTTGACCCCAAACTCACGCGCCGCATAACGCGCCAGCCCGCCCCAGCCACAACCGACATCCAGCAGATACTCCCCAGGCTGCAGGCGCAGCTTGCGGCACAGGTGGCGGAATTTGTCTTGTTGGGCCTGGTCGAGGGACTCGCTGCCGGTCTCGAAATAACCGCAGGAATAGGCCATGTCACGGTCCAGCCACAGCTGGTAAAACTCGTTCGACAGGTCGTAATGATAGGAAATCGCGGCGGCATCCGTGGCCTTGTCGTGGATCGAGCGCACCGGTCCGGCCTGCTCATCGTCGTCGATCAGCGCGTGGCTCAATTCGTCACATACACGGATTACATCGCTGATGGAGCCTTCGAGCTCCAGTTTGCCTTCGACGAAGGCAGCGCCCAGGGAGTCGAGCGTGGGATGGGTCAGTTGCGTCACCATCACCGGGTCCTTGACCACAATCGTGACGCTGGGCTCCGGGCCCAGGTTGAACTCATGGCCATCCCAGAGTCGCAGACGCAGCGGTAGCTGAAGATTCTGTAAGGCCGGTGGAAGTTGCGCGAGCATGAGTAGTCCCCCCTTGTTTCAGACGTCTGAAATGAGGGTAGACCATCCATAAAAAAGTAGCTGGCTATCGATTCAATAGCCGCCTTCTATGGTGCTCGACGTTGCAGCAAACCGTCCTCAACCCACTGTTTCAACCACGTGACAGCTTGCAGCGGCGCGCCCTCTTGATAAGTGACTGCCAATTCGGCGCACAGTTCTGAAAAAGTCCAACCCTGATCGGCCATCCCGGCCAAGGCGTACGCCTCGGTAGGCTCCAGGCTGCGGTAGCGACACACTTGCTGGTCACGCCAGATCAGGCATACCTCGGCCTGCTGCAACGCCAGGCTGCCGGGAAACGCCGCCTGCGCCTTGACCGCACGCCAGATCTGCAGGCTGTTGAAGCGGCACAACACCTGCTGCACCGACGGTCCCCACTCGACCTGCAACAATGGCCAGGCCTCGGGTGCCAGCCGAGCCATGTCTTCCAGGGCCAGCGGCTGGCCCGCAGGCGCATCAAACGCCAGGGTAAACGCCCATTCCAGGCGTGCCAGCTCGGCCAACGGTGCACTTTGTGCGGCAACCAGGTACTCGCCGATAAAACCCTCAAACCGCTGCCCCAGCCAGCGCAAGCTGAAATGCGCCGAGGGATAACGCTGTACATAAGCGGCCACCAGCCCGGCAAATTCATCATCCCCCAGCCAATGCCACACGGTCGGAAAATCCCCCTGCATCACTTCCAGCAAACGGGCCCGATAAGCGTTGTGGTAGATCGCAAGGCCAGTGTCCACGTCCAGGGTCGGGCCACCGATCAAGGTGCTGGCAAAACCGCCCTCGTCGGCGTCTGCCAATAGATGACGTTCAAATGCCAGTTGCCAATCGATCAGGCGCATAGCGACCTCCGGGCCAAGGCGCCAGCCCCCAACTCACGGGCCTTGGCCAATTCATCGAGTAGCTCGGCAAACGGCGGGAAATGGTCATCGCGCTCCAGTAGCGTCGCTACCGGGCCCAAGTGTTCCAGGGTCTGTTGAAACAACTGCCACACTGGATCGCAAACCGGATGGTCATGGGTATCGACCACATAGTCGCCATAGTCCATATGCCCGGCCAAATGCAGCTGGCGGATACGCTGCGGCGGCAGGTTGCGAATAAAGGTCCAGGCATCGAAACCGTGATTGCGCGAGCTGACATACACGTTGTTGATGTCCAGCAGCAGTTCGCAACCACTGAGGTGGCTCAAGGCGTTGAGGAATTCCCATTCGGTAAAGTCATCGGCCTTTGAGCGCACATAGCTGGAGACATTCTCCAGCACCAGCGGGCGCTGCAGCACTTCCTGCACCTGCCGCACGCGGGCGGCGACGTGGTAGAGGCTTTCCTCGGTGTAGGGCAGCGGCAACAAATCATGCAGTTGATGGGCGTTGCCACGGCTCCAGCACAGATGGTCGGAGACCCACGCCGGCTTGACCCGGTCGGCCAATTGCTTGAGTTGCTTGAGGTAGTCCATATCGAGGGCATGGGGCCCGCCGATGGACAGGGAGACGCCATGCATCACCAGCGGATAGCGCTCGGCGATGGCGTCCAGGTAGTACAGGGCTTTACCGCCCTGGACCAGATAATTCTCGGAGACGATCTCGAACCAGTCCACCTGCGGCGACTGCTCGATGATCTGCTGATAGTAAACGCTGCGTAGCCCCAGGCCGTAGCCCAGGCAAGGAACCGATACCGACATGACGAACTCCTGGAAAGTGTCCGCAGCGACGTGCACACCGCTGCAGGATCACGTACTCGCGGTTATTCGCCGACTTTGCCGCCAGCCGCATCACAAGCAGCCTGGGTCATCGCCTTGAAACCGTGCCCCTTGCACACGGCCTTGCCTTTACAGGCGTTTTCAGCAGTCTTGCAGTCGTTCATGCCTTTGCAGGAGGTCACGCCATAGCAATGCACCTTCGCTTCATCGGCCGCCTGGACCTGGGTCGCGACACCGGCAAACATCGTGGCGGCAGCAATGGCCAGGGCAGCACCGGAAACGGCGTTCTTGAAGTTCATTGTGGTATTCCTCATAGGTCTGTAGGGCGTCGGCTGAACGGTTTGTCCAGTCCCGACACAGCACTAGAGTGAGGTGCCTGATGGGCGTTACAGCGTGATCGACATTTTTATGTGCTGCCGGCGGACACTAGTGCCCACGGCGATTTATCGTCACACTCGCACCAGCTTTTTCGCGGGATCACGGACAAGGAAGCGTCACTCTCATGATTTCGATCTATCAGCTCAAACCGCGTTTTCAGAACCTGCTGCGGCCCCTGGTCCAGCGCCTGTACGACAACGGCACCACCGCCAACCAGATCACCGTGCTGGCGGGAATCGTGTCGCTGCTGGTAGGCCTGCTGGTGGCGGGTTTCGCCGAGCATGCCTGGGTGTTCGTGTTGATCCCGCTGTGGATGATCCTGCGCATGGCCCTCAATGCCATCGACGGCATGCTCGCCCGGGAGTACGGTCAACAGTCGCGCCTGGGCGCCTACCTCAACGAACTGTGCGATGTGATCGCCGACAGCGCACTGATCCTGCCGTTCGCGCTGATCCCCGGGGTCGGCCTGGCGCCGGTGCTACTGGTGACACTGCTGGCGGTGTTCAGTGAATACGCTGGCGTACTTGGGCCGATGGTCGGCGCATCGCGGCGCTATGACGGGCCGATGGGCAAGAGTGATCGGGCGTTCGTTCTCGGCGTACTGGCCACTGGCGTAGCCCTGGGTTGGCTCGGCGCCGGCTGGGTGGATGGCGTGATGTGGCTGGTGGCTGCATTGCTCGCCTACACCCTGGTCAATCGAGTGCGCCAGGGCCTCAAAGAACAACAAGAAACCCCTCCGACGGCATAAGGATCTTGCGATGCGCGAACAGCAACAGCACACCTTCAGCACCCATGACGGCGTAGAGCTTTTCTATCGGCACTGGCCCGCGACCACCGCGACCGGGCCTGAGCCACGCCAGGCGATCCTGCTGTTCCATCGGGGCCACGAGCATTCCGGGCGCATCGCGCACCTGGTGGATGAGCTGGACCTGCCGCACTTTGATTTCTTCGCCTGGGACGCCCGTGGCCACGGCCAATCCCCCGGCGAACGTGGCGACAGCCCCAGCTTTGCCACCAGCGCACGGGACGTGCAGACCTTCTGCGACCATATCGGCGCAACCTATGGCATTGAGCCCGCCAACCTCGCCGTCATTGCCCAAAGCGTCGGCGCGGTGATCGCCGCCACCTGGGTCCATGACTACGCCCCGAACATCCGCGCCCTGGTGCTTGCCTCCCCGGCATTCAAGGTCAAGCTCTACGTGCCCTTCGCCCGGCCAGGCCTGGCGCTGATGCGGCGCTTTCGCGGCAACTTTTTCGTCAACAGCTACGTCAAGGCCAAGTTCCTCAGCCATGACCCCGAGCGCGTCGCGTCCTACGACACAGACCCGCTGATCACCAAGGCGATCTCGGTGAATGTGCTGCTGGGCCTGTACGAAGCAGCCGACCGCGTAGTCGCCGATGCCCAGGCGATCCAAGTGCCGACCCAACTGCTGATCTCTGGGTCGGACTTCGTGGTGCATCGCAAACCCCAGCAGCAGTTCTTCGAGCGCCTGGGCAGCCTGAAAAAAGAACTGCATATCCTGCCCGGTTTTTTCCACGACACCCTCGGCGAGCGTGACCGCGCCGTGGCACTGGCCAGCGCCAGGCGTTTTATCCTGCAAAACTTCGAACACCCGCTGGACCGCGCCAGCCTGCTGGATGCCGACAAGATCGGCGCGACCTGCGCCGAATCCGAATCCCTCGCTGCGCCACTGCCGCGCAACTCGCTACGTGACCTGTACTGGCGCATGACCCGCGCCAGCATGGGCCTGGGCCGCCAGTTGTCCGAGGGCGTGAAGCTTGGCTTCGACACCGGTTTCGATTCCGGCAGTACCCTGGATTATGTCTATCGCAACAAGCCCACCGGCAAAGGTGCGCTGGGGCGGATGATCGACACCAACTACCTGAACTCCATCGGCTGGCGTGGGATTCGCCAGCGCAAACTGCATGTCGAAGAATTGCTGCGCCTGGCCATGGTCAAGCTGCGGGATGACGGGCGCGAAGTGCGCATCGTCGACATCGCCGCGGGGCATGGTCGGTACATTCTGGAAGCCTTGCAGGGCGTTTCTCCACTGCCGGAATCGATCCTGTTGCGCGACTACAGCGATATCAACGTGCGCGACGGTGGCGCGCTGATCCGCGAGAAAGGCCTGGGAGATATTGCGCAGTTCGTCAAAGGTGATGCCTTCGACCGGGCCGACCTGGCGGCGCTTTCACCCAAGCCGACTCTGGCGGTGGTGTCCGGGCTGTACGAGCTGTTTGCTGATAACGCCATGGTCGGTGGCTCCCTCGCCGGCCTGGCCGAGGCCGTGGAGCCCGGTGGCTACCTGGTGTACACCGGCCAACCGTGGCACCCGCAACTGGAACTGATCGCCCGCGCCCTCACCAGCCATCGCCAGGGGCAGGCCTGGGTGATGCGCCGTCGCAGCCAGGCGGAAATGGATCAACTGGTGGAGGCGGCGGGCTTTCGCAAGATCACCCAGCGTGTGGACGAGTGGGGCATCTTCAGCGTCTCGCTGGCGCAGAAGATCTGAGCATGCGCGAACCGGGACTGTTCAAACCAGCGCTGCTGTGGCTGCTGCTGTTGGCACCGCTGTTTTTCAGCACCTACGGCTTTGCCACCTGGGTGACCAGCCAGCGCAGCGACGTCGGCACACTGGTATTCGCCTGGGAAACCCTTATTCCATTCTGGGCCTGGACCATCGTGCCCTACTGGTCGATCGACCTGCTCTATGGTTTCTCCCTGCTGCTGCCCAACAGTCGCCATGAGCTCAAGCAACATGCCCTGCGCCTGCTCAGTGCCCAGGTGATTGCGGTGAGCTGCTTCCTGCTCTGGCCGTTGCGCTTCACCTTTGAGCGCCCGGAAATGGACGGCGTGTTCGGTTGGCTGTTCGCCGTGCTGGCGGGGTTTGATAAACCGTTCAACCAGGCGCCTTCGCTGCACATCGCCCTGCTGGTGATCCTGTGGGTGATGTACCAGCGGCATAGCCAAGGCCTGTGGCGCTGGCTGGTGCATGGCTGGTTCGCGCTGATCGGCATTTCGGTGTTGACCACTTACCAACATCACTTTATCGACTTACCCACAGGCGCCCTGGCCGGCTGGCTGTGCGTGTGGCTATGGCCGGTAGATCATCCAAGCCCGCTGTTGAATGCGCGCCTGACCAAAGATCCGAAACGTTGGCGCCTGGGCTTGTGCTACGCCGTGGGCGCCCTGCTGCTGGCGACAGCGGCCTTTACGTGGGGCGGTGCCTGGCTATGGCTGTGGTGGCCGGCCGTCGCGGTGTTGCTGGTGGCGCTCAACTATTGGCTGTTGGGTGCCGCAGGCTTTCAGAAACGCGCCGATGGCCGGCTCAGCCCGGCGGCCCGCTGGCTGTACGCGCCGTATCTCGCGGCGGCGTGGCTCAACTCGCGGCTATGGACGCGCAAACACCCGCAACCCGATTTGGTTGTGGATAACGTATGGCTGGGGCGAATTCCGACGACAGCCCAGTTGGGTTCATTCAACGCCGTGGTCGATCTGTGTGCCGAACTGCCGGTTTATCCACAAGGTCGCGCTTACCATGCCCTGCCCGTCCTCGACCTCACCGCCCCCACACCTGCACAGTGCCTGGAAGCCGCCCAAGCCATTGAACGCTTGCGCGAACACGGGCCCTTGCTGGTGTGCTGCGCCCTCGGCTACTCCCGCAGCGCCAGTGCCGTGGCGGCATGGCTGCTGCACAGCGGGCGCGCCAGCACCGTGGATGAGGCACTGGCTATTATTCGTACAGCACGACCGGATGTGGTCCTGCATGCCAATCACCGTCAAGCCTTGGGAGATCTGCCGTATGCCCGCTGATATGCAACTCCAGGTGGTCGCCAGCCTGCTGCGGCGTGGCCGCTCGCTGGATCAGTTATCCACAGGCCTGACCTTGCTCGGGGTGCTGTTTGGCCTGGCGCAACTGTTGATGGTCAGTATCACGCCGATCTGCCTGCTGCTCAGCCTGTGGATGATTGTCCTCGGGCTGCTGCAAAAGTACTGGGCGCTGCGAGTGGCCTTTGACGCCGACTTGTTTGCGCTGATGGCCAAGGACATAGAGCGCACCGGCGAACTGGACCAGAGCCTGCAAACCCTTGGCCTGCAACCGGCCAACCGCGCCAGCCGACCCTGGACCGAGCGCCAGCGTGGCGCCCTCAAATTGCTGCGCAAACAGGCTTACCTGCTGGGCGCGCAAGTATTACTGACATTGGCCGTCATCCTGGCCAGCCCGTGGCTGCCCTTCGCCGGATAAGGAATTCCCATGTTCGAACCTGTGGTCGCAACCCTGATTACCTCCATGGCCCGCACAGTGACCGGCGCTCGCAGCCTGTGGCTGGGTTGTGCGCCAGAACCGGTGCAGCGCATCTACTTTGCCAACCACAGCAGCCACGGCGACTTTGTGCTGCTCTGGGCATCCTTGCCGCAGAACCTGCGCAAAGCCACGCGCCCGGTGGCGGGCACCGACTACTGGAACAAGAGCGCCTTGCGCCGCTACATCATCAACCGGGTCTTCAATGGGGTGCTGATCGACCGCGAGCGCAAAGACCCTGTGGATAACCCGCTGCAACCGATGCTAGAAGCCCTGGAACATGGCGACTCACTGATCATCTTTCCCGAAGGCACGCGCAACCTGGAGGATGGTCTGTTGCCGTTCAAAAGTGGCCTGTATCACCTGGCAAAGAGTTACCCACAGGCACAACTGGTCCCGGTGTGGATCGCCAACCTCAACCGTGTGATGCCCAAGGGTCGCGTGCTACCGCTGCCACTGTTGTGCACCACCAGCTTTGGCGCACCGCTGCAACTGCAGGACGACGAAGACAAAGCCCTGTTCCTCGCCCGCAGCCGCGACGCCCTGCTCGCCCTCGCCCCGGAGCATTCCTGACATGGATAGCCAAACCCTGATGTTGTTCGGCGGCATCGGCATGATCCTGGTGCTCGCCTCGCTGATCGGCCTGATCCTCAAGCTGCGCACCCGCGGCGCACCCAATGCGGTAATCGACAACCTCAACGCCCGCATCAATGCCTGGTGGGTGATGGTGGTGGTGATCGGCATCGCCTTCTGGCTCGGTACTGGCGCGGTGATCCTGTTGTTCTACGCCGTCTCGTTCTACGCCCTGCGCGAATTCCTCACCCTCACCCCCACCCGCCGCAGCGACTACCCAGCGCTGGTCGCCGCGTTCTACCTGGCCCTACCCCTGCAATACCTGCTGATCTACTTTGACTGGTACGGCCTGTTCTCGATCTTTATCCCGGTCTACGTGTTCCTGCTGCTGCCCATCCTGGCCTCTCTGGGCGGCGACAGCACGCACTTCCTGGAGCGAGCCTCGAAAGTACAGTGGGGCCTGATGATCGCGGTGTTCTGCGTATCCTTCGTCCCGGCCCTGCTGACCCTCGACATCGCCGGCTACGAGGGCCGCAACCTCCTGTTGATCGCCTACCTGGTAATCGTGGTGCAGCTCTCGGATGTGCTGCAGTACGTGTGCGGCAAACTGTTCGGCAAACACAAGATCGCGCCCAACCTGTCACCGTCGAAAACCGTCGAAGGCTTTGTTGGCGGAATCCTGCTGTCATCCCTGATCGGCGCGGCACTGTGGTGGATCACACCGTTCAACCCCTGGCAGTCTTTCCTGATTGCACTGCTGATCAACCTGCTGGGCTTTGCCGGCGGGATTGTGATGTCGGCGATCAAGCGCGACCGAGGCGTGAAGGACTGGGGGCATATGATCGAAGGACACGGCGGGATGCTGGATCGGCTGGATTCGGTGTGTTTCGCGGCGCCGATTTTCTTTCATCTGGTGCGGTATTGGTGGACCTGAGCAGTACCCCGCAGTGCTGAAACGACAAGACCCGATGTCCGCCAGGGACATCGGGTCTTGTGGGTTTAGAGCGACTTACATCAGTGCTGCCGCTGGTAGAGCCCCAGGTTATCAACCTTGAAACTGCTGCAAGCGCCAGCATTGTCCAAATCGATCCGGATGCCTTTCACATGCTGCAACGTCAACCAACGCGGTGACGCATCCAACGGCACGATCAACGTCCCGTCCTCTGCATTGAAACGAACACTGGAGGCTTCGAACGGCCCTTGTTGCCCGTCTCCCCACCAGAACACCTGCATACGCGGCTCGGCGGCGCGGCCTGAGCAGCGGAACTCGAACTTGAGCAGGCCAGCGTCGTGGCCAGAGATATTAAACGCGGAGAGGTCGAAACTGATGGATGGATCTGAACCGTCAACCCGATACGCGCCTTCTTGCACTGCTAATTGATTTAAGCTTGGGTTCAATTCATCCAGTGATTTGACTCTCACCATTTTTTTGTCCAGGGACGCTTGGGAGCGCCCCCATGCCACCGGGATTTTTTGCAACTCAGCTTTCCCAAAAGCCTTCTGTAACAACGCGGTCTTGTAATCAGCAAGCTCACGAGCGTTTGTTTTTAGTAGTGTCATGGAGTTTTTCGATGTAGAAAAAGCTTCAAGGGGAGGTCCTCCCAACCAAACGCTCTGCCCCGCGACATCAACACGCATTACACGACGTACATCACCCGAGTGAATACGAACTTCATCGCCCACCTTGATGAGGCTTACCAGCGCTGGATCTTCTACATACGCTGCCGCTGCATTTCGGTGCACCCCCCTCAGCCAGTTAACGTCCGTAAAGTCCATCAGAGGAATATCGATCTGTACTGATTGCGCTTCTACACTGCCTTTTTTGTAACCCAGGATGAAACCATTTACATATGCTGGATCGTAGTTATCAACAATAAAACGATACAGATAAGGATTACGCAGAGCTAGCCCGCCGCCGTCATGGATAACATTCGTCCCTTCCAGTAATGCAACAGTCGGCAGACTTTCTTTCAATGTATCAATGGCGCGTTTTTGTTGGGCTGGCGAAACCATATTGTAGGCCGCGGTCACCGGTAAGATAGGTCGATAACCCAGATAAAAGTACTGCGCATTACGCGACGTCAGGTCCAAGTAAGTCTCACCCGCGGGTACATGCTCAGCTAATACTTTCGAAAGGCTGGTTAACCTCACCCAGTGTTCTTCCTGGACGGAAGCACGTCCGAGGTTGGGCAAGCCAGTACTTGGACCATCTCGTAGCTCGGGTGTGGCAACAGTTGCTGCCGTGGACTGAATTAGATTGTTGATCGCTGTCGTAAACGGCGCATAACCCAAAACCGAACTTATACTCGCCACAATTACAATCATCATCACCCGGGCACCAGAGTCTAGGACTCTCCATACAGCAACCGGCAACAGGATTGCCCAGCCCAGACTCGCGGCCAGTCCTGGGCGGGACATCGCGCCAGGATCGATACGCCCCATTGAATAAGGGATCAACAACAAGACGAAAAACAATACAATAATTAAGGGAAAAGCAGCTACGGCACGACGATTGGCGTCTTTGCACCAGCCGCATATAAGCAGTAAGCAGACCAGCGGAATAGCGATCCAAGACATGCGTACAACTTCAAAAACGAAACCTCGCTGTCCACCAACAACCCAACTCAGACTCCACGGAATACCATAGGCAACCTGGTTGATAGGGCCGTTTTCCAACACATAACGAATCGCCCCCAACAACATTGAGCCGGTAGGGGTGACTAAACCCACAACCAGAATCACTACGGCCATCGCAATAACACCGTTCAAAGACTCTTTCTTGCGATTTTGCCAAACTCGCCAAGCAAAATAAGTCGCCATCAGGCCGCTCGCCGCAGCCAGTAACAACCCTTGCGGCGGAACACCCAATACAGCAATTGGCGCCGTCACCATCCACACAATAAGCCAGTGGGAGGGCCGTACATATAATTTCGGGCTCAACCAAAGGCACAGAAATGGCGTCAGATACAGCCAACTCAAATTCCCAAAAAGGCAGAAAATTGAAATGAATGCGAAACCGATACTACGAGTGAAATAATACAGCGATAGGAAGGAGGCAAACGCTAGGATAGCAAAGGCAAGATTACCTACCTGTGCGATAGTTCCTGCCGAACCGTCATAAAAAACAAATGACAAAAACTGTGTAAAGTCGTCACCAATAATTCCATGAGCGGGGATATAGCCTATATAAGGCACAATCCCATTAAGATATGACCACCACCCCAGCATACTTTCGCCAAAATGGTAATCATCAGGACTCACAACAGGAAAAATTGTATTACCTGCTTTTAATGCAAGTAATAATCCAAAAAAAGCAACAGGTGATAATAGTCCGTATAAATCCTGAGACAGAGAATACTTTCTAAATCGCTTGCTCACATCAATTATGGCCCAGACAACCATACCAATCAGCAAAACTTTCAGCCACACGCTAGTATCATATTTTGAAACGTTGCCGTTAGGCTCCTGTAGCCTTGCGGGGTAAAGAACCAGGTAAAACGTCGAGAGCCCTAGCTGAACGAAAAGGAGTAACTTGGAAACGTTTCGCGAGAAGCCTTTGGGCCTCCAAATGGCATAAATAAGACCTGCCACCCACCCTAAGGCTGCGATGGTATACCCCAACCGCGCCAGCCGCGTGAGATCTATGTCCGATACCATCGCCGCCGGGGCCCGGCCAAGCACTAGTGCCAGTTCTGGTTTTACAAGCACCAGCAAAAGAATACCCAATGCGCCCACACCATAGATGCGTGGATTGACGTCAATCCCCCTTAAAGCACTCGCCGTTGCGGCAACGGCGATAAAAGTAACTCCGGAAATTGAGCCGTAGAAAATCCTTGAGTCTTTCTGCTCAAAAAAAACAAAAGACGCAATGGCAGCAACAGCAGGAAGCGACCACCATAGATACTGAATGGAAAGTTCAAGCGCAGAGTTAGTTCCGAATAATTTTTTCTGCCGCTCTATTGTCGAAGCCAAAAACAAAAACGCACATACAAAGGCAGCAAGAAAAGCGGGGACAGCAATAAGGTCCTGAAATTTTGTCTGCGCCGACCACGTGATACTCCCGACGACGAAATCCGCATACCTTGGTGCGACTGCAACGTCGAGGCAGAAAACTAAAACCAGCGCCGAGAAAATTAAAGCCGCCAGTGCGCAAGAAACCCTTTCATTCATTTCCAGATGCTTGAACATTTCACTACCAGATCTTTAGTTGTACTTGCCAAAACAAGCTCGGAACAATACCGCCAGTACCGAAAGGTTGCCTTTTACGCTGCTGATCTTGGTAGGGACTTCACCTTGGGGATAACGACGTACTGTCGCCAGTTCCACGCAGCGATAGCCCAGTTTCGGCGCTCGGTATGACAGATAGGCAAGTAGTTCATACGTAGTGAACACATCACGGAAGATCGCCATCTTCGGATCAATCAGCATCTTGCGGCTGTAGGCGCGAAAACCCTGGGTGGTATCTGTCCACTTGAAACCGGAAAACAGGCTCAGCATCGGCGCGTGGATAAAACGGATAGCAAAATCGCGGGACTTGGGAGTGTTCTCGGCAACACCACCCTCGACAAAACGTGAAGCCTGGACAAAATCCACACCCTGCTTGAGTGCTTCGATAAAGCGTGGAATAGCCTCGGGATCATCCTTGTCGTTGCCATCAATGGTCACGATACCTTCGTAGCCCTGATCCAGGGCGAAGGCATAGGCGCAGCGCAACTGCGCGCTCAACTTGCCAGGGGCCGTCTTGACCAGCAAGCCACGTACCCCCACCTGTTGCAGTGATTGCAACTCGAGCGAGCCATCAGAACTGCCACCATCAACGATGATAATGTCGGCCATGTCCGCGATGTTGAACGCCGCCATACGGGCGAGCAGGTTCTTGATCCGGTCACCTTCGTTGATGACCGGGATGACCACGCACCACGGGTGCTGGCGACCCAGCCAGAGTGGTGTGTCAAAAGAAGGTACCTGCCAGCCGGCACGTACATCGGGAGCAATATCAGAAGAAGTCATTTTAATTTCCATCAAACGACGCGAGCTGTAATCAGCCCTACGCCAGCAATAACCAGGGCGATGCCGACTCCCGTGGTCCAGTGGAAGGACTCACGGAAGAACAGCAGTGAAAACAGGGCAACCGTCGCGATAGCCCCGGCCGTCAGGACCGGGTGTGCCACGTTCAGCGGCAAACGGGCCAAGGCCGCGGCATAGAGCAGGAACGCAGCGCCATACAGCACCAGCCCGACCCAGAACGGCCAGTTGCTGAGTGCCGCCATCGGGTCGCTCAAGGAAGGGAATTTGCGCGGGGGCATCATCGCCATCTTCACCAGAACGCTGGCGGAGGCGTTCGACAAGATACCCAGGATCAAAATGATCCATTTCATGCTCATGCCGTCACCTCGTCGGGGGTGCGGTAATACTCGCGGGCAACCTGCAGCGCACGCTCGATCGATTGCGCATGGGGTTCAGCCTTGGTAGCCACCATCTCAATGGTGACCACATGCCCCGGCAAGTATTGGGCTACGGCACGTGCCATTTTTTCGTGGTCAGTACCGCCGTCACCCAATGGGAGCAAGTCAGGTTCACTGGCGTGGATATGCCCGATCAACTCGGCACAATCATCAAGCACTGTGAATGGGTCTTCACCGTTGATTGCCAACGCCCCAGTGTCCAGTTGCATCCGGATAGCCGGATGATCGATTGCCCGTACCACCCTCGCAGTTTCCGCACTGGTGGTCATGAAGTTCGCACCGTAGCAGGTGGGGTTGGGCTCCAGGCAGATCGTCACACCGCTCGCCTGGGCGATATCGCCCAATTGCCGGAAGAACGCCACGGCAGCATCCTGCGCCTGCTGATCGGTCAAACCACTGCGATCACGGTTCTTCGGTGAGCCAAACACAATCCGTGTTGCCCCAAGGCCCGCGCCAATGCGGCATACGCCCGCCAGGTGTTGCAGCAAGGCCGCCTGGCTTTGCTCGGAGCCGAAGACATTCAGGCCCGTGGTGCCGAACAGCAGTGCCTGCATACCAGTCAACGCAATCCCACGCTGTGACCACCAATCCTTGACCCGCGCAATCTCTTCGTCCGTGGCCTTGGCGGGCTCCGGGAAGTATTTGCCCGGTGCAATATCAATTGCATCCACGGCAAAGTGCGCAAGCAGTTCAGCGATGACTTCGTCCTCGGTGGTCTCCCACGCGATATTGGAAATCGCCAGCCTCATGCCTGTGCTCCCGATACGGCCTTGAGCGGCTCCGACTGCGCATAGGCCCTTACGGCCTGCACGGTTTCGCGAGCGCTGTACTGATAGCGCCCAGTGCCACCAAACAGCTGCGCATGCTTGGTCTGCATGTCATAGGTAGCGGCCGCATTGGCCAGGGTATTGGTGAAAGGCTTGCCGAAGCCCTTCTGCGAAATGTCCGCGACACTCACTGCCTGGGCAGTCAGGTGGACCAGCTTGAGTCCCGCATCGAGCGCGGTCTGGATGTCGTACCACAAGTTGATCATCGGGTAGAACTGGAACACGCCCCGGCTATCGATTGCCTGCAGGTTGTTGTCGTTGAGGAAGTCAAAAATCACGTTTTTACGCAATCCAGGCCCGACGAGCCCCGGCAGGCGAACGATCAAGTGATTCGGAAAATGACTTTCGACGAAGGTTTCCAGCAGCCGACGGTGCAGGCCATAGGCATGCAGGCCGGACTCATCGACCGGAGTGTCTTCATCAACGCCGATGGGGCTTTTGAACACATCAACCGTGCTGATCAGAACGAAGGTCTTGCACTGGATGGTTTTCAGATGGGTGATCAGTGCTTCGATCTTCTGGCGGTCGGCCTCAGGCTCGCGGTTGGCAATCCATTTTTGCGCCGGGGCGCCGGCACAGACCACGAGGTCGAAGGATTTGCCTTCTATCTCACTGATGTTGGTGGACCGGTACAAGTCCCCGAAAGAAGCCTGTTTAAGAAGCGTGCCCCCGACAAACCCGGAGAAACCAATAAGCGAATTCATCTTTTTCCGCTCCAAACCTGAAGTTTTATTGACCTTGATGGGAAAAACTCTCGGTATCCAGTTTTTCAAGCACATCGTAAATGTTGTCTATCTTGCCACCCAGCACGGAAAAGCAACCTGGCAACTCGGCGTGTTTCTCGAAAAGGATCGGGCGTCCATCATCACCTTCATTCTTCACCAGGATGGTCTTGACCTCGAACAGCGAATCCTTGTGTTGGGCCTTGAGCACTTCGGGGATATACCGCCCGACGTCCCTGACCATGCGATCAACCCGTGAATCGCGCTCATAAAGCCGCAGCTTCTCGTAGGGATCGAGGCCTTTTTCATCATTCCAGTGCAAATGCGGCGTATAGCGTACATGGGACAAGGTGTGCAGCCCACGGGCCGGGAACGGCATCAGTGAAAAGAACGGTCCATCCATCACCGTGACACCCAACCCCTCAAGGGATTCGGGCATCTGCATCAAGGCCATCTCCGTGATCTCTTGCTTGAGGCCGGTACTGACCCCCGCGAAATCACCCGCAAACTGATTGAGGCCACTGTACGTACAGTTGAAGACGTACCGGCAGGTCGTCAGCGCCTCCTCGCCCAGAGAGGTTTGGGTGACCACTTGCAAAGGCACCGCTGCGCCTCTGGAAATCGAAGTGACACGTGTCTGGTAGCGAATCTGCACACCGCTTTCTGCCAGCTCGCGAGCCGCCCAGGCCGCCAGGCGGGTGGTGTCGAACGCATATTCCTCGACCAGGAACACTTCTTCTATCAAGCGTGGCTCGAACAAGTCACGCAGCGCTGGATCGGCAGGTTTTAGGTCCGCACCGATATCCCGGCAAAAGCGCTCGAACTGCTTGGCCGTGACCTTTGAGTTGCGTCGGGCAATAGCATACAGCTTGGTAAAGTCCTGCTTGACCACCTGCGGCCAGTCCTGGACAAACCTGGGCAAGTTGACCCGGCTGCGATAAGCCGTCGTGAAGCTGCGCGGGTAGTGATAGCCGTTGTGCACACGTGCCTGGTTGTTGTAACTGGCGCGCGTCATCAGTGCCGCCTCGCGCTCTACCAACAGGATCCTTTTGAAGCCCCTCTGCTTGGCCAGGTAGACCGCAATGGCTGCACCGTAAAACCCCCCGCCGATAATGACGGCATCCTGCTCAGGCTGGCTGGCTTGGGCGCTCGACATCAGGAAACTCGTTCGGAAGGCTGCGCCTTGATCACGGCCGCATCAGGTGCCACCTCTTCAATGTTCAGCTTCTCGCGCCGGGTCATGCGGGCGCTGGTGAACTCCTGCCCTACATGATAGAGCGGCCCTTCATTCGATAGGCTGGCCATGTTGAGGATGTATTCACCCAGCACCAGCAACACCAGGGAAATCAGGAAAAACATGCCCGACTGCTGGAGCGAGAAACTGATCCAGCCGGGCGCTACATCAGCCTTGAAGATACCCACCGAGATCACATAGACGCAGTACACCAGGTTGGCAACCGCGCCAAACAGCGAAAGGTAGGTCACCAGTCGCATGGGCGCGCGCGTGGTGGAAACCAGTAAGCGCACGCCACGATCGATACTGTCGCCCAGGCGCTTGGGGCTGGAGGCCTGGGGCACGGCACTGTACTTGAGGTAGGCACGGGCAAAACCACCGGTGGCCGGGAGATGCCTGTATGTCATCGAAGGCTGGGGGTGTTGCAGGATGAAATTGATCACACGCTTGCTGAGAATGCGGTACTGAGGCGCTTCCTTGGCAAGGTGAACCCCGTTGAAGCGGTTGTACATACTGTGGAACACCGCGTTGGCCCAACGATAGGCCAGGCTCTGGGTGCTCTTTTGTTCGTTGTGGGCAAAGACAACATCGGCGCCGCTGACCGCCTGATCAAGCATCTGTGGGACGAAGTTGATGTCGTCCACCAGCGGATCGATGACTGCAACATAGTCACCCAAGGCGTTTTCCAGGCCGACCCAGGAAGCGGTATCGGTATCCACTTCCTTGGTCAATGCATAGACCTGCAGGTTGGCCAGGCCTTTCTCGCTGGTCAGGCCCTTCAAGACCATGACACTGTCATCATCGGACGCGTTATCCACAACGATCAGCTCATAGTCGCTGACTGTTTTCGCAATGACTTCGGCGGCTTCGGAGAGTATTTTTTCAATTTTATCGCCCTGATTACGAACGACAAAAACGACAGACAAAAAACAGGGGAAATAAGCCATCACCAACTCTCACAAAAATTAATTAAAAGACTGGATGAGTCGTTTATCCGAGATCGCCATATATAGCCCAAAGGCCTCACACCCCTGACCGAGAGTTTCAGCGCCATAGGGTCATTGCCAAGATGGGGTAGCCATTGCCAAACGTTCAAATCGCTCGTCCTTGAAGCACCAGGCCATAGGCACGCCTGAAACAGCAGCCATGCCAGAAAAACCGGGGTAAGGCAGAATAGACAGAAGCTATCAGACCTGGCACCAGCCCAAATTTGCGCCGGATCATACCACAAAAAATGCGGCCCTCACGACGCAGAAATGGCGCTATGCCAGCGTTTAAAGCACGATAAAAAACACCTCGAAGCCTCTTGAGAAAACATGTTTTCAAAATAGTTTAATGATTAAAAAGTTGACCTTTCGCCCTTAATTAAGTCAGCCATCAGCATTCAATCTGAATAATCTGTAGGTAATTAGTCCCCACTCAAGTGGGGTCTTAACACAGCGACTTTTCAGGATAACCTGCACAAATAAAACACCCCGCGAAGGCATGGGCATCACGGGGGGATGCGGTGATCGATTCATCGACGCTTGTGCAAGACTTTGAAGTTGATCCAGTCACACTGAATTTAGACTGTAAAAACTGGTGCACCCAGTAATGACACGACACCCACCTACATTTGATGGAGCCACTTACGGCGAACCTCTGGGTAGGACCAAGGGGCAGGATTCGGCAAAACGGTGATTTCCTCAAACTCTCCAGGCTGTTCGGCATTCCTCGCGTTATGTCTTAACATAGCCGGTTGCCGAAAGAACCGTCATGGCCATGACCATGGAGGGCTTCCGCCCTTTTCGACTACAAATAAGTGTGCTGAAGATGAACAAGCCTTTCATTTCGCTGTGCCCTGAAATTACTCGGGCGCATGCGCTGACGCTGATGGACTGGTTGGAGGATGAGCGCGTCACCTGCTACCTGAGCGATTCGCGTGATGTCTCCCGCTCCATCGAGCACGCCATCGATCGGACTCAATTGCCGATCCTGACCCATCTATTCAACCGGGGCGGGCGATTCTTCATGGCCTATGACCGGCATGACGCCCCGGTGGGCTTTGTCCGTCTCATCAAGACCGGCTCAGATTGCGAGATCGTCCTGGTCATCGGAGACAGCGACAAATGGGGCAGGAACCTTGGCGCCCGCACGATCCGCGAAGGCATGAAACTGGCCTTCCTCGACATGCGGGCCAAGAAGCTCATCGCCAAGATCCACCCGGACAACGCGCGCTCGCTGAAAGCCTTTCTGCGCAGCGGCTTTGTGCTTGAGAGCGAAACACCGACATTGAAGTCGTTTTCGATGACGGTGGGGCGCTATCTCCAGTCCTTGCGCGAAGGTGCCGTTGGCGACGCCACTAGGATCTACATCACTGAAATCGACAAGGCCAGGCTCGAGAGCCTGATCGTGCTCGAGCCTGGCCCGGCCGTTGTTGAACTCGAACACGAGCTTGAGCGAGCCATTGTCGTCAAGCCACAGCAGGTGGCGCGCAATGTCGTCACGATGAACTCCAGGGCCTTGCTGCAGCTGGACGACGAAGAGATCGAAGTGGCCCTGGTCTACCCCGAAGACGCGGACAGCAACGCAGGGAAGCATTCCGTGTATTCCGACATCGGCGCCGCCATTTTGGGTTATCAGGAGGGGGACGCCATCGACTGGCGGATTTCTGACCGGACCCGCCGGATTGAGATCAGGAAAGTGCTTTACCAGCCGGAGGCTGCGGGCGACTTCCACCTATAGAGATCGGGCCCAGGGTACTTCGTGCAGCCATTGAGGACGGTGGCGCGTCTGTAGCAGGCGCTGATCAGAACGGTCAGCTACCTGCGTCAGATTTGATTCTCTAAAACCACCCGATAGACGTTACTCAACCGTCACCGACTTGGCGAGGTTACGCGGCTGGTCAACGTCGGTGCCCTTGAGCACGGCCACGTAGTACGACAGCAACTGCAGCGGGATGGTGTAGAGGATCGGCGACAGGGTGTCGTGGATGTGCGGCATGTTGATGACGTGGGTGCCTTCACCGTTGGTCATGCCGGCCTTCTCATCGGCGAACACGATCAGTTGGCCGCCACGGGCGCGCACTTCCTGCAGGTTGGACTTGAGCTTCTCCAGCAGTTCATTGTTCGGCGCAACGGTGACCACGGGCATGTCGTCGTCCACCAGGGCCAATGGGCCGTGCTTGAGTTCACCGGCCGGGTAGGCTTCGGCGTGGATATAGGAGATTTCCTTGAGTTTCAGGGAGCCTTCCATCGCCACGGGGTATTGCGCGCCACGGCCCAGGAACAGGGTGTGGTTCTTGTCGGCAAACAGCTCCGCGACTTTCTCTACCGTGCTGTCCATAGCCAGGGCTTCGCCCAGGCGAGTCGGCAGGCGGCGCAGTTCTTCTACCAGGGTAGCTTCGACGCCTGCGGCCAATGTGCCGCGCACCTGGCCCAGGGACAGGGTCAGCAGCAGCAGGCCCACCAACTGGGTGGTGAAGGCTTTGGTGGAGGCTACGCCGATTTCGCGGCCGGCCTGGGTCAGTAGAGTCAGGTCGGACTCACGCACCAGGGAGCTGATGCTGACGTTGCAGATCGCCAGGCTCGCCAGGTAGCCCAGCTCTTTGGCATTGCGCAGGGCGGCCAGGGTGTCGGCGGTCTCGCCGGACTGGGAGATGGTCACAAACAGTGTGTCGGGCTGCACCACGACCTTGCGGTAGCGGAACTCACTGGCGACTTCGACCTGGCACGGGATGCCGGCCAGTTCTTCGAGCCAGTAACGGGCGACCATGCCGGCGTGGTAGCTGGTACCACAGGCGACGATCTGTACATTGCGCACTTTGGCGAACAGCTCGGCGGCTTGTGGGCCGAACGCGTTGACCAGCACCTGCTTGTCGCCAAGGCGTCCTTCCAGGGTGCGTTGCACCACGGCGGGTTGCTCGTGGATTTCCTTGAGCATGAAATGGCGGAACTCGCCCTTGTCGGCAGCTTCGGCACCGTCGCGGTATTGCACGGCTTCGCGCTCGACGGAGTTGCCGTTGACGTCCCAGATCGCCACGCTTTCACGGCGGATGTCGGCGATATCGCCTTCTTCCAGGTACATGAAGCGGTCGGTGACCTGGCGCAGGGCCAGTTGGTCGGACGCCAGGAAGTTCTCCCCCAGGCCCAGGCCGATCACCAGCGGGCTGCCACTGCGGGCGGCAACCACACGATCCGGCTGGCTGGCGCTGATCACGGCGAGGCCGTAGGCGCCATGCAGTTCTTTGACCGTGGCCTTGAGGGCGGTGGTCAGATCGCTGTGGTCCTTGAGCTTATGGTTGAGCAGGTGGGCGATGACTTCGGTGTCGGTGTCCGAGGTAAACACATAGCCCAGGCCCTTGAGTTGTTCGCGCAGCACTTCGTGGTTCTCGATGATGCCGTTGTGCACCACCGCAATATCACCGGAGAAGTGTGGGTGTGCATTGCGTTCGCACGGCGCACCGTGGGTCGCCCAACGGGTGTGGGCGATGCCCAGGCGGCCAGCCAGGGGCTCACCGGCCAACGCCTGCTCCAGTTCGCTGACCTTGCCTGGGCGACGCATGCGCTCAAGCTTGCCCGCGTTGCTGAAGACCGCCACGCCGGCACTGTCGTAGCCACGGTATTCGAGGCGCTTGAGGCCTTCGAGCAAAATGGCGGTAACGTTTCGTTCAGCGACTGCGCCTACAATTCCACACATGGTTTTTCTCCTAGATGACTGCCGCGCAAATCAGCGTAATGCCGCGGGCTTGAATCTGGTCGCGGGCCTCAAGCGGCAGGCGATCATCGGTAATAAGGGTATGGACGCTGCTCCAGGGCAGTTCCAGGTTGGGAATCTTGCGGCCGATCTTGTCGGATTCGACCATCACCACCACTTCACGGGCGACTTCGGCCATCACTCGGCTCAGGCCCAGCAATTCATTGAAGGTGGTGGTGCCGCGCTGCAGGTCGATGCCGTCAGCGCCGATAAACAGTTGGTCGAAGTCATAGGAACGCAGCACTTGTTCAGCGACCTGGCCCTGGAACGAGTCCGAGTGCGGGTCCCAGGTGCCGCCGGTCATCAACAGCACCGGCTCATGCTCCAACTCACTCAGGGCACTGGCCACATGCAGGGAGTTGGTCATCACCACCAGGCCCGGTTGATGACCCAGTTCGGGGATCATCGCGGCGGTGGTGCTGCCGCTGTCGATGATGATCCGTGCATGTTCACGCAGCCGTTTGACCGCCGCCCGGGCGATGGCGCGCTTGTGCACAGAAATGGGCTGGGCAGGATCGCCGACCAGTTCCTGGGGCATGGTGATTGCGCCACCGTAGCGACGCAGCAGCAAGCCGTTGCTTTCCAGCGCGGCGAGGTCCTTGCGGATGGTCACTTCGGAGGTTTCGAAACGCTTGGCCAATTCGTCCACGCTCACTTCACCCTGCTCGTTGAGCAAGGTGAGGATGTTGTGGCGTCTTTGCGGTGTATTTCGTTTCGACATGGTGATGATAAGTTTCGTTTCGAAAGAAAACGAAGGCAATCAAAACCTATTGGCGAGAAATCGTCAAGCGCGGCGAGTAAAATTTTAAATCCCCAGAAACCAAATGTGGGAGCGGGCCTGCTCGCGAATGCAGTCTGTCAGTTGATACATGCATTGACTGACACTGCATATTCGCGAGCAAGCCCGCTTGTATGTTTAGACTTGAAGGGGTGGGCGGCGACTAAAAGCCCGATTCCGACTCTAGCCAGTACGGACCGTGGGAGACTTCTCGTCCCGCCCTTTCTACCCTAAGCGCC
>NZ_VFEV01000052.1 GCF_007858275.1 Pseudomonas proteolytica
CGAAGCAGCCCCAAAACCAGCCGCTGCGGTGTATCTGGTACAACGCATTCGGCTTATTGGGGCTGCTTCGCAGCCCAGCGCGGGGCAAGCCCGCTCGCCACAACTGCGCTATCTGCCTGGATTTAGGCGTTGCGGCAAAGTTGTCTAGATACCTATGGCTATCGCGGGCAAGCCTGCTCCCACAGGGACGCAGTCGTTTACACAGGGGGTGGGATGTCAGGGCGCGGCTTCAACGACGCCCCGATAAAGTAGAACAGCCCCCCGGCCACGATAAACCCGGCCAGCATGTAGAACATGTAGTGCGCCGGCAGGCTGGCCAGCACCAGCCCGCACAACACCGGCCCCAGCGCGGCGCCGAGGTTGGAGAGGTTTTGCGCGCCGTAGTACATGCCCCGCAGGTGGTCCGGGGCGATGCGGTCGATAAACATGTACTCGGCGGGGAACACGATGATTTCCCCCACGGTAAAGATCGCCATCGACACCACCCACCACCACACGCTGGTGGACAGCGCAAAGCCGATCACCCCCACCATGAACATCGCCAGCCCCAGGAGCAGCCAGCGGCTCAGGTGACGGTGGCTGATCTGCCGGCCAATCACGTATTGCAGGGCGATCACCAGCAGTGCGTTGGTGGTCAGGATGGCGCTGATTACGGTGTAGGTATATTCGGCGTCCGAGGTGGTCACCAGGTATTGCGACAGGTAGGCGGTAAACTGCCCGAACACCACCGCGCTGAGCAGGCCGCCGAGGGTAAAGCACACCAAGCGATGATCGCGCAGCAATACCCGGCCCACCGCGAGGAAAGGCACCGGTTTTTGCGCGGTGTCGATCGTCGCCAGGCGGCGGTCGCCCCAGCGCCAGTAGAGCAGGAAGAACCCCATCCCCAGCAGCACCGACAAGACAAACGGCAGGCTCATGTCGACCTTGGCCACCATCGCGCCCAAGAACGGCCCTACCGCATAGCCGATATTGGTCAGGGTGTATTTGATGGAAAACACTTCGCTGCGCGCGTCGACGGGCAACAGGCTGGCAAAGCCAGCCTTGACCGCGACATCGATCACCGCATACGCCAGGTTGATCAGGATCAGGCAGGCATAGAACAACCACAGGTCACGCGCCAGCAGCGTGCCGACAAACCCCAGGACAAACAGCAGGCTCAGCCCCAGCAACAGCCGGTAGCTATTGACCCGGTCCACAAGGAACCCGCCATACACACTCAGCAGGGATCCGACGATCAGCGAACTGCCGATCACCAGGCCCACCTCACTGATACCCAGGGCGAAGTGGCTGGACAGGTAGATCACCATGTACGGAAAGGTGATCGCCTTGGCCAGGGTCAGTACCAGCGTGGCCGACAGCAGCAGGTTTACGCTGCGGGGGTAGTTTTTTATTGTTTTCAGCATCCTGCTCTCGTTCCCTGAAAGTCGTCGTTGCACAGGCTACGACAGGCGCAAAGCGCAGCTACCTTAACTCAGGACGAGCGGCAAAAAATGCCGTTTTTATGCAGTCGTGCATGATTTTTTAAATACCTCGACCCCAGGGGAGGAAGGCATTGGCCCGCCCCCCCCACAACAGCTTATTTGGCAGGCGTGATATCGAGGATGGTGCCATTGGTGATTTTCACCAGCACATAACGGTCATTGACCCGCGCCCACTGGCTGTCGTCATGGGGCGCTTTGAGCCCGCGCTTTTTCCAGTCCGCAAGGGCCGATTCCTTGCGCACCAGGATATCCGGCGCACGGTCTCCCACTTTCAAGTCTCGGGTATTGATGTTTGAAGGCTCCACGGTTTTTTGCGGATTGTCCTCGGCCTGCACGGTAAGGCTGGTGGCGGACAGGCTGGCGGCAACCAGCAGGCTGGCAATCAGGGACGTTGCTTTCATGGGCATTCCTTCAATAAATGATGTGTACCCAGATTCCGACAGCAGGGCCCTGCAATCATTCAGCGGCAATACAGCCACGGGTATCGGTGCCTGCTAATCTTGCGCCAGCCCTCCATCGAGTCCGAGAACAATGAAAACAGCCCTGACCCGAACCAAACTGCTGGCCAGCGCCCTGATCGTGATCGCCGTGATTGGCGGTGCCACTTATTACTTGCTGGACCGCCGCGCCACTCACGGCCTGCTTGACGGTCCCCAATACAGCGAAGCGCAACTCAATGAGGGCGGTATGGATGGCATCCGGGATCTGCCGTTGCCAGAAGCAAAAAAACGCCTGAATTACCTGATCCTCGATATGCGCGACGGCATCAACCGCATCGCCATGCTCGAAAGCATGCGCCTGGAAATCGGCCCGGCCACCACCACGCCAGGCGAACAGAAAGAGCTGAACTATGAGGAGCCGTTCGTGCCCTTCCCCGCCGCCGAACTGAAGGCGGCATTGACCGACCTCAAGCGCACACCAGGGCAGTTCCAGCAGTTGTTCTTCGACAATGCGTCCGGGCTAAAGCTGGAAGTCGAGGCGATTCGCGAGGTGCTCAAGCGCGGGGCCCTGCCCGATCAGCAGACCGAAACCAGCTATCGCATCCAGACCCTGTACTTTCGCGACGGCTCGCAGCAGCCGTTCGCCGAAGTGGCGATCAAGGATGAAGACAGTGAGGAGCAAGACCAGGACACCACCCAGGCCGAACTCAAGCTCAACAAGCCCCTGGAACGTATCGGCCTGACCCTGACTTATCAGGCCTACCCCGGCTTCAATAAAATCGTCCTTGACCGGGCCCACCCGAAAGCCACCGCCGAGGGTGGCGAGGTGTACCAACTGATCCACCTGGGCGACGCCAGCGCCTCCTTGCAACTGGCAACGCCGAAGAATAAATCCTATGTAATCCAGGGCCTGACCGCCGATGGCAAGACGCTGTACAGCGCTGGCAACAGCTCCAATACTTCGCCCACCGCCGAACAAAAAGCCAACCTGCGGGCCTACTACAACGAACTGCTGCGCATGGCAGACAACTTCGCCGACTTCAAGACGGCCGCTGCGGTGCAGGATCACCTGGAACAGTTCGCCAGCAACCTGCCCAGCTCCGACAGCGAGCTGAGTAACGTGCAGGCCACCTACCAATTCGAAAACACCCCCGCCAGCATCGTGATTTACGTGCTGGACCCGCTCCAACCCCAAACCCTTGATTGGGACATGCACAACAGCACCGCCCCTCGCGAGCGCTACATCGCCTACGACAGCGCCAGCGAAAGCAGCGGCTTTATCGACAGCAAGGGGCAGTGGGTGGTCAAGCCGCGCTTCAAGCGCATTGATACCACCGAGATGCCCGGCGTGTACCACATCATGGTCGGCGAAAAATCATCCGGCGAGGGCTGGAGCGAATTGCAGTTCAAGTACTTTGCCTTTGTACCCGGTACGCAGACGTTGAAAGAACTGCCCTTCGAAATCATCGACAGCGCGGTCAACGACAACCTGATGATTGTCGAGCGTGAAACCAACGGCCCCTATGGGGTCTACGACGTGAAGAAGCTACAGGTCGTGGTGCCGATGAAGTACGTCAACCCCAGTGTGATCGGCAACGTGTTCATCGCCCGCCCTGGCGAGACCACCTATGGCTCAAACTCGTTGTACGGCGCCTGGAGCCTGAGCGGCAAGGAGCTGTTGGCACCGCGCTACTCCGCAATCAACGGCAGCGGCGAGTTTATCTACGCCACCTCCGCCGACCAGAAACAGACCGACGTCTACAACCTGCAGATGAAGAAACTCAACCCACCCGGCGCGACCGTCTTCGGCCAGTTTGTCCAGGGCCAACCTCTGCTGATCCAGGACCGTGGCAGCCGCAAATACAGCTTTATCAACGAACAGGGCAAGGTGCTGCCTTTTAGCCTGCCCTTTGATGACGTCAACCCGTTTTCCAACGGCATGGCGGTGGTGCAAAAGGGTAGCCGCTATGGCGCCATCGACGTACACGGCAAACTGCGCGTGCCCATGACCTACAGCAAACTCAACCCATTCCAGAAAAACCTGGCCTCGGCAGAAATGGATAATTTTGAAGGGTTGGTATTGATCGACAAAAACAACCGCGTGGTGAAAAAACTTGGGTCATATACCAGCTACAGCTACCCGTACAACAGCAACGACGCGACCTATAGCATCTGGGATGCGCAGGTGCCAAACCGCGTGAATGTGTTCGACGCCGATGGCAACCAGACCGATAGCTTCGAGCGCGAGTGAATGATGGCATCGTTGTAGGAGCCGGTTTGCCGGCTCTTACAACAGGACCGCTATTGCATCCGTGAAATTAATCCTGTAATTTTTCATGAAATTTTTAGACAAGAATTTCACGAACCTCCCATGGACAAACAAGAAGAACTGGACGCCCTGGCGATCCTGATTCACGACCTGCGCAAATACAAAAAGCTCACCCTGGCCCAACTGGCACAGAAGATCGAGCGTTCCGTGGGGTTCCTGTCCCAGGTCGAGCGTGGGTTGTCGCGCCCCACCGTGGCGGACCTGACCGCCATCAGCCATGCACTCGACGTGCCCACCACCTATTTCTACAGCCTGTCCAAACCCAAGGCCGTGGCCTGGGTCACGCGGCCCAACGAGCGGCGCACGGTGTATTACGCCAATGGCATCACCGACATCCTTGTCTCCCCCAGCATGCAAGGGGCGTTTTCGATCCTCGACAGTCTGCTCGAACCCGGCGCCAACAGTGGCGAACAGACCATGAGCGATCGCGCCGAGCAGGCCGGTTTCGTGCTTGAAGGCCACCTGACCCTGTGGGTCGAGGGCGAAGCCGATGCGGTCACCCTCGGCCCCGGCGACAGCTTTCACCTCGCCAGTTTTGCCCACTGCCGCTACGGCAACCTGACCGACCTGCCGGCCCGCGTGCTGTGGGTCTACAACTAAGGCACACCAAGGAGCGTCACCCGTGAAAAGCCATTCCTCCACGTTACTGGCCGAAGTACGGACCTTTCGCCAGAGCCATCCGGATGTACGTTACGTCGACCTGATTTGCCTGGACATCCCAGGGCGTTTCTACGGCAAGCGCTACCCGGTTGAAATGTTGGAAAAAGTCGCCGCCGGCAGCCCCCTGAAGCTGCCGCAGAACGCGGTACTGCTGGGCGCCCAGGGCGGTTTGTTCAAGATCGGCGACTATTGCTTCCATGACGGCGACCCCGACGCCAACCGCCGCCTGGTACCCGGCACGCTCAAGCCTGTGAGCTGGGAGGCGCAGCCCCTGGGGCAGATGCTGATCACCTCCGACGGCACCGAGGCGCCCATCGAATTCGAGCCCCGGGAAGTACTGGCCAAAGTCCTGGAACGCCTGCACCGCAAGGGCATTCACCCGGTGGTGGCGTTTGAGCTGGAGTTCTACCTGTTCGACAGAAAACTCGCCGACGGCCTGCCGCAATTTGCCCGCGACCCATTGAGCGACGACCCCGACGACCAACCGACCCTGCATATCGAGCGGCTGTCGCGTTTCGCCCCGGTACTCGATGACATGGTGCAGACCGCCCAGGCGCAGGGGATCGACATTACGGTGATCACTGCCGAGTTGGGCCCTGGCCAGTTCGAAATCAATTTCGGCCACCTCGACGACGGCCTGCGCGCCGCGGACTGGGCCGCGCTGTTCTGCCGCAGCACCCGTGGCGTGGCGCTCAAGCATGGCTATCGCGCCAGTTTCATGGCCAAGCCCTACCTGCAACATCCCGGCAGTGGCATGCATGTGCATGTCAGCCTGTACGATGCCGCCGGCAACAACCTACTGGCGGCGCACCAGCAGCAACCACTGCGTCACGCAGTGGCGGGTTGCCTGGAACTGCTGCCCCATTGCATGCCGATTTTCTCGCCCAACCACAACGCCTTCCGCCGCCTGGGCGGTACCGTCAATGCGGCTACCAAGGCCTGCTGGGGCTATGAAGACCGGGATGCCTGCGTACGCATTCCCGAGTCCGACCCGCGCAACCTGCGGATCGAACACCGTCTGGCCAGTGCCGACGCCAATCCGTACCTGGTGCTGGCGGCGATCCTGGTCGGGCTTGAACATGGCCTGGATGCAGCGCGTGAACCTATCGCACCACTGAACGAGGACCGCGACAGCGGCCACGACTTCCCCCTGGAAATGCTCGAAGCCGTACGCGCCATGCAGCAACAACCAGCCCTGCGCGAAGGCTTGGGCGCGGAGTTTGTCGACGTCTATTGCGAAAACAAACGCCAGGATCACCTGGCTTTCCAGCAGGAAATCAATGCGCGGGAATATCGCTGGTATCTCTAGCGACCGTCCCTTTGTAGGCGCTGGCTTGCCAGCGATGGCCATAGGTATCGACACAACGCTCAGAAACTCACGAACTCCCCTGTGGCGAGCGGGCTTGCCCCGCGCTGGGCTGCGAAGCAGCCCCAGTAAGTCGAATGCGGTGTATCAGATACACCGTAGCGGCTGGCTTTAGGGCTGCTTCGCAGCCCAGCGCGGGCGATGCGGCGTTCCGACAAGCCCGCTCGCCACAGGGGAGTTCTATCGCTTCAAGCCGGCTCCTGCAAAGGTGTTACCTTGCAAAGGTTTTATGACCAACCTCTGCTGCGGACTCCCCATGACCGACCAAAGCCCCCCTGCCCTCAAGGAAATATTCAACCTCCAGCGCCTGCAGCACATCGCCGATGAGATGAGCGCGGTGTACCCGCCGTTCGATGCCAAGGGGTTTCTCCAGCACGCCAGCCAGGACCTTGCCGGGTTGTCGGTGATGCAGCGCATGGCCCGCGTCAGTGAAAGCCTGCACGCGGTGATCCCCCTGGACTATGCACAGACCCTCAAGCTTCTGTATGCCTTGGCCCCGCGCCTGAACAGTGGTTTTGTCAGCCTGTTCCTCGGGCACTATGTGGCCAGCTACGGCCTGGATGATTTCAAGCGCTCGATGGCGGCGCTCAAGTACTTCACCACCTTTGGCTCTGCCGAGTTTGCCGTGCGGGCTTTTCTGCTCCAGGATTTGCAGCGCACGCTGGCGGTGATGCAAAAGTGGTCGCTGGACGATAACGAACACGTGCGCCGCCTCGCCAGCGAAGGCTCGCGGCCCAGGTTGCCGTGGTCGTTTCGCCTGGCGCAGGTGCAGGCCGACCCGCGTCTGTGCGCAGCGATCCTGGACAACCTCAAGGCCGACAGCAGCCTGTATGTGCGCAAGTCCGTGGCCAACCACCTCAACGACATCACCAAGGACCATCCGGAGTGGGTGCTGGATGTGATCGAGAGTTGGTCCCTGGACAACCCCCATACCGCCTGGATCGCCCGCCACGCCCTGCGCAGCCTGATCAAGCAAGGCAATACCCGCGCGCTGACGATCATGGGCGCCGGCGCCCGGGCCGAGGTGAAGATCCATCAGTTCAAGGTCGAGCCAGCGGCGATTCGCCTGGGCGAGCGGATCAATCTGTCGTTTACCCTCGAATCCACGACCAGTGCCCCACAAAAACTGGTGGTGGACTACGCCATCGAGTATGTAAAAAGCGCCGGCCATAGCGCCGCCAAGGTGTTCAAGCTCAAGGCGTTCACCCTCGGCGCGGGTGAACGACACACCGTGCTGCGTGGCCAACACATCCGCGACATGACCACGCGCAAGCATTACCCCGGCCAGCATACGGTGCACGTACTGGTGAACGGCGAGCGCCTGGCAAGCAGCGGATTTGAGCTGATCGGCTGACCCCTCCTACCGAACAAAAGGCTCTATCTCGGGCCTTTCAGCGATATTTATTGTCCTACAATGCTGGTTTTTGAAGTTGCGATCCATTATCATCTGGCGCCGCTTGGTACCCGCACGGGTATCTGTGTCAACGTTCCACCTGAGGCGCCCATGCACCGTTTCTCGTTTTACCGCCCTTTGATTTGCGCCAGTCTGGGGCTTGTTTCGCACACTGCTCATGCCGCGTTGCAACCCATGGCCGAAGCTGCACTTGCCAACGAATCCGAGCTGCACTGCCACTTCAACCGTGACGCCAGCACCGATTGCACGACCACCTACCGCTACACCATCCTCCAGCCCAGCGGCCGGGAAATACTGTCGCGCATCGACTTCAACTACGCCGAAGGCGATGGTTTTGAAGTGCTGCACGCCGAGTCCACCCAGCCCGGCGGCAAGCCGCAGGCCCTGGCCGAGTCGCAGATCGATACGCGCACCGCGCCCAACCCCGACCAGGGCTTTTCCCGCGTGAAACAGACCTCCCTGGCCTTCCCCAACCTGCGGGTCGGCACACAGATCCGCTACACCGTGCGCGAACATCACCCGGCCAAGCCGCTGATGACCGAGTTCCACTACGCCCTGCAGTTTGGTCCCAGCAACGCCCGTCGCGACCGGCTCAAGGCACGCTTTACTGCTGAACGGCCAATCGAGTGGCGCGCGGAGTTGATGGACGGCTTCACCATCACCCCCTCGGTCAATCGCAAGACCCTGGATATCGAGCAAAAAGCGCCGAGCTACCTCAACTACATCAACGAATCGGGTCATGCCTATATGCGGCTGATCCCGCGTATCGAAGTGGGCAGCAGCCTTGATGTGCAAAAGCACTTCGGTGGCTTTGCCCAGCGCTACAACCAGATTCTCGCGGCCAAACTGCCGGCGGGCAGTGCCGCTGCCGTTGCCGCCGTGAAGGGCCTGGCCCCCGCGCAACAAGTGGCGGGGCTGATGCAGCACATCAACGATCACTACCGTTACCTGGGTGACTGGCGTGCCACGGATCGCGGCTATGTACCGTTTAACCTGGCCGAGATCGAGCAGCATGGTTATGGCGACTGCAAGGACCTGGCGATCCTCCTGACCGCCATGCTCAAGGCCAGCGGGATCAAGGCCGAGACCGCGTGGGTCAGCCGTGGGGATGTGGTGGATTCACTGCTGGTTCCAGGCACTGGCGCGCCCAACCATGCCATCGTACGCGCCGAAGTGGCCGGCCAGGTGTGGTGGCTGGACCCGACCAACCCGGTGTTCGCCCCGGGCCAGACCATGCCCGATATCCAGGATCGCTGGGTACTCGTCAACGATGCGCAGGGCCAGGTGCGCGAGGAACATATCCCCCTGGCGCGCCCTGACACCAGCATCCGCCTGGACAAGCAGGTGCATTACGACAAACAGGGCAACGGCACGACCCGCGCCAGCGTCACCTTCAGCCGCCTGACGCTGATGCAGTTGAGCATGGCTGACCGTGAACAGGGGGCCACCGCCACTGACCAGAACATCTGCGACAACTTCGGCCGCGAGATCAGCGATTGCAAGGTGACCCGTCAACCCACTGGGTTCGTGCAGCCCGATAGCTACACGGTCAAGGCCAGCATGACCGACCTGCACGCCCTGGAAAAACTCGATGAAGGCTACGTCTACACCGACCAGTCGCTCAAGGAGAAATGGGACGGCCTGCTCAACTACCGCCGCAATGGGCAACGGGGCGACCTGTACCTGGGCAACCCGGACACCGTCGACTACACCTTCACCTTGACCGGCGGGAAGATGGACAAGCCGGTCCAGGGCTGCAAGATCCACTCGCCCTGGTATGACCTGGAACTCGATGGCGAACAGCTCAAGGATGGCTTGCGCTACCACTACCGGTTGACCCAGAAAGTGCGCTGGTTGGGCCATGACGAAATCGTCAGTGCACCGTTTGAAAAGATGATCAACGATGCTCGTGCATGTGGTGAACAGGTACACCAGACAGTAAAACTCTAAACCCACGCACAGTCCCATGTGGGAGCTGTCTCGCCCTGCGAGACAGCTCCCACATTTGATCTCTGTACACCCTCACACCTGATTGGCTCCCCCCGGCTTGAGCGTTGTACATCCTCCTCATTTTGATCATCGCGCCCTTCGCTACTCGCCCAACAGCAGCCCCTGCTCCTTGGCGCACAATTCCACCACGTAATCCCACAACACCCGCAACCGCACCGACTTGTGCAACTCGCGCCGGGAGCTGATCCAGTAGCTGCGCTGGATGCTTTCCTCCGGCAATAACGGCACCAGGTCCGGGTCGCCTGCGGCCATGAAGCACGGCAACACCGCAATTCCCAAGCCCGAACGCGCTGCCTGTTGCTGGGCAATCACGCTGGTGCTGTGGAACACCACCCTGGGGTTGCGACAAAAACTGCTGAGCAGCTTCAACTCCTGACTGAACAGCAGGTCGTCGACGTAGTCGATCCACGCATGGGCAGCCAGGTCTTCGCGCTTCTCGATGGCGGGCGTGCGCGCCAGGTAGCTGCGGCTGGCATACAGGGCCAGGCGGTAGTCGGTGAGTTTGCGCGTGACCAATTGATCGACGCTGGGCCGCTCCAGGTGGATGCTGATCTCGGCCTCGCGGTTGAGGATGCTGACAAAGCGCGGCACCGCCACCAACTCCACTTCCAGCCCCGGATAACGCTCGAACAGGCCGCCCATGCGGCTGGCCAGGAACATCACCCCCAGCCCTTCGGCCACCCCCAGGCGGATCTTGCCCAGGGGCGCGGCGGAGTGGGTCAGTTCTTCTTCGGCCAGCAGCGCAACGTTCTCCATGGCTTCGGCATGTTTGAGCAATGCCTCGCCCGACGGCGTCAGTTCATAACCCTGGGCGTGCTGCACAAACAACGCGGTGCCGAGGCTTTTCTCGATGGCCTCGATATGCCGGGCCACGGTCGCATGGGTGGTCTTCAGGCGCTGGGCAGCGGTGAGCAGGCGCCCGCTGCGCTGCAACTCCAGAAAATACCGCAGGTCATTCCAGTCGAACATGTCGCCTCCCCTCCCGGCCATGAGAACAGCGCTGTTTAAAAACGCACAGCAGCTGGGTAAAAACTAACATTTTTAAGACGAAAACTAACAACTAGGATGGAGCCAATAAGAAAAACAAGCGAGACCCCAGATGACTATTGCACCTGCGCAATACGATTACGTGGTAGTAGGCGCCGGCCCTGCGGGCTGCCTGCTGGCCAATCGACTGTCCGCCAACCCCGCCCATCGCGTGCTGCTGCTGGAAGCCGGCGGCCGCGACAATTACCCCTGGATCCACATTCCCGTCGGCTACCTGTTCTGCATCGGCAACCCGCGCACCGACTGGTGCTTCAAGACCGAAGCCCAGGAAGGCTTGCAAGGCCGCGCCTTGAGCTATCCACGGGGCAAGGTGCTGGGCGGCTGCTCGTCGATCAACGGCATGATCTACATGCGTGGCCAGGCCAACGACTACGACGGCTGGGCCGCCGAAGGCAACCCGGGCTGGGCCTGGGACGATGTGCTGCCACTGTTCAAACAAAGCGAAAACCATTTTGCCGGCGCCTCGCCCCTGCATGGCGACAGCGGCGAGTGGCGCGTGGAGCAACAGCGCCTGCACTGGCCGATCCTCGACGCCTTCCGCGAAGCCGCCAAGCAGAGCGGGATTGCCAGCATCGACGACTTCAACCAGGGTGATAACGAAGGGTGTGGCTACTTCCAGGTCAACCAGAAAGGTGGCGTGCGCTGGAATGCGGCCAAGGCGTTTCTCAAGCCCATCCGCCAGCGTGCCAACCTCACCGTGCTGACCGGGGTCGAAGTCGACCGCGTCCTCCTTGAAAACGGCCGTGCCAGTGCAGTAGTGGGTCGCCAACTGGGGCAAGCGGTGACGTGGAAAGCGCACAAGGAAATCATCCTGTGTGCCGGCGCCGTGGGTTCGCCGGGCATTCTGCAACGCTCCGGTATCGGCCCTTCCAGCGTCCTTGGGCCACTGGGCATCGAAGTGCTGCACGAACTGCCCGGGGTCGGTGGCAACTTGCAGGATCACCTGCAACTGCGGCTGATCTACAAGCTGGAAAACGCCCGCACCCTGAACCAGATCGCCGGCTCCGTATGGGGCAAGATGGGCATGGGCCTGCAGTACCTGTATGACCGCAGCGGCCCGCTGTCCATGGCGCCCAGCCAACTCGGCGCCTTCGCCCGCTCGGGGCCGGAACAGACTTCGGCCAACCTCGAATACCACGTGCAGCCGCTATCGCTGGAGCGCTTTGGCGAGCCGCTGCACGCGTTCCCGGCGTTTACCGCATCGGTCTGTGACTTGCGCCCGCAGAGTCGCGGGCGCATCGATATCCGCTCGGCCGATCCGTCTGCGCCGCCGCTGATCCAGCCCAACTACCTGAGTCATCCAGAAGATTTACGCGTGGCCGCCGACGCCATCCGCCTGACCCGACGGATTGTCGGCGCCCAGGCCCTGCGCCCGTTCAACCCGGTGGAGTACCTGCCCGGTGAAGCCTTGCAGAGCGACGAACAGTTGCAGGAAGCCGCGGCGCGGATCGGCACCACGATCTTTCATCCGGTCGGCACCTGCCGCATGGGCCAGGACAAGGACGCCGTGGTCGATGCCCAGTTGCGTGTGCACGGGGTTCCCGGCCTGCGTATCGCCGACGCCTCGATCATGCCGCGCATCACCTCCGGCAACACCTGCTCACCCACGCTGATGATCGCGGAAAAAGCCGCGCAACTGATCCTGTCCCCTTCAACGAGGAACCTCACCCCCCAACGAGAACAGACAACACCGGCATGACCTGTAGGAGCGAGCTTGCTCGCGAGAATCGCCAACGATAACGCGGGCATTCTGGATAAACGCGTTGCTCTCAGGCTTTTCGCGAGCAAGCTCGCTCCAACAGGGTAAGAGCGGCGCTGAAGTTGGCGCCGACAGTGGAACAACAATAAATAATCACTGTGAGGGCTACCCCATGTCAGAACGTGCTCAACCCCTGGACGCCACACCTGGCGCCACTGTTACCAGCAAGGAGTCGCAAAAGGTCATCTTCGCCTCGTCCCTGGGGACGGTGTTCGAGTGGTATGACTTTTTCCTCTATGGCGCCCTCGCGGCGGTGATCAGCAAGCAATTCTTTGCCGGGGTCAACGACACCACGGCCTTTATCTTCGCCTTGATGGCCTTTGCCGCCGGCTTTGTGGTGCGGCCGTTCGGCGCGCTGGTATTCGGGCGCCTGGGCGACATGATCGGGCGCAAATACACCTTCCTCGCCACCATCGTCCTGATGGGTGTGGCGACCTTCTGCGTGGGCCTGTTGCCCACCTACGCCAGCATCGGCATCGCCGCGCCAATCATCCTGGTAGTGCTGCGCATGCTCCAGGGCCTGGCCCTGGGTGGTGAATACGGGGGTGCCGCAACCTATGTCGCCGAGCACGCCCCGGCCGGCAAGCGCGGCTTCCATACCAGCTGGATTCAATCCACCGCCACCCTCGGCCTGCTGCTGTCGTTGCTGGTGGTGCTGGCCTGCCGTTACTTCACCGGCGATCAGTTTGAAGTCTGGGGCTGGCGCCTGCCGTTCCTGCTGTCCATCGTGCTGCTGGGGATTTCCACCTGGATCCGCATGAGCCTGCACGAATCACCCGCGTTCCTGAAAATGAAAGAGGAAGGCAAGGCCAGCAAGGCGCCGATCCGCGAGTCGTTCGGCAACTGGGAAAACCTCAAGGTGGTGTTGATCGCACTGTTCAGTATCAACGCCGGCCAGGCCGTGACCTTCTATGCCGCGCAGTTCTACGTGCTGTTCTTCCTTACCCAGTTCCTGAAAATGGACCCGGCCCTGGCCAATATGCTGCTGATCATCAGCGTGGTGATTGGTGCGCCGTTCTTCATCTTCTTCGGCTGGCTCTCGGACAAATGGGGGCGCAAACCCGTATTGATGGTGGGCCTGTTGCTGGCCACTGCACTGTACTTCCCGATCTTCAAGGGCCTGGCCCACTACACCAACCCGGCAATGGACCAGGCCAGCCGCCAGGCTCCGATCACCGTACTGGCAGACCCGGCCACCTGCACTTTCCAGTTCGACCCAGTGGGCAAGGCGCGGTTTGACAGCCCCTGCGACAAGGTCAAGACCTTCCTGGTCAAACAGGGCCTGCCTTACAGCAGCGAAGCCGCACCGGCCGGCAGCGCGGTACAAGTGAGCATCGGCGATGTGCGCATCGACGGCTACGACGAAGACGCCCTGCGCGGCGCCGTGACCCTGGCCGGCTACCCGAAATCGGCGGACGTGGCCCAGGTCAACAAAACCATGGTGGTGGTGCTGATCGTCGCCCTGATCCTGATCGCCGCGATGTGCTACGGCCCCCTGGCCGCGCTGATGGTCGAACTGTTCCCGACGCGCATCCGCTACACCTCCATGTCCCTGCCCTACCACATCGGTAACGGCTGGTTTGGCGGGTTCCTGCCGACCGTGTCGTTTGCGTTGGTGGTGTATACCGGCGATATCTTCTACGGGCTGTGGTACCCGGTGGTGATTACCGGGGTGAGCCTGATTGTCGGGCTGGTATGCCTGAAGGAAACCAAGAACGTGGACCTGGATAACAACTGATATCCCCTTGTGGGAGCGGGCTTGCCCGCGATAACGCTGTGTCAGTCACTAGATGTATTGACTGATCCACCGTTATCGCGGGCAAGCCCGCTCCCACATTGGTTTGCGGCGCCCACATAAATTGCTGTATATCCATCCAGATAAAGGTTGCTCAATTCCCTTCTTTTGCCCATCCTTCTCCCATTCAACTGCGTAACGAATGGGCTGACCATGCGGCTGTTCCTCTGTGAAAAACCCTCCCAGGCCAAGGATATTGCGGCCGTGCTCGGTGCCAGGCGCCGGGGCGACGGGTGCTGGCTGGGAACCGACGTCACAGTCACCTGGTGCATCGGCCACCTGCTGGAAACCGCCCCGCCCGATGCCTACGACGCCAAGTACAAGCGCTGGGTGCTGGCCGACCTGCCCATCGTCCCGGAAAAATGGAAGATGACGGTAAAACCCAAGACGGCCAGCCAGTACAAGGCGGTCAAGCGCCTGCTGGGCGAAGCCCGGGAACTGGTGATTGCCACCGACGCCGACCGCGAGGGCGAGATGATCGCCCGGGAGCTGGTGGAGCATTGCCGCTATCGCGGGCCGATCCAGCGTTTGTGGCTGTCTGCACTGGATGACGCCTCGATCCGCAAGGCCCTGGCTTCGTTGAAGCCGGGTGCGGACACCTTCAGCCTCTATCATTCGGCCCTGGGCCGTTCCCGTGCCGATTGGCTGATCGGCATGAACATGAGCCGCCTGTTTACGTTGCTCGGCCGCCAGTCCGGCTATCAAGGCGTGTTGCCGGTGGGCCGCGTACAAACCCCGACCCTGCGCCTGGTGGTGGACCGTGACCGCAGCATTGCCGACTTCGTCCCGGTGGCGTACTGGGCAATCGATGTGCAATTGCTGCATTCGCAGATGAGCTTTATCGCGCAATGGCGCGCCGCCGACGATATCTGTGACGACCAGGGCCGCTGCCTCAACCATGAACGGGCACGGCAGGCGGCGAGCGCCATGGGTAACGCGGCCAGCGCACGCCTGGTGAAGCTGCGCACCGAACGCATGCGCGAAGTGGCGCCCCTGCCCTTTGACCTGGGCACCCTGCAGGAAATCTGCTCGAAGAAACTCGGCCTCGGCGCCCAGGAAACCCTGGACATTGCCCAGTCCCTCTACGAAACCCACAAGGTCATCACCTACCCACGCAGTGACTGCGGCTACCTGCCCGTAAGCCAGCATGGCGACGCGACAACGATTCTTGCGGCGTTGGGGCGCGCCGATCCAGCAGTGAGCGCGCTGCTGCCGCACCTCGATGCGCAACGCCGCTCCCGGGCCTGGAACGACGCCAAGGTCAGCGCCCACCACGGCATCATCCCCACCGGCGCCGGCAAGGATCTGGCGCAGTTGACCGGCAAGCACCGCGCCGTCTTCACCTTGATCCGCGCCCGGTACCTGGCGCAGTTCCTGCCCAACCACGAATACGATCGCACCCAGGCGGATTTCGACTGTGCCGGAGAAGCCCTGCGCGCGGTAGGCAAAGTGGTGGTAGAAGCCGGTTGGAAACGCGCCTTGCCCGAAGCCCTGGCTCCGAGCAAAGGCCGCGAAGCACCTGCACCACAGCCTTTGCCAACCCTGGTACAGGGTGAGGATTACGGGGTGGCGCAGGTCAACCTCAAGGACCTGTGGACCCAGCCGCCCAAGCCCTTTACCGAAGGCGACCTGATCAAGGCGATGAAAAACGTCGCCAAACTGGTGCAAGACCCGCTGCTCAAGCAAAAGCTCAAGGACACCACCGGCATCGGCACCGAGGCGACACGGGCCGGGATTATCCAGGGCCTGCTGGACCGTGGTTACCTGGTAAAGAATGGCAAGGCGTTGTCCGCCACACCGGCAGCCTTCAGCCTGATCGACGCGGTGCCCAGGGCGATTGCCGACCCGGGCACCACCGCGATTTGGGAGCAGGCCCTGGACATGGTGCAAAGTGGTGAGATGAGCCTGGAGGAGTTTGTCGCCAAACAGGCGGCCTGGATGAGCAAGCAAGTGGCCCGCTGCAATGGGATGCAAATGACCATCAGCGGCCCTGCCAGCCCGGCAGGCCGTGGTGCCACCCCTTGGAAAAACAAACGCAAGCCGGCCAAGCGCAAGACCGGCGCCGGCCCGAAACGGGCGGCAACACCGGCAAACAAGGGCTGAAATACCGAAAAAAGGCGCTAATGACGTTTTTCGAGCGGATATACGCCGCTTTGGCTCTTGCTCTGGCGCCAACGGTCTAGGATTCTGTAGGAACTGCCTAATAACAAAACCGGGGTGGCCACCATGAAGACCGTCGCACAGTTGCTCAAGTCCAAGGACCAGAAGAATCAGGAAGTGCATACCATCCAGTGGAATCACACCGTGTTTGAAGCGCTGGTGGTGATGGCAGCGAAGAACGTCGGCGCTTTGCCGGTGGTCAAGGAGGACAAAGTCGTCGGCATCATCAGTGAGCGCGACTACGCGCGCAAACTGATTCTCCATGAACTGTCCTCGACGAGCACACAGGTACACCAAGTGATGAGCTCACCGGCGATCACCGTGGACACCCACAAAAGCGTCGAAGACTGCATGGGCATCATGACCGACGGCCACCTGCGCCACCTACCGGTGGTGGAAGACGGACAACTGCTGGGCCTGCTGTCCATCGGCGACCTGGTCAAGGAAGCCATTGCTGAACAGGCGGCCCTTATCCAGCAGTTGGAGCAGTACATCCGCGGCGAATGACACTCCCAAGCCCCACAAATCCAATGTAGGAGCCGGCTTGCCGGCGATGGCATCCCCTCGGTTTCAATCACACACCGTAGTCATGCCATCGCTGGCAAGCCAGCGCCTACAGAAGGGCAAACATCCGACCTGCCAGCACAAAAAATGACGCCCAAGTCACTTTTCCCCGCCCCCCCCCCGCACCGGAATATTTATGTAGTGAGCAAAAATAATCACTACATAACCGTTGACGTAACCATTTTGACCTTGCATGATTCAGACGTCTCCCGGATCGGGAGCGTTGGTAACAAGCGTTTTGAACAAGCTCGTCTGACCGCCGAGCTGTTTTTCCGGATGTGCACTGCCCACAAGGCAGATTGATGAAGCTGACCGAACCGAAAGGCACGGTACAAGAAGCTCAAATGCTACTTGTCTTCGCTATGAAACCATTACGTAGCAGTTCATCAGAAACACTACATGCATCAGGTTCAAGACCCTGCCCGTATTTGGCAGACCGTTTCTGACGCCCGGTTTTCGCAACCGGAGACAACTAACGTGAATTAACGAATCAACTGAAGATCGCCAACTGGTCAAGGGGCTTACAATGAATCTGAACAACCAACCAACTATCGATGAATTGGCTGAGATGTTCGCAGCGCAGAAAGACACACTCGACGACCATATCCTGTGGATTGGCAAATCGGGCGAAGTGCAAATTGACTGCCTGGCGCCCCATACCGAAGAAGCCGAGTTCGACCGCAATAACCGTGAACTGGCGGCGCGCCTGAAGATGTACCGCCGTGGCCAGGGTTATGTCGGCAAAAAAGCTGCTGCCGATCGCAACTTTATCGAGCAAGTGTTCGACACACTTAACAATGCCTGGGAGTCCTTCAAGGACAACTCGCAAGTTAAAGTAATCGACCGCTACTACTAAGAACTACTCACCCTCTGTAGGAGCTGGCTTGCCAGCGATGACGGTTTAACGATCAACACGGTTGATTGTTAAATAGCTATCGCCGGCAAGCCAGCTCCTACAGTTGTTTGTGCAGACTTAAATACCGGGAAACCGTCCCTTCGCCGCTTCGTCCCGGAAGATATCGAACAGGGCCTGCGCCGCCGCCGAGAGTTCATGCCCAGGCTTGGTCAGCACGCCAATCGGCCGCTCGATCACCGGGTCACACAAGGTGATGCAATGAGCGCCCGCCTCTTCCATCTGCGGGGCGCACAACGCGGGCACGGCGCTGACGCCCAGGCCACTGGCAACCATCTTGCCCACCGTTGCCAATTGATGGCTCTCCAACGCCACCGGCAGCTTCATCTGCAATGCACCCAAGTGCTCTTCCAGCATCACCCGTACCGTAGAAGGCCGCTGCAAGGTGATGAAAGGTTGCGCCAGCAGGGTTTTCCAGTCGATTTCGCTCATGTGCGCCAACGCTGAATCACCGGGCACTACCGCAACAAAGCGGTCCAGATACAGCGGGGTAAAGGCCAGCGACGAGCCCGGCGAGGGCTCGAATGCCACGCCCAGTTCAACCTGGCGATCGCGGACCATCTCCAGCACCTGTTCATTGATCAGGTCGTGCACCGTGACATTGACCTGGGGAAACCGCGCTCGAAAAATCTTCAGGATCGGCGGCAGCAGGTTGCCAGCAAACGACGGCATCGCCGCCACCGTCACGCGCCCACGCTGCAATGTAAAACGCTGGCGCAATTCATCCTCGGCATTGTCCCAGTCGGCAATCAACCGGCGGGCCAGGGGCAACAGGGATTCGCCTTCCGGGGTCAGTGCGACGTTGCGCGTATTGCGGCTGAAAAGCCGCCCGCCCAAGCCCTCCTCCAGGCTTTTGATCGTCAGGCTCAGGGCCGACTGGGACAAATGCAGGCGCTCACAGGCGGCGGCAAAACTCAGGGTCTGGGCCACGGCCAGAAAGGCCCGCATCTGTTTAACTGTCATGGCTATGCTCCACTACCCACTCTATTGTCCCGTTTTTTAAATCAATCAACCTTAAAAAACAACTTAACAAATCAATCCACCGGCGCAACACTCGGTTCACTGGCTGGACCACAAACAATAAAAGAGGTGCATATGGCAGGTTTCGATAAACGCGTGGCGTCCTATGAAGAAGCGCTGGCAGGCCTGGAAGACGGCATGACCGTACTCTCCGGCGGCTTTGGCCTGTGCGGCATCCCGGAAAACCTCATCGCCGAAATCAAGCGCAAAGGCACCCGCGACCTGACGGTCGTCTCCAACAATTGCGGCGTGGATGGCTTCGGCCTGGGTGTATTGCTCGAAGAAAAACAGATCAGCAAGGTCATCGCCTCCTACGTCGGGGAAAACGCCCTGTTCGAGAAGCAACTGCTCAGCGGCGAAATCGAGGTGGTGCTGACCCCCCAAGGCACCCTCGCGGAAAAAATGCGCGCAGGCGGCGCTGGCATTCCAGCGTTCTTTACCGCCACCGGCGTTGGCACCCCCGTCGCCGAAGGCAAGGAAACCCGTGAATTCAACGGACGCCCCTACCTGATGGAAGAGTCCATCACCGGCGATTTCGCCATCGTCAAAGGCTGGAAAGCCGACCATTTCGGCAACGTGATCTACCGCCACACCGCCCAGAACTTCAACCCGCTGGCCGCCACCGCCGGCAAGATCACGGTGGTTGAAGTGGAGGAAATCGTTGAACCGGGCGAGTTGGACCCGGCGCAGATCCACACCCCTGGTATCTACGTCGACCGGATTATCTGCGGCACCTTCGAGAAGCGCATCGAACAGCGCACTGTCCGCAAATAATCTGCCTCCAGCCCGAACAATAAGGACTCATAAAATGGCTCTTACCCGCGAACAAATGGCTCAACGCGTCGCCCGCGAAATGCAGGACGGCTTCTACGTCAACCTCGGCATCGGCATCCCGACCCTGGTGGCCAACTACATTCCCGAAGGCATGGAAGTGATGCTGCAGTCGGAAAACGGCCTGCTGGGCATGGGACCGTTTCCTACCGAAGACACCATCGATGCCGACATGATCAACGCCGGCAAGCAGACCGTCACCGCACGCATTGGCGCGTCGATCTTCTCCTCGGCCGAATCCTTCGCGATGATTCGTGGCGGCCACGTAGACCTCACGGTGCTCGGCGCCTTTGAAGTGGACGTGCACGGCAATATCGCCTCGTGGATGATCCCCGGCAAGCTGGTCAAGGGCATGGGCGGTGCCATGGACCTGGTGGCCGGCGCAGAAAACATCATCGTGATCATGACCCACGCCTCCAAGGACGGTGAGTCCAAGTTGCTCAGCCAGTGCAGCCTGCCGCTGACCGGTGCCAACTGCATCAAGCGCGTGCTGACGGACCTCGCTTACCTGGAAATCGAAAATGGCGCTTTTGTCCTCAAGGAACGCGCACCTGGCGTCAGCGTTGAAGAGATTGTGAGCAAGACCGCCGGTAAACTGATCGTCCCGGACCACGTTCCAGAAATGCACTTCCAGTGAGGACAGATTCCATGCAAGACGTCGTGATTGTTGCTGCCACCCGCACCGCCGTGGGCAGTTTTCAAGGGGCCCTGGCCGCCATCCCGGCACCGGAACTGGGAGCCGCGGTAATCCGCCGCCTGCTGGAGCAGACGGGCCTGGACCCAGCGCTTGTAGACGAAGTGATCCTTGGCCAAGTGCTGACCGCAGGCAGCGGCCAGAACCCGGCGCGCCAGGCATCGATCCTCGCCGGCCTGCCGCACGCGGTGCCGAGCCTGACCTTGAACAAAGTCTGTGGCTCGGGCCTCAAGGCCTTGCACCTGGGCGCACAGGCCATCCGCTGCGGTGACGCCGAAGTGATCATCGCCGGCGGCATGGAAAACATGAGCCTGGCGCCCTATGTGTTGCCCGCCGCCCGCACCGGCCTGCGCATGGGCCATGCGAAGATGGTCGACAGCATGATCAGCGACGGCCTGTGGGACGCGTTCAACGACTACCACATGGGCATCACCGCCGAGAACCTGGTGGACAAGTACGGCATCAGCCGTGAAGCCCAGGACGCCTTTGCCGCCGCTTCCCAGCAGAAAGCGGCTGCCGCCATTGAAGCCGGGCGCTTTGCCGACGAAATCACGCCGATCCTGATCCCCCAGCGCAAAGGCGACCCGATTGCCTTTGCCGTGGACGAGCAACCTCGCGCCGGCACCACCGCCCAATCCCTGGGCAAGCTCAAGCCAGCCTTCAAGAAGGACGGTAGCGTCACCGCCGGCAACGCGTCGAGCCTCAACGACGGTGCCGCTGCGGTGCTGCTGATGAGCGCCGATAAGGCCAAGGAACTGGGCCTGCCAGTGCTGGCACGGATCGCCAGCTACGCCAACGCGGGCGTCGATCCGGCGATCATGGGCATTGGCCCGGTGTCCGCGACCCGGCGCTGCCTGGACAAGGCCGGCTGGCAGTTGGCCGAACTGGACCTGATCGAAGCCAACGAAGCCTTCGCCGCACAGGCGCTGGCAGTGGGCAAGGAACTGGAGTGGGACGCGGCCAAGGTCAACGTCAACGGTGGCGCCATTGCCATCGGCCACCCGATTGGCGCATCAGGCTGCCGCGTACTGGTGACCTTGCTGCATGAAATGATCAAGCGCGATGCCAAAAAAGGCCTGGCCACCTTGTGCATCGGCGGCGGCCAGGGCGTGGCATTGGCCCTTGAGCGCGACTGATTCAACGAGCAACATGGAAAAGGCCCGGCTCCACGAAAAGCCGGGCCTTTTTTTGCCTATCTGATTGGTACTGTCGTGCAGCCACCTGGCCCCCTTGTGGCGAGCGGGCTTGCCACAAGGGGGACGCGCACGACTCGACAATGTACATAAAACAGCGCTGTAACAGCTTTGCGGCTAGCTACGCAGCGGCCTTGGGCACGGCGAATACCGCATTGGCTCGCACTACGACCTTTTCCCCCACCTGCAGGCTGACCGTGGCAAACGCCATCTGCCGTCCGCGTTTGTGATGTTCCAACCGTACTTCGATCCAATCGCCAACCTGCACCGCCCCCAGATAATCGAGGGTCATGCTCGCGGTGATCAGCGGCAACGGCGGATCGCTGGAGAACGCCATGGCATAGCCCATGCCGACATCCGCCAGGGTTGCCAATACGCCACCGTGCACCGTGCCGCGCCCGTTGGCATGGCGGTGGTCGGCACGCAGGCCCAGTTGCAACTGCAGGCCCTCGCCGCGGCAATACACCGGGCCCAGCAAGTCCAGGAGCGGGCTGCTGCGAGATAAGGGGGCAAAACCTTCAGGGGTATCCGTCATGGTGGATCTTCCTTGTGACCAGGCATGAGGTTTAACCCGCGCCGGTCGATGCAGCCAGCATGATCAACCGGGCAAATCTGTGCCGATAAGCCCACGCCCACTTTGCGTTCGCCGGGCAAACCGGCTTTAATCGCCGCGCACTTTATCCCGCACACTGAAGGAGACGTAATGCGCCATCTGGAAGGCAGATCTACTGCGTTGATGTTTTTGGCCGCTTTGCTGCTTGGTGGCTGTTCGCCCAAGGAGTATTCCGAAGCCACACAGATCAATGGCGAACAGGGCCGGGCCGGCGCGCAATTGGCCTATGAACACGAGCTGAGCCTGGCGATGCCGGTTGCCCTGCTGGCACCGCGCATGCAGGCCACGCGCCAAGCCTGTGAGTCGGCGCAGTTCGGCGCCTGCAACATCCTGCGTATCGAAGAAAACAGCGACGGCGGCATGATTGTGTTGCGCATCGCCCCCAGCGGAGTCGAGCCGTTGGTGAGCATGGCGGCCGAGGGCGGGCAGTTGGGCCAGCGCATCACCAGCGCCGAGGACCTGGCCGACGCAGTGGCCGATGTACGCCGCCGCCAGGAGCGTTTGCAGGCCCAGCAGAAACGCCTGGATGAGCTGGCCGCGCGCAAGGACATCACCGTGGGCGACTTGATCACCCTCACCAAGGAACAAGCCGCCATCGAAAACGAGCTGCAGGAACTGGCGCAGATCGCCGCCGGCCAGCAGCGACGCCTGGACACCAACCGCGTGACCCTGAACTTCCGCCCATCCGACGGCGAGCATCAGCAATCACGTTTCGCGCGCATGTTCGGCAACCTGGGCGACAACCTGGTCGACGGCACTGCCGACGCCCTGGAGCGCTCAAGCTACGTGCTGCCGTTCGTGATCCTCGCGTTCCCGGTGTTGTGGCTGTGGGTCTGGCTGTGGCGCAAGCTGGTCAAGCGCCGCCCTTGACCTTAGCGCTTCATGCAGCGTTGGTACCGCTCATCCACGCGCTGGGCGAACCAGGCTGTGGTGAGGTTGCGGGTGATCTTCGGGCTCTTGAGCACAATCCCTGGCAGGATCGCCCGTGGCAAGGGCTTGCCTTCGGCTTTCTCGGCCAGGGCAAAGACCCGCTGGTACAGGGTGGTCTCTTCAAAGTCCAGGCGATCGCCCTGCTCCAACTGGCTGCGGATGCTCGGGTTGCGCATGTCCAGCTTCTTGCCCAATGAGCGCACCGCCAGTTCAGTGGTGCCGGGCATGATCGAACCGTAGCGGATCAAATCGCCATCCAGCGCCAGGCGGGTCCCGGAAGCACGGCTGACAGCGGCCTGGAACGCCGCATTGCGGCTGGCGTACCAACCAGCATTGAAGTCGGCAAAGCGGTACAGCGGCTGCTCGTAGCTCACCGGATAACCGAGCAGATGGGCGATACCGAAGTACATCCCACCACGGCGGGTGAACACTTCCCGACGAATACTTCCATCTACGGTGTAGGGATAACCCCGGGCCTGTTTCTCGGCGAAGGCAATGCTCACCTGCATCGGGCCTGCGGTATGCACCGGGTTGAAACTGCCAAACAAGGTGCGGCCCAACGGCACGGTGCCGATAAAGTCGTCAAAGATCCCACTCAGGTCCTTCTCGGTACGCGCAGCACTCAGCCGGTCGGCGTAGGACTTGCCGGTGGGCGAACGCAGTTGCAGCGCGGTGCGCACCAGCACGGCCGGCACATGCACCTTGGCCGCACGCTTGAGGATTTCATCCTGGGCGATCTTGCCCATGTTCGGCACTGGCGGGTCGACCTGATAGGTGGACTCTTGCTCAGTCACCGCCAGTACCGCACAGATATTCTCGGTGCTGGGGTAGATCTTCTGGCTGTCGAACGTCGTGTAGATATCCTGGGCCCAGCCGGCGCGATCCGCCACCTTGGCCGGCATCAGCCGCACGATCTGCGCCTTGACCTCGGTTTCACTGCGTTCTGGAAGTGGCTGGCTGCGTTGGGTTGAGCAGCCGGCCAGCACCAGCAAGGTGGTCAGGCAGAGAGTCAGCCGGGATGAAAGCATGCGGGGTGTCCTGTGAGTCGGTGGATCTGACCACTATCTCACAACCCCCCACCCCATGTAGGAGCCGGGATCAGATGCCGGCGAGCGCCAGGTCCATCGCAAAGTAGGTGAAGATCAGGTCCGCACCGGCGCGCTTGATCGAACCCAGGGTCTCGCGCACCACACGGGCTTCGTCGATGGCACCGGCTTGGGCGCCGAACTTGATCATCGCGTACTCGCCACTGACCTGGTACGCCGCCACGGGCAAGCGCGAGGCTTCGCGGATGTCGCGGATGATGTCCAGGTACGCACCGGCCGGTTTGACCATCAGCGAGTCGGCACCTTCCTGCTCATCGAGCAGGGATTCGCGCACGGCTTCGCGGCGATTCATCGGGTTCATCTGGTAGCTTTTGCGGTCGCCCTTCAGCGCGCTGCCGCCCGCCTCGCGGAACGGGCCATACAGGGCCGAAGCGAATTTGGTGGAGTACGCCATGATCGGGATATGGGTGAAGCCCGCCGCATCGAGTGCCCGGCGAATGGCCTGGACCTGGCCGTCCATCGCTGCCGAAGGCGCGATCACATCGGCGCCGGCGCGGGCTGCCGCTACGGCTTGCTTGCCCAGGTTGGCGAGGGTGCGGTCGTTGTCCACTTCATTGCCGTGCATCACGCCGCAATGGCCATGGTCGGTGTATTCGCAGAAGCAGGTGTCGGACATCACGATCATCTCCGGCACTGCATCCTTGCAGATCGCCGACATGCGCGAGACCAGACCGCGCTCGTTCCAGGTGTCGCTGCCGCTGGCGTCCAGGTGATGGGACACGCCAAACGTCATCACCGACTTGATCCCGGCGCGGGCGAAGCGCTCGATTTCACTGGCCAGTTTCGATTCGGGGATACGCATCACACCGGGCATGCTGGTAATGGGCACGAAATCGTCGATTTCTTCTTCGACGAAGATCGGCAATACCAGGTCGTTGAGGGTGAATTCGGTTTCCTGGAACAGGCTGCGCAACTCGGGGGAACGGCGCAGGCGGCGGGAGCGGGCTTCGGGGAACTGGCTGGACATGGGTTTTCCTACAATTTCCTACAAAAAGGGCCATGGCACGTGGCAAGGCCGCTAGCTTAAGGGCGAAAGCTTATGCCTGGATTGACCGAGAGCACAAATACCGTGGCCATAACGGTGTTTTGCCATTCCCGTAACAATATGCTTTCGGCTTTGGGATCAAGCTGGCGGCCCATAACCGTTAAAGGCTCAGGCTGCCTTCGATACACACCGAGACGGCGCCGCCAATCCAGATCTCATCCCCTTGTTGCTGCACCCGAATACGCCCGGCGCGGCCCATGGCCGTGCCCTGGCTGACCACGTACTGGCTGGGGGCCAAGCCTTCACCCAACAGCCATTGGGCCACGCCGGCATTCAGGCTGCCGGTGGCCGGGTCCTCAGGCGCCCCGTCGCCGGCAATAAACCCGCGCACTTCAAACTGCGCATCCACATCGTCGCGGCTCGGATCGCACGGGGCAACCACGCCCACTGCCAACCCGAGCAGCTTCGAATAGTCCGGCTGCAGGTCCAGCACCGCCTGCCGGTCCGCCAACATCAGCGCCAACCAGCCGGCACCGTTATCGACCCATTGGCTGCGTACAATCGCCTCGGGTTCAAGGTTGAGGGCCACGCGCACACGCTCCAACAGCTCGGCATCCAGCGACCCTGAGCGCAGCAAGGGTGGTGCGATGAACGCCAGTTCCTGGCCTTGGCGACGGATGCGCACCAGGCCGATCTCGCACTCCTGGATGATCTCGCTGCCCCGGGGCACGCCACCGGCTTGCAGCCACGCATGGCAACTGCCCAGGGTCGGATGGCCGGCGAAGGGCAATTCCTGCGTGGTCGTAAAAATACGCACCCGGTAGTCAGCGCGTGGGTCGCGCGGTTGCAGCAGGAACGTGGTCTCGCTGAGGTTGGTCCACTGGGCGAAGTCCGCCATCTGCTGGTCGCTCAGGCAATCGGCGCCCAGCACCACGGCCAGTGGGTTGCCCTTGAGGGCCACGCTGCTGAATACATCAAGTTGCTTGAAATCGAAGGTCGGCATGGGTCAGCTCGGAATATTCAGGCCACGAATCACCGCCGGTCGGGCAACAAAGCCGTCCAGCGCGCGCAGTACATTGGGGAAATCGCTGATGCCCACCAGATCGCCTGACTCATAAAAACCGATCAGGTTGCGGATCCAGGGGAAGGTCGCGATATCGGCGATGGTGTACTCATCGCCCATGATCCAACTACGGCCCAGCAGGCGTTTTTCCAAAACCTCCAACAGGCGCCGGGCTTCAGCCGCATAGCGGTCGCGGGGGCGCTTGTCTTCGTAGGCCTTGCCGGCAAATTTATTAAAGAACCCCACCTGGCCGAACATCGGCCCGATCCCGGCCATCTGGAACATCAGCCATTGCAGGGTTTCGTAGCGCGCGGCGGGCGCCTGGGGCAGCAGTTGCGCGGTTTTCTCCGCCAGGTAGATCAGGATCGCCCCCGACTCGAACAACGCCAGCGGTTCACCGCCCGGGCCGTTCGGGTCGATGATCGCCGGGATTTTGTTGTTGGGGTTTAACGACAGGAACTCGGGCGAGAACTGGTCCTGGGTGTCGAAGCTGACTTTATGCGCCTCATACGCCAGGCCCAGCTCTTCGAGCATGATCGAAACCTTGACGCCATTGGGGGTGGGCAGCGAGTACAACTGCAGGCGCTCGGGATGCTGGGCTGGCCATTTGGTAATAATCGGAAACGCAGCGAGTGAAATCATCGATATACCCCAAGCTGAGAAAAACCCATGATAGCGATCTAGCGGCCAGGCTGCATTGGTCTTCAATCCGCAACATCGGCTCGCTAATCTCAGGTCCCAGCGAACCAAAACGCTATGGCGCACTCTTAAAAGCGCTTGAACGGTTGAATGGAGGCATACCGCCACACTCATGAAAACCGCACGATGCTTGGAGCGTCGCTGTGGCTGGGCCTTGCGGTCTTGATCCGAAGCACTGAAGACTCGAAAACTAATGAAAATCAAGCCTTTGTGCCTTGGCAAACGTTTTAAACAATATGCTTATTACGTGTTACCGATGTTCTTCGTAGGCGGCGCCTTGATGCTGGCCTTCGAAGCCCGCGAGAGCAGTGCCGAGCCGAAGAACGGCGTACAGACCCTGGTGTTCCTGCGCCATGGCGAAAAACCCGCTGGCGGCCTGGGCCAACTCAATTGCCAGGGCCTCAACCGCGCGATGAACCTGGCCACCGTCCTGCCGGAAAAATTCGGCGCCGCCGATTTCGTATTCGCGGCCAACCCGACGCGCAATGTCGAGGAAGGCGAATTCGATAATTCCTACAGCTACATCCGACCATTGATGACCATCAGCCCCAGCGCGATCAAACTTGGGTTGCCGGTGAACATCGAGTTTTCGGCCAACGATACCAGCGACCTGGCGGACGAGCTGATGGAGGACAAGTACCACAACTCCACCATCTACACCGCCTGGTCCCACGGTTACCTGCCGGAGCTGATCAACAAGGTGGCGAGCGAAGCGGTCGGCGAGAAGTACACCATCACCGAAGACTGGTCCGGCGGCGACTTCGACACCCTGTACGTGTTGACCCTGACCTGGCAGAACGGCAAGGCCAGCCTGCTCAGCCGTAACTACAAGCAAGGGCTGGATAACGGCTTGCAGACCTGCCCGGATGCGACGCACGTAAACGCTGACAGCTGACCTTACCGGCGACTGCGTCCCGCGTGACACACCGCTATCGCCGGCAAGCCGGCTCCTACTGGGGGCGGGACCGCGTATGATGCGTCGCTATCGACTTATCTGCGGATCCTGACCATGTCTAACCTCACCTCTGCCAGCCCTATACGCGGCTGGTCCTTCTGGTGGAAGCCGGCGCTGTTCCTGTTGGTCGCCTGCGTCGGCCTGTATTACGTGAAGTGGTCGCCCTACTACTTCAAGGCGTTCGTTGCGGCAGACAGCCACAGCATCGGCAACTCGATCCTCAACGATCAGCAAGGCTCGCCATTGGCGGCGGCCCTGGCCTATGCCCAGGTGTATTTCCTGGCAATCTGGAAAGCCGCCGTGCTGGCGGTGATTCTCGGATCGTTGCTGCAAGTGTTGATTCCACGGGACTGGCTGTTACGCCTGTTCGGGCGCGCCGGGCTTGGTTCCACGGTACGCGGAGGGTTGTTCGCCCTCCCGGGCATGATGTGCAGTTGCTGCGCCGCCCCCGTGGCGGCGGGGATGCGTCGTCAGCAAGTGTCGGTGGGCGCCGCCCTGGCGTTCTGGATGGGCAACCCGGTACTCAACCCGGCGACCCTGGTGTTCATGGGCTTTGTCCTGGGCTGGGACTTTGCCGCACTGCGGCTGGTGGCCGGGATCGTGTTGGTGATCGGTGTGGCGCTGATCGCCCAACGCATCGCACGCCCGGAGCAGGTGCCGGAAGTGGCGCTGGAGGCCGTGGCCAACGTCAGCGGCGCCGACAGCCAGCCCTTCCTCACGCGCTGGCTGCGCACCTTGTGGCAGTTGTTCTGGAGCACCATCCCGGTGTACATCCTGGCGGTGTTGCTGCTGGGCGCGGCACGGGTATGGCTGTTCCCCCATGTGGACGGGGCGATGGCCGACAGCCTGGTTTGGCTGGTGCCCCTGGCGATTGTCGGCACCCTGTTTGTGATTCCCACCGCGGCGGAAATCCCGATTGTGCAGACCATGATGGCCTTGGGCCTGGGGACCGGGCCAGCGGTGGCCCTGTTGATGACCCTGCCGAGCGTGAGCCTGCCGTCGCTGTTGATGCTGCGCAAGGATTTCGATACACGGGTGCTGGTGACAGTGGCCGGGCTGACCATGTTGATGGGTGTGGTGTGTGGGTTGGTGGCGGTGGTCGTGCTGTAGGGTTGGGCATCGCCGCATAGGTATGCTGCTGAAAGGGCTACTGTGGCGAGCGGGCTCGCCACGGGGACAGTCGTCAGCACCCGCGCCGGGCACCGCGCTCGCGCAAATACTCCAGCACTGCCCCCTGCTCCCCGGCGAATTCGATGCGGGCGCCCTTCTTCTCACGCTGGAAGGCATACATCGGGTCGTAATATTCGCGCAGCAACCCTTCGATCCACTCACGATGCAGATCCACCGAGCCGCTGCGGGCCTGTTCTTCCAGGGCCTGCTGCAGGATGCCCTGCAACCGCTGGAACCGTTCGCCCCCCAGGCGCTTGTGGATATTGCCCAGGCTCTCGGTCAGGCGCTGCGCAAACACCTGCTGGCCCGACTCACCAAACACGCTGACAAACTCGGCGCACAGGTCCACCACATAATCGCCCAGGATTCGCTCGACCCGCCCCGCCAGGCTATCTTCCAACCACACCATCGGGAATGCCTGCATGCCTTTGTGCAAGGCCAGGGGCAGCGCACAACTGCCAATCATGCGGCTTTCATCCTCGACCACGAATTGCTCGATACCCTGGTCGCGTTTTTTCAGCAGATCAACCCCCAGGCGGTTCTCGAAATCGATGTTGGAGGGCTGTGCGGTAGCGCGCTTGCCGAAGCTGGAACCCCGGTGATTGGCGTGCCCTTCCAGATCCAGCGCATTGCGCAACTGGCCGAGGACTTCGGTTTTCCCAGTGCCGGTCATGCCGCCCAGCAGGACGAAGTCGCACTCGCGGGTAGCGCGCTCGACCGTATCGAGCAAAAAGCTGCGCATAGCCTTGTAGCCACCACCGACCCGCGGATAGTCGATACCCGCCTCGCGTAGCCATTGCTGGACAATCTGCGAGCGCAAGCCGCCGCGAAAGCAATACAGGTAGCCCTCAGGATGGGCACGCGCGAACTGTGCCCACTGCTCGACACGTTCAGCCTTTGTCGCCCCGGACACCAACTGATGGCCCAGTACAATCGCCGCCTGTTGCCCCTGCTGCTTATAGCAAGTGCCCACCCGCTGGCGTTCGTCATCGTTCATCAACGGTAGATTGACCACCCCGGGGAACGCACCCTTGACGAATTCGACCGGCGCGCGGGTATCCATCATCGGACGGTCGTTGAGAAAGATCTCGCGGTAATCGGTGATGTCGCTGGGCATCAAGACACCTCTACCGCGTTGCTCTGTCGCTCGACCAACTGGCCAATGGGCGCCAGGTTCAAGCCCAGTTCGACCGCTGCCGCAAGAAACTCGGCTTCGCCCTCTGGCGTGACAGCCACCAGCAGCCCGCCACTGGTCTGCGGGTCGCACAACACACGCTTGTGCAACTCATTGATACGGCCCAACTGGCCCGAATAGCTGTCGAAGTTGCGCAACGTACCGCCCGGCACGCAGCCCTGGTCTAGGTAGTACTCGACCCCCGGCAGGCGTGGGACTTTTTCGTAGTCGATCAGGGCAGTCAAACCGCTGCCGTCGGCCATTTCCACCAGGTGCCCGAGCAGGCCGAAACCGGTCACGTCAGTCATGGCGCTGACCCCGGCCAGTTTGCCAAAGCGACTGCCGGGTTTGTTGAGGGTGCACATCCAGTCCCGCGCCAGCCCGATATCGGCTTCGCGCAATTTGCCCTTCTTCTCGGCGGTGGTGAGGATGCCGATACCCAGGGGTTTGGTCAGGTACAAGCGGCAGCCAGCGGTGGCGGTGTCGTTGCGCTTCATATGGCGCTTGTGCACCAGACCGGTGACGGCCAGGCCGAAGATCGGCTCCGGGGCGTCGATGGAATGGCCACCGGCCAGGGGAATGCCGGCCGCGTCGCACACCGAGCGGCCACCGCGGATCACTTCCCGGGCGATTTCCGGGGCCAGTACATTGACCGGCCAACCAAGAATGGCAATGGCCATCAACGGGTCGCCACCCATGGCGTAGATATCGCTGATGGCGTTGGTGGCAGCAATGCGCCCGAAATCGAAGGGATCGTCGACGATAGGCATGAAAAAGTCAGTGGTGGAAACCACGCCGCGCTCGTCGTCGATCGCGTACACCGCGGCGTCGTCACGCGAGGCATTGCCCACCCAAAGGTTGGGGTCGAGGTTCTGCGCGCCGCTGCCGGCGAGGATCACTTCCAGCACCTGCGGCGAAATCTTGCAGCCGCAACCGGCACCGTGGCTGTACTGGGTCAGGCGAATCGGCTCGTTCATGGTGGACCTCAAACTATCAAGTGCGCGAAGTCTAACAGACAGCAAAAAGCCGGCTGGGCTCTTGGGAGCACAGCCGGCTTCTGGGTTTGAGCGGTTACTGGCGGGCAGCGAGCAAACGCTTGTGGCGATTGCGCCGCGCGATGTTCAAGCACTCGATGGCAGCCGAGAACGCCATGGCCGCGTACACGTAGCCTTTAGGCACATGGGCACCGAAACCTTCGGCGATCAAGGTCATACCGATCATGATCAAGAAGCCCAGGGCCAGCATCACCACGGTCGGGTTGTCGTTGATGAACTTGGCCAGGGGTTCAGCCGCAACCAGCATCACGATCACCGAGGTCACCACGGCAATGATCATGATCGGCAAATGCTCGGTCATGCCGACGGCGGTGATGATGCTGTCGATGGAGAACACCAGGTCGAGCAGCAGGATCTGCCCGATGGCCGCAGCAAAGCCGATAGCCACAGTATTGCCCACGCTTGCCTTCTCTTCGGGCTCCGGGTCCATGCTGTGGTGGATCTCGGTCGTCGCCTTCCACACCAGGAACAGGCCACCGGCGATCAGGATCATGTCCTTCCACGAAAACGCCTGGCCGAACACTTCAAACACCGGCGCCGTCAGTTGCACGATAAACGCGATGGTGCTCAACAGGCCCAGGCGCAGGATCAGCGCCATGCTGATGCCGATGCGTCGTGCCTTGGCCCGGTGTTGTTCCGGCAGTTTGTTGGTGAGGATCGAGATGAAGATCAGGTTGTCGATGCCCAGCACGATTTCCATGACGATCAGGGTCGCCAGGGCTACCCAGGCGGTGGGGCTGGCGGCCAGTTGTAAAAGGTATTCCATAGGTCAGTCCTGACGTTGTGCTGGGAAATTAGGTTTCTTTGGTGTTCGATTCAGACTCTTGCTCGGGCTGATCGTCCTTTTTTTCTGGACTGATCAGGCCTTGCGTCGCTTCACTCAATGCCTGCTCGGCGGCCTTGTGGGTGTCATCGATCGCTTGCTTGGCCGATTCGGTGGCTTTGCCCAGGACCTGCTGCGCACTTTTCTCGACCTGATCGCAGCCGCTGATCATCACCAATGAAAGCGCAAGCAACGAAGCTGCGCCGAGAGAATTGAGTTTCATGATGTATTCCTCGTTAGAACCATTGGGTCCAAGTAGTGGCCCCGCGATAGCGACGCATTCTATGCAGGTGAACACTTCAGTAAAATTCGTATTTTTCTCGCGTATACTTCGGTTTTTACGAACTGACGGCCGCCATGCTCAATTACCGACAACTGCATTACTTCTGGGTGGTGGCCAAGACAGGCAGCATCGTGCGCGCCTGTGAGCAACTGAACCTCACCCCGCAAACCATCAGTGGGCAAATCAGCCTGCTCGAACAGACATTCGGCATTGCCCTGTTTCAACGGGTGGGGCGCCAGTTGGAACTGACCGAGGCCGGGCGCCAGGCCCTGCCCTATGCCGAGCAGATGTTCCAGACCGGCAATGAACTGGAAGCGATGTTGCGCGCCCAGCCCAATGAACAGCAGATCGTGTTTCGCGTCGGCGTGGCGGATGTGGTGCCCAAGTCCATTGTCTATCGGCTGATCGCGCCGACCATGGAGCTGAACGAGCCGCTGCGTATTACCTGCCGTGAAGACAAACTGGAGCGGCTGTTGGCCGACCTGGCGATCCAGCGCCTGGACCTGGTGATTTCCGACAGCCCCATGCCCAGCCACCTCGACATCAAGGGCTACAGCCAGAAACTGGGGGAATGCGGCATCAGTTTTTTCGCCACCCAGGCATTGGCTGACCAGCACCCCGGTGATTTCCCACAGTGCCTGCACGGCGCGCCGCTGTTGATTCCCGGCGCGGAAACCGTCGTGCGCAGCCGTTTGCAGCGCTGGTTTGCCGAGCAAAAGATCCAGCCGAAGATCATCGGCGAGTTCGACGACAGTGCCTTGATGCAGGCGTTTGGCCAATCTGGCAGCGGGATTTTCATCGCCCCCAGCGTGATTGCCGAGGAAGTGCTACGCCAGTACGGCGTGGCACTGGTGGGCCAGACAGATGCAGTCACCGAGTCGTTCTATGTGATTTCGGTGGAGCGCAAGGTCAAGCACCCCGGTATCGTTGCGATTACCGAAGGCGCCCGCCGCGAACTGTTTACCGCGTTGCCGACCTAGGCGCAGGCGACCCGGGTCTTGGCGGTCATCAGCCACAGGGCCAGGAGAATCGACAGCAGGATAAAGCCCGACGCCGCGAACCCCAGGCTGCCCAGGCCGAGGGTGTCGATCACATGCCCGCCGACCATCGCCCCCAGGCCAATGCCCAGGTTAGCCCCGGCAATGTTCAGCGACGCGGCGAATGCCGGCGCATGGGGCGCGGCCTTCATCAGCCGCACATGGCTGACCAAAAACAGCGCCGCCTGGGTCACGCCCCAGATGCCCATGGCCGCGGCCAGGCCGAGGGTGGAGTGGATCGCCGGCACCAGCGCCACCATGCCCGCGATCATAAAGCCACAGAACACCATCGAGGCGATCAGCGGGTGCTTGTCGACCATGCGCCCGCCCAACGAATTGCCGATCAGGCCCACGGCACCAAAGCCCATCAGGCACCAGCCCACCAGCGTGCCATCGAAGCCGGCCAGACGCTCAAGAATGTCTGCCAGGTAGGTATAGGCGGTGAACATGCCGCTAAATACCAGGATCGACAGCAACACGTGACCCTGCATCAAGGGGTTGCGCAGGATCTTGAACTGCGAGCGCAACGTCACGGTTTCCTTTTTCACCGTGGTCGCCGGCAGGTAAATCAACAGCAGCAGTGCCTTGAGTAGCGCCACCCCGGCCAGGATGCCAAAGGCGGTGCGCCAGCCGAACATGTCAGAGATCAAGGTGCCCACCGGAATCCCGAAGACCGTCGCGCAGACGATGCCAAAGCCGATCTTGGCAATCGCCCGGCCGGCGTAGTCCGGCCCGACAATATCCACGGCGGTTTCACTGGCCAGGGCCCAGAACACCGGCAGCCCCAGCGCCGGAATCAGCCTTGCCACGGCCATCACCCAGATATTCGGCGCCAGGGCCGCCAGGGTATTGGCCGCGCCGAACATCAACAGGATGCTGATAAACAGGCGCTTGCGCTCGAAGCGTGCGAAATACGCGGTAAGAAACGGCCCGAACGCCGCCACGGTGAAGGCAAACAGCGTCACCAGCAAGCCAGCCTGGGACACGCTCACATCCAGGTCACGGGCGATGGAGGGCAACAGGCCCACGATGACAAATTCGGTGGTCAACACCGTAAAACCGGCTGCGGACAGCAGCAGGATGGGCAACAACATGCACAACTCCAGAAACGGCGACGCCAGCGTCGGCCCAAGGGCCCGCTGACAGAGAGGTAAGAAGAGGATGGCCAAGGTTAACAGAATGTAACCGGACCACGCACGGCTTTGGCGACTGAATGCCGCAGCAAATGGGATGTGTCCTACGGCATGTTAGACTTCGCGCCTTGCACAGTGCTGCACACATTAAAAAAACTAGAGACAACTCTTTATGACTGCTGCCCCTTCGCTGTTTCAACGCCTGCTGCGCGTCAGCCTGGTGACCCAAATTGTCATTGGCCTGGTCGCAGGCATCCTGCTGGCCCTGCTGTCGCCCAGTGCAGCCCTGTCCACCGCGTTTATCGGCAAGGTATTTGTCTCGGCGCTCAAGGCCGTCGCGCCGATCCTGGTGTTTGTGCTGGTGATGGCCTCGATCGCCAACCACAAGCATGGCCAGGAAACCCATATCCGGCCGATCCTGTTTCTGTATCTGCTGGGCACCTTTTCTGCGGCGGTTGTGGCAGTGATTGCTAGCACCCTGTTCCCCTCAAGCCTGGTGCTTTCCACCCATGATGTCGCCATCAGCGCCCCGGGCGGGATCGGCGAAGTGATGCAGAGCCTGCTGCTCAGTGTGGTGGACAACCCCGTCAGCGCCCTGATGAATGCGAACTTCATCGGCATCCTGGCCTGGGCCATCGGTATGGGCATCGCAATCCGCCATGCCGGTGAAACCACGCGCACCGTCCTGGACGACCTGTCCAACGGCGTCACGCTGATCGTGCGCGTGGTGATTCGTTTCGCGCCGCTGGGTATCTTCGGTCTCGTGGCCTCGACCCTGGCGGCCTCTGGTTTCGATGCGCTGTTGGGCTATGCGCACCTGTTGCTGGTGCTGATCGGCTGCATGTTGTTCGTGGCACTGGTGATCAACCCGGCGATCGTGTTCTGGAAACTGCGCCGTAACCCCTACCCGCTGGTGCTGCTGTGCCTGCGTGAGAGCGGGATCACCGCCTTTTTTACCCGCAGTTCGGCGGCCAACATCCCGGTCAACCTGGCATTGAGCGAGCGTCTGGGCCTGCACGAAGACACCTATTCGGTTTCGATCCCACTGGGGGCGACCATCAACATGGCCGGCGCCGCCATCACCATCACCGTGCTGACCCTGGCTGCCGTGCATACCCTGGGCATCGCCGTCGACCTGCCGACCGCGGTGTTGTTGAGTGTGGTTGCCGCGATCTGCGCTTGTGGCGCGTCGGGTGTGGCTGGGGGGTCGTTGTTGCTGATTCCGCTGGCGTGCAGCCTGTTCGGGATTCCGAGTGAAATCGCCATGCAAGTGGTGGCCGTGGGCTTCATTATCGGGGTGCTGCAGGATTCGGCGGAAACAGCGCTCAACTCGTCTACCGACGTGTTGTTCACTGCCGCGGCGTGCCTGGGCCAAGAAGACAAGAACCCGGCCTGATACAACAGGGGGAGCTGGCTTGTGTGGGAGCTGGCTTGCCTGCGATAGCCATGAGTATCTACACAACTCGCTCTTCTGAGTATGTGTACATATCCGTTGCCGCGGTCGCGGCGGGTATGGGTTCCGCCCTTACGGCGGCTCACTTTTGAACAGCGCAAAAGTAAGCAAAACGCTCTTGCCCCACCACTCGGCACCTCGCCTAGGCT
>NZ_VFEV01000053.1 GCF_007858275.1 Pseudomonas proteolytica
AGCCGAATGCGTTGTACCAGATACACCGCAGCGGCTGGTTTTGGGGCTGCTTCGCAGCCCAGCGCGGGGCAAGCCCGCTCGCCACAGGAGAGTTCGTCAGTTTCTGAAAGTTGTGTAGATACCTATGCTGCGATAGCGGTACACCTGTCAGCCAAGAAGTGACTGAACCACCGCTTTCGCGAGCAAGTCGAATCGTCGCACCGCCGCTCCCACAGGGGATATCAGCGAAGCTGGGAATTGTGGCCATACCACCTATCAACAATGGCAGGGCAGCTGCGCCTCAGCGCTAGAGCAAAGGGCATGACGGTACCCACAAGACCTGCCCGTCGAAAGACACAGATCGCGCCCATTCCTGGGATACAGGGAGTTGCCTTTGGTATCCTGCCGGCGCGACCCACCAGGTGCCTGACCATGCGCATTGCTCCGTCCCATGTCCTCCACGAAACCGAACACTGGCTGCTCAATCATCACTTGGCCTCGGCCCTGCCCGGTTATTTGATGCTGGGGGCCAAGATGCCGATCAACTCACTGGCTGACCTGCCGGAAGCGGCCCTGGCGGAAATGGGGGGCCTACTGGCGAAAATCCAGCGGGTGATGGAAGTACAGCTCCAGCCCAAGTGGCTGTACATCAGCCGCTTTGGGCATATGCCCGGTTTCCCGTTGCACTTTCATTTGATCCCGGTCTATGACTGGGTCGAAACGCTGTTCTGGCAGGATGAGCGCTACCGGGTACTGCAAGATTTTGGCGCCGGCAGCAACACGCAGGCGTTGACGGATGGGGCCGAACTCACGCTGTTTATCTGGCGCGAATTCGGTGAGAACCCGACGCCCCCCGCCACTGCCGGGCTTTCGGTGCCGACCGTGATCGAACGCCTGCGTGCGGCGTTCAAACAGACAGGCGCTTGACCATCGGGATACACGCCAGGTCCAGCCCCGTAGGCGAATGATAGATGGACTGCTCGCTGCCTTCATAACCACGGCGGCGGTAGAAATCAGCGGCATTTAGCGTCGCATCCAGCACCACCTCCTCAATCCCCAACGCCAACGCCACTTGCTCCAGGTGCTCCAGCATCTGCCCGCCAATCCCGCGTCCGATAAAACCGGGCAGTACAAACAGCGCACCGACTTCCCGATGGTCCGGGTCGAGCATGCCGGTGGCGACCGGCTCACCCTCGACGCACCCCAGGTAGAACGGCTTGGCCATCAGCGCGGTATAGCCGTCCTCGGCCGCGCCACGGGTCCAGGTCAGCATCTGCTCGGCGGTGTAGGCACCGATGCATTGGCTGCGGATCGCTTGCAGGCGGATCTCGAAGGCGATGGGGCCGTCGTCGTCGGTGGCGCGTCTGATTTGTAGCATTCGAATCTCCCTGAATTAACCCTGTTTACCGTGACCTCAAGGTGCCATTAGCACACTTGTGCTAATCGACCCCGCAGGCGCCCGGCGCTATATTCGCCGGCACCCCAATGCTCCCCGCCAGCACGTCGAACTCGCCGTGCAAGGGATCGTTGTGCGTGTAAAAAACCAAAACAACCCCAAGGAAGAAGCGCCATGAAACTCCACTCCCCTGTTACCCGCCTTGCCCTGCTGGGCGCCCTGCTGATCGGCGTTGCCGGTTGCAGCAATATCAAACCCACCGAAGACCATCTCAAGACGCTCTCGGAAACCAATCTGGGTGAGCCGGTCAAGCGTGTTTCCAATGTACGCAGTGACTCCATGACCACCTATTACATCGCCAGCACCGCTTCCGGTGACTACAACTGCTCGGTGCCCAGCGGTGCCAGCGGCGGGATGTTTGCCGTGGCCAGCTTCGGCATGATGAAACCGGCTGCCTACTGCCAACCCAAGGGCGCCCGGGGTAACGGGTTGACGCCGTTTAACCAGTAACCGGCCCCTGGCTGAGCTCGCGCAGGGTGCCCCGTAGTTCAGCGGGGCGCACTGGCTTGGACAAAATGGCGATTTGCCGGTCGTGCAGGGCTGCCTGGATCCTCTCCACATCATGCCCGGTCAGAATCAGCGCCGGCACCGCCACGCCGCGCTGTGCGCGCAGCTGGTCGATGCACTCGATACCGGTGGCGTGGTTGCCCAGGTCATAGTCGGCGACGATGATGTCGCAATCGCTGACCAGGTTATGCCCGCTCGACTCCGCCTGCACCTCGCAGCCCCACCGTTCCAGCAATGCCTGGGTGGCCAGCAGCACGTTATGGTCATCTTCCACCAGGCACACTTTCAAACCGGTCAGCAGCCCCGCCTGGCGTGCATCGTCGCGCACCACGGGTTGCTGGGGCGCGGTCGCCAGGGGCAGGCCGCGCAGGCTGACCGAGGTGCCACGGCCCACCCGTGAGCGCAGCCCTACGTCCATGTCCATCAACAGCCCCAGGCGCTTGACGATGGACAAACCCAGGCCGACGCCTTCAACGTCTTTGTCGCGCAGGTGGCGGACGCGGTAGAACTCCTCGAACACCCGGGGCAGATGCTCCTGCGCAATCCCCCGCCCCTGGTCGTGAATCTCCACCATCAGCCCCCCGCCGCGCCGGCGCACGCCGACCAGCACCGGGCGCTGGCCGCCGTACTTGAAGCAGTTGGAGAGCACGTTCTGCACCATGGTGGCCAACAATGCCGGATCAACCCGCACCCAATGGGCGCAAGGACGCAGGCGCAGTTCTACCCCGGCCCAACGGGCGGCTTCGGCGTTCTGGCGTAGCAACTCGGCCAGCCACTCGCCCAGGTGAACAACCTGGTACTTGGGGAGCAAGCGGCCGTTGTCCAGGGTGTAGAGATCGAGAATGGAGCGGAACAATTGCGAGACGTTAAGCAGCGAACGGTCGATATTATCCACCAGCCGCCGTTCTTCATCGCCCAGCCGTGCTTCACGCAGGCACGCGGTGAACAGGCCGATGGAGTGAATGGGTTGGCGCAAATCATGGCTGGCCTGGGCCAGGAAGCGCGACTTTTCCAGGTTGGCGGCGATGGCTTCTTCGGACGCCTTGCGCGTGCGCTCCAGCAGCAGGTGGGCGTAGACCGGGATCACCGTACTGGTGATCATCAGCATCAGCACCATAAAGGGTTGCGCCTGCCACAACGGTGTCAGCCAATACACGATCAGCAGCGCCAGCAACGCCAGGCCCGTGGCAATCGCCAGGTAGCGCGAGCCATAGCGCATGCCGTTGCCAAGGTTGACCCAGACCATCACCGCATACAGCGGCAACGCCGCCTCACCGCCGATCACCAGGCCGAACGAGGTGCCGGTGTAGTCGTGGATCATCCCGAAAATCCGCCGCGCCGGGTAATGCCCGGGCCAGCGCGCGATCACCTGACGCAGCACAATCGAGGCCAGCAGGAACAGGCCGATATAGATCATCACCGGCACATAATGCGCCACCGATTGCCCCGGCAAAAAACCCAGCAGGCCGATGTACACCATGGCGCAGGCGGCTACCACAATACGCAGGTTGGCTTGATCCAGTTCGGCGTCTTTCACGAACTTCATGGGCAACGTCCTTGTACGGTCATCGTCATATCGGCGCGCCCGGCAGGCAGACGCCGAGCAGAGTGTTAAAGTACCACGCCACAGGACGACCTGGCCCCAGGGAGGAGCACCCCATGACATGCCGCATCATCATCGCCGACGATCATCCAATGTTTCGCGAAGGCATGCTGCGCACGGTGCAACGCCTGCTGCCCGAGGCCTGTGTAGAACAGGCCGGCGACCTGGACACGGTGCTGCACATGCTCAAGAGCGGCAGCGACGTCGACACGCTGATCCTCGACCTGCGCTTCCCCGGCCTGACCTGCATCAGCCAGTTGGGCGAACTGCGCCAGCAACTGCGGCGCACCACATTGATCGTGGTGTCGATGGTCGATGACCCGCTGTTGATCGAACAGGTGATGGCGATGGGGGCCGATGGCTTTATCGGGAAGAACATCGCCCCCGAAGAGATCGGCCAAGCCCTGCTCGCCATCCGCCAGGGCGAGGTGCTGGTCAAGTTCGCACCTTCGGGGCTGTTGCCCCTGGACACCAACACCCTGACTGCACGCCAGCAGGAAGTGTTGCGGCTGATCGCTCAAGGCAAGACCAACAAGGAAATCGCCAAGGCCCTGGATATTTCGCCGTTTACCGTGCGCATCCATGTGTCCGGGTTGCTGAGAAGCCTTAACGTGCCATCGCGGGCAGCGGCAGCCGTCAAATACACCTCGCCCTTGTAGGAGCCGGCTTGCCGGCGATGGGCATAGGTATCTACAAAATCCAAGCAGATAAGGCTGTTGTGGCGAGCGGGCTTGTCGGAACGCCGCATCGCCCGCGTTGGGCTGCGAAGCAGCCCCAGAACCAGCCACTACGGAGTATCTGATACACCGCATTCGGCTTACTGGGCTGCTTCGCAGCCCAACGCGGGCGATGCGGCGTTCCGACAAGCCCTCTCGCCACGGGGTACTTCGTGAGTTCTGAAAATTGTGTAGAGGTCTATGCCCATCGCCGGCAAGCCGGCTCCTACAGGGGTGGGTTTTGTTTGTGGGATTTTCGTCAGCGGCCCTACCCCGCTATCATGCTGCCCCTCGCTCAACCGCCCAGGAACCGCCATGCCCGCCCTCACCCTACGCAACGCCACCCCGGCAGATGCCGCTCGCTGCTATGAGATCGAAATCAGCGCCTACGAAGGTGACGAAGCCGCGACCCTGGAGAAGATCACCACGCGCATCGCCCTGTACCCGCAAGGTTTCCTGATCCTGGAAGTGGACGGTCAGGTGGTGGGCTTTATCAACGGCGGTTGCGCCCATGACGTGGTGATGTCGGATGAAGCCTTCAAGGAATTGGTAGGGCACGCGGCAGATGCGCCAAATGTTGTGATCATGTCGGTAGTGGTGGACCCTGCGCACCAGGGCAAGGGCTACGCCACGCAATTGATGACGGCCTTTGTGCAGCGCATGCGCGGGATGGGCAAGCAGACCATCCACCTGATGTGCAAGGAACAGCATGTGCCGCTGTACACACGCATGGGCTACCAGTATGTGCAGCCCTCGGCGTCAGATCACGGTGGGATGGCTTGGCATGAAATGGTGATGACGCTCTGAAACCGCAACGGGCTTCACCAACTCCCCGAAGCCCCGCCGCCACCGCTGGAGCCGCCGCCACCGGAAAACCCACCACCGGAACTTGAGCTGGAACTGGAACTTGAGCGGTCGCTGGAACCGCCGCTCGACCCGCCCGTCCCCTGGCCATAGATGAACAGCGCCGCAAACGAACTGATGGGCAAGGCGAACAACCAGCCATCAAGCCCCATCTCCAGCAGATACCCGGCCGCGCCATACACCCCCAGCACCACCACCGACTGTAGGCAAAACCCCGCCCGGCTGTTTTTCCAGGCGGCCTTCATCACCGCGAACAGGATCAAGTACAGGCCCAGCACCACCAGCCCAGCCATCGGCCAGCCCAGCCAGTTCATAAAGGACACTTCGGTCAGGTAGTGATCCACCAGTCCCAGGCCGATGCTGTAGGCCATCAGCGCCAGTACGCAATAAAACACCACCTTGGCCTGCCACAACGCGCCGAATATGGCCGCGCTGATCGACATGCAAAACGGCAGCGCCACGACATAGATAGGCCAGGACTTGCCATTGATCGCGGCCAGCGCCGTCAGCAGCACGGTCACTGCCAGGACGCCGATCAGGCCGCGTCGCCAATGCAGCTTGCCCGAGGCCAGCAACACCCCGCCGACGGCGCCGAGGATCAGGGCCAGCAAGACTGCGGCCTCATCCACCGTCTCCCGGGTCTCGTCCACTGCGGGCAGGTCGCCGCCCTCGACCAACACGCTCAGGGCATCCACGGCGTGTTGCACACCGGCGGCGTAATCGCCCTGGCGAAACGCCGGGGTCATTTGTTCCTCGATAATCCGGTGGCTCAACAGGTCCGTGACCAGCCCTTCCAGGCCATATCCGACTTCGATCCGCACCTTGCGGTCGTCTTTGATCACCAGCAGCAAAATACCGTCGTCGATGCCCTTGCGCCCCAGTTTCCAGGCGCGGAACAGCTCGGTGGTGAACGTTTCAAGGTCGGCGTCCGCCGTAGTCGGCAGCAACATCACGGCGATCTGCGCGCCCTTGCGCTGTTCGAGCTCCGCAAGCTGGTCGGTCAGGCGCTGCTGGGTCGAGCTGTCCAGGGTGTGGGTCAGGTCGATCACCCGCTGGTTCAGCGCCACGCTCGCCCATGGCGGCGGCGCCGTTTGCGCCAAAGCCAGCGCAGCCAACACCATGACCAGCAGGCCCAAGGCCGATTGCCGTAAAAACCGCGCCATACTGGATACCTGACGTTTCGTCCTGAAAGCGCCGACTTTACCCTATCAACGCTATACCTAGTGACCCCATGCGGATGACTCTCTAAACTGACGGCAAAACTTCATAGCAACACGCCACTACGAGCGCGCCCATGGACCTTCGACATCGCAACAACGTCAACGTAGTGGGCAATGGTTCCTCGACACTGGTGTTTTCCCATGGTTTTGGCTGTAACCAGGCCATGTGGAATTACCTGCTGCCCCATTTCGTCGAACGCTTTCGCGTGGTGCTGTATGACCTGGTAGGGGCCGGCCTGTCTGACCCGGCGGCCTACGACAAGGCAAAATACGCCACCCTGGATGGGTACGCCGCGGACCTGAATGAGATCATCGATGGGTTCGCCAGCGGCCCGGTGATCCTCGTAGGCCATTCGGTCAGCGCCATGATCGGCACCCTCGCCGACCGAGCCGCCCCGGGGCGCATCGCCGCCCATGTGATGATTGGCCCTTCCCCCAGCTATATCGATGCCGACGACTACGTGGGTGGGTTCAAGCCCGAAGATATCCAGTCGCTGCTCGACACCCTCGACAGCAACTACCTGGGTTGGTCCAGCACCATGGCTCCGGTGATCATGGGCGCGCCAGGGCAACCGGCCCTCAGTGAAGAACTGACCAACAGCTTCTGCCGCACCGAGCCCGAGATCGCCAAGCAGTTTGCGCGGGTGACGTTCTTGTCGGATAACCGCGCCGATATCGGTGGCCTCACCACCCCCACACTGATCCTGCAATCGACCGATGACCTGATCGCCCCGGTCTGCGTGGGCGAGTACCTGCACCGTGTGCTGCCCCACAGCCGCTATTGCCTGATCGACAATGTGGGCCATTGCCCGCATATGAGCGCGGCAGCGGCCTGCGCGGCCGCGATGGATAGCTTCCTGATGCCATGGACCGCTGCCCATGACCAGTGACACATTGCCCGATCCCCTGGCGCTGTTCGACGGCGCGGCCTGTGCGCTGGCCGTCAGCGCCGAAGACGGCACGCTCCTGCGGGTAAACCAGTGTTTCAGTGACTGGGTGGGCATGACGGCGGACGAACTGCACGGGCGACGTTTCCAGGACCTGCTGACCATGGGCGGGCGCATTTTTCATCAGACCCATCTTGCCCCGTTGATGCAGGTACAGGGCCGTGTCACCGAGGTCAAGCTCGACCTGCGCCATCGTGACGGCCACACCGTGACCGTCCTGCTCAATGCCATCAAGCGCGACCACCCCGACGGCGTGCGGCACGAACTGGCACTGTTCGGCACCACCGACCGCGACAAGTACGAACGCGAGCTGCTCAACGCACGCAAGTTGGCCGAAGCCCTGCTGCTGGAAAAAACCGCCGCCGAGACCGCGCTCCAGCAAGCCCAAGCCGAACTCAACGAGGCCTATATCAAGGCAAAGCGCCGGGCGCTGTTTGCCGAACAAATGGTCGCCATCGTCAGTCACGACCTGAAAAACCCGCTGACCGCGATCAAGATGGCCTCCGATTTCCTCGCCCGTGGTGAGCGCACCGCCAAGGAAACCCAATTGATTGGCCATATCGGTCAGTCATCGGAGCGCGCCCAACGGATGATCGCCGACCTGCTGGACTTCACCCAGGCACGGGTCGGCGTGGGCATCGCTGTCACCCCCGCTGCGCTGGACCTGCATGACGTAACCCGGCGCGCCGTGGACGAGCTGCGGGTGGCCTTTCCCCGCGCCACCCTGGTGCATCACACCGTGGGCCCTGCCGATACTTGCCTGGATGGCGACCGCCTGCAGCAAATCATCGGCAACCTGGTGGCCAATAGCGTGGCCTACGGCGACCTGCAACACCCCATCACCATAACCTCACGCCTGGGCGACGACGGGGCCAGCCTCTCGGTGCATAACCATGGGCCGGTGATTGCCGATGCGTTGATGAGCGTGCTGTTTGAGCCCATGACCCGAGGCACCGATCAGCACACCGATGTGCGCAGTGTCGGGCTGGGGCTGTTTATCGTGCGGGAAATTGCCAAGGCCCATGGCGGGGATGTCGTCGTCAGTTCCCAGGTGGGGAGTGGCACGATGTTTACGGCTTGCTTCCAGGCGCAGCATTGACGCTTCGAATAGCCACCCACTGAATTCGCTTCAACTGCCGCTGCGTATTGAAACAATACGCTTTGCTGTGAATTTCAAAATCCGCCTGTGTGCCCCGCCTTATTAACAGCGCATATCTCCCAAACACTTCGGACTTTCCTTATGCCGCCGATCAACGGGGCATATTAGTATTTTTTTACCGCTATCAGGCAGCGGTTAAATAAATCTAAAACGGAAGTCACATGCGATCAATAACAACATCCAGTGACAGCAACCCCAGTGCAAATAAAATCCATGCCAAGTTGACCGTAAGTCTTGCCGGCACACCGCAAGAAATACGTGAGGTACAACGTCTACGCCATAGAGTTTTCACTGAGACTTTCCAGCTTTCCGAACGGGTCAGCTGCCACGAACTTAACATCGATGAATTTGATGACTATTGTGACCACTTGATTGTGCGCGACGCCCAGACATCGTGTGTAGTGGGCGCCTATCGTTTGATGAGCCCGACAGTCGCGCAACGCATGGGACGATACTATTGCGAACAGGAATTTGACCTGAGTCGTCTAAATCATTTACGACCGCGCATTGCCGAAGCGGGACATGCCTGCGTCCACCCGGATTACCGTAGCGGCAGCGTCATCATGCTGTTGTGGAAGGGTTTGGCCATGTATATGCAGCGTGAACACTGCGATTATCTGGTGGGGTGCGCCAGCGTGAGCCTGGCGGATGGCGGCCACAATGCTGCGGCGCTGTATCAGGCGTTCACTGCACAAAGTTTTGCCCCAACCGACTATCGGGTGACGCCTTACAACCCATTTCCCGTGCATGTCCCTGCAACCGGACATGTTCCACAGATGCCGCCGCTGCTAAAAGGCTATTTGCGCTGCGGTGCTTGGGTAGGTGGTGAGCCGGCCCGGGATCCGGACTTCAATACAGCTGATTTCTTCATGTTGTTGCCGCTATCGAAGTTGGACGGCCGTTATGCGCGCCATTACTTAAAAGCAGATAACCCAACAACCCCCTCCTAAACCTTAAAGAAACCAACCGATATGTTTTTACACGAAGAAAGAAACACTGCCTTCGAGTGGATGCCGGAGATGGCAGCCGCTCTTGAAACTGCCTCACTTCTTGATCTGGAACGTGGCAACCCTCAGCAACTGGCCAACATGTTTCGAACATTCGGCCACCCCGCACTTACCATTGCCAAAGAACTGGGTGGCGCAGGTGCCAGCGCATCAAGCGTCGCGAAACTGCATACGTGGGTCGGCGCGCATTGCCCGTCCCTGGCAATCATGATGACCATGCATCACCACACCGTTGCCGGAATGATGGCCGCCAGGCAGTTCTTTCCTGATATTCAGGGGTTGTTGGGCTTGATTGCACGCGACAACTTATTAGTTGCCTCCGGGTTTGCCGAAGGACGCACGAATGCGCCTATCTTGGAATCAACAATGACCGTCGAAAAAACCCTCGGCGGCTACCTTGTCAACGGAAGCAAGAAACCGTGCACGATGACCCATCACTTCGACGTCATAACGTTTGGCGTCAGTTGCCTTGATCCTGAAGGCCGCGCCCAAATCGGCATCGGTGTGGGATTTGCCGATGATCCAAGCATTGAGCGCAAGAACTTCTGGGCTGTACCGCATTTGCAGGCGGCAGACAGCCATGAAGTTATTTTCAATAACTTGATGGTTCCCGAAGCCATGATGTGTTTCAGCGCCACCATCGATGATCAACTCGATGATGCTCAACAAGGAACGGGCAACCATTGGTTCGCCATCTGGTTTCAACTGCTGGTCAGCGCGTCCTACCTGGGAATGGCATCGGCGCTGGCATCACGTGCATTGGCTGGTAACAAAGGGTCGCAGGAGAATCGGGCGATGCTGCTCATCGACCTGCAGGGCGCCACCATGGCCTTGCGCGGTCTGGCGGCGTCGATTGACGACAATCGATTCTTGCGCCGTGATTTGGCGCACGCACAGGCAACCCGGTTTGCCATACAGGAGGCCGTGAACCGCATTAGCACGCATGCTTTCGAAATCCTGGGAGGAATGGCTTTCATGTCTTCAGAGGAGATCGCGTACCTGCTGGTTGCCACGCGCTTGCTGGCATTCCACCCGACCTCCAGGCTTGCCAGCACCGCGTTCCTGTGTGAACAACTGAGCTAAGGAGCCGCCTGCCAGAGCCGGGCCTGCGGCCAGCCCTCGACTGGTCTTATGGGTAACTCACCGTCACCAGGTAGGCCCCTGAGCGCAACGGTTTGCCCGCCGCATCGTTCAAGCGGTATTGCCGATCGAAGTAACGGCCATCGCCTGTGGTTTCAGTCACCAGCTTGACCTTCACTGGCGAGTGGTCCACAGCGCTGACCGTGCGAACCGGTTCGACGATATGGGCGCTGATATCACCTCCCGGTGCAAACATCGGGCAGCCACTCAATGCCAATGTCGAGCCAACTCCCCCGCCCGTACTGCACGTTGCCTCGACGATGCTGCCATGAAACTGGATGACACCTTGGGCCACGGTGGTTGCTGCTTGGCCACTGCCGCTGACGAGCGCGAAAAACAGGCTGATACCAACTGCCAAACCTTGACTGCTCATAGTGAACGCTCCTGGGTATGTACCCATCACGTCGGCAGGCCTGGTCAGTTTCTTGAGCAATTGAGAAATACCTGATGGTTATTTTCTCAAGGATGCCAACCGGGTCTCATATTGCGCAGATACCCGGCGGCTTTTAGGTGGGAGCGCCTACAGGACCGCGCCCAGCGCCTTCAACAACACCCCATCGCGGCTATAGATATCCGGCGCGTACAGCAACGCACCCTGGCTATCCACTTGCACTGTCCAGTAGCCCAGCAATACGGGCACCGGCGTGGCCAGGCGGAACTCATGGGTCACCCCGGTGGCCAGCAACTCCTCGGTACGCGCCTTTTCCGCCGGGTTCACCAGCAAATCACGCAGCAACATCGGCTGCTCCACCCGCACACACCCTGAGCTGAAGGCCCGTGGCCCCTTGCTGAACAACGGCTGGCTGGGCGTATCGTGCAGGTACACGGAGAACGGGTTGGGGAACCGCATGACAATCTTGCCCAGCGGGTTACGCGGGCCGGCGTCCTGGCGCAGGAGGATATTGCCGGGGTGCGACCAGTCCACTTCTTCGGGCGAGAGTGCGCGACCTTCACTGTCGAGCACCTTGAGGTTCTGCTGGCGCAAGTACTCCGGGTTCAGGCGAATGGCTGGCAGCTTGTCCTCGCGCATGATGGTCGGCGGGATCGTCCAGGTAGGGTTGAGGGTCAACCGCGTGATGCGCGATTTAAGCAGCGGCGTTTGCCGTTCGGCGCGGCCCACCTGCAAGCGCGTCTGCCACACGGGGACGCCGCCTTGGTAGACGCTCAACTGCGCAGCCGCGACGTTGACCAGAATGCCGTCTGGCTCCAGGTCCTGGGCCAACCAGCGGAAGCGTTCGAGATTGACCCGCAGTTGCTCGCGCCGCACCGCCGGGCTGACGTTGAGCTCGGCCACCGTCCCCGGGCCGATCACCCCATCGGCTTGCAGCGAATGGCTGGCCTGGAAGCGCTTCACTCCCTCGACCAACTCATTGGTGTATTGATTGCCCTTGGGCACGCTCGCCAGGTAGCCGCCACTGACCAGACGTGTGGCCAACGCCGGCACCCGTGGGTCGTCCCGGCCAGGGCGCAACAACGGGCCGTCTGCAATCACGCCCCATTGCGCCAAGGGTTGCAGGCGCTGGGTGGCGTAGGCTGCGCGCAGGCTGCGGTACAACTGGGCGCTGGGCCTGGCCTGGTCAAACGCCGCGGGCATGTCGGCAAGCCCGGCGCTGGCCAGTGCCAGCACGGCAAGGGCTGGGTCCTCGCTCGGCGGCTGGGAATGCCACAGCGGCTCGTAATGGGCCTGCTGCAAACGGCCGTAATGCAAGTCATGCAGGGCTTGCAGATAGTGCTGGGTGGTTTCGAATTCGGTACACAGCACATTGCCAGTGCTTGTCGCGTCGGGCAGCCGATAATGCGCCGGGTCAAGGCCGTCGTCGGCCAGCAACAGCAACTGCTCCTGCAACGCCTGCCGGCGACCATCCACCCTCCAGAGGGGCGTATTGCCTTGTTGCTGGTAAAAAGCCTGTAGCCGCAGCTCGGCTGGCGTATCCAACTGAGTGGCTAAACCGGGGCAGACGCTCGACAACTGCCCAAGTGCCAGCTGTACTGGGTTTGACGGCTCGAGCAGCGCTTCATCGGCCGTGGCGACCAATGGTGCTACGAGCAAGCAAAGGCTCAAGTAACATGCAGTTTTTTTGAACAATGGCTTAGCTCCAATCTACGGCGGAGATGCTCGATAAATGCTGAATATTGACTGCCGACTCGGCCTGATCGCCGCCGCCCTGGCCGCGTTTTGTACGGGTGCCTTCGCAGAGAATGCCAAACCTCATACCTTGTATAGCAGCCTGGCGCGCTCGGCTCCAGAACTCAATCCCGCAGTCCTCAAAAGCGCCCTCAGCGCCATGCAGTGTGCCGTCAATAATGGCCAGGAACGCTCCGAACGCCTGGCAGTGATCGACTATTCGCAACCTTCGACCGCCCGTCGCCTGTGGATTTTCGATCTGCGCCAAAAAAAGCTGGTACTGCGCGACCTGGTGGCCCACGGGCAAAAATCCGGGGAAAACTTCGCCACCCAATTCTCCAACAGTGAAGGCAGCCATCAATCCAGCCTTGGCCTGTTCCGCACCCAGGAAAGCTACCAAGGCGCCCACGGCTACTCGCTGCGCATGGACGGCCTGGAGCCGGGCTTCAATGACCTGGCCCGCGACCGCGCCATCGTGATCCATGCCGCCGACTATGTCAGCCCGTTGTGGAGCAAGCGTGAAGGCCGCATCGGCCGCAGCCAGGGCTGCCCCGCCGTGCGCCCGCAAGTGGCGCGCCAGGTGGTGGACAAGCTCAAGGATGGGCAGTTCATGTTCTCCTGGTACCCCGACCAACGCTGGCTCAAGTCCTCGGCCTACCTCAATTGCAAACCGCGCCAGATCGCCAGCGCCGGTTGAGGTAGTATCTGGAAGGCCGAGCCTGACCAGAGAGAGGACCTGAAATGCTTTTGCACCAGTCAACGTGGATCGAGATTGGCCAATTTCTCGACCGCAGCCGCACCGTGGTGATCCCCATTGGTTCCAACGAACAACATGGCCCCACGGGCCTGCTGGGCACCGATTGGATGTGCCCGGAAATCATTGCCCATCAAGCACAAAAAGACGCCGATATTCTGATCGGCCCGACATTCAATATCGGCATGGCCCAGCATCACCTCGGGTTCCCCGGCACCATCTCCCTGCGGCCGTCGACGTTTATCGCCGCCATTGGCGACTGGACCCGCTCCCTGGCGGCCCATGGCTTTGAGAAAATCCTGTTTCTCAATGGCCATGGCGGCAATATCGCCACCATCGAAGCCGCCTTTTCCGAGCTGTACGCCGAGGCCAGCTTCGCCCGCCGCCCCGCCGGCTTCGCCTTGAAACTGTGCAACTGGTGGGACTTGGAAGGCGTTGGCGAACTGGCACGCGCGCAGTTCCCGACCGGACATGGCACCCATGCCACCCCTTCGGAAATCGCGATTACCCAGTGGGCCTACCCGGACTCGATCAAGACGGCAGACTACTCGCCCCGGATTGCCCCCGCCGGCCCGATCCGCGAGGCCCAGGACTTTCGCGCCCGCCACCCGGATGGGCGCATGGGTTCCGACCCGGCTCTGGCAACACCAGAAAAAGGCGGTGAACTGGTGGCCCTGGCTGCCAAGGGCTTGGTAGCGGCGGTGCATGCCTTCAGCGGCGAAGCCATGCCTGACTGACGCCATCCCCTGTAGAAGCCGGCGTACATACAACAAAATCTATAAGAAGGACCTGTCCATGAAGCCCCATCAGAAGACTTTTGATCGCATCCGCAACGCTGTCCTGCCGGAGTTTCGCGAGCGCGTTGCCGACTATTTGGTGGAGTACGAAACCGTCCTCCAGGCCCCCGCTGTCGATACCCTTCAGGCCTGCGCCGCCGCCCAGCAGCTGCGCGGTTATCTGCGCGGTTTGAACACCACCCGGGTGCTGGGCATGGAAGACTGGGAAGACCTCGACCGCCGCGTCGCGCAGGAATGGCCGCTGGGCACTACAGCGCCGGGCGTGCCTGATTGACCCACGCCTGCACCGAAGGGCGCTGCCACTGACGCTGGGCGTACGCCACCAACGGCGCGGGCACTGGATCGCCGTTGAGGATCAGCCGGTTGAGCATCACGGCCAGGTCCACATCGGCAATCGACCATTGGCCAAACAGATAGTCATCCCCGGCGGCCAGCCAGTGCTGCGCAGCCGCAATCAGCTTGTCAGCCGCCACCTGGGCCTGGGTGGATAACGGGCCGTACTTGATCCCGCAAAACACCACCAGCGTGGAGCGCTCCTGGCGGATCGGCAGCAAGTCACTGCGCAACCACGCCTGGATCTGCCGCGCCCGCGCGCGTTGACGTGGCTCCGTGGGGTAAACCGGCACCTGGGGGAACACCTCGTCCAGGTACTCGGTAATTGCCGACGATTCGGACAAGGCAAACCCGCCCTGCTCCAGGGTCGGCACGCGCTGGGTCACAGACAACCCGGCAAACGCCGGGGCCTGCTGCTCCAGCGCATCAAGGTCGAGGGTGTGCACCTCGAACGGCAAGCCTTTTTCCTGCAGGGTCACAAACACCGACATCGCATACGGGCTAGTGAACTGGGCATCGACATACAAGCGCATCGGCAGGTTCGTCACGGCGGCATCTCCTTGGGTGGACAGCCACGCTACGAGATGTGCGGCGACAAATACAATGCAGCTTTTTTATGGGGGCATTCCTCGGCGGAATACGACCGGTTCCTACACCCTATCCGGAAAACCCACCGCCCTGAAGAAACGCCTCCTCTTCCTCAGTCGTCACCCGACCCAACGCTGCATTGCGATGGGGGAACCGGCCGAATCGCTCGATGATGTCGGCATGTTCCTTGGCCCAGTGGTAGGTATTGGCATCGAGTTGTTTGTTCAATGCCAGGGAACGCTGCTGGTCATCGGGTTGTTCTGAATGCTCGAAGGGCAAGTAGCAGAACGCGCGCAATGCCGGGTCGATCAGCCGGTCCATCCCCTCGTCGATCATACGTGCGGCGTACACCCTGGCCAGTGGATCGGTGGCAAACATATGGGCGGTGCCCCGGAAGGTATTGCGCGGGTATTGATCGAGCAGGATCAGCAACGCCAGCGCGCCTTCGGGTTCGTTCATCCAGTGCTCCAGTTCACCCCTGGCTGCCTGGAAATGGGCCTCATGGAAGCGTGCGCCGAACTCGGCATCGAACTGTGCATCTTTCTTGAACCAGCGTGCCGGGCCCGCCGCCATCCAGAATTGCACGACAGCTTTGAAATCAATCAGGGCGCTCATAAATGACTCCAGGGTCGTCAAGGTCTATGCCCTACCCTAGCATTTGCAGGGGGCGATTCCGACTCAGAACGCCACGACGGCCTCCAATGTTATAAGATAACCGACCTTTTTCCTTCCCACCGGCGACCTTGCACCATGACTGACGCTGTTCCCGCTGCCAACTCACGCCAACGCCTGCTTTCCATCGACGCCCTGCGCGGCCTGGTGATCCTGTTCATGTTGCTTGATCACGTGCGCGAAACGTTTCTGCTGCACCGGCAAGTCAGCGACCCGATGAACATCGACACTACGGAGCCGGCGTTGTTTATCAGCCGTACCCTGGCCCACTTGTGCGCGCCGGTATTTGTGTTGCTCACGGGCCTGTCAGCGTTTCTGTACGGCGAAAAATACCAGGGCCGCGGTGACGTCTCGGCGTTTTTGTTCAAGCGCGGGCTGTTTCTGGTGGTGCTGGAATTTACTCTGGTGAACTTCGCCTGGACCTTCCAACTGCCTCCCAGCGTCATCTATATGCAGGTGATCTGGGCCATCGGCGTGAGCATGATCGCCCTCGCCGTACTGGTGTGGTTGCCACGCCCGATGCTGATCGGCCTGGCACTGGTGATCATTGGCGGGCATAACTTGCTCGACGGCGTGCATTTCGCAGTGGGTTCGGCATTGCACATTCCCTGGGCGATCTTGCATGAACGTAGCTGGATCGAAGTGAGCGACACGCTGCGCTTGCGCACGACGTACCCGGTGCTGCCGTGGATCGGGGTGATTGCCCTGGGTTATGGCATCGGCCCGTGGTTTTGCGGCTCGATGGCGGCGGCGCGACGTCAGCGTTATCTGTTACTGGCCGGCGTTGGCGCGCTGGTAGGCTTTGGGGTGTTGCGCCTGATCAATGGCTATGGTGAGGCGCCATGGCAGATGTACGACAGCCAGGTGCAGACGCTGATGAGTTTCTTCAACATCACCAAATACCCACCTTCACTGCTGTTCCTCGCGCTGACATTGGGTGTGGGGCTGTTGTTGCTGCTGGGCTTCGAACGCGCCGGGCAACGTCGCTGGATCGGCACCCTGGCAGTGTTCGGCGCGGCACCGATGTTCTTTTATCTGCTGCATTTGTATGTGTTGAAAGTGCTGTATGTGATGGGCGTGGCCTTGTTTGGCCTGAACCAGGGGACGCATTTTGGCTTCGACAACGTGGCATCGGTGTGGCTGGTGGCGTTGCTGCTGCCCCTGGCGTTGTACCTGCCAGTGCGCTGGTTTGCCAGGCTCAAAGCCCGGCGGCGGGATATTGCGTGGCTCAAGTACCTGTGACCAAAGATGGTGACTGAACTACCGCTTTCGCGGGCAAGCCCGCTCCCACAGGGGGGCTTTGTTGGGCATAGAGTTTTGTGCCACACCACCATCAAATGTGGGAGCTGGCTTGCCTGCGATGGCGGTGCAACTGCCACCAACGAGGGTGACTGAACCACCGCTTTCGCGGGCAAGCCCGCTCCCACAGGGGATCTCGGGACGGCAGGGAGTTTTGCATACGCTGCAGAACAAAGGTGGGAGCTGGCTTGCCTGCGATGGCGGTGCAACTGCCACCAATCAGAGTGACTGAACCACCGCTTTCGCGGGCAAGTCGAATCGTCGCACCGCCGCTCCCACAGGGGATCTCGGGACGGCAGAGAATTTTGCATACGCTGCAACACAAAGGTGGGAGCTGGCTTGCCTGCGATGGCGGTGCAACTGCCACCAACGAGGGTGACTGAACCACCGCTTTCGCGGGCAAGCCCGCTCCCACAGAGGGCTTGGGGTTAGCTGCTGCTATGCCAGTTCGGCGCGCAGTTGCCGTGCAGCGGCGACCATATGAATCAGCGCCGCCTCCGTCTCTGGCCAGGCGCGGGTCTTCAGGCCGCAGTCGGGGTTGACCCACAGTCGTTCGGCCGGGATGCGCTGGGCAGCCTTGCGCAGCAGGTTGGCCATTTCCGAGGCGTCCGGTACCCGTGGCGAGTGGATGTCGTAGACGCCCGGGCCAATGTCATTCGGGTAAGCGAAGGCTTCGAACGCGTCCAACAATTCCATATCCGAACGCGAAGTCTCGATGGTAATCACATCGGCATCCATCGCCGCGATGGACTCGATCACGTCGTTGAATTCGCTGTAGCACATATGGGTGTGGATCTGGGTTTCATCCCGCACTCCAGAGGCGCACAGGCGGAAGACTTCGGTCGCCCAGTCCAGGTAGTGTTGCCACTGCGCCCGGCGCAGGGGCAAGCCTTCGCGGAACGCCGCTTCATCAATCTGAACGATCTTGATACCCGCCGCTTCCAGGTCCAGCACTTCGTCACGAATCGCCAACGCCAGTTGCCGGGCCTGCACTTCGCGGCTCACGTCCTCCCGCGGGAATGACCACATCAGCATGGTCACAGGGCCAGTCAGCATGCCTTTCATCACCTTGTCGGTCAGGCCTTGGGCGTAGCGGATCCACTCCACCGTCATGGCTTTCGGACGGCTCAGGTCGCCGAAGATCACCGCCGGTTTCACACAGCGCGAACCGTAGCTCTGCACCCAGCCAAAGCGGGTGAACACATAGCCATCCAGTTGCTCGGCAAAATATTCCACCATGTCGTTACGTTCGGCCTCACCGTGCACCAGCACGTCCAGGCCGAGGTTTTCCTGCACTTCAACGGCGTGTTTGATCTCGCTGTGCATCGCTTCGACATATTCAGCCTCGCTCAACTTGCCGGCCTTGAACGACTGGCGCGCCAGGCGGATCGACGCGGTCTGCGGGAACGAACCAATGGTGGTGGTCGGAAACAACGGCAGGTCGAGGCCGGCGCGCTGCTTGGCGATACGCTGGGCAAACAGCGACTGGCGTTGGCTGTCTTGGGCGGTGATGGCCGCAACACGCGCTTGTACAGCCGGTTTGTGGATCCGTGGCGAAGCCGCACGCGCTGCCTGCACGGCACGGCTTTGGGCCAAGGCCGCCACGACGTTCGCGGCTTCTGGCTGGTTGATAGCCTGGGCCAGCACGGCCACTTCTGCGCACTTCTGCACGGCGAAGGCCAGCCAGCTCTTCAGCTCGGCGTCGAGCTTGTCTTCACGCCCCAGGTCAACCGGGCTATGCAGCAACGAGCAGGAAGGCGCGACCCACAAGCGGTCACCCAGGCGTTCATGGGCATGCCGCAAGGTGGCCAGGGCATTTTCCAGGTCGCAGCGCCAGACATTACGCCCGTTGACTACGCCTAGGGACAGCACCTTATAAGCCGGCAGGCGATCGAGAATCGTCGGGTACTGTTCAGGTGCACGCACCAGGTCAATGTGCAGGCCATCGACCGGCAAGTTGGCCGCCAGGCCGAGGTTTTCTTCCAGGCCGCCAAAGTAAGTGGCCACCAGTTTCTTCAGGGGGTCACGCTGGATCAGGTTGTAGGCGCGTTCAAACGCATTTTTCCAGTCCTGGGGCAAATCGAGCACCAGGATCGGCTCATCAATCTGCACCCACTCCACGCCCAGGTCCGCCAGGCGCTGGAAGATCTGGCCGTACAGCGGCAGCAAGCGGTCGAGCAGATCGAGCTTATCGAAGTCCGCGCCCTTGGCCTTGCCCAGCCACAGGTAAGTCAGCGGCCCGATCACTACCGGCTTGACGGTGTGCCCCAGGTCGCGGGCTTCTTTGACTTCGTCGAACAGTTGATCCCAGCCCAGATGGAACTGCTGGTCAGCGCTGAATTCGGGCACCAGGTAGTGGTAGTTGGTATCGAACCACTTGGTCATTTCCTGGGCGTGGGCCCCGCCGCAGCAACTGTCGCTGACACCACGGGCCATGGCAAACAGGGTGTGCAAGGTGGCATGGCCGTCGGCCGGGCGAAAACGCTCGGGAATCACCCCGAACATCAGTGAGTGCGTCAGCACCTGGTCGTACCAGGCAAAATCGCCGGCGGGCAACAACTCGATGCCGGCCTGTTTCTGCAGGTCCCAGTGGCTCTTGCGCAACTCACGGCCTACAGCGCGCAGGCCGGCTTCGTCCAGTTCGCCCTTCCAAAACGCTTCCTGCGCTTTTTTCAGTTCACGATCGCGTCCAATGCGCGGAAATCCAAGGGAATGAGCGACTGCCATGACAAAAAACTCCAATGTGTGGGTATGGGAGCTATTGTCGGTAGCGCGGCATCATGAGACAAACTCGTTTTATTGCAGATGATCAAGAATTTTGCTCATGATCGAGGTGCCGTTGTCGGGTGCGCGAAACGAAAGTCCCACCAATTGGATGAGGTCGGCTTTTTCTCGACCACGGGTGGATAGAGCGAGCGGGCAAATTTGATGTCGCCTTCGGATAGCACGTTGTTGTCCTGGATGGCGTTTCCATCGTTGAGCCAAGATGAAGAGAAGCCATAATGCATGACGGACTTACGATCATAATCAGACGAAATAACATCTGAATCCAATATCTCAAAATTCCGTTTTACTTCCTCCGCCCCTCCTTTATCTACATAGGCCTTGTTAATTTCCGACCAATTAATATCTAAATCACGGTTTTTGTGTTGGTGTTCATGTTGCAGACCCAAAGCATGACCGAACTCATGCAGCACCGTACCGGCGTTGAAATCATTGAGCCCGCCCTTGAAGCCAATAACCATTGTCGGTTTTTCGGCCGGTGCCCGCAGCGCCCGGGTGCCTATGTATGAACTGCCGCCGTCAATCCCATTATCTGCGGCAATCCTGATATCTGCGTCGGGATCACTGGTGAACTCAAAACTCAAATTGACATGAGGAGCCCATTTGTTGATGTGGGTCTTTGTAAATTCTTCTTGCTCTTTGGTCATGCCCGTCATGGAAATTCTTATTATTGACTGTTGCGGCCATAACGCACTTTTAGTGGAAACCCCACGTTTGTTTCTGGAAAGTGCGGATGCATCCATGTTGCCCGTTGTATCGGGGCTATCGTTGGGTGTGTAGCACGGTAGAAAAGCACTTGAATGAGCATTCGGATTAATTGTCACAGTAACGACTCCTTGAGCAGATACATTTTCTGTTAACCGGTGTAGGTGTTAAGGAGTGGAGTTGACTGCGCTGCAGGTTCCAGCGGTGTTGTTGCCGAGGTTTTCGGGTGAACATCGCGAGTGGCGCTCATGATCAAACATGCATCTGGCAACCAAACCACTGCCTCTCCCCTGCCCGCCGGACGGGCAGCGGCCGAAGGTTGCAGACACCAGGGCAGATGGCCCACCACCAACGTGCTCTGCCGGCCGCCATCGCCGGCAAGCCGGCGCCTACAAAAGGGCCACGGGGCTGGCGTATCAATGGCTTCAACCTGCAAATTCCGCTGACTAACCTTTCGATCCTGACGAAGTGCGGGCACAATGCCTGTCCTTTTTTGGCAGGCTCCGCCACAGGCTCTGAAAAATGATCAAAACCCCGTATTACCTCATCGACAAACAGAAACTTCTGACCAACATGCAGAAGATCGCCTACGTGCGCGAGCAGTCCGGCGCCAAGGCGCTGCTGGCACTCAAGTGCTTTGCCACCTGGTCGGTGTTCGATCTGATGCAGGAATACATGGACGGCACCACGTCCTCGTCGCTGTACGAGCTCAAGCTCGGTCGCCAGAAGTTCGAAGGTGAAGCCCACGCCTATAGCGTGGCCTGGGCCGACGATGAGATCGAGGAGATGCTCGCCAACTGCGACAAGATCATCTTCAACTCCATCAGCCAACTGCAGCGTTTTTCCGAGCGCAGCGAGGGCAAGACCCGTGGCCTGCGTGTCAACCCGCAAGTGAGCAGCTCCGACTACCTGCTGGCCGACCCGGCGCGCCCCTTCAGCCGCCTGGGCGAGTGGGACCCGGTGAAGATCGAAGGCGTGATCGAGCAGATCTCGGGCTTCATGTTCCACAACAACTGTGAGAACGGTGACTTCGAACTGTTCGACAAGATGCTGGGCACCATCGAAGAACGCTTCGGCGCGCTGCTGCACAAGGTCAACTGGGTCAGCCTCGGCGGTGGCATCCACTTTACCGGTGAAGGCTATGCAATCGATGCATTCTGCCAACGCCTCAAGGCGTTCTCGCAGAAGTACGACGTGCAGGTGTACCTGGAACCCGGCGAAGCGGCGATCACCAACAGCGCTTCCCTGGAAGTCACCGTACTCGACACCCTCTACAACGGCAAAAACCTCGCCGTGGTCGACAGCTCCATCGAAGCCCACTTGCTGGACCTGCTGATCTATCGCCTCAACGCCAAGCTGGCGCCAAGCACCGGCGAGCACACGTACATGGTGTGCGGCAAGTCGTGCCTGGCCGGGGACATCTTCGGCGAATACCAATTTGATCAGCCGCTGGCCATCGGCGATCGACTGTCGTTCATCGACACGGCAGGCTACACCATGGTCAAGAAAAACTGGTTCAACGGCCTGAAAATGCCGTCCATCGTAGTGAAACAACTCGACGGTACAGTCGAAGTGGTTCGTGAATTTGGTTACGACGACTACCTGTCCAGCCTTTCGTAAAGCGGACAGATAAAGGAGAGATAAAGCAATTGAAAAAGAACGTTCTTATCATTGGTGCAGGAGGTGTCGCCAAGGTGGTGGCCCACAAGTGCGCGCAGCACAACGACGAACTCGGTCGGATTGCTATCGCGTCGCGCAACATCTCCAAATGCCAGGCCATCATCGACAGCGTCAGGGCCAAGGGTAGCCTCAAGGTACCCGCCCAGATCCAGGCCTTTGCGCTGAACGCTTTGGACGTGGAAGCGACCAAGGCACTGATCCGCGAAACCCAATCGCAGATCGTCATCAACGTCGGCTCCGCCTTCCTCAACATGTCGGTACTGCGTGCCTGCATCGATACCGGCGTGGCTTACCTGGACACCGCCATCCACGAAGAGCCGGGCAAGGTCTGCGAGACCCCGCCGTGGTACGGCAACTACGAGTGGAACCACCTGGAGGAATGCAAGCAGAAGAACATCACTGCGATCCTCGGCGTGGGTTTTGACCCAGGTGTGGTCAACGCCTATGCGGCGCTGGCACAACAACAGCATTTTGACCGCATTGATTCGATCGATATTCTCGACGTCAATGCCGGCAGCCACGGCAAATATTTCGCCACCAATTTCGACCCGGAAATCAACTTCCGCGAATTCACCGGACAGGTGTGGAGCTGGCAGAACAGCCAGTGGACCAGCAACACCATGTTCGAAGTCAAACGTACCGACGACCTGCCGGTAGTCGGTTCGCAGAACCTGTACCTGACCGGCCACGATGAAGTGCACTCGTTGTCGAAAAACCTCGACGTGCCCAACGTGCGGTTCTGGATGAGCTTCGGCGAACACTACATCAATGTGTTCACCGTGCTGAAAAACCTCGGCCTGCTCTCCGAGAAGCCGGTCACCACCGCCGAAGGCCTGGAAGTGGTGCCATTGAAACTGGTCAAGGCCGTGCTGCCTGATCCGTCTTCCCTGGCACCGGGCTACACCGGCAAGACCTGCATTGGCGACCTGGTCAAGGGCACCAAGGATGGCCAGCCGCGCGAGCTGTTCATCTATAACGTGGCCTGCCACGAAGAAGCCTATGCCGAAACCGACAGCCAGGGCATCTCCTACACCGCCGGCGTACCGCCTGTAGCCGCAGCGCTGCTGGTAGCCCGTGGCGAGTGGGACGTGCAACGCATGGCCAACGTCGAAGAACTGCCAGCCGAGCCGTTCCTCAAGGCGCTGGACGTGATGGGCCTGCCGACCCGTATCAAGGACGAGAAAGGCGACCGCGCCTGGGATGCTATCGCCTGATAGCGTCTTGTTCCCAAGATCACTCCCACATCCTGTGGGAGTGATCTCGGCCTGCCGCACGTGGTTATGCACAGGAACCTACAGTGAAACGGGCCCTATACCTTGCTCTGCCCGCCTAACCGATTAAGGTAAATGGCCAGCACTTCACCACTGAACTCCGACTCTCGGATATCACTCCCCACCAGCAATTCCTGCACTTGGCTCCGATCCCAATCGTAGTTGTCTTGATAAAGCTCCAGAATTGTCTCCCCCGCGTGCATGTCATCCTTGAACAGGCCAAGCAAGGGATACAGTGGCTCTCTCTGATTGCCTTCCCACAATCCAACCCACTCTTTAAACGCCACCACCGGAAGGTCGCGACCGTAGTAGCGCCCTACCCGTCGGCAAAATTCCTTGAGATCAAGGTTGGTGCGAGCCGTTTGGCAAAGATTAAGTTTCTTACCCAGCGCTTCAGGTTTTCGGGAGATATGCGCGATGGCAGCCACCATGTAGTCAACGGTGGTCAATCCTTCGCGCATATTGTGCAGGTCGGGTACTGCGTTATGCGCCAGGCACGTTTGAATGAAACGCCCCCACCACTGATAGTTGGCACAGACTCCCGTGCGACTGTGGCAGGTGGCGTAGCCGAGGCGAAACGTCACGACAGGAAGGCCTTGGGCGCCAGCAAGATCGGCGAGTTTTTCCATCACCCACTTACTCTGCACATACCCCAGATCCTTGCGAATCGCGCCCAGGTTCTGGTCAATATCGTCTTGCTCATAGGCCAGGGTTCGACCGGTAAAACGATGGCCCCAGCTGTAAATGGAAATGGTCGACATCAGCATCAACGGCTTGATTTTGCTAACGCTGCAAAACTGTATGACGTGACGCATGCTCTGCACGTTATCTTTCTTCATAGAGTCGTAGGGCATGATGAAATTGACGGCACTGGCCGAGTGGTAAACCAGATCGACTTCTTCAGCCAAGGCTGCATAGTCTTCTTGCGCCATCCCCAACATCAATTGCGATAAATCACTGACGTAAACGCGCACTCGCGACCAATCCTGATCGTCGATAACGATTTGATAACGCTCGGCGATGTGCTGTAACCGCACACGGCCAGCGCTGGGACTCTCACAGCGAATGAGGCAATGAACAATGGCGGTGCTGGTGCACAGCAATTGCTCAAGCAGATGAATCCCTACGAAACCGGTGGCCCCCGTCAACAGCATGTGGCGTGGCTCGATCAGTTGAATCGGATCAATATCTGCAGGTAATTGGCTACCGGGCAACAGCCAGACGTCATCCTCAAAGCTGTTTGCGGTGGCGATCTCGACGCCCGATGACGCGTTGCACATGCGCCGACGTATTTCGCCAGCTTGCTCGGCGAACACCAAGTGCTGGTAAACATCTTGAACCGACACCTTTATCAGAAAGGTATCTGTCAACTTGCGCGCCAATGCGGCTGCGCGCAATGAATGCCCTCCAACCTCGAAAAAGCTGTGGTGTGGCTGAAAGTCATCGTGTTCAAGCAGCTCATACCAAACCTGCCCTAACGCCCGCTCCAGCTCATCATTAAAGCGTGTGCCGTCAAACGATGCCGCCGGCTGGGCAGCCAAAAATGCGAGCAGCGCCTGCTTGTCTGTTTTGCCATTGCTGTTCGCGGGTAACGTATCAAGGCAATAGTATTTTTCGGGAAGCATGTAATCCGGCAAGTCCACTTCCAGGCTGCGCCGCAGGCTGGCAATCAATTGTTCTGAATGCTCGTGCGGGTACAGCTTGACAACAAACGCCACCAGCCGCTTTTGCGCCTGCGACCCTGAATCCTGAACGACCACTGCCACCGAATTGACTCGCGGCTCCTTGAGTAAGCGGGCTTCAATTTCACCCACCTCCACGCGGTAACCACGAATTTTCACCTGACCATCCTTGCGCCCCAGAAACTGCAGACTGCCGTCGTCCAGACGCAAGGCCTGATCACCGCTGCGGTAAATGCGACAGCCCAACTGTTCTACATACATAAATCGCTCGGCCGTCAACTGCGGCGCCCGCAGATACTCGCGGGCCAGGCACGGTCCTGCGATACACAACTCACCGACTTCGCCTGCCGGCAGTTCGTCAAGGTTATCGTCAAGGATGTAGATCCGGGATTGGCCGATGGGAAAGCCGATGGAGGGAGGTTTACTCAAACGTTGAGTTTCCACCACCTTTGAGGTCACAAAAATGGTGGCTTCCGTTGGCCCGTAACAATCGATCAAACCATAGGAAAGATGCTCGACGTCCACCGGGTGCAGCTTCTCGCCGCAGGTGTAAATGTATTTAAGACTCCACCCTTCAGGTTGCGCAGCATTCACTACGTCATACACCTTCAACGTCGGGACAAAGGCGTGAGTGATAGCGTTAATCACGCAAAAATCTAAAAACGCCTGACTATTGAGCAGTGACTGCTGGTCCAGTAAGTAAAGACAGGCACCGGCAATCAGTGCCGACCAGATTTCTGCCTGGCAAAGATCAAAGCCAACCGCCGCCATCATTGTTTGGCGGCTGGACGAATCAATGTGCAGATCAAGATTATGTTGAAGCAACAACGCCGCGACACTGTGATGCTCAATCACCACGCCCTTGGGATTGCCCGTAGTCCCGGAAGTAAAAATCACGTACATCGCATCGCCGGGATCAACAGTGACGTGGCTAGCGGGACTGACTGGCGCATCAAGCAGATGCTCGACCGTTATCACCTCGCACCCCATTAATGGCCCATCGTCTTCATTGCTGGTACACAGCACATAGGACGCCAGACATTGGGCACCAATGTACTCTTGGCGGGAGTGTGGCAACTGCCGATCCAGGGGTACAAACGCAGCGCCGGCTTTTAATACACCCAGCATTGCTACCACCAACTCGATGGACCGCTCTGCCCGGATCAGCACCCGATCGCCAGCACCGACATTGCGTGAGTGCAACCAAGCGGCCACTTTTGCGCTTCGACGATCCAGTTCGGTGTAGGTAATGCGCTCTTGCAAACCGACGATCGCCAGCCGTTGCGGATCAGCCCGCACCTGGCGCTCGAACAAACTCACCACCGTATCCAGCGACATGATCAAACCTCCTTGTCCAGCGTTAACTGATTCCCTCCCTCAACCGAGAGATTGCCTGAGCAAGGCCAACCTCGGTAACTGTCAAAAATCACAGTTTTTTATAAAAAATCAAACTATCTGCAGGCCCTCTGAGCCACATAAAGAATAAGTCCTTAATTTCTACTCGCGTGTTCGGCAGCCACGCGTCTGCCCGTCTTCCCGGTTATTGCAAGCGCCCTCACGCAAAAGGTAATATTGAGAACGATTCACAATACCACCCTTGAGAAAGTCGACCCGTGCAGTCACCTCCAATCCGCAAGCTGGGCTTCTTTTTCAATGACCATCACCGGTGGTTGCTGCAACATATCCAGCATCGCGTGCGTAATCACGCCGATGCCGAAGACACCGCCGCCGATACGTTCTGCCAGATGCTCGCCGCGCGGGTCGATCCCGACAGCATCGAGCAACCCCGGGCCTATCTCTCGACCATTGCGCGTCGGCTGATCTTTGATCGTTACCGCCGCAGTCGCCTGGAAACCGCCTATCTGGAGCGGCTCGCCGCGACGCCCGAGGCGCTGGCGCCCTCCCCCGAAGACCAACTGCAACTGATCCAGGCCCTGGTGGCAATTGACCGCGCCCTCGATGGCCTGCCGCTGATCGTCAAGGCCACCTTTCTTTATAGCCAACTCGACGGCATGAGCTACGTGGCGATTGCGCGCAAGCTGCAATTGTCTGAGCGCACCGTGAGCCGCTATATGAAACAAGCCCTGCGCCAATGCTACCTGGCCGAGATGGCCCCATGAGCAAGGCCCGCCTGGACCCGATCAGCGAGCAGGCCATTGACTGGATGGTGCGCCTGCGCGCGGGCAAACCAGATGCGTTGCTGCAGGAACGGTTCAACGCCTGGTTGGGCCTGGACCCGGCCCACGCCCAGGCCTGGGCCCGCTTGCAGGAGCGCTTGGGCGGATCGTGGAACACCTTGCGCAGCCTCGATAAACGCCTGCCCGGCGAAGCCCGGCAAGTGCTGTTGCAACCCCAGGGTTCACGCCGCGAAGTGCTGCGCGCCATCACGGGCCTGGGCCTGCTGGGTGGCGGCCTGTGGCTGGCGGCGCGCAGCCCGCTGGGTGACGACCTGCTGGCCGACCTGCACACCGCGCGCGGTCAGCGCCAGACCTTCACCCTGCTGGACGGCAGCCGCCTGACCCTGAACGCAGGCAGCGCCATCGACCTGCAATTCGACCAGAACCAGCGCTTGATCATCCTGCGGCACGGCGAACTGGTGATTCAGGTGGCGGCCGACCCCCAGCGGCCGCTGCGCGTGCGCAGCGCCCAGGGCAGTGTCCAAGCGTTGGGCACGCGCTTCCTCGTGTCCCAAGAGCCAGACGCCACGCGGGTGGTGGTGCTGGAGCATTCGGTCCAGACGACGCTGCACAACGGCATCCAGCACACCGTGCAGCAAGGCCAATCGGTGCTGCTCCACGCCAACCGCATCGAACCGCTGGCCGGCAACCAGAGCTACCGCGCCGACTGGCTCGCCGGGCACCTGAACGTGCTGGACGACTCCCTGGAACAGGTGGTTAGCGCCCTGCGCCCCTACAGCCGTGGTTTTGTGCGCGTCGACCCGCAAGTACGCGAGCTGCGCGTGCAGGGTGTATTCCCCCTCAACGACCCACACAGGGCCTTCGATGCGCTGGCCGAAACCCTGCCGATCCGGGTGGATCACTACAGCCCGTGGCTGACCCTGATTCGTGCCAGGTAACCCGGGCAAAACTTTTTTATGCAAATCACTCTTATTTGTGTCCGGTTTTCATTTCTCGGCCCACCTATCTCCTGACACGTCCACACCTTCAGGAGAATGCTGTGCTCAACCCTTGGCCCCATGCCCTTTGCGTCGCCGTTGCCCTGGCAACCCTGGCGAGCCCTGCCCTGGTACAGGCCCAAAGCCTGTCTTTCAATTTGCCGGCCGGCCCGCTGGCCCAAACGCTGAACGCCATTGCCAGCCAGAGCGGGCGGATTGTGTCCCTGGACCCGGTGTTGGTGCAGGGCAAGCAGGCCCAGGCGGTGATCGGCCAGATGCCGGCCGAACAGGCCATGGACCGTGCGTTGGCGGGCAGCGGCTTGCAGTTGCGGGTGACCGGGCAAGGCAATTTCAGCGTCGAGCCTGCCGCCGACAGCGGCGCCGCGCTGCAACTGGGCGTGACATCCATTGCCGCCCACAGCATCGACCCCACCATCACTGAAGATTCCGGCTCCTACGCCGCACGGGCCGTGACTATCGGCAAGGGCACCCACACCCTCAAGGAAATCCCCCAGTCGATCACGGTGATGACCCGCAAACAAATGGATGACCAGGGCCTGGTCGACCTCAAGGACGCCGTCAACCAGACCACTGGCCTGGTGGGTGTGCAAGGCGTAGGCAAAGGCATGATCATCACCTCCCGCGGCTTCCAGATCGACGACTGGCAGTACGACGGCGTGCCGATCCCACGCAATACCTATGCCCTGGGCAACTGGGCCACCCAGGACCTGATCTTCTTCGACCGCCTGGAAGTGCTGCGCGGCGCCTCCGGCCTGCTACAGGGCACCGGCAGCCCGGGTGGCGCAATCAACCTGGTGCGCAAGCGCGGGCAAGCGGCACCCACCGTCGCCCTCACCGCCAAGGCCGGCAGTTGGGACCACTACGGCCTGCAGCTGGACGCCGGCGGCCCGCTGAACCAGAGCGGCACGGTCCGTGGGCGGATGGTGGCGGACGAAGACCAGAGCGACTCCTTCATCGACTACGAATGGAGCAAGACCCACTCGTTGTACGGCGCCCTGGACTTCGACCTGCAGGAAGACACCACCCTGGGGCTGGCCGTCAGCCGCACCAATGCCGAGTCGCGTCCGATGCTGCGCGGCCTGCCACGCTATGCCACCGGCAAGTCGATCGACCTGTCACGTTCGACCTTCACCGGTTCACGCTGGAACCACTCGCAGATCGACGTCACCACCCTGTATGCCGACGTGGAGCACCGCTTCAACGACGACTGGAAGCTCAAAGTCGGCGCGGTACGCATGCATGAAGAAAACACCTCCACCCACCAGCGCGTACAGACCAACAACGAAGGCATCGAAGCCGACGGCAGCGGCGTGTCATACGCCGACTGGTACACCGATTTCGATGGCACCAAGATCGGCCTCGATACCCACCTCACCGGGCGTTTCGAGGCGCTGTCCATGGCGCAGGAAATCACTCTGGGCGGCAACTACTCCAAGTACACCACCAACGACGTCATCGCCCGGACGTTCAATGACAGCACCGATAACATCTTCGACATCAATAACCACCGCCCCGAAGTCACCTACGAAAGCCTGATGAACACCCCTGGCGGCCGCGCAACACCGAGCAAGTACGACATCCGCCAAAAAGGCCTGTATGGCAGCTGGCGCGTCAAGCCGATCGACCCGTTGACCCTGGTACTTGGCGCCCGTGTCAGTTGGTATGACTACAGCTACACCTCCTCGGGCATCACGGCGGTGACCCACGCCACCAGCGTCAACAAACCCAGCACCACCAACGAAACCGGCGAAGTCACGCCCTACGCCGGGATCGTCTACGACCTGAGCCGCGAGTGGGCGGTGTACGCCAGCTACACCGACGTGTTCGAGCCACAGACCCCGCGCGACCTCAGCGGTGCGGTGGTCAAGCCAGTGATTGGCAGCAACTACGAAATCGGCCTCAAGGGCGAGTTGATGGATGGTCGGGTCAACACCTCCCTGGCGTTGTTCCGCTATGACCAGGAAAACCGCGCGATCACCGACTACTCCCTGGGCGAAATCTGCGGCGGCACTTACTGCGCAACGAGTTCCGGCAAGGTGCGCAGCCAGGGCCTGGAAGCGGAAATCAGCGGCGAAGTGCTGAGCGGCCTGCAACTGTTTGCCGGCTATACCTACAACACCACCAAGTACCTCGAAGATCGCGACAACAAAGGCCGAGTGTTCAGCCAATGGACACCCAAGCACATGTTGCGGGTATGGAGCGACTACCAGTTCAGCGGCGACTGGAGCAAGGTCAGCGCCGGGTTGGGCTTCACCACCCAGAGCCATACCCTGGGCTACGAATACACCTATGACGTGGCGGGCTACACGGTGTGGAATGCGCGCCTGGCCTATCAGCTGACGCCGGAGGTAGGGCTGGCGATGAATGCCAACAACCTGTTCGACAAGACCTACTACGCGTCCGGGTACAACCAGCTCAACGGCAACAACTTCTATGGTGATCCGCGCAATGTGATGTTCAGCGTCAAATACACGCCGCAGTTCTGAGTGGCTGACGCCAGCCCGTTGGGGTAGGCCCGGTTGCTGTTGCAAGCGGGTCTACCCTGGCAATAAGGCTTTGTTAGCCATCAGGTCAATCGCAGTAAACCGTTCTGACTGTCGAGCCCTCTTGTACGAACTTGACGCCTTTGCCACGGCACACAAACGGGTTGGGCGCATTGGCCTCCTTCCCGCCAATCGGGCCCACTCTGGGCGCCAGGGCTACCTTCTCGTGTGGAAATAAGAAACTGAATATTCGGTCGAGCGGAGCGAAAAAAGCGACGCTCTCTTCACCCACTTCGCCTCCTGAATAATAGCGTCCGCCTTTCATCCCCCCTGCGTATATCAATGAAGACCCAAATATCTGAACGCCCATCAACAGTGCAAAAAAAACCGCTGTCCTTTTCATCTCAACCTCCTCAACCGCATAACCAGCACCTTGTGAACGTTCAGGGCAACTGCGCCACCACGGCAATATCGTCTTGTGCACCATCATTGGCCACACCCGCAACATAGGTTCCGCTGAAGGAGATACTGCTCAGGGTGCTCTGCAGTCCACCGCTCACAGGGGGGATGGGCACGGTAGCGTTGATAGGATCCCAGGTGCAGGCGGTGGCGTATTCATTGCTATTGGTGCAGTCCATCGCCACGGTGTCGTTTTCCGCAAGGCTGAAAGCACGGGTACTGACGCTACCCGGCAAAAACGCGATAGGCCGCACACCAAAACTGGTGGTGGTGTCCGCCCAAAAGAAATCGGTGGTAAAGCCCGTCGGTGCCATACCTCGCGCCAATACACGCCCGGCGTTGTTCACCGCAACCCCGCTGTTGTTGGCGCCCAACGGTAATGTCAGCAGCCGAGGCGCGCTGGTGGGTGAAGGCCAAAACGCGGCTTTACTGCTCTGGTGAGGCGTGGTGGGAAAAGTACAGGTGCCCACGACTTGGTTCAGATCGTTCATACCCACGCCCCAGCATGCAGTTGCCCCGCTTGCCAGAGGCAAGTCAGTGATCGAGTACGCGCTCGCCCCCCGTGTAGCGACTCGCGCCACTGGCTTGCCATTGACCGGACAGTTCAGCAGGAGGCTGGGATAACCGTTGATTGCAGTGTTGTTCACAACGGCACCGCGGCACATGTCGCCCCAACCTGAAATACGCAACGGCGTCGCAATGCCTGGCATATATAAAACGACAGTGACCGCGCCCGCACCGCTGATACTCAGGCCAAGCACCGCCCCTTGCTGGTTCTGCGCGGTTGCGGCGGTCTGCACATCGGCAGGACGTAACAGGGGGATCAGGAATGTTGCCGGCAATGGGGTCAGCTTGGTCGGCGCGCCACTGGGCGTGCCGGCACTCCAGGTCACGGCAAAATTACGACCGCTCGCATCGGCGCAACTGCCCAGCAGCGATCCGTTGTTGGCAATGGCCCCCACCGCACAAGGCTGATTGGCCGCCAACGAAGGCAAGATCTGCTGCGGCCCGGCGGTAGAGGCTGCATACCAGGGCTCGCCATTGGCGCTAGGGTCATCCTGCGAGCAATTACCCACACTCTGACCACTGTCGTTGACCCCGGTAGTCGCACATTGCGCGCCCGCCGCGTTGCCCAAATTGACAAAAGTCGCCGCATTGACCGCCGCGCTCGCGCCCCACAACAAAGCCCCGCCGCTCACCATCATTGGCAGGATCGCGAATTTAAATAAGTTCTGCATGATCGGTCCGTCCCTGGAAAGTTACCGTCCTTCAGTCCAACGCATGACACTGGTTATGCGCTGGGTCCGAGAGGCAGTAAAAACCGGGAAAGCCGTGCCGACAACTGTCAGATCTGACAGGTTTAAAAACTACAAGAAGAGGTCCATAAAGAGAGGTTTTTAGTCGCGTCTGCCAATCAACTCACGCCACCCTGGCCGAACCGATAAATCGACAGGCAATACAGCCCCAGCGCCGCCACCGCCAGCAAGCCCCCGGCCGCGCCGATCCAGGCAAAGCCGAAGTGCCCGCCGACCCAACTGCCGAGCAACGCCCCGCCACCAATCCCGATGTTGTAGATCCCGGAGAACATGGCCATCGCCACGTCGGTTGCATCCGGCGCCAGCACCAGCACTTTGGACTGCAACGCCAAGCCAAAGGCCATGATCGCCATGCCCCAGAACACGCTCAACACCACCAGGTACGACACATCGCCACTCAACGGCAGAAGCAGCCCCAGGCACAGGGCCAATACCGCCACCGCCACCAGCAGAAAGCGGTAAGGATTGAAGCGGTGCAGCACGCTGAACAGCAACGAGCCAATGATCCCCGCCCCGCCAAACACCAACAGCACCAGGGTCACGGCATTGCCGCCCAGGCCGGCGACGCGCTCCACAAAGGGCTCGATATAGCTGTAGGCGGTGAACTGCGCGGTGACCACCATCGCCGTCAACACATACAACGCCACCAGCGCCGGGCGCTTGAACAGCAGCGGCAGGCTACGCAGGGAACCGGAGTTCTGGCTCGGCAACAACGGCAAGGTGCGCGCCAGCCAGAACACCAGCGCGGCGGCAAACCCGGCAATCACTATGAATGTGGTGCGCCAGCCCATGGCTTCGCCCAGCAGGCGCCCCAGGGGAATCCCCAGGACCATTGCCAACGAAGTACCCGTGGCCAACAGCCCCAAGGCCTGGACCTGCTTGCCCGGCGGCGCCAGACGCACCGCCAGCGACGCGGTGATCGACCAGAACAGCGCATGGGACAAGGCAATGCCGATACGGCTGACCATCAACAAGCCAAAACTGTTGGCCATACTGGAAAGAAGATGGCTGGCGATAAACAGGCCGAACAGCACAATCAGCAACTTGCGCCGCTCGACGTTGCGCGTCAGCAACATCACCGGCAGCGACGTCAATGACACCACCCAGGCATAGATGGTCAGCATCAGACCGACCTTGGGGATCGGCATGTCGAAGCTGGCGCCAATGGCGCTGAGCAAACCGACCGGGACGAATTCAGTGGTGTTGAACACAAAGGCGGCCAGCGCCAGGGCGATGACCGGTTGCCAGTTGGCGGCGGGTGTAGCGGTGCTAGTACTCATCGACAGGTCGTTTTACTCTGTTGCGCGCTGATCCTGACGGCCCGATGCCAGCCCTTGAGCAGCGCGCAAAAATAGTAACACGATGGTTCAGGGATCGACTTGCGCCATGATCTCGGGAATGGACTCCGGGCGATTGGCGTAACGCTGGGCCAGCACCGCACAGACCATCAACTGGATCTGGTGGAACAGCATCAGCGGCAGGATCAACACGCCCATGGTGCTGCCGGCAAACAGTACCTGCGCCATCGGCACGCCCGTGGCCAGGCTCTTTTTCGAGCCGCAGAACAGGATGGTGATGCGGTCTTCCTGATTGAACCCAAAGGCCTTGCCCAACAGCGCGGACGCCACCAGCACCAGCGCCAGCAAGACGCAACAGGCCACAAGCAAACCGGCCAATTCCCACAACGGAATCTGATGCCAGATGCCTTCATTGACCGCTTCGCTGAACGCACCGTAGACCACCAGCAGGATCGACCCCTGATCGACGAACTTCAGCCAGTTCTTGTTACGCCCCACCCACTCGCCGATCCAGCGTCGGGCGATCTGCCCGGCGATAAACGGCAGCAGCAGTTGCACGCTGATCTTGAGAATCGCATCCACGGTGGAGCCGCCGTCGCCATGCACATTGAGCAGCAGCGTCACCAGCAACGGCGTAAGGAAAATCCCGAACAGGCTGGACGCCGCCGCGCTGCAAATCGCCGCCGGGATATTGCCCCGCGCCAGCGACGTAAAGGCAATCGCCGACTGCACCGTGGCCGGCAGCGCACACAGATAAAGCATGCCCATGTACAAATCTTTGCCAATCATCGGCGACAGCAACGGCTTGAGGGCCAGGCCCAGCAGCGGGAACAGCACGAAGGTCAGGCTGAACACCAACAGGTGCAAACGCCAGTGCCCGGCACCGGCAACGATGGCCTGGCGTGACAGCTTGGCGCCATGCAGGAAGAACAACAGCGCGATGGCCAGGTTGGTCACCCAACCAAAGGCCACGGCAGCCTGGCCGCTGACGGGCAGCAAAGAGGCCAGGGCCACCGTGGCAATCAAGGTCAGGGTGAAGTTATCGGGTAAAAACCGGGGGCGAGTCATGGGCTGTTCTTTCCAGGGGTTGCCAGGGCGTCGTGCCGACTCTAACGTAACGGCCTGTTACCGACTAACGCCAATGAGCCAGTAAATGCCGCCAAAAGGACACGACAAGGCCGTTCGCCGTAGCATTCCCGGGCTCTCCAGCCTGCCACGCCCGGTGTATGGCCGTACCGAATCCCTGCCCAACCGCGCCCTGACCCGCCGCCATAGCCACCCGTGGGTGCAGTTGTCGTATGCAATCTCCGGGGTGCTGGAGATCCAGACCAGTGCCGGGCGCTTCGTGGCGCCGCCGCAACGGGCGGTCTGGATCCCGGCGGGTATGCCACATCGGGTGTTCAGCTCGCCGCACACCGAAATGCGCAGCCTGTACCTCGACTGCAGCGTGACCGCCTGGGCGGCGGAGCGCTGCCAGGTGCTGGCGGTGAGTGATCTGTTGCGCGAGTTGATCCGCCGCTTCAGCGAACTGCCGGTGGAATATGCCGAAGACGGCCCCGACGGGCGCCTGGCCCAAGTCCTGCTCGACCAACTCGCCGCCGCGCCACAGGTGGACCTGATGCTGCCGCTGCCGCTGGACAGCCGGTTGCGCCAGATCTATCGTAGCCTGAGCCTGCACCCGGAACAGGCGACCACGCTGGGGCAGTGGAGCCAGCGCCTGGGGGTCAGCGAAAAAACCCTGAGCCGGTTGTTTGTGAGCGATACCGGCCTGACCTATCGCGCCTGGCGCCAGCGGCTGAGGCTGCTCGGCGCCCTCCCCGACCTGGAACGCGGCGAGCGGGTGACGGACGTGGCGCTGGGGTGTGGGTATGAGTCGGTTTCGGCGTTTATCGCCGCGTTTCGACAACAGTTTGATACGACACCCGGGGAGTTTTTTCGCTGACTGGATTGACCCGAGGGTTGGCCTCGCACAATCCCCTGTGGGAGATTCTATGTTGCAGGTAAACCCTGCAACCTTAAGTTCGGTTGGTATTCGCTCTGGTTTTTCATCAGCGCGAATGCCACCCGGCAGAGCTTGCGGGCGAGGATTACCAGGGCTTGGGTCT
>NZ_VFEV01000054.1 GCF_007858275.1 Pseudomonas proteolytica
CCCTAAACCCGGCCATCAGAGGTTTATCTGAAGAAACGCGGAGGGCTTTTTGGGGCTGCTTCGCAGCCCAGCGCGGGGCAAGCCCGCTCGCCACTGGAGAGTTGTGTAGATACCTACGGCCATCGCGGGCAAGCCCGGCTCCCACAACGGTCTCCATACACAGGAAATTTTAGATATTGGCGCGCAGGATGCTGTCCGGCAACGGCTCGCCCCGCTCGACACTGGCTGCAACAGCGTCAATCAGCTCCTCCAACTCATACCCTTGCCCGACCAGCCACGCATCGTCGTAATAGGTCGTGGCATAACGCTCGCCCCCATCACACAGAATCGCCACGATAGACCCCGACTCTCCTGCCGCCTGCATCTGCTGCGCGGCAATCAACGCGCCAATCAGATTGGTACCGCTGGAACCCCCGACCCGCCGTCCCAAGCGTTGCGCCAGGTAATGCATGGCCGCTAACGACAAGGCATCCGGCACCTTGACCATCGCATCGATCACCTTGGGCAGGAATGACGCTTCTACCCGTGGCCGGCCAATGCCCTCGATCCGCGAACCGCAGTCCAGGCGCAGGCTGGCGTCACCGGTCTGGTAATACTCGAAGAACACCGAACGCTCGGCGTCGGCGCATAACACCCGGGTGCAATGCTGGCGATAACGCACATAACGCCCGAGGGTCGCGGTGGTACCGCCGGTACCCGGGCTGGAAATCAGCCAGCTCGGCTCGGGATGCCGCTCGAAACGCAACTGCTGGAAGATCGACTCGGCAATATTGTTGTTCGCCCGCCAGTCGGTGGCCCGTTCGGCGTAGGTGAACTGATCCATGAAGTGCCCGCCGCTTTCCTGCGCCAGGCGCTCGGATTCGGCGTAGATCTGCGTGGGATCCTGCACCAGATGGCTCTTGCCGCCGTAAAAGGCGATCTGCGCAATCTTTTCCTGGGAGGTGGTGGCTGGCATCACCGCAATGAACGGCAGGCCCAACAAGCGCGCGAAGTACGCCTCGGAAATCGCCGTCGAGCCGCTGGAGGCTTCGATCACCGGCGCGCCCGGCTTGAGCCAGCCGTTGCACAGGGCATACAGGAACAAAGAGCGGGCCAACCGGTGCTTGAGGCTCCCGGTGGGGTGGCTGGACTCATCCTTGAAATACAACTCGATCCCCGGCAAACCCGGCAGCGGTAGGGGGATCAGGTGGGTGTCGGCGCTGCGCTGGAAGTCCGCTTCAATAATGCGGATGGCCTCTCGGGCCCACGGACGGTGGTCGCTCATGCTCAGGTTCCATTAAGTTTTCAGGCTTGATCTTAAGGACTTTCCTACACTGCACACAGATACAGTCATGACTCAATTCGATACACAATTGCCAGGCTTTGACGCAATCCATACAACAGCGCTTTTATATAACAAAAAAGAATATAACTTTTGTTTTAACAACTAACAGTACGGGTTAGGGTACGCCCCTATTGAACTTTGATTGGAGAGCATCCCTTGCCTCTGCGTAGCACGTTTACCCGTTTCTTCCAGCTCGAAGCGGCCAGTGGTCTGTTACTGATCGCTGCGGCCGCCTTGGCCCTGATCATCAACAATTCGCCGCTGTCCTCGTTCTATAACAGCTTTCTTGAAGTGCCCGTCGCCGTCCAGATCGGCGCCCTGCAAATCGCCAAGCCTTCACTGCTATGGATCAACGACGGCCTGATGGCCCTGTTCTTCCTGCTGATCGGCCTGGAGGTCAAGCGCGAGTTGCTCGACGGCCACCTGTCCAAGCCCTCCCAGGTCGTACTGCCAGGCGCAGCGGCTATCGGCGGCATGGTGGTGCCGGCGCTGATCTACTGGGCGCTGAACAAGGATAACCCGGCGGCGCTGGGCGGCTGGGCCATCCCGATGGCCACCGATATCGCCTTTGCCCTGGGCGTGCTGGCACTGCTGGGCAAGCGTGTCCCGGTGTCGCTGAAGCTGTTCCTGATGACCCTGGCGATCATTGATGACTTGGGCGCCATCATTGTCATCGCGATTTTCTACTCCGGCGACCTGTCCACCGCGTCGCTGGCAGGCGCTGGCGCGTGCCTTGTCGCGCTGATAGCCATGAACCGCCTGGGGGTGGTGAAGCTCGGGCCCTATCTGATCATCGGCCTGATCCTGTGGGTCTGCGTACTCAAGAGTGGTGTGCACGCAACCCTGGCCGGCGTCACCCTGGCGTTCTGCATTCCGCTGCGCACCAAGAACGCCGAGCCATCGCCCCTGCTGGGCCTGGAACACGCCCTGCACCCCTGGGTGGCGTACGGCATCCTGCCGCTGTTCGCGTTTGCCAACGCTGGTGTGTCCCTGGCCGGGGTCAACCTTGAAAGTTTCACCCACCATGTACCTATGGGTATCGCCGCAGGCCTGCTGGTGGGCAAGACCGTCGGTGTGTTTGGCCTGACCTGGCTCGCGGTGAAAACCGGCCTTGCGGCCCTGCCGACTGGCGCCAATTGGGGCCAAGTCATGGGCGTGGCCATCCTGTGTGGTATCGGCTTCACCATGAGCCTGTTTGTCGGTTCGCTGGCGTTCGTACCAGGCAGTAGCGAATACGCCGGGATGGACCGGATGGGCATTCTCACCGGTTCGATCCTTGCTGCATTGATTGGTTATGCAGTGACGGCGATGGCCAGTCGCAAGCAGGTGACGGTCAACGCGTAACGCGTAACGAGGGGGCAGGCTTTCCTGCCCCCTCATTCTTTAAGCCTCTTCTCCCCTCGCTTACAGCACCTTCCTACATTTTTTCTCGTGCTCCTCCCATAACGTCGCACATCCGACTTCAAGAACGGATGTCGCGGTGTAACTCGCCAGGAGGGCATGATGGCCAACAACCAAGACAGACCGCAGGTCTGGCGCTCCTACGGGACCGGCACCGGTGGCTATCGCCGCCTGGAACCTATGAACGAGCGCGAACTGGCGGCCCGCGAGGCGCTCCAGCAACCCTACAACGCAATGCTCGCACGCCAGCAGGCCTACGAAGCAAAGCTTCAGCCTACGTCAGAACCGACCCTGGCTCCTGTCGTCGGGTGCGTTTTCGCCAAGTCCTGCAACTTGCCGGACGCCATCATCAGCTACAACAACCCGTCTGGTTACATTCCCCTGGAGCGCCTCGCAGACTATGGCGAACATGCGGTGCTGGGCCTGGTCGCACGCCTAGTAGGTATCGACCCACAGACAAAGATAGATCGCACCACAGATGAGCTTTACCACGGCCATGTGAGGTCTTGGGAAGAGCTTCATCAAGACATGAAAAATGCGCTGATAAAAGCGGGTAAAACCAACCGCAAAGGAAAAACTCTCGGAGCAGAAAAATGAACATCCACTATCACGACCCGGATATGAGCCATGAGGAAGCAGTAAGTAGTCTTGCCGCTGGAGACGAACGAAAGGTAGCAACTGCACTGATTTCTATCGGGCTTAATGAAAAAAATAGCGCCTGGGCTCAGGAGACCTGCTTAGAACATATAAGTCATGACAACCAAGCGATTGCCTCAGCTGCCATAGTCGCTGTAGGTCATATAGCGCGTCGATTCAGAACATTGGACACCGCTAAGGTGTCTGCGGCAATGCACCAGGCTGGGCAAAAACACCCATCACTGAGCGGCGTGATAAGTAGCGCGCGAGATGACATCGAAATATTCACCTGATCGCTCCCTCCAACCCGTCACTCAATCTGAGAGTTTTTCCTTCACGGCGCCCCTTTAACCAGTAAAAAGATGGAGCCCGTCGATGGTTACAACATATCCCGGCAGTAAACTTGGAGGTGAGCTAGAGCCGTTAATAATCAAATCCATCTCCACGAAAATCCAAAAAAAGAAAAAAGAGTCGCACCATGAGATATCTGATTGAAGCCTTCGATAAGGTTACTGACCTCCAAGTGTTTGTAATCGAGCTACCTCATGGGTGCGAGGACAAGTTGAAAACCATAATGCAATGGTCCGAAGAGCAACACGGCTGGGAGGGCTACAACCTGACCCCCGCTCAACTGACGGCTATAGAAACCTTAGCCGGCAGAGTGATAAATGACTCTATTCATCACTTCCAACTTACCTGCAACGTTTAACGCGCCCGCCCGAAATTAAAAATCATATTAAGAAAATCCGTAGCCGAACTAAAAAAACCCCGACCAGTCACCCGGTCGGGGTTTTTCTTTTACTGTATGACGCTTAGCGGGTAACGCGGCTGGTCCCGTCTACGGTCATGATGCGCACGCGGTCGCCGATGCGGAAAATCTCGTTTTCCTGCACGGCCTGGACGTAGGCGCGCATGCTGCCGTCGTCTTCGCGCACGGTGATTTCAACGCCCTGGGTGCGGGTCAGGCCTTCTTCGGTGGCCGAGCCCAGCAGGCCGCCCGCCACGGCACCGATAACGGCGGTGACGATGCTGCCGCGACCGCCGCCGATGGCGCTACCACCAACACCGCCGATGACTGCGCCTGCTGCGCCGCCGATTGGGGTCTTGGTGCCTTCGATCTTGACCGGACGCAGGGATTCAATGGTGCCCATGCGCACGCTCTGCACGCGACGGGCTTCGTCACGGGAATACGAGTCGCCGGTCAAACTGGAGGCGCAGCCACCCAGCAGCAACGACATGGTGGTAAAGCAGGCAACCAGCAGAACAGACTTACGCATAGCATCAACTCCAAAGGACATATCTTTATTAGACTCCGCTGCTTGACGCCTGTCACGGCACGGCCCGGAGAAAATTGCTTTCATTCAGCCCCAGTACAGACAGGCTGTACCGCAAAAACAGACAAACGGTAGCACCTGCACCCAGACAAGGAATTTCATGGACTACTTCATCATTGTAGCTACCACCGCAGCCGGCCTGTATTTCCATTGGTGGCTGTACCGGCGGATCAAGCGCTGGGTAGACCGCGACCTGGCGCTGTCACTGGCAGGAGACGATCAGCACAAGCGCAACTTTATGCTGCAACAGTTGGACCGCGCCAAGGCTGAGAAGGTCAAGCGGAAGGACTTGCCACAGTGGCTGCAGGACGCAGCACGGCAATATGAGGTCAAGTAGAGGCTGTAGGAGTCGGCTAGCCGGCTCCTACAAGTATGACGTTTTCAGGGTGCCAATCGCTCGCGTGTCCAGTCGGCACCCTGCAAACGATAGTTCAAGCGATCATGCAGGCGACTTGCCCTGCCCTGCCAGAACTCGATGCGCTCCGGCAGCAGGCGATAACCACCCCAGTGTTCCGGACAATCCGGCTGGGTCTCGCTGAAACGCTGTTCGGTCAGCGTGAGCAGGTCCTGCAACTGCTGGCGATCGCGGATCACCTGGCTTTGCGGGGAAGCCCAGGCGCCGATACGGCTGCCCAGTGGGCGTACTTGATAGTAGGCGTCCGACTCCTCGGGCGTGACCTTGACCACCCGACCCTCGATACGCACCTGGCGCTCCAGGGTCGGCCAGAAGAAGGTCATGGCAGCAAACGGGCGGGCTGCCATTTGCTGGCCCTTGGCGCTCTGGTAGTTGGTGAAGAAGGTAAAGCCCTGAGCATCCAGCCCCTTGAGCAGCAGGACGCGGCAGTGAGGCCGGCCCTCCTGGTCGACGGTCGCCAGGGTCATGGCATTGGCCTCGACCGGCGGTTGCTCGGTCTTGACCGCGTCGTTGAACCACTGGTGGAACAAGGCAAACGGCTCGGCCGGGGCCTGGGCCTCGCTCAAACCGTCCCGTGTGTAGTCACGGCGCATATCAGCCAGTGCCTGGGTCATGCGGCTTTATCCTTCATGCTCAACTGCTCAGTTTTTCGCCTGGTCGTTTGCAGCTACTTTTTTCGCTGGCGTTGCAGCCTTGGCAGCAGCTGGCTTTTTGGCTGCTGGCTTGGCGGCCGCTTTTTTCGCCGCTGGCTTGGCGGCGGCCTTCTTGGCAGGTGCTTTCTTGGCGGCAACCGCTTTCTTGGCGACCGGCGCTGGGGCAACCACGTCCTGTACCGCAACCATTTCTGGCTTCGGCGGGTTTGGCGAGTTGTACTTGCTCAGCAGTGCCAGCATGGTAGTGCGCTGGGTGAACATGATTTCCATGCGACGGTTCAGGGCACGGCCCTGGGTGCTGTCGTTGGCAGCGCGAGGCATCAGGTCACCCATGCCACGCAACATCAAGCGGTCCTGCTTCAAGCCACTGAGGCTGAAGATCGACGCGATGGACTGGGCACGCTCTTTGGTCAGGGGCTGGTTTTGCACGGTGTCGATATGACCAAGCACCAGCACGGCGGTCTTTGGATCGCTTTCAACGGCTTTGGCCACACGGGTGAACGGACCCAAGGTCACTGGCAGCAACATCGCCGGGCGTTTCGGGTTGTAGGAGCCATCGACCGGGGCTATCACCACCAGAACATTGTCGCGACGCTCCAGTTGCAGGTTGCTGTCCTTGATCGCGGCGCGCAGGCGCGGCTCGTAGTCGTCCAGCCAGGCCTGGGTGATTTTCGGGTCTGGCATCGGGATGTTGGTCACATCGACTTTGCTTAGGGGTTTTGGCTTGCTTTCAAACGGCCACCACCATTTGGTGTCGGTTTCAGTCTTGGCGACTACCGGGGCCGCAGATGGAGCCGGCGTTGCCGCCTGCAGGTCGGCCTTAAGATCGGCCTTGGCGTCAGCCGCCTTGGCATCGGCTTTGGCAGTAACGTCCTTGGTCGCCGACTTGTCGAACCCGAATGACCACCAATGCTCGCCAGACGCATCATTTTGTGGAGTTTGTGCACAGCCAGTAATAGTTAGGCAGAGCGCCAGTGCCAAGGACTTGTTCGATAACATGAGATATCCACAAAATGAGAAAACACAGGGGTCTGGATGACCCGTTAAACAGACGCTTCACGAAGTTTAAAGTAACAATACTTTTCAAGCGCCTTTTGTAGGTGCCTTTTTAACAAAAAAACGCCGGACGGCAAGCTATTTACAGACAACCGGCCAATATTCTTACCAACTTTTGCGCGCGTGGGTCCATAAGTACATACGGACCTAGAGTATTGGTCACGAAACCAAATGCTACATCATGTTCCGGGTCAGCAAAGCCCACGGAACCACCCGCCCCAGGATGCCCAAATGCACGCGGGCCAAGGCCGAACGTGGCATTGGGCACATCCGGCTGGTCCAACATGCAACCCAGGCCAAAGCGGGTTTGCGTCAATAAGGTTTTATCCGGCCCGATACTGTGCTCGCGGGTCAGCTGTTCAAGCATATCGGCTTCCAACAAACTTCCGTCCAACAAACCACTATAAAACCCGGCCAAACTGCGCGCATTGCCATGCCCATTTGCCGCAGGCTGCTGCATACGACGCCACTCGGGTTTGTTAGTGCTGGTTAGTATAGAAGGCGGATTGGTAAACGCCCGGGTGCTCATTGCCTCGGGCTCACGCAGGGTGACCTGCAATAGCCGCTGGGCCGCCTCATCCCCCATATTGCCTTTGCCCCTGGCAATGTGCGCGACACGATAAAACTCTTCGTCCGCCAGCCCGACGTGAAAGTCCAAGCCCAACGGGCGGGCAACCCGGGCCACGATCGACTCCCCCGGCCCACGCCCATCGGCGCGGCGCAGCAGTTCCCCAACCAGCCAGCCATAGGTGATGGCGGCGTAGCCATGGCCTTCCCCGGGGGTCCACCAGGAAGCCTCGGCGGCCAGGGCCGCCGTCATCAACGGCCAGTCATACAGGGCTTCGGCGGGCAACGTCTCACGCAACGCTGGCAACCCGGCCTTATGGCACAGCAGTTGGCGCAAGGTGATGCTTTCCTTGCCCGCCGCCGCGAATTCAGGCCAGTAGTTGGCCACGGGGACGTCCAGTTGCAATTTGCCTTCGGCAACCAGTTGCAAGGCCGTGACAGCGGTAAAGGTCTTGGTGCAGGAGAACAGGTTGGCGATGGTGTCGCTGTGCCAGGCCTCGGCACCGTCCTTGTCGGCGGTACCGGCCCACAGATCGACGACGGTTTCGCCGCCAATCTGCACACACAGCGCAGCGCCGCGCTCCTGAGGGTCGTCAAACAATGCAGCGAAGGCTTCACGCACTGCTTCGAATTGAAGTTCGTAATGACCCTGAATCTGCACCTGAATCCCCCCGGAAAAGACCTACGTTAAGTGGCGCCCATTGTTCCAGTCATTACTGGGTTTGGGAACCCGTTGCAGCCTTGGCTTTTTCGGCTTCCTGGGCCAACTGCTGGATCGCCGCCAGGTTGCTTTTACGCACACTGTCGACAAAGCCCTGGAACGGCACATCGGTGATCCCCACCAGACCGAAGTGACCGTTTTCACCGTCCAGTAAACGCCCGGTCACTGGCTGGTCGAGGTACTGGAACCAGTGCACGCCGACAATCGACGGCTCGGCCATGGCCTGCTTGAGGAAGGTCGCATAAGCCGGGGCGCGCGCCTCCTCCCGGGCCAATTGCGTGACCCCACCCCAGAACGGGCCACGGTCGGCCGAGCCGAAGTTGAACTCGCTGATCAGCACCGGCTTGTCCAGTGCGCGCAGCGCCGCAAAGTCGTAACCGTCCTGGGGCTTGAGGGTGTACATGTTGAAGCTCAACACATCGCAATACTGGGCGCAGGACGCCACCGCCTCCGGGGTGCTGACCGCATAGCGGCCACCCAGCAGCAACTGGTTGGGCGCATGCCATTTAAGCGCATCGGAGATGGTCTTGAAGTAGGCGTCGGCGAAGGTCTTCTGGAAGTATTGGAAATCAGCCTCGATTTCCGGATGCTCGGCGTTGGGAACCGGCGGCTCGAAGCCTGGATCTTCCATCAACTCCCAGCCAGCCAGCTGGATACCCCAGGCTTTGGAAAGGCCATCTTCGTTACGGTACTTGTCGCGCAGTTGCTTGAGGAACGCGCGCTTGGCCGGCACATCCGTAGTCATGCGCAGAGTGCCGTAGGCCAGGGCGTAGCGGGATTTCGCATCATCGCCGGGACCGGCCCATGCCAGTTCGTTATCGGCAAAGAAGCCAATCAACCAGGGGTCGTCGCGATGGTCGCGGGTGGCGATCGCCACGGCCCGCTCAGTGGCCATGGCAAAGCGCGGGTCGAACGGATCGGGCATGCCACCCCACCAGTCGATACCGGTGCTGATACTGGTGTAGTCGCCAATGATCGACAGAGGCAAGGTGTAAGGCACGCGACGAGCGTCACCCAAGTGCGGGGTGCTCCAGTTGCCGATCGTGTTGAAACCCCAGGCTTGCAGGCGGTCCAGGGTGTGGCCGGTCCAGCGGGCCTGGTCAAAGCCTGGGGCCGTGCAGGGCTGCGCCTCGGCCGCCGGGTCGCACGCCTGGCCGTAGGTGCGTTGCAGGTTGGCACCGTAGAAGTTGTACCAGCGCCCCACATTGAACCCGCGCCCTGCATCGGCGCCATTGCCGCCACGGTTGTCACCGCTGCCGTAATACTTGTCGAAGGGCTCGCCCGCCTTGGGCAGTGCGCCAAACATCCATTCGCGTCCCGCAACATAAGTCTGGCTATTGTCCGGGCTCACGGTGTTGACGCCCAGGGAGTAGAACGGATGCCCCAGCGGTGTCACCAGGTACCAGCGCCCGTCGCGCTTTTCGGTGCGGAAGAAGCCGCTGGCTTCAAAGGCCGGGCCCTTGGTGCTGCCGCCAAACTTGTCCAGGGCGCTCTTGTCGCGCTCTGCGAGCCAGCCCTTGAGTTGTTGCTGCTCCTTGGCGGCAGCGGCTTTCAACTGCTCGTCGCTGCTGACTTTTTCTGTCCAGCGCGCGCGGTTGGACTGCCCATAGGCATCCACCAGCTCACTGTAGGCAGCCTTGAGCACCGGTTCACTGTCCTGCACGCCAAAGCGCTCCAGCAGGATGCTTTGCGGCGCTGCCGGCTTGATCATCGACAGAGTGACCGAGACCACCTGGCTGCGATCGATTTCGCCAGCACTGCCAGCGAGCATGACGCGCTGGCCGTCCACAGTGATGGGCATCGGCGGTCCGGCCTTCATGCCCAGGCTCAAGGGCGAGTTGGCCAGCAGGGGCACCAGCAGGGTTTGCGCAGGCCCCGCCGGTAAATCGATACGGCTGACCAGGGTCTTGCCGTCGCTGCTCTGTACCTTGACGTACAACGTCAGTGCCCAATCCATCGCACTCTGGATGCGCAGGCTCATGGCACTCGATTGCGACCAGTCCCACACGCCGCTCTGCGGGCTGAGCACCAGGCTTGGCTCCGCCGCCGGGTTGAAGGTGATGCGGCGCAGCACTTCGCCTTCCGGGGTCTGTTCAGCGTTGTATTGCGGCAGGCTGGCGTCCTGGGTCGCCACCTTGACCACATCGGCCGGCCGGACAAAGTTGAACAGCGTCTGTTGCCCAGCCGGCGCGGCCAGCAATGGCGTGGCGAACAGCAGGGCAAAAAGAGCGGGCAGCGTGCGAATCATACGAACAAGGTTCTCCCAATCGGCCGGTGAATGGCCTGATGACATAAACGAGATAGACCACGAAGTGGGCGAATTCGCCCACTGTGGCTTAAGAAATTTCGCGCCGGAAAGGCGGCAAGGCATTCAGGATAGCCTTGCCATAGCGTTGCGTGACCAATCGGCGGTCGAGCAAGGTGATGGTGCCACGGTCCTCTTCAGTACGCAGCAAGCGGCCACAGGCCTGGACCAGCTTCAACGAGGCATCCGGCACGGAGATCTCCATGAACGGATTACCGCCCCGGGCTTCGATCCATTCGGCCAGCGCGGCCTCGACCGGATCGTCAGGCACCGAGAACGGGATCTTCGCGATCACCACGTGTTCGCAGTAAGCCCCGGGCAAGTCGACACCTTCGGCAAAGCTCGCCAGGCCGAACAGCACACTGGAATCCCCACCATCGACCCGCGCCTTGTGCTTGTTCAGGGTTTCCTGTTTCGACAGGTTGCCCTGGATGAATACCTGTTTGCGCCAGTCGCGGTCGAGGCCGTCGAACACGTCTTGCATCTGTTTGCGTGACGAGAACAGCACCAGCGTGCCTTTGGAACCTTCCACCAGCGATGGCAGGTCACGAATGATTGCTGCGGTGTGGGCCGGCGCATCCCGTGGGTCGGCCTTGAGGTCCGGCACCCGCAGCACACCGGCGTCGGCGTGGTGGAACGGGCTGGGCACCACGGCGGTAACCGCCTTTTTCGGCAGGCCGGCACGCATGCGAAAGCGTTCGAAGGTACCGAGGGCGGTCAGGGTGGCCGAGGTCACAAGGGCGCCGTAGGCTACGTTCCACAGGTTGCGCCGCAGCATCTCCGCCGCGAGGATCGGGCTGGCGTTGACTTCGATATCGAACAACGCGCCGCTTTCCGACAGCGTCAGCCAGCGGGCCATGGGCGGATTGTCTTCCGGGTCTTCGACGGTAAAGGCGGTCCACAACTCCCAGTTGCCCTGGGCACGGGACAGCAGGCTGCCAAACAGCGGGTACCACTCTTCGGCCTGGTTGCTGGCAATGCCGATATTGACCTCGCCGTCCATGCCTTCCTTGAGCAAGTCGGTGAGGCGGGTGAACAGGTCGGTCAGGCGTGAGAAGCCCTTCTTCAGTTCGACGCCCATTTCGCGCATGTGCTCGGGGATCAGCCCGCCGACAAAGCGATGGCGGGGCCGTTCGCGACCTTCGACGTCTTCGCCGGGCTTGAAGTCCGCCACCTGCTCGCAGGCGCTGAACATGAACTGTTGCTGGGTCTTGATCTCCCGCGCCAGCTCCGGCACCTGTTCGATCAGCTTGCCCAGGTCACCGGGCAGCGGATGCTGGGCCAGCAGCTTGGTGAGGTTCTTGGCGGTGGTTTCCAGCCAGTCGGCAGTGGACCGCAGGCGCGTGTAGTGGGCGAAGTGGCCGATGGCCTTGTCCGGTAAGTGGTGGCCTTCGTCGAACACGTACAGCGTGTCACGCGGGTCAGGCAGCACCGCCCCGCCCCCCAGGGCCAGGTCGGCGAGGACCATGTCGTGGTTGGTGACAATCACGTCAACCTTGCCCATGCCTTCGCGGGCCTTGTAGAAGGCGCACTGGCCGAAATTGGGGCAGTGACGGTTGGTGCACTGGCTATGATCGGTGGTCAGGCGCGCCCAGTCGGCGTCTTCCAGGGCATTGGGCCAACTGTCGCGGTCACCATCCCACTTATTGCCGGCCAGCTTCTCGATCATGCTGGTAAACAGCTTCTGGCTGGCCTCATCGACTTCGATCTTGAAGCCTTCTTCTTCGAACAGCGAGGCCGTGGCGGTTTGCGCGTGGCCTTCCTGGAGCAGCACGTCCAGTTTGGACAGGCACATGTAACGGCCACGGCCCTTGGCCAGGGCAAAGGTGAAGCTCAGGCCGCTGTTGCGCATCAGGTCGGGCAGGTCTTTGTAGACGATCTGCTCCTGCAGGGCCACGGTGGCGGTGGCAATCACCAGGCGCTTGCCGGCGGCCTTGGCAGTAGGAATCGCCGCCAGGCTGTAGGCTACGGTCTTGCCGGTACCGGTGCCGGCCTCGACGGCCACGACCGCGGGGTCGCCACTGCGCCGGCCTTCGTCGTCGGTGTCGATATCCCCGAGGACCTTGGCTACTTCGGCGATCATCAGGCGCTGGCCGTAACGCGGTTTCAAGCTCTTGGCTTCGAGAAAACGCGAGTAGGCGCCCTGGATCGTGGTTTTGAGTTCAGTGCTGATCATGGATAGTCGGGCGCAAAAAACGCTGGATAAATTTTCAGTGGTTCGGATCGGCCGCTATCATACCCCGCTAATTAATCCCGCGCAGAACGGAGTACCTCAATGACCGTCTTTAGCCTTGCCTACACCCTGCATGTATTGGCCGCCCTGGTATGGGTCGGTGGTATGTTTTTCGCCTGGATGATCCTGCGCCCGGCCGCTGTGGCGGCGCTTGAAGGGCCGGCGCGGCTGAAACTGTGGACGAATGTGTTTCCGCGTTTTTTCGTGTGGGTCTGGGTGGCGGTGCTGATCTTGCCGATCAGTGGCGTCGGCCTATTGCAACTGCGCTTCAACGGGTTTGAAACCGCACCGCGTTATGTGCAGGTGATGATGGGGCTGTATGTAGTGATGACGGCGCTGTTTATCCGCATCCAGGCGTTGCAACTGCCTGAACTGCGCACGGCTGTGGCGGCCGAAGACTGGGCGACGGGCGCGCAGGCGCTGGGAAAAATCCGAAAGTTGGTAGGGATCAATCTGATTGTGGGATTGGTGGTGGTGGCGGTTGCCTCCGCTCGGCCGATGTTCTGAGGGTGTTCTTCAGGGCCTCATCGCGGGCAAGCCCGCTCCCACATTTGAATCGGTTCGCAAATCAAGTGTGGGAGCGGGCTTGCCCGCGATGGGGCCAGTGCCTATAACTCAAAGCCGTTGGATGGTCACCGTGCCGGCAGGTCCGGAAGGCCCTGCCTGCCCTTCCAACCCCGGCCGGCCTTTCTCGCCGCCATCAGCGCGGTACACCAGGCACCCCTTGGACTGCCCGCCCTTGCCCGGTTTGCCGGCAACACCCGGCAAGCCGCCAGCACCGCCGTCGACCCAGACCTTTATCTGCTCGCTCGGATAATCCTGTGGCAATTCGATGCGCACTGTCGCACCCGCAGCACCTGGCAGCCCGTCGCCGCCGTTGTCGCCATTGGCGCCACGCCCGGCCGAACCCCAGGTGCACCCTGGGTCTTCGCCATTGGCGCCATCCAGGCCGCTATAACCTTGGGCGCCGGTGCCACCCCGGGCATCGACAGACAATAGCTGCGCATTCAATGCATTGATCCGCAACGTCAGGTCACGCCCCGGCTTGGCCGGCTTTTCATGGGTGCCGGGTGCCCCCCGGGAGGTGATCTGGCTGCCATGCTCCAACTGCGCATGCCGTACCTGCAATTGCAGGGCCGAGGCGCTGGGCACGATGGCGATCCGCGCGTCGCGGCCCAGGTGCAGTTCGTCGACGGTGACCTGGGTGATATTCGCCGGAATCAACAAGGTGCCATAGTCGGCCACTTCCAGGCGTTCCAACTGCAGCACGCTGGTGCTGTTGGGCAAGCGCAGCAACGAGTTGGTCTCGACGCTGACGCTATCGGCCAAGGCAATGGGGCTGACCAGCAGGGCCAGGAGAAAAACGTTACGCATGATTGCCATCCTTGTTGTCTTGATCAGCCGTAGGTGCAGGCAGGCTCTTTATATGGAACATCCCCAGCAACAGGATCAGCAGGCGGTCACGCCAAGGGTGGGCACGATGTTTGACGCTGGCGTTGAATAACACCAACTCCAGAAGATGGGTCAGCAACAACAGGATACCGACCAGGTTGACCAGCAGATGAAATGGATTGGTCAGCGGTTTGAACAGATTGACCAGCACAACGACCCAGAACAGCATCGCCAGCAACTTCCCCAATCGCAACAACAGCTTCATGCCCTACGCCCCCTTGCACATTATTCTTTGGGCGCACAGTAACGAGTTCTACAGGCGATTTGCCAGTGAAGGATAAAAAAACTTGAGATAGCTGCGATTTGGCGACCAGATCGCCGAGGATTGTCTGAAGCTTCCGTCAGAAATGCCCCTGGAGCCACCCAGGGGCAGGTGTGCAGCGCGCTAGCGGTTGATCTGGATTTCCACGCGGCGGTTCAGGGCACGGCCGTCGGCGGTTTTGTTGTCCGCCACCGGGTGGGTTTCACCAGCACCTGTCACCGACACAAAGTTGCTGCGGGGCACCCCGGAGCTGACCAGGTAGTCGGTCACCGAATGGGCGCGTTTTTCCGAGAGCTTCTGGTTGTACGCATCTTTACCGACGCTGTCGGTATGCCCGCTGACCCGCAGTTGAGCACTCGGCGCCTCCTGTTTCAGGCGTGCGGCGACGGTGTCGAGCTTGGTTTTATCAGCCGCCGTCAGCCGGGCCGAGTCGAACTCAAAGTGCACGTCACGAATCACGATGGTCTCTTCCTTGACCACCACCACTTCTTCGACGACTACCGCCTCGGGTACTGGCGGGCAGCCATTGGCATCGACCTGCACGCCTTTGGGGGTGCCCGGGCATTGGTCGCGGCTGTCGGGCACACCGTCGCCATCCTCATCACCGTCGCCATGGACCCAGCAATAGGCGCCGGCCATGCCGCCGATCAACAACGCACCACCGCCGGCCCATGACGAACTTTCGGTGGCGCCCAGCGCGGCACCGGTTACGCCGCCGAGGGCTGCACAGGTGGGCCAATCGGTTTTTTGCAAGCCTGCGCAACCTGTCAATACTCCGGTTAGCAGAACCAAGGGTAGAGCTGTCCGCATGATGCTCATTTGATTTCTCCTGAGGGGATCGGCCGCAAGCCGATGGGTGGAGTAAAGACCGCTCTTTTCATCCGCGCCAGCGCGCCACACCCCCGTATTCATTGGCCCACGCTGCTTTTTCCAGCCGACAGGCCGCCGCCCGCTCTAGGCCCGCGCGCTCAAGCAGGCTAGTCTTCACGGTTCTGATGTGAGGATCTTCGATGACCGCCGGTAATTCTTCCCGTACGCCGCAGCAATCACTCGCTGCCCTGCTTGATCGCCAAGCCCCCAAACGCCTGCTGGTATTGGGTGCCGGCCACTTCCCTGCACTGGATGCGTTCAAGCTGGCCCACCCGGACACCGTGGTCTGCGTCGCAGGGCCGGGGCCGTTGCCTGCCGACCTGGCGGCCCAGAGATTTGACCTGGCCCTGGTGGTCAACTGCCTGGAGCACCTGTCAAAACGTGCAGGGCTGGAACTACTGGGCGGCGTGCGCAACCTCAATGCCAGCCGTATAGCCGTCCTCGCCGACCTGGCGGCCTGCGGCTGGAAAGACACTGATTTTTTCTCCCTGGCCCTGCAGACCAGCGAGCACTTTTGCCGCGACAATCAGGTACTGACGCTGTTTACCTACGATCTGCTTGAATACAAACAGGTACCGGACTGGCTGAACGCCCGGTTCTGGGCCAACCCGGAAAATTTTGGAAAGTACTGGTGGTAACCATGAGCACCTCCATTTGCCCTTGCGGCAGCGGCAACCTGCTGGATGCCTGCTGCGGCCATTATCACTCTGGCCACCCCGCACCCTGCGCCACGGCGTTGATGCGCTCACGCTACAGCGCCTATGTGCTGGGGTTGGTGGATTACCTGGTGGCGACTACGCTGCCGGCACAACGCAGCGGCCTGGATCGTGAGGCTATCGGAGCCTGGAGCGCGCAAAGCACCTGGCTGGGCCTGGAGGTCGAAAGTTCCGAGGTGTTTGGTGGGCAGCCGGAACATGCCTTCGTCACCTTTACCGCGCGCTGGCATGACAGCACCGGCGAACATAGCCACCGGGAACAGTCGTCTTTCGTACAGAACGATGGGCACTGGTACTTTATTGACCCTACCGTGGAGGTGAAGGTGGGACGCAATGATGCCTGCCTGTGCGGCAGCGGGCAGAAGTTCAAGAAGTGCTGTTCCGGCTACCTGTAAGAGTCCGCTTCTTTGTAGGAGCAAGCTTGCTCGCAAAGAAGGCAAGCGCACCGCATTTACCCAGACTGCCCTCGTCATCGTTGACGACCATCGCCGGCAAGCCGGCTCCTACAAAGGAATGCGTCATGGTCAGCCGATTACGAAGCTATAGCTATTTGTTGATGCTGACCGTTGGGCTCTCGGGATGCACGTCCTGGTTCGCCGATGACACGCCGCCACCGCAGATCCACCTGGTCAAGGTGGAGTTGGTGCGCGCCAAGTTGCTGGAACAGAAATTCAAGCTGCACTTTCGTGTGGATAACCGCGGCGACTCGGACCTGACCGTGCGCGGCCTGATCTACAAGATCAGCCTGGCCGATGTGGAACTGACCGAAGGCGAGTCCAACGAATGGCTGACAATTGCGCCCCATGGCCGGGGATTTTTCAAAGTCACGGTGCGCACCAACCTGTGGCCGCAGGTGCGGGAAATCGCCGACCTGTTGAAAAACCCGGACCGGCCCATCCCCTATCGCCTGGAAGGTGAACTGAAAACCGGATTATTCATCGGTAACGACGTGCACGTGATGCGCAATGACGAGATAATCCCCGGCGATTTTATTCCGGAGCGACACCAATGACTCAGCAACCCCATGTCCATGGTCCTGACTGCAACCACGATCACGATCATCACGATCACGACCATGGTCATGTCCACGGCCCGAACTGCGGCCATGCCCACCAGGAACCCGTGCGCAATGCCCTGAAGGATGTGGGCCGCAACGACCCATGCCCATGCGGCAGCGCCAAGAAGTTCAAGAAGTGCCACGGCGCCTGATACGCCTTACGTAGGCGCAGGCTTGTCGGTCTTTACCAGCAAGCCGGCTCCTACGGTTCTATCGATAGACCCAAATATTTCATTGAATTTTCCCTAGTCGACCATTACCTATACCTACAGGCACATCATCGGGCGCCCTGCCCGTTCAAGCATCACCAATCCTGGAGAGCTTCATGATCGACCTGTATTACTGGACCACCCCCAACGGTCACAAGATTTCGTTGTTCCTGGAAGAAGCCGGCCTGCCCTACGAGGTGCACCCGATCAACATTGGCCAGGGCGACCAGTTCAAGCCAGACTTCCTGAAGATCGCGCCCAACAACCGCATTCCGGCGATTGTCGATCAGCATCCGAGTGACGGTGGCGCACCGATTTCCCTGTTTGAATCCGGCGCCATCCTGCTGTACCTCGCGGAAAAAACCGGTCAGTTCCTGCCCAAGGACCTGCGCGCTCGCCAGGAAGTACTGCAATGGTTGTTCTGGCAAATGGGCGGCCTGGGCCCGATGGCCGGGCAGAATCACCATTTCAGCCAGTTCGCCCCGGAAAAGATCCCCTACGCCATCAAACGCTACGTCGATGAAACCGCGCGCCTCTATGGCGTGCTGGACCGGCGCCTGGCCGATCGCAGCTTCGTCGCCGGCGAGGCCTACAGCATTGCCGATATGGCGATCTACCCGTGGATCGTTTCCCACAAATGGCAGAGCCAGCGCCTGGAAGATTTCCCCCACCTGCATCGCTGGTTCAACCTGATCAAGGAACGCCCGGCGACGGTGCGGGCCTATGACTTGGTACAGAAGGTCAACCCGCCGAAATCCTGATCGTGCCCTGTAGGAACTGGCTAGCCGGCGAAGATCGTCAACAAAAACGCCGGGGTCTGGATAAGCGTGGCGCCTGGTAGTTTTTCGCCGGCAAGCCGGCTCCTACAAGGGTTTATGAGTGTTTGAAAAAATTAGCATCGCCTCCCGCTTGCGTCGGTTCGCCGCGCTCACTAACGTAGCGCCTTTACTGACGCTACCCCCCGCAGGAGCTTTGCCATGGCCTCGCCAGCCCTCTCACGTTTTCTTCCCCGGTTCGGCGTTGCCGCGGCAGTGGCCAGTGCCTTGGGCCTGGCCGGTTGCCAGTCACTGAACAGCCAGGACACTCTGCCTCCCGTTTCCGGCGTACAGCCGCTCAAGGGCCTGGCGCAAAATGTCTCCGTGCGGCGCAACAGTCAGGGTATGCCGCTGATCGAAAGCAACACCTTCCACGACGCACTGTTCACCCTCGGTTATGTGCACGCCAGCGATCGGATCAACCAGATGGTCACCCTGCGTCTGCTGGCCCAGGGCCGCCTGGCAGAAATGTCCGGGCCGGATGTGCTGGATGTCGACCGTTTCATGCGCGCGGTAAACCTCAAGAAAAGCGCCAGCGAGCTATACAACGCCTCGTCACCGCGCCTCAAGCGCTTCTTCGAAGTGTATGCCCGCGGGGTCAATGCCTACCTGTTCCGCTACCGCGACAAGCTGCCGGCAGACCTGGCCCAGAGCGGCTACAAGCCCGAATACTGGAAGCCAGAGGATTCGGCGCTGCTGTTCTGCCTGCTCAATTTCAGTGAGTCGGCCAACCTGCAGGAAGAGTTGTCCGCCCTGGTGTTGGCGCAAAAAGTCGGCGCCGACAAACTCGCCTGGCTGACCCCAAGCTACCCGGACGAACCTCTGCCTGCGGCGGAAGCCGACAAGCTCAAGGGCGTCAACCTCGGGCAGATTCCCGGCCTTGCCACGCTCACCAGCATCAACGAGCGCCTGGGCAGCCTCAACACCCTTGGGGTTTCCACCGCCAGCAACTGGGCCATCGCCCCGCAACGCAGCCGCAGTGGCCGCAGCCTGCTGGCGAACGACCTGTCGACGCCGATGCAGGCACCGTCCCTGTGGACATTCGTACAAATCCGCGCACCGAAATACCAGGCGGCCGGGGTGTCGATTGCCGGGGTACCTACGCTGCTATCCGGCTTCAATGGCAAGGTGGCCTGGAGCATGAGCCAGGTCTCCGGCGATACCCAGGACCTGTTCCTGGAGAAGGTCAGACGCCAGGGCAGCGCGCTGTACTACGAGCACAATGGCAAATGGGTGCCGGCCATCGTGCGTAACGAAACCTTCTTCGCCAAGGGCCAGCGGCCGATTCGCGAAACAGTGTACGAAACCCGCCACGGGCCGCTGCTCAACAGCGCCCAGTCGCTGACCAGCGGCTACGGCCTGGCCCTGCAAACCGCCAACTTCAAGGATGACAAGAGCCTGGATGCGTTTTTCGACCTGTCCCGGGCGCAGAACGTGGAAAAAGCCTCGGACGCCAGCCGTGAGATTCGTGCCATCCCCCTGAACATGGTGTTCGCCGACGCCAGCAATATTGGCTGGCAGGTCACCGGGCGCTTCCCCAACCGCCGCGAAGGCGAAGGCCTGCTACCGTCGCCAGGCTGGGACGGGCGCTTTGACTGGGATGGCTACGCCGACGCGATGCTGCACCCCTATGACCAGGACCCGCCACAAGGTTGGGTCGGCACCGCCAACCAACGCACCGTGCCCCACGGCTATGGCATGCAACTGTCCAACTCCTGGGCCGCACCCGAACGCAGCGAACGCCTGGCGCAACTGGCCGGCAACGGCAAACACGACAACCGTAGCGTGATTGCCATGCAGTACGACCAGACCACGCTGTTCGCTGCCAAGCTCAAAGGCATGTTCCAGGCACCGGGTATGGCTCTGCCACTGAAACAGGCGATCGATGCCCTGCCTGCCGCCGATCGGGCCAAGGCCCAGGAGGCCCTGAGCCGACTGATGGCGTTCGACGGGCGCCTGGCAGCCACGTCGAGCGATGCTGCGATCTACCAACTGTTCCTGCAGGAAAGCGCCAAGCAGATTTTCCTCGATGAACTGGGCCCGGAAACCAGCGCCACCTGGAAAGCGTTTGTCAGCAACGCCAACCTGTCCTACGCCGCCCAGGCCGACCATCTGTTGGGACGTGAAGACAGCCCATTCTGGGACGACCTGCGCACGGCGCAAAAAGAAGACAAACCGGCGATCCTCGCCCGCAGCCTGGTCGCAGCAATCACCGCCGGCGACAGCTTGTTGGGTGCAGATCACAAGGCCTGGCAATGGGGCAAACTGCACAGCTACACCTGGAAAACCAGCAGTGGCCAAACCTTGCGTGGCCCGTTGGCGGCAGGTGGTGATCACACTACGTTGAACGCTGCGCCCTACAACTGGGGGCAGGATTTCGCCACCACCCAAGTCCAGGCCATGCGCATGATTGTGGATTTCGGCCAGGTAGAACCCATGATGGGCCAGGGCGGTATCGGCCAATCCGGCAACCCTGCCAGCCCGTACTATGCCAATGGCATCGATCCGTGGCTCAAGGCGCAGTACTTGAGCTTCCCGATGCAACCACAGAACTTTGACAAGGCGTACGGCAAGACCCGATTGACGCTGGTCCCGGGGAAATAACCCGATGCAGGAGCTGGCATGCCAGCTCCTGCCATTGATGATCAAGCTGCACTGCAATGGTGCTGAAGCTATGTAGCGCCCGATATCGTGCGCTGACCACATTACCCTTCGCGTAATCCCACCTATTAAAAAGACCGTTCGGAACTATGGTGCAGAAATTGCTACTTGCGATTTGCCTGACCCCGTTCAGTAACAGTCCTAATCGCGCCACAAGCGCTTATCGTGGTTTCCAGGGATTACATAATGAAAAAAGCATTGCTGACCCTTTCTGCACTCGCTCTGTGCATGGCCGCCGGTACCGCCCTGGCCAAGGAATACAAAGAATTGCGTTTTGGTGTGGACCCTTCCTACGCGCCGTTTGAATCCAAGGCCGCCGACGGTAGCCTGGTGGGCTTCGATATCGACCTGGGCAACGCCATTTGTGCGCAGCTGAAGGTCAAGTGCAAATGGGTAGAAAGCGACTTTGACGGCATGATCCCGGGCCTCAAAGCCAAGAAGTTCGAGGGCGTGATTTCGTCGATGACCGTGACCCCGGCCCGCGAGAAGGTTATCGACTTCTCCAGCGAGCTGTTTTCCGGCCCCACTTCCTACGTGTTCAAGAAAGGCGCCGGCCTGAGCGAAGATATTGCGTCGCTCAAAGGCAAGACCGTGGGTTATGAGCAAGGCACCATCCAGGAAGCCTATGCCAAGGCCGTGCTGGACAAAGCCGGGGTAAAAACCCAGGCCTACCAGAACCAGGACCAGGTGTATGCCGACCTGACCTCGGGCCGCCTTGATGCATCGATCCAGGACATGCTGCAAGCCGAGCTGGGCTTTTTGAAGTCGCCGCAAGGCGCGGACTACGAAGTCAGCAAGCCGGTAGACAGCGAAATGCTGCCCTCCAAGACCGCCGTGGGCATCGCAAAAGGTAACAAAGAGCTGAAAGCCCTCTTGGATAAAGGTATCAAAGCGTTACACGATGATGGCACCTACGCCACCATCCAGAAAAAACACTTTGGCGATCTGAACCTGTACAGCGGCAAGTAATGCTGCGGCGCCCACTCCGCCAAGGGGTGGGCGCACTATCGATGGCCAAGGGCATACCCCATGTTTGAAGACCTGCTGCAGACCCTCGGGCTTGGCGCGTTCAGCCTGCAAGGGTTTGGCCCGCTATTGCTGCAAGGCACCTGGATGACCATCAAGTTGTCGGTGCTGTCCCTGGCCGTCAGCGTCGTGCTGGGCCTGCTCGGGGCCAGCGCCAAGTTGTCGAGCGTGGCGCTGTTGCGCATCCCCGCCCAGCTCTACACCACCCTGATTCGCGGCGTGCCGGATCTGGTGCTGATGCTGCTGATTTTCTACAGCCTGCAAACCTGGCTGACCAGCTTCACCGACTACATGGAATGGGAATACATCGAGATCAACCCATTCGGCGCCGGGGTGATTACCCTGGGTTTTATCTACGGTGCGTATTTCACCGAGACGTTCCGCGGTGCGATCCTCGCCGTGCCCCGCGGCCAGTTGGAGGCCGCCACGGCTTATGGCCTCTCACGCCGGCAGCGCTTTCGCTACGTGACCTTCCCGCAAATGATGCGCTTTGCCCTACCGGGTATCGGCAATAACTGGATGGTGATGCTCAAGGCCACGGCACTGGTGTCGATCATCGGCCTGGCCGACGTGGTCAAGGCCGCCCAGGATGCGGGCAAAAGTACCTATCAGTTGTTCTTTTTCCTGGTGGTCGCGGCCTTGATCTACCTGGCCATCACCAGCGCATCAAACTTCGTCCTGCGCAGGCTGGAAACCCGTTACGCGGCAGGCGTTCGGGAGGCGGTGCGATGATCGAACTCTTGCAGGAATACTGGCGCCCCTTCCTCTACAGCGACGGCAACCACATAACGGGCCTGGCCATGACGATGTGGTTGCTCACGGCTTCGCTCTGCATCGGTTTCGTGGTGTCGATCCCGTTATCCATCGCCCGCGTCTCGCCCAACCGCTGGGTGCGCTGGCCGGTGCAGTTTTACACCTACCTGTTTCGCGGCACGCCGCTCTACATCCAGTTGCTGATTTGCTACACCGGCATCTACAGCCTGGCTGCCATTCGTGCCCAGCCGGTGCTGGATGCGTTTTTTCGCGACGCAATGAACTGCACCCTGCTTGCGTTTGCCCTCAACACCTGCGCCTACACCACGGAAATCTTCGCCGGGGCCATCCGCAGCATGGCCCACGGTGAGGTCGAGGCGGCGAAAGCTTATGGCCTGAGCGGCTGGAAACTGTATGCCTACGTGATCATGCCCTCGGCCCTGCGTCGTTCATTGCCGTACTACAGTAATGAAGTGATCCTGATGCTGCACTCGACGACGGTGGCCTTTACCGCGACGATCCCGGACATCCTCAAAGTGGCCCGGGACGCCAACTCGGCCACCTTCCTCACGTTCCAATCGTTTGGTATCGCTGCGCTGATCTACCTGACCGTGACGTTTGCCCTGGTCGGTCTGTTTCGTCTGGCGGAGCGTCGCTGGCTGGCCTTTCTCGGGCCTGGTCATTAAGGAGCCCCTATGCGGCAACAGATTCACCCCATCCTCGCACCGGTGCCCGGCACCGCACGGCAGATCCACAGCTTCCACTTCGGGCCAGAGCAGGCCGAAGGAAAAATCTATATCCAGTCCTCGCTGCACGCCGACGAGTTGCCCGGCATGCTGGTGGCCTGGCACTTGAAGGCGCGCCTGGCGGAACTGGCCACTGCCGGCCGCCTGCGTAGCGAAATCGTGCTGGTGCCCGTCGCCAACCCGGTAGGCCTGGAACAGGTATTGATGGATATTCCCCTGGGCCGCTACGAGCTGGAGAGCGGGCAGAACTTCAATCGTCTGTTTATCGACCTCAGTGAAGAGGTTGGCAATCAGGTCGAAGGCCTGCTGGGGGATGATCCACGGCTTAACGTCGCATTGATCCGCGAGAGCCTGCGCCAGGCTCTCGACCGCCATATACCCACCACGCAACTGCAATCCCAGCGACTTGTGCTGCAACGCCTGGCCTGTGATGCCGATATGGTGCTGGACCTGCATTGCGACTTCGAAGCCGTCGCCCATCTGTACACCACACCCGAGGCCTGGCCCCAGGTCGAGCCGTTGGCCCGCTACATCGGCGCCGAAGCCAGCCTGCTGGCCACCGATTCCGGCGGGCAGTCCTTCGATGAGTGTTTCACCCTGCTCTGGTGGCAGTTGCAGCAACGGTTTGGCCAACGCTTCGCGATTCCCCTGGGCAGCTTTTCGGTGACCCTGGAGTTGCGCGGCCAGGGTGATGTCAATCACGGCCTGGCCAGCCTCGACTGTCAGGCGATCATCGACTACCTGATGCACTTTGGCGCCATTAGCGGCGAACCTGCGCCCCTACCCGGGTTGCCCTACCCCGCCACGCCGCTTGCCGCCGTCGAGCCGGTGACCACCCCTGTGGGCGGCCTGCTGGTGTTTCACGCGCTGCCAGGGGAATACCTCGAGGCCGGGCAGTTGGTCGCCGAAGTCATCGACCCCATTCACGACCGCGTCAGCCCCATTCATTGCCGGTACGCCGGCCTCCTGTATGCCCGGTCGCTGCGGCGCATGGCCACGGCCGGCATGGTGATTGCCCATGTCGCCGGACATACGCCCTATCGCAGTGGCTATTTACTATCGCCTTGAGGATGCACGCCCCATGTACAAATTGACCGTTGAAGGCCTGCATAAACGCTATGGCGACCATGAAGTGCTCAAAGGGGTTTCGCTAAAGGCCAAAAGCGGTGATGTGATCAGCCTGATCGGCGCCAGCGGTTCGGGGAAAAGCACCTTCCTGCGTTGCATCAATTTCCTTGAACAACCCAATGACGGCGCCATGAGCCTAGATGGCCAGCCGATCCGCATGGTCGGCGACCGCCATGGTATGCGCGTGGCCGACGAGGCCGAGTTACAGCGCCTGCGTACCCGCCTGGCGATGGTGTTCCAGCACTTCAACCTATGGAGCCATATGAGCGTGCTGGAGAACATCACCATGGCCCCCCGCAGGGTCTTGGGGTGTAGCAAAAAGGACGCCGAGGACCGCGCCAGGCGTTATCTGGACAAGGTTGGGCTGCCGGCACGGGTAGCGGACCAGTACCCGGCGTTCCTGTCGGGTGGCCAGCAGCAGCGGGTAGCTATCGCACGCGCCCTGGCGATGGAGCCGGAGGTGATGCTGTTCGACGAGCCAACGTCGGCCCTCGACCCGGAACTGGTCGGCGAAGTATTGAAGGTGATCCAGGGTTTGGCTGAAGAGGGGCGGACCATGATCATGGTGACCCATGAGATGAGTTTTGCGCGCAAGGTATCGAGCCAGGTGCTGTTTTTGCATCAAGGCCTGGTGGAAGAAGAAGGCACCCCGCAAGAGGTGCTGGACCACCCGAAAAGCGCGCGATTGCAGCAGTTTTTGAGTGGCAACCTGAAATAAACAGCGCACAACGCTGAGGCCTGGCGAAAGGGTTGTTCAGACTCTGGCCTGGTTGTGGTTGTGGCGAGCGGGCTTGCCACAGTCCAGATAACTTCGCCGCATTTATCCAGGTGAACTGCGGTGTCTGGTTTCAGGGCTGCTGCGCAGCCCAGCGCGGGGCAAGCCCGCTCGCCACAGGTATCAAGCCACAGGCGCGGGTGGTGGCTCGTCCGGCAGGGTCGGTACGCCAGGTTCGGTAGGTTGTTCCGGGGTATCGGGGTCAGGCTGGCCAGGGATGCCGCCAGCGGCGGGGTCGGCCATCAAGGACCAGGCCAGAACACCAATCTGGTTGGGTTCAAGCCGGGCAAGTTCGGCGCTGATTCGCGGGTCGATCTTCATAGGGTACTCCTCAAGCGTGGCTCGGCGCGCTGTGCACGCGCCGAGGCAGTACACCCAATAGAGTGCCTGCCCGCTGACAAATTCCCTTGCTCTGTAAGACGTTTCGATCAGGTGCGTGGCAGAGTGACGCCGCGCTGGCCCTGGTACTTGCCGCCACGGTCCTTATAGGACACTTCGCACTCTTCATCGGATTCGAAGAACAGCATCTGCGCCACGCCTTCGTTGGCGTAGATCTTGGCGGGCAAGGTGGTGGTGTTGGAGAACTCCAGGGTCACGTGGCCTTCCCATTCCGGCTCGAGCGGCGTCACGTTGACGATGATGCCGCAGCGCGCGTAGGTGCTCTTGCCCAGGCAGATGGTCAGGACATTACGCGGGATGCGGAAAAACTCGACAGTGCGCGCCAGGGCGAAGGAGTTAGGCGGGATGATGCACACATCGCTCTTCACATCGACGAAGCTCTTTTCATCGAAGTTTTTCGGATCGACGGTGGCCGAGTTGATGTTGGTGAACACCTTGAATTCATCGGCGCAACGCACATCGTAGCCGTAGCTGGAAACCCCGAACGAAATCAGGCGTTCGGCGCCCTCACCGCGCATCTGGCGCTCGACGAAGGGTTCGATCATGCCGTGCTCTTGCGCCATGCGGCGAATCCACTTGTCCGATTTGATGCTCATGGCGGGTGTCCTGAATAGCGAGGTGGAAAATTCTGTTGGGCATCTTACCGGGGCTGGCCTCGCGGTTCAAAGGACGCGGGGGTTTTTCTTGATTAAGTTGAGCCCGGTCACTGTCAGCCGTGCGGGGCGAGCCCTGCCCCGGAATCAAAGGGCCGCAGGCCTGTAAAAGGCACCGCCAGTCACGAAAATAGAGAAACCTTCGGAAATACCATTGGCACGTTCCGGAAAAAGGGTTAAGGTGGCGCCACTGTGCTGCTTGTGTCACTGAGAATCTCTACACGATATGTTGAATTTCGATCCAACCATCTCCAAGAATTTTTCCTGCTCTTTGCACTCAGTCTCGGCCAGGGCTTTTCCTGAGTCGCAGTTAACTTTGTCCAAGGAGATACACCATGTCTAATCGCCAAACTGGTACCGTTAAGTGGTTCAACGATGAAAAAGGCTTCGGCTTCATCACTCCACAATCCGGTGACGACCTGTTCGTTCACTTCAAAGCTATCCAATCCGACGGCTTCAAAAGCCTGAAAGAAGGCCAACAGGTTTCTTTCATCGCTACCCGCGGTCAGAAAGGCATGCAAGCTGAAGAAGTTCAAGTTATCTAACTTGTACTGACTCAGTCGAAAGAACCCCGCCCTTAAAAGCGGGGTTTTTTTATGCCCGCCATTCGGTCGTTATGGTCGAGCACAAAAAAATGTGGGAGCGGGCTTGCCCGCGAATGCAGTGGATCAGTCGGTACATCTGTCGACTGATACTGCGCATTCGCGAGCAAGCCCGCTCCCACATTGGCTCAAGCGTCGTTATTGAAACAACGACTCGCTCGACAGACCATTCTTCTCCAGGATCTCCCGCAAGCGCTTGAGACCCTCCACCTGGATCTGCCGCACCCGCTCACGGGTCAAGCCGATTTCCAGGCCTACATCTTCCAGGGTGCTGCTTTCATGGCCACGCAGGCCAAAGCGGCGAATCACCACCTCACGCTGCTTGTCCGTCAACTCTGAAAGCCATTGGTCGATGCTCTGTGACAAGTCATCGTCCTGCAACAGCTCGCACGAATCCGTTGGTCGGTCATCCGTCAGGGTGTCCAGCAGGGTTTTATCCGAGTCCGGACCCAGCGAGACATCGACCGAAGACACACGCTCATTAAGACCCAGCATGCGTTTGACCTCTCCCACCGGTTTTTCCAGCAGGTTGGCGATCTCTTCAGGCGAAGGTTCATGATCAAGTTTCTGGGTGAGTTCACGTGCCGCCCGCAGGTACACGTTCAACTCCTTGACGACATGAATCGGCAGCCGGATGGTCCGGGTCTGATTCATGATTGCACGCTCGATGGTCTGGCGAATCCACCACGTGGCGTAGGTCGAGAAGCGAAAACCGCGCTCTGGGTCAAACTTCTCCACGGCCCGGATCAGACCGAGGTTGCCTTCTTCGATCAGGTCCAACAGGGACAGCCCACGATTGACGTAGCGTCGGGCGATTTTCACCACCAGGCGCAGGTTGCTTTCAATCATGCGTTTGCGCCCAGCCGGATCACCCTTTTGCGACAGTCGCGCAAAATGGACTTCTTCTTCGGGAGTGAGCAAGGGGGAAAAGCCGATTTCATTGAGGTACAACTGGGTAGCATCGAGCGCCCGGGTGTAATCAATATACTTATGCTGTTTTAACGCTGTGGAGTTTTTGGACTTGGTACGAACTGAAGGTACAGCGGGTCCCTCATTCGACATCGATTCCGTACCGATGCCGGTCTCCATAAGGAGAACCTCATCGTCGATGTCAAACTCCGGCGCTTCTTTACTGAGAGCCATTGTTATAGTCCTTTGGTGAGTTCGACCTCAAGCTCAAGCGACGCCTTTATCCTTGGCAACGCTGGAGCCTGTTCCTTCTACGTGAGGGAACAGGCTGACAACACATCAACGCCGGGGTAGGAATTGCAGTGGATCTACAGGTTTACCCTGGCGGCGAATCTCAAAGTGCAGTTTCACCCGGTCTGTACCAGTCGACCCCATTTCGGCAATTGTCTGTCCGACTTTGACCTGCTGCCCCTCCCGAACCAACAACCTGCGGTTATGACCGTAGGCACTGACGTAGGTATCGCTGTGTTTGATGATGACCAATTCGCCGTAGCCCCGTAAACCACTCCCGGCGTATACAACGGTCCCATCAGACGCAGCTAAAACAGGCTGTCCCAAATCCCCGGCGATATCAATGCCTTTATTCAAACTACCGTTTGAAGAGAATTTTCCAATCAGGATGCCATTTGAGGGCCATCCCCAACCGGTCGGCGCAGGCCCCGCAGGCGGCAACGGCGCGGGTGCCGGCTTGCTCGCAACCTTAGGCGCAACGGTACCTGCAGGCCGGGTGAAGACCGTAGTCTTGCTGGAAGAAGAAGCCGAGGAACCGGATTTTGTCACAACTGCCGTGGGTGCCGAACCCGTGCGTCCATCGAAACGGATGGTCTGCCCCGGATGTATCGTATAGGGCACAGGAATATTGTTACGCGCTGCGAGCGCCTTGTAGTCCCAGCCATAACGGAAGGCGATCGAGAACATCGTATCGCCCTTGCGCACCACGTATTGCCCGGTGGTCACCGTAGGCCGTTGCGGTGCTGCGCTATTGCGGTCGACAACCCGCGCGCCGCTACCTGTGCTGGAGCAGGCAGCCAGCAAGGAACTCAAGACAAGGCCAATCACCAGTCGCTGAAAGCTCGTTTTACTCATACGCTGCGCAATGACTGTGAGACTCACCCGCCGCTCCCTTTGTGGTGGCTGAAACATGAACGCCTGTATCAGGCTTGAAATATGTCGCAAGTATAACTGGCTGCCAGACTTTAACCGGCAACAAGGTAGAAACGAAAAATTCATCTCGTTTATAAACTACCCAACTTGATGTTGACTCAATGAACCCCGCTGTAAGACACATACCCAGCAATAGAATTCAGTGCGCCGTGACAAATGATCAGGCCAGCGGCCCATTAAGTAACGGAACGAAACGCACCGCTCCCAGGACATGCCGGGAAAAACCTTCTTCTTCGCGCACGATCAACATCAACTGCTGCACTTCGCCCGAGCCCACCGGTATCACCAGGCGCCCACCCGGTGCCAGTTGATCGAGGAGTGCCTGGGGCACATCGGTGGCGACGGCCGTCACGATGATGCCGTTGTAGGGCGCCAATGCCGGCCAGCCTTCCCAGCCATCCCCCCAGCGAAACACAACGTTGCGCAGGTTCAGCTCCACCAGGCGCTCCTTGGCCCGGTCCTGCAAGACCTTGATCCGCTCGACGGAAAACACCCGCTCGACCAATTGCGAGAGCACGGCCGTCTGGTACCCGGACCCCGTACCAATCTCCAGCACTTTGTCCAAAGGACCCGCAGCCAACAGCAACTCGCTCATCCGCGCCACCATATAGGGCTGGGAGATGGTCTGGTTGTGGCCAATGGGCAACGCGGTATCTTCGTAGGCACGATGGGCCAGGGCCTCATCGACAAACAGGTGGCGCGGGGTACGGCGGATGACTTCCAGCACCTGGGCGTTGGACAGACCCTCTTCGTAAAGCCGCTGGATCAAACGCTCACGGGTGCGTTGGGAAGTCATGCCGATGCCACGGCGCAACAGGTCGTCCTGTTCACGAGCCATCAGCGCAGCCCCTCCAACCAGGGATCGAGCCCACCGAAGGCATCATTGAATGTGCGATCAAGTTGTAACGGGGTAATCGAAACATAACCTTGCATCACCGCATGAAAGTCCGTGCCCGGTCCGCCATCCTCGGCGTCGCCCGCTGCGGCAATCCAGTAGCCTTCCCTGCCACGGGGATCGACCACTTTCAACGGTGCCGCCGCGCGCGCGCGATGGCCCAGGCGGGTCAACTGGATACCGCGAATATGGTCCAGGGGCAGATTGGGGATATTGACGTTGAGCACCGTACGCGGCGGTAGCACCAGCGTGCCGTGGGCCTCGACCAGCCTGCGCGCAAAATACGCAGCGGTCGCCAGGTTATCCACCTGCCGCGACGCCAGCGAAAAAGCGAAAGCCGTGCGCCCCAGGAAGCGCCCTTCAAGGGCCGCCGCCACAGTGCCGGAGTACAACACGTCATCGCCCAGGTTGGCGCCCAGGTTGATCCCGGAAACAACCAGGTCCGGCTCATCGGCCAGCAAGCTGTTGATCGCCAGGTGCACGCAATCGGTCGGCGTGCCATTGACGCTGATAAAGCCGTTGGCCAGCGTCTGCGGGTGCAAGGGACGGTCGAGCGTCAGCGAACTGCTGGCGCCGCTTTTGTCCTGGTCGGGGGCAACCACCACGCACTCGGCGTAATCCGCCAGCGCAGCATGAAGCGCGGCAAGGCCGGGTGCGGTGACCCCGTCGTCGTTAGATATCAGAATACGCATGGGCTGTCCGTCTGCCCCACCGGCACCAGATCAACAAGCTCGCGCACCAAGACAGTGGCGAAGCATCCGGCCGGCAGGACGAATTCCAATTGCAGAATGTCAGTCTCGGGATAATGCCACGTCAACCCGCCAATGGGCAGTCGCAGAATGCGACGTTCCTGGCTCATGCCGGCTTTGGCCAGCCAATCGCACAGGTCCGCCTCGCTCGCAGCAACCGCTTGTTCCAGTGCATGGGTGGCGCCAGTGGCGGGCGAATCGCCTTCACCCCATTGCGGGCCGGTGGGATGCAGGTCGAGGATCGCCAGGCGTGGATCGCTGCACTCCGCCTCCCCCGCCGGGAAAAAGCTGCGGCTATCGGTGAATGCCAGCAGGTCACCGACCTGGGCCCGCTGCCACGAACCATCGGCAACCCGCGCCGCCAACACTTTATTGAACACAAAACTGCGCGCCGTCGACAGCAGGCGCGAACGCACATTGCGTTGCTCCGGCAGCGCCTTGCGGGCCGCCCAGTCGCGGGCATCGACAACATTGCCGCCGTTGTGGCCAAAGCGCTGGGAGCCGAAATAATTGGGAATCCCGTGCTTGGCGATCAATTGCAGGCGCGCATCGATAGCAGCCTGGTCGCCCGCCAGTTGGGTCAGGCGCAGGGTAAAACCGTTGGCCGAATGTGCACCACGCTGCAACTTGCGTTTGTGGCGAGCGGTCTTGAGAATCTTCAGGGTGTCGTTTTGCGCCGCGCTCAAGTCGGGATCGGCCTTGCCCGGTAACTGCACGCTGAACCACTGGCGCGTCAGCGCCTGGCGATCCTTGAGGCCGGCATAGCTGACAGTGCGCAACGGCACACCGGCCGCCTTGGCAATGCGCCGCGCAGCCTCTTCAGTGTTCAGCCCGCGCTTTTCGACCCACAACCACAGGTGCTCACCCTCGCCAGTCAGCGGGATATCCAGCACTTCATCCACTTGAAAATCTTCGGCCGTGGCCTTGAGCACCGCACTGCCCAGTGCCTCGCCATAGGCCCTAGGGCCCAACAATTGCAGGTCGTTCATGCGCGCAACAACAAGGCGACGGAGTGCACCGCGATGCCCTCTTCACGACCCGTAAACCCGAGCTTTTCGGTAGTGGTGGCTTTCACGTTGACTTGATCCAGTTCTATTTGCAGGTCGGCGGCAATCACGGCGCGCATCGATTCGATATGCGGCGCCATCTTTGGCGCCTGGGCAACGATGGTGTTATCGACATTGCCGACCTTCCAGCCTTTGGCATGGATCAGGCCGACCACATGCCGCAGCAGCACGCGGCTGTCCGCGCCCTTGAAAGTGGGGTCGGTGTCCGGAAAGTGTTTGCCGATATCCCCCAACGCCGCTGCGCCGAGCAAGGCATCGCTCAAGGCATGCAGCACAACGTCGCCGTCGGAATGAGCCAGCAACCCATGGTGGTGCGCAATGCGCACGCCGCCCAGGGTGATGAAGTCGCCTTCGGCGAAACGGTGCACATCATAGCCGTGGCCAATACGCATAAAAAACGCCCCGATTTAATTCAGGGCGTGATTCTACCTACTTTTGCCGGACATTAACCGAGCAAAGCACGTCCATGATGACGCAAGTGGTCCTCGATGAAGCTGGCGATAAAGAAGTAGCTGTGGTCATAGCCCGGTTGCAGGCGCAGCTCCAGCGGATGGCCCGCCGCCTTGGCAGCCTGCAACAAGGCCTCGGGCTTGAGTTGGGTGGCCAGGAAGTCGTCGCGATCGCCCTGATCCACCAGCAGTGGCAGCTTTTGCGAGGCTTCGCTGATCAGCACGCAGGCGTCCCATTCGCGCCACTTGGAGCGCTCTTCCCCCAGGTAGCGAGAAAAGGCTTTTTGGCCCCAAGGGCAATCCATCGGATTATTGATGGGCGAAAAGGCCGACACCGACTGATAGCGCCCCGGATTGCGCAAGGCACACACCAACGCACCGTGCCCGCCCATGGAGTGGCCACTGATGCCGCGCTTGTCGCAAGCCGGGAAATGCGCTTCAACCAACGCCGGCAATTCCTGCACGACATAGTCGTGCATCCGATAATGCTTGCTCCAAGGTTCCTGCGTGGCATTCAGGTAGAACCCGGCACCCAGGCCAAAGTCCCAGGCGTTGTCCGGATCCCCCGGCACACCCGGCCCACGAGGGCTGGTATCCGGCGCGACGATGATCATTCCCAGCTCGGCCGCCACACGATGCGCGCCAGCCTTCTGCATGAAGTTTTCATCGGTACAGGTCAGCCCCGACAGCCAGTACAACACCGGCAGCTTGCCGCCCTGCTCCGCCTGGGGCGGCAGGTAGACGGCGAAGGTCATATCGCAGTCCAGCACTTCGGAATGATGCTTGTAACGCTTGTGCCAGCCGCCGAAACTCTTCTGGCATGACAGGTTTTCCAGACTCATGGCCGACCTCAGAAATGGATGACGGTGCGAATGCTCTTGCCTTCATGCATCAGGTCGAAAGCCTTGTTGATATCTTCCAGGCCCATGGTGTGGGTGATGAAGGTATCCAGGGGGATTTCGCCGGTCTGGGCCATTTCCACGTAGCTTGGCAACTCGCTGCGGCCACGCACGCCACCGAATGCCGAACCGCGCCAGACGCGGCCGGTCACCAATTGGAACGGACGGGTGGCAATTTCCTGACCGGCACCGGCGACACCGATGATCACCGACTCGCCCCAGCCTTTGTGGCAGCACTCAAGTGCGGCGCGCATCAGTTGTACATTGCCAATGCACTCGAAGGAAAAGTCCACGCCGCCGTCGGTCAAATCGACAATCACATCCTGAATCGGGCGATCGTAGTCTTTCGGGTTGATGCAATCGGTGGCGCCCAGTTGCTTGGCAATCTCGAACTTGGCCGGGTTGATATCGATGGCGATGATACGACCGGCCTTGGCTTTCACCGCGCCGATCACAGCCGACAAGCCAATCCCGCCCAGGCCGAAGATGGCAACGGTATCGCCTGGCTTGACCTTGGCGGTGTTGATCACCGCACCGATGCCAGTGGTGACACCACAACCCAGCAGGCAGACTTTTTCCAGCGGGGCTTCTTTAGGAATCTTGGCCACGGAGATTTCCGGCAGCACGGTGTACTCGGAAAAGGTCGAAGTCCCCATGTAGTGGAAAATCGGCTGACCCTTGTAGGAAAAACGCGTGGTGCCGTCCGGCATCAGACCTTTGCCCTGGGTTGCGCGGATGGCCTGGCACAGGTTGGTCTTGCCCGACAGGCAGAACTTGCACTTGCCACATTCCGGGGTGTACAGCGGGATCACGTGGTCACCCACCGCTACCGAGGTCACACCCTCGCCAATGGCTTCGACCACTGCGCCGCCTTCGTGGCCCAGGATCGACGGGAAAATACCTTCAGGATCGGCGCCCGACAGGGTGTAGGCATCGGTATGGCAAACCCCGGAAGCGACCACACGCAGCAGGACTTCGCCAGCCTTGGGCATGGCCACATCCACTTCCACGATCTCCAGCGGTTTCTTGGCTTCAAAGGCGACAGCGGCGCGTGACTTGATCATCCGAGTTTCTCCAGGGGCTTGAAAAGTGAGACGGGCAGTGTAAAACATGGCCCACTGATTAATAATCCAGGCAAAAGCAAAACATTATTGCCATACAGGGACAATCTGCATGCTGGAGAACCGCTGGGAAGGCATCGATGAATTCGTCGCCGTGGCCGAATGCAGCCAGTTCACCGCCGCGGCAGAACGCCTTGGAGTGTCTTCGTCGCATATCAGCCGCCAGGTGGCACGCCTGGAGGAGCGCCTGCAAACCCGCTTGCTCTATCGCAGTACCCGGCGGGTGACGCTGACCGAGGCCGGCCAGACCTTCCTCCAGCATTGCCAGCGCCTGCAAGACGGGCGCGAAGAAGCCTTGCGCGCCGTGGGCGACCTGACCAGCGAGCCCAAGGGTATGTTGCGCATGACCTGCGCGGTGGCCTATGGCGAACGTTTTATCGTGCCACTGGTTACACGCTTCATGGGGCTGTATCCGCAATTGCGGGTGGATATCGAACTGAGCAACCGCCCGCTCGACCTGGTGCATGAAGGCCTGGACCTGGCGATTCGCCTGGGGCGCCTGCAGGACTCGCGAATGGTCGCCAGCCGCCTGGCACCGCGGCGCATGTATCTGTGCGCGTCGCCGTCGTACCTGGAAAGGTATGGACGCCCACATAGCTTGTCGGAACTGAGCCGGCATAACTGCCTGATCGGCAGCTCGGATATTTGGCAATTGGCCCAGGATGGGCGCGAATTCTCCCAAAGGGTGCAGGGAAACTGGCGCTGCAACAGTGGGCAGGCAGTGCTGGATGCGGCGTTGCAGGGGGTGGGGTTGTGTCAGCTGCCGGATTATTACGTGCTGGAGCACTTGCACAGCGGGGCGCTGGTTTCACTGCTTGAGGCCCATCAACCGCCAAATACCGCAGTGTGGGCGCTGTATCCGCAGCAGCGGCATTTGTCGCCGAAGGTGCGCAAGTTGGTGGATTACCTGAAGGAAGGGCTGGCTGGGCGGCCGGAGTATGGCGGGTGATCTGGAGTGTCAGGCCCGGCCTCATCGCAGCATAGGTATCTACACAACTTTCAGAAACTGACGAACTCCCCCGTGGCGAGCGGGCTTGCCCCGCGCTGGGCTGCGAAGCAGCCCTAAAACCAGACGCTACGGAGTATCTGATACACCGCATACGGCTTACTGGGGCTGCTTCGCAGTT
>NZ_VFEV01000055.1 GCF_007858275.1 Pseudomonas proteolytica
GCCTATCAACTAGACGCCCCAATACCCACCGATAAAAACACCGAAAACTCAAGGTTTTAGGAATATTTTCAGCGTTATTCCGAAAGTATTACCACCCAATGTGGACAGTATGTGGACACTAACCGTGTCCACTCTTTTCACTTCTTTGCAAAACCTTGCACTCCGTGAAATACCCCCTCCCCTAGCAGACGCCGCCGCCGGCCTAGCCTGGCACCCCGAATGCATAACCTATTGGATTGCACAAAAAAACGAGGCAAGGCCCGTCGGCGGGAGGGGGATAAGTGCTTTTTCGCTCAGATTTTTTATGTCCGCCCAGTTTTCAGCCTTTAGCCCAAGTAGCGCTTCGTCGGATACGCCCCCAATCTGATACGACGCACAAATATACTGTGCATACATACAGCACAGATCAAGGCATAAGCGATGAGCGCGCATAACCTGCCCCAGGCATGGACGATTGACACCTGGTTGTCACTCTTAAAAGACGAGGAGGCGCTGCTAAGACATCCGGGCGCCCACCACAAACTGCTGGTGGAACAAGCCCATCTCCTACGCAGGACGCACTTGATTGACTCCAACGGCCTCAGTGATCTTCTTGAGCAAGCCGATGGCGCATTGGCTTACGCCGTAGAAGCGCTTCTGGACGATCCTTGTGACGAATAGGGGAGTACTTCTTATGCATATGCTAATCACACCTATGCGGTGCAAAGGCGTCGCACTGAGCGCGCAAGAAAGACGGCGCTATCCAGCGATCAGGGGAGACGTGCTTGTTGCCCCACAGGTAGCCAATGAGCTTGGGCGCAGCTCAAATGTAGCCAGAGTGTCGAAGGGATTACCGCTCGAACCAGATCCACTACCTCCGCTGCTAGACGCATCACTGGCCGGCATGGCCCCATCTGGCTTCGTCTTGAGTGGTATTGAGTACATTGAGGGATGTGCTTATGCACAATCTTGGTGGTGTCGGCTTGGGTGATTGTTGTAGTCGAACGTTTGCAGGGATACGGCGTCGAGCGCTTCACTCAAGCGAAAAGCAATGTCATATTGACACCAATTTCAGGGAGTCGAATATGTTTAATCTTGATACTGAATACGAAAAGCTAACGCGCGAAGTTTACGAAGAAATACTTAAAGCTGACGGTTTCGACACTATCTCCGTAAAACACAACGTCAACATTGAGGGAAAATCCACACAAAAACACCAACTAGATGTTTACTGGGAATTCAAAGTTGCAGGCATTACTCATCGCGTAGCCGTGGAGTGTAAAAACTACACATCAACAATAACAGTGGGCAAAGTGAGGGATTTCGCGGCTGCCCTCGACGACATAGGTAATATCCAAGGAATCTTTATAACAAAAACCGGATATCAAAAAGGTGCAAAAGTATTCGCAGACCATAAAGGCATAGAACTAAAGATGCTTAGAGAGCCTACAAGCGAGGACTTAGAGATAGCTTCCGGCATAAAAACAATACATGTGGCTGGCACAATATATCACTTAGAAAAGGTACGCCCCACACTAAAACTAGATCTTGACTGGATCGAGGCAAACACCACATTAAAAAGAGGTGAGCCTTATGAAATATCAGGCATGTCTAATGAAATAATTATAATCAACGAAGCGGGCAGAACCATCACAACAATATCCACACTACACAATGAACTCGCACACAACAACGGCAACTTTGAAGAATTTGAAAACCGCATCAAAGAATACGACTTTACAGGCCATTACATAACTTGGCCAGACTGCATATACGGAAAACTTAAACTGGAAAAGCTAGCATTCATATATAGCATGCGCGCCACTAAAACCTTATCAAAATATGAAGGAAGAATTGCGGCAAAAGCCGTACTACAAGATATAAAAACTGGCGAAATACACTTACACCAAAAAGAGGTATCGGTAGAGTTTCAGACAGAGCAGGAAGAACCCGCAAAATGAACGCATTACAATTGCTATTATTGATCATCTGCCCTTCGATATTAACCACATTTCTGGTTGGAGTATTTTTTAAGAAAGGGCTATTTCGACCAACTGAAATCTGGAAAATTTTCTCCCTTAAGCCGGACGATGGATTGGCGAAACAGGCATTATTCTGGTGGAGCATTTTCACTCCTGCCATGTATTTTATAAGCTTTGGCTGGATTAGCTGGCAAGGCTACGACATTTCCATTTCTTCAGAAGGTTTTAAAAAATTTATTGAAATTAGCACTCTCCCTATAGCTCTTTTCTCCTTGGCGATCCCGCTGGGGGTAGTTGTTGCTAGGTTCCACTCTACAGAACAGACGGCACGCCAGATAACAATAGCCAAGCACAAAAACAATCTAGATGCTTTCTATGCTCATCGAAAAGAGTTCTTTGCATACTTTGACAAAATGGGCACCATCACTTTTCTTGACACACTCGAAGTCGATTACAAAATCAACCCAAAATTGCACGGCCTGCTTTTCAAAGGTTCGCCTGAAAATGGCACTCCTGAACTCGACAAAGAATTAATATCTCAAGTAATCGGAAAAATAAAATTCATAAGAACCTGTTTAGACCAAGTACTTCTGAACTCCGACCCTGACAGAACCTTTACGTGGTACAGAACAGCCGCCAGCGACATTTATTGGATATCTTTAATGTTCGGAATACGCGAAATAAATACCCAGATCAACAACATGAGCGTAACCCTGATCGGTTATGGGGAAAATGGCGAAATCATCCGTCAACGATCCATTGGAAAAACCACCGTCCATGCCATATGTGCATTTAGATGCGTCAAAAGTTACATACTGACAATTTTACATTTCTCAGGAAACCAATCAGCTATAGAGCAGGTATATGAAGGCGAAATTGAATACATAGAGAAAACTGGCGGATACATGCACATCAATCCAACAGGACCAGTAATCGAGAGAAATTTTTCGGGTGATTCGGGCACGCCATGGACATTTGAAAATTGAATCAACTGCACCATAAAAAGCTGCTTAAGTCATGTCGTGATTGTTTTTAACTTAACAACCAATATCGAAGCAACTGCAGCTTTTTCAGTGAAAGCAGTTACATCGACAGGGCTAGGGGTTGAACCTGGTAGATGGGTATGTTCAGCTATTTGCGTGTTCATTCTCTGCACCAGGTCGAGCAAATCACACAGCACCTGAAGTACGTTAACACTCTCAGAACCCAACCAGGTCTTGGGGGCGACCAGTCGCTGGCTGACCGCCGCCACGCTTTGGCGGAGTCCCTCAATTCTTTCCTCCATATCGCCACCCACCGTGGCGTTGTGCTTCTGCCCCACCACCAGGTTCAAGTCCCGCCCGGTCGCCTGGTGCAGATCATCCATCGCCGCCAGGCTGGCAGATCCGCCCGATAGCAGCTTGAGCGCTCCCAGGGCCTCGATCGTCTTGATACCCCCCACTGACTCGCTGGAATGGTCGTCTACCGTCCTGGTGTGGTTCTGATAGCGCTCCGTGTTGCCCATGGCCTCCACTTCCCGCTCGATCGCCTTGTCCAGGATCTTGCCGTCAGTCTGGCGTAGCCAGTTACCGTCGGCGTCCACACGCTGCTGGCACGCCTCGCTGTGCTGCCACACCTGGTCACCCTTCGGCACGCTCGGCATGCTCAGCCCGTGGGGCAGGATCGTTTGGATATAGGGCTTGTGCGGCAGGCCGTAGGCAAAGCACACCACCACCTGGGTGCCTTCCTCGGGAAAGGCATAGATGCCCATTTCCTCGCCACCAGTGGGCAGCGGCAACGGCACGCCGGCAAGGATGGGCAGTTTGCTGTCTGGCTCGCCATCCGGCCCCAGGACCTCGATATCAACCGCATAGCGCGGCCGGAAGTCGTCACAGATCCCGGCGCCGGCCGGTGCGTCGGCCACGGCAACAACTCGGGCAAAACGTGGCAGGTGGTAACCGCCGGTGAGTTCGGGGAATTGTCGTTCTACGCTGCGCTTGATTGCGTCGTCCATCGGATGGCCATCTGATTATCGACGAGGGCCACACTGGTGATGCGCTCGCCGTGGTTGATCGTTGCACCTGGTCGTAGCCCGGGAAGGGCTGCAATCATCGCGCTTTGGTTGCCCTGGTAGTCGTCGAACAGTTCCGCCGGCAACTGCAGCGGCGGGCGAACGCCAAAGAAGCTGTCAGCCCAACTGCCCACGAACACCTCCCCATCACCCTGCTGCTGCCAGATAAAGTCGGGGATGTTGAACACCCGGGCCAGGCTGTCCATCGCTTGATAGCCGGCGGCCAGGCTGTAGAAGAACGGCGCCTTAACCCCGGCGTAGGGCTTGTCTGGCACGCGAAAGCGCAGGCCGGTGTGCTGGCTGATCTCGACCAGGACAGCGCGCAGATCGACGTGGCGCAGGTTCAGCGGCAGCGGGTTGGCCAGGATTGCCGCCAGTTCGCGGCAGAACAGCACCTGCTGGGTGCTGCTGGCCGTGGTGGAGCGTTCGACGTAGCCGATGAAGTGGCGCTGCAGCGTGCTGTCGTTGTAGCCGATATCGAGCGTCACCAGGCCTTTGACCGGGGCGGTGGCCTGGATGGTGAAGGTCGCCCGGCCGGGGCTCTTGGCATCCAGCCGCACCTCGTTCTTGACCAGGACATAGGGCGCACCACCGATGGCCAACACCTTGTGCAGCTTCATGGGGTGTTACTCCCGCCCAGCCAGCCATCCACCTTTTTCAGCGTGGCCTCAAAGCCTGTCAGTTCCTCCGGGCCTTCGCTGGAGCCGCCACCGTCGCCAGTACCGCCCACCGCCGCGCCGGGGCCTGACTGGGCTGTCACCTTATTACCTGGGCGCCGGCCTTCGACTTTCTCAGGGTTGGACAGCTTTTCTGTCAGGGTGAACTGGATTAACCAGCCGCGCAGGTTGTCGTCTTCCCGGGCGCTCATGCCTTCGGTGAACGTCACCTGGCGCATGCCGAACGCGGCCGCCGTGTCGTTGACGATGCGGTACGTCTTGAGCTGGCCACCGCTAGCGGTCGCTTCCACCAGGCGCATCAAATCGCGCAGTTGCACCTGGTCAACAAATGGAATCATCAGCGTGACCGTCAGGGTCTTGGGCTTGAAGCCCTTGTGCCCCTTGTCGGTGTTGCTGGTTTGGCCTGACAGGTCGTCGCTCTCAATGCGCAGATTGCCGGTGACCTTGAGGTTCTTCCCGCGTACCTCTTGCCCGTCGAGTAGTAGCGTCATAGGCCCACCAGCTCACGAACAAAGCTCAGGCCCTGCTCAGATCCCACCAGCAGCGCGCCGGCGCACAATACCCACTCATGCCCAGGGGCCTCGCCTTGCAACAGCGCCTGGCGCAGCTCGGTGGCGTTGCCGGGGCCGATCAGACGCGCGCGCATGCTGCTGTCGGGGTTGCCGTTGGCCAGCAGCGCTTTCAGGTCATCCAGTTGTTTGTCGCGGCTCTGTTGCTGGGCAGCCTTGCGCGTGGCCAAGGCCGAAAGATCCGCCATGGGCGAGCTGTCGGCGGCGTAGCTCTCCAGGACAGAAAGCTGGCCGGCCATGGATTGCTGGGCGGCCTTGACCACCGTGCAGCGCTCCAGGGGCAGTGTCTGCCAGCGCGGCAAGGCGCCGGCGGTGGGGATCTCCCACTTTTCCGTTTCCAGCTTCGACAGGTGCCGCGCTCGGCGTTCGGCTCGCACCAGGTCAGGCATCGGCAACAACGCATTGAAGCGCGCCAGGCTCTCGGCCAACTGATCAAAGCGCGTGGCCAGGAACATCAGACACAGGGCGAACTGGGGGCCATCGGGCCGGCCGGTGTCGCTCACGTCCACCAGCTTGCCGGCCAGCTGCTGCAGCAAGTTTGGCGCCGACAGGAAACGCTGATATCCGCGGCCCTGGCCGATACCGCTTTGAAACGGCGTCACCACCAGGCACGCCGGCGCCTCGCCCATCTGAGAGGCGAGCGCGTCACGGCCTGCAGTGATCGCGCCCTGGGCGGCATCACCGACCGGCCCCGGATTGGTGCTGGTCTTGCCGCTCAGGTCTGCCAGGCGCTTGGCCGTGCTGGCCTGCTCGGTGCTGGCCAGATCCTTGGCCGCTGACAGCTGGCCCATCCATTGAGTGGCCTGACTTGGCCAGCGCATGGTCACCGGCGCCCAGTTCATGGCTGCAGGCTCTCCCAGGTCACTACCTCCATGGCGTTCAAGTCGCCATGAGCCAGGGCATGGTCCAGCCGCTGTTTAAGCACATTGGCCCGCTGCAGCAGCTCCATTTTGAAGGTGGTGAAGTCTTCGCTGACCTGGCGCAGTTGCTTGGCCGTGTGCTGGCGCAGCTCTTTGACGCCCGCCTCGTCGCGGCAGCCGTAGGGGCTGTCAAAGCCCTGCAGAATCACACTGGTAAGGTTCAGTTGATCATCCAGTTTGCTGGGGTACTGGTGAGGCGCACCCAACGCCGGGGACCAGAAGCCGCCGGTGATCGCGGTTTCACACGCGGTATTGATCTCGCTGCTCTTCTGCCGGTACAGGCTCTGCAGTTGCTCGGGTTTGCTGGTCCCGGGCGCCAGGCGCGCCACAGGCTGTTTGGTTTCGCTGTCGAACACGATCTGCAAGCCTTCGGACTGCTTGGCCAGCAAATAGGAGTAGTCCTGGTAGCTGATCGGCACGCTGTCGCCTGGGCGTTTTGGGTGAATGCCGTCCACCAGGAAGGTGTGCAGCGACGGGCTGTAAAAGTATTTGCTCATGGGAATCCTTAATGGCCGATCGCGATGTAGCCGTAGGTGGATACCGCCGTGGCATTGGCGATAAAGCCGGTACGGGTGCGGGAGCCGGACACAATGTTCATCACCTCGGCCTGGCCGGATGTGTCCTCGCCCGTGCCCATGTTGAGAACAAAACATTTGTTGGGGAACCCGATCGGGAACAGGAATTGGCTGCCGTTGTTTGCGATGTAGGCATTGCCCCACTGGATGATCAATCCCCCCATCCAACGGGGGAACGCAATGTAGCCGTTGTCTGCCAGGCTGATCGAAAAGCCCCAACGCAGGGTGCGCGGCGTCACGATGCTGGCTTCATCGGCCCCGGCGTCCAGTTGTTCCAGGTTGGCGATCGGCGCGATGCCGGCCACACCAGGAAGGGCCTTTTTGCTGCTGTCGATGATCTCGGACGAACCCGTAAACACAATCGGGTTCGGCCCAGGGGCAACGCGCTGCACGCGCAGAACACCGGCGCCGGCAATCAGGACAACCGACGATCGGGATTCGTCGTGGCGCATCCAGTTGCTGCCGTTCCAGTAGCAGTTTTGCGCCAGGTGGGTTTCGTTCAGGGCCGTCAAAAAACCGTAGGAGCCGCCGTGAATATCCAGGCTGCCTTCGGGCAGGGGATTAACGTTCGGAATGGCGTTTAAGATCCCGTAATCAGCGAGTGTGGTGCCCTTGTTGGCCTTCTTCTTTAGCTCTGCGTCGATCAGGATCAACCACTGGTGATGCTGGTTCAACGACTGGCGCAGTTGATCCAAAAAGCTATTGATGCTCGTTTTATCGTACGTGTCGCCACTGTCCCGTAACTTTTCGCTGTAGCTCCAGGTGATCGGGTTCGGTCCTGCTTCGGCTTTGCGCACATACACGTTACCGGCGTTGGCAAACACCGTAACGCACGGTTTTGATTCGTCGTGGCGTACCCAATAGTTGCCGTCCCAGTAGCAATTTTGGGCCAGGTTGGTCTCAACCGCCGAGGTGAGAAAAGCATAGGTTTCACCGTGAATATCCAGGCTGCCACCCGACAAAGGATTCCTATTTGGGATCGCATCTTTGATCTTGTATTCGTCCAGCGTGGTCCCTTTGTTTGCCTTTTTGTCGATCGCGTCGTTGATGGCCTCGATCAACTGGTCAATATCGCTAGAGCTGTAGGTGTTACCGCTGTCACGCACGTCGAACGATGAGGCCCAGGCGATTGGGTTTTTGCCTGGGCCAACCCGCTGCACCCGAACTCTGCCAGAGCCTGCAATCAATGCCACCGCTGCCCGTTTTTCGTCGTGACGTACCCAGTTGGCGCCGTCCCAGTAACAGTTCTGGCACAGGTGCGTTTCATTCAACGCGGTCAAAAACCCGTAGGAGCCGCCGTGAATATCCAGGCTGTCACCCAGTGGATTGCGATTGGGAATGGCGTCATCGATCTCGTAGTCAGCGAGTTTCGTGCCTTTGTTCGCCTTCTTGGCCAACTCTCCCTCAACCCACTCTTTCCCCGCAAAATGCTTCACCAGGGAGTCACTGATCGGCTCAGCCTGGCGCAGATCGGCTACGGTGTTGGAGTCAGGCAGATCCGCCAGCGGCACGCAAAAATGGCGCACGCCGGCGCTGTCGGTGAAGTCGGCCAGGGCGGCGCCGAAACGCACCTCCCAACGGGCCACCACATCGCTTAACTGGCGCTCCAGGCTCACATCCAGCCAGGCTTTGGCAGGAAAGCCCGGCGGCGCCACGGCGACGGCAGCCGCCGTCAGCACGCGCACGCCCTCGATGTAGGCCGTCCCGGGCAGCACCTGGTAACTGTTGCCGATCTTGGCCAGCTTCAGCCCGTCGCTGAAAAAGCAGGCCCGGCCGAAGGTGTCGCGATTGCTCAGGCGCTCGCGCTCGTCGATGCCATGCAGGCGCACGGTGAAGTCGTGTTGCCAGGTCTTGGCGTCGATGGTGATCCCGGTCAGGGCTTGGGCGCCGTCGAACACCACCAGGAAGTTGCGGGTAACGTTGTTGCCCAGCTGCAGCGGCGGGATGTTCTTGCGCTTCTGCTGCAGCGGTACATACGCCACGGCCAGCAGCACGCCCTCGGCGGTCTCCAGGCCGATCCAGTTCCAGTCAAAATCCCCGATATCGCTGCCCAGCATCAGGCTGTAAACAATCTGGTTGGGGTTCACAAAGCCTTTTTGCGTGACGTCATAGCTCGCCACCAGGTGCGCGGCCGGCTTCGGTGCTGCTCGATCCACCTGGCTGTTCGGGTCCAGCCCGGGCACGTTGGCCAGGACAAACCGCGAAACGATCAGGGGCTGTTGTGCGCCTTGTTTTTGCGCGATCAGGCTTTCACCTGCAAGGGTAATGCTGGCTCCCATGGGGGCTCCTACAGGCTGGCGACCAGCGTTTGCTGGTCGTCGTTGAAGTCCACCGCGACGATGCGCAGTGACACGGGGGTGATGGTCACGAAGTCATAACGCCGGCAGGTGCGGCCGTACTGCTGGATCAGCACCCGCAACAGCTCGGGGTTCTGCGACAGCTGCGAGTCGGACAGGCGCAACAGCACCACGTCCCAATCCCGATCGGGCATACGCTCGTCGATCTCGACGTACCCCACGCCGAGGCGCTGCAGGATGCGTTTAAGCCCGGCCGTGCTACCGGCATCAACCGCGTTGATGAAGGCGAATTTGACCCGCAGGCGGTACAGGCTTTCGGGTTCGTCCTTGAAGCGGCTGATATCCCGCTGCCAGGCCAGCAGATCGAGGACGGTCAAATGGCAGGTGTCGGCATCCATCTGCAGCAGCGGCCATTGCAACCAGCCCTCGACCGTCTCCCACCACTTTTGGCTGGCGGCCTTGAGCTTGGTCAGTTGCGGGCCATCCAACCAGAACGGCAAATTGAGCTTGATCATGCGAACACCACCTGCAGGCTGCTGATCCGGGGAATCGTCAGCTCTGACACGATGTCGGCGTTATCGAAGCGCAACGACTCGATGCCGGCGAACTGCTGGTGGAGTTCTTCGCCCAGGCGGCTAAAGGAGAACCGCGACTGCGGATAGGTCAGTGTCGGCTGGTAGTCGCCGGTGCCGCTCTCGCGAAAGGCGGCACGGATGAATAGATCGACTTCGGCCTGCAGCTTGGTGCGCTGCTCGACGGTCAGCAGGCCTCGTGGCCACAGGGTCAACTTCAGCGCGTGCTGGGTTTCCGGCATCACCATCACCAGCAGATCGTCGCCGTGGCCATGGTTGCCCTGGTCGCGGATATGCGCGTTGATTTGCTCCAGGTACGTCGCCGCCGGCACGTCCGCGTCGAACAGCACATAGGCATTGGCACTGCCTGGCCCCCGTGGGGCGCCGTGCAGAAAGTACACGCCATCGGGCCGCACGCCCGGAAAACCGGCGATCATCGCCCGGTACACCGCGTCGGTGTGCCACTGGTTGACCGCCGAGAACTGGTTGCGCACGCGCAAACGCAGCTGCTCGTCGGGCTCAGGATCTGCACCTGGTGCAATCAACCAGCCGTCAGCGTTGACCACCTGGGCGATGCCGGCGATCGGCACCGGCAGGATGGCGTAGTAACCCGGGGCCAGGTTGTAGCCGCTGCCCACGTCCTGGGCCTCCACCGGCACTTCCAGCTGCATCAGCCCATCAGCAAAGGTCGCCGCCTGGGTGGTCACCAACTGGTAGATATGGCCATTGATCGCGGCCGACTGCACCAGGATGCCGGCGGGCAGCTCCAGGGCGCCGCCGGCAACGTCGCGGGTAAACAACAACACGCCTTTGGCCTTGGTCGCGCCTTTGCGCTCGACGTTGACCGCCCAGGCCAACATATCCAGCCACTTACGGACGGCGGTTTTGACAAAGAAGTTAGGCAGCACGGTGTCGCTGACAAAGGTAATCAGCCACATGACCGGCTTAGTCACCAAGGCCGTGATCACCCGCCAGAACGGCGAATAGGCGCTGGTGTTGCTCATCTTGCTCCCCTGGGCGGCAACTTCCTTTTCCCAGGCTTTGCGCAAACCTTCCTCGGTTACCGGAATGCCGGACTCTGCCAGCGCCTGTTTAAAATCAACGTCGCTCACAGGGTCACCTCGATATCGCCAAATTTCAGGGTTTTAGCCGTGACCAGGTACTTCCCGGTTTGCACCTGGTTAATCAGGGCAGTGCCGGGCACCAGGCGTTGGTCGGCCTCCACCAGCAGCTCCAGTTGCTGGATGCAGTCGCGCTGACGCAGCTTGCTGCGCTCGGCCACCAGCGTTACCAGCAGGCCGCTTTCGCGGATCATGTGCGCAATGTCCTGGGCGATACTGGCCCGGTCATCAATCAGCAGCGGCTGACGGGACGGGTCCAGCGCCAGGTCGTTGTCGATGATCAGCAGATCGATGTATTCGCTCATCAGCCCACCGCCATGGCTAACATGCCTTCCAGTTCCAACTGGTTCATTTGCTTACCGGTATGGATGTTCACGTTCTCCACATGGGTGCCCTTGTTCTGGGTTTGGTTGTTGTTCTGGATGCTTGCCAGCAGACCGCCCCGGGGCACAGCGTCTGGCCGCTTCGGTGACAGGCTGGCCACAGAGCCGTTGATACGCTGCTGGCTTTGCTCGGCCTGCTGCATAGGTGGCGGCGCCATTACTAGGGCAGGCGCTTGACGCGGCGTCTCCAGGGCGGCGAGTGGCTGCGCGATCGGCGCCGGGCCTTTCGGTACGGGGGCCAGGACCAAGGCCGGTGCTTGTGCCTGGGGCTGCAGGGTGTTGAGCATCGGCGCAGGTTGTGCTGGCACTTTCGAGGTGGCCGCCATCACCAGGGGCGGCGCCTGGATCGGCTGCTGGGCGGCGCCCACCAACTGGGGCAGCAACGGCGCTTCGACCTGAGGTGCACTGATACCCGGCATTTGGGGCGGTGCCGGCATATCCCCGAATGCAGCGTCGATCTGCACGCCCGGGATCTTGTTCAGCATCTCGATCAAGCCATTGATGGCCTGTTTAAAGATGTTGACGATGCCGTCCCACGCCGCGCTGGCCATGCCCGCCCAGCCGCCCATAGTGCCAAACCAGTCAGACAGCGCGGTCAGTTGCCCGCTAACCCACTGGAACGCCTCACTGTTGAGTAGCGCGCTGGTCCATTGGTCCCAGTAGATAATTGCCGCCGCCACGGCCGCGACCAGGGCAACGATGCCGATCACGATCCACGTCACTGGGTTGGCCAGCAACGCGGTGTTGACCAGCCAGATCGCCCCCTGCCACAGCAGCATGGCGCCCTTGACCAGGCCCATCCACGCCACCATCAGCACCAGGCCGGCGACAAACGCGACCGCCATCACGGTGTGGTAGAGGAACATGGCGATGCTGCGCAGGCCCACCATGGTGAGGACTTTCCAGACCGTGACCAGGCCCAGCCAGACCATTTTCGACATGCCGACGGTCAAGGTGAGTAACGACAACGCGGCGATGATGCCGAACACCACCAGCACGGCGATGCTGATCACCCGGGTGATGTTGGGGAACAGTTGCGACCAGCGTGTCAGGGTGGTGGCCACGCCTGTCAGCCTGGCCATAAGCGGCCCCAGGATCGGCATCAGTGATTGACCGAAGGCGATGCGCAACGCCTGCACGGCAGCGGCGAACTGCTGCCACGGGTCTACCATGTCCTTGGCCATATTCTTGGCGTTCTCCAGGCCGCGCACGTTGCCCAGCTGTTCCATGCCGTTTTTCAGCCGGCCGGTGTCGCCCATCAGGCTGGTGATCAGGCGCGCCGCTTCGCCGCCGAAGGCATCGCGTAGCTTCTTGCCGTTGGCCTCGATCGACAGATCCCCGAACTTGCCCTTGAGCTTGTCCAGAATGTCCATCATCGGCAGCAACTTGCCCTGCTGGTCCACAAAGGACGTACCGAGCTTTTCCGAGGCGCCGCTGACGTTCTCGAAAAACGCCTTGTACAGGCCGCCCGCCTCGCCGCCTTCCATGCTGCTGCCCAGGGTGCCCAAGACTGCCATCTGTTCCGCCAGGCTCACGCCGGCGGTGCTGGCCAACCCACCGGCGGCCTTGAACGCCTCGCCAATCTGCGCGCCGCTGGTACGGAACAGCTGCACCGCGGTCGCCGTCTGGCCCGCCAGGGTTTCAACCCATTCGCTTTTGCCCATGGCATCGGCCTGGCCTTTGAACAGGCTGTACATGGTGCCCACGTACTGGCCCATGGTGTCCGCGTCGGATTTGGTGGCCTTGGCCAACACGTTGCTGGCATTGGTCACCATCGCCAACTGGTTGCCCGTTAACCCCTTCATCGCGCCGTCGATGCTGTACGCCGAGGCCACAAAGTCCCGGGCGTTCTCGCCGTAGGCCACCGAAAACTCCAGCGACTTGCGATTCAGCGCGTTCAACGCATCTTCGGCCACGCCGAGCGATCGGACCTCGCCCAGGGCGCGGTTCATCTCCAGGGCCGGTTGCAACGACTGATTGATGGCCGCGCCAGCGCCCAGCAGACCCGCCAGGCCAAAGCCCATGGTCTTGATGTTCTTTTCGCTCTGTTCGGCCAGGTCAGAAAAGCCCATTTTCACCTTGCCCAGGGGCGCGGTGACCTTATCGGTCAGGCTCAAAATAAAGGCCAGGCGGGCGCTTTGGTCAGCCATCTAGGGTTATCCGTTCAATGCGTAGGCGATGCCGTTAGCGATGGCGATTTCCATCCGGCGCCAGTGTTCGTCTTCCAGCCATTTGGCCGTGCCCATCACCTCGGCGGTGGGCTCGGCCCCAGGTAGCCAGCGGCCGGCCAGGGCTACCAGTTGGCCAAGGCCGTTTTCGGTCAGTCGTTCGGCGTGGTCGAGGGCTTTTTTACGATGATTTCAACGTCCGGGCCGTACTCTTCCAGGAGCGCACCAGCCAGTTGCATGACCAGCACCGGGTTGCCCAACTGGGCCTTGAGGGAGGCGCGCTGTTCCTGCTTGACGGTGTTCACCAACAGGTTGTTCGCCGGCGAGACCTTGTTGTTTTGGGTCACCGCGTTGAAGTACTTGGTCACGTCCTGGGGGGTCAGTTCAAAGGTGAATTCCTTGTCGCCTACTTCCAGGGTGATCTCGCGTTTATCGTTCATGGGTGTTGCTCCGTTCAGGGGTAAAAGTAAGGTTCAGCGCAGGCAGATCCGGCGCACGTGGTCCTGCAGGCCCAGGATCATTTGCCGACTAAGGGCAAGCTGATCTCTGAGGGTGAAATAATCTTGTCGAGCGTCTGCAGTGAGTTCGGCGGTTCCTGCATCAGCCAGGCCGCCGGCGCCGGCTTTGCTGGCGGTTGGGGCGCTGCAGGTAGCCTTGACTGGCAACCGCTTACGGCCAGCGCCAACATCAAGGCGCAAAGCATCGTTTTCAGCGCGTTCATGGTTCAATTCCTGGGTTCGTTGAAGGTCGATGGCGTCACGGTCGGCCAGCATCTCGCCGCTGATCCGTGCGGCTTCGCGCAGCCCGACCACTTCGGACAAGGCGCTGTCACGCTCGCGGCGGGCGTCGTCGCGTTGGCCTTCCAGCAGGCCAAAACCGATCCAGGCCACCAGGCACAGCGCCAACGGGAAAAGGGCTCCGCGCAGCATCACAAGCCCGCCTTGCACAGCTCGACCTCGGCCAGGCGGCGCGCGTGCAGGCCCGGGACAAACACCTTTTTGCCCTGGGCGGTGGTGATGAATGCCCAGACCGGTGTTTTGCCGTCAGGCGCCCAGGCCAGGGCCTCACAGCCGTCCTCGATGCGGCCGGCATTGATCAGGCCCACGGCGCGACTGGCGCAGGTGCTGGGCGTGCCGAAGTTGTGGCCATGGCTGCTCAGGGCGTCGAACGTGTTCTGGCCCACGTCCTGGTTGGTGATGCAGTCGGCCAGCTGCAGTTGGCCTTTGCGGATCACCAGTTGCTCCACCTCATCGCACCGGGCGTCTGACCAGTAGTCACCGACCACAACTGGGTAAGGGCTGGTGTGTCGGGTGATGCCCTTGCACACGGTCGGCAGGCCACGGGCCAGCTTGTCCGCATACACGGTGTTCTGGCCGTTGCCTTCCCAAGTGCCCAGGAACACCACCAGCGTGGAGCTGCACAGAGCAATGGCGCCGGCGGCGATCTTGCCGCGCAGGCTCATGGGAACAGCACCCGCAACAGGACTGGCCCGAACATCTGCAGGATGGCCCACAGCGTGCTGGCCACCGCCAGCGCCCAGGTGATTTTGGTGCCAATGCCAGATACCACGCTGGTCAGCTTCTGCTGGCCCACGTTGAGTTCCGACAGCTGGCCAGACATGTGTTCAAACTGCTGTTCCAGCTTGCTGACACGGATAGGCACGGACTCATGCCGGGTTTCCATGTAGGTCAGGCGGTGTTCCATGATTGCCATATTTTGCTCCAGGCCGGCCAAACGGCCGGGCTCTGAAAGTGCCTCGTTGAGGCTTGGCCGCAGACTGTTGGTCATCGGCGGTTTCCCTTCTCGAAAGTGGTCTGGCATGGCGTGCAGCGGATGATTCCGCCCTGTTCCTGGCGCTTGGCCGGGATCTCGTCGTCACAGTCCAGGCAGTGACTACGGCTCGGCCCCGAGGGGCGCAGACGGGCGCGGTGGGCCTGAATGCACCGCTCGCGCTCCAGTTCCTCGATCTTCTTGGAGTCGTCGAGCCAATCACCCATCAGCCCAAGCCCTCGATCTCGGTGGAACTCAGGTACGGCACGCCGTTGATGCGGATAAAGTCCGGGCTGGTGACCTCAAACGGCACCTTGTGCTTGGTCTTTTCGCCGCCCTTGGGGTCGATGCTCAACAGGCTCGACACCTTCAACTTGCAGCCGAACGCCTCGATGCGCAGCTCGTCGTCGCCAGCCTTGGCGAAAAACACCGAGTCGAACGCCTCCAGCTCGCGAAAGCTGCCGGCAGCGCGTGCCGCGTCGATCAGCAAGCCGAAGTTGGTCGAGTCCAGTTCAAACTCGCCAGCGGCCGACACGTCGCCATCGACGTAGCCGTCAGGTACGCCCCGGGTTTGTGCGACCTTGCTGTTGTCGGTGATATCCAGGGTGCAGCTTTCGACGTGGACCAGGAGGTCGCCCAGGTTCACGTCAAAGTTCTTGCCGCCAATACGTGACATGCGGGGTTACTCCGAATCGTCGGTGGAAAGGTCCAAGGCGATGTTCGCCGTGAGGTCTTTCGGGCAGTTGTGGGGCTTGAGCTTGATAAACGCCTCGACGGCGGTTTTGCTCTTCCAGACCAGCACGATGTCGCCGTCTTTTGGCGATTCGATCTCGCCCGGGAACACCTCGCCGGCGAATTTGACCGACTTGGCCATCCGGCGCAGGGGCGCCATCAGCGCGTTGACGTTCACCGCCATGCTGTTGGCCGTGTTGTTCAGGCGCCGATCGGCCACGCGACGGATCAACAGCGGACGCACCAGGCGCGCCGCCTTGTCGGCCAGGCGCAGATATTCGATTACCTGGTAGTCGCTGGCCGGGGTGTCCAACATGTTGCCGTCGCCCCAGTACACGCCCGGGTAGTCGGGATAGGTCTGCGAGACCGAGAAGCGAGCTTTGTCCAGCTCGGCACGGATGGCAGACGGCAGCGGTTTACCCTCGCTGTCGATCGGCACCGGCCCCAGGCCCAGCACTGCGCCGGTGGCCACACGCATGGGGCTGTCGGCAATGCTGACGGCGGCATTCGCCAGGCGACCGGCCAGCACGCCCTGGTCATTGCCGTGGAGCTGCGGGACTACCAGCACACGCGGCGCGGCCACGCCGGCGGTGATTGCTTTTTGCTCGACCAGGTACTGCGCCCAGGTGAGTTGCGCCGCGATGCCGGCAGTCGCGGCCATAAAGAAGACGCGGCGTCCGTAGACATTGCTCACGCCAATGGCCGCATCGTGCATGGCTGACAGTTCGTCGCCCTTCAAGACGGGTTTGGTGATCACCACGGCCTCAACGGAAAAACCCTGTTGCTGCGCGATATCCAGAGCCGTTTTCCAGTCGCCATCAGTGCCGATCGGCGCCGCCAGGCACGCCCAACGATCGCCGCCGTTCAAGCGTGCTGCAGTGATCTGGGTTTTCAGATCGCTTGCCGGAATGCCCAACTCATTGTCCAGATCGCTGTCGGTGTTGAGGGCGAGCAATTTGCCGGTGTTTTTCGGGCCGGCCCCGATGAACAGAAAATAGCGCTCGATCTCAGTCACGGCGCCTTGGCCCAGATTGAGATTGTTAACGCTGACTTTGCCAAGTGCCATGCTGTGCCTCGTTAGCGGGGTGAATTTAGGATTTGCTGCAGCACCTGGTTAACCAGCACGCTGGTGTCACGTTCGCTGCTCGCACCGAGGAACTGGCGCTTGGGCAAGGTGATATCCCAGCTCTGCGCGCCGGTAGATTCGGTTCGTTCGTCGTTCAAAATGCGGATCAGCAGGCCGGCCTGGGCGTAGTTCACATGCTCTTGAATCCACGCTACTGACGGGCGGGTCAGGCTCTTTTTGCCCTTCTGCCGGGTACGAAAGCCCAGGCGGCGTAGGCGCTTGGCCTGCTTGTCGGTGCAGGCGGTGCCTGGTGGAACCTTGTTCCAGCGGCGCATTTGCGCGGCCGTGCGCCGCTCTGACACGCCGTTGTGTTGCTGGGCGGCGACCCATCGGGTCAGCGCGTTACGCCAGCCCAGTTCGGCCTCGTCGGCACTCACGCGGGTGACCTGCAGCAGCTTGGCCAGGCCGGCTTCCATCTTCTTTTTGCCCTTGCTCGATCCCTTGCGGGCCTCGAAAGGCGAGCCGTCCAGGTTCTGCTGATCGCGCACCCGCTTGCGGCTCATGGTCCGCACGCGCTTGGTCACGTTGTTGAGCAAACGCCGGCGCAACTGCGGCGACAGACTCAGCAGCGCCAGTTGCTCGCGCACGCCCAGATAGCCCCGGGCGTCCAGCTCCAGGGTGCTACGCGCCATGATCGACCTCGCCCTGTTCGGCGGTCCAAAGATCGAACGGGATAAACGCCCAGGTCTTGCCGAATGCCTCGATTTCGCCGGTGGGATCTTCGGCCAGGTATTGCGCCTCGACGAACTCCAGGGACAGCTCCACGTCGAAGGTGTCCGCGTCCAGGGGCTCGACGTTGAACAGCGGCGCCGGCAGGTCGTGGTGGTCGCGATTACTGTCGTGAGTTTCGAGCCAACTGGCGACCAGGGCCATTAGCCTGGCCGGGTGGTCCGCGAAACGCTCCAGGGCGAACACGGCGCGATAACGCATATCGGACATGTGCAGACCGTCGCGATCGGGCTTCCAGATCAGTTCCAGGCTGACCTGTTCGGTCCAGCTGTCGAACTGTTCAGGCTCCACCAGTCGGCGTTCCATCAGGTAGGCGGTCAACGCCTTGAGCTGGATCACAACAGCACTGCCGTGATGCGACCACGGCCCTGCAGGGCACGGACAGCCTGCTGGCTGAACTCCAGAAAGGTCTCGCGGCGTTCGGGGGCTTCCTTGCCGGTGTTTTCGGCGCTTTCGCGGCGGGTGACGGTGGCGAACTGGGGCAACGAATTGCCCTTGGTGCGGCAGTACACGGCGCGCTTGTACAGCTTCGCCCCGAAGGCGCGTTCAGGCAGAAGCGTGGAATCCGCGGTCTCGATATTGGTGATACCGAACGCTTGCCACTTGGCCTTGCACTTGGCCAGGTCGTTGTTGACCTCGATCATGGCCATGGTCATGTCCGCGCCCAGCAGCTCCACCAGGTACTCCGCCGGCAGGCGATATTCCTTCTGGAATTCAGCCAAGGAGAGGTTCGGCCAAAAGCCGTCGTTCTCAATCTGCCGATCCACAAAGGTGGTGGTTTTCCCGGAAAAGCTCATCGCTGGGCACTCAAATAGGGCAGGAAAACTGTCTGCCGTGGGGCGGGCCATAAATGGCTGACTCACTTCGACAGCTCCCTGCAGGGGGGGTAGACGGTTATTCAGTGGCCTGATCGGCCTGTTCTTTCTGCTGTTTTTCCAGGGCTTTGCGGGCACCGTTCAGGCGCGTTCCTACGCCGATTTCTGGATACAGCTCCACGGCTCGCTCAAAGTGAGTGATGGCTTTGTCCCAGTCCTGGGAATCGAGGGCTTGAAGCCCAATCACCTTGTGGTAGCGAGCCGTAATGCCTTCAAACAGATCCCACTCGCCATCCACGAAGGGCAGCAGATCACTGACGTAGGGTTCTGGACTGCGCTTGGCCTTGTATTCCGACTCGGCCCAGTCGATCACCGCATCAGCGACGAAGGTCTGCACATCACGCCGCTTGAAGCGCGGTGGCATCTGCTGGTCTTGCGCCATGGCGAACTGCGCCACTTCCAGGCCGAGTTCGAACTGGACGGTATCGAACAGCCACACCACGACCTGGGTTAACACCGGGTTGGGGTGGTTCAGGCCGGAATCGCGGTAGCGCTCCACGTACTCCATGTACTTGGGCAGTAGCTCGTCGCGCTTGATTTGCTGGCGGGTGTCCAGGCTCTTAATCCCGCTCAGGCGCTCCAGGTCCAGGGCCAGCGCGACCTCCATCAGCTTCAAATGCTTCTGGGCGTTTGCTGGACTGGCCAGGGCCGTGGTTGAGCTGTAGTGCGTAACTGGCGCCTCAGCCGCTGGGCCTTGTGCGAGTACACGCCGCTTATGGGCTAAGGCGATGCTCATTTAAGAAGCTCCAGGTTGCCGGCTTCGATCGCCGCGAATTTTTCCAGCTGCTCGATCACGTAGCCTTCATTACGGCCGTTGTAATCTTCGACGCGGGAGCGCTTCGGGTTTTCGATCAGGTGACGGCGCCAGCTGGTGTCCTGGAAGTACAACGACAGGTTGTCCCAACTGGTGACCGTCACGCCGGTGGCCGGAAAGTGCGGGATCACGAAGGACGGCAAACCGCCATAGGTCGCGATCACCTGGGCGCCTTCAATACGTTCTTTCTCGGTAGGGGTGCCGCCCTGCTTGGCGTACAGCTTGCCCTTGTCATTGGCCAACAAGTCGCTACCGATGATCGCGATCAGGTCGCCGGCATCACGGAACACCGGGTCGATCATCTGCTTGACGTCGTGCACCAGGGCATCAAGGTTTTCGTAGTCACCGCCAGCGCCCAAGGTGATCTTGCCCGCTACTGCGCCTTCCTTGAGTACCTGGGCCGGGATCTGCTCACGGGCGATTTGTAGCCAACCCTTGTTCACATCCTGGAGCATTGGGTTAGCGGTGATATCGGTCTGTGGCGCGGCATGGGTGCCGTGCCAGCCGATCATGATGCGGTCCAAGGCGATTTGGCGTTGCACCGCCGCGCTGTAGCGTTCAGCGAAGTCCGGGAATTTGGCCCAGCTGTCGATTTTGGCGAACGACAGGCCCACGTCGGACTCGGTGTGGAACAGCTCATAACCCACGCTGTCCAGGTCGCAAAAATCCTTGGCCTCGCGGTCGGTGGTTTTGGTGTTGGTACGGCTGGACACCGGGCCAGTGACGCCAATCATCACCTTTTGGCCTTTGATTTCGGTGACTGGCACGATGTTGATGCGACTGAGAAAGTCGGATTTCTCGGTGATTTTGTCGTTCAGTTCCTGGGCAATGCTCGGCTCGACAGCGAACTGGCGAGAAGCGTCCTGGACGTTGTACGACTCAGCCAGATCGTCCTGCAGGAGGGCGAACTGTTCCTGGGCGTGACTGCTAAGAGAGGTGCCCATTTATACAACTCTCCGCTTTTGGCTGTTGCTCGCGCCGGTCGTGCGGGGAATCACGCGGCCCTTGGGGGCGTCCAGCAGCGCGGAAAATTTCTTGTCCAGGTTGGCCACGGCTTTTTCCAGTGCGGTGGTGCTGGAGCCAGTTTTGCGGCGACGGGAAAACGCACGTTCTTCCTCGGCTTTGTCGAGAATGTCCTGGACGGATTCCTCTACGTTGTCGATGGGTTCCTGCTCCAGCTCAACGTCGGTAGTCGCTGGCTCGATCAGGGTTTGAATGCCGGCAGTGACGAGCAACAACTGTTCGACCAGTGCCGCCAGCGCTTTGGCTGTAGCTTCATCCATTGGGGGTTTGCTCTCTGTTTGAGGTTGCGGGGTTGCGGGGGATTCTTCGAGGCCGAAGCGCTTAAACAGGCTGGTGATCAGGGAAGACAACTTGCCCAGCTCACCCTGGGGCTCGGGCTCAATCAGTTGCCCCAGCTCAACGGAAGCGGCGTAGTACGCGGCCTTGTTGGTTTGGCGGGAAAAGTAGAGTTCTTGAGTGCCCAGGCTAGCCGGTGAGTCGGTGACGGCCAGGCCGGTCAAATAGGCTTTGCCGCTGCCTGCAAAGTTGGGGGTGATCTCCACGCTGGAGAACAGCTTTTCGCCTCGATCGTTCAGCCATAGCAGTTTGTCGTTAGGCTTGAGCTGGGCCTCCAAGGCCACTTGGCCAGGCTCCAGATCATCATCGTCTTCAACCAGGCGAGCGGCATATACGGTGCCGTGTGAGCCCGGGCCACGTTCGTGTTCGCTCCAGATCACCGCCGTGTATTTCGACGGTTTATAGGTCTCAGCGACATCGCGCAGTTCCTGGGGAAGGATCTCGCGACCATCGGCGGTGGTGCCGCTGGTGGCGACACGTTTCCATAGCGAAACAAGGGAACGGGGCATGGGCGTTAACTGCGCTCAATCGGTGATATGAGCCGCCACGATAGGGAGCCGCCAGGACTCAAACAAACGGTTCCCTTGCGCGTTCCTCCTATATTCAGGATCTAGGATATTCACGGAATTTAACCCCGCGTTTTGCCGGTTTTCGCCGCATAGACTGCGGCCATGCCATATGCCCCCGAACTTCGCGAAACCGCCAAACGCCTCTATTTGCGCCGCTGTAAGCCGCGTGAAATACAGGCGCAACTCAAGCTGCCAAACATCCGCATCATCTATTACTGGATCGCCAAGGGCGGTTGGGACGAGATGCTTTCGGATGAGGAACCGCTGACGGCCGTCAGCCGCCGAATCACCCTGATCCTGGAGAGAGCCGCGACCCTGACCAAGGGCGAACTGGACGAACTGGATCGGCTAACGGTCGTGCGCGATCGGTTGTTAAAGCAGTCGGCCAAGCAGGCGCCAGCACCCGCCGGGGATGCTCCCGTCGACCATCAGGAGTCGCGCCAGGGCCAGCGCACAGAGCGCCGCGATCGGGGCGACAAAGGCGGCCGGAAGCGGGAAAAGAAGGTCAAGAACGATATTAGTGAACTCACCGAGATAGATTTCTTGGAGAAGTTCACCTCAAACATGTTCGCGTACCAGCAGGAACTGTTGGCGGCGATGAAAAATCCGCTGACGGCCCGTATCCGTAACATCCTGAAAAGCCGCCAGGTGGGGCTTACCTATTACTTCGCGGCCGAAGCCTTTATGGATGCGGTGCTGACGGGTGACAACCAACTGTTCCTGTCTGCCAGCCGCGCCCAGTCAGAGGTGTTCCGCAGCTATATCATCAGCTTTGCCAGCAAGTGGTTTAACGTCGAGCTGACGGGCAATCCGATCGTATTGAGCAAAGATGGCAAGCCCTGGGCAGAGCTGCGCTTTTTGTCCACCAACGCCTCGACGGCACAGAGTTACCACGGGCACCTGTACGTCGATGAATATTTCTGGATTCCGCGTTTCGACAAGATCCAGGGCGTGGCCAGCGGCATGTCGGCACATGAAAAATGGCGGCAGACATACTTCTCAACGCCCAGCGCGGTGACACACGAAGCCTATCCGTTTTGGACAGGTGAAGAATTCCGCAACAGCAAACGCGGCAAGAAACTGGGCAAGGACTGGCCGAGTGACGCGGCGATTCACCAGGGCGCGCTGTGCCCGGATGGGCAGTGGCGAAAGGTCATCACCGTTCTGGATGCCCAGGCCGGTGGCTGCAACCTCTTCAACATTGAGCGCCTGCGCCTGGAGAATGACGAAGATCGCTTTGATCAGTTGTTCATGTGCAAGTTTATCGACAGCACCCAAAGCGTGTTCTCACTGTCCGACCTGGAACGCTGCTATTCCGACTTGGCGCTGTGGACTGATTACGACCCGGATAACCCTCGTCCATACGGCAATAGCCCCGTGTGGCTGGGCTATGACCCAAGTCGGACCCGGGACGATGCCACATGCGTGGTGGTCGCGCCGCCACTTGAGCCTGGCGCCAAATTCCGCATTCTGGAAAAACACAGTTGGCGCGGGCAGTCGTTCACTTTCCAGGCTGCCCAGGTCAAGAAGTTGACCGAGCGCTTCAACGTGCAGCACATCGGCATCGACACCACCGGCGTGGGTTACGGCGTGTTCGACCTGGTGCGCGACTTCTATCCACGGGCGACCTCGATCCACTACAGCCTGGAAACCAAAAACACTCTGGTGCTCAAAGCCCAAGACACCATCCAGGGCAGCCGCATTGAGTGGGACGCCGGCTGGAGCGATATCGCCCAGGCGTTCCTGACCATCAAACGCGGCGCCACAGCCAGCGGGCAGATCACCTACAGCGCCTCCCGTACTGACGCCACCGGCCATGCCGATGTGGCCTGGGCGGTCATGCACGCGCTGGCCAATGAACCCCTCAACACCAACAAACAGCGGCGTAGCCGTTACACCCTCAGCGGATCCAGTAGCCATGCCCCAGCGAAAAAGAAAGCAGCAACACAAACAACCCGAGCGGCAAGCCATGCGGGCGTTTTCCTTTGGGGCCCCGGAACAAGTGTTGACCGAAAATATCGGGCAGTACCTGGGCGTATTCGCCACTCACGACGGTCGAATCTACACGCCGCCAGTGTCGCGCCAGGGGCTGGCCAAGCTGCTGCGTGCAAACGCACACCACGGGGCCATTCCCGGGTTCAAGCGCAACTTGCTGTTGCGTGAATTCATCCCGTCGCTTGGCTGCAGCACCGCCACCATGAGTCGCGCCGCGCTGGACTTTATGGTGTTTGGGGAGGCGTACTTCTTCCGCAAGCCAAACATGTTCGGCCAGATCCTGGAAATGGAACACCTGCCGGCGATCAACATGCGGGTGATGGTCAGCGGCGGGTTTGTGATGCTGCAGGCGGATGGCAAAGAAGTGGAGTTTGACCAGGACGAGATTGAACATGTCCTTAACTACGACGTGGAACAGAACATATACGGCGTGCCTGATTACCTGGGCGGGCTGCAGGCGCTGTTACTCAACGAAGCTGCAACCCTGTTCCGCCGGCGTTATTACAGCAACGGCGCCCACGCGGGCTACATCTTCTACACCAACGACCCGAACCTAACCGAGGAAGACGAGGACGAGCTGCGAGCGCAGATCAGCGCCAGTAAGGGGGTGGGCAACTTCCGCTCGATGTTCGTCAACATTCCGGACGGCGGCGAAAAGGCCATCCAGATCATCCCGGTGGGAGACTTCCAAGCCAAGGACGAACTGGAGAAGGTAAAGAACATCACCCGTAACGACGTGATTGCAGCTTGGCGCATGAACCCCGCGCTGGCCGGGATCATTCCGGAAAACAGCGCCGGTTTTGGCGATATCGAAAAGATCGACCGGGTATACACCAGCAACGAGATACGCCCGATCTGCCAGCTATTCAGCCAGCTTAACGAGACGCTACGGGAAGATCGGCGGTTTGGGTGGCGGGAAGTTGCCGTAATGGCCGAGGTTACTTGATGTTGGGCCCCCGATAGGGAAAACCACTACATCTTGTGGCAGAATAGTGCCTGATATGGAACCCTGGGGAGGGATGCTGATGCGGGTGTATTGTTCGGAGTGTGGCAGTAAAGGTCGTATTGCTTCGCGTGATGATCTTTCCAAGAAGTTTGCCAAACTCTACTGCCAGTGCGGCGATGCCACTTGTGGTCATACTTGGGTAGCCAACCTCACCTTTTCCCATACTCTCAGCCCTTCGGCGCAGGCGGTCGATCGTTTATTGTTCGACCGACTTCGCGACCTGCCCCGTGCTCAACAGAGAGAGTTATTTGATCAACTCGGTGCGCTACCATCCACTTGACTGCATACTTTTGAAACAACCGAGTTTAACTGTTCAAAACAATCAATTCTAAATTGAGTAAACCCGGCCTTTGCATACTCTGAAAGTTCTGTATCCGTCGGCAAAACCTCTAAAGCAAATGCAACCGAATTCCGGCAATTTTGTAACTCCTCTCGAAACTCCGTCAACTCATAATTTTTTTTCATAATTGCAAATTCCATATCCGACAGAGGCTTGATGGAACAGAGTTTAGATGCTGGCCTTTTAATTCGTCAAGCATTCGGAACATGGTTTTTTATCAAAGTAAACTATCAGTAAAATAATATTTTACCGTTGGTTTACTCCAGAACATCCACTATTACAGCTTGCTTTTTACGGCTTTTTGCTTTTCGCCAATCACAAACCAAACAAACAACAACTAAATACATGAGACTTAAGTTTCATGTACAGAGTTTTGTACTCAACGTATTGAAATACGTGACACATCTAGCACGCTCTTGACACAAAACTCGCATTTCAAAGTTATACACCTCGCCAACAAAACCCGATTCGCAAGCAAAAAAAGGCGCCGAAGCGCCTTATAAATCAGAATTTTCTTGGAGTTTTTCGCTATCTTTTCGTCAAAGCGTGACAACCCCGAAACGCCGTTGACCTGACGTATTTTCAAACGCAGCTACAACCACCCCCAAAGGAAGGGGAATATGCACTACCCCGGTCCCTGTATCGTGCTGCAGCAACCCCGTGGCATCCACCAGCACGAAGTCCGAGGGTAACTCTAATTGTCGAAGTAGCTGATCGTGTTGATCATCACTGAGGGTGACTGTTCTCCCGTCGATCAATACGAACATGGGGTTGCCTCCTGGGCTTCCAGATCTTCAATTTTCTTGAGCAACACGCTGATAATTTTCTCCTGTTCGTCTCTGAGTTGGTCCTGGGTGAGCGAGCGTTGCAACCGAATAACGATCTCTCCGTTCATGCTGCGCTGGTTATTACGGGCGGTAGCTGCGATCTGTGGACGCAGGCCGTCGGGCAGACGGATCACAAACTTATCTTGCTCGCGGGAATCAAGCATGGGCTGTCTCCTTAATAGTTGGGTTGGCCAGCAGTTTGGCGACCACGGCGGCATCACTCTCTGACAAGACGCCCAGGGCCTGGGCCATTTCGGCCATGGTTTCGAGGCGCTGACGGGAGTCCGGGGTTTTGTGCACTAGGTAGCCGATCAGCGCGGCGCCGATCACTGCAGTGGCGAACAGCCGGCGTGGAGGCATAAAGGTGCTGCGGGCCTGCTCGGGTGATGTGATAGCCTTGTGTTCACTGCTGCTTGGGCGTTCTGCTTTCATGGTGTTGCTCCTTTGTGGTGGTTGGTGTCGAGGAGCTGCAACTCCTCGGCACCGTTCTTTTTCAGGCTTGCCGCAATTGACAGGCCGTGAATACCAGGCGCTGTTCACAGCGCACTTCAAACAACCCCAAATCGCGGCCGTCCACGTCTTGCATGTGCACGACTGTGATCATGGTCGGGGTATCCTCTGGGTGATCCTGCCAATGAGCAGCGGTCGCCAATTCGGCCAAATCTTCGGGCGTGCACATGTCCACGTAACTGATCGGTAACTGCAGTTGTCCGGGCAAGGTGTTGGCGCTGTAGCGAATGATCATGGCGATTCCCTCTCAGGCCTGGCGCACCAGGTGCACAACCAGGTCATAGGGCAAGCCCGACTTTTCCTCTTGTGCCGCAAGGTTCAACACGGCCTTGATTTGAAAGTTGGTGCAGTCGTCTGCCAGGAAGTGCTTACCGCCCGCTATAGCGAGGCTGGAGATTTGGTTAAGGAAAAAGGGCGTGGTGTAGGCCGCGCCGACAATGATTGGAACTTCGATCCCCTGGCTGGCCAGTTCGGCCTGGATCTCCTGCAGCGTGGTGTTTTTGCCGGGGGCAGCGTTGCCAATGATTACTTGCACTTGCATGGTGTTGCTCCTTCTTCGTGGGTGTGGCAGTCAGACGTTCGCGTTAAAAAGATGTGTGTGCCCACCTGTACGGCGGAACATCCGGAACAATAAAAATGAGATTGGCTGTAGGCCCCGGCCCCCATGGGTTTTAGCTGTTCGAGGCTTGTGCACCTGTAGCCGGAACATGCCGGAACATTTTTTGCCGATGATTGGCTGGAGGCCTTGACTTAAAAGGGCTGCAGCGATGTTCTGGAAAATGGCGCTACCGGAACATTTCCGGAACAGGGCCATAAAGAATGTTCCGGTGTGTTCCAGAATGTTCCGGCTATCAGTGATGGGGCTATGCTTTCTATATGTATGTTTTATATAGATATTTTTATAGATATTAATATTGTTCCGGATGTTCCGGCAGCTCAGTGGCAACACGCACAAACCAGAAAAATGCCCTGTGTTGGACTTCACACGGACGTTCATCATTCCGACGTTCATCACTCTTTCCCTCCCTTGCGGAAGATCCAGCAGTTGAGCGGGCGCTTCTCAATCACCGATCGAACTTTGCGTGTCTCGACGTAGGTGTGTGAGCTGCTTTTCGGCAGTGCGCGTTGGAGTTGGGTGGCGTGGATGACTTCCTGGCCAGCGAGCCGGCAAGCGTTGTGAAAGTGCTCGATGTTGATTGCGATCAAGCTGCGATCGGAGCTGTGATTAAGCGTCTCTTGGGTAACCTCCCGACCCCCTTCCTGGTCAGTGATCGTGATCACCTTTTCATTCAGGTAGTGATAGATCTGCCAAAACCTGGCGGCCGTTGGGTCTTCGCTGCTGACACGCTGCTGCCGGTCTATGGCGCGGTTTTCCACATGTTTAAAGAGCTGATCCAAGAGCTGGTCACCCCAACCCGGGAACAGCGCCTGAGTGGCCTTGGCGGCCGCCATCAGCTGCGCGTGGCATTGCACGATCCGCTGGTGCTGAATCGCCGGGTTTGCTTGTAGCTTTGCCTCGTATTGAGCGAAGGCGGCAAAGTAATGTTCCAGCCAGCTCGCTTCCTGCTCCAGGCACCGGCGTAAATAGCCTGCAAGTTCTTCGACCGGAAGGGCGTTCAAACGGGTCGCGATGACCTTGCGAGCCGGTGTATGCCCGGCACGTGTGCAGTGCATGTGGGCAATTCGCGTCAGGATGGCCTCGGAGCCTTTCACGCTAGCGTTTTGAGATATGCAAAGAGCGGCGAGAAATATCAGGCTATCGGTGTCATTACTCGATGACTTGACGCCCACGGTGCGGATGTTGGCGTTTTGGTCGTAAAGCATTTTCCAGTCTTCCCAGTTGTACTGACTGGTGGTCTCACGGCCTTGAGCATCAACAATTGTGCTGTCTGATTCGATCAGCACTACCGGGAGGTTGCTCACTTGCGACAAGGCCCGGGTCAGGCCGATGGCGCTGGCACCCGTTGCGTTAGGTTTCATCCCCTCATAGTTTGCCCGGCCAAGTAGGCGCCAGAGGAATCGCAACAAACTGGATTTGCCCGCGCCGGCATCCCCAGTCAGTTCTAAAAAAAGCCACGACTCTTGTTTGTTGCGGATCTGCTGGGTGAACAAGGTAGCCGTCCACCAGGAGAGGGCCGCCAAACCATTCAGGCCGTTGACCTCAACGAAGTCCGAAAACCAGTGAGGATCGAAGTCCGTCCCGCGTGTCAGTGCCAGGCTGCTGAGTGACGTTTTCAGTCCGGTTTTACCGACCTCCAGATAGCCGTGACTGTTGGCCAGGTACTCGCGGCCTTTGTGATAACCGAACGTTTGATAGCAATAGGTCTTGCTGGCCGCGTCATAGCCCACAAATGGCAGTGCACGAACGGTCAAGGCGTTATCCAGCCAGCGACTACGCAGCATGGCCAGCACCTTCTCGCCTCCTTCAAAGTTCCCGCCTGGTGTGCGCTCCAGGAGCGATTGGGCGAAGCTACGCGGATTCCCAATTGAGTTCGGAGCCAATGGTTCCTTGCAGTTCTGTGCAGGGTTCGGAAAGTTGAACTGGAAAAAGAACTGTTGGTCGCCGCTAAGTGCATCGCGTTGGATGTATTCAAAGTGGGGAACGCAGTTGGCCACCTGTTTGATGTCGCAATACTTGTCGAACAGTTCTTCCCTTGTTTTGGTGATCGCTCCACCCTCCTGGTCTTTATTGAGTTCCTTATTGAGCTCGTCGGTATCCACCTTTGCGGTGTAAAGACGATTCCCAAACTCAAGCAAAAAGAAGCTCAACGGCTTTTTCAGATGAAGCAGATAGGCCCGTTTGGAGGGTGTGGGGGCAACAAACAGCCGGCCCTGGTAACTGGCCTCTTGCATGAATACATTGTCGAGCTGGCCGTCGCGGTACACATCGTCCCAGTCACGATCTTTCCCAGCCAACGCAACCCACGCGAGTTCGTCCATGGCATGCAGTTGGCGGCGGTATTTGGGAATCACCAGGTGGCCGGCCTTGTCGTCGTCCAGGGCGATGATCCAGCGCACCTTATTGCCCTTGTGGGCCTCGATCACATTCCAGGGGAAGTTGTTGGCCGAAATGGAGGCGATCACCTTGTAACCGGCTAGGTGTAAGGCGATGGCATGGAAGATCCCTTCCACGATGTAGACGTTATCGCCCTTCTCGATGACCATGCCTGGCGGCATCCAACCGCCGGCCTTGTAGCTCATCTTGTACTTGATACCGGCCTTGTCGCCGCCGTTGGCCGCGACCATCGTGGCGTCGATGATTCGTTCCCAGTAACCGTTGCACAGGGGGAAGCGCACCGTATCAGCCCATTGACCATCAAGCATTTGCCGGCGGGCTTGTTCGTACCAGCCCTTCATCTTGCTTATGTCAAAGCCGCGGTTGCGCTGCAGGTAGGCGTCGGCGGTTGCGTTCGGGTTTAGTTCCGTACGCGGGAAACGCTCACTCAGGTTTTCAAACAGGTGGCTGTATCGCTCCCGAGTCTTTTCCTCGTGCTGGCATTGGTTAAGCCGATTGCACTTGAGCTGATAGGGCTGCTTGCGAGCGATGTATAGGGTTCGTTCCCCGCAACTTGGGCAGATGCCCTTCTGCAGGTACTTGTCGCCTATGTCTTTGAAGTCCAGGTCGTGGTCGTGCTCCAGGGCACTGACGACTTCCAGGCGGTAAATGTCTTCAAATTGCATTTGCCGGCTCCTTACATTTCACCGGCTTTTTTCTTGTTCTTGACCGCACGGACACGTTCCGCCTGGTCCGCCGCCTCCATTGCCATGTACACCATATTGATAAAAACAGTGCCCTTTTCACCTGGCTGCTTTTCTTTGACCAGAAACAAACCTTGGTCGATTTTGTGACGAACTGAGCGCTCAGTGAGCCCAGCGCGACGCGCAAACTCGGTTGGGGTCACATATGGCGTGTCGATGGTGATCTGCATTTGCTATTCTCCTTGGGTATATTTTCCGAAATGGTTCCACTTCTGGAACTATATTGGTTCCATGAGTGGAACTTGTCAAGGGTGGGATTGTGGAAATACCAGCGAAGCTGAAGGCGATACGAGCCAAGGAAGACCTAACTCAAAGCGAGTTCTGTGAGGTGATGGACATAAGCATCAGCACGTATAAGAAATACGAAGCTGGGATTTCCGAAATGGGCGCCCCTCCCATCTTCAAGATCGTCAATCACCCTCGATTCAAGCGGTACACGCTCTGGTTCATGACTGGTGATACCGCCCCCGAATGCGGGCAAATCAGCCCTCTGTAGATAGAAACCAAAAAGTGCTGACTACCTATGTCGCTTAAAAAACTCGATGCCGGTGATTGGCTTGTTGACTGCCGACCAGACGGGAGGGATGGCCCACGTGTTCGCAAGAAGTTTCGGACCAAGAATGAAGCTATGGTCTATGAGCGTCGGATCATGGGGGACGGTGCGAACGGTGAGTTTGAGAAAAAGCCCAAACGAGATGAACGCCGACTGTCAGAGCTGATCTCTCTCTGGTTCAAACTTCATGGCCGTAACTTAAAGAAAGGCGAGGCCTGCCGGGCCTACCTCGACCGGATGGCTACCCACCTGGGCGATCCTGTTGCCAGTGACTTTACTGCGAGTGACTACACCCAATACCGCGCCGCTCGCCTGAATGGAAAATGGGGCCGAGTGCGCACAGATAGCGACGGAAAAAAGGACGGCACCACTGCCCCTATTTCCGCGAACACCGCGAATCACGAACTGGGCTACTTACGCGCCGTTTTTAACGAGCTTGAGAGAATCGGAGAGTGGACGGGGGGAAACCCTCTCTCCCGTGTAAGAGCCCTGAAGTTTGATCAAAGTGAGATGACGTATCTATCGAGCGAACAGATCGCGCAGCTACTGGCCAAGCTCGATGAAGACCCAACAGACGTCGGAGTCATTGCCCGCATTTGCTTATCAACAGGGGCACGCTGGGCTGAAGCGGCAAACTTAGATGTTGGCCAAGTACGTGACGGACGAATTCACTTTACTAGAACCAAATCCGCCAGGAACCGAACAGTTCCAATTGCTCCTGTACTGGAGAAAAAATTGCTCCAGGTGATGCCATTCAAGTCAGGATACAAAGCAACCTGGACGGCCTTTTCATTGATCGCCACACAGCTGCAGTTGGGGCTGCCTAAAGGTCAGGCTACACACGTGTTAAGGCACACCTTTGCCAGTCACTACATGATGAATGGTGGAGATATCCTGACGCTGCAGAGAGTCCTTGGTCATTCGTCCCTGGAAATGACCACTCGATATGCCCACTTCAGCCCTGGTCATCTCGCTGAAGTCGTGAACTTAAATCCCTTGGCTGCGGGCCGTGGACACTATGTGGACATTGTGCAATCGGACAAGGACGTAATCCAAAACGGAAAATCAAACCTAGCCCAATGAATTCAATGGGTTAAGAACATAAACAACAAAAGGATATCCGCATGAATGATCTGATTGCCTA
>NZ_VFEV01000056.1 GCF_007858275.1 Pseudomonas proteolytica
GGGACTCTTGGTTCCAGGGCATGATCAGATACCTCCTGACCATGCGTATTAACCTGTAAACCATGTCCCCGGTTAGAAATGTAAACGATGTCCCCGGTTTGTACCGGGACAAGCCCCCTCGCCACAACAAGCCCCTCGCCACGCTGGGATCAGCTTGCGCTGTTTTGCGGGCTCAACCAGCCGCGAATCCGCCGGTACAACTGTTCCTGGGCCGCTGCGCTATTGCCGGGGATCGTCTTCAACGACACCTGCTTATAGTTGTCATTCTTCAGCCGCTTGCTCGCCTGGCCGCGTTCGAGCGCCAGTTTGCTTGCCAGGGCGCTGTCCTGATAGAAGACATCGGCAGTCGCCAACTTCAAGGCCGGCACCAACTGTTGCAGGTCCGGTTGACGACCCACCGGCGTCTGCGCGGCGACCATAACGAATTTCTGCACCTGGGCTGGTTGTTTTTCGCTCAGGTAGCGCGCTGCCCACCAGGCCCCGGTGCCGTGCCCCAGCAGCACGACGCTGCGGGCGTTCTGGGTCTGGGCATAGGCGACAGCGGCATCGATACGGGCGAAGATCCGTGTCGCATCGGTCTTGTCCTGCTCGTCCACGCCGGGAACCACGACCGGATCGGTGCCCTCGGCTTCGGCGCTGGCCGCTTGTTCGATCGGCTTGGGTGCGGCGCTGCTGGCATCCTTGCTGCTGGTGTCGACGGCCGCGTCGGGCGCCTGCATGACCCGAGGTGGCAGGGTGTCCAGGCTCAGGTCGGGCAGCGACAGGCTCAGGCTGCCCCAGGCGGCATCCGGTAATTTCTGGCGCAAAGGCCCGATTGCTTGCGGCCAGTCAGCCGTTTCTCCGGCGCCGGGGACGATAATCACCAAACCTTGCGGCTCGGCGCTGTTGGCTGGTTTCCACAGGGCCAGGAACGACTCGTCGCCGGCCTGTAACTGTTGCTGTTCCTGAGGCGGCAATTGCCGCTCCAGGGCGCTGGCTTCTTCTTGGCTGCGCTCGGGTAACGGCTGGCGTTCCGGTGGCTTTTCGGCGGTAGCCGGCGCGGTATCAGCCGCCTGTACGCAAAAGGTGCTGGTAAACAGTAGCGACAGGCACAATGCTGGCAGTGTCGAACGGTGAAGCAGGGGCATAGTGGAATCCCGGCCAGAAGTGATCCCGGCAGCCTAATGGGTTGGATGTGAGATGTGAATGATGATTTTTCGCTGTCTGCTGGTTATCGGCTATCTGTGCTTTCCCTTGATGGCGAGTGCCGCGCCTGCTTCCGTGGTGCCGCCGGCGGTGCTCAGTGCCCAGCAGCGCGAGTGGCTGGCGCAGCACCCGCAACTGCGGGTCGGTGTGGTGTTGCAGGCACCCTACGCACAATACGACCGGCGCCTGCAGCGCTTGTCCGGGGCCAATGTCGAGCTGATGCAGGCGCTGGCCAAGGCGCTGAATATCGAACTGACCTGGCGCAACTTCCCCACGCAAGAGCAGTTGGAGGACGCCTTGCGTGAGGACGCGGTCGACCTCGCGCCTGGCCTGCTGCAAACCCCGGCCGGCCTGCGCCTGTGGCTGTTTTCCGACCCCTATATGCGTGTGCCCCAGCACATCGTGGGTATTCGTGACGGCAGCGGCGCAGTGGACCTGGAAAAGCTCGACGAACACTCGCGGGTTGCGGTGCGCATGCCCAGTGCCGTGGCCGAATACCTGCGCAGCAATTACCCCAACCTGAACCTGCAAGGCGTGCCCCTGGAGCGCCAGGCCCTGCAATTGTTGGTCAGCCAGCAGGCGCGCTATGCGGTGATCGATGAGGCGCAGTTGAGTCGGCTGTCGGTCGAGCCCGAATTCGCCGGCCTGGCGGTGGTCGGTGATATTGGCCTGCCGCAACTGCTGCGGGTGGCCACGCGGCGGGACTGGCCACCCTTGGCGGACATTGTCGAGAGCGGCCTGCGGGCCATTCCCGCCCGTGAGTTGGAGCAATTGCACGCCCGTTGGCTGCAACCCAAATATCCGCGGCTCTCGGAATCTCCGGGGTTCTGGCAAAACCTCAGCCTGCTGCTGGGCCTGCTGTTGCTCGCGTGCCTGGCGGTCGCTGTGTGGCAGCGTCGGCAAAAACATGCCCTGGAGCACCAGTTGCTGGCCACCCGCGAAGAAAGCGCGGCCCGCGCCGCCGGTGCCGAAGCCTTGCGCCTGACCCAGTTTTCCATCGACCAAAGCACCGTCGGTATCCTCTGGGTCAATTGGGACAGCCATGTGCGCTATGCCAATGTCGCCGCCGAAGCCATGCTCGGCTACGCCCCAGGCGCGCTGATCGAACGCCCGTTGATCGAGTTCGAACCCAACCTGAGCATGGACCGCTGGCTGAACCTGTGGAAGCGCGCGCGAGCCAGCGAAGACGGCCCCCAGAGCTTCGCCACCCAGTGCCTGCGTGCGGATGGCAGCCTGTTGCCCACGGATGTGTCCCTGAGTTTCCTGCGTTTTGCCGGTGGCGAATACCTGGTGGTGTACCTCACCGACGTTACCGAGCGCCGCCGCGCATTGGCCGCCCTGCAGGAAAGTGAAGCGCGCTTGCAAGGCATCGCCGCCAATGTGCCGGGGATGGTCTTTCGCCTGGAGCGGCTGGCGCTGAGTGCCGATATCGACTTCGCCTATATCAGCGAAGGCAGCGAGCGCCTGGTGGGCTACTCGCCGTCCGTGCTCAGCCATCGCGATGTGGGGATTCGCAGCCTGGTACACCCCGATGACCGCGCCAGTTACCACCAGACCCAGGACCAGGCCATCGACAGCGAGAGTAACTGGTCGTGGCAGGGCCGCATCCTCACTCGCCAGGGCGAGCAGCGCTGGGCCGAGATCAAGGCCGTTACCCGGCGCCTGGAGGATGGCGCGGTGGTCTGGGACGGGATCGTCTGGGACATCAGCGACAGCAAGCGAATTGAATTGGAACTGGATGCCTCGCGTGCGCAACTGCGCGAGCTGTCAGCCCACCTGGAGACGGTGCGCGAGGAAGAGAAGGCGCGGATTGCCCGCGAAGTCCACGATGAGCTGGGGCAGATGCTCACGGTGCTGAAACTGGAAACCTCCATGTGCGAGCTGGCCTACGCGCAACTGGACCCCGGCCTGCACGAACGCCTGAACAGTATGAAGCGCCTGATCGCCCAGTTGTTTCAACTGGTGCGCGATGTGGCCACCGCGCTGCGCCCGCCGATTCTCGACGCAGGGATTGCCTCGGCCATTGAATGGCAGGCGCGGCGCTTTGAGGCGCGCACGCAGATCCCTTGCCTGGTGCAAGTGCCAGATAACCTTCCGGCGTTGAGCGACGCCAAGGCCATTGGCCTGTTCCGCATCCTGCAAGAGGCGCTGACCAATGTCATGCGCCATGCCCAGGCGCATACTGTGGAACTGACCCTGGCGGTGGAGGGCGCCAATCTGCGGCTGACCATCAGCGACGATGGCGCAGGCTTTGTCGCCGCGCCGGGGCGGCCGGTGTCGTTTGGCCTGGTGGGCATGCGCGAGCGGGTGCTGATCATGGGCGGGCAGTTGAGCCTGGACAGCGAACTGGGGGAGGGCACCACCCTGAGCGTGACGGTGCCGTTGGATGCCCCCTAGGCCCTTGTGGGAGTGGGCTTGCCCGCGATGGCGGTGTCACAGTCAGCGGATGCATAAGCTGCTAAACCGCATTCGCGAGCAAGCCCGCTCCCACATTTTGAATATTGGCGTTTAATCGTTATAGAGAGGAAAGTCCTGTGATCCGCGTATTGGTAGCCGAAGACCACACCATCGTCCGTGAGGGCATCAAGCAGTTGATCGGCCTGGCCAAGGATCTACTGGTGGTGGGCGAGGCGGGGAATGGCGAACAGCTGTTGGAAGCCTTGCGCCATACACCATGCGAGGTCGTGTTGCTGGATATCTCGATGCCTGGGGTCAATGGCCTGGAAGCGATTGCACGGATTCGCGCTCTGAACAATCCGCCGGCGATCCTGGTACTGTCGATGCATGACGAAGCGCAAATGGCTGCCCGGGCGTTGAAGGTCGGCGCGGCGGGGTACGCGACCAAGGACAGTGATCCGGCGCTGCTGTTGACGGCGATTCGCAAGGTGGCCGCGGGCGGGCGCTATATCGACCCGGACCTGGCCGACCGCATGGTGTTCGAAGTCGGCCTCACCGATGCCCGGCCCTTGCATTCGCTATTGTCCGAGCGTGAATTCTCGGTGTTCGAGCGTTTGGCCCAGGGCGCCAATGTCAACGATATCGCCCAGCAACTGGCCCTGAGCAGCAAGACCATCAGCACCCACAAGGCGCGGTTGATGCAAAAGCTCAACATCACCTCCCTGGCAGAACTGGTGAAGTACGCGATGGAGCACAAACTCCTGTAGGCGCCCGGCTTGCCGGTGGTGGCTATCTTGAGGGCGCCATCGCCGGCAAGCCGGGCTCCTACAGGGAGGCGTATCTATTTGCGACACCCCGGCAGCACCCCGCAGCCCATGCCTGCGGCTTGTCGCGTCCTCCTGGCCGCTCAACTGTCCCATGCCCGCCATCCGTGTAGGGCAATCCCTACCCCGAACCTTCCACCGCGCTGATGCCAATCTCTCTTGCGCCCCGATTTTCGTGGGCTGGCGCCTGGACTACGCTTGCTCCACAGCATTCCAAAACACAAAGGTGCGGGTATGAGCGAGGTGGATTCAAATGATGTGCTGGTCAGCTTTCGTGGTGTGCAGAAGAGCTACGACGGCGAGAACCTGATCGTCAAAGACCTCAACCTGGACATTCGCAAAGGCGAGTTCCTTACCCTGCTGGGCCCGTCCGGCTCGGGCAAGACCACCAGCCTGATGATGCTGGCGGGCTTTGAAACGCCGACCGCCGGGGAAATCCTCCTGGCCGGACGCTCGATCAACAACGTGCCGCCGCACAAGCGCGACATTGGCATGGTGTTCCAGAACTACGCGCTGTTCCCGCACATGACCGTGGCCGAGAACCTGGCGTTCCCCCTGACAGTCCGGGGTTTGAGCAAGACCGATGTCAGTGAGCGGGTCAAGCGTGTGCTGAGCATGGTGCAACTCGACGCCTTCGCCCAGCGCTACCCCGCGCAACTTTCCGGCGGCCAGCAACAACGGGTCGCGCTGGCCCGTGCATTGGTATTCGAACCGCAGTTGGTGTTGATGGACGAACCCCTCGGCGCCCTCGATAAACAGCTGCGTGAACACATGCAGATGGAGATCAAGCACCTGCACCAGCGCCTCGGCGTGACGGTGGTCTACGTGACCCACGACCAGGGTGAAGCGCTGACCATGTCCGACCGCGTGGCGGTGTTCCATCAGGGCGAGATCCAGCAGATCGCACCGCCGCGCACCTTGTATGAAGAGCCGAAAAACACCTTCGTCGCCAACTTCATCGGTGAGAACAACCGCCTTAACGGCCGCCTGCACAGCCACACCGGTGAGCGTTGCGTGGTCGAGTTGGCGCGGGGCGAGAAGGTCGAGGCGCTGGCGGTGAATGTCGGGCAGATCGGCGGCCCGGTAACCCTGTCGGTGCGCCCGGAACGGGTCAGCCTCAATGGCTCCAGCGAAAGCTGCAGCAATCGCTTCTCGGGCCGGGTGGCCGAATTCATCTACCTGGGCGATCACGTACGTGTGCGCCTGGAAGTCTGCGGCAAGGCTGATTTCTTTGTGAAACAACCGATCGCCGAGCTGGACCCGGCACTGACGGTCGGCGATGTGGTTCCGATTGGCTGGCAAGTCGAGCACGTTCGCGCACTCGACCCACTTCTAGAGGCGAATTGATCGCCCCCTTGGCTTCACCCAACCCTGCACGTGGAGAGAACAATAAATGTTGAGATCCCTGAAATTGACCGCCCTGGCCATTGGCCTGGCGGGTGCTTCACAGGTCATGGCAGGTACCGACCTGACGGTGGTGTCGTTTGGCGGCGCGAACAAGGCGGCTCAGGTCAAGGCCTTCTATGCCCCGTGGGAAAGCGCGGGCAATGGCAAGATCATCGCTGGCGAGTACAACGGTGAGATGGCCAAGGTCAAAGCCATGGTCGACACCAAGAGCGTGTCCTGGGATCTGGTGGAAGTCGAGTCGCCGGAACTGTCCCGTGGCTGTGACGAAGACATGTTCGAACCGCTGGACCCGAAACTGTTCGGCAACCCCGACGACTATGTGAAAGGCGCGATCCAATCCTGCGGCGTGGGGTTCTTTGTGTGGTCCACAGTGATGGCCTACAACGCCGACAAACTGAAGACTGCGCCCACCAGTTGGGCAGACTTCTGGGACACCAAGAACTTCCCGGGCAAGCGTGGCCTGCGCAAAGGCGCCAAATACACCCTGGAGTTCGCCCTGATGGCCGACGGCGTGGCGCCCAAGGATGTCTACAAAGTGCTGGCCAGCAAAGATGGCCAGGACCGCGCCTTCAAGAAACTCGATGAACTCAAACCGTCGATCCAGTGGTGGGAAGCCGGCGCACAACCGCCGCAGTACCTGGCCTCGGGTGATGTGGTCATGAGCTCGGCCTACAACGGCCGGATTGCTGCGGTACAGAAAGAAAGCAACCTGAAGGTGGTGTGGAACGGCGGCATCTACGACTTCGATGCCTGGGCGATTCCCAAGGGCCTGAGCAAGGAACGCGCAGACGTGGCGAAGAAATTCATCGCCTTCTCGGTCGCCCCGCAACAACAGAAAATCTACTCCGAAAACATCGCCTACGGCCCGGCCAACACCCAAGCCGTGCCGCTGCTGGCCAAGGACGTCCTCAAGGATATGCCGACCACCCCGGAAAACATCGCCAACCAGGTGCAGATCGATGTGAGCTTCTGGGCGGATAACGGCGAGCAGTTGGAGCAGCGCTTCAATTCCTGGGCCGCCAAGTAATAAGCCGCGCCACATAACCCATTGTGGGAGCGGGCTTGCTCGCGATGGCGGTGTATCAGTTACACATGAGTCAACTGACAGGCCGCCATCGCGAGCAAGCCCGCTCCCACAGGGGATCTGCGTTGTTCAGCAGATTGCATTTATTTTCGTTACCCGGAGTTTGCCATGGCCATCGCCGTTCCCTCGAACGAGGTCACCACCCCCAGCTTGAAGCAGCGCCTGGCGCGTGCCGAGCGGCTTAACCGCTGGAAGGCCCAGGCGCTGATCGCGCCACTGGTGGTGTTTTTGCTGCTGGTGTTCCTGGTGCCCATCGTCGCGCTGCTCTACAAAAGCGTCGGTAACCCGGAGGTGGTCGCCGGCCTGCCGCGCACCGTGGTGGCGGTGACGGCCTGGGATGGTCGTGGCTTGCCCGGCGAGCCGGTGTACCAGGCCATCAGCGAGGACCTTGGCGAAGCCCGCAAAAACCAGACCCTGGGCGATCTGTCCAAGCGCCTGAACATGGAACTGGCGGGCTATCGCAGCCTGCTGACCAAAACCGCGCGGGCGCTGCCGTTCAGCGAAGTGCCGGCCTCTTATAAAGAAGCGCTGGAGAACCTCGACGAACGCTGGGGCGACCCCGCGTACTGGCAGGCAATCCGCCGCAATACCAGCAGCCTGACGCCTTACTACCTGCTGGCGGCGGTCGATCATCGGATCGACGACCTGGGCGAAGTCGCCCCGGCCACGCCGGACCAGGCGATCTACCTCGATATCTTCGCCCGCACCTTCTGGATGGGCCTGGTGATTACCGTGTGCTGCCTGTTGCTGGCCTATCCGCTGGCGTACCTGCTGGCCAACCTGCCGGCGCGGCAGAGCAACCTGTTGATGATCCTGGTGCTGCTGCCCTTCTGGACCTCGGTGCTGGTGCGGGTCGCCGCGTGGATTGTGTTGTTGCAGTCCGGTGGCTTGATCAACGGCGCGCTGATGAGCATGGGCATCATCGATAAGCCGCTGGAGTTGGTGTTCAACCGGCTTGGGGTCTACATCTCCATGGTGCATATCCTGCTGCCGTTCATGATTTTGCCGATCTACAGCGTAATGAAGGGTATTTCACCGACCTATATGCGCGCGGCGATTTCCCTGGGCTGTCATCCGTTTGCCAGTTTCTGGCGGGTGTACTTCCCGCAAACCTATGCGGGGGTCGGTGCCGGTTGCCTGTTGGTGTTCATCCTGGCGATTGGTTACTACATCACCCCGGCGCTGCTGGGCAGCCCGAACGACCAGATGGTCAGCTACTTCGTGGCGTTCTACACCAACACCAGCATCAACTGGGGCATGGCCACTGCACTGGGCGGCTTGCTGCTGCTGGCGACCGTGGTGCTGTACCTGATCTACAACTGGCTGGTGGGCGCCAGCCGCCTGCGCCTGAGCTGAGGAGCGCCTGATATGTCCAGCAGTCCTTACATGTCACCCATCGAACGGGTGTGGTTCTACAGCTTGCGGATCCTCTGCGGCCTGATCCTGTTGTTCCTGATCCTGCCGGTGTTGGTGATTATCCCGCTGTCATTCAACTCCGCAAGTTTCCTGGTGTACCCGTTGCAGGGGTTTTCGCTGCACTGGTACCAGGACTTCTTCGCCTCGGCGGAATGGATGCGCGCCTTGAAGAACAGCATCATCGTCGCCCCGGCAGCGACGGTGCTGGCGATGGTATTCGGTACGCTGGCGGCCATCGGCCTGACCCGTGGCCATTTCCCCGGCAAAGCGCTGGTGATGGCCCTGGTGATTTCGCCGATGGTGGTGCCCGTGGTGATTATCGGCGTGGCCAGTTATCTGTTCTTTGCCCCGCTGGGATTGGGCAACAGCTTCTTTTCGCTGATCGTGGTGCATGCGGTGTTGGGCGTGCCCTTTGTGATCATCACGGTGTCGGCGACCTTGCAGGGGTTCAACCATAACCTGGTGCGGGCGGCGGCCAGCCTGGGAGCATCGCCGTTGACCGCGTTTCGCCGGGTGACCTTGCCGTTGATTGCGCCGGGGGTTATTTCCGGGGCGCTGTTTGCCTTTGCCACGTCCTTCGATGAGGTGGTGGTGACGCTGTTCCTCGCCGGGCCCGAGCAAGCAACCTTGCCACGGCAGATGTTCAGCGGCATCCGTGAAAACCTCAGCCCGACCATTGCCGCGGCGGCGACCTTGTTGATTGCCTTCTCGGTGGTATTGCTGCTGACCCTGGAATGGCTGCGTGGGCGCAGCGAAAAACTGCGCACCGCGCAGGTCTGACTGCTGAAACCCGATCACCTGTGGGAGCTGGCTTGCCTGCGATGGCATCACCTCGGTACACCTGACACACCGAGCCGATACCATCGCAGGCAAGCCAGCTCCTACAGTGAGCGTGCCTGCCTGGAGTCATCCGACCATTCAGCCGCTGAATGGCAGACAACCCATATTCCCCAGCTATTCTTGTGCCAGCCCCCCAACTTATAAGAGGCCGCGCACATGAGTACCTCCTCATTCAAGATCGCCCATAAATTGCTCACCGGCCCAGGCGCCATCGAACAATTGGCCGCCGAGCTGACCCGGCTGGATATCGATAACCCGCTGATCGTCACCGATGCCGCGCTGGTCAAGTCCGGTACGGTGCAACTGGCGTTGGCGCAGTTGGGGGATCGTCCCTATGAGATTTTCGACCGGGTGTTGCCCGACCCGGAGATCGCCATTGTCGAAGACTGCATGCAGGTCTACCGCGAAGGCGGGCATGACGGCCTGATCGGTGTGGGCGGTGGCAGTGCCATTGATATCGCCAAGAGCGTTGCCGCCTATGCCGGTTATCACGGCGCCCTCGCGGATTTGTTCGGCGTGGACCAGGTGCCGCGCAAGGGGCCGCCGCTGATTGCGATTCCCACCACGGCCGGCACCGGTTCGGAAGTGACCAATGTGGCGATTCTTTCAGACAAGGCCGCGCAATTGAAAAAAGGCATCGTCAGCGACTATCTGCTGCCGGATGTCGCGTTGATCAGCCCGCAAATGACCCTGACCTGCCCGCGCAGTGTCACGGCGGCCAGTGGCGTGGATGCCCTGGTGCATGCCATCGAGTCCTATCTGTCGCTGAACGCCTCGCCGATCACCGATGCCCTGGCCATCGGTGCGATCAAGTTGATTGCCAAGGCCTTGCCCAAGGCTTATGCCAACCCGGCCAACCTGCAGGCGCGTGACGATATGGCCACCGCCAGCCTGATGGCCGGCATGGCGTTCGGCAATGCCGGGGTGGGCGCGGTGCATGCGCTGGCCTATCCGTTGGGCGGGCGCTTCAATATTGCCCATGGGGTGAGCAACGCGTTGCTGCTGCCCTACGTGATGCACTGGAACAAGCTGGCCTGTGTCGAGCGCATGCAGGATATTGCCCAGGCCATGGGCGTGAATGTCAGCGCTTTGAGTCTCAACGACGCTGCCGACCAGGCGGTGGAGGCGATGACGCGGCTATGTGCCGCAGTGGAGATCCCCCAGGGCCTGCGCAGCTTCGGCGTGCCGGAGGAGGCGATCCCGGCCATGGCGGTAGAGGCCGCGGGAATCGAGCGGCTGATGCGCAACAATCCGCGCAAGCTCAGTGCGGCGGATATCGAGAAAATCTACCGCGCCGCCTATTAGCCATTGAGTCAGGTCACGGTGCGCGCAGCAAAGCATGAGGTATACAATGCGCGCCATCGTGATTTAGCTCAGAAAAGGTGCGTCATGCAGCCCTTCGTTATTGCTCCATCGATCCTCTCCGCCGACTTTGCCCGCCTGGGTGAGGAAGTGGACAACGTGTTGGCCGCCGGTGCCGACTTCGTGCACTTCGATGTCATGGACAACCACTATGTGCCGAACCTGACCATCGGCCCGATGGTCTGTGCAGCGCTGCGCAAATACGGCGTGACCGCGCCGATTGACGTGCACCTGATGGTCAGCCCGGTGGATCGCATCATCGGCGACTTCATTGACGCCGGCGCGACCTACATCACCTTCCACCCGGAAGCCACGCTGCACATCGACCGTTCCCTGCAGTTGATCCGCGAAGGCGGTTGCAAGGCCGGGCTGGTGTTCAACCCGGCGACGCCGCTGGACACGCTCAAGTACGTGATGGACAAGGTCGACATGGTCTTGCTGATGAGCGTCAACCCGGGCTTTGGCGGGCAGAAGTTCATCCCCGGCACCCTCGACAAGCTGCGTGAAGCCCGCGCGCTGATCGATGCCTCTGGCCGCGATATCCGCCTGGAGATCGACGGTGGGGTCAACGTCAACAACATCCGTGACATCGCGGCGGCGGGCGCCGACACTTTCGTCGCCGGCTCGGCGATCTTCAACACCCCTGACTATCAGGCGGTGATCGCCAAGATGCGTGCAGAACTGGCGCTGGCGCGTCCATGAGCGGTTTTGAGCAGTTGTTCCCCGGCAAGTTGCCACGGCTGGTGATGTTTGATCTGGACGGCACCCTGGTCGACTCGGTGCCGGACCTGGCAGTGGCGGTGGACCAGATGCTGCTCAAACTGGGGCGCAAGCCTGTGGGTATCGAGTCGGTGCGCGACTGGGTCGGCAACGGCGTGCAGATGCTGGTGCGCCGGGCCCTGGCCAATCATATCGACGCCGAGGGTGTCGATGACGTGGAGGCCGAGCACGCGCTGGAATTGTTCAACGCCGCCTACGAAGACGGCCACGAACTGACCGTGGTTTACCCCGGCGTACGCGACACCCTCAAGTGGTTGCACAAGCAGGGCGTGGAAATGGCCCTGATCACCAACAAGCCGGAACGCTTCGTTGCGCCGCTGCTGGACCAGATGAAGATCGGCCGGTATTTCCGCTGGATCATCGGTGGCGATACTCTGCCGCAGAAAAAGCCTGATCCGGCGGCGCTGTTCTTCGTGATGAAAATGGCCAACATCCCGGCGTCCCAATCGCTGTTTGTCGGCGATTCACGCAGTGATGTGCTGGCGGCAAAAGCGGCCGGCGTGCAGTGCGTGGCCCTGAGCTACGGCTATAACCATGGCCGGCCGATTGCTGAAGAGTCGCCGGCGCTGGTGATTGACGACCTGCGACTGCTAATCCCCGGTTGCTTGGGAGCGGGCGCTGAGATAACGTTGCCCGACGCCGTCCCATCCCTTTCTGGAAATCCCATCGTGGTGGTCACTCGCAAACTCTGGATGAAAGTCATCAAGGCCCTGGCCCGCTGGCGTTGGCGCGCCTGACTGATCCTGGCCGCGCTGCGGCACGTTTGCATATCTGACCGTTAGACCCTCACGCCACGAGGCACCTCATGATCCGCGAAGAATTCCTGCGTTTGGCCGCTGCCGGCTACAACCGTATCCCCATGGCCCGGGAAACCCTGGCCGACTTCGATACGCCGCTGTCGATCTACCTGAAGCTGGCCGACGAGCCCAATTCCTACCTGCTGGAATCGGTGCAGGGCGGTGAAAAGTGGGGCCGTTACTCGATCATCGGCCTGCCGTGCCGCACGGTCCTGCGGGTGCATGACTATCACGTCAGCATCACCCATGACGGCGTCGAGATCGAAAGCCACGATGTGCAAGACCCGCTGGCCTTCGTCGAAGCGTTCAAGGCGCGCTACAACGTGCCGACCATCCCTGGCCTGCCGCGCTTCAATGGCGGCCTGGTGGGGTATTTCGGCTACGACTGCGTGCGTTACGTGGAACAGCGCCTGGGCAAATGCCCAAACCCCGATCCTTTGGGGGTGCCGGACATTCTGCTGATGGTTTCCGACGCGGTGGTGGTGTTCGACAACCTGGCCGGCAAGATGCACGCGATCGTCCTCGCCGACCCGGCCCAGGCCGATGCTTTCGAGCAAGGCCAGGCCAGCCTCGAGGCCCTGCTGGACAAGCTGCGCCAGCCGATCACCCCACGTCGCGGTCTGGACCTCAGCCGTCCGCCGGCGGCCGACCCGGTATTCCGCTCCAGCTTTACTCAGGATGACTACGAGCGCGCGGTCGATACCATCAAGGAATACATCCTCGCCGGTGACTGCATGCAAGTGGTGCCGTCGCAACGCATGTCCATCGACTTCAAAGCGGCACCCATCGACCTGTACCGGGCGCTGCGTTGCTTCAACCCTACGCCGTACATGTACTTCTTCAACTTTGGCGACTTCCACGTGGTGGGCAGCTCGCCAGAAGTGTTGGTACGTGTCGAAGATAACCTCATCACCGTGCGCCCGATTGCCGGCACCCGGCCCCGTGGCGCCACCGAAGAGGCCGACCTGGCGCTCGAAGAAGACCTGTTGTCCGACGACAAGGAAATCGCCGAGCACTTGATGCTTATCGACCTGGGGCGTAACGACACCGGGCGCGTTTCGGAAATCGGCTCGGTGAAACTCACCGAGAAAATGGTGATCGAGCGTTATTCCAACGTGATGCACATCGTCTCCAACGTCACCGGCGAGCTGAAGGCCGGGTTGACGGCAATGGACGCGTTGCGCGCGATTCTGCCGGCGGGCACCTTGTCTGGTGCACCTAAGATCCGCGCGATGGAAATCATCGATGAACTGGAGCCGGTCAAACGCGGTGTCTACGGCGGCGCCGTGGGCTATTTTGCGTGGAATGGCAACATGGACACCGCCATTGCGATCCGCACGGCGGTGATCAAGGATGGCGAATTGCATGTGCAGGCGGGCGGCGGGATCGTGGCCGACTCGGTGCCGGCCCTTGAGTGGGAAGAAACCTTGAACAAGCGCCGGGCGATGTTCCGTGCGGTGGCGTTGGCCGAGCAGACCCCGCAGGACTGACGGCCAATCCAGATCCAACTGTGGGGCGAGCTTGTGTGGGAGCGGGCTTGCTCGCGAATGCGATGGATCAGTCAATACACGTACCGACTGATCCACCGCATTCGCGAGCAAGCCCGCTCCCACATGGGTTTTACGTTGGACTTGCGACCGCGTTAGAAATCCAGGCTCACCCCGACACTGACTCCCTGCTGGGTCAGGCTGTCATCCTTCCTTACGTTATAGGCGGCCCGCAACGCCAGCTCCTGGGTCAACTTGTGGCTGATCCCGAGGCTCAGGCGGTCTGAGTTGCTGCGGGGCGTGTAGCCGTCCAGCTTGAAGTCGATCCCCTGCACGCTGTTGAGCGAAATGTTCACCTTCTGGGTGTCATTCTCGAACTCATGCTCGTGAGCCACTTCGCCAAACACCTGGGTTTGCGGGGTGACCCGGTAGCTGCCCTGCAGGCCAACCCCCAGGCGTTTGGAGTCGCGCTGCTGGTCATCAAAGGTCAGCGCCGTGGAGCGGCTGCCTTTTTCCCCGTAGCCATCGACTTCGACCCGCGCATAGTCGGCGCTGATGAACGGTGACAGGTGCCAGTCGCTGCCGACCCCGGCAATGTCATAACCCACGCGGCCGCTCAAGGCCCAGAGCCAGCCGTCGGTGTCGCCTTTTTCGGAGCCTTCGCTGACGCCCAGGGCGAATTTGCGCTTGAGGCTGTCGAAGTCCAGGCGGCCACCGGTCAGCGCGGCATCGGCCCACCAGTGATTGTGCTGATACTGCGCGAATGCGCTGCCCATGTAGCTGTTGAGCTTGTAGTCCGAGTCGTTGGCGCCGGCTTCCAGGGTCTGGCGATACAAGCCAGCCGCGACGCCTACGCGCCAACTCTCGTCGAGCCGATAGCTGGTGCCGACATTCAGGTTGTAGCCACTGCCGTCGCCACTGGCCGAACTGCGTTGATCATCAAAGTCCAGGCGCTGGCCACCGCCGGCCACAATTGCGCGCCATTGGCCAACGGCCTGCCAGTTGGCATTGTCCGCTTGCCATTGGTTGCGCAGCTCATCCTGGTGGGCACGCAGGGTGCCCTGGGCCATTTCCGGCAGCAAGGTCAGCTCCCAAGGGGCGGCCAGCAGGGAATAGGCGTAGTCGGCGATCAAGCGCTGCCCGGCGACGGTGGGGTGGACCGAGTCGTTGTAGATCAGCTTGGTCGGATCCGGGTTGGTGCCGCCAATGCCGTAGACCGGGTTGGCGGTGCAACTGTTGCCACTGAAGCAGGTGCCGGTAAGGTTCTGCCCGGTCTCCAGGCCAAATCGGCCCGGGTCGGCGAAGGATTCTTGCAACAACAGTGGAATATTCAACGGGATGATCTGGGCATCGATCTGAGACAGGCGTTGTACCAATGCCTGGTTGAAAATATTACTCAGGGCGGAGGTCGCTGCCTGCTGTGGTGTGCCGTTGATGGCAGGTGTCAGGCCCAGGTCGGGTAGCATCCACACCATGATGTAGCGCGCACCGGCTTGTTGCAGGACCTGGGCGCTGTCGGCCAGGCGCCCGCCTGCCGCAACGGCGTCGCCAGGGCTGCCGATGCGCTGTTGCAGGAAGTCATTGCCGCCACCGGACAGAAAGTACAGGGCATTGGGGTCGGCGCGCCCGCCGTTTGCCGGCAGGTAGCCCTGGCGACTGCGCAACACCGTGCCCGCGCCCGCATTGCCGGGTGGGATCGCGGTGTTGGATACCGAGGTGATGGAATCCAGGATGTTGTCGGTCCGGTAGCCACCGACCGCCCAGTTGTTGCCGTCAGGCAAGCCTTGCGCCGCGCGAACCGGGGAGGTGGAGGCATTCAGGTCGTTTGGCGCTACGCCCAGTTTCGAGCCCAGCAGGGTTGATGACACCAGGCCATAGTCGCCTTGGAATGTAGGACCGGTACGGTTGGTGAAGCGCAGGCTGGCGCCAGACAACCCGTCGGGGAACTGGCCGGCGTCCGCCAGGCTATCGCCGAAAACGACCATGGTTGAATAAGGTGAAGGTGCTGCAAACGCCTGCGCGCAGGCCAGTGCCAAGAGGCAGCCGGCAAGGGGCGCAACAAAATATGGTCTGAGCATACGAAATTCCATGTGATTGTTTTTGTATCGGAAGTGGAACACTAGCAATGTAGTGGGAGTTGCCTGTGAGGAAAATCGTTTTTTCCTACAAACCCTTGGTCATCGCCCCCGTATTTGCTGCTCCATATTGCACGGCCGGCGAGGCTACGTTACTGTGCGGGAACGTATGAATGAGACCCTCCCCGTGTTGATCATCAGCAAACTCTTGATGCGAGTAGTCAAGGCACACGCCCGTTGGCGTTGGCGCGCCTGAATTTTCTCTGCCGGCCCCGCCGGACCTGTACCGATTTGCCTTCTTCACCCTTTGTTCGACGCCCCTTGCCGGCTCACCCTGGCAACCGGAAAGTGCGTCTGGCAGCGGGTCACTCTCTGGGAAGGCGGTCATTCGAAATCAGTGAATTCAAGAGGTTTGAACCCACATGTTGCTGATGATTGATAACTACGACTCCTTTACCTACAACGTTGTGCAATACCTGGGCGAGCTGGGTGCCGAGGTCAAGGTGGTGCGCAACGATGAAATGACCGTGGCGCAGATTGCGGCCTTGAACCCGGAGCGCATCGTCGTTTCGCCCGGGCCGTGTACGCCGACCGAGGCGGGAATTTCCCTTGAAGCGATCAAGTATTTCGCCGGCAAGCTGCCGATTCTCGGGGTTTGCCTGGGCCACCAATCCATCGGCCAGGCGTTTGGTGGCGATGTAGTGCGTGCCCGCCAGGTAATGCACGGCAAGACCAGCCCGGTGTTTCATCGTGACCTGGGCGTGTTCCAGGGCCTGAACCTGCCGGTGACGGTGACCCGCTACCACTCACTGGTGGTCAAGCGCGAAACCCTGCCCGAGTGCCTGGAACTGACGGCCTGGACCCAACTGGAAGACGGCTCGGTCGATGAGATCATGGGCCTGCGGCACAAGACACTGAATGTCGAAGGGGTGCAATTTCACCCCGAATCGATTCTGACCGAGCAGGGCTACGAGCTGTTCGCCAACTTTCTCAAGCAGAGCGGCGGCACGCGCTAAGGACTTTCCATGGATATCAAGACTGCCCTGAGCCGTATCGTCGGCCATCTGGACCTGAGCACCGCTGAAATGAGCGATGTCATGCGCGAAATCATGACCGGTCAATGCACCGATGCGCAGATTGGCGCCTTTATGATGGCCATGCGCATGAAAAGCGAGAGCATCGACGAAATCGTCGGCGCCGTCTCGGTGATGCGCGAGCTGGCGGACAAGGTCGAACTCAAGACCCTCGACGGCGTGGTCGATGTGGTCGGCACCGGCGGCGATGGTGCGAATATCTTCAACGTATCGACGGCGTCTTCCTTTGTGGTCGCGGCCGCTGGCTGCACCGTGGCCAAGCATGGCAACCGCGCGGTATCGGGCAAGAGCGGCAGTGCCGACCTGCTGGAAGCGGCAGGTATCTACCTGAACCTGACGCCGGTGCAGGTGGCGCGCTGCATCGATAACGTTGGCATCGGCTTTATGTTTGCCCAGTCCCACCATGGGGCGATGAAGCACGCCGCTGGCCCGCGCAAGGACCTGGGCCTGCGTACCCTGTTCAACATGCTTGGCCCGCTTACGAATCCGGCCGGTGTGAAACATCAGGTGGTGGGCGTGTTCAGCCAGGCGCTGTGCCGGCCTTTGGCCGAAGTCCTGCAACGCCTGGGCAGTAAGCATGTGCTGGTGGTGCATTCCAAGGATGGCCTGGACGAATTCAGCCTGGCGGCCCCGACCTTTGTGGCGGAGCTCAAGAACGACGAGGTCACTGAGTACTGGGTCGAGCCAGAAGACCTCGGTATGAAGAGCCAGAGCCTGCATGGCCTGGCGGTGGAAAGCCCGGCGGCCTCCCTGGAATTGATTCGCGATGCCTTGGGGCGCCGCAAGACCGAAAACGGCCAGAAAGCGGCTGAGATGATTGTTCTGAATGCTGGCGCGGCACTTTACGCAGCCGATCACGCCTATAGTCTTAAAGAAGGTGTCGCCTTAGCCCACGATGCGCTGCACACGGGTCTGGCTCGCGAAAAACTCGAAGAGCTGGGAGCATTCACGGCCGTATTCAAAATGGAGAATGAAGGATGAGTGTGCCAACAGTCCTGGAAAACATCCTCGCCCGCAAAGTTGAAGAAGTCGCCGAGCGCCGCGCCCGCGTGAGCCTGGCCGAGCTGGAAGGCCTGGCGAGAAGCGCCGATGCACCGCGCGGCTTCGCCAATGCCCTGATTACCCAGGCCAAGCTCAAGCAGCCGGCGGTGATCGCAGAGATCAAAAAGGCCTCGCCGAGCAAAGGTGTGATCCGCGAGCACTTCGTGCCAGCAGAAATTGCTGCCAGTTACGAGAAGGGCGGGGCGACCTGCCTTTCCGTGCTGACTGACATCGACTATTTCCAAGGTTCCGATGCTTACCTGCAACAAGCCCGCGCCGCGTGCAAGTTACCGGTGATCCGCAAGGACTTCATGATCGACCCGTACCAGATCGTCGAAGCCCGGGCATTGGGCGCCGATTGCGTGCTGCTGATCGTTTCGGCGCTGGACGACGTGCAGATGGCCGAGCTGGCGGCTGTTGCCAAAGGCGTGGGTCTGGATGTACTGGTCGAAGTCCACGACGGTGACGAGCTGGAGCGCGCACTGAAAACCCTCGATACACGGCTGGTTGGGGTCAACAACCGCAATCTGCACACCTTTGAAGTCAACCTCGAAACCACCTTGGACTTGCTGCCGCGCATTCCCCGCGACCGGCTGGTGATTACCGAGAGTGGGATCGTCAATCGTGCGGATGTGGAGCTGATGGAAATCAGCGACGTCTACTCGTTCCTGGTCGGCGAAACCTTTATGCGTGCGGAAAATCCTGGGGCTGAGTTGCAGCGCCTGTTTTTCCCGGAGCGTGGTGTGCCGGTCAGCGGTTCGACGCTGGATTGATTTGAAACGCGGTCACTGTCGGAGCTGGCTTGTGTGTTTATTCAGAGAGGTAAATGCCCGATGATCCAGCCCGTAGCGATGACCGTTGAAGCAGGCCTTGCCGCCGAGCAGGACTTGCTGGCCGCCGTCTGTGCGGGTGAGCAGTCATTCGGGCTGCTGTTCTGGCAACCCAGCGACCAGGCATTGGTGATGCCTCGCCGCCTGAGCCGCTTGCCTGCGTTTGAAGTGGCGAGCCAAGTATCGGCCGCCCATGGCTGGCCGGTATTGCTACGGGAAACCGGCGGTGAACCGGTGCCGCAATCGAGCGCCACGGTCAATATCGCTCTGGTCTACGCACCGCCGCGCAGTGAAGGCGATCAGGGCCGGATTGAAACCGGGTACTTGCGTCTGTGCCAACCTATCTGCGATTTGCTGACTGAGTTGGGGGGCGATGCTTCTGTAGGCGAAATCGACGGTGCCTTTTGCGATGGCCGCTATAACGTCAATCTCGACGGACGCAAGATGGTCGGTACTGCCCAGCGTTGGCGCCAGAGTGGTGGGCGCCCGGTGGGCCTGGTGCATGGCGCATTGTTGCTGGATAACCATCGTGAAGAACTGATTGCTGCGGTCAATCGCTTCAACCAGGCGTGTGGCCTGGAGCAACGGGTTCGTGCCGACAGCCATATCGCCCTGCATGAAGCCTTTGCTGCGCCGGATGCGATCAGCCGCCTCGACGCTTTATACCGGCAGATGCTGGCGCAGGTCTTTGCGCCCTAGCGGGTGCCGAACACCACCATCGTCTTGCCTTTGACGTGAACCAGGTTGCGCTCTTCCAGATCCTTGAGCACCCGACCGACCATCTCCCGCGAGCAACCGACGATGCGCCCGATCTCTTGGCGCGTAACCTTGATCTGCATACCGTCAGGATGAGTCATGGCATCTGGCTGCTTACACAACTCCAGCAGGCAGCGGGCGACGCGCCCTGTGACATCGAAGAATGCCAGGTCGCCGACTTTGCGTGTGGTGTTGCGTAAGCGCTGGGCAATCTGGCCGCTCAGGGCGTAGAGAATTTCCGGATCCTGTTGGGCCAGCTCGCGAAATTTTGCGTAGCTGATTTCCGCGACCTCACACTCGATCTTGGCTCTCACCCAGGCGCTACGTTCCTGTTCTTTGCCGGCTTGCTCAAACAGCCCCAGTTCGCCGAAAAAATCACCGGTGTTGAGGTAGGCGATGATCATTTCGCGGCCGTCTTCATCCTCGATCAGGATCGTGACCGAACCTTTGATAATGAAGAAGAGGGTTTCCGAGCGTTCCCCGGCGCAGATGATGTTCTGTTTCGCCGGATAGCGTCGCCGCTGACAATGAGTCAGTAGCTTGTCGAGGTTCTTGATCTTGGGTATGGGGGTAATAGCAACCATGGTTGTATCCCGAAAAGACTGCACGGTGTGGTTGGACTTGTATTTTTTATCGAGCGAGGTCCATCCAATGGATGGCAATGCGCCATTGATTTGGCGCCAGCTTAACAGACACATTCTGACTCGATCAGGGAATTTATCTATCAAGGCCTACTGTTGAGCGCATTGCGGTAGAAGACTGCGCTCGCGGGGGCCTGTGATAAGCTGGCGCCCCTTTTTTAGCAGTGGAGTCTGGGCGATGAAGGCACGCATCCAATGGGCGGGCGAAGCCATGTTCCTCGGTGAGTCGGGCAGTGGCCATGTGGTGGTCATGGATGGCCCGCCGGAGGCCGGTGGTCGCAATCTGGGGGTACGGCCCATGGAAATGCTCCTGCTAGGCGTGGGCGGCTGCAGTAATTTTGATGTGGTCAGCATCCTGAAGAAGTCGCGCCAGGCAGTGGAAAGCTGCGAAGCCTTTCTGGAGGCCGAGCGCGCCACTGAAGATCCAAAGGTGTTTACCAAGATCCATATGCATTTTGTGGTCAAGGGGCGCGCGCTGAAGGAGGCGCAGGTCAAGCGGGCTATCGAGCTGTCGGCGCAGAAGTACTGCTCGGCCTCGATCATGCTTGGCGCGGCCGGAGTGGCCATTACTCATGATTACGAGATCATTGAGCTGGGTTGACCTTTTGTAGGAGCGAGCTTGCTCGCGAAGAACGCCAGCGACAGCGGGTTTAGTCAGGCTGCCCGCGGTGCTCTTGAGTTTTTCGCGAGCAAGCTCGCTCCTACAATGTTCGTGCGAGGTTTAAATGCGGTAAGTGCTTTTGGTCATGACCTTGGCCATCAGGCTCATGCCAAACCTTACCGGCGCCGGGAAGCGGAATCCGCCGGCATCCAACGCGCTTTCGGCGTGGTGCTCTTCGTCGATACGCATCTGCTCAAGAATCGCCCGGGATTTTTCGTCCTCGGCCGGCAGTTGTTCCAGATGCTCATCTAGGTGCTTGCACACCTGATGTTCGGTCGCCGCGACAAAACCCAGGCTGACCTTGTCGCTGATCAATCCCGCAGCGGCCCCGATACCAAACGACAAACCGTAAAACAGTGGGTTCAGCACGCTGGGGTGGCTGCCCAACTGGCGGATGCGCTGTTCACACCAGGCCAAGTGGTCGATTTCTTCCTCGGCCGCATGCTCCATGGCTGCGCGTACTTGCGGCAGCTTGGCGGTCAGGGCTTGGCCCTGGTACAGCGCCTGGGCGCAGACTTCACCGGTATGGTTGATACGCATCAGGCCGGCGACATGACGGGTGTCCGTCTCGCTCATTTGCGCTTCGGGTTGCACGATGGCGGGTGATGGGCGATACGGCTGGCCGCTGAAGGGAAGCAGCGTGCGCATGGCCGTATCGGCTTGCAGCAGCAGTCGGTCAATCGGCGAGTAGTGACGTTGGGTAGTCATGCTGACCTCCGGGAAAAATCTCGGCGCCCAGTTTACCGCAAGACAGGGGCGTGCGTTTGCGCTGGGTCATGCTTCTTGTAGGGGGTGCGGCTTGCTGGCGATGAGGCTCCTGAGGGTTACGGTGCTCTGGAGGGCGACATCGCCGGCGAGCCGGCTCCTACAATAGGGGTTCAGCCCGGTGGCCAGTTCATCTGGCGTTGACCCAATACATGCATATGAATGTGATAGACGGTCTGGCCGCCATCCTCATTGCAGTTCATGACCACGCGAAAACCTTTTTCACAGCCTTGTTCCACGGCCAGGCGCTGGGCGGTGTACAGGATGTGTCCAGCCAGGCCTTTATCTTCTTCCGTCAGGTCGTTGAGGGTGCGGATCGGCTTTTTCGGAATCACCAGGAAATGCACGGGGGCCATTGGCGCAATATCGTGGAAGGCCAGGACCTGGTCATCCTCGTAGATAATCCTCGCGGGTATTTCTCTGTTGATGATCTTGGTGAACAGAGTATCCACAGCTGTTTCTCCATTATGAAAGTGCAGGGTGAGTGTACTCAGCAGTTCAACGCGGGCAATAGGCCTTGTTGATGGCGCCGGCAATCTTGCGGGTCAACCAGCGTGGGCTCAAGCGCGGGCTGAACGCCAGCCAGCGATTACGGCGACCGGGAATAATGATCGCTTTGTTCTTTGCCAGGGCGCGAACGGTGTGCAGCGCCACCTCTTCCGGGCTCATCAACGCCAAGCGATCCAGCTTGGCGGTGTCCATCTGTGCGGTACCGAAGAACGCGGTGCGTGTCGGGCCGGGGCAAAGTACTGAAACTTTGATGCCGCAGCTCTTCAGCTCTTCGCGCAGGCCTTCGGAGAAGTGCAGCACATAGGCTTTGCTGGCGTAATAGGTGCTCATCCATGGACCCGGCTGGAAGGCAGCGACCGACGCGACATTGAGAATCTGCCCGCCACCCTGCAGGGCCATGGAGTTACCCAGTGCGTGGCACAGACGAGTCAGGGCCAGGACGTTGACTTCGATCAGGTCTTGCTCGGTCATCCAATCCTGGGCCAGGAATGGCCCGCTGGTGCCGATGCCGGCGCAGTTGACCAGCAAGTCTATCTGCCGCTCGCCTTCTTCCAGCTCCAGCAGGAACCCGGACAGGCGCAACGGTTCGCCCACGTCGCAGGCACGGAACAGCACCTCGACGCCAAAGCGTTGGGTCAGTTCTATGGCAATACTTTCCAACTGATCACGCTGGCGGGCCACCAGAATCAAGCTGCGGCCGCGACGGGCCAGTGCTTCGGCCAAGGCCAGGCCGATGCCGCTGGAGGCACCGGTGATCAGAGCGTAACGGGTCATGCGTTTCTCCATCGCAACGCCACCGCGCCTGCGACAGATGCGTCACAGGCGCGGGGCGTTTCTTCATTCTTCCGGAGAGTCTACAGGTTCGGCCGCATCGTCAGCACTTTGCGCGTCTTCTTCACCGGCGATGACGCTCTGGTCCGCGTCTTCATCGGTGGTCATGGAGCTGCTTTCATAGCCGCTGTCCACGCTGCTTTCGAGCTGGTCCAGGTAACCGCCCATGGCCAGCATCACCATAGCGGCGAAGATCAATGGGAGCAGCGCTAGCCACAGGGTGGCCAGGACCTTCACCGCCGTCGAGTTGCGTGGCGGTGGCGCACCATATTGGTTGGCGCCCGCATTGCCTGGCAGCACGATCAGCAGGATCGGGAAAATGCTGCCTACGATCGGTACGAGGTTCAGGAACCATAACCAGCCGGACCAGCCCAGGTCATGCAGGCGCTGTACGGTGATCTGGACACTGATCCATACAGACGCCACGAGTACGACGAAGCCAAGCAGCGAGCCAATGATGATTGCGGCGGTGGGGGAGGCTGCGGCAATACCCAGGCCCACGGTGAACAGGGCACCCACGATGGCGAACATCGCCAGGCTCAGCACCAGGGTCCAGGCCAGGAAGCGCAGGCGCCCGATACGGCCGTTGACGGTAAACACCTTGAGGGTGGAAAACTCGGGAAGGTTATCCCCGACAGCTGCGCGCGGCGGTGCGTATGGCGAAGCAGCCGCGCTTGAGACGTCAGGGCGGGCGGAGTCAGTCTCGTGAGTTTCAGCCAGGCTGAAGGCCACGGGTTGTTCGGCTTCGATGCGTGCATCAATCCCGGTGTTTTTCAGGGCCGTCAGGTAGGTTTCGGCATCGGAGTGAGACAGGTCGCGCTTCAGGGCGACCGGACGACCGGTGAAAAGCTTTTCGATCGCTTCAACGTCGCTTTTGAACAGTTCGGCCAGGTTCAGCTTGGCGGTGGTGCTTTCGACACCCGGGAGCAGGGCTCCATCAAACACAATCTTGAAACGGTTGTCGCTCATGCGGGCATCCTTGTCACTTTCCAGGGGGTAGGTAATGCAGGCCTGCTTCAATCGGCAGGCCTGGGGGGGGTGTCAGCGTGGCCAGCGCAATTGTGCCGCTTGCTCACGCGCCTTGCGGTATTCGGCATCGAGACGGGCAACCAGTTCATCGACGCTGGGTAAGTCGTCAATTTCACCGACGCCCTGGCCGGCGGACCATACAGTCTTCCAAGCTTTTGCCTCGTCGCTGAGAGGCTTGAGCTTGGAGCCGAAGTTGACTTCACCTTTGCCTTGCAGGGCGGCGAGGTCGAAGCCGGCGTTTTCCAGGCTTTGCCGCATAAAACTGGCAGGCACGCCGGATACCGCCGGAGTGTGCACGATATCGGCTGCGCGGGATGTGAGCAGCATCTCTTTATAGGCATCGGGGGCGTGGCTTTCAGTGGTGCCGATAAAGCGGGTACCGAAATACGCGAGGTCAGCACCGAGCAATTGCGCGGCGAGAATCTCGTGCCCATGGTTCAAGCAGCCGGCCAGTAGCAGGGTCTTGTCGAAAAACTGGCGGATTTCGGCGATCAGCGAGAATGGACTCCAGGTGCCCGCGTGACCACCAGCCCCTGCGGCTACGGCGATCAGTCCGTCGACCCCGGCCTCGGCGGCTTTCTCGGCATGGCGTCGGGTGGTGACGTCGTGGAACACCAGGCCGCCGTAACTGTGTACGGCGTCTACCAACTCCTTGACCGCACCCAGGCTGGTGATAACGATCGGCACCTTGTGCTCGACGCAGATCGCCAGGTCAGCCTCAAGGCGCGGGTTGCTGTTGTGCACGATCAGGTTGACCGCGTAAGGCGCGGGATTGTCCAGTAGCGCCAGGCCCGCTTCGATTTCCTCCAGCCAGGCCTTGAACCCGCTGCTCTCGCGCTGGTTGAGTGCCGGGAAGCTCCCGACCACGCCATTGCGACAGCACGCCAGGACTAGTTGCGGGTTGGAAATCAGGAACATCGGCGCAGCCACCACGGGCAGGCGCAGACGTTGTTCAAGCAAAGCGGGCAGCGACATTGGAAGTACCCCGGTTTAGGTGCGGCTGATTAGAGTTAGAACGGCTTTACGACGACCAAAATTACAATAGCCAGCAATATCAGAACCGGCACTTCATTGAACCAGCGATAAAAGACATGGCTGCGGGTGTTTTCGCCACGGGCGAAACGTTTTACCTGGGCGCCACACATGTGGTGGTAACCGATCAGGATTACTACCAGGGTCAGCTTGGCGTGCATCCATCCACCCTGGCTGAATACGCTTGGGTTAAGGCTGATCAACCAGATGCCGAATACCAGGGTGGCGATCATCGCTGGCAGCATGATGCCCTTGTACAGCTTGCGCTCCATCAGGCTGAAACGCTCCTGACTGACGGCATCCTGGCTTTGTGCGTGGTAGACGAACAGGCGCGGCAGGTAAAACAGCCCGGCAAACCAGCAGACAATGCTGACGATATGAAAGGCTTTGAGCCATAGATAAAGCATTTTTAGTTATTCCCAGGTTCACGGTGACTGGAGATAGTAGAGGCTAGAGTGCGCGCACGTCACGTTGACGGTTGTCGCAGAACGATACGACCCCTATTATCGACGGCTTTCCAGTGGGTTCGTTGAGGGCAGGTTTATGGTCAAGGTCGGTATCGTCGGCGGCACGGGTTACACCGGTGTCGAATTGCTGCGTCTGTTGGCTCAGCATCCGCAAGCTGAGGTGGTGGTCATCACCTCCCGATCCGAGGCTGGCCTGGCCGTTGCCGATATGTATCCGAACCTGCGCGGCCATTACGATGGCCTGGCGTTCAGCGTTCCGGACATCAAGACCCTGGGTGCCTGCGACGTCGTGTTCTTCGCCACACCACATGGGGTTGCCCATGCCTTGGCGGGTGAGTTGCTGGCGGCCGGGACCAAGGTCATCGACCTCTCGGCGGACTTCCGCCTGCAGGATGCCGATGAGTGGGCCAAGTGGTACGGCCAGCCCCACGGTGCTCCGGAGCTGCTTGAGGAGGCGGTGTATGGTTTGCCTGAGGTCAATCGCGAGCAGATCAGCAAGGCGCGCCTGATTGCCGTGCCAGGTTGCTATCCGACGGCGACCCAGTTGGGCTTCCTGCCGCTGCTCGAAGCTGGCCTGGCGGATGCTTCGTGCCTGATTGCCGACTGCAAGTCGGGCGTCAGCGGCGCTGGTCGTGGTGCGGCCGTAGGCTCCTTGTACGCCGAGACCTCGGAAAGCATGAAAGCGTATGCCGTAAAAGGGCATCGCCACTTGCCGGAAATTCGCCAAGGCCTGCGTCGGGCTGCCGGCAGTGACGTCGGTCTGACGTTCGTGCCGCACCTGACCCCGATGATCCGTGGGATTCACTCGACGCTGTATGCAACCGTCAAGGATCGCTCGGTGGACCTGCAGGCACTGTTTGAAAAACGCTATGCCAATGAACCGTTCGTCGATGTGATGCCAGCTGGCAGCCACCCGGAAACCCGTAGCGTGCGCGGCGCCAACGTATGCCGGATCGCCGTGCATCGTCCGCAGGACGGCGACCTGGTCGTGGTGCTGTCGGTCATTGATAACCTGGTCAAAGGCGCGTCGGGCCAGGCTGTGCAGAACATGAACATCTTGTTCGGCCTCGATGAGAAGCTCGGTTTGTCCCATGCCGGCATGCTGCCTTAAAGCGTCGGCTGCTGTGCAAAAGGCCCGTTGATCGGGCCTTTTGCGTTTTTAAGGGCGGCTACGCAGATTGATATACCGTAACAATAGTTGACCGCTTTTCTAGGAGAAGCGGATAATGGCCGCCATCACGCATATGGCGGCGCTACGCCGGGAGATTATCAGCATGAGCGTTGAATCCTTCACCCCCACGGCTTTGCAATTCACCCACGGTGCTGCGCACAAGGTGAAGAGCCTGGTCGATGAAGAGGGTAATGATCGCTTGAAGCTGCGCGTATTCGTTACGGGCGGCGGTTGTTCAGGGTTTCAGTACGGCTTTACCTTCGATGAAGATGTGGCCGATGACGACACCATTGTCGAGCGCGAGGGCGTAAGCCTGGTCGTGGATCCGATGAGCTTCCAGTACTTGGCAGGTGCCGAGGTTGATTACCAGGAAGGTTTGGAAGGCTCGCGCTTTGTGATCAAAAACCCGAATGCCACCACGACTTGTGGTTGCGGTTCGTCGTTCTCGATCTGATCGATAGCGGATAGGCAAAACGCCGTTTGGCTCTTATGGGGCCAAGCGGCGTTTTGCTATCTGCGTGTCAGGCGGGGTAGATCGCGCCAAGTACGCGAAGGCCGCGGGCGCCGGTAACGCTTGGACGGTTGGCGGCGATGCCTTCAAGGCAGCAATGGGCCAGCCAGGCGAAGGCCATGGCCTCAACCCAGTCGGGATCGACGCCGTGGGTGGCGGTGCTGCTGACGCGAGTGGCCGGCAGCAAGGCTGCGATACGGTTCATCAGCGTCGTGTTATGGGCGCCACCACCACATACCAGCAGGGTTTCGGTTTGCGGCTGTGCGGTTTTCAGCGATTCGACGATGGTCTGCGCTGTCAGCTCCAGCAGCGTGGCCTGGACATCCTGCGCATTGAATGATGGCAGTCGACCGAGGTGGTGTTCCAGCCATGGCAGGTTGAAGACTTCGCGCCCCGTGCTTTTCGGGCCCTTTGTCAGGAAGAAAGGGTCGCTGAGCAGCGCGGCCAGCAGTTGTGGTTCGATCTTTCCTGTGGACGCCCATTGGCCGTCACGGTCAAAGCTATCGCCCCTTTGCTGGTGAATCCAGGCATCCAGCAGGACATTGCCCGGGCCGCAATCAAAGCCAGCTACCGGTTTACCGGTCTCGATCAGGCTCAGATTGCTGAAGCCGCCGACGTTCAGTACTGCGCGGTTGCCGGCAGCCTCGCCAAACAACGCTTCGTGAAAGGCTGGCACCAGCGGCGCACCCTGGCCGCCGGCGGCCACATCGCGGCTACGAAAGTCACTGACCACGGTGATTCCGGTCAGCTCGGTCAGTAGTGCGGGGTTGCCGATCTGTACGGTAAAACCGCGGGCGGGCTCGTGGCGAATGGTTTGCCCGTGGCTGCCAATGGCGCGGATGTCGTGATGAGTGAGCTGCTGTTGCTCCAGCAAGGCTTGAATGCCATGGGCGGCGAGTGTTACCCAGTTTTGCTGGGCAATCGCCGAGCGGGCAATCTCGTCCGGGCCGCTGGCGCAAAGACCCAGCAGCTCCGCCCGCAGCGTTTCAGGCATGGGAATGTAATGGGTGGCGATCAGTTTGACCGCCGTGTCCTGCTCGATCAGCGCAATGTCCAGGCCATCGAGGCTGGTCCCGGACATGACACCTATATAGAGCGCCATCGCTTAACGCTTCGCCGAAGCCAGCATAGTGGCGCGTTCCTGGTCCATACGTGCCATCAGCGGTTGGCTTTGCTGAAGGAAGCGCGCGCGCTCGGCCTTGGCGATCGGGTCGGCCATCGGCAGCTTCTGGCCCAGTGGGTCGACGTGCACGCCGTTGACCTGGAACTCATAGTGCAAGTGCGGCCCGGTGGACAGGCCGGTGGTGCCGATATAGCCGATCACCTGGCCTTGCTTGACGTTGCCGCCGGTTTTCACGCCTTTGGCAAAGCCTTGCATGTGGCCGTAAAGCGTACGGTAGCTGTTGCCGTGCTGGATGATCACGGTGTTGCCGTAGCCGCCGCGGCGCCCGGCCAGCAGCACCTTGCCATCGCCGGCAGCCTTGATCGGCGTGCCGCGCGGTGCGGCATAGTCGACACCTTTGTGGGCGCGGATTTTGTTCAGAATTGGATGCTTGCGGCCCATGGAAAAACGCGAGCTAATACGGGCGAAGTCAACAGGAGTGCGGATGAAGGCCTTGCGCATGCTATTGCCATCGGCGGTGTAGTAGCTGCTGTTGCCTTGTTTGTTGGTGTAGCGCACGGCGGTGTAGGTCTTGCCGCGATTGGTAAAGCGCGCCGACAGGATATTGCCGGTGCCGACGACCTTGCCGTTGGCCACCTTTTGCTCGTAGATCACGTCGAATTCGTCACCCTGGCGAATATCCTGAGCGAAGTCGATGTCGTAGCCAAACACGCTGGCCATGTCCATGGTCATGCTATGGGACAGGCCTGCGCGTGCCGCCGACTGGGACAGCGAGCTGTTGATCACGCCATGGATGTAGGCAGAGCGCATCACCGGCTTGGTGGTCACGCGATTGAAGGCAAATCCCTTGGCGCCCTTGGTCAAGGTGATGCTTTCAAGATCGCTGAGATTGGTGTGCAGGGTGGTCAGTTGACCTTCTGGGCTCAGCTCGAACTCAAGTTTCTGGCCGCGCTTGAGCTGGGTGAATTGCTTGGCTTGCTTATCGCTGGCCAGCACATCGTTAACGGTCGCGGCTGGAAGGCCGACTTTTTCGAACAGCGTCGACAGCGTGTCGCCTTTGGCCACGATCACTTCGCGATGCTCGGGGCCCTTTGCTACCTGGGGTACAGGTGCGGCCTGGGCGGTTGTCTTGGTGTCACCCGCGCTGTCTTCAATCTGTGCAAATGGCGACTCGACGCTCGCGGTTGTGGCTTGTTGCGCGTCAGAAGCGTCTTGATCTTGTGTCAGTTGTTCAATCGGGCTCTCCAAGTCAAGGCTCAGAGTCGTTCGTTTGGCTTCTACGTCACTGGAAGGGAATACCAGGAGTGCCAGGCTGAGAAGGGCGGCGATACCACTTGCTGCGAGCAGGTGGGTCTTCGGGTAAAGCGGCGGCGCTTTAGACGGTTCAGTGGTCATAGGTAATTTTGACTTTGAAAAGATGAAATGGAAAAGATGAATGACATGATGAAGATGAAATAACTGTATAAAATATAACCAAATCATCTGTGGTGCAAGCTTGCGAATGCCGGGCTCGCCGAATGGTGCTCGTTTGCAGGGCAAAACTTGTAATTAGTCCCTGATCTTGTATGGTTGGTTCCCTTTGAATCTGAGCCTTGCGGGTCTGTTATGAAGTCGGTTGAAGAGCAGCTAGCGCTGATCAAACGTGGTGCGGAAGAACTGTTGGTCGAGGCCGAGCTGATCGAAAAGCTCAAGCGTGGCCAACCCCTGCGTATTAAGGCTGGCTTTGATCCGACAGCGCCGGATCTGCACTTGGGTCACACCGTGCTTATTAATAAGCTGCGCCAGTTCCAGGAGCTGGGGCATCAGGTGATCTTCCTTATAGGTGATTTCACCGGGATGATCGGTGACCCGAGCGGTAAGAGTGCCACACGCCCGCCGCTGACCCGCGAGCAGGTTTTGGACAATGCCGAGACCTACAAGACCCAGGTCTTCAAGATTCTCGATCCGGCCAAGACCGAGGTGGCGTTCAACTCCACGTGGATGGATCAGATGGGGCCGGCGGACTTCATTCGCCTGACATCCCAGTACACCGTTGCGCGGATGCTTGAGCGCGATGACTTCGATAAGCGCTACTCCACCAACCAGCCTATCGCTATTCATGAGTTCCTGTACCCGCTGGTTCAAGGGTATGACTCGGTGGCCCTGCGTGCGGATGTCGAGTTGGGTGGTACCGACCAGAAGTTCAACCTGTTGATGGGGCGCGAGCTGCAGCGCGCGTATGGTCAGGAAGCTCAGTGCATTCTGACCATGCCATTGCTGGAAGGGTTGGATGGCGTGAAGAAAATGTCCAAGTCCTTGGGCAACTATGTCGGCATCCAGGAGGCGCCGGGGGTGATGTACGGCAAGCTGGTTTCTATCCCGGATGCGCTGATGTGGCGTTACTTCGAGCTGTTGAGCTTCCGCTCCATGGATGAGATCAACGCATTGCGTGCCGACGTTGAGGCTGGTGCGAACCCGCGGGACGTCAAGATCAAGCTGGCGGAAGAGATTGTTGCGCGCTTCCATGGTGAAGAGGCTGCGGCCAGCGCTCACCGTGCTGCGGGCAATCGCATGAAGGATGGCGAGCTGCCGGATGATCTGCCGGAGATCGAGTTGACTGCCACCGAAGCGATGCCGATTGCCGCTGTCCTTAATAAGGCGGGCCTAGTGAAGAACTCGGCAGTGGCGCGCGACCTCCTGGGGTCTGGCGGTGTGCGTATAGATGGTGAGGTTGTCGATCGCACCTTTATATACGAGCTGGGCGCGACCCATGTCTGTCAGGCCGGTAAGAAGGCATTTGCGCGTATTACGCTTAAATCCGAATAAACCTGGAATTAACGGTTGACGGCGAATTATATCTGTCTATAATTCGCCCCACTTCCGGCGCAGTCGAAACGGAAAACTCCTTGGTAAACAATGAGTTATGCGGGATTCGACAGCAAGTTGCTTCAGTTCATCGAAGTCAAAAGGAAGTTGAAAAAGAGGTGTTGACAGCAGCGTGTAACGCTGTAGAATTCGCCTCCCGCTGACGAGAGATCGGAAGCGCAAGTGGTTGAAGTTGTTGAGGAAAACCTCGAAAGCTTCTGAAAA
>NZ_VFEV01000057.1 GCF_007858275.1 Pseudomonas proteolytica
CAGGCGGCAGCTAAGCCGCACTGAGGTTTTGTAGAGCTTTATCGGGCCTCATCGGTATCTACACAATTTTGCCGCAGCGCATAAACCCTGGCAGAGAGGGCTGTTGTGGCGAGCGGGCTTGCCCCGCGCTGGGCTGCGAAGCAGCCCCAAAACCAGCCGCTACGGAGTGTCTGATACATACTGGGGCTGCTTCGCAGCCCAGCGCGGGCGATGCGGCGTTCCGACAAGCCCGCTCGCCACAGGGGAGGTCGTCAGTGTCTGAAAGTTGTGTAAATACCGATGCTGCGATGGGGCCATCACTGACGACTCAAACCTCAGGCCAGAACGCCCGAATCCCCGCCACACCCTGCGCTCCGTTCTGCCAGGCCTTCTCCCGCTCGTCAGGCCCAACCCCACCCAACAGAAACACAGGCTTGCTGAAGCCCTTGATCAACTGCGCGGCCTCTTCCCAACCCAATGGTTGAGCATCAGGATGAGTCTGGGTCGGCTGCACCGGCGACAAAGTGACAAAGTCCACGTCCATCAATTCGGCCAATGCCAGCTCCTCGGCATTGTGGCAAGACGCCGCCAACCAGCGATCCTTGGGCAATGGCCGGCCTTTGCTGGCGTATTTGCGCAGTTGCGCCGAAGTCATGTGCCAGCCCGCCGCCGGGAAATCACCGAGCCATTCAAACGGCCCCTTAAGCATCAACTGTGCCTTGCCGGCACACAACCCCACGGCATCCACCGCCAGGTCGCGGTACTTGGGGTCATAGCCATTGGGGGCGCGCAATTGGATCAGCTTGATGCCACCGGCAATGGCTTTCTGGATACCGCGCAACAAAACTGGGGTTTCCAGTTCACCTGGGGTGATCAGGTAGTCAGCGGGCAAGCGCGCGGCAGCGACGATTGGCGCGTTGGCGGCTGGAAACTCGTAGTTCTGCAAGTCCCGTGGCGCCACCCATTCGAGGGGTTGCCCTTCTGCGCCATGGGGCTCGCCGGTAAACGCCGAGACCTCCCAGACATCCAGCAACACCTGCTTGTCCGGGTAATCATGCTGCACCTGGATCAACGGCCGCGCCGTGGTGACCTGGATACCCAGTTCCTCCTGCAGCTCTCGGCCCAGTGCGGTGAAAACCGATTCATCGGCCTCCACCTTGCCTCCGGGAAATTCCCAGAGGCCGCCCTGGTGCTGGGTATCTGCACGACGCGCCAGCAAAATCCGGCCATCGATACCGCGAATAACTGCGGCTGCTACATGAACTCGTTTCACGGTATTACGTCCTCTAAGCCGGCGTCTGCCGGGGCATTGCCAATGCCCCGGGCAGGTATCAAGTGCGGTATTCGGCGTTGATTTTCACGTATTCGTGGGACAGGTCGGTGGTCCAGATGGTTTCGCTGCACTCACCGCGTCCCAGTTCGATGCGGATGGTGATTTCTTCCTGCTGCATCACCGCCGAGCCCTGGGCTTCGGTGTAGGTTTCGGCACGGGCGCCACGGCTGGCGATGCACACATCACCGAGGAACACATCAATCTTGCTCACGTCCAGGTTCGGCACGCCGGCACGACCCACCGCTGCGAGGATCCGGCCCCAATTCGGGTCGGAGGCAAACAGCGCGGTCTTGATCAGCGGTGAGTGGGCCACGGTGTAGCCGACATCCAGGCATTCCTGGTGATTGCCGCCGCCATTGACTTCAACGGTGACGAACTTGGTCGCGCCTTCGCCATCACGCACAATGGCCTGGGCCACTTCCATGCACACTTCAAATACCGCCTGCTTCAACGCCGCGAACAGCGGGCCGTTGGAGGAGGTGATTTCCGGCAGGTTGGCTTTACCGGTGGCAATCAACATGCAGCTGTCGTTGGTCGAAGTGTCGCCGTCGATGGTGATGCGGTTGAACGACTTGTTGGCGCCATCGAGCATCAGGTTCTGCAGCACATCGCGGGAGACTTTGGCGTCAGTGGCGATGTAGCCGAGCATGGTCGCCATGTTCGGGCGGATCATGCCCGCACCTTTGCTGATGCCGGTCACGGTGACAGTCACGCCTTCATGCACGAACTGGCGGCTGGCGCCCTTGGGCAGAGTGTCGGTGGTCATGATCCCGGTGGCCGCGGCCGCCCAGTTATCCACCGACAGGTCGTCCAGCGCGGCCTGCAGGGCGCCTTCGATTTTTTCCACGGGCAACGGCTCGCCGATCACCCCGGTGGAGTACGGCAGCACCTGGCTGGCGTCCACCCCGGTCAACTCCGCCAGCTTGGCGCAAGTGCGCGCAGCCGCAGCCAGGCCAGGCTCGCCGGTACCGGCGTTGGCATTGCCGGTGTTGGTCAGCAAGTAGCGCACCGGACCTTCGACACGTTGCTTGGCGAGGATCACGGGGGCTGCGCAAAACGCGTTCAGGGTGAACACGCCAGCGATGGTCGAGCCTTCGGCACAGCGCATCACTACCACGTCCTTGCGCCCGGGGCGCTTGATACCGGCCGAAGCGATACCGAGTTCAAAACCGGCAACCGGGTGCAACGTGGGCAAAGGACCAAGACCAACAGCCATGAATGCGCTCCTTAACGATGTGATGTCTGCACCGTCGTCGTCGACGGTGAATAAATGGCAAAACGCCGCGACGGCTGATGCCGGTCGCGGCGCGGGGTATTGCAGCGTCAGGCAAAAATCTTAGTTGATCTCGCCATGGCAGTGTTTGAACTTCTTGCCCGAACCGCACCAGCATGGCTCGTTGCGACCCAGCTTCTGCTCGTTGCGCACAGGAGCCTGGGCCAGGGCCACATCGACCTCTTCACCCAACACTTCCGGCGACTCAAGGCCCGGCGCTTCGTCATGCTGGAACTGCATACGCGCGGCCAGGGCTTCGGCTTCCTGGCGCAGGCGGGCTTCTTCTTCGATCGGGTCTTCGCGACGCACCTGAACGTGGGACAACACACGAATCGAATCGCGCTTGATCGAATCCAGCAACTCGGAGAACAGCGTGAACGACTCGCGCTTGTACTCCTGCTTCGGGTTCTTCTGGGCGTAGCCACGCAGGTGGATACCGTGGCGCAGGTGGTCCATGGTTGACAGGTGGTCTTTCCACAGGTCGTCCAGCACACGCAGAACGATTTGCTTCTCGAAGGTGCGCAGTGCTTCGGCACTGGCTTGCTCTTCTTTCTCGTTGTACGCGGCCAGCAGTTCGGCCATCAGTTTTTCGCGCAGGGTTTCTTCGTACAGGTGATCGTCTTCGTCAAGCCATTGCTGGACCGGCAGGTCGACACCGAAGTCGCTCTTCAACGCAGCTTCCAGGCCGGCAACATCCCACTGCTCAGGCAGCGACTGTGGCGGGATATGGGCGCTGACGGTGGCGTTGAGCACGTCCTGGCGGAAGTCGGCAATGGTTTCGCCAATGTTGTCGGCGGCCAGCAACGTGTTACGCATGTGATAAATCACTTTACGCTGTTCGTTGTTGACGTCATCGAACTCCAGCAGTTGCTTACGAATATCGAAGTTGCGGCCTTCGACCTTGCGCTGGGCCTTTTCGATGGCGTTGGTCACCATGCGATGCTCGATCGCTTCGCCAGACTGCATGCCCAGGGCCTTCATGAAGTTCTTCACCCGGTCAGAGGCGAAGATGCGCATCAGGCTGTCTTCCAGGGACAGGTAGAAACGGCTGGAACCGGCGTCGCCCTGGCGACCGGCACGGCCACGCAGCTGGTTGTCGATACGGCGCGATTCGTGACGCTCGGACGCGATCACCTGCAAACCACCGGATTCCAGCACGGCCTGGTGGCGCTTCTGCCAGTCGGCCTTGATCTGGGCGATCTGCTCAGGCGTCGGGTTGTCCAGGGATGCCACTTCCACTTCCCAGTTACCGCCCAACAGGATGTCGGTACCACGACCGGCCATGTTGGTAGCGATGGTCAGTGCGCCTGGGCGACCGGCCTGGGCAATGATCTCGGCTTCTTTTTCGTGGAACTTGGCGTTGAGGACCTTGTGCTCGATACCTTCCTTGTTGAGCAGGTTCGACATGTGCTCGGAGGTTTCGATGGTTGCAGTACCCACCAGGACCGGACGGCCTTGGGCCATGCATTCCTTGATGTCGGCAACGATTGCAGCGTATTTCTCGTCGGCGGTCAGGAACACCAGGTCGTTGTAGTCTTTACGCGCCAGCGGCTTGTTTGGCGGGATGACCATCACCGACAGACCGTAGATCTGGTGGAATTCGAACGCTTCGGTGTCAGCAGTACCGGTCATGCCGGACAGCTTGTTGTACAGGCGGAAGTAGTTCTGGAAGGTGGTCGAGGCCAGCGTCTGGCTCTCGGCCTGGATGTTGAGCACTTCCTTGGCTTCGATGGCCTGGTGCAGGCCTTCGGACAAACGACGACCGGGCATGGTACGGCCAGTGTGTTCGTCGACCAGCACGACCTGGCCGTCCTGGACAATGTATTCGACGTTGCGATGGAACAGCTTGTGGGCGCGCAGGCCGGCATACACGTGGGTCAACAGGCCCAGGTTGTGTGCCGAGTACAGGCTTTCGCCTTCAGCCAGCAGGCCGATCTGGGTCAGCATCTCTTCGACGAACTGGTGACCGGCTTCGTTAAGCTCGACCTGGCGGGTCTTCTCGTCGATGGAGTAATGACCTTCTTTGGTCACGACGCCTTCCACTTCCTCGATATGTTGCTCAAGGCGCGGGATCAGCTTGTTGATTTCGGTGTACAGGCGCGAGCTGTCCTCGGCCTGGCCGGAGATGATCAGCGGAGTACGGGCTTCGTCGATGAGAATGGAGTCGACTTCGTCGATCACGGCAAAGTTGAGTTCACGCTGGAATTTTTCTTCCATGCTGAACGCCATGTTGTCGCGCAGGTAGTCGAAACCGAATTCGTTGTTGGTGCCGTAGGTGATGTCGGCGGCGTAGGCGGCACGCTTCTCTTCCGGCGGCTGGAACGGCGTTACCACGCCGACGGTCAGGCCGAGGAATTCATACAGCGGGCGCATCCAGTTGGCGTCCCGGCGAGCCAGGTAGTCGTTCACCGTCACAACGTGCACGCCCTTGCCGGACAGTGCGTTGAGGTAAACGCCCAGGGTTGCCACCAGGGTCTTGCCTTCACCGGTGCGCATTTCGGCAATCATGCCTTCATGCAAGGTCATGCCGCCGATCAACTGGACGTCGAAGTGGCGCATACCCATTACACGCTTACCGGCTTCGCGGGCGACCGCAAAGGCTTCGGGCAGCAGTTTGTCGAGGGTTTCACCTTTGGCTATGCGGGCCTTGAACTCTTCGGTCTTGGCGCGCAATTGCTCGTCCGACAAAGCAACCATCTGCTCTTCGAAGGCATTGACCAGCTGCACCGTCTTGAGCATGCGTTTGACTTCGCGCTCATTCTTGCTTCCAAAAAGTTTCTTTAACAAAGGCGCAAACATATCGGCAGGTTCTTCCACACATTAGGGATGAAGGGGCGCCCCGTAAGTCGCCCGAGCAGCCCTCACGGCCGCATGCGAACGAGCATTCTACCCGGAAACGAGGGTGAGGAAAGTGGCGTTGTTCCACGATGCAGGCACAGCGTTCCGGGAGGGCTTGTTTAAAATAAGGGCTTTTTGCTGACTTTCAACCCATTGGAGCGAGAAGTTACTTATTGATTTAATGGATAAACTGCTGACAAAGCAATGACCACAGTGCCGCACACACTTTCTGCTACCATGGCAGCTCTGTTACCTAAGGTGTCTAGACCATGGCATTTCGCCCTCTTACGGCCCGAGCTCCCGCCGTGCTGCTGCGCGAAGCCAAGCCTTTAAAAGCCATCTTCGGCCATGCCCAGCGCCTTGGCCACCTGCAACGCCTGCTGGAAAGCCAACTGCAACCGGCGGCCCGCGAGCACTGCCATGTAGCATCGTGGCGTGACGGTACGCTGCTGCTGATTGTCACAGATGGGCATTGGGCGACCCGCCTGCGCTATCAGCAAAAACGCTTGCAGCGCCAGCTCCAGGCATTTGAGGTCTTTGAGAGCCTGCTGCGCATCCAGTTCAAGGTCCAGCCTCCGACCGTGCAGCAAGGTGCGGTGGGGCATACCATGGATTTGTCGGTGAATGCCGCCGAAACCATCCAGGCGACAGCGGACGGCATTACCGATCCGAAGCTGCGCGCGGCGCTGGAGCGGTTGGCCGCACACGCCAAGCCCAAAACCTGAGAGCGGCACAACCTAATGTAGGAGCGAGCTTGCTCGCGATTGCGAGAGGTCAGTCGATACAGGTATCGACTGAAACTCCCTCATCGCGGGCAAGCCCGCTCCTACAGTTGATTCCATCTGCCGTAAGAACTACTTACGCTTGCTACCGCCCAGCAGAGAACCCAACAGCCCGCGCACCAATTGGCGGCCCATCTGATTGGCAGCCTGCTGCATCGCCGACTTCAAGGCCTTGCCCGCTGTAGTTCCCAGGAACGCCCCGGCCTTGTCAGTAAAACTCGGCTCTTCTGCGGCAGGCGCAGCACTCGCCTCCGGCCCCAGTTCCTTGCGCGCCATCAGCACTTCATAGGCCGACTCACGATCGACCGGCTTGTCGTAGCGCCCCAAGAGCGACGAACTGCCGATCAAGGCCGTGCGCTCAGCGGCGGTCAATGGCCCGATCCGCGATTGCGGCGGCGCTACCAGCACCCGCTGGACCACCTCGGGCGTGCCTTTTTCCTGCAGCGTGCCCACCAGCGCCTCACCGGTGCCCAGCTCGGTCAACACCGCCAGTGCATCGAATGCCGGATTCGGCCGAAAACCATCCGCCACCGCCCGCAGGGATTTCTGCTCCTTGGTGGTGAATGCCCGCAGGCCATGCTGGATACGCAAACCCAATTGGGCCAGCACGTTGTCCGGCAGATCGCCCGGCGACTGGGTGACAAAATACACACCCACCCCTTTCGAACGAATCAGCCGCACCACTTGCTCCAGACGGTCCTGCAAAGCCTTGGGCGTATCGGCAAACAGCAAATGCGCCTCGTCGAAAAACAGTGCCAGCAACGGCTTGTCGGCATCCCCGCGCTCCGGCAACTGCTCGAACAACTCCGCCTACAACCACAACAGGAACGTCGCATAGACCTTGGGCGACTCGTGCACCAGGCGGCTGGCGTCCAGCAGATGAATGCGCCCTCGCCCATCGCTGGCCGGTTGCAAAATATCTTCCAGCTGCAGCGCCGGCTCACCGAACAAAGCTTCGGCGCCCTGCTGTTCGAGCACCGCCAAGCGCCGCAGCAACGCCTGGCTGGAGCCGGTGGTCATCAGGGCGGCATCATCGCCCAGCAGTTCGGGGTGGAACTTGAGGTGGTTGAGCAGAGCCTTGAGGTCCTTGAGGTCCAGCAGCAGCAAGCCTTCGCGATCCGCCACTTTAAAGGCTGCATACAACGTCGACTGCTGGCTGTCGGTCAGTTCCAATAGACTGCCCAGCAGCAACGGGCCCATTTCGCTCAAGGTTGTACGAAGCGGATGACCGGACTGACCATGGATATCCCACAGCGTTACCGGATAAGCCTTAGGCGCGTAATTCAGGAACGGCATACCGGCAATACGCTCGGCCACCTTGCCCTGGGGGTTGCCTGCGGCGCCGAGGCCACACAGGTCACCCTTGATATCGGCGGCGAACACTGCGACGCCAGCATCACTGAACGCCTCCGCCAGCCGCTGCAGCGTCACAGTCTTGCCCGTGCCGGTGGCACCAGCGATCAAGCCATGGCGATTAGCCAGGCGCATGGCCTGGGCGATGGGCTGACCTTCGAGATCTGCGCCAATAAGAAGTTGCGAGGAGTCAGACATTTTGTCACCCATGGTTAATCTTTAGCGCTGCACGGTCGATACAGACAAAGCGAGAGACCCAAAAAGTCTAAAAAAGTTAGACCGGATAATTCCTGCAGGAGCAGATGGAAATATCACACTTTATTTAATGCTGCCATTTGCGCGTCTGCATAAAAGACGCGCCTCGGACACTAAGACCTTAGCGGACACGACGAGCCATGAATAAAAATCTGCGCTTCAGCCACAAAATCCTGCTTGCAGCCGCCCTTATCGTCATTGCCGCATTTGCGTTGTTCACGTTGTACAACGACTACCTGCAACGAAACGCAATTCGCGACGACCTCGACAGCTACCTGCATGAAATGGGCAGCGTGACTGCCAGCAATACCCAGAGTTGGCTGGCCGGGCGCATCGTCCTGGTGGAAAACGCCGCCCAGAACATCGCCATCAACTCCGAGCCGGCCGTGGTTGCCAGCCTGCTGGAGCAGAAAGCCCTGACGTCATCGTTCATGGCCACCTACCTGGGCGACAGCAAAGGCGGCTTCACCATTCGCCCCGATGCGAAGATGCCCGACGGCTTCGATCCCCGCGTGCGCCCCTGGTACAAAGGCGCCCAGACCAGCAACGGCTCGACCCTGACCGAACCTTATATCGATGCAGCCACCGGCCAGTTGATTATTTCCATCGCCACCCCCAGCAGCAAGGCTGGGCAAAGTGTCGGTGTGGTCGGCGGCGACCTGAGCCTGCAAACCCTGGTGGACAACATCGGCGCGCTGAGCTTCGGTGGCATGGGCTACGCGTTCCTGGTCAGTGCCGACGGCAAGATCCTGGTACACCCGGATAAAAGCCTGGTGATGAAAACCCTGGGCGAGGCGTACCCGAACCAGGCCATCAAGATCAGTGCCGACTTCAGCGAAATCGAGGTTGATGGCAAAACCCGCATTGTCACCTTCGCCCCGATCAAGGGTTTGCCGTCGGTGAACTGGTATATCGGTCTGTCGGTAGATAAAGACAAATCCTTCGCCATGCTCAGCGAATTCCGCACCTCGGCCATCATTGCCACCGTGATAGCCGTAGCGATCATCATCGCGCTGCTAGGCATGCTGATCCGTGTGCTGATGCAGCCGCTGTACGTAATGACCCGCGCCATGGAAGACATCGCCGATGGCGAAGGCGACCTGACGCGCCGCCTGACTATCCAGAACCATGACGAATTCGGCATCCTCGGCAAAGCCTTCAACCGCTTTGTGGAGCGGATTCATACCTCGATTCGCGAAGTATCTTCCGCCACCGGCCAGGTCAATGAAGTGGCACTGCGCGTGGTCAGCGCCTCCAACTCGTCGATGGTCAATTCCGACGAACAGGCCAACCGCACCAACAGCGTCGCGGCAGCAATCAACCAGTTGGGCGCCGCCGCCCAGGAAATCGCCCGTAACGCCGCCCAGGCCTCGCACCAGGCCAGCGATGCACGGCACCTGGCCGAAGATGGCCAGCAAGTGGTGGAGCGCAATATCAAGGCCATGACACAGCTGTCCGAAATGATCAGCGCCTCGAGCAGCAATATCGAGGCGCTCAACAGTAAGACGGTGAATATCGGGCAGATTCTCGAAGTGATCACCAGTATTTCCCAGCAAACCAACCTGCTGGCGCTCAACGCCGCCATTGAGGCTGCGCGCGCCGGGGAAGCCGGCCGTGGGTTTGCGGTGGTGGCAGACGAGGTGCGCAACCTGGCCCATCGCACGCAAGAATCGGCGCAACAGGTACAAAAGATGATCGAGGAGCTGCAAGTCGGCGCTCGGGACTCGGTCAGCACCATGAGCGAAAGCCAACGCCATAGCCTCGACAGCGTAGAAATCGCCAACCTGGCAGGTGAACGCTTGAGCAGCGTGACCCAGCGTATCGGTGAAATCGACGGCATGAACCAATCGGTGGCTACCGCGACCGAGGAGCAGACCTCGGTGGTTGAATCGATCAACATCGATATCACCGAAATCAATACGCTCAACCAGGAAGGCGTGGAAAACCTGCAGTCCACCCTGCGCGCCTGCTCCGACCTTGAGCAGCAAGCGGCACGCCTGAAACAACTGGTGGGGAGTTTCCGTATCTAAACCGGAGTACAGCGCAAATCAACTGTGGGAACCGGGGCTCGACCTCTCCTACATTCAACCTGCGTTGTTTCTGTCAGGGCCGGGCTTGTCGTGCGGCTCTGACTCTTCCTGCAACTGCTCCCACAACCGGGCGGCGCCGGGAAAATCCGTGCCGTCCTCGGCATCCAAGTCATCCGGGTCATAGCGGCTCAAACACCCTTCGCCCAAGGTAGCGGGCGCCTTGGACGTGGCTTTATCCAGGGGATCACTCATCGTTGGATCCTCATCGCTGACACAAATAAAAAGGGCCTGGGTGATTTAACGCCCAGGCCCTTTTTGCTTCAACTAAAAACAGTCGGTCAGAACACCACGGTCTTGTTGCCGTGTACCAGCACGCGGTCTTCCAGGTGATAGCGCAGGCCGCGGGCCAGGACCATCTTCTCGACGTCGCGGCCGAAGCGCACCATGTCTTCAATACTGTCGCTGTGGCTGACGCGGACCACGTCCTGTTCGATGATAGGACCGGCGTCCAGCTCCTCGGTGACATAGTGGCACGTTGCGCCGATCAGCTTCACGCCGCGCAGGGAGGCTTGGTGATACGGCTTGGCGCCGACAAACGACGGCAGGAAGCTGTGGTGAATGTTGATCACCTTGCCTGCATATTCGCGGCACAGCTCCGGCGGCAGGATCTGCATGTAGCGCGCCAGTACCACGACGTCCGCTTGATGCTGCTCGACCAGGCGCGAGACTTCGGTGAAGGCCGGCTGTTTGTTCTGCGAGTCGACCGGCACGTGGTAGTAAGGAATACCGTGCCACTCAACCATGCTGCGCAGGTCGTCGTGGTTGGAAATCACGCAGGCGATTTCGCAGTCCAGCTCATCGCTGTGCCAGCGGTGCAGCAAGTCCGCCAGGCAATGGGACTCGCGGCTGGCCATCAGCACCACACGTTTTTTCTGCTCGGTGTCGGTAATGCGCCATGTCATCGAAAACTCTTCGGCGATGGGCGCAAACGCCTCGCGAAATGCCTCAAGACCAAAGGGCAGCGTGTCGGCACGAATTTCGTGACGCATGAAAAACCAACCACTGAGATTGTCCGAGTGATGACTCGCTTCGGTGATCCAGCCGTTGTGGGAGGCCAGAAAGTTACTGACTTTAGCGACGATACCAACCCGATCCGGGCAGGCAATCACCAGACGAAAAGTGCGCATTAGGGGCAAACTCCAGAACTTCGCAAAGGCCGCCATTCTAGCGATACCGTAGAAAAACTGCAGTATTCCTCAACGCTTATTCGAGCGATTGCTGGCGGTATCCCTAAATAGCGTACGGTTTTTACCCCAGCACTATGTCAACACAAGCATCTGTTACCGCAATAAGCCAAGATCTAATGAGAATATCTTTAGCCGGTCGAGCGCACTAAATAATGCACTCAGCGTCTCTGACTACAAACGTTCAAAGTAAATTACATAAAACAGAGCTTAAATGTTTACTTGGGGAAACTGTCTGACTATTATTAGGCCACTATCCCTGTCCCTCAGCGCCCCGCATAAGGTAGTCCACATGTCCCTGATCAACGAATACCGTGCCACCGAAGAAGCTATCAAAGAGCTGCAAGCCCGTTTGAAGAATCTGTCCCAAGACGACAAACTGCAAACCGAGCTGGAATTCGAAGGCAAATTGCGCACCCTGATGGGTGAATACTCCAAATCCCTGCGTGACATCATCGCGCTGCTGGATCCGGAATCGAAAGTTAAAGCACCTCGCGGCGCAGTAAAAGTTACCGGCACCAAGCGCGCCCGTAAGGTCAAGCAATACAAAAACCCGCACAACGGTGAAGTGATTGAAACCAAAGGTGGCAATCACAAGACTCTGAAAGAGTGGAAAGCCAAGTGGGGCGGTGACGTGGTTGAAGGCTGGGCCACCCTGCTGGGCTAAGGCTCGCTGGGTCGTCACCTGATTCGCGACACAATAAAAAACGCCAGCTTGCTGGCGTTTTTTATTGCCCGCTGTTTATCAAGCGCTGATTACAGGCTCAGGCGCTGACGTAAAGCATCAGCATATTGCTGCCATTCATCCAGTACCTGACGCTGAAACGTTGTAGCACTAACGTCCAATTCAAGCCTGGCCTTATTAAAACTCTCCAGGGTATTGGGCGCACCGTAATCCGCGTCTGACAAGCGTTGCTGACAGAATAGTTTCCAGCGTTGTTGCTCTTCGTCATCCAAGGTGTACGCAAAGTTACGGGCACGATAGCGAAACAATAATTCCGGCAAACGATGATCATCAAAAGGCCACTGCTGGCGTGCTAGTTGCGCAGGTTCGGCAGCCCGGACTTGTTCACATAAACGCCGATCACGATCGCCAATAAAACCATCGTAGAGCTGTTGTTCCGGATCGGCGGTTGCGGCGAAATCTTCTTCGGCATAAATCGCCGGCAATTTATCCCGCCAAAGTTCCTGTGCGTCAGTTAGCCGCAGCGCCCGGGCCTGATATTCACCCATGTCCAGATTCAAACGCTGCTGGTCTTGCGCCCGCAACACACTCAGCGGTGCGACCACCGGGCAGCGGTTGATGTGGACTAATTTGAGCGGCACCGGCAACTCGCCTTCAGCCAACTCATCGCGCCGGGTGTACAGACGCTGGCGCAGTGTTTCGGCATCCAGGTCCAGCAATCCCTGTGGGTCTAGCCCCAGGTCACAGACGATCAACGCGTTGCGATTGCGCGGATGCCACGCCAACGGCAGGACCACCCCCAGGTAATGGCGCTCGGCGGAAAAACGCCCGGAAATATGCACCATGGGCTGCAACAGGCGAATTTGATCCATGACCCGCTGTTTGCTGCGCAGTTGAAACAGCCAATCGTACAACTTCGGTTGTTTTTCCCGGACCAGGCGCGCCAATGCGATGGTGGCACGCACGTCGGCCAATGCCTCGTGGGCCTGGCCATGGTCGATCCCATTGGCCGCCGTCAGGCGCTCCAGCTTGAGGGTCACGCGCCCGTCCTGCTCGGGCCAGACGATGCCATCGGGCCGCAAGGCATAGGCCGTGCGCAGCACGTCGATCAAATCCCAACGGCTGTTGCCGCCCTGCCATTCCCGCGCATAGGGGTCGAAGAAATTGCGATACAGACTGTAGCGGGTCATTTCATCGTCGAAGCGCAGGGTGTTATAGCCCGCGCCGCAGGTGCCGGGGGCCGCCAGCTCGGCATGCACGCGCGTCATGAAGTCGGCTTCGGCCAGGCCTTTTTCCGCCAGTTGGCCGGGGGTAATGCCCGTGATCATGCACGCCGCGGGGTGCGGCAGGATATCGTCGCTGGGCTGGCAATAGAGGTTGACCGGCGGCCCTATCTCATTGAGGTCAAGGTCGGTGCGAATCCCGGCGACCTGCAGCGGGCGGTCGCTGCGTGGGTTGATGCCAGTGGTTTCATAGTCGTACCAGAAGATCGAGGTCACGGGCTATTCCTGTGCTGAAGACCGACAAAGTCTAGGCGCTGGACGCCGCCCGGGGCCAGCGCAACGTGCACTGGATAAACATTCAGTGAAACCTTGGCGCATTTTCAGGTGTTACTTCCATCGACGACACTGCTAGCATCGGCCTCTCAATTTGCCGGCCACCCCAGAAGGTCGCCCATGCCCAGCCACACCGCACTGCCAGGGAACGCAATGCCCACCGCCCCATTGGACACTCGCTACCAGATCGAGACCCCGGAAGGTATAGACCTGCCCTTGCGCCCCGCCGGGCTGATGCCCAGGGCACTGGCATTCGGTTTCGACCTGGGACTGCGCGGCCTGATCCTCGGCATCCTGTTCATCGCCCTGGCGTTTCTCGGCAACCTGGGCATCGGCCTCGGCTCGATCCTGCTGTTTTTCGTCAGTTGGTGGTACATGGTGCTCTTCGAAGTGCTCAACCAAGGCTGTTCACCGGGCAAGCAGGTCATGGGGCTGCGCGTGGTGCAGGATGACGGCACGCCCATTGGCTGGTCCGCGTCCTTGATCCGCAACCTGCTGCGTTTTGTCGATATGTTGCCGTTCGGCTACTTCCTCGGTGCCATCAGTTGCCTGCAACATCCCCACTTCAAGCGCCTGGGTGATATCGCAGCCGGTACCCTGGTTGTTTACCGCGAACAGCCCCTGGCTCGCCCCCAGTTGCCCCTGGCCCCGGCCTTGCGCCTGCCCTTTGCCCTTGAGTTGAACGAGCAGCGCGCAATCCTGGGTTTTGCCGAGCGCCAGGGTGAACTGTCCGCCGAGCGGACCCATGAGCTGGCGGCGATTCTGGCCACGCCCTTGCAGGTTTCCCCGGCACGCGCCGTGGAACAGCTCAATGGCGTGGCCCGCGGCCTGCTGGGGCCGACATGAAACAAAGCCTGTTCGAAACCCGTCACCAGCCGCACTGGCAAGCCTTTGCCGCGCAACTGGCACTGCTTGAACAAGGCAAGGCCAAGGCCCACGACCTGACGCGCTTCCCCCATGATTACCGACGCCTGTGCCAACATTTGGCGCTGGCGCAGGAGCGCGGCTACAGCAGCTACCTGGTAGACCCGCTGCAACAACTGGCCCTGCGCGGCCATCAACAGCTGTACCGCCATCGCAGCCAGCTCGGCGCCAAGACCTTGAGCTTCCTGCTGGCCGACTTTCCCCGAACGGTGCGCGAGCAATGGCGCTTCGTGCTGGTGGCCAGCCTGTTGTTCTTTGGCAGCCTGGTCGGCATTGGCCTGCTGGTCTATCTGTTCCCCGACTTGATCTACACCATCGTCAGTACCGAGCAAGTGACCGAGATGCAAGGCATGTACGACCCCGACGCCAGTCGCCTGGGGCGCGCGGCCGAGCGGGCATCGAGTGAGGACTGGATGATGTTCGGCTACTACGTCATGCACAACATCGGCATTGCATTCCAGACCTTCGCCGGCGGCTTGCTGTTCGGCCTGGGCAGCGTGTTTTTCCTGTTTTTCAATGGCCTGATGATCGGGGCCGTTGCCGGGCACCTGACACAAATCGGCTACGGGCAGACCTTCTGGTCCTTTGTCATCGGCCATGGGGCCTTCGAACTGACAGCCATTGCCCTGGCCGGCGCGGCAGGCCTGCAGCTGGGCTGGGCGTTGATCGCTCCGGGAGCGTTGCCCCGGGGTGAGTCATTGCGGCTGGCAGCCCGCAAGAGCGTGCAAATGATCTGCGGCGTGATGGTATTGCTGCTTATCGCAGCTTTTATAGAAGCCTATTGGTCCTCCACCACCGCCGTGCAGCCCTGGGGCAAATACCTGGTGGGCGCTTCACTCTGGGCGCTGGTGATCGCCTATCTGGTATTCGCCGGCAGGAGTCGTCATGCGCCTGAGTGACGCCAGCGTGGTGATTCGTCCTCGCTCCTCGTGGGAAGCCATGGACCTGGGGGTATTACTGGCCCGTAAGCACCGCGTGCTCTTGATGAGCAGTTGGGCCCTGGTGAGCCTGCCAATCTTTATTCTGATCAGCGTAGTGCTGTGGGATTACCCGTCTGTAGCCGTGCTGGTGTTCTGGTGGTTGAAACCGGCCTTTGAGCGCTTGCCGCTGTACATCCTGTCCAAGGCGCTGTTTGGCCAGACGCCCACGCTCAAACAGGCACTGCGCCAATGGCCGCACCTGCTCAAGGGGCAACTGCTGGCCAGCCTGACCTGGAGGCGCTTTAGCCTCAGTCGCAGCTTTACCATGCCCGTGGTGCAACTCGAAGGCCTCGCAGGCCTGGCCCGTCAACAACGGTTGGGGATCCTGCAACAGCGCAACGCTGGCGCGGCGCGCTGGCTGACGCTGATCGGCATTCACCTGGAAACGGCGTTATGGGTTGGCTTGATGGCGCTGTTCTACCTGTTCCTGCCACAACAGGTAGAACTGGACTGGGACTGGCAACAGTTGGCGCTGGCCAGCAGCCAGGATTGGCTATGGCTGGAGCACCTGAGCAATGCCTTCTACGCCCTGATCCTGGTGTTCTGGGAGCCCATCTACGTGGCGTGTGGATTCAGCCTCTACCTCAACCGGCGTACGGTGCTCGAAGCCTGGGACCTGGAGTTGGTGTTCCGCCGCCTGCGCCAGCGCCTGGAAGCAGCAGTGGCCGTCCTGCTGCTGGCGGTCGGCCTGCTCGTGATCGCGCCAACACCCCAGGCCATGGCCAATCCACCGGTCGACTCGAAACCATTGAGCACGCCGCAAGCCAGCCAATCGATCAAGCACCTGCTGGAACAACCCCCGTTCAAGAATCCGGAAACCGTCACCCGCTACCGTTTCGGCGAGGACCAGGGCGCCAACAAAACCAAGCCCGGCGCCGATGCCAAGTTGCCTGCCTGGCTTGAATCCTTTCTGGACAACCTCAACAGCGACACATTCAAGTCCCTGGCCCTGGTGATGGAGGTACTGCTCTGGGGCCTGCTGATCGCCGGCATTACCCTGCTCGCCTGGCGTTATCGCGACTGGCTGCAGGCCTTTGTCAGCCGTCGCCGCGCCCCGCGGCCCAAGGCGGAGCAGCCCGTGCCGTCCCAGCTGTTCGGCCTGGACATGGGCGTGGCAACCCTGCCCACAGACATTGCCGGTGCCGCCGAACAACTGTGGGCCACCAAGCCCCGCGAAGCCCTTGGCCTGCTGTATCGCGGCCTGCTCAGCCGGCTGCTGCATGACTTCAACCTGCCACTGAAAAACGCCGACACCGAAGGCCAGGTCCTGGAACGTGTGCGCCACTTGCAGCAGCCGCAATTGCTGGCATTCAGCGACGACCTGACCCGGCACTGGCAAAACCTCGCCTACGGCCATCGCGTACCGCCTGCCCTGGCCCAGCAACAGCTCTGCGCAGATTGGCGCAGCTTGTTCGACAGCGAGGCCGCACGATGAACCGGCCGCTGATCTGGTTCGCGCTGATCCTGGCTTGCCTGCTGACAGCCGGGGGCTTCTACGCCTGGCACAAGGCGATTCCCTACAACGAAGTGGTCGACCGCGGGCCGTCACCCGAAGCCCAGGCCAACCCCTATCTGGCGGCAGAGCACTTCCTGGGCCAGCAAGGCCTGGCCGTCGAACATGCCCTCAGCCTGGAGCGCCTGGCCACCCTGCCCGCCAAGGGCACCAGCCTGCTGTTGCTCAGCGAGCGCAGCAACATGACCCCGCACCAGGTCGACCAACTGCTGGAGTGGACCCAGGCCGGCGGCCATCTGCTGTTGGTGGCCGAAGCCATATGGGATGAAGAAACCCAGGACAGCGGCGACCTGCTGCTTGATCGCCTGCAGTTGCGCCAGGCCTTCAGCGATGACTTCGATCAGCCGCCCAGCGCCCGCAAGGGCAAGAAACCTGACCTGACACGCCTGTATGTCGATAACGAAACCGCACCGGCGTTTTTCAGTTTCGACACGGACTACACCCTGATCGACCCCAGGCACCTGGCCCAGTTTTCGGCCAACAGCGCCAAGTCCAGTCACCTGATGCAACTCAATCTCGGGCATGGCCGCGTGACCGTGATCACCGACAGCGAGCTGTGGAAGACCCCGGCCATCGGCTTGCACGACAACGCCTGGCTGCTCTGGTACCTGACCCAGGGCAGCGATGTAACCCTGCTGTCCAACACCGACGTCGAAAACCTGTTCAGCCTGTTGCTGCGGTATTTCCCCCAGGCCCTGGTGGCACTTGCCGCCCTGATTCTGCTGGGGTTGTGGCGTGCCGGCATACGCCTGGGGCCGATCCGGGCGCCCGCCCCGAAAGCCCGCCGCCAATTACAGGAACACCTGAATGCCAGTGGCGATTTCCTGCTGCGCCGCAGCGGGCAAAACAGCCTGTTGCAAGCCTTGCAGCGTGACATCCTGCGCACCGCGCGTCGCCACCACCCCGGACTCGAGCAACTGGATACCGACGGCCAACGGCAGGTACTTGAACGCCTGACCCGCCAACCGTCTTCAATTATCAGCCAGGCCCTCGGCCCTCTCCCGGCAAAGCGGCTCTCCAGCGCCGACTTCAGCCGCCAGGTGGCTTGCCTGCAAACCCTCAGGAATGCCCTATGAGCGACTCTCCAGTGGATGTATCCACCCCCCTAGACATCGGGCGAGCCACCCAACTGGCCCAGGCTTTGCGCACCGAGCTGCGCAAAGCGGTGATTGGCCAGGATGCGGTGATCGATGACGTACTGACTGCGCTGATCGCCGGCGGCCATGTGCTGCTCGAAGGGGTTCCGGGCCTGGGCAAGACCTTGCTGGTACGCGCCCTGGCCCGCTGCTTTGACGGCGACTTCGCGCGCATCCAGTTCACCCCGGACCTGATGCCCAGTGATGTTACAGGCCACGCCGTGTACGACTTGCACACCGAGCAGTTCAAGCTGCGCAAGGGCCCCTTGTTCACCCACCTGCTGCTGGCGGACGAGATCAACCGGGCCCCGGCGAAAACCCAGGCCGCCTTGCTCGAAGCCATGCAGGAACGCCAGGTCACTCTGGAGGGTGAGGCCCTGCCCATCGGCCAACCCTTTATTGTGCTGGCCACCCAGAACCCCATCGAACAGGAAGGCACTTACCCGCTACCGGAGGCTGAACTCGACCGTTTCATGCTCAAGGTACGCATGGACTACCCTGACGCCCAGCAAGAGTTGGAGATGGTGCGTGAAGTAACCCGCTCCGCCCGCGCCGACATGCTCGACGTACAGCCACTGCGCACCGTGCTCCAGGCCGAAGATGTGCTGATGCTGCAGCAGGTCGCCAGTGAGTTGGCCCTGGATGAACAGGTGCTTGACTACGCCGTGCGCCTGGCACGCACCACCCGCACTTGGCCCGGCCTGGCCCTTGGCGCCGGTCCCCGCGCCTCCATAGCCCTGGTGCGAGGTGCCCGCGCCCGTGCGTTGCTGCGTGGTGGCGAGTTCGTGATCCCGGACGACATAAAGAGCTGCGCGCTGGCGGTGTTGCGCCATCGGGTACGCATCGCCCCGGAGCTGGATATCGAAGGTCTGGAAGTCGATCAGGTGCTTGCCCAGTTGCTCGACCAAGTGCCGGCGCCGCGACAGTGACTTGCCCATGAGACCCACTCGCCTGTTGCTGGCCTGGCTCGCGGTGCTGCTGGGTCTGGGCATCGCCCTCGGAACAGCCATGGCCCTGCAACTCAAGGTGCCAGCCGCCCTGCACTCCGTGGCATGGGGCCTGCTCCTGGCGCTGCTTTTGCTCGCATTGCTCGATGCTGTCCGCCTCAAACGCCGCCCCTCGCCACGCCTGCGGCGGCAGATGCCGGGCAGCCTGGCGCTGGGGCGCTGGAGCGAAGTGCGGATTACCCTGGAGCATGACTATGCGCACCCCCTGGCCCTGGAGGTATTTGATCATGTGCCGGATGGGTTGAGCGTGGAAAACCTGCCGCAGTCCATCGCACTGCGCCCCAGCGAACGCAGCGAGCTGGGCTATCGCCTGCGCCCCTTGAGCCGTGGGCACTTCAGCTTTGAGCGTTGTGAGGTGCACCTCCCCAGCCCTCTAGGGTTGTGGACCGCAAAACGCCCACTGCCACTGCAGGATGACACGCGGGTCTATCCGGATTTTGCCCGCCTGTACGGTGCGCAATTGTTGGCGGTAGACAACTGGCTCAGCCAACTGGGTGTACGTCAGCGCCAGCGGCGCGGCCTGGGCCTGGAGTTTCACCAACTGCGGGAATTTCGCGAGGGTGACAGCCTGCGCCAGATCGACTGGAAAGCCACGGCACGGCAACGCACGCCGATCGCCCGGGAATACCAGGATGAGCGCGACCAGCAGATTGTCTTCATGCTCGATTGCGGCCGGCGTATGCGCAGCCAGGACGGCGAACTGTCGCATTTCGACCATGCCCTCAACGCCTGTCTGCTGCTCAGCTACGTGGCCTTGCGCCAGGGCGATGCGGTGGGCCTGTGTACCTTCGCCTGTGACCAGCCGCGCTATCTGGCACCGGTCAAGGGCAGTGGCCAACTGAACCAGTTGCTCAACGCGGTATACGACCTGGACAGCACCCGGCGCGCGGCCGATTACCAGGCCGCAGCCAATCAGTTACTGGCTCGTCAGAAACGTCGAGCGCTGGTGATCGTCGTGACCAACCTGCGTGATGAGGACGACGAGGATCTGCTGACTGCGGTCAAGCGCATCAGCCGCCAGCATCGGGTATTGGTGGCAAGCCTGCGCGAAGAAGTACTGGATCATCTGCGCCAGGCCCCTGTGCAAACCCTGCCGGAAGCGCTGGCCTACTGCGCCAGCGTCGACTATCTCAACGCCCGGGAAGAACTCCATGACCGTCTGAAGGCACAGGGCTTCGCCGTACTGGATGCTCACCCGTCGGATTTGGGTGCGGATCTGGTAACGCGTTATCTGGGCTGGAAAAAAGGCGGCGTGCTATGAAGGTGCACCTTTTACAGGTATCCGTTCAACGATCAGCACGGGGCCGACAACGTTCGTCGCGCTAGGCCGAGGCCTGCTGGGGAACAAAACTGAAGTACTGCGACAGTGCCAGGATCAATTGCCCGTACTCGGCAGGTGCCTGTAACAGCATGAAACCCGAATCATAATGCTGAGGGTTGATGTCTTCACGGCTCCACAGGCACCTGGCAGTGAAGTCAATTGCATGCACATCTCCCTCAAGCCCGGGGATCTTCAAGCACAGCTCGAAATCCACGTTGATCATCATCGGTAGCTGACTGGCCAACATCAGGCCTTCACTGGAAATGTTCCCCAGATAACCGATGGGTTTGTCCGTGAAGCGGTTGAACACCTGCAAGCAACAAGGCAACTGGTGCCGCTCAATCCGTCGATTGGTAAACATGATGCCGTCCAATGGCCATGATTTGGCCGTTCAGTGGTTCGGACCGGAGCGTTATCAACAACACCCCACGCTCCATGGTTCTCGGTGGGACAGCAACCTCTGCCCTGGCACTTTACCGCCGCCGAATCCCAGAATTGCATCTGTTTGAATTGAAAGTTGTACAAACAGACATCCAAAGGATAGCCCAACTCCGGCAAGAGACCAGCTATGAAATGATAGACGCCATCACAATGCAGCTGGCCTTGCTCGTGCGGGGCTTGCACCTGGGTAATGCCCCAGTTGTTGCAGCGTATCCAGGCGTGCACGCGCGCGGAACGCGTATTCGCTCGACGGGTACTGGCTGATGATGAACTGATACGTCTGCACCGCGTCCACAAACAACTTCTGCCGCTCCAGGCACTGCCCACGCAGCATCGAGACCTCCGGCTGCACGTAGCGCCGTGAGCGGCTCTCGCGGTCGACCTGGGACAATTCCAGGGTGACCCGCTCGCAGTCGCCTACGTTGTAGGCACGGTAGGCGTTGTTCAAATGATGGTCCATCGACCAACGGGTGCAGCCGACAACACTGACGGCCAGGGCAGCAATGATCAAAACTCGCATGGGGTGTTCTCCTGTCTTGAGCAGTGTATCGACCCTTGGGCGAAAATCTTCAGGGTTGTTCGTCCCGCTCCTTAGAGTGAAAACAAGCGAATCGATAATAAGTAGTGCAAACGAACAATGACTACAGCCAAAGAGCATAGTAGCCTTCCCCAGCGCTAGAACTCAGGAGTCCGTGCATGTCCGTCCGTCGTACCAAAATCGTCGCCACCCTTGGCCCGGCCAGTAACTCGCCGGAAGTCCTCGAACAGCTGATTCTGGCTGGCCTGGACGTTGCCCGTCTGAACTTCTCCCACGGCACCCCGGACGAGCACAAGGCTCGCGCCAAGCTGGTACGTGACCTCGCCGCCAAGCATGGCCGCTTCGTCGCGCTGCTGGGTGACCTGCAAGGTCCGAAGATCCGGATCGCCAAATTCGCCAACAAGCGCATCGAGCTGAAGATTGGTGACAAATTCACCTTCTCCACCAGCCATCCGCTGACCGAAGGCAACCAGCAGGTTGTGGGTATCGACTACCCGGACCTGGTGAAAGACTGCGGCGTCGGCGACGAACTGCTGTTGGACGATGGCCGAGTGGTCATGCGCGTCGACACCGCCACCGTCACCGAGCTGAACTGCACCGTGATCATCGGCGGCCCGCTGTCCGACCACAAAGGCATCAACCGTCGTGGTGGCGGCCTGACTGCACCGGCCCTGACCGAGAAAGACAAGGCTGACATCAAGCTCGCCGCCGAAATGGAAGTGGACTACCTCGCCGTGTCCTTCCCACGCGACGCTGCCGACATGGAATACGCCCGCCAACTGCGCGACGAAGCCGGCGGTACTGCCTGGCTGGTCGCGAAGATCGAGCGCGCTGAAGCCGTGGCCGACGACGAAACCCTCGACGGCCTGATCAAGGCGTCCGACGCAGTGATGGTTGCCCGTGGCGACCTCGGCGTAGAAATCGGTGACGCGGAACTGATCGGCATACAGAAGAAAATCATCCTGCACGCACGCCGCCACAATAAAGCGGTGATCGTTGCGACCCAGATGATGGAGTCGATGATCCAGAACCCGATGCCAACCCGTGCCGAAGTGTCCGACGTGGCCAACGCCGTGCTCGACTACACCGACGCCGTAATGCTCTCGGCGGAAAGTGCCGCCGGCCCGTACCCGCTGGAAGCGGTCCAGGCCATGGCGCGGATCTGCGTCGGCGCTGAAAAGCACCCGACCAGCAAGACCTCCAGCCACCGCATCGGCAAGGTGTTCGAAAGCTGCGACCAGAGCATTGCCCTGGCCGCCATGTACACCGCCAACCACTTCCCGGGTGTGAAGGCGATCATCGCCCTGACCGAAAGTGGCTACACCCCGTTGATCATGTCGCGCATCCGCTCCTCGATCCCGATCTACGCGTTCTCCCCGCACCGCGAAACCCAGGCCCGCGCGGCCATGTTCCGTGGCGTGTACACCGTACCGTTCGACCCGGCGTCGTTGCCGCCTGAGCAAGTCAGCCAGGCTGCCATCGACGAACTGCTCAAGCGTGGCGTCGTGGAGAAAGGCGATTGGGTGATCCTGACCAAGGGTGACAGCTACCACACCATCGGCGGTACCAACGGCATGAAGATCCTGCACGTTGGCGACCCAATGGTCTGAGTGACCTGCTGAAAGCAAAGGCCCTGTCATGTGAGTGACAGGGCCTTTTGCATTTCTGGGGTGGTTGCACTGGCGCTTTCGCGGGCAAGCCCACACTTCAAATGCACTCCCATGTGGGAGCGGGCTTGCCCGCGATGAGGCCGGTCCAGCCACTTCGATTTCAGCGCCGGGCAATAAACCCCGACAACGCCGCAATCGCCTCCGGCGACCTCAACCGCTGGGTAAACAGCGCGCCCTCCTCCTCAATCACCTGGCGCAACTGCTCGCGATCAACGCTCTTCATCAACTGCTTGCTGATTTGCACTGCACCCGGCGCCAGAGTCTCGAAGCGTTCGGCCACCTCCCGCGCCTTGGCCAAGGCTGCCTCACCACTGTCCAGCGCTTGCGTGGCGATGCCCCACTGTGCAGCTTGCTCGCCGCTGAACCCTTCGCCCAGCAGCAACAATTCGGCAGCCTTTGCATGCCCAAGCAAACGCGGCAGGATCAGGCTGGAGCCGAACTCCGGGCACAGTCCCAGGTTGACAAACGGCATGCGCAACCGGGCATCACGGCTGACATACACCAGGTCGCAATGCAGCAACAGCGTGGTACCAATGCCCACTGCAGCGCCCGCCACACCGGCAATCACCGGTTTGCGGCAATTGAGCAGGCTCTTCATAAAGAGGAACGGTGGGCTGTCCAGGTCCGTGGGCGGTTGCTGCAGGAAGTCGCCGATATCATTGCCGGCGGTAAAACACTCGCTACTGCCCTGGATCAGCACCGCATTGACCGTGTTGTCGGCATCGGCCTGCTCCAACGCCGCGGCCAACTGGTGGTACATCGCGCGGGTCAGGGCGTTTTTCTTGTCGGGGCGATTGAACTGCAGAATCAGCAGCCCACGGTCACGTTGCAGCACAATGGCATCGGTCATGGTGAGTCTCGCAGATAGGCGCTCAACCACGGGGCAGGAACACATCGGCCAGCAGTTGATTACGCGGCAAGCCCGCCAGGAACAGGCGCTTGGAAAAGGCCTCGACACTGCCGGGATGCCCGCAGAGTAAGGCCAGGGTTTGCCGGGAAACAAGCCGCAGTTGCGCCAAAGCACCGGCCAACTGCGCCGCTGTCCACAGCTCGACGATGAGGTTTTCATGGCTGGCGGCCAGCTGGGCCAGGGGCTCGGCCAGATAATGCGCATCCGTATCATGGGCCAGGTGAATCACACGGATGACGCCCTGGTGATCCTGGCGCAAGGCCTCACGCAACACGCCCCACAACGGGCCCAGGCCAGTGCCGGATGCCAGCAGCCACAGCGGCCGGGATTGCCAGTCCGGGTCATAGTGCAACGCCCCACCGCGCAATTCGCCCAGGCGCAGTTGATCACCGGCCTGTAACTGCCGGGCAAGATCGCTGAACTCGCCGGGCAGGCGGCAATCGAGATGGAACTCCAGGAACGGATCTTCCCCGGGCAAGCTGGCCAGGGAATAAGGCCGCGCCACCGTACCCGCCCATAGCGCCAGGTGCTGCCCGGCTCGGTAACGCAGGCCTCGCTCCGGTTGCAGGCGCAGGCGCAGCACCGTCGGGTGCAGCCAGTCCGCGCTCAGTACCGTGGCCGCCGTGCCGTCGCGCAATGGGTCAAAGGCCTCAACCTGCACATCACCTGTAACCTGGCACTGGCAGGCCAGGCGCCAGCCATCCTGGCGCTGGGCCGGGCTCAGGGCCTCGGGTTGCTTGTCCTCGACCTCACCCCGGCAACGCACCAGGCAGGCATGGCAACTCCCCGCCCGGCAGCTGTAGGGCACGGCCACACCGGCCTGGTTCAAGGCATCCAGCAGATTGCTGCCGGTGGAGACCGACCAGTGGCGTGCGCCGACGTGCAGTTCAGGCATAAAACTCTTCAGCTGTAGGAGCGAGCTTGCTCGCGAATGTCGCTAACGATAACGCGGGCTGCCTGACGAAACCCACCAGATTCACGTTTTTCGCGAGCAAGCTCGCTCCTAAAGCTAAATCGAGCCGGCCATTCATGACCATCGTCGGGTGTATCAGCCACCGCACCGGGTTATACTGCCGCGCCTTTTTAGCGTCGCGCCAGCACTACCCGGCGTGCCTTGGAAAAGGTGGCTCCAGCGACCGATACACCCATCTGAAGCCACCTTTATTGAATGTTCCCTTATAGAGGAGCGCGACTCATGACCGTGATCAAGCAAGACGACCTGATTCAGAGCGTTGCCGACGCCCTGCAATTCATTTCCTACTACCACCCCGTTGACTTCATCCAGGCAATGCACGAGGCCTACCTGCGCGAAGAATCGCCGGCCGCCCGTGACTCCATGGCCCAGATCCTGATCAACTCGCGCATGTGTGCCACCGGCCACCGCCCGATCTGCCAGGACACCGGGATCGTTACCGTGTTCGTACGCGTCGGCATGGATGTACGTTGGGATGGCGCCACCATGGGCCTGGACGACATGATCAACGAAGGCGTGCGTCGCGCCTACAACCTGCCGGAAAACGTCCTGCGGGCCTCGATCCTCGCCGACCCGGCAGGTAGCAGGAAGAACACCAAGGACAACACCCCAGCGGTAATCCACTACTCCATCGTTCCGGGTAACACCGTGGAAGTGGACGTGGCCGCCAAGGGTGGTGGTTCCGAGAACAAGTCGAAAATGGCCATGCTCAACCCGTCCGACTCGATCGTCGACTGGGTCCTCAAGACCGTGCCGACCATGGGTGCCGGCTGGTGCCCACCGGGCATGCTCGGCATTGGTATCGGCGGCACCGCCGAGAAAGCCGCGGTGATGGCCAAGGAAGTGTTGATGGAATCCATCGACATCCACGAGCTGAAAAAGCGCGGCCCTTCCAACCGTATCGAAGAAATGCGCCTGGAGCTGTTCGAGAAGGTCAACCAACTGGGGATCGGCGCCCAGGGCCTGGGTGGCCTGACCACCGTGCTCGACGTGAAGATCATGGATTACCCGACCCACGCCGCCTCGTTGCCGGTGTGCATGATCCCCAACTGCGCCGCCACCCGTCACGCACACTTCGTGCTCGACGGTTCCGGCCCGGCCTCGCTGGAAGCGCCACCGCTGGACGCCTACCCGGAAATCGTCTGGGAAGCCGGCCCGTCGGCCCGCCGCGTCAACCTCGACACCCTGACCCCGGAAGACGTGCAGAGCTGGAAACCGGGCGAAACCGTGCTGCTCAACGGCAAGATGCTCACCGGGCGCGACGCGGCGCACAAGCGCATGGTCGAGATGCTGAACAAGGGTGAAACCTTGCCGGTAGACCTCAAGGGTCGCTTCATCTACTACGTCGGCCCGGTCGATCCGGTGCGCGAAGAAGTGGTTGGCCCGGCTGGCCCGACCACCGCCACGCGGATGGACAAGTTCACCCGCCAGATCCTCGAGCAGACTGGCCTGTTGGGCATGATCGGCAAATCCGAGCGCGGCCCGACCGCCATCGAAGCAATCAAGGACCACAAGGCCGTGTACCTGATGGCCGTGGGTGGCGCGGCTTACCTGGTGGCGCAAGCCATCAAGAAATCGCGTGTGGTGGCGTTCGCCGAACTGGGCATGGAAGCGATCTACGAGTTCGACGTCAAAGACATGCCGGTAACGGTTGCTGTCGACAGCAACGGTGAGTCGGTCCACATCACTGGCCCTGCCATCTGGCAGAAAAAGATCAGTGAGAGCCTGGCGGTAGAAGTGCAGTAAGCACCTCCCTGCAAGGTTAAAAGGCGACTGTGGCTCCGTGCTGCAGTCGCCTTTTTTGTGGTCACAGTGAACGCAGTTATGTGGGAGCGGGCTTGCTCGCGAAAGCGCTGAATCAGGCGCTGGATGTGTTGAATGACACACTGCTTTCGCGAGCAAGCCCGCTCCCACACAAGCCCAGCTGTTACACCAGCCCGCTCATCACAAGATCCAAGCGGCGCATGTTATGGTGCTCGCCCCTTACTGCAGCTGCTCATTCTCGTATGATCGCGATCCCTCGCCCATTGCGTCTGACCTTCTATTCCCTGCTGATTATTGCCGGCGCCGTTCTGGCGGCCAGCGTTGCCATCCGCCAGGCCGAACGCCAGTCCCTGGTGGACGATGCCGGGCGTGCGAACCAGCAGTTGGCGCTGTATGCCAACTCCTTGCACACCCTGATCGAACGCTACCGCGCCCTGCCCGCCGTGCTGGCCCTTGACTCGGAAATGATCCGGGCCCTCAAAGGCCCGCTGGATCCGGCGACCCAGGAGGTGCTCAACCACAAACTGGAACGCATCAACGGTGCTGCGCAGTCTTCGACCCTGGAATTGATGGACCGCAGCGGCCTGGCCGTGGCGGCCAGTAACTGGCGCCTGCCCAGCAGCTATGTCGGCCACAACTACGCGTTTCGCCCCTACTTCAGCCAGACCCGCAGCCAGGGCACCGGGCGCTTTTATGCGGTGGGGGTGACCACCGGCATTCCGGGGTACTTCCTCTCCAGCGCGGTAGTGGATGAGCAGGAACAATTCCTCGGTGCCATGGTGGTCAAGCTGGAATTTCCGGAGCTGGAGCGCGAATGGGCCCAGGGCGACGACCTGCTGCTGGTCAGCGATGCCCGGGGCATCGTGTTTATCGCCAATAAACCCGGATGGCGTTATCGCAACCTGCGCCCGCTGTCGGCCAACGATCTGGCCGAACTCCAAGCCACGCGCCAGTACGACAAGAAGCAACTGCAGCCCCTGGACACCCAGACCTTGCAGCGCTTCGACGAAAACAGTCACCTGGTCCGCGTGGCCGGCCCTGAAGGCAACGCCAACTACATCTGGGAATCCCTGCCGCTCAAAGCCGAAGGCTGGACCCTGCACCTGCTGCGCAAACCCCAGGTGGCCTTTGAAGATCAGCGTAACGCCGGCCTCGCCGCCGCCGGCCTGTGGTTGGCGCTGGTGTTCCTGCTGTTGTTCCTGACCCAGCGTTGGCGCCTGGCCCGCTTGCGCCAGCGCAGCCGCGAAGAACTGGAGCGCCTGGTGCAAGAGCGTACCCAGGCCCTGCGCACCGCCCAGGATGGCCTGGTGCAATCGGCCAAGCTGGCGGCGCTGGGGCAGATGTCTGCGGCCCTGGCCCATGAAATCAACCAGCCGCTGACCACCCAGCGCATGCAACTGGCGACCTTGCGCCTGCTGCTTGATCACGGGCGCATCGACGACGCGTACCAGGCGCTGACGCCATTGGACGACATGCTCACCCGCATGGCCGCCCTGACCGGCCATCTGAAAACCTTCGCCCGCAAAAGCCCCAGCGGCCTGCGCGAACGCCTGGACCTGGCGACCGTGGTCGACCAGTCCCTGCACTTGCTCGACGCCCGCCTGCGCGACGAAGCCATCGGCACTGTGCTTGACCTGACCCGCCCGGCCTGGGTACGCGGCGACGCCATTCGTCTGGAACAGGTGCTGATCAACCTGCTGCGCAATGCCCTGGACGCCATGGCCAACAAACCGCGCAAGCGCCTGGAAATCCGCCTGCACGCCGATCAACAACTGTGGCACCTGAGCGTCAGCGACAGCGGCGGCGGCATTGCCGAGGAGCACCTGAACAACGTATTCGACCCGTTCTTCACCACCAAGCCGGTGGGTGACGGGCTCGGTCTCGGGTTGGCGGTGTCCTACGCTATCGTGCATGAACTGGGGGGGCGCCTGAGTGTTGCCAATCAGGGCGACGGCGCCGTATTCACCCTGACCCTGCCCATCGCACTGGAGGCGCCAGACCTATGCTGAACGCGGTGATCGTGGTTGATGACGAAGCCAGCATCCGCACGGCCGTGGAACAGTGGCTGAACCTCTCCGGGTTCGAGGTGCAACTATTCAGCCGCGCCGAGGACTGCCTGGCGCAACTGCCCAGGGATTTCCCCGGGGTGATTCTCAGCGACGTGCGCATGCCGGGCCTCAGCGGCCTGGAGCTGCTGGCCGAGGTGCAACGACGCGATGCCGACTTGCCGGTGATCCTGCTGACGGGCCACGGTGACGTGCCAATGGCCGTCGAAGCGATGCGCGATGGCGCCTACGACTTTCTCGAAAAACCCTTCAGCCCCGACGCCCTGCTCGCCAGCCTGCGCCGGGCCCTGGACAAGCGCGGGCTGATCCTGGAAAACCGTCGCCTGCACCAGCAGGCCGATCATCGGGCCAAGCTGGAGTCGAGCCTGCTGGGAGTGTCCCGCAGCCTGCAGACATTGCGTCGCCAAGTCCTGGATTTGGCAGCCTTGCCGGTCAACGTGCTGATCCGTGGCGAGACCGGCAGCGGCAAGGAACTGGTCGCCCGCTGCCTGCACGACTTCGGGCCCCGGGCGAAGAAGCCGTTTGTCGCGCTCAACTGTGCGGCAATTCCCGAGCAACTGTTTGAAGCCGAACTGTTCGGCCATGAAAGCGGCGCCTTCACTGGCGCCCAGGGCAAGCGTATCGGCAAGCTGGAGTACGCCGACGGCGGCACGTTGTTTCTCGACGAGATCGAAAGCATGCCCCTGGCCCAGCAGGTGAAACTGCTGCGGGTGCTGCAAGAGCAGAAGCTTGAGCGCCTGGGCTCCAACCAGAGCATCAAGGTCGACCTGCGCATCATTGCCGCGACCAAGCCCGACTTGCTGGACGAAGCCCGCGCCGGGCGGTTCCGTGAGGACCTGGCCTACCGCCTGACCGTCGCACAATTGCGCCTGCCGCCGCTGCGCGAACGCCGCGAAGATATTCCGCTGCTGTTCGAACACTTTGCCCAGAGCGCCGCCGAGCGCCTGGGCCGCGCGGCCGCCCCCCTCAGCGGGCCGCAGCTGGGGCGACTGCTCAGCCATGACTGGCCGGGCAACGTGCGCGAGTTGGCCAACGCTGCCGAACGCCAGGTACTGGGCCTCGGTGAGCCGGAGCCGGAGGGTATCGAGGCCGGGCAGTCCCTGGCAGCGCAGCAGGAAGCGTTCGAGGCGCACTGCTTGAAAGCCGCGCTGACTCGGCACAAGGGCGATATCAAGGCGGTACTGGCCGAGCTGCAACTGCCACGGCGTACGTTCAATGAAAAGATGCAGCGCCATGGGCTGACCCGGGAAATGTTTCTGTCGATGGACTGAGGGGGGGCTGCTGGAGGCCTCATCGCTGCTATCTACACAACTTTCAGAAACTGACGAACTCTCCTGTGGCGAGCGGGCTTGCCCCGCGCTGGGCTGCGAAGCAGCCCCAAAACCAGCCGCTGCGGTGTATCTGGTACAACGCATTCTGCTTATTGGGGCTGCTTCGCAGCCC
>NZ_VFEV01000058.1 GCF_007858275.1 Pseudomonas proteolytica
GGGGACTCTTGGTTCCAGGGCATGATCAGATACCTCCTGACCATGCGTATTAACCTGTAAACCATGTCCCCGGTTAGAAATGTAAACGATGTCCCCGGTTTGTACCGGGACGAGCCCCCTCGCCACAATGGTTGCTTGCCACTGAGTTCGTCAGTCGCGGTAGAACACCTGCACCAGGTGGTAACCAAACTTGCTCTTGATCGGCCCGTGTACCACCCGCAGGGGTTTCTTGAAAATCACCGCATCGATCACTCCGACCATTTGCCCCGGCCGCACTTCACCGAGGTCGCCGCCGCGCTTGCCGGACGGGCAGGTGGAGAATTTCTTGGCCAGCACATCAAAGGCTTCGCCCTTGGCAATACGCTGCTTGAGCTGTTCGGCTTCCTCGCTGGTCTTCACCAGGATGTGGCGGGCTTGGGCTTTCATCGGGCAGTTACCTTGCAACGGTCGGGCTTGAAGGCGCGGGATTATGCATCAACTTGGCCTTTGACGCCGATCATGCTGCGGATTTTCGTGGCCAACTGGTCGATGGAAAATGGCTTGGCCACCATGTCCATGCCGTCTTCCAGGAAACCCTGGCGTTCGGCGGCGGTTTCGGCGTAGCCGGTCATGAACAGCACCTTGAGCTCGGGGCGGTGCTGGCGGGCGATTTCCGCCAGTTGCCGACCGTTCATGCCGGGCAGGCCGACATCGGTCACCAGCAAATCCACCCGCAGATCGGATTCGAGCAACGGCAGCGCCGCTCGCGCATCTGCGGCCTGGTGGGCGGTGTAGCCCAGCTCATCGAGCAGGTTGATCACCAGCATGCGCACCGCCGCATCGTCCTCGACCACCACCACGGCTTCGCCATCGCGCGCCACTGGAGCTTCCATCGGGCTCTGGGGCTGGGGTTTTTCCAGTGCGGTGCCGTGCAGGCGCGGCAGGTACAAGCGCACGCAGGTGCCTCGGCCCGGCTCGCTATGGATCGTGACGTGGCCGCCGGATTGCTGGGCAAAGCCATAAATCATCGACAACCCCAGCCCGGTGCCCTGGCCGATGGGCTTGGTGGTGAAGAACGGGTCGAAGGCCTTGGCCAGGATTTTCGGGGTCATGCCGGCGCCGTTGTCGCATACGCCGAGCATCACGTAGTCGCCGGCCTTGACCGGTTCCAGGGTGGTGATATCGGTGCCGTCGAGGTAGCTGTTGGCTGTCTCGATGCTCAGTTGCCCGCCATCGGGCATGGCGTCGCGGGCGTTGATCACCAGGTTGAGCAGGGCATTTTCCAGTTGGCTGGCGTCGGTGTTGACCGGCCAGATGTCGTTGCCCAGTTTCACCTTGAGGTCGATATGGGCGCCTTTGGTACGCCGGAACAGCTCTTCCAGGGACGCCACCAACTGATTGGGGTCCAGTGGCCGCCGATCCAGCGATTGGCGCCGGGAGAAGGCCAGCAGGCGGTGGGTCAGGGCGGCCGCACGATGGGCCGAGGACACCGCGGCATCGGTGAAACGAGCGATCTCATCGCTGCGCCCGGCAGCGATGTAGCGTTGCATCAGGTCCAGGCTGCCAATGATCCCGGTGAGCATATTGTTGAAGTCGTGGGCGATGCCGCCGGTAAGCTGGCCGACCGCTTCCATTTTTTGCGCATGGCGCAACGCATCTTCGGCGCGCTCGCGCTCGAACATCTCGTTTTGCAGGCGCTGGTTGGCCTCGGCCAGGGCCTGGGTGCGCTGGGCCACGCGCTCTTCGAGGTTATCGTTGAGATGGCGCAGGGCCTCTTCGGTGAGTTTGCGCTCGGTCTCGTCGATCACAAAGATGTAGAAGCCATTGACCGAGCCATCGGCGCTGAAGCGCGGCAGGTACTTCATCAGTGCGTGCCGGGGCCGGCCATCGCGATGGGGGGAGATGGTGATGAAGCTGCAGGCCTTGCCCTTGAGCGCGGCGGCGATTTTATCGGCGCGCCCGGCATACACTTCGGCGCCGATCACTTCGCGAATGCTCTTGCCATACAGTTCTTGCGGGGTCAGGCCGTACCAGTCGAGGTAGGCGCTGTTGTTCAGGCGAAAGCGTTCTTCGTGGTCGACATAGCCGATCAGCACGGGCATGGCGTTGATGATCAGTTGCAGCTCGGTCTGGCTCTGGCGCAGGGCCTGTTCGGTGTGCTTGCGTTCGGTCAGGTCCAGCGCTGCGCCGAGAAAGCGCACCGGCCGGCCATGATGATCCTTGTAGCAGCGGCCACGGGCAAACACCCAGCGTACCTGGCCGTCGGCCTGGAGCAGGCGATATTCCTCGGCGTATTCGGTGCCATGGGTAATGCAATGCTTGATGCTGCGCGCCACCATGCCACGGTCTTCCGGGTGCACGCCTTGCAGGTAGTCGCTGATGGGCAATTGGTGGGCGTTGAGCGGATCGACCCCATGCAGCTGGGCAAAATGGCTGTCGGCGATAAAGTTGTCTTCGCTGATATCCCAGTCCCAGGTGCCCACCGCGTCGGTGGCGGCCAGGGCCAGTTGCAAGCGTTGCTCGGTGTTGTGCTGGGCCTTGAGACTGGCTTCGGAACGTTGCTGCAGCTCCTCGGCCAGTTGCCGGCGTTCGTTGGTTTCAATGGCGGTCACCAGGATCCCGGCAACCCGGCCACGTTCGTCGCGGATCGGGCTGTAGGTCAGGTCCAGCCAGATTTCCGTATCGCGGTGGTTGCGCTGCAGGACAAAACGCTGCTCGCTGAAGGTGCGCACCTGGCCGGTCAATACGGCGCTGTAGATCGGCGTGGTGAAGTGTTGCAGCTCCGGCCAGACCGCGTGTGTCGGCTGGCCGAAAGCCTGGGGGTGTTTGTTGCCGGCCAGCAGGGCAAACCCGTCGTTGTAGATTTGCGTGAGTTCGTCGCCCCACAGCAACAACATTGGCATCGGCGAGTGGATGACAATATCGATTGCCGTGCGCAGGCTTTGCGGCCAGTGGCTGGCATCACCGAGGGGGCTTGTGGCCCAGTCCAGCCGTGCGATCAGGGCCGCGGCCTGGCTGCCGGTGGGTGATCCGTTCATGTAAGTGTCCCGCGCGTAACGCTTGAAGAATGACAGAAGCCGATTATCCCGTGCTGCGGAAACGGCTGACTACCCCTCGAAAAATAGCATGCTTGAGGGGTTTATCTTCAAATGAGTGCATTGACGCTGAAACCTTTCATCTTTTTATCCCAGCTCCGGCCGGTTGCGAAACTGCTCCAGGGCTTCGGGGTTGGCCAGGGCATCGGTGTTTTTCACCGGTTCCCCGTGCACGACGTTTCTTACCGCAAGCTCGACGATCTTGCCGCTGATGGTGCGCGGAATATCACTGACGCCGAGGATTTTTGCCGGCACGTGGCGTGGCGTGGTGTTGGCGCGGATCACCTCGCGGATCTGCTGTTCGAGGGCGGCGTCCAGGTGCTCGCCGTCATTGAGGCGCACAAACAGCACCACGCGCACATCGTCCTGCCAGCGTTGACCGATGGCCAGGCTTTCCAGGACCTGCGGGACTTTTTCTACCTGGCGGTAAATCTCCGCCGTGCCGATGCGTACGCCCCCCGGGTTGAGCACCGCATCCGAACGGCCATGGATCACCAGGCTGCCATTGGGCCGTTGTTCGGCATAGTCGCCCTGGGCCCACACGCCGGGGAACTGGCTGAAATACGAGGCGCGCAGCTTGTCCCCGTGGGGGTCATTCCATAGGCCGATGGGCATGGCGGGGAAGTGCCGGGTACACACCAGTTCGCCTTTGTCGCCAATCAGCGGCCGGCCCTGGTCGTCCCACACTTCGATTGCCATCGCCAGGCTCTTGCATTGCATCTCGCCGCGCCTTACCGGCAGCACGGGGTTGCCGATCACGAAGCAGGAGACGATATCGGTGCCCCCCGACATTGACGACAGACACAGCTCCTGCTTGATCTCGCGGTACACATAGTCGTAGCTCTGGGGCGAGAGCGGCGAGCCGGTCGAGATCAGGCCCTTGAGGCTGCCCAGGTCGTGGCTGAGGCGTGGTTGCAGGCCGGCCTTTTCCAGGGTGGCGAGGAATTTCGGGCTGGTGCCGAACACGCTGATGCGCTCCTGGTCGATCAGGTCAATCAGGCGCTCTGGCCCGGGGTGAAACGGCGAGCCGTCATACAGCACCGCCGTGGCGCCGATGGCCAATACCGAGACCAGCCAGTTCCACATCATCCAGCCGCAGGTGGTGTAGTAGAACAGGCAGTCGTCGCGCGACAGGTCGGCGTGCAGGCCGTGCTCCTTGAGGTGGGTCAGCAGCACGCCGCCGGTGCCGTGGATGATGCACTTGGGCACGCCGGTGGTGCCGCTGGAGTAGAGGATGTACAGCGGATGGTCGAAGGGTACGGCGGCAAACTGCGGTTCGCCGCCTGGGCGGGAGAAGTCCCCCCACAGGGTTACTTCGGCCTGGGTCTGGTAGTCGTCGACACGCGCCTCGGGCCGGGCGTAGGGCACGATGATCAGTTGTTGCAGGGACGGCAGGCGGTCGAGGATTTCATTGAGCTTGGCGCTCTGGTCGATCAGCTTGCCCGCGTAGCGATAACCGGCGCAGGTGATCAGCACCTTGGGTTCGATCTGGCCGAAGCGATCGATCACCCCTTGGGTGCCGAAATCCGGCGAGGAGCAAGACCAGATCGCCCCCAGGCTGGTGGTAGCGAGCATGCCTACCAGGGTTTGCCAGGTATTGGGCATGCACGCCGCCACCCGGTCGCCCACGCCCACGCCGGCCGCTTGCAGGCTGCGCTGCAGGCCGGCGACGTGGCGGGCCAGTTCGGCATAGGTCAATTGTTCGCGCTGGCCGTCTTCGCCGATGGCGACTACGGCGGGGTGCTCATCGCGGCGTCGCAGCAGGTGCTCGGCAAAGTTCAGGCTAGCGCCGGGGAACCACTGGGCACTGGGCATCTGCGCGCCTTCCACCAGCACGGTGCTGGGCGGCGTACGGAACTGCACCTCGAAAAACTCGACAATCGCCGCCCAGAAGGCCGGGCGCTGGTCGATGCTCCATTGGTGCAGGGTGGGGTAATCGTTGATCTGCAACGCGTGGCGATCATTGATAAAGCGCCGGAACTGGTCCATCCGGGTGTTGTGGATGCGTTCCGGGCTGGGTTGCCAGAGGATGTCGGACATAGGCTCGTCTCTTGTTCTTGTCGCAGATGTTTGACACTGCAAAGATCCCAAGGTGGGAGCGGGCTTGCTCGCGAAAGCGGTGGTTCAGTAATGAATAGGTTGACTGACACACTGCTTTCGCGAGCAAGCCCGCTCCCACATTTGGATCGGCGTTGTGCGCAGGATGGGTTTATTGGGCCAGCCAACCCCCATCGATATTCCACGCCGCGCCACGCACCTGGCTGCCGGCCTCGCTGCACAGGAACAGGACCAGTTCGCCCAGTTGCGATGGGGTCACGAATTCCAATGACGGCTGCTTCTCGGCCAGCAGGTCATGCTGGGCCTGCTGCGGGTCAACGCCTGCGGCGATGCGATCATCGATCTGTTTTTGCACCAGCGGCGTCAGCACCCAGCCGGGGCAGATGGCGTTGCAGGTCACATTGCTGGTGGCGGTTTCCAGGCCCACGACCTTGGTCAGGCCGATCACGCCATGTTTGGCTGCGACATACGCCGCCTTGCCCACCGAGCCGACCTGGCCGTGTACCGAGGCGATATTGATGATCCGCCCCCAGCCCTTGGCCTTCATGCCCGGCAGGCTCAGGCGCGTGCTGTGGAACACCGATGAAAGGTTGATGGCGATGATCGAATCCCAGCGCTCCACTGGAAAGTCTTCTACCGCCGCCACATGCTGGATGCCCGCGTTGTTGACCAGGATGTCGATACCGCCGAACTCGCGCTCTGCATAGGCGACCATCTCGGCGATCTGCGCCGGGTCGCTGACATCGGCCGGGTGATGGCCGACCTTGCCGCCAAAGGCTTGCACCTGGGCGATCACCGCGCTGGCATCGCCGAAACCGTTGAGGATCAGGTTGGCGCCGGCCTTGGCCAGGCTCAGGGCGATGCCCAGGCCGATGCCGCTGGTGGAGCCGGTGACCAGGGCGGTCTTGCCGTTCAATGTCGTCATGAAAACCTCACACAATGCCGGTGGCGTAGAAAGTACCGATCACCACGAACACCGCGAGGGTCTTGATGATCGTGATGCCGAAAATATCCTTGTAGGCTTCGCGGTGGGTCAGCCCGGTGACCGCCAGCAGCGTGATCACCGCGCCATTGTGCGGCAGGGTGTCCATGCCGCCGCTGGCCATGGCTGCGACGCGGTGCAGCACTTCCAGGGGGATATTGGCTGCATGGGCTGCCGAAATAAAGCTCTCGGACATCGCCGCCAGGGCGATGCTCATGCCGCCGGAGGCAGAGCCGGTGATACCGGCCAGCAGAGTCACGGTAATCGCTTCGTTGACCAGCGGGTTGGGGATGCCCTTGAGCCAGTCGGCCAATACCAGGAACCCCGGCAGCGAGGCGATCACGGCTCCGAAGCCGTATTCCGAGGCGGTGTTCATCGCCGCCAACAGGGCGCCGCTGACGGCGCTCTTACTGCCTTCGGCCAGCTTGCTCTTGATCGCCGAAAAGCCGAACACCAGGACCATGATGATCCCCACCAGCAACGCGGCCTGCACCGCCCAGATGGCGGTGAGCTTGGCGATTTCCGTGGTGACCGGCGCGCTCATGCCCGGCAGCGCGAGGCTGTGGGTCTTGCCATACCACTGTGGGATCCAGTGGGTGAACAGCAGGTTCATCACCCCCACCAGAATCAACGGTGACAAGGCGATCCACGGGTTGGGCAGGCTCAGGTCTTCGGCGGTTTCCGGCTCGTTGCGCAAGTCGGTGCCATAGCCTTCACCGGCACGCTGGGCCTTGTTGCGCTGGCGTGCCAGGTACAGCATGCCGGCGCAGAACACAAAGATCGTGCCGATCAAGCCTAGCCAGGGCGCGGCCCAGGCGGTGGTGTTGAAGAACGTGCTGGGGATGATGTTCTGGATCTGCGGCGTGCCGGGCAAGGCGTCCATGGTGAACGAGAACGCGCCCAGGGCGATGGTCGCCGGGATCAGGCGCTTGGGGATATTGCTCTGGCGGAACATCTCGGCGGCAAACGGGTACACCGCAAACACCACCACGAACAACGACACGCCGCCGTAAGTCAGCAGGGCGCAGACCAGCACGATCACCAGCATTGCCTGGCGGGTGCCGAGCAAGCGGATGGCCGCTGCCACGATCGAGCGCGAAAAGCCCGACAGCTCGATCAACTTGCCGAACACCGCGCCGAGCAAGAACACCGGGAAATACAGTTTGATAAAACCGACCATTTTTTCCATGAACACCCCGGTAAACGCAGGGGCGACGGCGGAAGGGTCGGTGAGCAGGACGGCGCCGAGGGCGGCGATGGGGGCAAACAGGATGACGCTGTAGCCACGGTAGGCAGCCAGCATCAGCAGCGCAAGCGCCGCCAGGGCAATGATCACACTCATGGTGTGTCTCCATCGGATTGTTATTGTTGTGGGGTAAAGCTGTAGGAAGGGGCTATAGCGGGAATTGTGCCAAGTTCGTAACCAATTGATATATATGGATATTTAAAGATTTTGGTGATTGGTTTTCGAGTCTTGTCTCTATATCAAGACAAACGAAGTTCCAATGTGGGAGCGGGCTTGCTCGCGAAAGCGGTGTGTCAGCCAATGATTTTGTTGCTGATAGGCCGCTTTCGCGAGCAAGCCCGCTCCCACAATGGGATTGTCTTTGGTTTGAGATGCATGTCTCTTTATTGAGATTGGGCGATGCCCAACGCCACCATTTTCTTGTACAGCGTCGAGCGCCCCAGCCCCAGCCGCTTGGCCGCCTCCACCACATTACCCTCGCACTGGCGCAATGCTGCAGCGATCAACTGCCGGTCAAAGCGCTCCCGCGCCATGCTGAAGGTTTCGACTTCAACGGGTGCCACGGCATCGCGTTCCACCGGGCTGAACGTACCGATTGCTGCGCGAATCTCCCGCGCATCCAGCACCAGATCATCACTGAGCAAGGCGGCCCGCTCCAGCACGTTGCGCAATTCGCGGATGTTCCCCGGCCAGGCATGCTGGGCCAGCAGCGCCAGGGCTTCGCGGTCCAGTTCATGCTGGCTGCGCAGTTCTTCAAGGATCGCCTCACTCAACGCCGGGATATCATCCAGGCGTTCGCGCAGGGGCGGGACCTGGATCGGCAGCACGTTGAGGCGGTAATACAAGTCGGCGCGAAATTCGCCGCGCTTGATCGCGGCTTCCAGGTCGGTGGAGGTCGCGGCGATCACCCGCACGTCGCTGTGGATCATCTCGTTGGAGCCCACCGGCTCAAACTCTTTTTCCTGCAACACCCGCAGCAGTTTGCTTTGCAGGGGCAAGGGCATGTCGCCGATTTCATCGAGAAACAACGTCCCGCCCTGGGCGATTTGCAGTTTGCCGGGGCGGCCCTTGCGGTCGGCACCGGTAAATGCGCCGGGTGCGGTGCCGAAGAACTCGGCTTCCAATAGGTCGTGGGGGATGGCGGCGCTGTTGATGCTGACAAAGGCTTTATTGGCGCGTGGCGAGGCACCATGGATGGCCTGGGCCAGCAGCTCCTTGCCGGTGCCGGTCTCGCCCAGCAGCAACACCGGTGACTCGGCGCTCGCACTGCGCCTAGCGCGGCGCTTGACTTCCAGGCTGGCGGCGCTGGTGCCGATAAAGTGCGCAAAGTTGTATTTGCTCTGGCGTGAGCGCAGCAGCGAACGGGTCGAGGCCAGTTCCTGTTGCATGCTCAGGTAGCGCTCGATCATCGGCGAGAGGTTGCGTAACTCATCGAACAGGGCAAAGCCGATGGCGCCGATCACCTTGCCGGCATCGTCGTGGATCGGCAGGCGCATCACCACCAGCGGGCCTTTGGGCGTGTCCTGGATATCCAGGAGGATCGGTTGGTCACTGCGTACCACCTGGCGCAGCAGGCTGTTGGAAATGACCTGTTCGCAGGGTTGGCCGATGGCCTGGTCGGCGCTTTTCAGGCCAAAGCGCTTGGCGTAGCGCTCGTTCATCCACACGATATTGGCGTCGCGGTCGACAATCACAGTGCCTTCGCTGGACTGCTCGATGATTTCGAACAGGGACTGGATCGCCAGGCCGCGAACGTGCTGGTAGTCCTTGAGGCTTTCGCTGGTGTTCATGCTGGCGCCGCCAATAAAAAGGTGAATAGGATCACGCCGCCCCTTGTAGGAGCGAGCTTGCTCGCGAAAAACCTGAGGACGCCTCGGGGTGGCAGGTTTTTCGCGTTATCGTTAACGATCTTCGCGAGCAAGCTCGCTCCTACAAGGGCAGTTGTGTGGCTGCGAGCAGTTCTTGGGTGTAGGGATGTTGTGGTGAGTCGAACACCTCAGCGCTCGGGCCGCGTTCGACCACCTTGCCGTCCTTGATCACGATCATATCGTGGGCCATGGCCCGCACCACGGCCAGGTCATGGCTGATAAACAGGTAGGTCAGGCCGTACTTTTCCTGCAGTTCACGCAGCAGGGCGACCACTTGTTTCTGCACGGTGCGGTCCAGGGCGGAGGTGGGCTCGTCCAGCAGCATCAACGCCGGGCGCAGCACCAGCGCGCGGGCAATGGCGATGCGCTGGCGCTGGCCACCGGAAAATTCGTGAGGGTACCGATAGCGGCTGGCCGGGTCGAGGCCCACATCCTGCAGCACCTTGATCACCTGCGCGTCACGCTCCTGCAGGCTGCAGGGTGCGTGTACCTCCAAGCCTTCGCTGATGATCTGGTGCACAGACATGCGCGGGCTGAGGCTGCCGTAGGGGTCCTGGAATACCACCTGCATCTGCTTGCGCCAGGGCCGCATCTGCTTCTGGCTCAGGCCATCGAGGGCCTCGCCCTGGAAGCGGATGCTGCCGCTGGAGTCCAGCAGGCGCAGGATCGCCTGGCCCAGGGTGGACTTGCCGGAGCCGGACTCGCCGACGATACCCAAGGTCTTGCCCCGTTGCAGGTCCAGGCTGATGCCGTCCACCGCCTGCAGGTACTGCTTGCGTTGGAACAGCCCGCCACCAATGGGGAAGCGCACACTCAAGCTGTCGACCTGCAGGACGTTTTCGCGTTGATCCTGGCCCAGCGCCGTGCCGACCGGTTCGGCATCCAGCAACAGGCGGCTGTAGGGGTGTTGCGGGGCACTGAACAGGGTTTGGCAGTCGGCCTGCTCGACAATTTCCCCGGCCTGCATCACGCACACGCGCTGGGCAATGCTGCGCACCAGGTTGAGGTCATGGCTGATCAACAGCAAGGACATGCCCAGGCGTTGCTGCAAGGATTTGAGCAACTGCAGGATCTTGCGCTGCACCGTCACATCCAGCGCGGTGGTTGGTTCGTCGGCGATCAGCAATTCCGGCTCGCACGCCAGGGCCATGGCAATCATCACCCGCTGGCGCTGCCCGCCCGACAACTGATGGGGGTAGGACTTGAGGCGCTCCTGGGGGTTACGGATGCCCACCAGGTCCAGCAGTTCGAGGATACGAGCCTGGGCCGCCTTGCCGGCGAGGCCCTTGTGCAGCAGCAGGGTTTCGCCGATCTGCTTTTGGATGCTGTGCAGGGGGTTGAGGGAGGTCATCGGCTCCTGGAAGATCATCGCGATGCGGTTGCCGCGCAGTTTTTGCAGGGTGCTGGGCCCGGCGCCGATCAACTCTTGACCACGGTAACGCACCGAGCCGCTGCTCGCGGTGCCGGCCTGGGGCAGTAATTGCAGGATCGAATGGGCGGTCACCGACTTGCCCGAACCGGATTCGCCCACCAGCGCCAGGCACTCGCCGGGGCGGATATCCAGGGACAGATTGCGCACCACGGTCTGGCCGCTGAAGGCGACGCACAGATTGCGGATCTCGATCAGGTTGTCGCTCATAGGGATTTACTCATGACCGTGGGTCGAAGGCATCACGCAACGCCTCGCCGATAAATACCAGCAGCGACAGAATCAGTGCCAGGGTGAAAAACGCCGTCAATCCCAGCCAAGGCGCCTGCAGGTTCTGCTTGCCCTGGGCGATCAATTCACCGAGGGACGCGCTGCCTGCCGGCATACCGAAGCCGAGGAAATCCAGGGCGCTGAGGGTGGAAATCGCCCCGGTCAGGATAAAGGGCAGGTAGCTCAGGGTGGCCGTCATCGCGTTCGGCAGGATATGCCGGCGGATGATCTTGCCGTCACCCAGGCCCAGGGCGCGTGCGGCTTTGACGTATTCCAGGTTGCGCCCGCGCAGGAACTCGGCGCGGACCACGTCCACCAGGGCCAGCCAGGAAAACAGCGCCATGATCCCCAGCAGCCACCAGAAGTTGGGCTCGACAAACCCCGAGAGAATGATCAGCAGGTACAGGACCGGCAGCCCCGACCACACTTCGAGGATGCGCTGGCCGAGCAGGTCGACCCAGCCGCCGTAATAGCCCTGCAAGGCGCCGGCGGCAATGCCGATGGTGGCGCTGATCGCGGTCAGCGCCAGGGCGAACAGGATCGACACCCGCGCACCGAAGATCACCCGCGCCAGCACGTCCCGGGATTGGTCGTCGGTTCCCAGCCAGTTCACCGTGGACGGCGGGCTGGGGGCAGGGCGGGTCAGTTCGTAGTTGGGCGTGTCATCGCTGAAGGGGATTGGCGGGAACAGCATCCAGCCGCCGTCCTTCTTGATCAGTTGCTGCACGTAGTCGCTGCGGTAGTCGGCCTGGAACGGCAGTTGCCCGCCGAACTGCTGCTCGGTGTAGCGCTTGAACACGGGGAAGTACAGTTCGTCCTGGTAGCTGAGCACCAGTGGTTTGTCGTTGGCGATCAGCTCGCCACCCAGGGTCAGGATAAACAGGCCGATAAACAGCCACAGCGACCACCAGCCGCGGCGGTTTTGCTTGAAGCGTTCGAATCGCCTGCGGGCCACGGGAGACAGATTGAGCATCAGGCGTTCCTCGCGGCGAAGTCGATACGCGGGTCTACCAGGGTGTAGCAGAGGTCGCCGATCAGTTTTATCAAGAGGCCGAACAGGGTGAAGATAAACAGCGAGCCGAAGACCACTGGGTAGTCCCGCGACACGGCGGCCTCGTAACTCATGCGGCCGAGGCCGTCGAGGGAGAAAATCACTTCGATCAGCAAGGAACCGGCGAAGAACACACTGATAAACGCCTGGGGGATTCCGGAAATCACCAGCAGCATGGCGTTGCGAAATACATGGCCGTAGAGCACGCGCCGTTCGCTCAGGCCCTTGGCCCGTGCCGTGACCACGTACTGGCGCGTGATTTCATTGAGGAACGAGTTTTTGGTGAGAATGGTCAAGGTGGCGAACCCGCCGATCACCAGTGAGGTGACGGGCAACACCAGGTGCCAGAAGTAATCGGCAATCTTGCCAACGGTGCTCAGTTGCTCGAAGTTCTCCGACACCAGGCCGCGCACCGGGAACCAGTTCAGGGTGGTGCCGCCGGCGAAGACCACGATCAAAAACATCGCAAACAGGAACGCCGGCATCGCGTAGCCGATGACGATGGCGGTACTGCTCCAGACATCAAAACTGCTGCCATGGCGCACCGCCTTGCGGATCCCCAGGGGGATCGACACCAGGTAGGTGATCAGCGTCGCCCAGAGGCCGAGGGACACGGTCACTGGCAGTTTTTCCAGGATCAGGTCGGTCACTGTGGCGCCGCGAAAGAAGCTGTTGCCGAAGTCCAGTTGGGCATAGCTCTTGAGCATCAGCCACAGGCGTTCGTGGGCTGGTTTGTCGAAGCCGTATTGTTTTTCGATGTCCTTGATCAGTTTCGGGTCAAGGCCGCGGCTGGCTCGCGAGCCGCTGCTGACGCCGTCGCCGGACGACCCGCCGACGCTTGCGCCGCCGATGCCTTGCAGATGGGCGATGGCCTGTTCCACCGGCCCGCCGGGCGCGGCCTGGACGATCACAAAGTTCACCAGCAGGATGATCACCAGGGTCGGGATGATCAGCAGCAGGCGCCGCACGATATAGGCAAACATCAGTGGGCACCTCGCGACTTGCTCAGTTGGGCTTTCATCTGCTCATTGGTCAGGGGTGTCGGGCTGACTTCCCACCACGATTCCAGCGCCTCGTCGTTGCTGGCTTCGATGGCCGGGCGGCCGAAGCGGTTCCACCAGGCCGCCGAGGTGCCGGGCGGGTAGTAATTGGGGATCCAGTAGTAATTCCATTGCAACACCCGATCCAGGGCATGGGCGTAGCTGAGCATCTGCGTCTGGGTGGTGGCGCGCACCAGGCCGGTGATCAGGGTGTCGACCGCCGGGTTTTGCAGGACGAAGTAGTTGTTGGCGCCTCGGTCGAACGCCGCGGCTGAGCCGAAGTAGTTGTACAACTCAAGGCCCGGCGAGGTGGTGACAGGGAAACCGGTGACGATCATGTCGTAGTCGCGGCTCATCAGCCGGTTGACGTACTGCGAGGAGTCGATGCGCCTGATGTTCAGCGTGATGCCGATCTGCGCCAGGTTGCGCTTATAGGGCAGCAGCAGGCGTTCGAGGCCGTTTTGCACATTGAGGAAAGTGAACTCCAGCGGCTCGCCGGCGGCATTCACCAGTTTGTCGCCCTTGGGCGTCCAGCCTGCTGCTTCCAGCAGGGCCAGGGCTTGCAACTGCTTGTCGCGAATCATCCCGGTGCCGTCGGTGGTGGGCGCCTTGAACACCTGGGTGAACACTTCGTCGGGGATTTGCCCGCGCAAGGGTTCGAGAATCGCCAGCTCCTGGGCGTCTGGCAGTTGCGTCGCGGCCAGCGGGCTGTTGGAAAAGTAGCTTTGCTGGCGGATGTACAGGTTGCGCATCATCTGCCGGTTGGCCCACTCGAAATCCCAGAGCATGGCCAGGGCCTGGCGCACACGGCGGTCCTGGAACATCGGTTTTTGCAGGTTGAACACGTAGCCCTGGGAGTTTTGCGGTGCATCCTTGGCCAAGTGCGCCCGTTGCAGGCGGCCATCATCCAGGGCCGGGCCGTTGTAGCCGATGGAATAGCCGGTGGCGGAAAACTCACGGTTGAAGTCGTAGGCGCCGCCACGCAGGACCTGGCGGGCGACTTCGGTATCGCCGAAGTATTCCAGGCTCAGGCGATCGAAGTTGTACAGGCCGCGGTTGACGGGCAGGTCCTTGCCCCACCAATCGGGGTCGCGCTGGAAGGTGATGGTGCTGCCGGAATTGATCTTGCTGACCTTGTACGGGCCGCTGCCCAGCGGTGCTTCATAACCGCCGCCATTGGCGAAGTCGCGGCTCTTCCACCAATGTTCGGGGAGTACCGGCAGGGTCGCGACATCCAGGGGCAGGGTACGATTTTGATTGCTGGAGAAGTCAAAGCGCACTTGCAAGGGGCCTTCGACCTCGACGCGCTTGACGTCGGCAAACAGCGTGCGAAAGCGCAGGCTGCCCTGGGTCATCAGCAGGTTGAAGCTGTAGCTTACATCTTGGGCGGTGATCGGCTTGCCGTCGGCAAACCGCGCCTTGGGGTTGAGGAAAAACCGCAGGTAAAGGCCATCCTCGGCGCGCTCCATCTTTTCAGCCACCAGGCCGTAGACGGTATAGGGCTCATCCAGCGAGCGGTAGGCCAGGGGCGAATACACCCAGCCGTCCAGTTGGCTGACGCCGATGCCTTTGTCGATATACGGCAGCACATGGTCGAAGCGGCCGACTTCCAGGGCCGAACGCTTGAGGCTGCCGCCCTTGGGTGCTTCGGGGTTTACATAGTCGAAATGACTGAAACCGGCAGGGTACTTGGCGGGCTCGCCGTAGACAGTCAGTGCATGTTGAGGGGCCGCGAACGAGACAGTGCTCGCCAGCAGCAGGGCCAGGGTAGAACCAACCAACGTGAGGAAGTCCAGTCGCATTATCAGCCTTGGGCGCCGGGTGAAGAAGGAAGGGGACTTGTACCCTAACCGCGTGCGGGTCGCCAGTCACCCTGCTGCCACACAAACACAACGGCCCACCAAAAGGCGGGCCGTTGTGTTTTGCAAAGACGGGGATCAGTCCTGGCGGCTGGTCACTTCCAGCAGGTGATAACCGAACTGGGTTTTCACTGGGCCTTGCACGATGTTGACCGGGGCGCTGAATACGACAGTGTCGAATTCCTTGACCATCTGGCCTGGGCCGAACGAACCCAGGTTGCCGCCATCACGGCTCGATGGGCAGCTGGAGTTGGCTTTGGCGATTTCTGCGAAATCAGCGCCGCCTTCGATCTGGGCTTTGAGTTCGTTGCACTTGTCTTCGGTGGCAACCAGGATGTGACGGGCGGTAGCTTTGGGCATGGTGGGTAACTCCTTGAATAAAAAAGGTGAGCGTACCGGATTCAGGCGGTTATTTCCCGGCAAAGTTCCACTGAATAATCGGGTCGGGTTCAGGCATCGGAGAATGTAGCTGGAGTGCCTGTTATAGGCAGGGGATCGGTTGTAGTGAGAGGGTTTGTTGTGACAAGCAGGCTTGTGGTGGCGAGCGGGCTTGCCCCGCGCTGGGCTGCGCAGCGGCCCCAGTAAGTCCGCTGCGGTTTTTCAGATAAATCGAGGCTGTATGGTCTTAGGGCTGCTGCGCAGCCCAGCGCGGGGCAAGCCCGCTCGCCACCACAAGCCCGCTTGGCACAATATGCCTGCTTGGCACAATTAGGCCGTTACCGTTCAACGGCACGGACAGTTCGCTTACGCAGACCCCGGCGTTTTCTGAGCGCGCAGGCGTGCGGCCGCTTCACGCAGCAATTGCTCGGTGCCATCCCACCCCAGGCAGCCGTCGGTCACCGAAACGCCGTAGCGCATCGACGGGCTGAGCGGTTGGCAGCCTTCGAACAGATGGCTTTCCAGCATCATGCCGATCAATGAGGTGTCACCCTGCAAGCGTTGCTCCAGCACGTCATTGAATACCCCAGGCTGGCGCATCGGGTCCTTGCCGCTGTTGGCATGGCTGCAATCGACCATGATTCGCGTGGCCACTTTGCTTTTGGCCAGGTCGGTCTTGACCTGGGCCACGCTCTGGCGATCGTAGTTCGGGCCACGGTGGCCGCCACGCAATACCAGATGGGTATCGGCGTTGCCCGGGGTCTGGATGATCGCCGGGTGCCCCTGGCTGTCGACGCCGAAGTGACGGTGCGGGTGAGCCGCAGAGCGCATGGCGTCACAGGCGATGGCCACGCCGCCGTCGGTGCCGTTCTTGAAGCCCACGGGCATGCCCAGGCCGCTGGCCATTTCCCGGTGGATCTGCGATTCGGTGGTACGGGCGCCGATGGCGACCCAGCTGAGCACGTCATCGAAGTAGCCGGCGGCCATCGGCTGCAGCAACTCGGTGGCAACCGGCAAGCCCAGGCGCAGCATTTCGCGCATCAATTCCCTCGACAGGGTGAGGCCGGCGGCCATGTCATCGCTGCCATCGAGGTGCGGGTCGTAGGCCAGGCCTTTCCAGCCGATGGTGGTGCGCGGTTTTTCGACGTAGGCGCGGATCACCAGGAGCATCTGGTCACTGACGTCATTGGCCAGCTTTTTCAGATTGCGCGCGTATTCCATGGCGGATTCGGGATCATGGATCGAGCAGGGGCCGACGATGATCAGCAGGCGGGAGTCTTCACCCTTGAGAATCGCGCGGATGGCTTGGCGATGAGCGTTGACTTGTTCGGTCAGGAACGGGCTCAGGGGCAACTGATGCTTGAGCTCAAGGGCGCTGGGCAAGCGCTGGGTCAGCGCTTCATTGGCGCTGGCAAGGGTGGTGACGGGCAGGGCGGCGATGGATGAGTTCATGGTTTCTGCTTCCTGGGCAAGCGGCGGGCTGTTCCCGCACGCTCTGCCCTACTGGGGTGTTCGACAATTGGCCGTATTGGCTGCGTGTGTTGGCTTGCCACCAATAGGTGACCGATCGGAGGCGGCAGGCTGTCCCGAACGGAGCTTGCTAAATCGCCAGGCGGTGCAGGTGTCGTAACGGTAATAAGTGGAGTAGTTCATGGTGTGATTTCCTTTAAGTTCGGTGTGTAGCAAAAATTGTTCAGGGCTGAAAAAACAAAACCCCCGGTCGGGGAGCCGACCGGGGGTTAGATTTCTCTGGCAGGCGACCCCTTGAGTAGTGGGCGCCGATTTCAGGTATCAGGCGCGCCAGTGGCTAAACCAATACCCAAAATAAAAGCTGACCAGTGCGCTCAAACCGTTCACACGGGTAGCCACGACCGAACGCTGTGCGTTGGCAGTAGGGCAAGCCTGGGTGAGGGTGAGTTGCAACATGGTGTTTCTCCAAATGATGGGGTGGAGCTTAACTGAGGCATGGCGGTGGATTCAATCAGTAATTTCTATCGCGATGAGGGGCTTACCACTATGGGGGGTGTCCCGATATGCTGGATGGAGACTCACAATGATAGCCAGGACGCGACCATGACCACCTTGACCCTTGCCAGTGCCCAAACCTGTGCCATCGCTGGCGACCTGTCGGGCAATATCCAGCGTCACCTGGCATTTATGGTCGCGGCCGCCGAGCAGGGGGTGCAACTGCTGGTTTTTGCGGAATTGTCCCTGACCGGCTACGAGCCTGCGCTGGCGGCGGGGTTGGCGATTGCGCCGGACAATGCAGTGCTGGCGCCCCTGCGGGACCTGGCGCGTGAGCTGCACATGACGGTGGTGGTTGGCATGCCGATTCGCGTGCCGTCGAGCAGCGGGGTGCTGATTGGTGCGCTGGTGTTGGCGGCGGATGGTTCTATGGCGGTCTACAGCAAGCAGCATCTGCATCCTGGCGAAGAGGTGGCATTTACGGCAGGTTCGGGTGGAGAGGCGTTGGCGTGGGGTGAGGATCGGATTGCCCTGGCGGTCTGCGCCGACTTTTCCCACGCCAGCCATCCACATGATGCGGCGAAGCTCGGCGCTACGGTCTATGCGGCGGGTGTCTTGATCAGCGAGGGTGGTTACGCCGCAGACAGTGCGTTGCTTCAGGGATACGCCGCCGAGTACTCGATGGTGGTGTTGATGGCCAATCATGGCGGGCCGTCCGGCGGTTGGGCGTGTGCCGGGCGCAGTGCTATCTGGGGGCCTGATGGCGAGTTGATTGCGGCTGCGCCCGGTATGGGCGATGCCCTGGTAATAGCGCGCAGGGAGGCTGGCAGTTGGAGCGGCTGGCAGGTCATTCTGTGACGTAATGGAGGCCACCGCGATGGCATTCACCCTCAAGGCCGCATCGGACCAGCACCTGGCCTTTGCGCGCACCCTGACACATCAGGCGATGGGCCATTACTATCGGCAGTACGATTTGGCGTGGTCCGATAAAGGCTTCGATACCGCCTGGGCCGGGCGGGAAAATTGGCTGATTTGCCAGGATGACAGGCTGGTAGGGTTTGTCAGTCTGAGCCGGGATGACAACGCGCTATACATTCGCGAGCTGCACATTCTCGACACTTTTCGCCGCCAGGGCGCAGGCAGTTGGGTGCTGGAGCAGATGATTGCCAAGGCGCGTGTCGAAAACCGGGGCTATTTGCGCTTGACGGTATTCAAGACCAATCCGGCAAAAAGGCTGTATCAACGCCAGGGCCTGAATATTGTCGGTGAAGAGGGTTGTTTCTGGCGCATGGAGTCCGTTTGTCTGCCAGCGCAGTCGTCGCGTTAAACCTCGCGCTCGACTTGAATCGGTGCATACTGCCCTTTAGGAGCCGATCTCCTGATCATTGCCCAGGCTATTTGCCTCGTTAAGGATGATCCCGTCTTTCATGCCCAAAAGGACCGCGACCTTATGGGCTTCCCCACGCCGCCCTTTTTTGCGCCCAGCGAGCACTTGATAGGTGGTCGCCGGGTCCACGCCATGCTCCCTGGCGAATGCCTGGACCGACTTTCCTTGATGTTCCAGCCAGGCTTTGGCTTGTGCAGCGGTACGGATTCCGGGCATAGTTCAAAACCGTTCAAGTTTGTGTAAAACGAGATGACATCGTCACCTCTTGGGGTGTGCCATAAAGGATATTACATCCAAATGAGTGGAATAGGTTCGCGCTTAAGGCAAGAGAGGGAGCGGCTGGGTTTGTCGCAAAAGGTTTTCGGTGAAATAGGAGGCGTGGAGGCTAACGCCCAAGGTCGATACGAAAGCGGTGGTCGCGCGCCAAAGGCTGATTACTTATCGCGCGTTGCAGAGAAGGGTGTCGATATCCTGTTTGTTTTGACAGGGAGCCCCACGCCCATCCAGCTGGAAAACCTGAGCCAGGTCGAAGAAAAGGTTCTGGGTAACTACCGCGCGATGTTTAAAGAGGATCAGGATGCGATCCGCCGGCTGACCAGCACCTTGGCAGAGCATTGCTCTGTGGTGAATGGAAAATCCCCGCCGATCCCCAAGGAATCCTGACCTTTTACCCAGGAAACACCCCCGCCTGCCGCTCGGCAGGCGTTCGTAGCGTATTGAAACTCTATATATATGACGCGTTCAGCTAGGTCTGTGCCGTGGTTTTTTGCTAAGGTGTCCGGCAACCTATAAGACCATTTCGCGAGGTGTCTGCTTGATTAGGGTGCTAGTAGTCGATGACCATGATCTCGTTCGTACAGGCATTACACGAATGCTGGCTGACATCGATGGCCTGCAAGTAGTCGGTCAGGCCGAGTCGGGGGAGGAATCCCTGATCAAAGCGCGTGAATTGAAGCCCGATGTGGTCTTGATGGACGTCAAGATGCCGGGGATTGGTGGTCTTGGCGCTACCTGCAAGTTGTTGCGCAGTCATCCGGATATCAAGGTCGTCGTAGTGACGGTCTGTGAAGAAGATCCTTTTCCCACAAGGCTTCTTCAGGCGGGCGCGGCAGGCTACCTGACAAAAGGTGCAGGGCTCGCGGAAATGGTCCAGGCCATCCGCCTGGTATTCGCTGGCCAGCGTTACATCAGCCCGCAGATTGCCCAACAACTGGCAATCAAGTCGTTTCAGCCGGTCAGTGACTCGCCATTTGATGCCTTGTCCGAGCGCGAGATTCAGATTGCCCTGATGATTGTGGGGTGTCAGAAGGTCCAGTCGATTTCCGACAAGCTCTGCCTGTCGCCGAAAACCGTGAACACCTACCGTTATCGAATTTTCGAGAAGCTATCCATCAGCAGTGATGTGGAACTGACCTTGCTGGCGGTTCGCCACGGCATGGTGGACGCCAGCGCCTGAAATGCAAGCCACTGAAATAACCGCCGCGTTTGACCCGAGTGCATTTCTTGCGACCTGCAGTGGCCGGCCTGGCGTGTATCGCATGTTCGACAGCGAGGCGCGCCTGCTGTACGTCGGCAAGGCCAAGAACCTCAAGAAGCGCCTGGCCAGCTACTTTCGCAAGACCGGCCTGGCGCCGAAGACCGCTGCGCTGGTGGGGCGTATCGCCCAGGTCGAAACCACCATCACCGCCAATGAAACCGAGGCGCTGCTGCTAGAGCAGACGCTGATCAAGGAGTGGCGGCCGCCCTACAATATTCTGCTGCGTGACGATAAGTCCTACCCGTACGTGTTTCTGTCGGACGGTGACTTCCCACGCCTGAGCATCCATCGCGGGGCAAAGAAGCGCAAGGGCAAGTATTTTGGCCCTTACCCCAGCGCCGGGGCGATCCGCGAGAGCTTGAGCCTGCTGCAAAAGACCTTTTTCGTGCGCCAGTGCGAAGACAGCTTCTACAAGAACCGTACCCGCCCGTGCCTGCAATACCAGATCAAGCGCTGCAAGGCGCCCTGTGTCGGGCTGGTCGAGCCCGAGGAATATGCCGAAGACGTGCGGCACTCGGTGATGTTCCTTGAAGGGCGCAGCAATGCCCTGGCGGATGAACTGTCCGGCGCCATGGAGCAGGCAGCCAGTGTCCTGGACTTCGAAAGGGCCGCCGAACTGCGCGACCAGGTGTCCTTATTGCGGCGGGTGCAGGATCAGCAAAGCATGGAAGGTGGCACCGGTGATGTCGACGTGATCGCGGCCTTCGTCAATCCAGGTGGCGCTTGCGTGCACCTGATCAGCGTGCGTGGCGGCCGGGTGCTGGGCAGCAAGAATTTCTTTCCCCAGACGGGAATCGAGGAGGAGGTGGCCGAAGTCATGGCGGCGTTCCTCGGCCAGTACTACGTCAGCAGCCCCGAGCGCGACCTGCCGAGCGAACTGATCGTCAACGTGGTGCATGAGGATTTCCCCGCACTGATCGACGCGATCCATGCACTGCGCGGCCGCGAACTGGACATCAGCCACCGGGTGCGCGGCACCCGTGCGCGCTGGCAACAACTGGCGGTGACCAACGCCGAGCAGGCCCTGAGTGCCCGTCTGGCCAACCGCCAGCATGTGGCCGCGCGTTTTGAAGCGCTGGCTGACGTGCTCAAACTCGACGAGCCGCCGCAACGCCTGGAGTGCTACGACATCAGCCACTCCAGCGGCGAGGCGACGGTGGCATCTTGCGTGGTGTTCGGGCCGGAAGGGCCGATCAAATCCGATTATCGCCGCTATAACATCGAAGGCGTCACCCCGGGCGACGACTATGCCGCCATGCACCAGGCCTTGACCCGGCGCTTCAGTAAACTCAAGGACGGCGAGGGCAAGCTGCCGGATATCCTGCTGGTGGACGGTGGCAAGGGCCAGTTGTCCATGGCCCGTGATGTACTTAACGAACTGGCGGTGCCCGATCTGATCCTGCTCGGCGTGGCCAAGGGCACGACGCGCAAGGCCGGTTTCGAAACGTTGTACTTGAATGATGCGGCCCATGAGTTCACCTTGAAGGGCGATTCACCGGCACTGCACCTGATTCAGCAGATCCGTGACGAAGCCCACCGCTTTGCCATTACCGGCCACCGCGCCAGACGTGGTAAAACCCGGCGTACTTCAACCCTGGAAGGGGTTGCAGGGGTAGGGCCAAAACGGCGGCGTGAACTGTTGAAACATTTTGGTGGATTGCAGGAATTGTCCCGTGCCAGCATTGAAGAAATAGCCAAAGCCCCCGGTATCAGTAAAAAGCTCGCTGAGTTGATTTATGCAAACCTACACAGCGAGTAGAATGCCTTCTCACCTCGTAGCCAGTTGTGCCGATGAATATCCCTAATCTGATCACCGTTCTACGCGTCCTGCTCATTCCGATCTTCATTTTGCTGTTTTACCTGCCCTATGAATGGAGCTACATGGCCTCCAGTTCGGTCTTTGCCTTCGCGGCCGCGACCGACTGGCTGGATGGCTACCTGGCACGACGCCTGGAGCAGAGCACGCCGTTTGGCGCGTTCCTTGACCCTGTGGCCGACAAGCTGATGGTCGCCGTGGCATTGGTGCTGCTCGTCCAGGAGCACGGCAACCTGTGGCTGACCCTGCCTGCTGCCGTGATCATCGGTCGCGAGATCGTCGTATCGGCCTTGCGCGAGTGGATGGCCGAAATCGGCGCACGCGCCCACGTCGCCGTGTCCAACATGGGCAAATGGAAAACCGCCGCGCAAATGCTGGCGCTGGTCATCCTGCTGGCCAACCCGTCGAACTTCACCTTCTGGGTGCTGTTGGGCTACGCCTTGCTGCTGATCGCCGCCGGCCTGACCCTGTGGTCCATGCTGCAATACCTGCGCGCCGCGTGGCCCCACTTGCGCACGACCGTGGAAAAGAAATAAAACTTTTTTGAATCAAGGGCTTGACGTGTGTTCTGGAATCTATAGAATGCACACCACCAAGACGCGGGAATAGCTCAGTTGGTAGAGCACGACCTTGCCAAGGTCGGGGTCGCGAGTTCGAGTCTCGTTTCCCGCTCCAAATATTGCGCTACAGAGTTCCACTGAATTCTGTAAGTGATTTAAATCAGGGCCTTTAGGCCCTTTTTTCGTTCCAGCGGGAACCACTGAAATCCAGCTCCATCCAGTGCTTTTAAGTCCCGATTTAAGTCCCGAATGAGGATCTTGGATTTGGATGTGCACTGAATCGGTTTTTTGCTGGAGCAGCTTGGATAGCGAAACGAGCATCTGGCCCTGACTCTGTTCAGGAGCTCGCTATGGCACTCTCAGATACCACCGTTCGGCAAGCCCGAATCACCGGCAATGACTACACGATAGGCGACACGGATGGGCTCGCGCTCAACGTGACCGCACGCGGCGGGAAAATCTGGCGTTTCAGATATTACTGGGCGGGCGTGCAGAAGCGCATGTCCCTCGGTAGTTATCCGCAAATCAGCCTTAAAGAAGCCCGTGCCCGACGTGACGAAGCGCGTGCCTTGGTCGCCCAAGGCATCAATCCCTATGAGCACCGTAAGCAGCAGCGTCGTGCTGTTCGTTTTGCGGCGGAGCATACCTTCGAGGCCGTGTTCAATCAGTGGGTGGAGTTCCGCAGGCTGAGCCTGAAGGAAGGACGCCAGAGCACGCTCTCGCAGATCTTGAGAATTTTCAATAAAGACGTCCTGCCCAGCCTTGGCGGGCGGTCTATCTACGATATCAATCGTCACGATCTGCTGGATTTGTTGGGCAGGATCGAACAGCGCAAGGCCTTAACGACAGCCGAGAAATGTCGGACCTGGTTCAACCAGTTGTTCCGCTATGCGTTGGTGAAAATCGAGGGGCTGGAACACAACCCAGCTTCAGACCTCGACGTTGTCGCACTCCCCAAACCGCCTGTTACGCACAACCCATTTCTTCGTATGGACGAGCTTCCGGGATTGATGGCTGCTCTTCGAAATTACGGTGGCGCCAACCAAACTCGGCTTGGCCTTCGGTTGTTGCTGCTGACCGGTGTCCGCACGGGCGAATTGCGGTTGGCGACGCCCGACCAGTTCGATCTGGAGAAGCGTTTGTGGGTCATACCGGCGGAGGTGGTGAAGCAGCTCCAGTTAGCGATGCGAAAGCCGAGTAAGCAGATCCAAAACGTACCGCCCTACATCGTGCCGCTGTCGGTGCAGGCGCTCGAGATCGTGCGTCACTTGCTGGACCAGGTTGTTCCGGCACAGCGCTACTTGTTTGCGCATCGAAGCGACCTGAGCAAGCGTATCAGTGAGAACACGCTGAATGGCGCGTTACGTCGGATGGGGTACGCAGATCAACTCACTGGTCATGGGATGAGGGCGACGATCTCGACGGCGCTGAACGAGATCGGATACCCGAAGGTTTGGGTGGATGCTCAGCTTTCTCATGCTGATCCAGATAAGGTGAGTGCGGCCTACAATCACGCGGAATACGTGGAGCAGCGCCGGACGATGATGCAGGATTGGGCGAACCGCCTGGATCTGTGGGGGCAGGGCCAGCTGAAAGCGGCAAGCTCTCCGCTTACCATCCGTTTGGAAGGGGCCGCTTCGCTGCCATCGCTTGAAAACGCGAGCGCAGATTCCATTCAGTTCAACGGCACCTTTCCAGCGACAACCGTCTCGGTGCCCAAGGCTTCGGTTAGCAACGAACCAGCTCTTATCGTGTCGCACCAGTCGCCTGTCGTACCTCATTCGGTCCCGACTGAAAAGCCGCATCAATCTCGCGTGTCTGACATCCAGCGCGTACGCGCCGAGATGCTAGCCATTTTTGAAGCTCCGAATAATTTACCGCTGCTTGTCTTCGCCAAATTGGCAGGCAAATCTAGAGATCAGATCAATCGCGATATCAAGGCTCGGCGCCTGCTGTCGCTGAGCCTGGGGAATCGCGGTCAGCGCATTCCCGATTGGCAGCTTGATCCACTGCGGCACAAGTTGGTACTTGCTGCGTTAGCGCGGTTTCCGGATGTCGATGCCTGGAGGCTTTGTCGGGCGGTCTGTGAGCCCCACGAGCGACTGAAGGGGCGTTCGCCAATCGATGTGCTCACTCCGGAGAACTTCGACATGACTGCGCGGATCGTTTGCAGCGCCCTGAGCCCAAGCTGAGTTGCTGTCCTAGCGCGGTGACAATGGGTGTCACCGCTTGCTTGAGTACTGCTTGGCAAGGAACTGTAGTCGAGGCCTGCCGGCGGTGTTATGCGTCTCGTCGACCTGATCCCCTTGCAATACCGCGTGCTGGTCGCCGGCCTTTTACTGCTCGCTTTGGTCGCTACTTCGGCGGCCATCGCCTGGACGGTCCAAGGCTGGCGATACGGTCAGCAGCTGGAAAAACAAGCCCGGCTCCACACCGAAACCCTCAACCAGATCACCCTGGCCTCGGCCGCGCTGCAGCGCGCCGAGCAGGACAAGCGCCTGACCCTGGAACAGCAGCTGGCCGCCAAAGACCAAACCCACTATCGAGCCCTAACCGATGCCCAACGTGATCAGGATCGCCTGCGTGATCGCCTCGCTACTGCTGATGTCCGGCTGTCAGTCCTACTCGACGCCACCGATTCCACCAACGGCTGTGCAGTGCCAGCCACCACCAGCGCCGGCGGCGTGGTTCATGGAGCCACACGCGCCCGACTTGACCCGGCGCATGCTCAACGAATTATCGGCATCACCGATGTCGGCGACCGGGGGCTGATAGCCCTGGCGGCCTGCCAGGCCTACGCCAAAGAAGTTTCAACACCGAAGTGAAAAGGAGCGACCGGGCCGGATGCGCCAACATCCGGTCCGGTCGCCGTCCCTGCAGATGTCCCTGCAAGTCCAGCCAAGGCTCCTGCTCCGTGCACAAAGCGCGGCGAGTCTAGCACCTGTTTATCCATACAGTAATGTCTTGCTTTCAATGAGTTCACCCATCATCCCTTGGATGGGCGGCAAACGCCGCCTAGCCGACCGCCTCATTCCGCTTTTTCCGCCTCACGAATGCTATGTCGAAGTCTTCGCCAGCGGTGCCGCGCTTTACTTCATGCGACCCCAGGCCGCTCCGGTTGAAGTCCTGAACGACATCAACGGCGACTTGGTAACGCTCTATCGTGTCGTGCAGAACCACCTGGAAGAATTCGTGCGCCAGTTCAAATGGGCGCTCAGCTCCCGCCAGGTGTTTGAATGGCAGAAAATGACCCGTCCCGAAACCCTCACCGACATCCAGCGCGCCGCCCGATTCTTCTACCTGCAGCACCATGCCTTCGCCGGCAAGGTCAGCGGACAGACGTTTGGCACCGCGACCACTGGCCCGGCCATCAACCTGCTGCGGATCGAGGAGAACCTCTCGGCCGCATGGCAGCGACTGTCCGGCACCTACGTCGAAAATCCCCCCTGGCTTGATTGTGCTGAGCGCTACGACCGCGCTCATACGTTCCACTACATGGACCCACCGTACTGGCAGACCGCTGGATATGGCGTGGACTTCCCGTTCGAGAATTACGAGCGGATGGCTGACTTTATGCGTCGCTGCAAGGGCAAGGTCATGGTCAGCATCAACGACCACCCGGACATCCGTCGCGTGTTTGAAGGCTTTCACTTCGAGACGTTGGACATTCGGTACAGCAACACGAACCAGCGAAAGGGCACGGCCGAGGTCAGCGGCGAACTGGTGATCATGAACTGGGAGCCGGAAGCGTTAGGAGGCCTGTTCTAGCCATTCGTTTTGGCTCTGCTACAGTGACGACGCTGTAAGGAAAAAATGGGACCTTTAACTCTCACAAGGATAAATGGATATGACTTCTGCAGTTGTTACCTCAAACGATTTCCTAGTTGTCATGCAAGAGCGGTGCACACGGGCAAAAAGTTACATCGAGAACGCGTCCCAGAATCCCTCCGCTCCGTTAGTGGAGTCTCTCGCTGTACGTGAAGAGTCGGGATCGCTTCCGGTAGCGAACAGCGATGCGCTCGGTGATGCTTTGCAGCAAATCAAGGCGGTAGCCAATGCTGGCGCCACCCACACCGCTAACCAAGCTCAGAATGAGATTAGCACCAGCGTCTCTAATTTTATGCAGAGTGCGAAAGATGGTAGTGCTGTTGAGAAATTTAGGGAAAGCATGAGGAGAAGCGGACAAACTGCCAAAGTTAACGCGAATCAGGCAATCGATAAAGCCTACGATACAGCTATAGAGCTTGTCTCTAACATGAGTCCTTCAGACCAAAATGCTGTCGTTAATCTTATGGATAACATTGGAGGAGTCCTTTCGAATATCTATTCGAAAATCAATAGTTTCATATTAAACGCAATCGAGACGTTACAAAGTTGGATTAATAACGCGTTCGAAGCTATTAAGGCATTATTTTCACAAATAGCGGCGTATATCAAAAGCGTACTGTAATTTGGGCTAGAGCCGTTCTATCGAAGCTTAGTTTTCTTCTGAGCGCCAGGGAAGCAGCAATTGTGCTCCCTGGTTTTTCACGTTCCCCACCTCTTTGCCTACGGTATACCATTCGAAGTGGGCTTCCGACCGGGAACGGTCTCTTGCAATTTCCTCTGCTTGCCTTGCGCTGAGATCTGGATCAAGCCAATCCCGCGCTTGTTCAGGTGATAACACCAGAGGTCTGCGATCATGGATATCCACCATGCCCTGTTCGCAAGACGAGGTAATGATCACGAAGCCGTCGCCGTCGCGCTCGTCGAGACCTGGACTGGCCTGTGCGAGCGCCCCGTAGAACATCGGCTTCTGACTTTTCAGGCGAATGAAATACGGCTGCTTTTTCTTTGGATCATTTGGGTCTTTAACCCACTCATACCAGCCCTCGCTGGGCACCAGTGCGCGCCCGGCCGGCCAAAGCTGTTTGAAAAACTTTCCCGTCGTAACGGTCTCGATCCTGGCATTGATAGGGTCCGGACGCTTCCCCTTCGCCCAGAAGGGCGCCCATCCCCACCTCACTGGCGTGACATGAACGCCTGCCTCTGTGCTGTGCAGGATCTGCACGCGGGTCGTCGGAGCCACGTTGTACCGGCTGATCGGCTCCGCGTCGTACCCGCCGAACAATGGCAGCTGGAGGCCTAGCTCCTCCATAAACACCGCCATCCCCTCGTACTGCACGAATCTCCCGCACATGAGCTGTCCCGCCTGTCAGATTTTTCCTATACAGAATTGACCGCGAACCTTGTACAAAGTTAACTGTATGTTCGTACAGTATTTTTGGATCGGTGCGTCATGAGCTTTTCAATTCTAGGCCCTATTGCTGAGGGTGGCTTGAAGCTGCCCCTGTGTTCGTTTCGAGTGCCTGCCGGGTTTCCGTCCCCGGCGACCGTTTTATAATGGGGAACATATGTCGACTATGAAAGCTCAAGGCTTGAGTGGTGGTTGTATGCAGCGCTCATATGTTTAGATGTGTAAATTTAAGTCAATAAATGTCTAGTCAACATATTTCGGTAGGTTTGCTCTGATCAGAAACTTGTCTATTGTTCAAACCTAAAACCGGCTTGCAGGACGCGACTTGGCTGATGATTTTCTAACGGTTGAGCTTGGTACAAAACTAGAGATTGGAAATTGCATGCTAATTGACCACCACATTTGCATTCGATTTGACCACCTTCAGCTGATTAGTTTTGATCTATAAGAAAACGTCATGGCAACACAATCCGCCCAGTTGTCGCCTAAGCTCTGCTACCAATACATACGCATTGAAGGGATTGCGCATAGGGGCTCATCATCAAATGGCCTGCTAGCCTTTACGCCTCTATAACGATGGCACATTACGGAAATTGGCAATGGCGATAGACCAAACGAAGAGGTTGATCAGCACTCGCAGCGAGGAAAACGCCAACCAGTTGCTGAGGGCAGGATGGACGCTGTTGTTGGTGGCTGATCGTAAAGAAGGAAAGCACCAGTGGCTGGTCTATCAGCTAGCGTGGCAGCGCGAAAGTGACCCCGTTGAGATCACCTTCACTGGTGTAGAGCCGGGGCCAGACCCGTTTTAAACTCACGGAGCGTCGTTGCTATCTGCGGCATTAATCTCTCGATTTATCGTTTAAAAAAATTATTTGCACGGCAGTTGACCACTACACCCCCCACTGCACCGGTATCTGCTCAGACGTTTCCGTCGTCCAGCACTTCAAGTGCTCAAGTCGAATGCAGCCTTGTTGATGCTGATAGTGCCTGCCGCTTGGCTGACTGTCACCTTGGTGATGGGGGGCAGGCGCTATTGGTGCTGGCGCGATAGGGGCGTGCAGATCATGAGGTGCTAGTCCTGTATGAGGACTGGAAACTGCAATGCCAGGCCGCCGGCATCATCCGGAAGCGGTTCAAGGAAGTGCGTGATGCTTTGGTCAATCGAGGATCGGCCAAGAGTATCCGATCGAAGTGCGGCCACACAGTGCTGGTGGCAGCTGTCAGTGCCAAACGAATGCTGATGCGCTACAACAATACATAGAACTCTGGGGTCCTCACAGGAAGCGAGCGAATGTGAATGAAATACAAACTCTGCGTCGTCAGGTTGGTTCGGTTCGCATCCGCTTCGCTCATCATAGTAGCCCCGGTGCAGTCGCAGAGGATCTCGAACCCAGGTCCTACGCCAATACGCCGGTCGGTATCAATTTCCTGCTCATGGGCTACAGCGATCTCAACGGCAGCGTGACGGCCCACCCCTCAATCCCGCTCCAAGATGCCAAGCTCAATATAAAGACTGTCGTGCTTGCTTTTGCCAAATCTCTGGACGTCTGGGGCCGCTCCGGGAAGTTCGATATCGTGGTGCCTGAGGCAAGATTGACGGGCTCTGCTCGCCGGTGAACCCAAGGATCGTAATGTTACAGGGTTGATCGATCCAAGATTCCGCTTCTCGGTCAACTTATATGGCGCCCCGGCGATGTCCCTGACGGAGTTCCCCAGCTATCAACAGGATGTGATAATCGGCGCCAGCCTGGCGATCACGGCGCCGCTCGGCCAATACGACGCTAGCAGGCTGGTAAATCTCGGCAACAATCGCTGGTCATTCAAGCCTGAACTTGGGTGTTTGCGCCGATGCCGAATTGACCCACGTGCCGAGATTTTACTGAGCCCCTCTGAATTCTTGCGAACCAATGCCAGTGCTGCATTTCGTTAGATTGGACTTGGGTCAGTCTTTAGTCGGCGCGTGG
>NZ_VFEV01000059.1 GCF_007858275.1 Pseudomonas proteolytica
TCCCTTGGGCAGACTTGGACGCGGCAAGAGCCGCATCCAAGCTTCAAATGTGTAAACGATGTCCCCGGTTTCAGATGTAAAGGATGTCTACGGTTCTACACCCCCGCTGGGCTGCGCAGCAGCCCCAGTCAGCCTCACCTCGGCCTTTCAGAAACACCGAGGTGACCGGTTTTGGGGCTGCTTCGCAGCCCAACGGGGGACGAGCCCCCTCGCCACAACTAGCCCCATCAGCTCGACTCGTTCAGGGGAAGCAGCGCGCCCGCAACCTGAATAACCCGGCTCGCCAGCCGGTGCCCAGCCAAGGCCGCCTCTTGCGGCGAACCGCCCCTGAGCCGGCTGGCCAGATACGCCGCACTGAACGAATCCCCCGCCGCCGTGGTGTCCACCACCTTCTCGACCGCTACCGCCGGCACCACAAAACGCTGGCCGCTTTGGCGAATCAGGCAGTCATCCGCGCCGCGCTTGAGCACCACTTCATCAATCCCCGGATAGGCCGCAAACACCTGCTCGCTGTCGGCATAGCCGAACAAGGCACGTTCGTCGTCCTCGGTCAGCAAGGCCAGATCCACATGCTCCAGCACCTGCCGGTAAGCCTCGCGGGCGGCTTCGACACCGGCCCAAAGACGTGGCCGGTAGTTGTTGTCGAACACCACTCTGGCACCCCGCTGACGGGCTTCGACCAACACAGCCAGTAGGCGTGTACGCCCGACTGCACCCAACACCGCGAGAGTGATCCCGCTCAAATACAGAACATCGTAGCCCGGCAGGGCCGCCAGGATCGGTTCCGCCCCAGGGGTGGTGAAGCAATCGCGCACCGCCGCTTCGTTGCGCCAGTAGAGGAATTTGCGCTCGCCATTGGCATCGGTCTGGATGCAGTACAACCCCGGCAGACGGCCCGGCAAGCGCTGGACTCGCTGCAGGCCAAGGCCTTCGGAGGCCCATTGCGCGCACATGGCATCGCTGAAGCTGTCATCGCCCAGGGCGGTGACGTAGTCCACCGTGCTGTCTGCCCCCAGTTCGCGGCGCAGGTAGACGGCGGTGTTCAGGGTATCGCCGCCGAAGCTCTGGTGCAGGCTACCGTCGGCGCGGTGTTGCAGTTCGATCATGCATTCGCCGATCAGGGCGATGCGCGGATGTGGGTTCATGTTCGGATTCTCGGGTGGGTTTGGGGGCCTCATCGCAGGCAAGCCAGCTCCCACATTTGGATTTGTGAACACATTCAAATGTGGGAGCTGGCTTGCCTGCGATGGCCGCGACGCGATCTAGAAACAGGTCTGCAATGTCTCGATTACCTGCAACTGCTCATCCACCAGGCACCCCACCTGCCACTTATCGAACGTCAAGCATGGGTGCGATGTGCCAAACGAGATGATGTCGCCAATCCGCAGCTCAACCCCCGCCGCCACGCTCATGAACGCATGCTGGTCCATCACCGCCGTGACCTTGCAGCCACTCACGTCATCGCCCACCGCCGGCAGCACGCCGGCCTTGTAGCGCTTGAGCGGCACCGGCAAGCCAGCGTCGTAGGCCACGTCACGCTTGCCCAGGGCAATCACCGCAAACCCAGGCTCCGGCAATGACTGCACATGGGCCCAGACTTCCAGGGCCGGACGTAGGCCTTCGCTGAGGTCGCTGCGCCGGTCCAATACGCAGCATTGCGCGTCCTTGTAGATGCCGTGGTCGTGGGCCACATAGCTGCCGGGGCGCAGCACGCTGAGGAAGCGCCCCTCGGCATTTTGCGCGGCAAAGGATTCGGCGATCAGGTCATACCACGCAGAACCCGAGGCGGTGATGATCGGCTGGCCAAGGTCGAAAGCACCGCTGTTCTGCATATCCACCGCCAGGCGCACCAACGACGCGGCAAACTCGCGGATACCGCTGATGGCATGCTCGCCGTGGATCACCCCTTCGTAGCCTTCGATACCGGTGAGCGCCAGGGCCGGTTGGGCCTTGATCGCCCGCGCCAGGTCCAGCACCTCTTGCTCGCTGCGGCAACCGCAGCGGCCGCCGACCACACCGTATTCGATCATCACGTTCAGGCGCAGGCCACGGGCGGCGAAGAACGCGCCCAGGTCAGCCACGTTGTCCGGGTGGTCGACCATGCAATGGAAGTCAAAGCCTGGGTCCGCCAGCAGTTCGGCGATCAACGCCATGTTCGGCGCGCCCACCAATTGGTTGGCCATCAATACCCGGCGCACACCACCGGCATAGGCGGCGCGGGTCTGCACGGCGGTGGCCAGGGTGATGCCCCAGGCGCCTTGCGCCAACTGACGCTGGAACAGCGCCGGCATCATGCTGGTCTTGCCATGGGGCGCCAGTTGCGCGCCGCTTTTGCTGACGAAGTCCTGCATCCACTGAATATTGTGTTCCAGCGCCGCGCGGTGCAGCACCAGGGCAGGCAAGCTGACGTCGCGTACCAGATGGGCACCGCTGGCGGCAGCGCCTTTTTCAACGGCATTGAAGACCGGCATGGGATTACTCCGTTTGGCTATTCATTGATACGACGGGCCAGGTTGTTGGCGCTGTCGATCAGCACCCGGCGGTAGTCGTTGTAATGGTTCTGGGCGTCGGCCCGTGGGGCGACGATGCACAGGGTCGCAATGGCGATGCCGTGGGCATCGCGCACCGGCGCGGCAAAGCAGTGGGTAAAGGTGTCGGCGACACTGTCGAAGGAAAAGAAACCATCGAGGCTGGCCTGGCGGATCTGCCCGAGAAAGGTGTCCAGAGGCAGGCGTTGGCCATCCGGCAGGATGAAGTCATCGTGGTCGATCAGATCGATGATCTGCTGGTCGCTCAAATGCCCCAGCAGCAAGCGCCCGGAGGCGGTCCAGGGGATCGGCGCGTTCTCACCGATATCCGAAGAAATCCGGAAATGCCGCTGGCCCTCGCGCATCAGCACTACCGTGTACTTGCGCCCGTTGAGCAGGCACATCTGCGCGGTCTCGTGGGTTTGGCGGACAATTTCCTGCAACGCGTGATCGGCCTCGCGGGTCAGGTCGAAATGGCGCAAGTGAGCCTGGCCGAGGAAGTACAGTTGGCGGCCCAGGTAGACATGACCGTCCTTGCCCACGGTTTCGAGAATCCGCCGCTCCAGGAGGGACGCGACCAACTCGTAGACCGTGGACTTGGGGCTGCCGATGCCACTGGCAATATCGTTGGGGCGCAGGGGCTGGCCGACTTCCTTGAGAAAATCGAGGATATCGAACGCCCGGTCGAGGCCTTTGGCGCGGCGTTTGATGGTGTCTTCGGTCATGGCAGTCTTCATCGGCATAAAAGGTCCATGTAGGAGCGGCGCTTGTGTGGGAGCGGGCTTGCTCGCGAAAGCGCTGTGTCAGCCAACAAATCTGGCACTGATACACCGCTTTCGCGAGCAAGCCCGCTCCCACCCAAACCCAGTCCACTTTGGATTTGAGTGGGCTTTAGATCAGGCATTCAGCCTTTTTTCTTGTAGGCCACGCAATCGATCTCGACCTTGCAATCAACCATCATGTTTGCCTGCACACAGGCCCGTGCCGGGGCGTGTTCGGGGGTGAAGTATTCGCCGAAAACCTTGTTGAAACTCCAGAAATCCCGTGGATCTTCCAGCCATACGCCCACCCGGACCACGTCTTTAAGCTCATAACCGGCCTCTGCAAGGATTGCCACCACGTTCTTCATGGTCTGGTGGGTCTGCTCGACAATCCCGCCATTGATGATCTCACCGTCCACCGCCGGCACCTGCCCCGACACGTACAGCCAGCCATCCGCCTCCACTGCACGGGCGAATGGGCGGGGTTGGCCACCGCCGGCGGTGCTACCGGCGCCGTAACGAGTAATGCTCATAAAATTGCTCCTTGATTAAAAACGGATATTTTTCAGGAATTGCGCCAGGCGTGGCGGAAGCCGCTTATTCCGCTGTAACGGAACATGGTATGTAACAACGGAATAAGTAGCAGAAAGTGTGCCACAGCCAGTCCCAGGAAAATATTCAAACGTTAAAGTCGTTTTAAATCATGCACATAAGAAATCGCCAAGCCACCGACGCCCCGCCCGTGACGACCCGCGCACTGCTACCGCGCCCCACAATCCGTTGCGATCCGACACAGCGGGGTGCGCTACCTGTGAATTCTGACAGTAGACCGCCTGCCCCACCCGGCTTAGGGTTTGGCCACGGACCTGAGAAGGAGACTGTCATGGGACTGATCAACACAGTGATCGATGACGCGGATGCGTATAGACGGGCGCTGCAGACACAACGCACGGTGTTCATGCTCTTTGTATCGCCCCAGTGCCCGGCATGCGGAACGGCCAAGCCACTGTTCAGTAAAGTGGCCAGCCGCTATCGCCGCCAGGCCGCCCTTTATGTACTCGATACCAGCCAGACGCCTCGGCACCCCGCGGTCACCGGCACACCGACGCTGCTGATACTGAAAAACGGCAGGCTGGTCGAAACACTCAAAGGGTTCGGCCCCTGGGAAACCCAGGAGCAGACCCTGAAGAAAACCTTCGCGCGGCACACCCGTGGCGTGCCGACCAAAAGGGCCAGGCCCCGTTAACCCACCGCGAGCGGGGCCAACAGCACCTGCGTCACCCGCCGCTCCTCCACCGCCGCCACGGTCAGGCGCCAGCCGGCGTGTTCCAGGCTGTCGCCTACTACCGGCAGGCGATCCAACAGGCTCATCACCAGGCCGGCGAGGGTCTGGTAATCCTCGGTGGCCATCGCCTGGAAACCGGTGCGCTGGCGGATCAGGTTCAGGTTCAACGCACCGTTGGCGCGGTAGCCGCCCTGCTCTTCGACGATATCCGGGCCTTCTACTTCACTGGCATCCGGCAATTCACCGGCGATGGATTCAAGAATGTCGGTCATGCTCAACACCCCCATGAAATCGCCGAATTCATTGATCACAAAGGCAATGTGCGTCGACTCCTGGCGCATCTGCTCCAGAGCGTTGAGGATCGAGAAGCTGTCGAGCAGGTTGATCGCCCGTCGCGCCAGGTGTTCCAGGTTCGGCTCATTGCCGGCCAGGTACTCCTTGAGCAGTTCCTTCTTATGCACGAAGCCCAGGGGCTCATCCACCGCGCCGTTACGGATCAACGGCAAGCGCGAGTAGGACGAGTGCATCAGTTTCAGGCGAATGGTCTCCGGATCGTCAGCCAGATCGATGTAGTCCACATTCGCGCGCGGGGTCATCAAGGTGCGGATCGGCCGTTCGGCCAACTGCAATACGCCGCTGATCATGATCCGTTCGCGGCGATCGAACAGCGGGCCTTGGCTGTTATCGGCGCCATCCAACAGGTCGGTAACGTCCTCACCCACCTCTTCCACCGCGAGGCTGCGGCCACCCAGCAAACGCATGACCGCATGGGCCGTGCGCTCACGAATCGGCCGCAGGCCTTGCGCGGACTTCTTGCGGCGCGCCCGGGCGATCTGGTTGAACACCTCGATCAGGATCGAGAAACCGATGGCCGCGTACAGGTAGCCTTTGGGGATATGGAAGCCCAGGCCTTCTGCGGTCAGGGCGAAACCGATCATCATCAAGAAGCCCAGGCACAGCATGATCACTGTCGGGTGCGCATTGACGAAGCGGGTCAGCGGCTTGCTGGCCACGATCATTACGCCGATGGACACGATCACCGCGATCATCATCACCGCCAGTTCATCCACCATGCCGACCGCAGTAATCACCGCGTCGAGGGAGAACACCGCGTCCAGCACCACGATCTGCGCCACGATCGGCCAGAACATCGCGTAGGCCGCATTGCCGGTGCGTTCGGTGACATGCCCTTCGAGCCGCTCATGCAACTCCATGGTCGCCTTGAACAACAGGAACACACCACCAAACAGCATGATCAGGTCGCGTCCGGAGAAGCTCTTGTCGAACACCTCGAACAACGGCTGGGTCAAGGTCACCAACCAGGAAATACTTGCCAACAGGCCCAGGCGCATCAGCAGTGCCAGGGACAAGCCAATCAACCGCGCACGGTCACGCTGCTCCGGTGGCAGCTTGTCTGCCAGGATCGCGATAAACACCAGGTTGTCGATGCCCAGTACCAGTTCCAGCACAATCAAGGTCAACAGGCCGAGCCAGGCCGTTGGATCCGCTAACCATTCCATATAGAAGTCTCTGTCTCTTTATTGATATTCAGAATGCCGGGCACAACAAAACGCGGTCCGATGGCCGGGAAAAGGTTAGCAGTCTGAATAGGGGATGCTTCAGCGGGAACGGCGGCAATAGAGGTCTTGGGGAAAGACGACTGGGAGGCTCCGAGAGGGTGTTCATGCAAGTCCTGCAGTGAGAAAAGGACTTTAATCCTACAGCCGAAATACAAATTTCCTACAATTTAAAACTATTACAAGATCTGTAAAAGCACCCCGCAAACCCCTGTAGGAGCCGGCTTGCGATGCACGCCCCTCGATGTATCCGTCACGTTGCGGTGATGCTATCGCAGGCAAGCCAGCTCCCACACAAGCCAGCTCCATGAGCGAGCGGGTCAGGTTTTGCGGGTTGCGTCGTCCAGCGCCAGGATGGTGTGGGCATTCGTTACCGTGGTTGCCAAGGTATTGATCACCCCCGAGCGCAGCGCCCCCAGCGTCGCCGCCGCCTTGGTGTTTTCACTGGCGATTGCCACTACATCTGGAATGCGGAACAGCTCCTGTACCGTCAAGCCGATCACCCGCCCTTGAATGGCGTTGACCGCCGGCTGGCCATGGATGTCGATAAAGTCGTAGCCCATCATGTCGCCCACGGTGCCGGACAAACGCGCCTGGGCGATTTCCTGGGGTGAGAACCAGCCCATGCGCACCATATTGCTGTTTTCGCTCATGTCACCGATGCCAATCAGCGCCATGTCGGCCCGCCGTGCACGGTCGAGGGTGGAGCGTACGGTGTCGTTGCTGATCAGCACGCTGCGCAGTTCCGGGTTGGCCACCAGTGCCGGGGCGTACAGGCTTTCGCTTTCACCGCCAAAGCGCAGGGCCAGGCGTCGGCAGATGTGGTCGGGGTTCATGTATTCGCCAGCCTTGAGCGAACCGCCAATGGCGCAGACAAACGTGCAGTTGCGCGTCACCGGCAAAAACACATTATCGGCCACCGCTCCCACATTGCGGCCCATGCCCACGGCGACGATCATCCCGTCGCCCAGGGTCTTGTTCAGGTAGTTGGCCACCAGGCTGGCCACGGCGGAGCGCTGGGTGTCGGCATCGCTGTGATCGACCGCGATCAACGCACGGTCCAACTGGAAGCGCTCCACCAGCGCCTGCTCCAGTTCATTGTTCATTGCCGGATGCTGCAACACCCGCACTTCGACAATCCCTTCATCGCGCGCACGCTTGAGCAGCCGGCTGACTTTGGCCCGGGACAGGTCGAACCGCTTGGCGATGGCTTCCTGAGTGACGTTCTCAAGGTAATAGAGCATCGCCACTTCGGTCATCAGATCGATATCGCTGGCGGTGCGCAGGGTGCTGTCACTCATGGGGACGGGCTTCCGTTTCGGCGTCAAAGGCGCATTCTCCCGACTCTTGCCCCGCTACGTCCACTACTGATGCCCATCACGCTCAATGGCATTGATGCGCTCGACCTTGGCCCCGGACCGCGCCGCCTCGAACTCCGAGGCCAGAAACGCGGTGACGATGCTCTTGGCCAGCTCCGCACCCACCACCCGCGCACCGATGGACAGGATCTGCGCATCATTGCTCTTGCGCGCCCGTTCTGCCGAATAGGTGTCGTGGGCCTGGGCCGCGCGAATCCCCAGCACTTTATTGGCCGAGATGGCCATGCCGATGCCCGTGCCACACACCAGCACGCCCAGGCGCTGCTGCCCGGCGTTGATGGCCGTGGCCACCGCCAGCGCAATATCCGGGTAGAGCACCGGGGCCGTGGAATGGGTGCCAAAGTCGGTCACCGGATACCCCAGCGCCTCGATATGGCGCTTCAACAGCTCCTTGAGCTCAAAACCTGCTTCATCACATCCGATAGCCACCGGGAAAGGTGTGTTCATGGCATTAGGCTCCGCTGCCGTGGTGAAATTTAAGACTGATCATATGATCACTCAGTGAAATTTCGATCAGCCATTTCTCGGATATTCCCCGACAACTGTCAAGCACGATTTAACTGACCTGCCAGTCAAACCCCTCTAAAACGCCACGAATTAAGAAAGAGCAGGCAATTACAAGTTTTCAATGAAAGAGATTGACTGATCAGAATTTCATTTGATACACATATGCTCACGCAGCAACACGACTGTGTACCTAATAAGAATTCACAGCACGAGGACACGCCGATGGCTACGCCATTACTGCTCCAGGCTGAACACGTCGCCAAGGCCTACGCCGGCATCCCTGCCCTGCGTGACGGCCGCCTCTCGCTGCGGGCCGGCAGTGTGCATGCCCTGTGCGGCGGCAACGGCGCCGGCAAATCCACGTTCCTCAGTATTTTGATGGGCATCACCCAGCGTGACGCCGGCAGCATCCTGCTCAATGGCGCCCCTGTGCATTTCCATCGCCCCAGTGAAGCGCTGGCGGCGGGTGTCGCGATGATCACCCAGGAGCTGGAACCGATCCCCTACATGACCGTCGCCGAAAACATCTGGCTGGGCCGCGAACCACGGCGCGCCGGCTGCATTGTCGACAGCAAGGCGCTGAACCGACGCACCCGCGAACTGCTGGAAAGCCTGGAGTTCGACGTCGAGGCTACCGCGCCCATGCATCGCTTGAGCGTGGCGCAGATCCAGTTGGTAGAGATCGCCAAGGCGTTCAGCCATGACTGCCAGGTGATGATCATGGACGAGCCCACCTCCGCCATTGGCGAGCGCGAAGCCGAAACCCTGTTCAAGGCCATCCGCCGCCTCACCGCGCGGGGCGCCGGGATCGTGTATGTGTCCCATCGCCTCAGCGAACTGGCGCAGATTGCCGACGACTACAGCATCTTCCGCGATGGCGCCTTCGTCGAAAGCGGGCGCATGGCCGATATCGACCGCGCCCACCTGGTGCGCGGCATCGTCGGCCAGGAATTGACGCGCATCGACCACAAGGTCGGCCGCGAAAGCGCCGCCGAGTGCTGCCTGGACGTCCAGGGCCTGAGCCGCAGCGGCGAGTTCCAGGACATCAGCCTGCAATTGCGCCAGGGCGAAATCCTCGGCATCTATGGCCTGATGGGCTCGGGGCGCAGCGAGTTCCTCAATTGCATTTACGGCCTGACCACCCCGGATGCCGGCAGCGTAACCCTGCAAGGCAAACCGATGCCCATCGGCCTGCCCAAGGCGACCATCCGCGCCGGCATGTCGCTGGTCACCGAAGACCGCAAGGAAAGCGGCCTGGTGCTCAGCTCCAGCATCCTCTCGAACATCGCGTTATCGGCGTACAAGCAGCTGTCGAGCTGGTCACTGATCAATGCGCGCAAGGAAAACCAACTGGCCGAAGACATGGTCAAGCGCCTGCAGATCAAGACCACTTCCCTGGACCTGCCAGTGGCGTCCATGAGCGGCGGCAATCAGCAGAAGGTGGTGCTTGCCAAATGCCTGTCGACCCAGCCGGTGTGCCTGCTGTGCGACGAGCCGACCCGGGGCATCGATGAAGGCGCCAAGCAGGAGATCTATCACTTGCTGGACCAGTTCGTGCGCGCCGGTGGTGCGGCCATCGTGGTGTCGTCGGAAGCCCCGGAGCTGCTGCACCTGAGCGACCGTATCGCCGTCTTCAAGGGTGGCCGGCTGGTGACTATCAGCAGCGACACCGCCCTTTCCCAGGAAGCCTTGTTGAGTCTTGCCTCATGAATGCCAAAACCATTACCGCCCCGCTGACCCCCCCCGCGCGCAGCCGCCTGCGGCTTTCCCTCGACCGCTTTGGCCTGCCGCTGGTGTTTATCCTGCTGTGCGTGGTCATGGCGTTCTCCAGCGAATACTTCATGACCTGGCGCAACTGGATGGACATCCTGCGCCAGACCTCTATCAACGGCATCCTTGCGGTGGGCATGACCTATGTGATCCTGACCAAGGGCATCGACCTCTCGGTGGGCTCGATCCTCGCCTTCGCCGGCCTGTGCAGCGCGCTGGTCGCGACCCAGGGCTACGGCCTGCTCGCCGCCGTCAGCGCCGGGATGTTTGCCGGGGCGATGCTGGGGGTGGTCAACGGCTTTATGGTGGCCAACCTGTCGATCCCGCCCTTTGTCGCCACCCTGGGCATGCTCAGCATTGCCCGGGGCATGACCTTCATCCTCAACGACGGCAGCCCGGTCACCGACCTGCCGGACGCCTACCTGGCCCTGGGCATCGGCAAGCTGGGGCCGATTGGCGTGCCGATCATCATCTTTGCCGTGGTTGCGCTGATTTTCTGGATGGTGCTGCGCTACACCACTTACGGGCGCTATGTGTACGCGGTGGGCGGCAATGAAAAAAGCGCGCGCACCTCGGGAATCGGCGTGCGCAAGGTGACGTTCTCGGTGTACGTGGTCTCGGGCTTGCTCGCCGGCCTGGCAGGCGTGGTGCTGTCTGCGCGCACCACCTCGGCCCTGCCCCAGGCCGGCATGTCTTATGAGCTGGATGCGATTGCCGCGGTGGTGATCGGCGGCACCAGCCTATCGGGCGGCGTCGGCACCATCGTCGGCACGCTGTTCGGCGCCCTGCTGATCGGGGTGATCAACAACGGCCTGAACCTGCTCGGCGTGTCCTCCTATTACCAGCAGGTCGCCAAGGGCCTGATCATCGTGCTCGCGGTGTTGATTGACGTGTGGCGCAAGAAAAAACGCTAGTCGCTTTTCCTCTGAACGAACTGAACGACCACAACAATAAACGGAGTTCTCATCATGAAAGTCGCTACATCATTTGCCGCCGTTGCGGCCCTCACCCTGCTCGCCAGCAGCATCACCCTGGCCGCCGATGGCAAAACCTACAAAGTCGGCGCTGCCGTGTACGGCCTCAAGGGCCAGTTCATGCAGAACTGGGTACGCGAGCTGAAAGAACACCCGGCGGTCAAGGACGGCACCGTGCAGTTGACCGTCTTCGACGGCAACTATGACGCGCTGACCCAGAACAACCAGATCGAAAACATGGTGACCCAGCGCTACGACGCGATCCTCTTCGTGCCCATCGACACCAAGGCCGGCGTTGGCACCGTGAAGCAGGCGATGTCCAACGATGTGGTGGTGATTGCCTCCAACACCAAGGTCGCCGATGCCAGCGTGCCGTACGTGGGCAACGATGATGTCGAGGGCGGTCGCCTGCAGGCCCAGGCCATGGTCGACAAACTCCAGGGCAAAGGCAATGTGGTGATCATCCAGGGGCCGATTGGCCAGTCGGCGCAGATCGATCGGGAAAAAGGCGAGCTGGAAGTACTGGGCAAGCACCCCGGGATCAAGATCATCGAGAAAAAGACCGCCAACTGGGACCGCGCCCAGGCCCTGACCCTGACTGAAGATTGGCTGAACGCCCACCCCAAAGGCATCAACGGGGTGATCGCGCAAAACGACGACATGGCCCTCGGCGCCGTGCAGGCCCTCAAGTCCCATGGCCTGACGTCCAAGGACGTGCCCGTCACCTCCATCGACGGCATGCCCGATGCGATCCAGGCGGCAAAAAAAGATGAAGTCACCACCTTCCTGCAAGACGCCCAGGCCCAGTCCCAGGGCGCACTCGATGTGGCCCTGCGCCAATTGGCCGGCAAGGACTACACGCCCAAGTCGGTGATCTGGGAGCGCTATGCCAAGGACGTGACCTGGGGCGACGGCACCGCCAAGAACTACATCCTGCCGTGGGTGCCGGTGACCAATGCAAATGCGGATGCGCTGTACCAGCAGGTCAGTGGCAGCAAATAGCGGTTTCGACCTGTAAACACTATCCAAATGTGGGAGCGGGCTTGCTCGCGAAGGCGGTGTGTCAGAAGACACATCAGTTGGCTGAACCTGCGCCTTCGCGAGCAAGCCCGCACACACTTGAATCTCCAGCGACTGAGAAAATGGAGTTAAACCAATGTCTGGATTCTGGAACCAAGCCTTCGACCTCAGCGGCCGTTGCGCCGTGATCACCGGCGGGGCCGCGGGGATTGGTCTGGCGTGCGCCAGCCTGCTGGTGGAGCGCGGTGCCCGTGTGGCCTTGCTCGACCGCGATCCAGCCGTGGTTGAAGTGGCCGCCAGCCTCGGCGCCGGGCATATCGGCCTTGCCGTCGACCTGCGCCAACTCGACCAGGTGCAGAGCAGCATCGACTACGTGTTCGCGCACTTCAAGCGCCTGGACTACCTGGTCAACAGCGCCGGCGTGGTGATGCTGGACAAGGCCATCGACGTCAGCGAAAACGCCTGGGACATCACCCTGGATATCAACCTCAAGGCCAGCTTCTTCGTGGCCCAGGCCTGTGCCAAATACATGCTGGCCCAGGGCAGCGGGCGCATCGTCAACCTGGCGTCCCAGGCAGCGGTGATCGGCCTGGATCGACATGTGGCGTATTGCGCGAGCAAGGCTGCGATTGTCGGCATGACCAAGGTCCTGGCCATGGAATGGGCACCGCACATCAATGTAAATGCCATCTCCCCCACCATCGTCGAGACCGCCCTGGGCAAGAAAGCCTGGGCAGGCGAAGTGGGCGAACGGGCCAAATTGCAAATCCCGGCGGGCCGTTTTGCCCAGCCCGATGAAATCGCCGGGCTGGCGTTGTACCTGCTCAGCGATGCCGCCCAGATGATCACCGGCGCCAATATGGTGATCGACGGCGGCTACAGCATTCAGTAACCCATCTATTCGTCGTGAGGTTTGTCATGTTTACCGCTACCGAACGTACCGCCGAACAACTCCACCCGGTGATCCCCAAGACCATGCAGGCCGTGGTCTGCCATGGTCCGGAAGACTATCGCCTGGAAACCGTCGACGTGCCCACCCCCGGCCCCGACGAGATTCTGACCAAGGTCGAGCTGTGCGGCATTTGCATGGGCGATATCAAGACCTATCGCGGCGCGCCATCGTTCTGGGGCGACGCCGAGCAGCCGCGCTACGTCAAGCCGCCGATGATTCCCGGGCATGAGTTTGTGTGCCGCGTGGTCGCCCTGGGCCCCGGCGCCGAGAAGCGTGGGGTGAAGGTTGGCGACCGGGTGATTTCCGAGCAGATCGTGCCCTGCTGGGGCTGCCGCTTCTGCAACCACGGCCAGTACTGGATGTGCCAGAAACACGACCTCTACGGCTTCCAGAACAACGTCCAGGGCGCCATGGCCCAATACATGATTTTCACCAAGGAAGGCATCATCCACCAAGTGCCGGACTCCATCGCGCCGGACGAGGCGATCCTGATCGAACCCCTGGCCTGCTCGCTGCACGCGGCGGAACGGGCCAATGTGGATTTCGACGATGTGGTGGTCGTGGCCGGGGCTGGCACCCTGGGCCTGGGGATCATCGGCGCGGTGCGCATGCGCAACCCCAAACGCCTGATCGTGCTCGACATGAAACCCGAACGCGCCGAACTGGCCCTGCGCATGGGTGCCGATGAGGTCTGGAACCCGGCCGAGGTCGATGTACTGGCGAAAATCCGCGAAATCACCGACGGTTATGGCTGCGACATTTACATCGAAGCCACCGGGCACCACAAGGCGGTGAACCAGGGCCTGGCGATGCTGCGCAAGCTGGGGCGCTTTGTCGAATTCAGCGTATTCAACGACGAGGCCACGGTAGATTGGTCGATCATTGGCGACCGCAAGGAACTGGACGTGCTGGGTTCGCACCTGGGGCCCTACATGTACCCACGGGCCATCGACTTTATCGGCAAGCGCAAGATCGACATGCGCGACGTAGTGACCCACAAGTTTGCGTTGGCGGATTTCAAGGAAGCGTTTGCGGTGATGGAGCGAGGGGACAAGTCCTTGAAGGTTGTGCTCGAACCCTGATCCAACACACATCCCAAATGTGGGAGCGGGCTTGCTCGCGAAGGCGGTGTGCCAGAAGACACATCAGTTGGCTGACCCACCGCTTTCGCGAGCAAGCCCGCTCCCACATTTAACCGACTGCGCCCAAGACAACAAGAACAGGAACCCGCGTTATGAATCGAGTCATCAACGATCCGGACCAAGTGGTCGAGGACATGCTGCGCGGCATTCTGGTCGCCCATCCCGAGCTGCGCCAAAGCGAAACCAACCCCCGCGTCATCAGCAAGGCCAAGCCGTCCAGACAAGGCTGCGTGGGCATCGTCACCGGCGGTGGCTCCGGCCATGAGCCGGCGTTTCTCGGCTACGTGGGGCCCGGCCTGGTGGACGCCGTGGCCGTCGGCGAAATTTTCTCTTCGCCCACCGCCAAAAGCTTCTTCGATGCCTTCCGCGCCGCCGATCACGGCGCGGGCGTGGCCTGCCTGTACGGCAACTATGCCGGCGACAATATGAACGTGAAGCTGGCGATGAAAATGGCCGCCAGCAAAGATATGCAGATCCGCACCGTAGTCGCCAACGATGACGTGGCGTCGGCGCCCAAGGCCGATATCGCCAAGCGGCGCGGAGTGGCCGGGGAAATCTTCATGTGGAAAATCGGCGGTGCCGCCGCCGCCCAACACTATGACCTGGATGGGGTGATCCGCGTCGCGCAGAAGGCCGTCGATCACTGCCGCTCGATCGGTATCGGCCTGACACCCTGCACCATTGCGGCCGTGGGCAAGCCGAACTTCCAGATCCCGGATGGCCAGATGGAATTGGGTATCGGCCACCACGGCGAACCCGGCATCGAAGTGATTCCGATCGAGTCCGCCGCTGCCATGGCCACGCGCATGCTGGCACCGATCCTCGCGGATCGGGATTTCAGCCAGGATGACAGCGTGGTGGTGCTGGTCTCGGGCCTGGGCGCGACGCCGGTGATGGAGCTGTACATTTTCTACGCCGAAGTCGAAAGCCAGCTCAAGGCCAAGGGCCTGAAGATCCATCGCTGCTACGTCGGCAACTACTTCACCTCCCTGGAAATGATGGGCGTGACCCTGACCCTGCTGGGCCTGGATGCCGAACTGAAAACCCTGATCGACCAACCTTGCCGCTCCATCGGCATGACCCAGGCGGAGTAAACCATGAGCCAGCATTTCTCTACCCACGACGGCAGCGCGATTGTCACTGACCTGGTGAGCGTGATCGTCGCCAACCGTGAATACCTCAGCGCGGTCGACGGCGCGATTGGCGATGGTGACCACGGCATCAATATGGCCAAGGGCTTCGCCCATTGTGGCCGCACCATTGAGGGCCGGCAGTTGACCCTGGCCGAGGCCCTGGATGAACTGACCCTGAGCCTGATGGAAGGCATCGGCGGCTCCATGGGCCCGCTGTATGGCAGCCTGTTTATCGGCATGGCCGACGAAGTACGCGGCTGCGAAGACATCGATGGCGCGACCTTCGCCCATTTACTGCGCGGCGGCCTGACCTCGTTGCAGGACATCACCGAAGCCGGCGTGGGCGACAAGTGCTTGATGGACACCTTGATTCCCGCAGTGGAGGCGTTTGAACGGGCGCAGGCGGGGGGCGCCTCCTTCGGTGATGCCCTGGACGCGATGAAAAGTGCAGCCTCCCAGGGCCGCGACTCGACCAAGGACCTGGTGGCCAAGATCGGCCGGGCCAGCCGCCTGGGCGAACGTTCGCTGGGGGTGCTGGACGCCGGGGCGGTGTCCTGCTGCCTGATCCTCACGCAACTGGCAGACTCGATCCAACCCCGCCTGGCCCTGTAGGGGCCAGCTTGCCGGCTCCTACAGGGTGGGGTTGTGTTTGATGTGCTGGATATACCGCGCCACGGCCGGAGCTTTTTCAAAGCGCCGGTAAATCAGCGACAGCCACGACGACGCATCGCTGCCCTGGATGTGGCGGTATTGCACGCCCGGCAGGCTGACATGCCCCACCACCGATTCCGGCACTACCGCCACCCCCTGCCCCAGCGACACCAGGGCAATCACCGCCACCAGGCCTCCCGGCTGCGGCCCCAGGCGCGGGGCATACCCGCCTTGCGCGGCCACCTGCAAGGTGCCGCTGATCTGTTCGGGCAGGATGAAGGTCTCGTTCTGCAAATGCTCGCAGGTGATCGCCTTCAAGCCCAGCAGCCACGAGCCCTGGGGCAGCGCCAGGACAAAACCTTCGCTGCCCAGGCGTAGCGCCTCCACACCGTCGGGCAAGGTTATCGGTGAGCGAATGTAGCCAATGTCGTAGCGCCCTTCGGCCACCAGCCCCGGCAACAGGGCCATGGGGCTTTCCCGCACGCTGAGGCTCACATCGGCAAACTCTGCGCAAAACGCCTGCACCTGGCGTTGCAGCACCCCCGAATACACCGCCGACGCCACATAACCCAATTCGATATGGCCGATTTCGCCACGCCCGGCGCGCTGGGCATTGCGCTGGGCAAACTCGAACTGGCGCACGGTGGCCTCGGCTTCGGCCAGCAGCGCGGTACCCGCCTCGGTCAAGCTGACGTCACGCTGACGCCGGATAAACAGACGGGTGCCCAGGGTGCGCTCCATATCCTGGATCTGCCGGCTCAAGGTGGGTGGGGCAATGTCCAGTTGTTCAGCAGCACGTGTGAAGTTGCGGTGCCGGGCAACGGCCAGAAAGTAGCGGAAATGACGTATTTCCATTGCAGGATTAGCTCAAAGGTAATGATGTGCTTCGCCTCGGCTAACAGAACCACTGGGCGCCGACGTTAAGCTGACAGGACGCCCACAGTAGAGAGTCGCTACGATGCCCGTCAAATCCAGCTTGCCTGTTGCCTGCCAGGTAATCATGCCATGAGCCAGGTCAGCCCACGCCTTACCTTGTTGACCGCCTCGGGGGTCTGCTCGCTGATTGTCCTCGATACCAATATCGTCGCCGTGACCCTGCCGACTATCGCCCGCGACCTGGGGGCCAATTTTGCCGATATCGAATGGGTGGTCAGCGCGTATATGCTGGCGTTCGCCGCCCTGCTGTTGCCGGCCGGGAGCATTGCCGACCGCTTTGGTCGCAAGAAAACCCTGCTCTGTGGCCTGGCTATTTTTATCCTCGCCTCCCTGGGCTGTGGCGCCGCCCCCAACGTGCTGCTGCTGGATATCGCCCGCGCCGTCAAAGGTGTCGGTGCGGCGTTACTGCTGACATCAGCCCTGGCGTCCATCGGCCACGCCTTTCACGATGAACTGGAACGGGCCAAGGCCTGGGCCTTCTGGGGCGCCTGCATGGGCGTGGCGATGACCGCCGCGCCGACCCTCGGCGGCCTGATTACCCACTACCTGGGCTGGCGCTGGATTTTCTACCTCAACCTGCCGGTGGGCCTGGCGTTACTGGCGCTGGTCCTGCATGCCATACCGGAATCGCGCGACAGCCAATCGGCGCGCCTCGACCCTTGGGGCAGCCTGACCTTCAGCGCCAGCCTGCTATGCCTGATCTGGGGCCTGATCGAAGCCAACCGGATCGGCTGGGACAACCCGTTGACCTCTGCGCGACTGCTTGGCGGCGCGTTCCTGCTGGGCCTGTTTGTGTGGGTGGAGCGCTTGCAACACCGACCGATGGTGGACCTGCAACTGTTCCAGCACCCACGGTTTATCGGCGCGTTGCTGGGGATGTTTGCCTATGCCGGCTGTGCCCAAGTGATGATGACGCTGCTGCCGTTTTACCTGCAGAACGGCCTGGGATTTTCGGCGATTGCCTCGGGCTTGGGGATGCTGCCGTTTGCCCTGACCATGCTGATCTGCCCGCGTATCGGCGCACGCCTGGCCAGCCGCTTTGCCCCGGCCACCCTGATGGCGGCCGGGCTGGCCCTGGTGGGCAGCGGCAACCTGCTCAGTGCCTGGGCCGTGAGTGTCGGCGGTTATCTACCGTTCGCCCTGGCAATTGCAGTGACCGGCGCCGGTGCCGGGCTGCTTAATGGCGATACCCAGAAAAACATCATGGCCTGCGTGCCGAGGGACCGGGCGGGCATGGCCTCGGGCATGAGTACCACCATGCGTTTCAGCGCGATCATGTTGGCGATCGGGGTATACGGGGCACTGCTGGCCAGCCATAGCGAGCATCTGCTGCAAGCCAGCCTTGGCGCGCAATGGCAGGCTCAGGTACCGGGAATTGCCTCACGGGTAGTGGCCGGGGACATGCCTGCGGCCATGGCGCTGCTGCCGGAATCAGCGCAAGGGCAAGTGCAACCTTTGGCCTGGCAGGCGTTTGTCGGTGGGTTTGGCCGGGTATTGTGGGTGGCGGGAGTGTTGAGCCTGCTGGGGGCGCTGGTGGTGGGCCTGCTGATGAGGCATCCGATTCCCACACCTTGTAGGAGCGAGCTTGCTCGCGAAGGTCGTCAACGGTAACGCGGGTATGGTGGATGACCGCGTTGGTCTTGAGTTTTTCGCGAGCAAGCTCGCTCCTACAGAGGCGGCCGTGTTACCAGAAGCGCTGCTGGGTCAGGCGGCTCCACCAGGTCAGCAGTACCCGGTCCACCGAGCCGCTGGCCGCCAGGCCCACCCGCTCCTGCAAGCTTTTGCGCTCGGCATAGTGCAGGTGGAACAGTTCGGCGGTCTTGGCCTTGGTCGCCAGGTATTCGTCGCTGGTCTGCAGGGCGTCCACCAATTGCTTGTCCAGCGCTGCGACGCCCAGCCAGACTTCGCCGGTGGCCACATCATCAATCGCCAGTTGCGGGCGATAGCGCGAGACGAAGTTCTTGAACAGTTGGTGGGTGATATCCAGGTCTTCCTGGAACTTCTCCCGGCCTTTCTCGGTGTTTTCGCCAAACACCGTCAGGGTGCGCTTGTACTCGCCAGCGGTCAGCACTTCGAAGTCGATATCGTGCTTTTTCAGCAGGCGGTTGACGTTGGGCAACTGGGCTACCACGCCAATCGAACCGAGGATCGCAAACGGTGCACTGATGATCTTCTCGCCGATGCACGCCATCATGTAGCCGCCGCTGGCCGCAACCTTGTCGATGCACACCGTCAACGGCACGCCCGCCTCGCGGATGCGTGCCAATTGCGACGAGGCCAGGCCATAGCTGTGGACCATGCCACCGCCGCTTTCCAGGCGCAGCACCACCTCGTCCTTGGGCGTCGCCAGGCTCAGCAGTGCGGTGATTTCATGACGCAGGCTCTCGGTGGCCGAGGCCTTGATGTCGCCGTCAAAATCCAGGACAAACACCCGTGGCTTGGACTCGGGGGTTTTCTTGTGTTTTTTCTCGGCCTTGCCCTGGGACTTGCGCAGGGCCTTGAGCTGATCCTTGTCGAGCAGGGTCTGCTCCAGGCGCTCGCGCAGGCCTTTGTAGAAATCGTTGAGCTTGCTGACCTGCAACTGCCCGGCATTCTTGCGCCGGCCCTTGCTGCGCAACGCCGCGAAACTGATCAGCACCACCAGGATGGCGACGACCAACGTGACGGTTTTAGCCAGAAAACTTGCATACTCAGCCAAAAACTCCATGGGACTCCTTACAGATACGGTGCGCCAGGCGCGGATTGCCCCAGCATACCGATGGGACTGCCGGTGAGCCAGAGCTGAAACCCCTTGAAACGGGCCTCTAACGAGCTTTTAAAACAAGCGTATGTTTTTTCATTGACAGCTTCCCGGCATCCTCATAACCTCGCCAGACTTTCAACGTACCGGGTGAACGGACGTGGGCAGCATCTATTTGATTCGACATGGCCAGGCCTCCTTCGGTGCAGACGACTATGACGTCCTGTCGCCCGTCGGTGTGCAGCAGGCACAGGTACTGGGCAGCCACCTGGCGGATCTGGGCCTGATGTTCGACCGCTGCGTGTCGGGCGACCTGCGCCGCCAGCAGCACACCGCCAACGCCGCCTTCGAGTCCATCGGCGCCCAAGGCTTGCCGGTGCCGCCCCTGGAAATCGACAGCGCCTTCAACGAATTCGATGCCGACGCGATCATCCGCGCCCTGCTCCCGGATTTGCTCGACAGCGAGCCCGAAGCCCTGGAGATCCTGCGCAACGCGCCGCATAACCGTAGCGAGTTCCAGCGGATCTTCGCCCTGATCATCGAGCGCTGGCTGAGCGGGACCTACGACACGCCCGGCCTGGAAAGCTGGTTGGGGTTTGTCGAACGGGTCCGGGGTGGCTTGCAGCGTCTGCTAGAGGCGGCGGACAACTCCCACAAGATCGCGGTATTTACCTCTGGCGGCACCATCACCGCCCTGCTCCACCTGATTACCCGCATACCTGCCGCCCAGGCTTTCGAGCTGAACTGGCAGATTGTCAACACCTCGCTCAACCACTTGAAGTTCCGTGGACGCGAGGTGGCACTGGCTTCCTTCAACAGCCATACCCACTTGCAACTGTTGAAGGCGCCGCAGCTCATCACTTTCCGATGAATTGCGGCCAACCGTGACCCCAAGGTCACTGGCACCACCCATAAAAGGATCGAACCATGACTGACGTAGCTAAAGCCGTAGAAGCAATGAAAGCCAAATTCAACCCAGGCGCCGCCGACGGCCTGGACCTGGTGTTCGGTTTCCGTATCGACGACACCCAGAACTTCTCGCTGGTGGTTAAAAACAACACCTGCGAACTGCTGGAAGGCGAAAACCCTGACGCCCAAGTGACCCTGGTCATGGACGGCGACACCATGAAAGGCATCGTCGACGGTTCCACCGACGGCATGCAGGCCTTCATGGGCGGCAAACTGCGCACCGAAGGCGACATGATGCTGGCGATGAAGCTGAGCGAACTGTTCCCGGCCTGATCCAGGGCAACCTGGGTTGACCAATCCCGCCTGCCCAGGCGGGATTTTTGTTTGTGCCGGTTCCCGCAGTGGAACTCATTCATTTGCAGAATGAAGTCCAGAGGAATCTTCATTTGCACCCACGGGCAACGCCCAACAAAATCTGGCTCACGGCCCATACCACCGTTATCGCAGCCAGGATTTTTTCTATGCCTACCCCGCGCCATATCAGCCCCGACGACATCCGCAAAGACTTCTCCAAGGCCATGTCCGACATGTACCGCGAGGAAGTGCCGCTGTATGGCGCGCTGCTGGAGTTGGTGGCCGACACCAATGCCCGGGCGCTGGCGAGCGATCCCGACCTGGCGCGGCAACTGCAGCGCACCGGTGAAATCCAGCGCCTGGACATGGAGCGCCACGGCGCCATCCGCCTGGGCACGGCCCTTGAACTGGCAACCATCAGTCGCCTGTTTGCGGTGATGGGCATGCAGCCGGTGGGTTACTACGACCTCACCCCGGCCGGCGTGCCGGTGCATTCCACGGCCTTTCGCGCAGTGCATGAAAGCGCCTTGCAGACCAGCCCGTTCCGGGTCTTCACCTCGCTGCTGCGCCTGGAACTGATCGAAAACCTTGAACTGCGGGCCTTTGCCGAAGCCGCCCTGGGCAAGCGCTCGATCTTCACCCCACGGGCGCTGGCCCTGATCGAACAGGCCGAAGCCGACGGCGGCCTGAATGCCAACGATGCCCAGGCCTTTATCCAGCAAGCCCTGGAAACCTTTCGCTGGCACCACACAGCCACCGTCAGCGCCGCCCAATACCAACAACTCAGCGCCCAGCACCGGCTGATTGCCGATGTGGTGGCCTTCAAGGGCCCACACATCAATCACCTGACCCCACGCACCCTGGACATCGACCGCGTACAAGCCGACATGCCCGGCAAAGGCATCACCCCCAAGGCCGTGATCGAAGGCCCACCCCGCCGCCAATGCCCGATCCTGCTGCGCCAGACCAGCTTCAAGGCCCTCGACGAAGCCATCGCCTTTACCGATGCCACGGGCAGCCACAGCGCACGCTTTGGCGAAATCGAACAACGTGGCGTGGCCCTGACGCCCAAAGGCCGGGCACTCTACGACCAGTTGCTCAACGCCGCCCGGGATGAACTGGGCGCCCTCCCCAATGAGGCCAACGCCCAGCGCTACACCGAACTGATGGAGCAGCACTTCCAGGCCTTCCCGGATAACCACCGGGCCATGCGCGAGCAGGGGTTGGCGTTCTTTCGCTACTTCCTGACCGACAAGGGCCGCGCAGCCGATAAGAGCCCGCGCCCCAATCTGGACGCACTGCTTGAGGCCGGTTACGTGGCAATCGAACCGTTGGTGTATGAGGATTTTCTGCCGGTCAGCGCGGCGGGGATTTTCCAGTCGAACCTGGGCGATGCGGCGCAGAGTCACTACGCGGCCAACGCCAACCAGGCCGAATTCGAACAGGCCCTGGGCCGCCAGACCATTGATGAGTTGCAGCTGTATGCCGACACCCAGCAGCGCTCGATCGACGCCTGCCTGCAGGCGCTGCGCACCTAGAGAGTAGAGTTCGCCCGACACCACAACGCAATCCATGCGCAGTCAACGTGCCCCAGGGTCGGGCGAACGGTTGGGATAATAGGCAGTGCAGGGGTGGCTGTCCTTGTGGCAATTCTGAAGAAATATGGAGACTCCCCGAGCAGGCTCGCCACGAGGAGTGTGACGTAGCGGAAAAGTACTACATTGATTTGGGACACCCTCGGTTTGCCATACATCCCACTCGATACAATGCTGAAGAGACACTCTGAACAATCCATCAGCTCATGCCTCAACTTTCCCATTCAGCCACTTACACTTGGGCATTCTTTTGCGGCGCTACAGCAAACATCCTGCTGGGCGCGTCGTCCCTCTATTGGCGAGAACTGGGAGAACTCACCCCCCAAACACTGGTTACCTATCGGGTACTCATATCACTAGCCACCGTAATCATGGTGATTGTTGCAAGCAGAAACCTCAGTAACTTAAGACTTTTAGACCTGAAAACGCTATTTCTGCATTGCGTAGCATCTCTACTACTCGCTATAAACTGGGGTGCTTTTATATGGGCCTCTATAAATGGGCACATTCTGGAAAGCGGCTTCGGGTATTTGCTAGCGCCCGCCCTGTCCATCGGCATAGGTTTATTTATTTACCATGAGCCTCTCAAACTCACTCAAGCACTGACACTCCTTATATTAGTTAGCTTGGTGATCCTGCTCATTATCTACAGCAACGAACTCAAGCATTGGGTTTATTTATTAATTGCTTCTACGTGGGGCGCATACACTTGCCTAAAAAAGGCTACCCCGCTAACGGCTATAAATGGTCTGCTAGTAGAAACTATTTTTTTGAGTATTTGCATAGTGCTAGGTTGGGCAGCAGGCATCTGGACATTTACCTTGCCCAAAAACGTTACAAGTCACTCGCAATGGCTCATTCTCTTGGCCGGGTGCGTATCCGTTACACCTCTAGTCTTATTCGCGTATGCAGTAAGAAAACTGCCGCTTTCCACAACAGCGGCCTTTCAATTCATACTACCTTGCACACAACTGATAGTTGCACTGACCTTTTACAAACAATCTATATCCGCAGGCACCATGATGGTGTTTCTGGCAGCTTTCGGGGTATTGCTGTGCTTGCTGATCTATGAAGCTTCCGGCTTGGCTCCCAATAAAACGTAAAAATTTCCGCAGCCATCGTGAACCTTAAGCAGTCAAAGGCGCGATCTCCTCGCTCCCTTGACTGGCTTCACTTCGCGGATCAAAGCAACTGGGAAATTTCATCCTTGATCAACAAGCGCCTCTCCTTCAGTTTCTTCAATTCATCATCGTTGCCGGCGGCTTTTTCGGCGCTCAACACCAGTTCATCGACAGTCTTGTATTTATCAAGCAACGCGTTCAGGTGAGGGTTCTCTGCCCGGCGTTTGTCGACGACGTCCTTGCTCAACCCCAAATCCTGATAAAGATCATGTTTCACTGGCATGAAGTACCTCCGCAAGTTAATCAATGACTGGTACACCTTGAAGCTAGCCCATCCATGGGCCTCTTGTCATGCCCAAGGTCAATTCCCCGGGCCCAGCTCGCGTGCGAGGAACGGTGCGGTGCGGCTGGTTTTGCTTTGGGCGACGTGTTGGGGCGTGCCGCTGGCGACGACTTGGCCGCCCTGGTCGCCGGCGCCTGGGCCGATGTCGATGACCCAGTCGCTCTGGGCCACCACGCGCATTTCGTGTTCGACCACAATCACTGTGTGACCGGCGTCCACCAGATGGTTGAGTTGCAGTAGCAGGCGGTCAACGTCACGGGGGTGCAGGCCGGTGGTAGGCTCGTCGAGGACGTACAGGGTTGCGCCCCGCGCGGTGCGTTGCAGTTCGGTGGCCAGTTTGATCCGCTGGGCCTCGCCGCCGGACAGTTCGGTGGCCGGCTGGCCCAGGCGCAGGTAGCCCAGGCCGATGTCGCGCAGGACCTGCAACGCACGCAGTATGCCGGGCTGTTCGGCGAACACGTCCATCGCCTGTTCGACGGTCAGGCCCAGTACCTGGGCAATGTTCAGGCCCTGCCAGGTAATCGCCAGGGTCTGGGGGTTGTAGCGCGCGCCGTGGCAGGTGGGGCAAGGGGCGTAGACGCTGGGCATAAACAGCAATTCGACGCTGACAAAACCCTCGCCCTCGCAGTTCGGGCAGCGACCCTTGGCCACGTTGAAGGAGAACTGCCCGGCATCGTAGTGGTGTTTTTTCGCGGCTGGGGTGGCGGCGAACAGCTTGCGCACGTTATCGAACAAGCCGGTATAGGTCGCGAGGTTGGAGCGCGGGGTGCGGCCGATGGGCTTCTGGTCCACCTGTACCAGGCGGCGGATCTGTTCCAGGCCCGCGCGGATGCGCCCGCCGCTGGTTTGCGGTGCAGGGTCCTGCAGGTCGGGCTCATCCTCGCTGACCACCGCCCGCCCCAGCCCCTCACCCACCAGGTCCAACAGCGCCTGGCTGACCAGGCTGGATTTACCCGACCCCGAAATCCCCGTCACCGCCGTAAAACAACCCAGGGGGAAGTCCACGCTCACCTCGTCGAGGTTATTGCGGCTGACCCCTTCCAGGCTGAGCCAGCCGCTCGGCGCACGACGCGAAGGGTTCAGCGGTTGCGGCTCGGCAAACAGGTATTCGCGGGTCTGTGAGGCTTGGACCTGTGCCAGGCCTGCCGGTGGGCCGCTGTACAACACTTGGCCGCCCTGCTCGCCGGCTGCCGGGCCGACGTCGATCAGCCAGTCGGCGCGGCGCATGGTTTCCAGGTCGTGTTCCACCACAAACAGCGAGTTGCCGGCGGCTTTCAGGCGCTCAAGGGCGGTGAACAAGGCCTCGCCATCCGCCGGATGCAAACCGGCCGACGGTTCATCCAGCACGTAGATCACCCCGAACAACTGCGAGCCCAATTGCGTCGCCAGGCGCAGGCGCTGCAGCTCCCCAGAGGACAGGGTCGGCGTACTGCGCTCCAGAGACAGATAGCCCAGGCCCAGGTCGGTCAGGGTGCTGACCCGCTCCAGTAAATCCTGGGCGATACGTTGGGCGGCCAGGCGTTTTTCCAGCGAAAGTTTTACCCGCCCTTTGCCCTCGGCCACCGGACGCAGGAGTTGCGCCAGTTGCAACAGCGATAGCTGCGACAACTCGCCAATATCCACCCCCGCGAACTTCACCGACAGCGCGGCCTTATTCAGGCGCTTGCCCTCGCACAGGGGGCACGGGCTGCCTTGCATGAATTGCGCGACACGCTTTTTCATCAGCGCGCTTTGGGTGTGGGTGAAGGTATGCAGGATGTAGCGCCGGGCGCCGCTGAAGGTGCCCTGGTAACTGGGTTCGAGCTTGCGCTTGAGGGCGTCGCGGGTTTGCGCCGGGGTCAAGCCGGCGTACACCGGCACCGTGGGTGTTTCCTCGGTGAAGAGGATCCAGTCGCGCTGTTTTTTCGGCAGCTCGCGCCAAGGGATATCGACGTCGTAACCCAGCGTCACGAGGATATCCCGCAGGTTTTGCCCCTGCCAGGCCAGTGGCCAGGAAGCCACGGCACGCTGGCGAATGGTCAAGGAGGGATCGGGCACCATCAGCGCCTCGGTCACTTCATACACGCGGCCCAGGCCGTGGCACTGCGGGCAGGCGCCCTGGGGCAGGTTGGGCGAGAAGTCCTCGGCGTACAGCATCGGCTGCCCCGGCGGATAGCTGCCGGCACGGGAATAGAGCATGCGGATCAAGCTGGACAAGGTAGTCACGCTGCCCACCGACGAGCGTGTGCTCGGCGTACCCCGCTGCTGTTGCAACGCCACGGCGGGCGGCAAGCCTTCGATGGAGTCCACATCCGGCACGCCCACCTGGTCGATCAGGCGCCTGGCATAGGGCGCCACCGACTCGAAATAGCGCCGCTGCGCCTCGGCATACAGGGTGGAAAACGCCAGGGACGACTTGCCCGACCCCGACACCCCGGTGAACACCACCAGGGCATCCCGTGGGATGTCCACATCGACATTGCGCAGGTTATGTTCACGGGCGCCCCGCACCCGGACAAAACCGGGGCGCGCGGCAAGAAGATTGGTGCCTGGCGGCAAGTGGCGCGCTGAAGTCATGGTCAACCTTGTAAAGGGTGGCAGGTCCTGCGGTGGAGCCAGGAACCGGGGCAAACGTTCAATTACGTGCATTGAGTACTGAGCGTACCCGCTGCGCGAGGGCATCAGGGCTATAGGGTTTACCCAGCAGGTGAATATCGGCTCCCAACTGGTGATTGCTGGAAAGCACGTCGCGGGTATGCCCGGAGGTAAACAACACAGCAACGGGCGGCTGTTGTACCTTGGCCCACTCGGCCAGGTCCGTGCTTTTGAACCGCCCCGGCATGACCACGTCGGTAAAGATCAGGTCCGGCCGCAAACCGGTGCGCAGCATCAACATCGCGTCATCGCCGTCCTCGGCCGTGAGCACCGTGTAGCCGGCCTGTTGCAGCAACTCCACCGCCGCGGCACGTACACCTTGGTTGTCCTCCACGACCAGGATGGTTTCGCGGCCGCCTTCCTGCAACATCACCTGGGCAGGCGCTTCCTCGCTTTCCGGCTCAAGGCTGTGGGGGAAGTACATCTGCACTACGGTGCCCTGGCCCGGCTCGCTGCTGACCTGCACATGCCCGCCACTTTGCTTGACGAAACCAAACACCATGCTCAAGCCCAGGCCGGTGCCGTGACCGTCTGGCTTGGTGGTAAAGAACGGCTCGAAGACCCGCCGCAGCACCGCCGGCGACATGCCGGCCCCGGTGTCGCTGACGGACAGGCGCACATATTCACCGGGGGCAATCCCGTTGCGGCTGCCTTCCTCGGGCGACAAGGTGATGTTTTCACCGGTGATGCGGATCACCCCCTCGCCTTTCATGGCATCCCGGGCATTGATCGCCAGGTTGAGCACGGCATTTTCCAGCTGATTGCGATCGACATGGATGCACCACGGGTCTTGCGGCAATTGCACATCGATCTGGATGGTTTCCCCCAGTGCCCGCTGCAGTAACTCACCCAGGCCTTCATAAATGCGCCGGGGGTTGAACACCGCCGGTGACAGGGGCTGGCGCCGGGCAAACGCCAGCAGTTGCGAAGACAGCTTGGCGCCGCGTTCGACGGCCGCCAGGGCAGCCCCGACGCGGCGTTGTACCTGGGGGTTGTCCCGTTCATGGCGAGCCAGCAAGTGCAGGTTGCCGGCAATCACCTGCAGCAGATTATTGAAGTCATGGGCCACGCCCCCCGTCAGCCCGCCAATGGCCTCGAGCTTCTGCGACTGGCGCAACTGGCCCTCGGCGGCCGAGCGCGCCTGGACTTCGGCGGCGACGCGCTGCTCCAGATTGTGGGTGAGCTTGAGCAGGGACTCTTCCGCGATCTTGCGCACATGGATATCAATGATCACCCCGGGAAAGCGCAGCGGCTGCCCCTGCGCATCCAGTTCGCAGCGCCCGCTGGCCAGTACCCACAGATAGCTGGCGTCAGGGCGCCGCACGCGAAATTCGACGTTATATGACCCGCCGGCTTCCAGGGTGCGGGCGATCAGGCGGCTGACCCGCACCAGGTCATCGGGATGGATGATCTCGGTGGCGGTGGCGATGGGCAGGCCCTGCTCCACATCGTCCATGGACAGGCCCAGGGTGCGGGCGAAACGCTCGTCTCCCGACAGGCGATCCGGCAACACATCCCAGACAAATGAGCCCAGCAACGCCCCGGCATTGAGCGCCAGTTGCAAGCGCTCGTCCGCCACACGGTAGGCACCCTCGGCTTCCTGGCGCAAACGCTCGGACAGCACGTGCGCGGTGGTCTCCACGACAATCGCCAGCACCCCGGCCGGCTGCTGGTCGTCACCGGCTACCGGGCTGTAATAGAGGTCCAGCCACAAGTCTTCGGGTTGACCATTGCGCAGCAGCGTCAAGGCCTTGTTGCGATAGGACAAGGTGCCGCCGGCCAGGCAGGTGCTCATGACATGCCGGTTGAAGTCGGCCACTTCCGGCCAGCCCTGTTCCACCGGCATGCCCAACAGGGACGGATGCCGGCCGCCGGCAAACACCGAGTAACTGTCGTTGTAGATCATGTACCCGGCGCGCCCCCAGAGCATCACCATCGGCACCGGCGAGGCCAGGAGCATCTGCACGGCACAGGTCAGGCTGGTGGACCAACTGTCAATCGAGCCCAGGTCCGTGTTCGACCAGTCAAAGGCACGAATCCTTTGGGCCATTTCACCGCCCCAGCCGTCACAACCATGGGTATTGGATAAAAATTGCATGGACCCTGCTCATACAAAGAGAAGACGTTCGCCAAGGTTGGAGCATAGCGGTGCTGGATGGTTTCACTCTGTATCAATGTGGCTAGGGGGCTGCCCCTCGCTGGGTTGCGCAGCAAGCTCCAGAACCTGCCACCTTGGGGTGTCTGGTGGAGCATGGTGAGGGGGTTGGGGTGGCTTTGCCACCCAGCGCGGGGCAAGCCCGCTCGCCACATAAAGCTGGTGGTTCACAGTAAGTTCGAGGGTGCGGCAAGTTTCTTGTGGCTAGGGGGCTCGTCCCCCGCTGGGTTGCGCAGCAGCCCCAAATCCTGCCACCTCGGGGTGTCAGGTGGAGCATGGTGAGGGGGTTGGGGTGGCTTTGCCACCCAGCGCGGGGCAAGCCCGCTCGCCACATAAAGACGGTGGTCCACAGTAAGTTCGAGGGTGCGGCAAGTTTCTTGTGGCGAGGGGGCTCGTCCCGGTACAAACCGGGGACATCGTTTACATTTCTAACCGGGGACATGGTTTACAGGTTAATACGCATGGTCAGGAGGTATCTGATCATGCCCTGGAACCAAGAGTCCCCC